>NZ_JBOFZA010000001.1:0-5460 GCF_051654945.1 Serratia sp. (in: enterobacteria)
ACTTTTCCTGAAGAACCAGCAGTGCTGCCATTTCGGCCAGTGCTTTATCTTTCCGACGTAACTCTTTTTCAAGCGCACGGATGCGGCTTTTCTCTGTGCGAGTTGCTCGTTGCTCATCAACCAGCTGTCGATGCTTCGGTTGATTGGCGGTCAGACAGTTTTGTTTCCATTCAGCGATATGCTCAGGATAAAAGCCATTTTTACGGCAGTATTCAGACAGCTCATGCTCAGACAGTGAGGCAGTCTCAAGCAGGATGGTAAAAATTTGCTCTGCCGATTGTTCCGCACCGGGTTCCACTTTTCGGATGATCAAGCCCTCAAGTTCCAGTTGTTTTCGCCAGCCATGTACCGTGGCGATTCCAACGCCAATATCATCTGCAACCTGTCTGAGACTCCAGTTATAAGGTGGCACGTTCCCTTAACTCAGGTGCAATCCGATGGTTAGCCATTTTACAACTCCGACCCCCAGTGAAAAATTCATGCGACAACTATCCTGCCACTGGGGGAATACTTTTCTCCATGTGTAAATATCATATAACTCATTGTATTTATGGAATATAAAGAGATGATTTCACGGTGAAATCCCCACGTTTTCATCCGAGGTTTGGCTGTATTTGAGGTACTGCCATGCGCTAACCCCGCAAAAAAGTGGGTTACGGGCCTTGGTTTGGCTATGATGGCAACGACGGTGATCTGCACATCACCACCACACCTGTTTTCAGCAACGGCTCCTTTACACAGGATATTCCTAGTTTTGTTCAATACTGGCCAGTGATTCTGTCAGCTAAACCTGATGTGTCAGCATAACTTTATTAGTCAGGCCAACACCGATCTCCAGCAACGTATCCGTCTACTGGAAGAGGCACTGATACTGGCCCGTAAGCATCGCTTTGGACGCAAGGTAACGATGCAGGACTGCAGCACCAGCACTTCGAAGAGGATCTGGATGCCGATATCGCAGCAACCGAAGCTCAGATCCGCAACCTGCTGCAACAGAATGAAACGGAAGATAAAGTCCCCCCTTCGCATCCGGTTCGAAAACTGCTGCCGGCGCATTTTCCCCGTGTCACAAAAACCATCAAACCCGCGTCAACCGAAATATGCCCCGACTGCCAGGGTACGCTTCGCTTCATCCGCGATAAAATCAATGAAAGGCTGGAATATATCCCGGCCTGCTTCGTGGTGAACCAGTATGTTCGCCCGCAGTACAGCTGCACATGCTGCCAGCGGATGGTCAGCGGCGACATGCCCGCGCAGCTTATCCCTAAAGGTCTGGCCGAAACCAGCATAGTGGTACAGGTCGTGGTCAGCAAATACTGTGATTATCAGCCGCTTCATCGCCAACAGCATATCTTCGCCCGGGCGGATGTTGAGTTGCTGGTCAGCACGATGGCTGATTGGATGGGCAGAAGCGGCGGAGCCCTGGCAGGGTTGTTGCGGGAAGCGTTGCTGAAGTGCCCGATGGTGCATGCTGATGAGACGAAAATGCGCACCCTGGACACGAAGAAAAGCGGTAAAACCCGCTCCGGCTATCTGTGGGCTTACGTCGGTGGTGAAAAATTGGCCCCGCTATCGTCTACTTCGACAGCCAGACCGGGCGGGGTAGAATAAAGGGATCGAGCTTGCCGGTTGCTGGGTCCATGCGCGCAGAAACTTCGCTGAACTGTGGAAAGCCAGCAAGGATCGCGTGCGGAGATGGTGGTCAGGCAGATCGCCGGGTTGTATTGTCTGGAGACTGGAGAGGAGGATCCGCCAGTGGCGGCAGCGGTATACCCGTCCGATACTGAAAAAACTGTGGCAATGGCTGGAGCAGCAGAAGGATGCGTGCCCGGAGAGTTCTGCGCTGGGTAAAGCGATCGCCTACACGCTGAAACGACGGGTCATGCTCAGCCGATTCTTGAAGGATGGTGCGTTGCCACTGAACAATAACCGTGCCGAACGGGCCATAAGGCCGGTGGCAATGGGGCGATCATTGTACACCTCCTTCTGAAACCTCGATAAACATTGGGATCTGTCCTTCGGCAGCCTTGCGACACGGGCGATGTTTGCCAATAAGTGCTGCGGCAACTATATCGGTATGCAGGTCGTTTATACAGATTTGCCATGGGGCATCTGGGATGACTTGTTCAGCAGGTAAAATCCGATCATGGATTAAGCGCCGGATTGTGTGATGTTTGACACCAAGCAGTTTTGCTGCCTCAGACATTGTAACCCATTCTGTATTCTTCTTTGCCGACCGATAAGCGCTTATCTCTCGCACACGTCGTACAGAACTTACACGATGGGCAGTCCAGGTCTTGCCTTGACCGGTGCGCATTCCCATCCGGTTTAGCGTTGTTGCGATGTCCTGATCGGACCATCGAGTGACCATGCTGCGGATCACTGCAAGCGCATTATCAGACGTAGAACATCCATGCTCACCTGATCTGGGCTTGCGGACCCGTAATTGTGAATGCCGACCGCCCTGCCAATGGATCGTAAGAATGACTTCGCGCAGAGTCTCATCTACATCAGCAATAATATCGACAATCAGGGCTCGTAGCAGTTGTTGCCGCATGCGCATAGTGACGCTTGCCGCATTCAAGACTGTATTGAGGTCACCTGCAAGCTCCGTAAAATCAGGAACAGAAACTTCTGCCACGGGAGTATGCGTCGCATCCAGACGCGTTTCACAGGCTTGTACACGACATAGCGCTGCCTCCCAATTTTTCTCCAGTTGTGCGGCTATCAGTCGATTATCAGGATCGCAAACTGCGTAACGCCGCTCTGCCAATCTGGCTTCGTATTGAGCTTGCTGTAGCTCCAGCTCAATGATATTTCGCTGTTTGTTTAAGGTATCCATATGCATTTGCCTGGCCTGTAGAGCTGCCTCAATTGCCATGGGTTCCACAACGCGCAAAAGCTCTTTCCCAATGGCTGCATCTATTCGAGAACCACCAAAACTCATGCATTTTGGCGGTATATCCAAACGATAGCACCGGTAGACCGGCTGCGATATACGCCCGGTATAGGCCACTGACAGACGTCGTCCACAGCGCGCACACGTAAGTAGACCTGCGGGTAATGCTTGCCCACCACGGCCCGATTTTACGCCGCCTGCTTTACCGTAGGCATTAACCGCGAGCTGCTTCTGGTTGCGTTCGAACTCAGCCCAGTCGATATAACTTTCGTGATGCCCTTTGAGCAGAACGTCCCATTCTTTAAACGGCTTGCTGTGCTTGTAGCTCTTGCGTCCGCGGCCATCGACTATCATCACCCGTTGACCACTCTTGCCATACGCGTATGCCCCAGCATAAAACGGGTTCTTAAGCACCGAGATTACATTACGATAACGTATCAATACCCAGTCGAAATGAGTCAGCGTTTTGCCATCAGAGGGGCGCGGAAAATGAACTTCTTCGGCGCGCAATGACAACAGAACCTGCCGTGCGCTACCCAGCTCTCGAAAACGAGTAAATATCAATCGTATGACTTCCTGCAATCGCAAGTTTGGATCGAGTCCCAGACCCACATCGCGATGCCAGATGTAGCCGATTGGCACACTGATACGTAATTCACCACGGTAAGCCTTATCGCGCTTGGCATCAAGCATACGCGTACGAAGTATATTGAGTTCGAACTCACTAATGTTTCCTTTCATGCCGAGTAGCAGTCGATCGTTCGGTAGACAGGGGTCGTACATACCATCGAGATCGATGACTCTTGCCTCAACGAGACCACAAAGTTCGAGCAAATGTTGCCAATCGCGTCCGTTACGAGCAAGACGTGATGCATCCAGGCAAAGAACAGCCCCAACATCTCCTGCGCACAACAAAGCCACTAAACGGTCAAAACCCGGTCTGACCGTCATACCACTTGCCGAGCGCCCAAGATCGTCGTCGATGACGTCGATATCATGGAATCCACGACGTTTTGCTTCCTCCACAAGCTCGTACTGACGACGCTGACTCTCAATATTCATCAGCACCTGAGTCTGCGTCGACTGCCGGACATATACCACGGCTTTGCGCTGAAGAAGGTGTACGGGTAAGCCATCATTGTTAGTCATCGTCAACCTCCTTTCCGGTGGTTGTGATGTCGGCGGCTTGTAACAGCAGGTTTGCAAGATTCATGATGATCTTTGCACGCTGAGCTGCGTTCATTGCCTGAAGTTCGGCATTGTCGAACGTAATGTTCATCTGCCGCGGTATCGATCTTGGCGATTGTCGCAATACAGGAACAGCCTTTGATAACTTTTCCATTGAGATTCTCCCGGATGATATTGGAACCGTCCGGCAAGTCTGCTTTCAAACGCCAAGTACCCAGTAATTGGTGCAGATGGCATAATGCAGCCACAGTGATTCCCGGCTCACCGAGCGCCATGGCATAACACTCGACGGGGTCGAGCATCCACGCCGAAACTGTCTGGACTATACCTGAGTCGTATTCGATATGAACCACGCATACATCACTGCGTTGTTCTATATTTCGGACCGTTGCATAGCACCCATACAGTGGGTGCCAACGATAGTGAACTTTCACTTTCTGCCCGATATGGGCAGAATGAACGGGAACTGGTCGTAGGCCGCAAGAACTGGTTGTGTGTGTCACGAAGGAGAACTTCTGCTAACGCCATGAGAATGGCCGCATGAGAGATCCATGCCCTGAAGTGGGTGGAGGTGGGCCCTCCGGTCAGGGTTTACAGGAACACTGGCCAAACGACCCGATGCTGCTTCATCCTAAGGGATGGGGTGGTGAGCGATTCGGGAAAAGGCAGAGATCTACTGTCACGTGGGGTTCGGGAAGCTGAACGAAAGTAAACTGTCCGATGAAGCATCGAAATCGCAGATGATGTCAAAACGAGGTCGTACAACTGCCCCCTGATAAGCGCAGAGGTTACCTACTTACTGACTGTGCGGCATCCGGTGTGAAGGCAGCAGGAGCCCGAGCCAGACCATCTCAGGGAACGTGAGAACCTGTTTCCGGCACGTATCGGGAAACAGAGGCGGACTCATTCGTAGTAGTGATGAAAGATCTGTAATGGGTCTGGAGCGAAGGGATGAGGATCGCATTCATTGCAGAAGACACAACCCATTAGGGGATGACGTAATTGATGCAACGAAAATCATTCGAAATACTAAAAGCACTGGTCTGGGTATCGTACCTGGATGTACGTCGTAATCAGGGTGCTCCCGGATGCGATGGGCAGACTTTAAAAATGTTCGACCAGCAATGTGATGGCAATCTATATAGGATCTGGAACCGGTTGTGGTAAGCGTAAAGCCACTGCCGCCTGTGATTCTGGTCCCAGGATCGTTAGGTTAGAACTCCTTCTAAACCAGATGGAGCTCTATTCATGGAAAGCATTGCCGACTGGCGAACTGAATCACGCACGGTCTATTCCAACGACTTCAAACTTCGAATCGTTGAATTGGCTTCTCACCCCGATGCCAACGTCGCAAAAATAGCGAGAGAAAATGG
>NZ_JBOFZA010000002.1:0-1533 GCF_051654945.1 Serratia sp. (in: enterobacteria)
CAAATAAAATCAATAAATTCTGCATAAGTCTATATATATGGTCATTACACTATTCTTTCAAAAACTGATTTCTACAAGTTTTTCTCTAACCACCAGATGGCAGTATTGTACACCTAACACCTAGATCAATATCCAGAAACAGTTTAAATTAAGTTTAGATCATCATTTAAGAGATTTATTCATAAAAATGTAATATTTCACATGCAAGCTAATGGTGTAGTTGAGGATTTTTGTGGTAAACAGGTACAAAAGTACTTCATATCTCCCAAAACACAGCATTAATGTATAGATGAGAAGTAAACAAACAAAAAATGATATATTATTTGTATGATTAAAAAATTATAAATTTTTTACAATTACTCTTTCAATTATTCACTTGATTTTGTGTTTCTTGATCATTTTATAACAAATATTGTGTAGATAGACAGACAGATAGATAGATAGACAGATAGATAGATAGATAGATAGATAGATAGATAGATAGATAGATAGATAGATAGATAGATAGATAGATAGATAGATTTGAATGAGTTTAAATGGGTTAGAAATAGTACATAGAAGGGAAGTCTGACTGAGTCTAATGGGCTTCAGTGTGTTTACATTTGAATGTTTGTCAGTTGGAGCTTGCAAGGTCTTGGCTCATTTGAACATTCCGTCAATGTAAGTCTATGGGATTTTTATGATTTTTAATCTTCATTTTTAAGAAAACCGTAAGTCTGATCAGTTAGAAAAGATATAGCACACCCGGCGAGATCAGTCTGAAGATCTGGGCTGAGTTTGGAGTCTGTAGAGTTAAAGCTCTAGGAGGAGTAGCAGTCAGAAATTTTAGTCTCAGAAGAATAATAATAACTAGATAAAAAAGTTTGTGAACAAACTTTGAAGTTGGCTTGAGAAAGTCTGACCTATTAGAAGTAGTTTTAAAAGCTTACAGATTGAAGGTGTTCAGTTAAAGAAGTCTGAAGTTAGAATAAACAGTAGTTTGTACAGCTTGAAGCTGAATATTTTAAGGTCATGCAGTCTATCACATAGATAGCTACAGGTTGGATAGAAGTTTGAAGGCTTTCAGTTTGAAATTATTGCAGCCTTGGTGATCATAAGAGTCTTAAAAAGCAGTACAAATTAAGGTTTGTGTTTTTGAATTCATCTGTGTCATAGTGAGGTATAAATACAGACAGCATTAGTGATTGTGCAATGAAAAAGTAAAAACAATTTTAATAAATCTGAAGAAGAACAAATTTATTAAATCAAGTGAACATAAATGGGCATTAGCATAAACACAAATAAGTAATAACGTCAAATAATTATAACTATTATACAAGTGTGTGTGTGTATATATATATATGACTATAAAACTGTGACTACAACAAATCTGATTCACTGAACTGATACTGATTAGTCTACAATATTTGTTATAAAATGATCAAGAAAGACAAAATCAAGTGTATAATTGAAAGAGTAATTGTAAAAAAATTGATCCCAAGAGTAAGTCATTCTGGAGCTTTTTATTCCAGTTTGATATGCTTACGGGTGAGG
>NZ_JBOFZA010000003.1:0-1436 GCF_051654945.1 Serratia sp. (in: enterobacteria)
AAGCTCTGAGATTACTTGAGGAGCAAAAAACATCTAATGCACTTGAAACGCCATTCTGCATTGCAAATAAGACTTTTTTTTCCATTTTAAACAAACATCTTTCATATTGGCAAGCTTTTGTCAACATTGCATGAACTGAATTTCTCTTACAGGGAAAGAAGCTTTTCAAGTATGTGCTGTCCCATGTTCTATTTATTCTCTCATTAGCTTTGACACACTGCCATTATTCAGAGAACCGCTAAACTAAGCTTTCTGAGTATAATAGCTCTAAGATTACTTGAGGAGCAAAAAGCATCTAATGCATTTAAGAAACGCCATTTCTGCATTGCAAATAAGACTTTTTTTCATTTGAAACAAACATCTTTCATATTGGCAAGCTTTTGTCTTATTGCATGAACTGAATTTCTCTTACAGGGAAAGAAGTTTTTCAGCATGTGTGGACCCATGTTCTATTAATTCTCTCATTAGCTTTGAAACAGTGCCATTATTCATAGAAACGCTAAACTGAGCTGTCTGGGCAGAGTAGGTCTAACTTTACTTGCGGGGCAGAAAACATCTAATGCCTTAACATTGCATGAAATGACTTTCTCTTACTGGCAAAGCATATTTTCAGCATATGTGGATCGGCGTTCTACTTATTCTCTCATTAGCAAGAACATAGTATCACTCTTCATAGAACCGCTAAACTAAGCTTTTTGGGCATAATAGCTCTAAGCTTACTTGTGGAGTAGGAAACATCTAATGCATGACAGAAACGCCATTCTGCATTGCAAATAAGACTGTATTTTATTTGAAAAGAACATCTTTCATATTGTAAGCTTTTGTCTTATTGCATAATATAACTTTTTCTTACACGGAAAGAAGCTTTTCAGCATGTGTGGACTCGCGCTCTCTTCACTCTCTCAGGAGCAGTTACCCAGTGTCACTGTTCATAGAAACGCTAAACTAAGATGTCTGGGTGTCGTAGCTATAACTTTACATGCAGAGCAGAAAACATCTAACACATTAAAGAGACGCCTTTCTACATTGCAAATAAGAGTTTACTTCATTCGAAACAAACATCTTTCATATTGGCAAGCTTTTGTCTCAACATTGCCTAAAATGACTTTCTCTTCCACGGAAAGAAGAGTTTCAGCATGTATGGACTCGCAAGCTCATCATTCTCTCAGGAGTATTTACGCAGTGACACTGTTCATAGAAACGCTAAACTAAGCTCTCCGGGTGTCGTAGCATTAACTTTACTCTCGGAGCAGAAAACATCTAATGCATTTAAGAATCGCTATTCTGCATTGCAAATAAGACTTTATTTCATTTGAATCGAACCTCTTGCATATTTGCAAGCTTTTGTTTTAACATTGCATAAATTGACTTTCTCTTACTGGGAAAGCATCTATTCAGCATATGTGGATGCGCGTTCTACTTATTCTCTCATTAGC
>NZ_JBOFZA010000004.1:0-1081 GCF_051654945.1 Serratia sp. (in: enterobacteria)
CAAATAAAATCAATAAATTCTGCATAAGTCTATATATATGGTCATTACACTATTCTTTCAAAAACTGATTTCTACAAGTTTTTCTCTAACCACCAGATGGCAGTATTGTACACCTAACACCTAGATCAATATCCAGAAAAAGTTTAAATTAAATTTAGATCATCATTTAAGAGATTTATTCATAAAAATGTAATATTTCACATGCAAGCTAATGGTGTAGTTGAGGATTTTTGTGGTAAACAGATACAAAAGTACTTCATATCTCCCAAAACACAGCATTAATGTATAGATGAGAAGTAAACAAAAAAATTATATATTATTTGTATGATTAAAAAATTATAAATTTTTTACAATTACTCTTTCAATTATACACTTGATTTTGTGTTTCTTGATCATTTTATAACAGATATTGTGTAGCTATTACACAATGCGGTAGTTGCTATGGTTGCTAGAGTGTTCCTATGAAGATAGATTGATAGACAGATAAGATGAAGTCAGATTATAGATAGATAAGAAATATTAGATAGATGAGTTTGAATGGATTAGAAATAGTATTGAGGTCAGTATGACCCCAGTCGACTTTCTTTAGTTAAAAAATGTTTCCCTTCATCTCAGTGGAATAAGATTTTGTGACTTTTCAACATTTTCTATCTGTATACACATTTAAAAAAAAAGGGCTTGATTCGGTTGTTCTGAAGGTATGTTTTTTTTTTTTTTTTTTACTAATATGGTCTTTGGGGTCAATACGACCCCAATTGAAAATGAATGGGAAATACGAAAAAATCTATATATATATTTTTAATTTGTCAAAAACTAATAATAAATCCAGCATAGGTCTGAAAATTTTCACACAGAAATGAAGCCCTGGTACTAGATCACAAATGCAATGTAGAAAAGACGCGCACACACACATACAAAAACACACACGTGTGACTGCAAAACCTGTTGCTCCGGGTAGATTTCCATGCCCATCTATCTAATATTTCTTATCTATCTATAATCTGACTTCATCTTATCTGTCTATCAATCTATCTTCATAGGAACACTCTAGCAACCATAGCAACTACCGCATTGTGTAATA
>NZ_JBOFZA010000005.1:0-3261 GCF_051654945.1 Serratia sp. (in: enterobacteria)
AAAATATAAATAACAATTAGGAGGAAATTTCAAATGGCTAAAGAAAAATTTGAAAGAAGCAAACCGCACGTTAACATCGGAACAATAGGACACGTTGACCACGGTAAAACAACAACAACAGCAGCAATCTCTAAAGTATTATCAGATATGGGATTAGCTAAGAAAGTAGATTTCGCAAACATTGATGCGGCTCCAGAAGAGAGAGAAAGAGGAATCACAATCAATACAGCTCACATTGAGTACGAAACAGTAGAAAGACACTATGCGCACGTTGACTGTCCAGGACATGCTGACTACGTAAAGAACATGATAACTGGAGCGGCACAAATGGATGGAGCTATCCTAGTTGTATCAGCAGCGGATGGACCAATGCCTCAAACAAGAGAACACATCTTATTATCAAGACAAGTTGGAGTTCCATACATCGTAGTATACTTAAACAAAGCTGACATGGTAGATGACGAAGAGTTATTAGAGTTAGTAGAGATGGAAGTAAGAGAGTTATTAACAGAGTACGGATTCCCAGGAGACGATTTACCAGTAGTAATGGGATCATCTTTAGGAGCGATGAACGGAGAAGAGAAATGGGTAAACCAAATTAAAGCTCTAATGGACGCTGTAGATTCTTACATACCAACACCTGCAAGAGCAGTAGACCAACCATTCCTAATGCCAATCGAGGATGTATTCACGATAACAGGAAGAGGAACAGTAGTAACAGGAAGAATCGAAAGAGGAATAGTAAAAGTAGGAGAAGAGATCGAGATCGTAGGAATCAGAGAGACAACTTCTAAGACAACTTGTACTGGAGTAGAGATGTTCAGAAAGTTATTAGACCAAGGACAAGCTGGAGATAACGTAGGAGCATTATTAAGAGGAATCAAGAAAGAGGATGTTGAAAGAGGACAAGTATTATGTAAGCCAGGATCAATCTTACCTCATACAAACTTCAGATCAGAAGTATACGTATTAACTAAAGAAGAGGGTGGAAGACATACTCCATTCTTCTCAGGATACAGACCACAATTCTACTTCAGAACTACAGATATAACTGGAGCAATTGCTTTACCTGAAGGAGTAGAAATGGTAATGCCAGGAGATAACATTGAAATGACTGTAGAGTTAATTCATGCAATCGCAATGGAACCAGGATTAAGATTCGCGATAAGAGAAGGAGGAAGAACGGTAGCTTCTGGAGTTGTTGCAGAAATTACTAAGTAATCTTACTTAATCAAGAATTGAAAACTAAGTGAAATTTAGTTCATATAAAAGGGGACTTAGTCCCCTTTTATAATCCTAAAAAAGCTAGTAAAAAAAACTTTTAAATAAAAACAAAAAACATTTGCTTTTTGTAAAAAATGTGATATAATTACCAGAGTGTACAAAAGAATTATTTAATTCTTTTAATCGAAACTTTTAAGGAGGTGCGAAAAGTAAAATGGCTTCTAACAAGTTAAGAATTTACTTAAAAGCTTATGATCACACTTTATTAGATCAATCAGCTAAAAAGATAGTAGAAGTAGCAAAGAAATCTGGAGCAGAAATTGCAGGACCTATGCCACTACCTACAAAAATAAAAAAATATACTGTACTTAGATCAGTACACGTAAACAAAGACTCGAGAGAGCAATTCGAGATGAGAGTGCACAGAAGAATGGTAGAGATTAAAAACTCTAACCCTAAGACAATTGCTTCTTTAACAGCAGTTAACTTACCAGCTGGTGTTGGAATCGAAATAAAGCAAGCGTAATAGTTTGTTGAAAAGGTTCTGATGAAAAAAGCAGACAGCTGATTTTCGGGTAATTTGATGCAATTAAATTATCCTTACAGAATAATACAAGTTGGCGTTTTTTTTAAAGAAAAGTGGTGGAACCACGAGGGCAAGTTGTCAACCAATATATTATTTGATGGAGGTAAAACACATGTCAGGAATTTTAGCAAAAAAAATTGGAATGACTCAAATTTTCGAAGATGGAAAATTTATTCCAGTTACTGTTGTTGAAGCTGGACCTAACTTTGTTCTTCAAAAGAAGACTACAGAGAACGATGGATATACAGCTTTACAATTAGGATTTGACGAAAAAAGAGAAAAAAATACTACAAAGCCATTAATGGGAATCTTTAATAAAGCTGGTGTAAAGCCGTTAAGATTTGTTAAAGAGTTAAAAGTTGATTCAGTAGAAGGAATCGAACTTGGACAAGAGATTAAAGTGGATGCTTTAGCAGAAGTTGCTTTCGTAGACATAACTGGTACTTCAAAAGGTAAAGGAACATCAGGAGTTATGAAGAGACATAACTTCAGTGGAAACAGAGCTTCACACGGTGTGTCTAGAAACCATAGACTTGGAGGATCAATAGGTATGTCGTCTTGGCCTGGAAAAGTTCTTAAGAACAAAAAAATGGCTGGACAATATGGAAATGCAACTGTAACAGTTCAAAACTTAAAAATTGTTAAAGTTGACGCAGAAAACAACTTACTACTAATTAAAGGTGCAGTACCTGGTCCTAAGAACGGATATATCGTTGTTAAGCCGGCTGTAAAGAAATAATTAGTTAGTAGATGAGGAAGGAGGAAAATAATGGCAGTTTTAAACATATATGACTTAGCAGGTAACCAAACTGGTACTGTAGAAGTTAAAGATTCTGTATTTGGAATCGAGCCTAATCAAGCAGTATTACATGAAGTATTAACTGCGGAGTTAGCAGCTGCTAGACAAGGAACTGCAGCTACTAAAACTAGAGCTATGGTTAAAGGTGGAGGAAGAAAGCCTTTCAAACAAAAAGGAACTGGAAGAGCTAGACAAGGTTCTATAAGAGCTCCACACATGGTAGGTGGAGGAGTTACTTTCGGACCACAACCAAGATCATACGAGAAAAAAGTAAACAAAAAAGTAAGAAACCTTGCTTTAAGATCAGCACTTTCTGCGAAAGTTGCTGCTGGAGAAATCTTAGTTCTTGATGGAACTATCGAAACTCCAAAAACAAAAACAATAATCGCTTTAACTAACGCTTTAACAGCTAAAACAAAGCAATTATTCGTAGTAAATGACCTTGCTTCAGAAGCTGATTACAACTTATACTTATCAGCTAGAAACTTAGAGAACGCAGTAGTTCTTCAACCGAATGAGATTGGAGTTTACTGGTTATTAAAGCAAGAGAAAGTTATCGTAACTAAGGAAGCGTTAACGACAATCGAGGAGGTGCTTGCATAATGACTGCTTACGATATCGTAAAGAAGCCTGTAATCACTGAAAAAACTGA
>NZ_JBOFZA010000006.1:0-1761 GCF_051654945.1 Serratia sp. (in: enterobacteria)
AAAAGACTAACTATATAGAGTCAAGTAAAAATTAGCTAAATCAAAAAAATATTTTATAACAAATAGTTTTAAAAAAGAGCACAACAAATAGACCTTTCATAACCAGTTTTTTTAGCTGTTCAATAGCTAATCGGAAATGATTTTATAAGGCTCGTTTCTAGTCAAAATAGCATGGATTACGTAACAAAGTTTACGAGAAACTGCACCTAAGGCAGTTAGATGATGTTTTCCTTCAGAGATTTTTTTCTGGTAAAACGCGCTAAAAACAGGATCACACTGAGAAGCAATTAAAGCGGCTGAAAACAAGGCTTTTCGTAGATACGGAGAGCCACGCTTACTCATAACGTTATGTGTTGCCTCATATTGCCCTGACTGAGTTACAGAAGCGTCTATTCCAGCGTAAGCGACGAGTTTCTTCGGATTAGAAAATTTCTGAATGTCGCCTATTTCACCAAGAATGGTCGCACCATTTATTGGACCAATTCCAGGGATTGTGAGAATAACAGAGTCCAAAGGATTCATGATTTGTTTGATTTCGTTTTCGGTTTCCTTCACTTGCCGTTCAATGAATTTCAATTGTTCAATCATGGATCGTAATTGAAAGGTAAACGCTTCTTGAGCAAATTTCACTCCAAAGGAGTTAGAAGCGGCTTGCTTTAATTGATCAGCTTTCTCTGGCTTGATCCGGTTTCTGCTTAATCCAGCTAAGTATTGAGCTAAATCTTCCGAAGAAATGTTCTCTAAGTCCATTGGGGAACTAAACGCTAGCAATAACTCTTTAGAAGCTTTTCCGAAAACGCCCTGCTTGGTAAAAATCGACGCGTATTCGGGAAATACTTGATCGAGCACGGCTATGATTTTTCTTTTGAAGTCACTTGCTGTGCCTACTAAATAAGTTCGGTAACGAGAAAGTTGTTTCAAAGAAAAAATATTTTCATCAGATAAGACTGTTTCGACAAATGAGCCATAGCGCATTAGGTCAGCAATCAAAACAGAATCAATAATATCGTTCTTTCGTTTCCGTATTTCTGTTCCTTTGCGCCACCCATCAGTCTGAAGGGGATTCACAACGTGAATCAAATAATCTGATTCGTGGAGATATGAAAAGATGGACAGCCAATAGTGACCTGTGGCTTCCATCCCTATAACAAAATCACAGGGCGCTCCTGAATAGTTGGCTATTCGCTCAATCAATGACTCTGCTCCTTCAGTCGTGTTAGGAAAAGAAAAACCTTTTAGCAACACCTTTCCTTTCTCGTTCATGACAGAAGCAACGTGAGTGCGTTTACCGATATCAATGCCTAAAAAGTACATGTATATCAGACCTTTCAAAAAAGTATTTTGAATTGAAATCCACTCAACTGAAAAGCGTCACTACCTTGTACGAGATACGGAGTAAAGTAAAGACTTTCAACATCTAACTCATACGTAATCCACTTATCAGAGAGAGGAGCCAGTCTTTTGAGTACGGGTTCAACGACCCAAGGTGGGAACGGCTTAGCCTCTCAATCCAATAAATATATTATCTCAAAATAAATGAGTTAATACCAAATTAAAATAACCATGGTTCATAGGGTTATCCAATCAAAATCGGAAGGTTAAAACCCTAACTCTAATATACAAGGTGGGAAAACAACAAAAATCCATGCAATTGTTGATGGATTAGGTAATCCTGTCTCTTTTCAGCTGTCCTCTGGAAACCTTTATGATGGAAGTGTTGCAATTAGCACCTTATCAGCGATAGAAATCAAAGGTTCTAAT
>NZ_JBOFZA010000007.1:0-1910 GCF_051654945.1 Serratia sp. (in: enterobacteria)
TTTGGAGTAGTCCCAGGCAGAGTTGAACTGCCGACCTCTACATTATCAGTGTAGCGCTCTAACCAACTGAGCTATAGGACTGGATGGCATTCAACCTCGTCTGTTTATTAGACTCGGCTTCATTAATCTCAATATATATAAAATAAACGAACAAATAGAACAAGCTACAAAAACCTAAGTCTTGGTTCTCTCCAGAAAGGAGGTGTTCCAGCCGCACCTTCCGGTACGGCTACCTTGTTACGACTTAGCCCCAGTTACTAGTTTTACCCTAGGGCGCTCCTTGCGGTTACGCACTTCAGGTACCCCCAGCTTCCATGGCTTGACGGGCGGTGTGTACAAGGCCCGGGAACGTATTCACCGCGCCGTGGCTGATGCGCGATTACTAGCGAATCCAGCTTCACGAAGTCGGGTTGCAGACTTCGATCCGAACTGAGAGAGGTTTTGGAGATTAGCATCACGTCGCCGTGTAGCAGCCTTCTGTACCCCCCATTGTAACACGTGTGTAGCCCCGGACGTAAGGGCCGTGCTGATTTGACGTCATCCCCACCTTCCTCACATCTTACGATGGCAGTCTCCATAGAGTCCTCAGCATAACCTGTTAGTAACTATAGACAAGGGTTGCGCTCGTTATGGCACTTAAGCCGACACCTCACGGCACGAGCTGACGACAACCATGCAGCACCTTCATACATGCCATTGCTGGCTAACCCATCTCTGAGTTATTCATGCATAATTTAAGCCCGGGTAAGGTTCCTCGCGTATCATCGAATTAAACCACATGTTCCTCCGCTTGTGCGGGCCCCCGTCAATTCCTTTGAGTTTCACCGTTGCCGGCGTACTCCCCAGGTGGAATACTTAATGCTTTCGCTTGGCCGCAGACTGTGTATCGCCTACAGCGAGTATTCATCGTTTACCGTGTGGACTACCAGGGTATCTAATCCTGTTTGATACCCACACTTTCGAGCCTCAATGTCAGTTATAGCTTAGTGAGCTGCCTTCGCAATCGGAGTTCTTCGTGATATCTAAGCATTTCACCGCTACACCACGAATTCCGCCCACCTCAACTATACTCAAGATCTTCAGTATCAATTGCAATTTTACGGTTGAGCCGCAAACTTTCACAACTGACTTAAAAATCCATCTACGCTCCCTTTAAACCCAATAAATCCGGATAACGCTCGGACCCTCCGTATTACCGCGGCTGCTGGCACGGAGTTAGCCGGTCCTTATTCATAAGGTACATACAGGCACCTACACGTAGGTGATTTTATTCCCTTATAAAAGAAGTTTACAATCCATAGAACCTTCATCCTTCACGCTACTTGGCTGGTTCAGACTTGCGTCCATTGACCAATATTCCTCACTGCTGCCTCCCGTAGGAGTCTGGTCCGTGTCTCAGTACCAGTGTGGGGGACCTTCCTCTCAGAACCCCTATCCATCGTAGACTAGGTGGGCCGTTACCCCGCCTACTATCTAATGGAACGCATCCCCATCATTTACCGAAATTCTTTAATTATGTGATCATGAAATCTCATAATGCCATCTTGTATTAATCTCCTTTTCAGAAGGCTATCCAAGAGTAAATGGTAGGTTGGATACGTGTTACTCACCCGTGCGCCGGTCGCCACCTCAGTATTGCTACCTCGTGCTGCCCCTCGACTTGCATGTGTTAAGCCTGTAGCTAGCGTTCATCCTGAGCCAGGATCAAACTCTTCATTGTAAAATGTTTTTGTTATACTTTCATCCGAAGATGAAGTAAAATAATCTGCTCAAGAACCAAAATTTATCGAATAATTACCTAATGTAATAATTGACGGTTTTTGTATTTTTTCCTAATTATCATCACTGAAAATCAGGGCTTGTACTACTTTGTTTCGTTTATATATAATCATGTTCAAAGAACGCTTCTT
>NZ_JBOFZA010000008.1:0-2535 GCF_051654945.1 Serratia sp. (in: enterobacteria)
TGTAAATTCTAATTCAAAAGTCTACCTCTTTTCCAATTGAAAAAGGGACCACCCAATCTTCATTGTTCACTACCTTTGCCTATCAATCTTAAAGGCATGGGATAAAATGAAGAGTATGACTCAGAGACAAGAAATCATTAAGATGTTACGAGATGGGCGTAGTATTCGCTCCATCTCTCGTGAGATGAGTTGCGACAGAAAAACAGTTCGCCGGTATCTCAACGAGTATGAAAAAGCTTTGGCCAGTGAGGATTCGAGTGCAGCTGTATTGGATCTAATTCATACCAAGCCAACGTATCAAGTAGCCAACCGTAGATGCCGAAGGTTCTCTAAATCCATCCAGGAGCGTGTTGACCATTATTTTGAGGTTAACCGTAAGTTGCGTCGACAAGGGTTACGCAAGCAATGTATGACAGGTAAGCAGATACATCGCAAACTTGTAGAAGAGGGTTTAGAGATTAGCTATTCAACTGTGTGCAATTACCTCCTACATAAAAGAGTAGAAGATAGCAAGGTACCAATGAGCAAGGAGTGCTTTCTTCGTATCCACTACGAACCTGGGCAGATTGTAGAGTTTGACTGGGGAGAGGTTACTCTCTACATTTCAGGAAGAAAGATGCGTTTCTATATGGCTGTATTTACCTTTGCCTATAGTAATGCACGCTATACCTACTTATTTCGTCATCAAGACCAGTTGGCTTTTATGGAATCTCACCGTAATTTCTTTAGAGAAGTAAACGGGGTACCCTGTTGCATGGTCTATGACAACATGCGTGTGGCAGTGAAGGAGTTTGTGGGAACTGAGCGTAAGGTGACCGACACACTTGCAGGTATGTCAAGCTTTTATGGCTTCAGTTATAGATTCTGTAATATACGTTCAGGTAACGAGAAGGGCCATGTAGAGAATAGCGTTAAGGTGGTACGCAGTAGAGGTTTTAGTGGCGAAGATATTTACTTCAAAACGATAGAGTTAGCACAAAAACATGCTTCTCAAATATGCTCCTTACTTAATAAAGAAGGTAAATCAAAAGAGATTAGCGTGTTGGAGGATTGCCAAGCTCTCAAAATAAAGGAAGGAGACTTTGGATGCTTTGTACTTCAAGAGTATAAAGTTGACAAATGGTCTACGGTATACGTTAAGAACTCTCACTACTCGGTTCCAGATCATCTGGTCGGGAAAAGTGTTTCTGTACGTCTGTACAGCGAAAAGATTGCTGTATTCTACAAGCAAGAGAAAATTACTACTCACCAGCGAAGTTATACAAACGATGATTGGGTGGTAGACATTACCCACTACCTACCAACGCTATTAAACAAACCTAATGCACTCACTCATACACAAGCATGGCACAATGCTAGTGATAAACTCCATAAGATATACAAGAATCGGTTCTGCGGTACAGATAAAGAGTTTGTGCAGCTCATGGCATTTATAAGTGAGAATGGTTATACAATAGCAGACTTGGAGGAGAAAAGCAAGGAGTTGTATGGTAGAAATGTGCGCAAAGCCACCAAAGACCAACTTACAGCTATGTTGCTCAATAAAGAGCAAGATGTTATTCTAGAGAACACTCCACTGGAATCTTTCAAGGAACAGGAAATACTTATCCAGCAGAGAGCAGGTGACTCACTTGAGGGAATCACAGCAATAATGGGTACCAATACTCACCTAAAGACCCTTGGAATATGATTATTACAGAGAAAGAACAACTATGTAGCTTGGCTACAGAACTAAAGCTCCTATCAGTTAAAGAGAGCCTTGAAGAGATGGTAGAAACGAGTGGCAAGCAAGGGTGGAGCCAAATTGAATTTGTGCGCAAACTACTCGAAGGGGAAGTAAATAGGAGAAATGAAAACCGGAAACAACAGAGAGTTAAGGCTGCACACTTCTTTGGGCTCAAATATTTAGAGGAATTAGAGAGGGATGAACTACCCATAGAGGCTGCACAGATTTTACCAGTGCTAGAAACCCTTGAATTTATTAAACAAGGTAGAAATGTAGTACTCTATGGAAATCCAGGTACAGGAAAAACGCATATGGCTATTGCATTGGGGATTAAGGCTTGCATGAATGGGATGACAGTGTTATTTACATCAGTACCAAAACTGTTAGTAGAGATGAGAGAGGCCAAGGCACAAAGAAAACTACTAACCATGCATAGCAGATTTGAAAAGTATGACTTGGTCATTTGCGATGAGTTTGGATATGTGGGATGTGATAAAGAAGCAGGCGAGCTACTGTTTAATCTTTTATCAGGGAGATCAGGAGAAAGAGCCACTATTATAACTACAAATCTCGCTTTTAATAGATGGGGAGAGATTATAAAGGATAAAGTGCTGGTGGCAGCGTTAGTTGATAGAATTACCTTTAAAGCACACCTAGTTAATATGACGGGAACATCATATAGGCTCAAAGAAACAAAAAAAATGAACGAGAACAAAACGAAATAATAAAGGAAAAACTATTTTTGCAAGAAGATTAAGGTGGTCCCATTTTCAATTAGTAAATGGGGGAATTTTCAATTGGATTATACA
>NZ_JBOFZA010000009.1:0-1118 GCF_051654945.1 Serratia sp. (in: enterobacteria)
AAAGGCGTTTCTTTAATGTTTTAGTTGTTTTCTGCTCCGCAAGTAAATTTAGAGCCACTAAGCCCAGACAGCTTAATTTATAGTTTCTATGCACAGTGGCACTGGGTCAATACTCATGAGCGAATGTAGAGAACACAGGTCCACATTTGCTGAACTGCTTATTTTACAGTAGCAGAATGTTAGTTCATGCAATGTTAAGACAAAAGCTTGCCAATATGAAATATGTTCATTTCAAATGAAATAAAGTCTTATTTGCAATGCAGAAAGGCGTTTCTTTAATGTGTTAATTGTTTTCTGCTCTGCAAGTAAAGTTAGAGCTACTATGCCCAGACAGCTTAATTGAGCGTTTCTATGAACAGTGTCACTGTATCAGTGCTCATGAGCTAAAGGAAAGAAGGCTTGTCCACATATGCTGAAAAGTTTTTTTTTCCAGTAAGAGAAGGTCAGTTTATTCAATGTCAAGACAAAAACTTGCATTATGAAATATGTTCATTTCAAATGAAATAAAGTCTTATTTGCAATGCAGAAAGGCCTTTCTTTAATGTGTTAATTGTTTTCTGCTCTGCAAGTAAAGTTAGAGCTACTATGCCCAGACAGCTTAATTGGGCGTTTCTATGATCAGTGTCACTGTATCAGTGCTCATGAGCTAAAGGAAAGAAGGCTTGTCCACATAATGCTGAAAAGGTTTTTTACCTGTAAGAAAAAGCTAGATTATTCAATGTTAAGACAAAAACTTGCAATATGAAATATGTTCATTTCAAATGAAATAAAGTCTTGTTTGCAATGCAGAAAGGCGTTTCTTTGATGTTTTAGTTGTTTTCTGCTCCGCAAGTAAATTTAGAGCCACTAAGCCCAGACAGCTTAATTGAGCGTTTCTATGCACAGTGACACTGGGTCAATACTCATGAGCGAATGTAGAGAACACAGTTCGAAATATGCTGAACTGCTTATTTTACAGTAGCAGAATGTTAGTTCATGAAATGTTAAGACAAAAGCTTGCCAATATGAAATATGTTCATTTCAAATGAAATAAAGTCTTGTTTGCAAAGCAGAAAGGCGTTTCTTTAATGTTTTAGTTGTTTTCTGCTCCGCAAGTAAATTTAGAGCCACTAAGCCCA
>NZ_JBOFZA010000010.1:0-1746 GCF_051654945.1 Serratia sp. (in: enterobacteria)
TTGGCAGATGCGTTTTCATCAGGGCACGCCGCTCGAGGATTGAGATTGAAATCGGCTGAGTATCAACTCGAATAAATTGCCACTAATGAACCAGCTTCTGAGATACCAGGCGTGCAAAGCATGAAGGTGAGGTGAGCCAAACCTAACGGGATAACCTGGTGCGTAACTACCAATGCAATTTAACATAATTATCGTTATGCGCACCGAGGTTGTCAGCCCAAAGCGATAATGTCGTGTTTTACCAAAGTTAAAATGTCGTCTTTCGGTTAGTCTGTTCTCACAGGCAAACTATCCGGAGCGTCTATGTTGGTGACCATGAGCCAGAAAGAACTGAACCGCATTCCTGTACTGCAGCAAGTTTGCGACAAACTCCTGACACAATCAGCTGCAGCAAAACTGCTGAACATCAGCGTTCGTCAGCTTCAGCGAGTTCTTGCCAGGTATTTGTCGTACGGCGCAGCCGGCATCGCCTCGCGTAAACGCGGAATGCCAGCAAATAACCGCGCTCCGGATGATCTCAAGCTACAAGTGCTGGCGTTGCTACGTGAAAAATACAGCGACTTCGGACCTACATTGGCCACAGAAAAGCTGAGCGAACGCCACCAGATAATTATCTCAACTGAAACCGTGCGCCACTGGATGATTGCTGATGGCCTTTGGGTTCCACACGCTCGGCGTAAAGCACGCGTTTATCAGCCTCGATATCGCCGCGACTGTCTTGGCGAACTCATTCAAATCGACGGCTCTCACCATGACTGGTTTGAAGGCCGTGCATCAAAATGCTGCCTGTTGGTTTACATTGACGACGCTACCGGTCGGCTGATGCACCTGCGGTTCTGTGAAACGGAATCGGCTTTCGATTACATGCTGGCGACGCGGGAATATATTGATAAACATGGTAAACCTGTGGCGTTCTACAGTGATAAGCATGCCGTTTTTCGCGTCAGCCAGGCTGAAACTCGCCGTACCGGCACCACGCAGTTTGGGCGCGTTCTGCATGACCTGAACATCGAGCTCATCTGCGCCAACAGTTCCCAGGCCAAAGGCCGCGTCGAGCGTGCCAACCTGACGCTCCAGGACCGATTAATCAAAGAGATGCGACTCGAGAGCATCAGCAGTATCGAAGAAGCCAATGTTTGGCTGGACAGCTTCATCCTGGATTTCAACCGCCGCTTTGCTAAAGCCCCCAAATACCCAAAAAATCTCCATCGACCGGTCAACGAGCAGCCGGCAGCGCTGGATGATATCTTTGCCTGGCAGGAGCTCAGAACACTCTCGAAATCCCTGACATTCCAATACGATAAGATGCTATATCTCGTTGAACCCACAGAGGAAAATACGCGAATTGCTGGCGAGAAAATCATGTCATTCGATTACCCAGATGGTACGTTGGCCTTCAAATACGGCTACAGGACGCTGGCCTATCAGGTCTTCGACAAGTTGGCCATCGTTGACCAGGGTGCCATCGTAGACAACAAACGGCTCGGCGCCGTACTGAAGCTGGCGCAGGTCCAGCAGGATGAACGGGACCGGGATGGTCAAAGAGAGCGCAGCAAGAGCATGCCAAAACGACGAGCCCAGGCCAGAATCCAGGAACAACTCAGGGCCATCAATCCAGTTCTGGCCAACCCTGAAGAATTCAGAGCAAGCCTCAAACGCTAACGCCCTTCTCTTTTTAAATCTGCAGCAAAAGGTGACATTTTAAAATTGGAAACCAGGGTGACATTTCAACATCGGGTAGACAAA
>NZ_JBOFZA010000011.1:0-2786 GCF_051654945.1 Serratia sp. (in: enterobacteria)
AACTGTCAACAGGAGTTGTACCATGTCTATCCCAATGCCTACTTTGAAATCCGTTCGCAGAGGACGTCAAGCTAAGGGTATTTCCGTTATCGATGCAGATGGTCGTATCTATGTTCTCTACAGTGTACGGCGTTTCGCAGAGATGTTGGGAATTCCTCGTGAATCTTTCTATGCTCTTAACGCTGGTAAGATGCAGTCTCTCTACGGTATGAAGATCTATACTGGAGACCTTGCTGGTCTTGTTGAAGGTAAAGATTTCTTCGTTGTTAATGATGAAGATGAAATGGAGTAAGTACTATGACGAAACTTTTTCGTGAAGATATTGATGCTATTCTGAACCAAGAAGAAGAGAATGAGGAACTTGATTTCCTTCAGCGTAATAGACTCACGTCTAAGGAGATTCGGATTGATAACAAACGACAGCAAGGTGAGTTGTCAGGTAACAACCGAGCAGTACGACAACATCGTAAGTTTTGATTAGGGGCCTAGTGCCCCTTTTCTTTTAGGAGAATTATGGCAAGACGTCGTTGGCGTCCTAAGAAAGAGGACGTACTTAAAGGGTCAGGGTATGATAGTATGTTGGAGAAGAATCTCCACGAAACAAAGTTAGCTCCCTGTCGTTTCCATAACAAAGAAGACAAGGTTGAGTACACTGTCTCCCATACTTACGAACCAGATTTCGTTTGGGATAGGGAAGATGGTAAACGGTTCCTTATTGAAACTAAGGGCCGCTTCCAAGACAATGCTGAAGCTAGAAAGTATTTGTTTATCCGAGAGGTTTTGAATGCAGAGAAACAAGAGTTGGTTTTCGTTTGGCAGAAGGCAGGGACAAGGTTCCCATTCGCCCGTAAGCGCAAAGACGGAACGTATGCCACTCTTGAAGAATGGGCAGACAAACACGGATTCCGACACTGGTCACAAGATCAGTTCGAGCTAGACATGTTATAAAGAAAAAGGGCCAAGGAGTTTCCTCCAAGGCCCTTTATTTTTACTTATCAGATTTGTTAACCTTACGGCCAATCTTCTTCCAAGATGCACGAGGTGCGTCAACAAGGTCGTCATCTACCAACCCCATCTTCACTCTCTTCTCAATCTCCTCCTCAGACAGGCGAATATATTTACTGCCTGATTCTGCATCCCCAAAGAACCTAGAGGCTAGTTGCTTCTGAAGGTTACCCATCCAGCTCTTACCTTCCCCTTTATTCATCAGTTCTTGTAGAAGTTGCTTATCATCAGCGGAAATCCAAAGCTTCTTGTTGTTAGGGAATTGTTTCTTACGTTCCTCAGCACGAGCTACAATCTGGTTGAAAGCTTTCATATAGGTAGCTTCACCTTCTTGTCCACGAGCATTCAGTTCGTCGATGATTGCTTGAGTTACAGCTTGTTGTTCAGTGGCAGACAAATCCTTCACTTCACGACGTACTGCTAGGACTTCTTTAGCAGCAGCTTCCAACTCAGAGTCACTCATCTTAGCAACATCTTCCTTCACAGCTTCCTTAGCAACCTTAGTCTCAGCTTCCTTGGCCTTTTCGAGGTCTTGGACAGCACGAGCACGAAGCTTACTAAACTCAGCATCACTGAGAGGCTTCTCACGAGAGATGAACATGTTGTGCAGAATACGCTGTGCAGTGGATTCAGGAGCACCCATAGCAACAAGTGCTTCGGTCATGTCCTTCTCTTGCTTGGCAAGTTTCTCACCATCTGCAACACTCTTCTGGATGTCATCCATACGCTTCTCAGCCTTCTTCCAAAGTTGTTCATACTCACGACGAGTACGTTCCATTTCCTTGGTAGCTTCCTTAGCTTCTGCATCAGCATCACGCTTAGCTTGGGCCAGTTTGGTTTCACGCTCTGACAACTGAGTAAGTGCTCGGTTGAGCTTATCCAGCTGAGCTTGAGATTTAGCACGGTCTGTAGCAGACACGCCCTTCTTCTTGAGAACACCTTCATGTGCAGAGATTTGCTCTTTAAGCTGACGTTCAGCAGCAACACGCTCACCTTCAGGCATTGGCTTCTTAGCATGCTCTGAGGCTCTCTGTACGGCTTCCTTAGCCTTTTCATTGGCTTCTGCCATAGATGCCTTGGCTTCATCCACCTGCTTCTTCTGGAGCGTTTTAGCCCAGTTCTTGACGATCTTAGGATCGAAGTCGGAAGTGGTATCAGTTGCCTTTGCATTCTTCAAAGCTTGGTTGATGATGTCATCTTCAAAGCCCAAAGAAGAAAGTTCATCACGAACTTGCATGTGCTTATCAGCAATCACACTCGCCTCAAACTCTGGGTCAACCTTGACACCAGTGTCCTCACCTACTGCCTTAGCAGCGGTATCACGAAGGTTAGACACCTTACTCTTGGCTTCCTTAATCTTGAGGTCTTCCATCTCACGAATGCGACGGTCAATGTACTGGTGCTCATTACCCTTGATGTTCTTGTCACGCATTTCCTTCCGAACACCATCTACGCCACCCATTTCATTGATGTAGTCAGCGACTGCCTCTTCAGACATCTTATGCTTAGAAGCAAGAGAGTCAATAAGAGTGTTGGTCTTCTCCAAGTCTTCACGAGCACGTTCCATTTGACGATACTGCTCAGGGTCAGTCTTGAGCATGTCTTGACGTTCCTTGGCACTCATATCTTCAAATTTCTCTTTACGTTCTTCCAACTTGTTACGAACAAGGTCGGTAGACTTAACACGCGGCTTCTCAGGCTCAGGAGTGGGCTCAGGAGCGATTTCAGGTTCTTCCGCTTGTGGTTGCTTGGGTTGACGCACCATGTCCTTAGAACGCGTT
>NZ_JBOFZA010000012.1:0-37011 GCF_051654945.1 Serratia sp. (in: enterobacteria)
TCCATACATTGTCGGAAATATCGTGGCGCCGGTGGGCTGCAATAGTCATGATACGCTGACCTTCTGATTAGAAGGTCCGATTATCAATGTAGAAGGTCCGATTATCAATGATTTTCAGCCTTATGACGACACTATCTAGTGAGTATCAGTCTCCTGCTCCACCGCTCCTGTGGAAAACCTTGCAGAAAACTGGAAGGTAGATCATCCCGACATCGATTTATCCTGCCTGAATCCAGGCTATGAGTGAGATATCGAAAACGAGTGAACATGGACTCCAAAACCGCTTGTTGCTGTAAAGTCCACCCTATATGGCGGACTTTACAGCATCAGACATCGTTCTAACCAACCGAGTACCCACCATCAACCGTAATGATTTGTCCTATAATGGACCGGGCTGCATCAGAGGCGAGGAATAAAGCCGTGGCAGCAATCTCCCCAGTTGTGGCTGTACGCCCGGTAGGCATTCTACTAAGAAATTCGGCTTTCGCTTCTTCATTCCGGCCAACAAAGCGGTCAAACATATCAGTCTCTACGGGGCCAGGTGCAATTGCATTAACCCTGATGCCTTTAGCTGCGACCTCAAGTGCTACGGAGCGCGTAAGCCCATTGACTGCATGTTTACTGGCAGCATATACGCTTCCTCCTGGGATCCCAACCAATCCGGCTTGCGAAGATATATTGATTAAGCTACCGGTCCCCTGCTTGCTCATAACAGGCAAAGCATGCTTCATCACAAGCTGTGTCCCCAGGACGTTAGTATCAAATACCCGGTGAAAGTCTTCAACGGTAGTCTGATCATGTGGTGCGGGCAGGCCCTCTGTTCCTGCACTGTTAATTAACGTGTCAATTTTACCGTACATTTGACAGGCCTTTTCTATCAAAGCGGCGACTTGTTCTTCGAGCACAACATCAGCGAGCACAAAGTGGCTTTGAGAGTTAATACTCCTCAACTCTTCTTGTAGCTCTGCGCCACGCTTGGTTTTTCTGCCGGAAAATATTACGTTATAACCGTTATTCGCAAACTGACGGCAACACTCTTCGCCAATCCCGGAAAGCGCACCTGTTATTACAACTACTTTCGCTGACATTAGAAAATCCTCAAGATGGGTTGTAAATACCTGACTGTAGCGAATCGCTACTCATACCATGATTGAAAAAATGCGATTTTAAAGACCACACACTCTTAATTATAAAAGGCAACTGAGGGAAATCAGCTCTTTCATAAGTGACCAGACCAGCCGATGACGGTAGTCTGTTCAGGCATATCAGAATAAGACATCAGCAGCACTCCATAAAACCCAGACCGGCGCTATGCTGCACAGATCAGAACGATACGCACCACAGTAAATCTTTTCCTGAAGAAAAGATTTACTGTAACCAGGCGGATCCCGTTAGCTATCCTGTGCGCTGCGTTTTCAGGTTCTGCCCTGGCGGGAAGCATTAGCAAAGATGTTGAGCTTACTGGTATCAAATTCGCTGACACGGCAAATGGACTGAAAAACATCACAGGAACCGGCACCAACAAGACTGACCACGAAATTAAAATGGTCATGATTAAGTTCAATCTGCTTCAGAATGGACAAATCATTGGCCAGACGGTGGATATGGCCAATCATGTTGAACCTGGTCAATCCTGGAACATATCAGCGCCATACAACAGCATTGAACTCAAGCCCGACAGCTTTCGAGTAACAGAAGTATCAGTACATTAACGGTAAAAAAAGCCGGCGATAAGCCGGCATTAGTTAATTCAATCTCTCACTCATCAGGCAACCTGATCCCCCCGCAAGCGTGATGGCCAGTTCCCCAAATAGTGACCGGGCGTATAGAGTATTCGGCGCCGCTCGTTATGAAGCGAATTGCCAATCACCACTTCTCCTGCTATGCCACAGAGCGACAATTGTATATAGGCCATGCCGGCCGCCAGCGGATCGACGTCCGTAGCAGATACCCACATGTGGCGGTGTGACAGATAGCCAGCCTGGTTAAGCACATCGGCGTAGGCCAGGACCATACAGCCGGCACCGCATGCCGGTTCGCCAAGTCTAATGAAGGGTTTCTCCTTGAAAATGGCGTCGACATCTCCCAGTGAAATCTGCGCCATCATCCTGCTGATGTCCCACGGCGTGAAAAACTGACCACGGTACTTGTCACCCAGCTCCAGTTGCATGAAAACCGTCCCTAGGAAGTCAGTGAACCTGGTCATCATGCTTACCGATACCAGGGCCAGCAGTTGCGTTATGCGCGAGAGATCCGCTTTCTCATAGCCTTTGATGATCTGCAGGTACTTGTCCTCACGTTTTTGGTTGAAGCAAAGGCGGTTCTCCAGCGCGATGACACTACAGCTGACAAAATCCTCAAACACCTTGGTGCGCCGGTGGTAGCGCGCCGTCTCGTTGAAAAGTGATATGAAGGCTTTTTCATGGTTAATAAACCCGGACATACGTGTTCTCCGAAAAAAGGGAACACGTATCCCTGTCGGGAAACAATGTTCCCCGAAGGATGAAAAAAGACCACCGGAATAACCGGTGGCCATCGTTTAACTACTGTGCCGCTGCTGGCGCTTAACCCGCTGCAGCATGGGGTGGTAACGGTACTGAATCCTTGTCGGCGTAGGTCAGGTGGATCACTTCACCGGCATCAACCTCAGCCGCTATTCGTCCACCGTCGACATGCTCACCGCGGTCATAGCGATCGTAGCCGCTACGTTCCGCATCAGGCATATACCAGGTATGTTCCACCTGGCAACTGAACTGCTCCGACACTGTCCCAATAACCTCGCCGGCTGGCGGGTACCACGGGGAATCAAAGTGCACTGTCAACGTGTTGATGCCATCCCGTACGCAGCCGACATTATGGCCGGCCGGCCATTCGACGCCGTACTGTCGACCATAGAGCTCGACAGTGGTCGGTACATCACGCAGTAGACCGCCTGAACCATTCAGTTCGGTCGCCAGACGCGTCGGGATCAGCATCAGCATATCGCACGGTGCGGTATACTCAGGCATCATACCCAAACGTTCCCAGCAGACGCCGGCATCGATGTCAGGGCTAACCCCCACCAGGCCGAACCAGTCCGCATACTGGCGAGACAGCACATCTGCCATACGCTCCTTCGCGACGTTGGGGATGCTCTCCCATTTCACCGCATCAATACCCGACTGGCGATAGAGACGCTCAATCAGGCGGATGTTCTCGCCCGTTAACGGCACATCAGCCTTCAGTAACCCGAACCAGTGTTCAAAGGCCATATTTTGAGGCGATGCAATCCCCGGAGACGTTAAAAGTGCCGGGTAAGGTACGTAAATACCGGGTTTTGTCGTTGCCGGTTTCAGTATGCCAGCACTGCCCGCCAGGAACATCCTGCAGCTTTGCTGGATAGCATGGCGGTAGTCGGGAACGACATGACCATTCACCCATTGCTGAAGTTCATCCACAAAAACGGATTGGCCCGTGATCACTAAACGGTTTTTGCACCAGTTCGACATGGTTGTTCTCCTCTTCTTACACGAAAAAGAGGGAGCTTTCCCCATCGGGGGAAAGTCTCCCCCGATGGGTTGGCGGTTACATCATCATGGTCAGGACAGTGCTGCCATCCTGCCGAGATTGGTCATGGTTGTTGTTCGATTTCATCGACCGCGCCCCGTTCCTCAAACGGGCGAAGATACGGCGATGATGGGGTAAAGGGATTGGCATCGAGGCGCACCAGACGGTATTTATCCACCAGGTGATTAATCGCCTCAAACGGCCGCACACCACTCTCCTGTAAAGCCATCACGCAATCGGCCTCACACAGATCGGTATCGTTTAACGTCAGACCAAAGTATTTGGCCAATAACCTGCCGGCAAGGATTTGCCAGTCACGTTGTTCAATCGTCATATCTCGACTCCTCATGCCGCCCGTTCTGCGGCATGACCGACCCGGTATAAACCCGGTTCCGGTCAGTTCGCCAGGGTTTGCGCCAGGGTAAGGTGCCACGCTCAATGGCACCGATGATGTTGTCCGTGACCTGTTGGTATAGATCAGGTCGTTCCTGGCGGGCTTTTGCCGGCCGGCGTGATGATGATGTTTTCTTCATGGAATGCTCCTCGTGAAAAAGACGCATTCCTCCCCTGGCGGCGAAGAATACGCCCCAGGGGACAGAAAAGTGGTTAGAAAGCGGGGTAACGCAGCGCCCCTTTCGGGTTGACTGTGTCAACACGCTGCTTCAGCCTTTCGAACATGGCCTGGTAATCGTCTCGATCGGCAGGCTTTGCCCGCTTGCAATCGGTATGACAGGCTGTGGCCAGCAGGTTGATGGCCCGCTCACGCCAGTGTTTAAACTCATCCTGGCTGACGCAAACCGAGTAATGCACTTCGGCCAGCTGCAGCATGCGCGCGGTCACCCGGCGGTAGTCGGCGACACACACCCAGTTAACCGTGGCAACGTGCATATAGACCGTTTCGGGTAACAGGTGGATCCAGAGCTCATGGCCTTGCGACAGTATTCGCTCGATACAACTGTCGTTCAGCATCAGCTCCTCGCTAAAGTCATCCCCCCCCGACAAGCTGCCGCGACGTCTCGTACCAGGCTTCATCCTTTTCGGGATGGCAACCGTCGGCATACGCCAGGTGTTTAATACGCCCGGTGGCGTTTCGCTCACCCACGGCCGGCATCAGATAGACACCGTCGTCTTTGGCCAGCATCAGCGCACACTGATTCGTGCGGATTTCAGCGACAACGGCGCGCAGTTCTGCAGGGTTAAAATGCAACATGGTAAGTCTCCTGTGTACTGGAGACGGACTTCCCCGAGAGGGAAAGCCCCTCCAGGGAAAATGAAACGTTATGGCCAGTGTGGTGGTGTTACCACGAAGCCCGGAAGTAAAGGTGGTCTCGACTGAAATCAAAACCGGCAAGAACATTGTTAACGTACTCCTTCAGTAAATCGACCTGCGTCCAGTAAATACTGCCGTAGTCACGAGATTCAGAAGGAAACGCCTCATGGCAGTTCGCTTCATTAAGCCGTGACAGACACATATTCAGCATCTGCATGTCGTTGCGGTCGAACGCCATCAGCTCGCCGCTTTTGACGTCCCCGACACTGTTGGCCACCCAATGCATCAACGCAGTAAACCCGCGGAAATGACAGGTGTAGACCAGCACCGGAGGATGGTAGTGGTTACTCGTTTTATGGTTGTATATTCGCGGCGCCTGCGCACAATCACCGCCGTCCTCCAGCCACGCTGGTGAACACGGCACCCAGTCGCCGACGGGTGTCCAGTCGTCGTTTACCGGCAACATCGGATAGTCAGCCTTACGCTGACGGAAAAAGTTGATATCAAGCCCCATGGGTCACTCCTCTCGGTAAACGGACAGGAACTCCCCTGCAGGGAGGCCCTGCCGGGTAAAATACGCGCCTTAATCAGGCGACGCGTTGAGTCAACTTTCTGCGTTGGGACAACACCTCATCCATCCACTTGATAACGCGCCAGTGGTACGGAATCTCGGCATTGCACAAACTGTCTCGATACCGTTCAAGGTGCAAACAGATAGAGCTATCCCTCATCGCCGCAGCGTCAACATCTCCTGGCGCGGAAAGCGCCGGACGTTGCAGATGATGGCGTAGCCATATCAGCGGTTGCTCCCAGCCTGATTGGTTGGACAGCGACCGTTCAATACGCACGCATCCAGGGCACAGGTTGTGTATAAGGATAAGTACCAGGCGATTAAAGAAGTCCGACTCATCGTCTCCGGAGACAACCTTCTGTACGGGTAGATTGTCGGCCGGCCATGACGACAGACGTATACTCGGACCTACAAACGCGCCGCCGGCAAACAACTGCCCCGTCGCATCAATACCTGCAGGTCTGGCGGATGCCGGCAACAGCCAGAACATCTCGGTTACCGCCAGGGTAAAATCAATCCACGCGTCCTGGGGCGGCGGTGCGTCAAAATACACGGTAGTGCTCACGATAAATCCTCCACAAAAAGAAAAGCGGGATTTATCCCCATAACGGGTGTAAATCCCCGTCAGGGTATTAAGTGGGTAAACCGACCGCTCTAAAAGCGGTAACGCAGTCTGGCCAAATGCTCAGCATGTTGGCTAGCGAGTCGGTAAGCTTTTCTGCGCTCGGTATGTTTGCAAGACAGCACAACATGGGTGCTTGCGTAGGTATATTCGCCTTTGTACCAACCTTTGCGCAGCGTCAGTAACGCGCTGACCGAACCATTATCACTGCAGATAACATGCGCGCGAACGGCAAAATTACCGGAAGCATTGACGAACCAGTCGGTATGAAGAGGTATTCGCTGAACGGCCGATTTGACACGTTGCAGGATTGAGAAAAATTCAGGTACAACCGAAAAGGTAAAAACAGACATGGTGTTTCTCCTGTAAAAAAAGGGAAACACCGCTCCCAGGGGAAAAGTATTTCCCCGGGGGATCAGATTGCAGCAACCGCAGTCGTTATGACATCGGTCAATACCTTCATCACCGTTAAGTGATCCCTGTTCTCAAAGGTTAAACAGGGTTACCGCCACTGGGGCTTCCTCTTTCAGGCTACAAGGATATTCGCAGTCGCCCGAAGGCGTTTCTCACAGACTGCTGAAACTTTGGCTGGCACTCACCCGAAGGCGCTTCTCACAGAGTGCTGAAGCATTAGCTGGTTGTCCGAAGACAACGAGTAAGCATGTTTATTTTCCGAGCAAACCGCTGATCTGTCAAGAGGCCATGCGCCCCTGGTTTTGGAATAATATGTCCTGTTATCCTAATAACGTAACGTCTCAGTACCATTATGATTTTGAGGTTGCAGCCCTGTGAGAGCTGCGACCGTTATGTACGAACCATCATATTCACGTATACAGTTGAGAAAATTTTAAATTAATAAAACCCCGCACACTAAATGCAATTAATCCGTTACTCCACATCACTTTTGAAATAGACTTGCTTAATATAACGACCTCGGCCATCACCATGGCCCAAATCCATCGATACCAATGCCTCCGCTTCTACACGACTCATTCCATTCTTAACATGATGAGTCACCGCATCGCGTGAATACGCATAACGCAAACTATGCGGAGCATCTTTTCCTGTCATTCCAGCTTCACGAACAACATTTCGATAACGTTCTATTGCTGTATGTAATGAAGGTTTATCAATCAATTTCCCATTATGCTCATCACAATACTTTATTGCTGCTTCTAGAATAGATAAAACTTTATCACGATTAAAAATAGTTGTATCTCGAGGGCGACCGCCTTTCGTACCAAAAACAACTCGTACACGCTCGTCGCCATTAATTAAAGCCTGCCGCCATGTTTTTAATGACTTTGCTGACTGAACAGTTTCTTCCGTTCGCAACCCTAAATAGCGAGATAACTGAACCCCCAATGCTACCCCTGCATCTTTTTTGAAGGTGTGATTGATGACAGCAGTTAACTTTTCATCCGATATAGGTGCTTTTGTTCCATCACGATTAGCACCTGAAATCCCGAGAGCCTGGTTGCTCAATTTCTCATGATTGGGATCAGCAAGCTTATTCCGACCCGCAGCTGACATGATTGAACGCACTGCTGCCATCTCGTTTTGCAATGTGCGAAGCGATATATTTTCAGCCTGCCGGCTATGAATGTACTTTTCGATATGGGCCGTTTTAATGTGTTTTACATCCCGAATTTGAATATTTAACTTTGCCAGACGCTCAGAAAAACGGTCTGCAATTCTGGAACGGTCAGCAACGGTTTTAAAACTCCCTCGTCCCTGACGAGCTAGCGTGACAAGTTGTTTTCCCAGCTGTTTACCGAATCTGGACATCTTAACATCTCCAATGGGATACACGTCCTTCTGCTTTAAAAGAAGCAGACGGATCTGTACCTCAGTAATTTCAACCCCGACGACACGGTTGCTTTTGCGCTTCCTGCGTCTCGACTGGTATCTGTGCATCGGGGCGGCGAAATGTTGAGTTCTTGCGGGGCACCCCAGATCTCTGATCCGTTTGCTGCTAATGCAGAGCTGACTTTCGTCAAGCTGCCTCCAACACTACTGTTCGTAGTGTCGCCATCGATACCGAGTCGATTTCCTCCTTTTAGATAGTGAAACGTTCAAAACGGTGTTTTCCGTCGTAATTACGTTGAAGTGAATGAGTGTTTAAAACCGTACTGACACAGACTACATGTTGGTCAGATGGTAGTTAAACGTTGAAAGCCACGTCGTACGTGGGTTGAGACGTTATGCGCTACGCGCGTCACTTGGTAGTGTCTTCGCCACTTCACAAGTGACGCGCGCACCTCTGCTCCTAATGAGACTCACGTAAGCGGCCAAATGTACCAAATGGCCTTATACGTGCGTTCAAAAGTCGCATCGTCAGCAAAACGTCGTAAAAGATAAAAGAATCAAAATGTTGAAGCGTAAAGCCTCGCCTTGGCGAGCTTTATAGCTGAAAGACGTAATACATACGTTATTGGTGAAAAGAACCGTACCAAGACTGGCTCGGTTGAGTCGTAAATAAACCTTCATCACTGTCGTGATCTCCGTTCTCAAAGGGTAAACGGAGGTACCGCCACATGGGCATCCTCTTCCAGGCTACGAGGATATTGTGACCACCCGAAGGCGTTTCTCACAGGTCACATGAAACATTGGATGGCACTCACCCGAAGGCGCCTCTCACAGAGTGCTGAGACATTGGATGGTCGTCCGAGGACGACAGTACAACATTGATAGGTTAAGCGATCCTACAGAATCCCGTCAATCACTTGGCTTGATCTTGTTCGCCAGTCAACAATGTTGAAATTGCTCGCAATGAATGTGTCAAAGAGCCTATAGATATAAGTGGGTAGCTTTTATAGAATAGGTGTATTCCCACTTTAGAGAACATGAAGTTATGAGCGCAATCACATTACGTAAAGCGTTGGGTGTACTTGCGAAGTCATCTTCGTTTTCCGTCACCACCGTGACACACCGCCAGAAGGATGAGCTCGATCAGTTGAAGGAACAACTCTTTGTTAAACAAGAGATTGAAACTGAACTACAACGTTATTTAGATGTTGCTAAGCCTGGGGAAATCATTTTTTTGTGCGGTAGTAGCGGAGATGGGAAGTCCGAAATTTTAACCCGTTGCCAATCAGATCCGCGTTATCAGCGGCGATTTAGTTTCCATCTGGATGCCACACATAGCTTTGCCCCACGGCAATCAGCCATTGATGCGTTGAATAATATATTTGCTAACCATCATCATCAATCATCCCCACTTCTCATCGGCATCAACACCGGAATGCTCGCCAATTTTGCCAGAGAAGGCGCGGAATGCCATCAGGTGATCCGATCGGCGATTGACTCATTTTTATCGGCGCAGAAGGATACAAGCCGTCCTTACCGTAATGAAAATTGTTCTTTTTTTGATTTCGAACATTACCCTAAATTCCAGTTTGACGAAAATAAAAAATACTCATCATTTATTAAAAGCTTATTTGATAATTTAACTCGTGATGATGATAATAATTTATTTCAGTTTATTTTTCGACATGATGAATTAGTTAGCCCAGATCTGAAAGAAGTCGCAAACTTTAAATTACTTTGCATACCTGGCGTGCAGAATGTATTAATTACACAACTCTTTAAAGCGCGATTAATTAAAGACCAGTTCGTAACTACCAGAACACTGCTGGATTTTTTGCATCATCTGCTTATGGGGCCTGGCTACTTATTTGATAACCTCTTTACCGGTGCAGAAAATGATCTGATTAAAAAAGTTTCCGATTTTGATCCTGCCAGATTGCACACCTATGAACTTGATCAGTTTATTTTGCGCTATGAACTGGGACTGGTTGACACTGATCTCGATGATTTTTTAGCCGCACTTGAGCCGTTGCACATTAAATTTGATCGCCAGTGTGTTAAGCCTGGTGACGCAACCTCGTTGATCCGGCTTTTCTGGCTGTTGCAGCACGAGTCGTTGGGTAATGATTATCATCGGAGATTTTCCGCGTACTTCAACGAATCGCTGTTTGAACGTTACTCCGAAATCTGGCACTTGCATAGGAATTACACAGCAGATCCGGAGCAAAAAAAGTCACTGAATCGCTTCTATGCTTTTGAGCTTATTGCGGGTATCCAGCGCTATGCAAACCGCAAAGCGCCTGAATTAAGTATGCAAAAAGAAGAGTTCTTTTTGGGGGAGTTTGGTGGGGTCAAAATAACCGCGCCGGTGGAGGTGAAGCCTGACTGGAACGCCATCCGCAATAAACATACGGCCCATCCAACTGGCTTCGATGTCTATTTAAAAGTGGGACAAAATCCACTGCCACATATCCATATCGGACTTAATTTGTTTGAACTATTGGATAAGCTGAATAATGGCTATCGTCCGAATAAATACGATAAAAACGCCATCGTGTTACTGGATGAAATTGTTGAGTTGATTGCGGAGCAGGCTAAATCCAGCAGCGAAATCAAATTTTATGATGGTGGACAACGGGTTTATCGTGCAAAGGCGGATGACGATATGATCACTATTAGCGGTATGGAGGGTTAGCAGAAATGTACCCTATCGCAACCGAGTTAAAAGTGGGTAACAATCAACTGGATAGTTACCTACCAGTACGCAATAAAAACAATGATGTTAGTTGGCAATTTGTCACCGGTCTGGTCCTTAGCTACGCCCTGAAACGTAAAATCGAATCCTACGATTCTGATCAATTCCGTGAGGATTGTAAAACACATATGCAGGAGCTGCTTGATGAGCCTGCATTCTGGTTAGTGCTGGAAAGGATGTACTTTTCCAGTCAGGATATTTTCCGTGTCTCCCCACTTTTTTTACTGTTTCACGCTCAATTTGTGGGTGAAAAAATAAGTGCGGGTTCAACGGCAGATAAACGTCTTGGTACGCTGTTTGCCAATTTGATGGGTGATTTCAGCCTTCGTTACCCCATACAGGACAGACTGAACTTCATTGAGCAGCAAATGCTGAATAAGCTCAATGAAAAAATAAAGCTGTTAGGGAAAGGACCATTTACCGAAGAGCAACCTTATCTTCCGTATATGGTCACGTGTTTTCAGTCCGATCTGGCGTTTCTGGCGGAACATCCACAGTACCTTTTACAGGAGTTGACCAACACCCTGCGTTTGTACGCTTTTAGCTGGTGTGCTCAATTGGCGCTCAATCTGGATAACTGGCAAGACGGCGAACCACAAAGCAAATCACTGTTTTTTATTCTAGATAGCGAAAAAGCCAGCTCCGAGCGAGAAAAGGTGAAGCGTTATGGCTATAAGTTGTTCGCCAGCCAGAGCGAAAAACTTTTCCCGGTGCTCTCTGCACTGGAGGTTTTGCAATGGGGAAAAGGACAGAAAAAGCGTCCGCTATGGCAGATTTATCAAGATACTCTGAATGACTCAGACTCATCTTCTCAGGTATTAAATGACCTTAACGATTATTTGCAGGACTTTATTTTGGATCGCGGCCTTCCGCTTCGTGACTGCGCAACAAACCTAGAAGGAGCCTTCAAACAGCTATTATCCGTTGCCGTTGAGCAGTTCCAGGGTAAAAAAACTGACCGTGCGACGGTAAATCGTAAATACGTTAATGAGCTGGAAAACCAGATTTGCACTGACTTCATTCAGGTGCGTGGCCGGGCAGGGAAAGTACTGGTGCTGAATCAGGATCGTCTGCTGTTACTGACCAATCTTACCGTGGGCAAAAATGACAAACTCCGCCTGCACGAACTGCTGCGTGGTTTTGAACAGCGCGGTTTTTATCTGGACAACCAGTCGGCGCAAACGCTGGTGGCGTTTTATGAACGCATGGGAAATGTAGAGCGAATGAGTGATAGTGGAGACGCCGTGTATGTCCGTAAAACAGTATGAAACCTATCTGGCGGAAACCTTTATTGAATGGGTTGGCGGCATCATCCAGCCGGGCGAGCGCTACCAGTTCAAATCTCCCGATCCCGATAATGCCTTAAAACTCTGGGAAGCATTCGTCTCTCTGGCGGACGGCAATCAGTTGGAAATTGCGCCAGGGCAACATATTGATTGCCTCCCCTGCAATGGTGTTCAGCTTATTCCTGTACTGCACGGTGCTGAGGCTCCGGCATTCACAGAAAACTATATTTCTCATCTGCGTGATGAAGTGGCCGGGCGCAGCGGCATTTTTGCCCAAACAGCGCTGCTGATTATTCACAACAGTATGCTTGATACCCTGATTAACAGCACGAAAGACGTGGCGGCATCGGATGCTATCTGGTACCCACAAACTTTCAGTCATCAACTGGAAAAGCTCATTACCACCGACAGTAACCGTTCCGAATTGTCCCGCTGTTTGCTGGAGGATCAACTGGCGACGGTATTGGATGAAGGCGCGACAGTATTTGGTTTCTCGTCACTGTATCGCTTGCTGGATGATGGCAATCTGGATTTCTCCGAGCTTCATCTGTTTAAAGATGATGAACTACTGAACTATAGCCAGAAACAGCTACGCACCCGACTGAATGAAAACCGGAAATTATATCGCCAGATAGAAGACTGTGTTGAACGCTACAGTGGGCAGCTGGAGAATGTGCTGCCTGAATTTAGTTCAAAATTCATTCAGGAGCATTTTTACGATAAAGATGACTGGCGTGAGCTCGATTTCTCCGACTATAGGAAAGAGAAAGAACAGAATAGTGAACAAAAGCTGGTGCTGGAGAACGTCTCCGTTGAAAATGGCGAGATTTGGCAACGGGCGAAAAGCGCTAGTAAGGCAGGCAAACGCGATATCAGTCTGCTGGTGCAGGTGCAGCCTGGGCAATCAAAGGCTGAGCTGGAGTTCAGCTTTCAGGGCAACGATCTTCAGGATAACCAGATAAAGATTGCCCATAATCGCCAGTTAAAGAATGTACCTTTCTGGCGCACCAGCCGGGCGGGCGGCAAGACTTCCCGCATTATGGCGTCGGTGCCTTTTGACGGGCATCCCTGCTTCTTTAGTCTCGAACTGACCAACCGCAATAATTCAGCCGAAGAGTATAAATTTCGCCTGTTGTTGGTCGAGCAAGGGCAATTCTGGCTAAACGATATTCAGCACTGCTACCGCGTTGAGCCAGGTAAAGATCAAATAACCCTGCAACTGGAAGATAACACGCTGCGTATTGCCGAGTCTGGCAACCTGATCTGTACGTTGGATGACGAGAGCGAAGACATCGACTGCCAGCATTATGCTCAGGTGAATTTTGAGACGCTGGCAAATCAAAGTGACTTGGTTCAGTTTGCGCTCGTTTCCGGTGATTCCCGTCTGTCGTTTAACATCGAGGGGCCGGGAGCAGAAGAAGGGCTAACGTTGCCGTTGCTTTTTGACCAAAGTCGTTTCAATAAGTTGTTCAAAGAAGAGGGCAATGCAACCTGGAACCGACTAAAAGGGCGCATCATACTCGATAATACTGAACACAAGGTCGTCGGTGTACGCCAGCAGTTGTTGATACTGGAAGCCTCATTAATTGAGCAACGTCTGCTGGGTACGGGAAGTGACGATAGCGAGTTTGCGCTGGATGAACTTCTTGCCAGCTATCCTGATCTCCATAACGCCTATGAGCAGTTATTTGCCTACTATCATCGTCGTAACACCCTGCCGAGTCTGGTGTCGTGGTCAGCGGAATATCGCACACTGGTCAGGTACATTGTTACTACGTTTGAACAGTCACTCCAGCAAATCGGCCTGAGTAGAGCGCTGACAGCGCAGGAGAAACGTCTTCTGCATCTTGGGATCTGCCGCAATGATAGCCATGAGCGTCTCTCACCACTGCACCCATTAGTGCTGGCCTACCATCTACAACTGGCAGAAACTATCGTTGCGGAGTCGGAACAGAACGATTCGGCTTCATTTGCCACACTACCGCCGATCACTCTTGATCGCTTGATGGTTTCCGGGTTAGTGCCGTTTGTTTACCACAGTGAGCATGAATACGCGCAACTACAGCCGGTGGAAGAAAACCGCCTCTGGATTGATGCGGTGCCCCAGCGGCAGGTCAGCCATGACTACGTTAAACGTCTGGTAAAAGACAAACTCAATGAGTTCACGGATGCTTACGCCCGGTTGTTCCAGAGTGCTGAAAACAGTGCGTTGATTATCAATGCCATTAATCAAGGGAACGCCAAAGAACTGTTTCTGGGATTAGTGGAATATTTTAAGCAGGAAAAAGAGCACGCTATTTCGGTGCATGTGAACTGCTACGATGAACGTTTACTACCCAATATGTTCGATCACTTTGCCGAAAGTGGTAGCTATGAGCAGCTTAAAAACGATCTCGATCTGAACAGCGGCGTATGGCGGGCGGAAGCCGATATGCTGATTGACCTGCTGCGTAGCCGGTTAACGTTCAGCAAGTTTGTCCTGCCGTCAGAAAGCGACAAGCTGGCCTATGCACACCTGGCATTTTTCACCAATACAGCACCGGTGGATTGCCGCCAGATCCGCATTGAAGATGCGTCCAGCGGGGTATTGTGCCATGGGTTGATCGCAGGGGAAGGTGCCGAAACGCAGGGGGATGCTTACTTTACCGCGTTTGGTCTGCGTGATGTGGATACTGAGTCCTATTGCGCCCTGCGTCTTGCCCGACTAATTGGCTGCCTGTGGCAACCCTCACGGCAAAGCAACAGCCAGTATCATGGACAAGGGATCGGACTGGCCGTGAGCGGCAATTTTAAACAGCTACTCAATTACTCCTACAATAGCGCGCTCTGGACCACCATCATTGATCCTAAAGTCACCCTCGACTTTTTCACCACTCAGAAAGATGTGGTGCTTATCCACTATTCTGACCAGTACACCAGTTGCGCAGGCTACGATGCCGTCACCGTCACGAAACAGGTTGATTTGTTCCTGCGGCTGCTCCAGACCGGAAGCCAGTCTGGGCAACCTGCTGTTGATAGTCAGCATTTGCTGGCTGAATTTAATGCCTTTAACGGCGAATGGCTGCTGAAAATGCTGCGTTCCAGTGAAAGGGAACGTAAAGAGAAGCACGGCATTATTGGCGCATACAAATTTGTGCAATCCATGCTGCACCAGTCCGATATTTGCTGGATTCCTCTATCGGTGGCCGAAATGATCCGCGTGTCCGGCAATGTCGGACTGAAAATGAAAGAGAGTGATTTATCGAGAAATTTACAGGGGTATCGTAAAGGTGCGATTTCTGATGATGTGCTCTTTGTTGGATTCAAAGAAAATCGCCTCTATCTGTTGCCGCTGGAAGTTAAAACCGGGGCGCGGCCTGACTACAGCTATGCAGGCCAACAGGCTCGTGAGCTAAAACGCTACTTACAGCAAGACATTCTGGAACCACTAACGCTGGCATCACAACTGTACCGGGCGCTTTTTATTCGCCAGGTGTTGATGCAGGTAGAGAAGCTGCGTCTGTACGGTGTGCTGGATAGCGACAAACTGGCTCCCTTGCTAGCGCGACGCGAATGGTGGTTAACGGGTGACTATCAGTTAGGTGAGTTGGCCGACTATCCGGACGGCTTCGTCGTGGCACATGTGGACAGCGCAACCTGTTTCGATCCCTCTTATAAAGAGACGGCGGAGAATATCTTACAGATCGAAATCCCTTATTCACTGTTGTCCTCGCTGATTGCTGCGCAGGGGGATGAACCACCGCTGGCGGAACGTCATCGGGTGCCGGAAAAATACCGGCTTAAGCCAGAGGGTGATGCCAGCTCATCTCAACCAGAACTTGTGGTAGAAGTCACAACGCCGACTACTGCACAACCCATTTTGGAACCGGAGTCGTTACAGACTGCTGCAGCGGTAGTTCCTGATTTCAGTGATACTCCATTACAGGTCCTGTTCGGTCATGATGCTGCGCGTCAGAGTCCATTGCATTGGGAGCCAACCAATACCGCGAAGTTCATGAATACCAATACCGGCATTATTGGAACAATGGGTACCGGGAAAACCCAGTTTACTAAATCGCTGGTTACACAACTGATGCGCAATCAGTCCTGCAACGTTGATGGGAAGCCGATTGGCTTGCTGATTTTCGACTATAAATCCGACTATGTGGATGAGGCTTTTCTTGATGCAACGGGTGCTAAAAAGTACAAGTTATTTAAGCTGCCTTACAACCCCTTATCTCTGTTTGGCGATACGCCAATGCTACCAATCCATACCGCTGGTGGACTATCGGAAACGATGGCGAAAGCCTATGGTTTGGGCCATAAGCAGCAGCTCAAATTAGAAAACCTGATTTTAGAATGTTACGAAGCGGCGGGAATTTCACCGGAAGATCCGACAACATGGTCAAGAACTGCGCCGACGATTGAAGATGTATGGCAGCGCTTCCTCGATCAGGAGAAGGTTGAAGAAGATTCGCTTTACGCAGCACTTTCTAAACTGGCGCGTTACAAGATATTCGAGACCATCCCGGAGAAGATGACCAGCTTGTACGAATTGATTGACGGTGTCACCGTGATTGAACTGGCTGGCTACCCGCCAGAGGTGCAAAACCTTGTGGTCGCACTTACGCTGGATCTTTTTTACGCGCAGATGCAAAAGCGCGGTAAACCAGTGGTACGAGGGGATTATCGTCAGCTCACCAAAATGATTCTGGTGGACGAAGCCGATAACTTTATGCGTCAGGATTTTTCCAGTCTGCGTAAGATCCTTAAAGAAGGCCGTGAGTATGGCGTTGGTGCGATCCTGTCAACGCAGGAGATCACTCACTTTAAGACCGGGGAAAATAATTATGCCTCCTATATTTTGACCTGGGTGATCCATCGTGTTTCTGAGATTAGGAATGCGGATATCAAGGCGGTATTTAACATCGATGATAAAGGTGAGCAGGAGTCTTTAATGGGGCAAATTCGTCAGCTGGAGAAGCATTTTAGCTTATATGTTGATGGGGATAAGCGGGTTAAGAAGATGCGGGATCGAGCGTTTTGGGAGTTAGATAAATGATTACTTGGAAAGGTTGCTGTGGGGTTAGCTGTCACCTAGGGAGAGTGACCCTAGAATTTATTATAACCTTATTTTTTTCAATATTACCTATTATAGTTGGTGCCATTATCGCTTCGTCTTGGTCAGAACCAAGTTTTGGCTCAGCATTTATATCAAATTTTAGATATGGTGAAGTTTTTCTTTATACTTCAGCTTTTTTGGTTCCTTATATACATAAGAAAGCATTAAGAGAGAAGAAGAATATTACAAGCATAGTTTCATTCGTATTGGCAGCTTATTCAATTTTTGCAGGGATCTATGTTTTTAGTTTTGTCAGGCTCGAAGATGTGCTGTCAAGGAAAATGAGTGTTAGCGCAGAAAATCTTGTATGGCTTGGGGTCTCAATCATACTTTCCACTATATTTGTCTGGTATTACAGTGTATGGCAGGATCATAGTAAGCGTATTGACCCAACTATGGAAGATCTGAGACAACGTAATGCACTGGCAAATGATATAAATGCGAAATTGAGTGGTAAATAAAAATGAAAAAAGTAACTACAAAATTTTTAAAAGTTACTCAACCCATCGGTGAGTTTTACTGCTGTGTTATGAAAGCTCGAGATTTATACTCGATATCTTACTCTGATGTTAGAAGGTTAGAAGAGGAACAGTCCGAGGATAATATTGACACCTATTTGGGTATCCAGCGTGAACTGAATAAAAATAGAGTTAAAAAAATCCGTGAATATATCGGTTCCGTTGATGCCACCTTTCCTAATTCTATTATTGTTGCTATCGATGGTGATTTTTTAGAAATAAATGATAATGAAATTACGATAAAATTTGAAGATTATCAAAGTGGAAAAATCGCAAAAATACTAGATGGTCAACATAGGCTGGCTGGTTTTGAAGAAACTGATTTTTCATTTATTTCTCAATATGATGAGAAAGTAGATTTCGAAGTTCTTGTTACTATTTTTGTAGAGGCTGATTTACATACCCAAGCGCAAGTTTTTACAATGGTCAATCAGAATCAGACAAAAGTTAATAAGAGCTTAGTTTATGATCTAGAGTCTCTTGCTCTTGCTCGAAACCCGTCAAAAACAGCACATCAAATAGCTGTTATTTTGAACTCAAGAGAAGGGTCACCATTTTTTAGAAGAATAAAACGGTTGGGGGTAAAAACAGTTGGTGTCGATTCGGAGGTTCTAACACAAGCTGCTTTTGTTGAGAATATTGTGAAATTAATTTCAAAGAGACCAAGCTTAGACCGCGATATCTTATTAGGGAAAAAGAAAAATTTTATCGGAATAAAAAACATGCAATTGCCTGATAATAATAATGCTAGTTTTAGAGCATTGCCATTCCGTAAAAATTTCATTAACTCAGATGACTCAACTATTGCAGTTGTTGTACATAATTTCTTCTCTGTGGTTAGCGAACTATGGCCTAGTGCGTGGAATAGTAAAAACAAAAAATCCGTACTTAATAAAACAGTTGGTTTTATTTCTTTGATTAGATTATTAAGGGATGTTTATAATATTTATGTTGATGAGGGTGTCATAAATTATGGCGATGTTATAGATAAGGACTTGTTTTATTCTAAACTAAAAGAAATTGATTTGGACGACTCTTATTTTGAAACTTTTGATGCTGTCTCAAAATCATCAGGTTATGTTTATAAAATAATGAAGAGCTTTATTTCTTAATTCTAAATTTAGCCCTATTTCCCATAGGGCTTTTTATTATAAGCTTAGAGTGAAATCCTTTAAACCACGATGATTTCTTAACGCCGCAATCCCATCCTCAACATGCGCCGCCCACGCCTTAATCATCGCTTTCTGTTCTAGTTGAGGATAAAGCATTTTCAACACCAGTTCCGTAGCTTGCAGTGTTTCCCCCAGCCACGTAATTTTATCCAGCACCAGCGAGCCATCCAGCTTCTTACTATCCCGCTCAGGCGAATAGCGAAACTCACTCTCTACCGAGCGGAAAAATGCCAGTCGAGCAGCGACATTGGGCGTAATCCCAGTATATCCTTTAAGCTTTTTAAGCTGGTCTTCAGTCTGACGATTAAGCATCATTCGATTTGGGAGCATCAGATCGCCTCCTTGGTTAATTCCCAGAAATAGCCAGGCTTCAGCGCAGATGATTTGGTATGTGCATTAAACACAATCTCATAAGCATGAGAAATATCATCACGCAGTCGATCAACAAAATAACGCTCGTCCACTTCCGTATCGGTGGATAACAACACAACCTGATGGCTCGCCTCTGGGAAATAATGATTAATCAACTTATCCCGGTGCTGAGAATCCAGACGTCCTAACGGCGTATCAATAATCACCGGGAAATCACGCCCAGAGGTTTTTGCCAGCGCCTCAAGAATAGCGATCGCATAAATCTGCTTTTCACCCGCAGAAAGCAGCTTACGATTAATTACCGAACCCTTTTCATCCACCAGTTCAACATCAAACGTCTGTGGATTGATATGTGCATTAAGCTGTAAATCCTCTTTACGAGCCAGCTTGTGGTAGGCAGTTTCAAAGTTAGCAGATAACTTTTTCACTCGCGCCTGCGTTAATACATCGCTGTAGTAATCGAGCAGGTTAATAGTCTCCTGCGCATTTTTAAATGCGCTGCTAAAACCATGTTGGCTACGGGTAGCATCATGCGCTTTCTGCACTTGACGAACATAGTCCAGTTGCTGCTGTTTCACCCGTTTAGCCTCTTCCAGCAGCGAGCGGTATTTTTGCCGCTGTTTTTCACGCTTCTGGTCGAGACTGCGTAATGCCGCAAATAGATCCATTAACTGCTCATCTTCCGGGGCGCGAGCTATATTAGCGGCGGCCTGCTCCAGTTGTTGTTCAATATCTGCTAACTGATGGCGATAAACATCAAAACGCTGCATTGCTTTTTTGCTATCATGCTCAATAGACTGCTGGAGCATACCCGTTTCGCGCTCCGATATATCAAACAGTAAATCGCCTTTAGGTTTAGCCGCTATATATGCTGTCAAATTCTCAGAAATAACCTCGGCGGCTATTTTTTTTGTACTACTCTCGCTACTGGTGCGGAATGTAATGTCTTTCTGGAGTTGGGCTAAAAACTGCGCCAGCTCTTTCTCAAAACTTTTCGCCTGCTTGATCTGCGTTTCATCAGCCAGTTTCTCCAGCAAACGCGACAACATATTTGGAGCCAGAGCATAGGGTAAAGCACCCTCGCATTCCTGTCGTAACGCTTTTTCCAGACGTTCTTTTTCTTTTAACAGCGTTTCAACTTTCAGTTTTTCCTGCGCTTTGGTTTGGGCAAATGCGCCGCCTTGAGCATTTAACAATCCCTCATGGCGAATAATATCTTGAGATAAAAATTCAATCCGCGAGTTGACGAAATCGGCTTCTTCCAGCAATTTTTCCGCCTGACTGGCAAGCACTTTAATTTTTGTCTCAAGCGCTTCAACCTGTTGTTGCTGGGGGCCAGCTAGCTGGGTGGTTTGCTGGCGCTTTATAAAAATCATCAGGTCATTTTGCAACTTGGCGATTAGATCCAGCCCTAGCAGACGGCGCACTGCAGTACGCAGAATATTGCCAGATTCATCCTCCGCCAGCTCTGCAATCTTTTCTCCATCAAAAAAGAAAAGATCAGCAACACCATGAGGGATTAATTCATTCAAAAATCCCTGGCACTGGTCATAGCTGAGTTCACTACGCGGTTGTCCATCCTGCTGCAAAGAGAGACGATCTTTCTTTCCTTTTTTCCAGCTACGTGTGACGGTAAATTCAGTCTCACGGCCGTTTTGGTTATAGGTAAACGTTAGTTCTACTGCGGCCTCTTCTGGGCGCTCTGCCACATACGTCCCGTTATGTACCAGCGCTCCAAGTTGTTCAATATACTCCTGCTGCTGTATTGCCGGGCCAAACGCTAAACGGCCATACAGTGCCAGTCGAATTGCTGATAAAATAGACGTTTTTCCTGCGCCATTTAAACCACCAAATAACACAATCGGGCGGGGGATCACTTCATGCGGGCGCTTTCTGGGAGCCAGATCGATGGTATGTGTACCGTTAAATACCCGAAAATTACGGATTACCAGTTGCTTAATGAGCACGTTCATTTTCCTCATCGACAAGCACGGATGTTTCACCCGCATCGACAATTCTGCGCTGTAAAATCTGGAGTTCATCTTCCAGCTTTTCAACTTCGTCCTGATGAATATCCCGATCGTTGCGTTTTTGCAGCGTTGCCTGTTGCTGCTGGATCTTTTCCAGGCTGCCCCAGTCCTGCTTCAAAATTGTGCCGAGCTTGTCAAAAATCCCCTGACGACGACTTAACCCTTCCATCGATGTTTCCAGCTCAATCAGTTTCATAACCATTTCAGGTTCTACGTCAAACCCCTGCGTTAACTGTGCTAGCAAATCAGCATCGCTGGCATCAAAGCGTGACTGATCGTCAACCACCCATTCCAGATCCTGCTGATATACCTCGCGGTAAATACTTGGCAACGTGTCATACCAGTCTGGCTCGTTAGGATCTTTCAACCACTCCTGACGGATAGCATGCAGCTCCGGCTGGGTAATTAACGTAATCGTGTGGCCTTGGGCGTTTAAATCACGCTCAATTTCCAGTAAGTCTTTTAACCACTGCTGGCGGTATTTGAGCCAGTAGGGGCCAGGAACATGCTTACGCTCTGCACTGCGATCTTCGCCGTCTTTAGCGTACTGATAGCTCACCTTACCGGTGCGGCGTTTATAGTTGCGATAGGTGTCTTTATTCACCGGATCGGTGGTAAATGCCAGCAGATCACGATATTTCAGCAATGGCGACATCCATTCTTCGCCATTTTTGATCAGACTTTCCATCGCTTTATCTTTGGTGACTACGGTACAGGTCCAGCAGCCAAAGCGAGAATTCCCGCAAGAGGGGGTACTTTCGTCGATCACCAGGGGACACTCACCCTGTGCGGACGAGTCCATATACAGCGTCCATAGCGGGCGGTTGTTTCCACCCCACGGACTTTCCCATTCGTCGATATCCTCAGGGGCATAGCGGAACGCGCCGCGCAGCAGCTTCCAGACATCCTCCACATCCCAGGTATCAATAGGGGTATAGATAAACGCGTTTGCCAGCGTGGTATGCCGGGCCAGACGTGAACCATCAATTTTGTGTTTTGCGATTACCTGTGCACGAGAGGCACTCTCGCTGCTACGTGAGCCGAGGACAACAATCACTTCATCAAACTGGCTGACCTTATCTTTAATAAAGTCACTCACTGGATTGATCTTCATCCGTTCAGTACACCAGCGAAAACTCCGGGTTGGGGCCGGATAACCTTTCCCCAGCAGATTAACCCAGAAGGTTTCATGGGTTTTTGGCATCACGGCATGTTGAGTGATCGGCAGGCCATTACGTTTTGCGCCTGCTTCAATCTGCAACATCGTTTTCTTAATCAGATCCACGACCACCGGTGTTTCCACCAACGTATCGGATGACACCAAAAAAACATCTTTGCTGCGCATTTCCGGGGGCAGGCCGAGCAATGCCAGATACACCAGCGTGATCACGGCGGAAGAATCCTTCCCACCGCTGTAGCCAATCACCCACGGACGCTTATCCGCACAGTAAATTCTTTGTACTTCGGCAACATATTCAGCCAGAGGACGTCCGGCGAACTGCTCCTGATTAATAAAATCTTCATATTCGGCCAGATCGAAGGCCTGAACTAATTTACTCATGAGACAACCATTTGAGCTTCAAGCTCCTGTTCTTCAGGAGTGAGGGGGATTGAGAGCGCGGTTTTTAGCGCATTACAGGTAAGCTGGATCGCTGTACTAGTTTTACTCAGCTTACCATGCTGCATCGCACGCTTGATGAGGTCCGGATTGTTTCTGCGCCAGTTAAATGTTTTGAGTGCAGCTATTTTATCTGGCCATTGCTCAGGATAATCCGTCAGCAGGGTATATCCCAGTTGTCCAAGTGCCTGCAATCCAATGCCATGAGCGTGAACATAGTCCTGACGTAGTTGAACCGGTGAAACTTCTTTTTTTGCGGCTAACTGCCAGTCAGGCATTACATGATAAATAGCCTGCCAATAGCGAGTTGCTATCTGGGTACACTCTTCAAAATTGCCCTCTTTAGGATCTTTTCCCAGCAACGCACGGGTAGCTTGTTTGATGCTGCTTAACGTAAATAATTTATTTGACCGCTGACTGATACCGGATTTTTCCAGCTCAGTCATTCCGACAAACGGCTCTACGGACATTGCCAGATAACGCGCCAGATTCGAACTGGCATCTCGATGATCATACAGGGATGCCAGTGATGGGCTAGGACGAATAGCGTATTTATTCAGATCGGCAAACATCTGTTGGCTGCGTTTTAATCCTTCATCGACAAAAAACAGCACCGGAATGTTATCCTGCCCCAACTCTGGGCGTGCTTCTAAAGCATCTTCTATTGCTTTACGACGATGCTGACCGTCATTGATCAGAATTTGCGCATCCATCGGTACGCATAACGTTCCCAGATTGTTTGTACCTGGGTACTCATCAAATTGGACGTCAACGGCGATGGATGCTGTAAGCGCAGAGAACACATAATCTTTTGGATTTTCCAGAAGATAACGCACCATTTCGGGGATACGTGATTTATTCAGCGTGCGTTGTGCGCGTAGCTCAGGAGGGACGTCATTTTCATCAAAGCTGAATATTTTGGGTATGATTCGCATCGGGCATGTGGCGATGTAGAAAGGACGACCAGCCTGGATGCCACGTATAGCTGGAAACGAATAGCAGTAATCTGCATCAATACTAGCCATGCTGTAATCCGTAAAAAATTTAATGAATTGAGTTACGTGATATTTTACGTAACACTGGATAAGAATTACAGCGTTTTCACGTAATAAATTGCGTACCATCTTCCGACATACCCGCAATTTAGCTCTACACCCAATACATTTGTGCAGATACGGTCTATTCTGCAGAACTCTCCCTTTCCCCTGAGGTCAATGACCTATAGCTCATCCAGTAGTTTTGTCAGCACCATATTATCCGTCAGCTGTTACCTCTGTTCCCCTGATTTGCCAACACCATTTCAGTCAAGTTCTAGCCCACTACAACCATACAGGAGAGAGTTTGCTTTAAACAATGACTGGCGCATCACCGAACACAAAAAGGCTTGGCCGCTTACGGCCTGATGAGCCAAGTGAATAGCAATTGATTGTTATTTAAGCTAGGATGAGGTCAAGTTATCATCTGGCTAAGGAGTGATGATGAACGAAACAAGACAGCACCACGCCTATCAGCGTGGAGTACGCATGGCAAGCCTGTGGAAGCGCCTTAAAGGTTCAATTTTGAGATGGGATTCGTACTGGGTCTCAAAGGCTCGTAAATACAACCTACCAACCTGGTTGGGCCATGTGCCTATCACATGTTTAGTTGCCATATCAGCTGTTAGTTGTCTAACGGGGGGGTTACTAGTAGGCGCTATAATTCTGTTTGTTTGGTCATTTTTACTGCTCCCTTCCGTTATGGAGTTTCTCAGACCTACAGTGAATGTAAAGGTTACTAACTGGGAAGAAAAGAGCCATACATGTAACTATGGCTCTAATGGTTCCAACGGTTCAGATGGCTCAACAGGCTCCTAACTATTTTCCTCCTGATGCAATTTTTGAAGCAACTGCATCACCTGCAAGTCCGCCTGTTTGTTGGGACTTAGACGTGCCCTCAGTCACCATGCGGGACAGTTCGCCAATTCGTACACCAGCCCATGAGAATGCAGCAAGCCAAACTGCTGGAAGTATAAGAAACATACAGCCCATCACCAGGTTCATAATCAGGTCATCGGCACTATTCTGGAACCCGGCCACATTCCAGCGACTGTGCGAGTCCGAACTGTACAATGCCTCCAGTAACCAGCTATCCAGCCAGCGCGCCAGCTCCCACCAGAACGTCAGGAAATTCAGCGCAAACACCACAAACGTCACGGTGATCACCGTCTTGTACTCGTAGGCCGCAAAGGCCAGGATGAGTGGCACCATGATATAGACCGCCATCAGCAGTACCGCCTGCACCATCGGCAGCGCCTGACGCATCGCATCAAAAGCCGGATATGCCGCCAGACTCCCCAGTGCGGTCCCGCCCATCGAGGCAATACGGTTAACTGAGTTGTCCAGGGTAAAGTCCGCGTTGCCGCCGTAGCCGGCATAAGCTCGTCCGCCCTGGGAAACCGTGAGGTTGTCCGGGCTGACCAGTCGACGTACCACGGCTTCCTTATAATCTGCACCCGGTTGCCCCATCATCTTCAGCGCGGCAGACATCCGCAGCATGACGCCCGGATCGACCTGTTTCACCACGCGAGCCTCCAGCCCTGTCTCGCCGGCTGACCACCACTCGCTGCAGGTTGGGTATCCCCCTCGTCCGGTGTTTGGCCGGCCGCTGTCCCGCCCCTCATTCCAGGGGAAACTGGTACGCGGCGTTTTGGACTGCAGGTTGTTATAGTACCCACCATTCAGGAAGGTCTTCGACCCCAGCCACTCGATGTCACGCAGGGTGGCTTTGTCCGTCGTCTGGCCCTGGTCGCGGTTCTGCCAGGTATACAATGCCAGCGCGTAGCAGTCGTTGGTGAAGTCCTGCAGCTCCTTCGCCAGCGCCGGGTTGTTGACCCGACTGTGTTGGACTTCAAAACGGACCTGCCGCAGATCAGGCCTGCACGGAATGGTGGCCACAGCCGCCGACGTGATCCCCTTCGAAAGCTTATGCATCAGCAACCACCACACCGGCACCTTCGCCGTCTGGCCATTCAGGCTCGACATGATGTTGGCGTAGCCCGTTTCATCCGGCTTCTTCGGTGTCCAGGTGCCACAGGTCGCCGCCCGGCTGCTGTCGTACTTGATGGTGTCGAGGCTGACATTCATCAGCGGTAGACAGCAGGCCAGCATCACAAAGAATGCCCCGTAGAGCAGGTTTTCGATGCGTGGCAGGGACAACATCCCTTTGTTGCCCTCATCCTCCCCTTCCTCACGCACCTTCAGCCAGATGGCCACTACCTTGAACAGCAACGGCAGCACAAACAGCCCCGTACTGACCAGCAGCTCCCACAGGCCATTGTTAATCAGCCAGCCAAGCAACGTCAGGAAATACTCCAGATAGCTGTTGGTCATCATAACGACAGCCCTCCACCAAAGAGACTGTATTCACAGGCCAGGGCAAAAAACACGCAGCCAATGGCCATGCGTTTGAGGGGTTGCCGGTATTCCGGCTTGCAGCCCGGTGCATGCCAGATTTTCCAGAATCCCCAGGCCAGCACGGCGTATAGCGCCAGGCGCCAGCTCAGCCAGCCATAACGTGCGTTCTGCATCCAGTCACGCAGCGCGGCACTCTCTCCTGGGTGATTGACACCCCAGTGGGCCATGCCCAACGCCACTATCATCGCAATCACCAGCATGCCCAGCATCTGCAGGACACGCTTTGCCCGGTGACCGAGCCGGCCGCCCCTGCGGGGCGACACACCTTGTTTATCTGTTCCAGTCATTGATGCATCCCCACGATTACTGGTCGCTTTCCGGTACGGCCAGCTGGTTGAACCTGGTGTCCGGGCTGTCAACCGACTGACGCTGCGGGTTGGTTTCCGCACGGTTGTTCTCGCGATCGATGATGGTCAGCACCGCGTTACGGGAAATCTCGCGTTTCATCTCCATCTCGTTTTTCAGCGCCGTGATTTCGCGGTCCAGCGCCTCGATACGCCGATCACCCTCTTCCATCGCCATTTTCTGGACTGCGGCATTGGGCTCTGACATGCCGGTGGTGACCATACGGCGCATGATAAAGGCCGTTTCAATGGTGTCCGCCATCGCCAGTTCACTGGCCAGGCGGCCGACCAGAGCAGCATTATCCGGGTCGCGCTGCAGTGCCTTGATGACACCGGCGGTCACCGCCAGGCTGCCTGTTTTGAGTTTGGCCAGGTTGGCCGAAGTGGGTTTCTCTGCCCCGTTGACCAGTTTGGCCAACTGCTCGTTATTCGCTTTCGTCGCCTCTTCCAGCATCGGGGCAAAGCCGGTGCCGGCCACGGTACTGCCTGGCTGTTCGCTGCCTTCACCACTGGTGCATTGCGCCGCATCCTTGCAGGTGCGCAGGGAGGAATCTCCCAACACCTTCACCACTGCAGCCGCCGCTTCTTCACTGCTGGCGTATTTGGCACAGGCACCGCCGGTACAGCTACTGCCGGATACGCTGGAGGTACTGGTGACCGGCAACGCATTCATCATGTTATAGCCGGCGGCCGCCAGGTCGTGCGTTGGCTTGATGGCCGGCTGACCGGCTCCACCCCGCTTTTGACCGCCGATCCAAGTCTGGCCGGATTGCCCGGTTACCTTCTCCGTGGCATTCATCGACCGCACCGCATCCGCGTCCCCGTTATTGATCAGGCTCTTGGCTTCCTCCATCGCGGCGGCCTGGCTCCAGCCGCCGGAGTCCGCCATATCCATCATACGTTTGGAGAGGTTCTGACAGTTCAACTGCGCCTTGTCGAAGGCGACACCGCCCTGCAGCACCCCATTGGTCAGCATTTCATACAACCCCGGGTTGGCACGCTGGATAGCCATCGCCGGCAGGCTGGCTACCGCGCCAGTGGCGCCCTGAATAACGGTGCCCATCAGGTTCTTAAACCCGTCTGTGACGCCGTTGAGCTGATTACCGATCGTCGTCTTCAGGTCGAAGTTGCCGCACATCAAATCCGAGCTCCAGCCCAGGTTCATGCCCAGCCGCTGCATGTTGCCGCGCGTCGCCGGCTGTGAAATCACCGAGCCGCCGCCCAGGGAGTAAAACAACTTGTCCGAGACTGCGCCGCTGGCGCTCTTCCCGTACCCCACATTGCTGTCATTCACCTGGGGCAACGAAATGCCAAACAGGGTGCCGTTATCGTCATTGTCGTCAGCGTACGCATTCACGTCGGCCAGCGCCAGGCTGCCGGCAATCAGCATAGACAGCAGGCTGCGCCGTCCCCAAAGAGATTTATTCATTGTGTTATTCATCGTTCATGCCTCAAAAATCCGTGCTGTAGAGGAAACGCTGCCCACGGCGCTGGCAGCAGCTGTAGGGTTGCCACAGGGCAAAGGCAGCGCTCGCATCCGCTGCCGGCGGATGGTCGCCGTCCGGAAAGACGGCACAGGACTGACTGAGCTGCGGCGCCAGCCGCTGCCATTTGTGGTTGCTGGTTCCGGTGTTTTCCTGAACGGCACCTGGTGGCCAGTACCCTTCCGATCGCTGGCCCATCAGGGGCTGATAGACATGGGGCTGGCCAGAACGGGTGATGATATCCGCTACCCGCTGCGCCACCAGGGCGCCGGCCTTGTCGTCATCAACCTGGGTCACAAACCCCGATCGGGGATAGACGTTACCCCACATATTCGCGGCCGCCTGGCTGCCCACCTCTCGCTGACCGGGGATCAACGCCTCCGGGTACAACGATTCGGGCATACCGGTACGCCATGCCAGGCTGTCCAGCGTGCTGAGGAAATACGGCACAAAAGGGGTCGCCGCGCTGCGGCATGAGTAGCCGGCAATGCTGCCGCCAATCAGGGACGTCGCCGGATGGCCAATGGCATCGGCATACTTGAAGTGGAGGTTGGTTTTACGTTGCCCGGGCGTTTTCAGCTCGTTGTTGCCACCGCCGGCAGACACGCCGCTCAGCGCACTGGTAATACTGCTTTCCAGCCCGCTGGCTGCCTGGCTCACCATCGACATTTCACTCCAGGGATTACCTCCCTGGGTGTTATACGCTGACACCACGGCTTCCGGGATAAAGTGGGTGACCTTGACGGAGGTCCGCACCTTGCAGCCAAACGGCGTACACAGCAACCAGTAGCAAATGCCGCTGACGCGCCAGCTGATGCAGGCCTGCGATACGGCACTGGCAACATGCGCGCTGTTCAGAGCGGCGTTCGCCGCCGGCACGCTGGCGGCAGACAGCATAATGGCCACGCTGAGGGATTTGAGGGTAAGCCGAGGTTGCCCCGCAGGCACACCATAAAAAGGGGTTCGCTGCATATCACTGTCCCCCCGATGACTGGACGCGCAGTGCCAAGGCCTGGGCTACGTCAGCCGTGCCATACACCACATCCCTGTTGTCAAACACGACGGCCGGCACTTTTGTCACGCCCAGTTCCCAGGCACGCACCACCGCGCGGTATACCGTAGCCAGTTCCTGCTCATGGGCCTGCCATTGCGGTGACTGCAGTATGGTTTTAGCCTGACGTTCGGCCTCATCCGGATTCGATGACAGCTCACCAAACGTCTGTGTTTGCAGTTGATCCGGACCGTCAAGGTAGATAACGGATACCGATGCATCGACGTTGCTCGGGGGATGGTGAGAATCGGTATAGAGTACCGTGCCGGCAAGCACCGATGCCGGCATCAGCAGAGGGAACAACGTCAGCAACGTGCTGATTTTCATAGCGCGCACTCCTGCATGGATAGAATCCATACAGGGTGCTACGGGGCGCTCAGAAAGGCAGCAAAGAAATCTTTATTGGATTGAGATAATTTGGCAGACCGTATTGACACCCAGATAGAGGCAACGTTACGGTCAGCTGTGCAAACGCTGGTTGCCATCCCCCAGAATAGTCCACCCACACCCGATGCATCGCTTTGACGCCAGAACCCAAGGTAAGAGCCGGATGCGTTAACAGCGCACGTCCGGATCCTCGAGGGGGGTAGCCGGTAACGGCTATCCCTACCGCAACCATCTATTTCGGCCCAGCCGTTGCCGCAGTACAGATTCAGCGCATCTCACTGCTTCAGCAGGTACGCGAACACCTTCGCCGTATCCGAGTGGCGCGACAGCACCTTCATCTGCAACTGGACCCTATTATACAGCAACTGCATCAGCGGGATGGTCTGCGCTTTCCGGACCGCCTGCCGTTCGTCTGCCGGGCTGCCGGGCTGCCGCGTATCTCTGCCTCGATGGCATACAGCTCACCGATGAGCTTCAGCGCTTCGGTGGTGATATCCGTTGGCGTACGGACGTGAACGTCGTGGATTTTTCGCCGGGCGTGCGCCATGCAGGCAGCTTCGGTGATGCACCCGTCTTCGGGCAGTGCATTATAGCCACCGTACGCATCTGCCTGCAGGATACCGCCATATGGGGTTCCACACCGGATCCACCGGAAATTTTGTCACGTTTGTCATTGTAATTACGGCCATTGCTGGGCAGCATAAAGCACACGCACCACCACCAATATGTTGTTTTCATCGTCAATGTAACACACCAGCACATAATTCGGGCGCACGTCGATTTCTCGGGGACCGCGTACTCTACCTTGGGGAAGCATTTCCCTAGGGGGATATTTCCCTTCATTCAGGAAACATCCTAGCTTAAAAAGTGCAACCCTCAGCCAACGAGGGCGGCCTGAACGGGGCGATTACTGGAAGGTAGGTTCGGTGTCAGTCGCTGATGTGGCACGAAGTGTACGTAGTCCCAAAAGCACGATAACCACCATGACCAAACCCGAAACAATGGCTACACTAAACCCTGACCGTGCGCCATAGACGTCAATGACCATGCCCGCGAAGACACTCCCGAGAGCTACACCGATGCTGATACCCGTCGTCATCCAAGTGAGTCCTTCGGTGAGTCTGGACGGAGGAATAATGATCGTACCAAGATTCATAACAACGACCATCGTTGGTGCAAATGACATTCCTGCCACAAAGAGCACCACGGAAAGGATGTAGACGTCCGATGAGAAAATAGGCAATACAGCTGTGACTGAAGTTAACAGTACCCCAATGAAGAACTGCTTTTCAATGGGTAAGGAAACCCTTAATGCACCGAATATCAGGCCCGAAATCATTGAGCCTAGCGCATAGGCTGCCAATATGAAACTGGCAGATGTTGGCCAACCTTGTGCGTTGCTGAAGGCAACCACAGCCACATCGATTGAGCCGCCTATTACTCCCATCGCCAGTAGTGCCAGAACAATGGTACGAACGCCGGGGATAAGTAAGGCCGAGCTTGTGTTCCTCCTGACGGCTATGATGACCTTCGGTTCTGTCTCTCGCTGTAGAAGAAGCGCTGTCACGCCCGTGATCAGTAACAACACGGCAACAAGAGGCCCGGCTTCGGCGAAAAAACTGGTACTCAGGCCAATGGTGAGTGGTGGGCCGATTATAAAAGCAAGTTCAGTTAGAACTGTATCCAGCGAGAAGGCTGTGTGTAATTGCGGCTTGCCACGGAAAAGCTGTGTCCAGCGTGCTCTTATCATGGCAGGCATGCTTGGCATCGTACCCGCCAATGCAGCAAGAATAAAAAGCAGTAGAGTCGGAGCACTCATATAGACAGCAATTATCAGTGCCAGCAACATACCAATGCTGAAGGCGGTCACAAAGGGTAAAACCCGACTCTGGCCATGCTGATCAACGAGTTTCGAGATTTGCGGACCGACAATCGCATTCGCCAAGGTAAAGGTTCCGGCGACCGAACCAGCCAGCCAATAAAGACCCGTCTGCTGTACTAACATAGTAATGATGCCGATGCCGAACATTGCCTGTGGCAGACGAGCAATGGAACTCGCGATCACTAACCCCATGACATAGGGGGTTGTGAGAAGTCCGCGGTAGAGATTAGCCATGTTTTCTCCGGGTTATAATTAGATGCTGATGTGTATCCCGCTGCACGGAATGCAAACTTTTGGAATGCATAGATGAGCGTACTGCTCAATCATTGCTTCTTACAAAAGTACTCGATCGAATGCTTCAGCCAAGTACTTGCGATTACTAACGTCCTCCATCATGGACACATGGCTGCCAGGAATAGAAACAGAACTAATTTCTAAATCAGGTAATAGCTCTCGCCAACCGCCCACCATATCAATTTGAGACAGATGAGAGTGCTCACGTTCAGTTGCGTAGAAATAAGAGAGATTGATCGGTAATGGTAATGGCTTATAGACTCTGGCAATTTGTGAAAAATGATAAATCGATTGCCATTTGACTGTTTCCAGTGAGATGTCTGCATTTAAATCATAGCCTCCCAATTCCTGTGCTTTCTTCATCAGCACAGCAAGCCCATCTCCTTTATTTAACGTATCGAATTTATCGCACTCGGCCTCGGAAACCACCGATTTAACATGCTCAATAAAATAGTGCTGAATATCTTGATTTTTATAAAGCAAATCCTGTGGCACAGGAACATCAATAAATCCTAAAAATTCAACGTGTTCCCCTATGCAAATAAGCTCATGGGCGATGGCATAAGCAAGTATTCCCCCAGAAGAATATCCGGCAACCCGATAAGGTCCTTCAGGCTGTACCGCTTGGATGAGCGGTATCATTCTTTCGGCCATATTCTCTATTGAACGAGGTAGAGGGTCGCCAATGGCCGACCACGGCAATACATGGATCGGACAGTTAACGCGGATTTGTTGGGCTAAAGAAATTACATACGAATAATCAGCCAATCCCGAGGGAACAAAAAAGACCGGAAGCTCACTCCCGCCAGCGCGCACCGTGATCGCTCTGCTATGTGAATGAAATACAGCCGGTTGTACGATTTGAGAGGCTAAGTTAGCCAATCGTGGATATTCAAAAATATCGCTCAGTGAACACTCCAAGCCATAACCCCTGACTTTCTGCATCAATTGGACGGCCATGAGCGAATGACCACCGAGGGCAAAGAAGTTGTCATGGCGACCGATCTGCTCAATCCCAAGCAACCCTGACCAAAGCGCTGCCAGGATAGTTTCAATCTCACCTAGTGGTGTCTCGTAGGCCGCATGGGCAAAAGCTTCGCCCTGAGGTACAGGCAACGCCTGCCGATCAAGCTTGCCGTTAGGGGTTAGCGGCAAGCATTCCATGAGCACAAAAGCAGACGGCACCATGTAATCGGGTAAACGTTCATTCAGATAATTGCGCAATCGCCCCACAAGTGGTAAACCCTCCTCTGAGCCGACTGGAGATATGAAGGTATCATTTCCTAAAATTGGATGAACCACGACATAAGCGACCAGTCGCTTGTCCGGGTCTACACCTTGCACTTCCACAACCGCCTCGCGGATTGAAGAATGCTCGGTCAGTCTGGCCACTATTTCACCTAGTTCAATCCGCAAGCCCCGGATCTTGACTTGGTCGTCATTACGGCCCAGGAACACCAGGTTTCCGTTGGGCAGATAGCGGGCCAAGTCCCCTGTCTTATACATACGTGCTCCAGGCTTGCCTACAAATGGATCATGCAAGAAACGGTCTGACGTCAGTTCGGGGAGGTTCAAGTATCCACGTGCAACACCTACCCCTCCGATATACATCTCTCCCACCGCACCTATCGGAACAGGCTGACCATGTACGTCGAGGAGGTAAATGTATTTGTTTGAAATCGGACGGCCTATCGGAACCGGATCAACGTCACTAGAGGAGCAGCGATAAACCGTTGCCCAGACTGTCGCTTCAGTTGGGCCGTATTCATTGAATAATTCAACTGTAGTGAATATTGAGGTCACTTCCTGAACTAATTTCGCCGGGCACAACTCCCCTGCCACGATCACCTGACGCAGTTGATCATACCCGAATTGGGCGACTTGCGGCAGAACTAGCCTGGCAAGAGAGGGTACCAACAACACTGAGGTGACTGTGTTTTCAATTAAAAGGCGGCTGATAATATATGGATCTACGACGGTATTGCTCCCTGGCAAACATAAAGCACCACCGGTTGTTAACGTCCCAAAGATGCCTGCCATGGAACTATCAAACGCCATTGATGATAGAAGTAAAAATACGGCTTCGGAATTCGACTTATAAACCGTGGTTCTTGCCAAGGTTGATGCTATTAATCCTCGGTGTTCAATCATGACGCCCTTAGGGTGCCCGGTTGAACCCGAGGTATAGATGATATAAGCGAGGTTGTGAGGTGTAAGACCGGGAACCTGAAAATTGTCATCAGCCTCCGTCAATACCCTTGCTTGGGGTTCATTGGGATCAAGTATAATGTGGGATTGCAACGCCTCACCCAGCACTTGTCGCCCGACCATATCGGCTAGTACAAGAACCGGAGCCGTATCGGCAAGGATGTAGGTCAGTCGGTCTATCGGATAACTCGGATCGAGCGGGATATAGGCACCACCTGCTTTCAGGATCGCCATAAGGCCAACAACCATGGACATAGAGCGTTCGACACAGATCACCACCCGCAGGTCTGGTCCAACGCCCAACGCGATTAGCCGGTGTGCCAGTCGATTGGCCCTAACATTGAGCTCACCGTAACTGAGTTTTTTCCCCTCAAAGATCAGTGCTGTTGCTTTCGGACTGCGCTCTACCTGCTCCTCAAATAAATGATGAATACATAAATTATTCGGGCATGATGCATCCGTTGCGTTCCATGTCTTAAGCAGCAATGTACGTTCAGACGCAGGCAGAATGTCCAACTGTCGAATCGGACGATGTGGTGAGTGCTCCAAGGTTCGTACCAGACTGCCTAATGCCTGCTCCATATAGCCACATACACGCTCGGAATCAAACGGCGTGATCACTTGGGCTGTCAACCCCAGTGAATTGCTGAAATCTTCCACAGACAATGTGAACGGATAATTGGTCCGCTCTTGTTCACTCAAGAACTCGGCGCTTGGCATTTTCCGCATGGTTTGGACAATGTTGCCCTCACCAGACCGATCATTGTGCCGGTAGTTGAGCAATGCGCTGAACAGTGGCGTACCTATGGCGACCCCACTGCACCGTTGCGCTAGCGCCAGAGAAGCATGCTCGTGGGTGAGCAACTCTGCCAGCCTAACATGAGCCTGATGGACAATTTCAGCAGTATCAATGTCACCTAAATCAAATCGGATTGGTAACGTGTTGATGAACATGCCCATGGCGCGATCTGCCCCATGGCCCGCTTGCATACGCCCAAACAGTACTGTACCAAACACAACCTTTTCCTGGCCGCTGGTGCGCGCCAGTACCTGAGCAAAGGCAACGTGACACAGACTTGCGAGACTCACATTTAAACGCCTCGCCTGCGCTCGCAACCGATCATTGAGTTCGGACGAAACCATGCGGTGTGTCTGACCTACCTGTGCGCCGTCTAGATGCACATCCGCCAATCCGAATGGCAGCGTCGGCTCTTCTATGTCAGCCAGCATTGATTTGAAGAAATGCTCATGTTCCTCCACGCTTTTGCCCAACCGCACTTGACCGATCAGGTTGCGGAACGACTGAGGCGACGATAATTTATCACCCTCATCGCTAAGGAAAGCCTGCACTTCGTTATAAAAAAACTGTAAGGACGAAGCATCATCAATCAAGTGATGCTGCAGTTGCATCAGAATAAAGCGGCCTGAGACGGGATCATGGGCAACAATAAAACGTAGCACCGGTGCCTGAGTCAGGTCAATTCGGTACCTGCATGGATCAAAATGCCAAGAAAGTTGCTCGGTAATGGGACCATCGGCCGAATCAAGGACGATATCCGTGACTGAGAGTGGAGCCTGTCGCCAGACAACTTGTGCGGGCCGAGACAATCCTTCCCAAACAAAAGAGGTACGCAAAATGTCGTGGCGGTCTACAACCTGTCGCACTGCAGCCAGATACCGCTCCAATGTCTCACGATCAGCAAAGGCCATCTGGGCAACCAGCAAATAGGGGTCACCTTCTTTTTCCAGCATGTGGTGGAACAGAATGCCGTCCTGCATAGGCGAAAGTGCGTAGATATCCTGAATATTGGCAACTCCTCCAGGAACCTGTGAAATGATCAGGTCGATGTCTGATTGACTGAGGTCTATCAATGGCAGCAGTTCGGGCGTAATTCTTGACATCTCTGGCTTGATCAGGTTTGGCGGTACCACCATCTCACCATGCTGCCCAAGTGTGCTGGCCAGAGCCGACAACACGGGAGTCCGAAACAGATCACGCACAGCAAGACTCAAACCTTGGCGGCGTAATAGCTCGATCAACCGCACAGCCAAGAGTGAATGGCCCCCGAGGGAGAAGAAATTGTCATGACGACCAACGTGTTCAACGCCAAGCAGTTCTGACCAGACTCCAGCAAGAGTGAGCTCTGTTTCACCCAGCGGTGCTTCGTATGCCGCATGAGCAAAGGCATCGCTTTCGGGCACTGGTAACGCTCTCCGATCAAGTTTGCCATTGCCCGTTATCGGTAAGCTATCCAAGCGTACAAAGGCAGACGGCACCATATAGTCGGGTAAACGGCCACTCAGGTAATCACGCAGTACTCCCGCCATCGTCAAGCCAGCGTCAGCGTCAGCGTCTACCGACGTGTGTTGAGCCCCGGACTGTGCCACAATATAAGCAACTAGGCGCTTGTCGGTCTCCTTGCCTTGGCTCACCACCACCGCTTCGCGAATGGAGGGGTGTTCGTTCAATCGGGCAGTAATTTCACCCAATTCAATCCGGAAGCCCCGGATCTTGACCTGGTCGTCATTGCGCCCCATAAACGCCAGATCTCCGTTTGGAAGATAACGGGCCAGATCCCCTGATCTGTACATCCGTGCGTCAGTTTCACCCGCAAAGGGATCCTGCAAGAAACGCTCTGCCGTCAGTTCGGGACGGTTCAGATATCCACGAGCAACACCGGCCCCCCCTACGTACATCTCACCTACGGTACCCATCGGAACAGGCTGGCCATGCGCATCCAGAAGGTATAGATTCAGGTCCGGCAGAGGTTGGCCGATCACACTGTCTTCTTGTTGCATATTGGATGAGGTCAACGGGTAACAGGTGACATGAACCGTCGTTTCCGTGATCCCGTACATGTTCACCAGTTGTGGGGGAGATTCGCTACGTATTCTATACCAGTCGCGCAGGCTCGATGGCTGCAGCGCTTCACCGCCAAAGATGACATAGCGCAGCCGATCCGATGGCGGTTGTGCATACACCATTAGGGCGGTAAAGGCGCTCGGGGTCTGGTTCAAGACAGTGACACCCTGCTCACAAATCAACCAGTAAAATGCCTGTGGAGAACGAGTAATGGCATGGGGAACCAACACCAGCGTGCCACCATAACGCAGGGCTCCCCACAACTCCCAAACCGAGAAGTCGAAGGCGAAAGAGTGGAACAGGCACCAAACGTCATTGGCCTCAAAACCAAAGGTGGCGTGTGTCGTGTCGAATAGACGCATCACCTGAGCATGTT
>NZ_JBOFZA010000013.1:0-1396 GCF_051654945.1 Serratia sp. (in: enterobacteria)
TATTTTGAAGGGAAACACATCCTGATTTCACTGCAAACTCCCCTACGTTAATCTCAGGATAAACATGAAGAGCAAAAATAGCTTCAATTTTTTTAGATTTATAATATTCATCAGCTACAACAAAACGAGCCCCACCTGCCATAGCTATCAACCTAACTAAAAATCGGAACCTAAATTTAAAATATTTAGGTTCTTTTTCATTTCTATAATTAATTTTGTATAAAACAAAAAACCACTTGTAAAAATGGTTAAAAAATTGTATATTATAAATGCTTTGTGTTCTTGGTGAATTTTATTTGCCAGGAACCTTTTTTTTCTCTTTTTTTTTGATATTTTTTAATCTAAAGCAAATTGAATTGAACTCTTCTTCATCTTTTAAGCGGACCAAAAAATCGCTTAAGACTACAAAAGCAGATTTTACAACTCTTCGAATACTTGTTTCTTCAGTATATCCACCATTAATACTCTTTGTAATTTCTAAAAGCAACAAAATTCTAATTAGTGTCGCATAAATATGCGCCTCAACTCTTTCAGTTTTTAAATTTTTTATCTTATCTATTTTAAAATCAGATTTAAATATTTTAAAAAGTAATTCTATTTGCCATCTCATTTTATACAACTCAATTATTTCAGAAGAAGAAAATCCCCAAAGATTTGTAATATATCCACTTATACTTATAGATTCTCTAGCAAAACTTGCTATTTTTTTATTACGTCGTTCTCTTTCTTCAATTCCTTGAGTTCTCTTATCTAACAATTCTTCGGGTAATTTAGTGAGCACAATTCTAACAGGCATTTTCAAATCGCCTATTAAAAAATCATATTCTTTAGTTTCGTTGAAGTTTAAATTATTCCCCAATTCTCCTGCTTTTGTTACTAAATATTTTGTTTTTTCTATTATCTTTCCATTTTTAGAATACGAAGGTGAAGGATTCAAAGAAAAAAGTTTAGTTCCAGCTCTTAGTCTTGAAATGAAAAAACTATTTCTATCTTCAATTTCTTTAAAATCTTCAAAGTTAAAGTATCCTAAATCTTTTAAAACTAATGAATCAACAGAAAGATGTTTGTATATGTGTTTCGAAAAATTTTGTTCATTTTTTACACCTTCATTTAAAGATATATTTTTAATTGAAAAATTTAAGAGCTCTAAAAGTAAGTTAATTTTCATCGTAGATTGTAGCTGAGCCCCTTTGTACTTATCCTTACACTTGTTAGGTAGCTTAATTTCGGTTGAATCCATTAAAAATATATTCCTAAAACTATGAGAATTAAAAGTTTTTGTTTTACCTAGAATTTGATTTTTTAAAAGAGATATGAAAATATTTTTAAAGAAAGTTACGGTTTCTTCTCCAAACCTTTGGTCAAGCGCTTGAGGAGAGATAGAGATATTTTTCTC
>NZ_JBOFZA010000014.1:0-1199 GCF_051654945.1 Serratia sp. (in: enterobacteria)
TTGTGTCCACTGCATGGCTAATCCATGTGGGGCAGTCTACTGGACGTGTGCGACGAATATTCTCCAGGTGTCTCCTACTATGCTATAATTGGTCTAGGGTTGGCAACGGTTTTTGTCGAATACGCCCCAAGGCCCTGCAAGCTGTCTTTTCAACTAAGTCTTTTGCCGCTGTCCCAGGTTGGTAAAACCAGGACTTGCCAGTTCTAAGTGGTGACTGCTTGGATAACCTCCTTCAGTTCCACCTGAATCCTGCGGGCATAAAGTTTGCATACTCTCTTGCTAAATACGCTGTAACTGCTCAGAATTACGAAATAAAGCTCTCGACATAGTGGACGTAGGCTGCATTGCCGAACCACTTAAAACCTGTGTCTGAGTGGTGTATTCTCTTCGCACGAATCATTTATCACCCCTGTATGTTCTAAGCCAGGATAATTAACTTAGAAGTGTTAGAGAGTCAAAGGGATTCAGCGAATCTATGTTACGCCTGGCCGCCTACGTGGTCTGGACATCGGAGGCGTTTTAAGGTCCCTCGTATGTCATGTACAAACCTTTGCTCTAAACCGATTATATTCCCGGAAGGTCTATTTCAGACACGGACATAGCCCGCATGAATCGCCTTGAATCTCTTATATCTTTTGAGCTAATGTCTGTCCTAAACCCAATCTCCAAGTGGAACTGTGAATGTAGAGCCTCGAGACGCTAAGGTAATGTAGCAGACCTGTACTTAAAGTCATAGGGTATAGTCTGTCAACATTCTTTAACTTCTCGGACCCTAGAATGACAGCTTCCGAGTTTCTTTAGCTGCACTTGTGTGCTGGTGAACCCCCCGAACTTCTCATCCCGCCTCGGGAAGCATCAAGCCTGTGTGGCGCCGAGGGCCGGAGCTAGGGCCCCGCCAACAGATTGGTGAACCCGACGTGAACGCGCCTCCGCGGTCCGTCTTGTGTCATCTGGCGTAAATATTTCCTCGTGATTCGCCTCCATTAGCCGGCGTGATCTCGCGCCCGTGAGCCGCCCAAGCTAAAATGGCTTGAATCATGAATGTGTATTTTGTCGCCAAAAAGCCTTGGCCACTTTGCTAACTGTGTTTCCCTTTTCTCCAGATAACCTTACCCTTCGATGACTAATCCCAGATTTGTGCGAAGAGATACAGTGTCCGAGGAAAGTGACAGTATGCAAATGGACCTTCAGTCAGCCTC
>NZ_JBOFZA010000015.1:0-1357 GCF_051654945.1 Serratia sp. (in: enterobacteria)
ATCAAGCAATCAAGGGCCAATTTGACCGTGCCTCTCTTCTGGACAACCGTCCGGGTGGTGTGGTTGAAGTAATGTCTCCTGGTGCTGTTACTCCGTTTGATTATCATCAACTTCCTCAAGGTGTGAATGACCTTATCGGCTACATTGAAGGGAAAGCTGAAGAACGTACTGGTGTAACTAAGCTAGGCCAAGGTCTTGATCCTGCTGTATTCAACAACGACAATGCTTTTGCCACTGTAAACAAAATGCTGACTCAATCGATGAACCGTCTGCGAATGGTAGCACGTAACATTGCACACCGTGGTATGATTCCCCTGATGTCTTCGATTTATGAGTTGATTCGTGTGAATGGTAAGGACAAGGTAACTATCGATTCCCTGCAAGGGCCGATTGAAGTAGACCCTCGTACTCTTCCTCCGCGTCAAGACATGATTGTTAGTGTGGCGATTGGTACTACAGAGCGTCAAGAACGTGCTCAAGCACTCCAATCCATTGCTATGATGGTTAACCAAGTACCCCAAATGACTAACATGTTCCAACCGGATAAGGCATATAACTTGCTGACGCATTTGGTAGAATCTCTGGGTATTTACGATGTAGATAATTTCGTAACACCTCTTGACCAGATTCCGCCTCCGCAACCGAACCCGGCTGAAGAGCTGCAACTGCAAATGATGCAAGAGCAAATCAAGGAAACTCAAGCTAAGACTCAGAAGCTCGTTGCTGATAGTCTGGCAGAAGCTCAGAAGTTTGAATTCGAACAATTCCGTGCTGCTGACGAAACCAACCTCAAGAAGGAAACCTCTATGTCTGAGGTGGATGCTAAGGCGTTTGAACTTAGCCTGAAGGAACGTCAACTGCGACTGGATGAACGTAAGGTTCAACTGGAAGAAGCTAAGCTCCGACTGAAGGCACAAGAGATGCAGATGAAGGAGAATGAGATTGCCTTGGAAGCTCAACTTGAAGCAGTACAGAAACGTGCTGTGGGTCTTGGGAGGTCTTAATGGACTATGAATTGGATATGCTGAAGGATAGAGTAACGCATATGGTGGGGAATGGAGACATTTCCCTCCTTTTTAATGAAATTAAGAAGGATATTGCTTTCCAAATCCTACGTACACCGTTAGAAGATAAAGTAACCCGAGAGATGCTATATATGCAGTCCCAAGGTTGTACTCTACTTGAACAGAAGTTCCAAGAGTATTTGAATGATGTTAACCGAAAGAAGGAGAGTGAATAATGGACCAAGATTTGATGGTTGTTGATCAGAACGAGATGATTCTGGACATGGATAACTTTGATTTCAACATGATTAATGATGAAGAAGCACTGCCCACTGAGGAAACAGTTGAAGAGG
>NZ_JBOFZA010000016.1:0-3099 GCF_051654945.1 Serratia sp. (in: enterobacteria)
GGAAATTTAAGTAAAGCTTTTACACTTTATATTTTTGGTTATAATAACCAAGTAGAAAATAGATTGGCATTTTATACTTTTCAAAGAGAACGAGTTTTAAAGATAAATACCTATTTAAATATAGGAGTTAAAAATGTTAATTATAACAATATTTTAGAATATCACTATTCTTCAGAAGGTGAAGGGAAAATAGGCTGGGAAGAGGAGGAAATTTATTGAAAAATAGTATATTTATAATTTTTATTTTAACGGTTATTTTAATAAAAGTAGAATCACAAAAAGGTTATTTAAAAAAATATGTTAAGGTTTCAAATTCTGAAGCTAAAGTTGAATTTAAAGTTTTATCGATTGAAAGAGGTTTGTAAATGAGTGAAGATATATATTTTAAAAGAGATATTTTTGAGATAAGAGAATCAAAAGAATTAAAATATAAAAAAGAGGATATAAATGAAATTTTAAATCTTCTTATTTTTAATAGCCTTAAAGAAAGAGTTTCTGATATTCACATAGAATCAAAAGAAAATTCAGTTAAAATAAGAGTTAGGATAGATGGCTACTTAAAACTTTATGAAGAACTAGAAAAAAACTTAGGTATAAGGCTTATAACTAAAATAAAGTTATTGAGTGAACTTGATATAGGAGAAAAAAGATTACCTCAAGATGGAAGATTTAAAGGTCAGTTTAATGAAAAGAAGATAGATTTTAGAGTGTCAATAACACCTACGATATTTGGAGAAAGAGTCGTAATACGTTTATTAAAAAATAATGTTTCGGATTTATTAATAGAAAACTTAGGTTTCACCTCAAACAATCTAAAAAAATTAGAGGATTTATTAAAGAAAAAAAGTGGGTTACTTTTATTTTGTGGACCTACTGGAAGTGGAAAAACAACAACTCTTTACTCTATAGTTAATTATTTAGCAAATGAAAATCTTAATATTTTAACAATAGAGGATCCAATAGAATACCAATTTTCAAATATAAATCAAATTCAATGTAAAAGTGAAATAGGTCTTGATTTCTCAGTTATATTGAGAAGTGTTTTAAGACAAGATCCAGATATAATTTTAGTGGGAGAGATAAGAGATAAAGAAACAGCAGAAATAGCCTTAATGGCTTCTTTAACGGGACATCTAGTTATTAGCACACTTCATACAATTGATTCATTGACAGCGATTGATAGACTTATAAACTTTGGAATAGATAAATTTATAATAGCAACAGCAATAACTGCTATAGAAAGTCAACGATTAGTTAGAAAGATATGCTCTATTTGTAATGGTAAAAAAGGAGATTGTTGTAATAATGGTTTTAGAGGAAGAGAAGCTGTAGAGGAAATAATTTTTTTTGATAATCAAATAAGAGATTTAATCTTATATAAATCAACAAAAGAAGTTAAAGAATATTTAGAGGAAAAAGGATTTAAAAATCTTTTACAAAATGGTCTTTTAAAAGTAGAGAAGGGAATAACAACAAAAGAAGAGATTATGAGAGAGTGTTTTATATGATTTTAAAGAGAAAAATTAAAGATAAAGATTTACAAAATTTATATTTAAGAATAGGAAGATTATTGAATGCTGGAATCTCTTTAAAAAAAGCGATTGAATTTCAGAAAAATAGCTCAAAAGATCCTATATTAAAATCTAAAATTTTAAAATTATATAAAAAATTAGAAAAAGGAGAGAATTTATATTCAATATTGAGAGAAGAAGAGCTTATAAAAGAACGAGAGATGCTAATTATTTATGTTTTTGAAAATATAGGACGTACAGGAGATGGGTTTTTAAAAATTTCCCAAATGAAAGAGAAGAGAGAGAAGTTAAATAATGAAATAAAAATAGCTCTATCCTATCCAATTTTTATTTTAGTTATATCAACAATAATAATTCTTTTAATTTTTTATTTTATAGTACCAAACTTTGAATCAGTTTATTCTTTAAATGAAAAAAATTTACCTTTAATAACGAAAATTATTTTAAAAATTAAATATATTTTGTCAAAATCTCCCTACGCGATAATAGCTTATATCTGTGTAGTTTTTTTTTGTTTAAAATCAAAAAAAGTAAAAGTATTGTTATATAAAATTCCTTTAATTCGAAAATTTTTAATTGAAAAGTATGTAATAAGCATTTTAGATAATCTTTCGTTACTTTTAGATTCGGGAATATCTATAGAAAAAGGAGTTGATATTATTTTAGAAAATTTAGATAAAGGTTTTTTAAAAAATAAAATTTATATATTAAAAAATATAAAAAGAGGGGAGGTTTTATCTAGTTGTTTAAAAAAAATAGGAGTTTTTTCCTTAGAAGAGATTGATATGGTTAGAATTGGAGAAGAGAGTGGAACAGTTGCATTTATTTTAAAAGAAATAGCTATATTAAGAGAGGAGGAACTAAACAAAAGAATAAAAATTATTTTAAAATTAATTGAACCAATTTTATTATTGATAGTAGGAGTAATTATAAGTATTTTTGTTGTAGGATTATATTTACCAATTTTAAATATGGGAGATTTATTAGAAATTTAGAGGAGGTTTGATGAAAAGAAAAAAAGGATTTAGTGTTATTGAGATTATTTTAGTTTTAGGCGTTATAGGAATTTTAAGTAGTTTTATAGTTCCAAAAGTAAGAGATTATTTAGCTATGGCAAAAGATTCAAAAGCAATAAACACTATTCAGAATTTAAGGCTTGCATCAGAAACTTATTATTTAGAAAAAGGTTCATACCCTTGGTCGGATAAAGACCAAAGCGAAATATCTGATATTTTAAATAACTTACAAAATTATACAGGTAATAAAATTCAAAATCCAGGAGCAGGGAAAGATTTATTACTTGAAATAGGAGGAAGCAAAGATGAGCCTGAAGGTTCAATTGTATATGGAGGACAAATTAAAGTAGATATAGATAAAAATAAAAATGATTTTTATTTTTATCCTGAAAAACCAGTTTTGGAATTTAATATTCGTGGAGAAAAATGGGAAGATATTTGATAGTTGGATTAGAAATATTTATTTTGATTGATATAGTTATTCGAGATTTTAGAGAGAAAGTAATATTGAATAGAAGTAATATTGCTCTTTTATGTATTGGTATTTATTT
>NZ_JBOFZA010000017.1:0-1447 GCF_051654945.1 Serratia sp. (in: enterobacteria)
TGTCTTTGCCTGAAAAAAGTTGACTCCTAAATCACAAAAAAAATGGGAAGTTACATTGAACAACGAACACAGTACTTAGATAAAGTGTTGATGTTGCATAAAGAAGGAATGGGTGCGATTAAGATTTCAAAATTTGTGCCGATAGGGATCAAAACACTCCAACGTTGGATTAATAGGTATTCTCTCGACGCAGCAAAGTCTATCCACACAATGAAGAAAACGAAACCTTTAGCAACAGAACCGACTCTAGAGTCACCTCCGGATGTAAAGACCCTTGAAGCTGAGATTAAAAGCTTGAAGGGTCAGCTTAAGCTTGCAGAGATAAAAGTAGAGGCTTACACTGAACTTATAAATGTAGCTGAAGCTAAGTTCAACATTCCAATACGAAAAAAAGCTGGCGCCAAACAGTAGACAACCTGCATGCAAAGGATTCGAAGCGCTATCAGGTTCGGTTCCTTTGCTCGCTATTTGGCGTGACAAAGCAGGCTTATTATAAGTATGATGAGAACGCTCTTATGCTTAAGCTAGCACAAGAGGAATTTGTATTGCAGTATATTCATGATATACGCAAGTTGGATCATGGTATAGGAGGTATGAAACTCTGGTTTATGTATCAACGTGATTTTGTGGAAAATAAACCAGTGGGAAGAGACCGATTTGAAGATATCGTAGACAAATATGGCTTAAAGGTTCGCAACAAGATCCGCAAGCCTAAGACGACCGATTCAACTCATGTGCTTCCAACCTATCCAAATCTAACCAAGGAGTTAATCCCTTTAGAACCGAACCAACTATGGGTTAGCGATATAACTTACATAACGATGTGGGTGGATGAATCAACATATATCTTCTGTTATTTATCTCTTATCCTTGATGCTTATTCAGAAGAAATAGTTGGTTGGAGTGTGGGGGAATCGCTGGAAACTATATACCCCAAAGAAGCTCTAAAAATGGCCTTAAAACGCATAGAAGGCAATAAAGATGTCAATCTTATTCATCATTCGGACCGTGGAAGTCAATATGCCAGTAATGAATATGTTGACCTTCTAAAATCTTATGGAATTAGTATCAGTATGACTGAGAACGGGGATCCAAAAGAGAATGCAAAGGCTGAACGTATAAATAACACAATGAAGAATGAACTATTAAAAGATTGCATCTTTGAGAATATAGAGCAAGTGAGAGAAGCTGTAGAGTCCGCAGTTGAATTTTATAACAAAGAAAGACCTCATATGAGCATTGATATGATGACCCCTGAAGAGGCAGCCAAGTGTGTCGGTGAAATTAAGAAAAGATGGATAAGTTACCGAAGTATAGCTATAAAAGGTAGACTTGATGGACTGGAAATCGCTGAAAATAGTTTACTCGCATCTTCTTGTCAGTGCTCTACCTCTCTGGTCAACCACTTACAGGAATAAGGCTCGCGAAGGCAACCAAACTTCGGGAT
>NZ_JBOFZA010000018.1:0-1034 GCF_051654945.1 Serratia sp. (in: enterobacteria)
TGTAAAACAAAGGAATATGCTGTACATACTTTAAAGTATCATGCTTATAAACCTAAGCAAAATACGAAACAAGATGCAAAGTTATGTCTTTTGCCTATATCAGAACCAGAAGCTGAACTACTTGTTTTTCATATTCAAGGTGTAGAAGTTACCATCCCTTCTACGCTTAGTTCTAAGGAGTGTGATACCATACTACATTCCTTACTGAGATTCTATGGTTAATTTCGACCAAATCAGTAGCACCTACATCTGTGTTGGTGCTACTGATTTAAGAAAAGGTATTGATGGATATGCCTCTATGATACAAAACAACTTTCTGTGTTCTCCCTTTGAAGATGCTTTATTTATTTTTTGTAATCGTTCCAAGGATAAAATCAAGATTTTATATTGGGACAAGACAGGGTTTTGGTTATTTTATAAACGCTTAGAACAAGGTAAGTTTAAGTGGCCTATGAAAGAATCACAACTCAATCAAATTACAAAACAGCAGTTGAGGTGGCTACTTGAAGGTTTATCTATAGAACAGAAAAAAGCACATAGAGAAGTCTCTGCAAAGTATACCTAAACGGTATCAATATAGCCTTTTAATCCTAGGAATTATGCTCGAAAAGTGGTATAATAAACCTATGAAAAAACAACAAACATTACCTGAAAACCTAGAAGAATTAAGCAATCATGAATTGCTTTTTTTATTACGTGATTTGAATAAAAAACTAGATGATCAAGAGCAAGCGCTCGATCGTGCAAATAAGTAAATTATGAGTTTAGAGGAAATGATTCGTTTGTTTAAACAACAAAAGTTTGGTCCTAAATCAGAGAAGAACGATCGTATTTTAAATCAACTCAATTTATTTGATGAAGCTGAATATCTAAGTGAACAAGAAGTTGAAGAAGCAAAGGAAGACGAAGTAGTAAAAAAACCACGTAAGAAAAATACTGGAACTAATCTTAGTAATGTAAAGGAAGTCCATATCCAACACCCACTTGAAGTTTGTGATGTCTGTGAAGGCCCACTCAAACAAATGGGAGAAGAA
>NZ_JBOFZA010000019.1:0-1225 GCF_051654945.1 Serratia sp. (in: enterobacteria)
AAGACCAAGGGTTCCTGTCCAACGTTAATCGGGGCAGGGTGAGTCGACCCCTAAGGCGAGGCCGAAAGGCGTAGTCGATGGGAAACAGGTTAATATTCCTGTACTCGGTGTTACTGCGAAGGGGGGACGGAGAAGGCTATGTTGGCCGGGCGACGGTTGTCCCGGTTTAAGCATGTAGGCGGGAGTTTTAGGTAAATCCGGAACTCTGTATAACGCTGAGGTGTGATGACGAGGCACTACGGTGCTGAAGCAACAAATGCCCTGCTTCCAGGAAAAGCCTCTAAGCATCAGGTAACATCAAATCGTACCCCAAACCGACACAGGTGGTCAGGTAGAGAATACCAAGGCGCTTGAGAGAACTCGGGTGAAGGAACTAGGCAAAATGGTGCCGTAACTTCGGGAGAAGGCACGCTGATGCGTAGGTGAAGTGACTTGCTCACGGAGCTGAAATCAGTCGAAGATACCAGCTGGCTGCAACTGTTTATTAAAAACACAGCACTGTGCAAACACGAAAGTGGACGTATACGGTGTGACGCCTGCCCGGTGCCGGAAGGTTAATTGATGGGGTTAGCGGCAACGCGAAGCTCTTGATCGAAGCCCCGGTAAACGGCGGCCGTAACTATAACGGTCCTAAGGTAGCGAAATTCCTTGTCGGGTAAGTTCCGACCTGCACGAATGGCGTAATGATGGCCAGGCTGTCTCCACCCGAGACTCAGTGAAATTGAAATCGCTGTGAAGATGCAGTGTACCCGCGGCAAGACGGAAAGACCCCGTGAACCTTTACTATAGCTTGACACTGAACACTGGTCCTTGATGTGTAGGATAGGTGGGAGGCTTTGAAGCGTGGACGCCAGTCTGCGTGGAGCCAACCTTGAAATACCACCCTTTAATGGCTGGTGTTCTAACGTAGACCCGTGATCCGGGTTGCGGACAGTGTCTGGTGGGTAGTTTGACTGGGGCGGTCTCCTCCTAAAGAGTAACGGAGGAGCACGAAGGTTAGCTAATCCTGGTCGGACATCAGGAGGTTAGTGCAATGGCATAAGCTAGCTTGACTGCGAGAGTGACGGCTCGAGCAGGTGCGAAAGCAGGTCATAGTGATCCGGTGGTTCTGAATGGAAGGGCCATCGCTCAACGGATAAAAGGTACTCCGGGGATAACAGGCTGATACCGCCCAAGAGTTCATATCGACGGCGGTGTTTGGCACCTCGATGTCGGCTCATCACAT
>NZ_JBOFZA010000020.1:0-1794 GCF_051654945.1 Serratia sp. (in: enterobacteria)
CGCTATCAAAGTGCAAGATAAAGATGGACCTTCCATCTTTTTTTTGTATGCATAAAACAAAGATAGAATTTTAAACTGGTGAATCAGCGTATTGAAGTGGTTTTGAATCTATACGATATGGAAAGAAAAGGTGCAAACATATTGCATGATGTTTAAATCTTGGTATAATCCCATCTTTGACACCTACACAATGAAAAAGAGGCTTTAAACCCGATTAACACGGGATTTAGGCCTCTTTTTATTATGTAACGATATATAGTAATATTTACTTTTTCTTACTTTCTTTGATGATTGATCGCATTTTTGCTCTCTTTATTATTTGTGTATCTGTGCGATATCCGTAGATATCATGTAGTTTATCTGTTAGTTTAGTACGCTTATATGTTGGTATATATCCATACCCATCAACTAGGCATAAGTTCATGTTTCTAAGTGTTTCTGTCGTTTCTTCTATCGTATGTTTGTATTCTAATTTAGATTCAAGTAAGCGATAAATGAGTAACGATAAGAAGCAAATCAGGAAGTGTGCTTTGATTCTATCTTCTCTTTGAAGATAGATAGGTCTAGCGCCGAAGTCAGTCTTCATGATTCTAAAGCATTCTTCAATTTGCCAACGTTGTTTATTGATCGCAATTACGTCTTCAACTTGATCTTCTAAATCAGTTACAACTGCATAGAATCCATCATACATTGCTTCTTTCATAATCGCTTCTTCATTTAATTCACAGTGTATCTCTTCAGCTACTTCACCATGCTCTGTAACTGGTGTTTTCTTTATAAATCGAGCTGGGTCGTTGTTGTTTTTGTAGGTTTTCTTTACTTTTGAATTATTATCAATAAGCTTTTGTGCTCTTGCGATTTGTTGGGCTCTAATTTTTGATTGATAGTCTCTATATTTTGGAGAATAGGTAACTATTAAGGTTTCATTCAAACTTTTAGATGAAAGTGGTATTTCTTTATAGTAAATGGCATTGAATACTTCATCTTTGCTTTCATCCAACGTATCAAGGTTTACAAATACATTACTGCCAACCTTACGGTATTGTGCGGGATTTAATGCAATCTCTCTATCTTCTTTTTTTAGTTTTTTCAAAGATTGAGTAATGACATAAGCACGAGTAGCAACATGATTAAATAACTTATTGTCTTTAGAACCAAGTCCACTATCAGAACAATAGATAAAATTAGCACAGTCAAAGTCACGGATTACTTTTTTTTCTAGAGGAAGTAATGTCTTTTGTTCATTTTGATTGCCTGGAAATAAATCGAATGCTAGGGGAACTCCGTCTGCATCCATAAATAAGCCCATACCTACAATTGGGTTTGGTCTATTTTCTTTGCTTTTTCCATATTTTTTAAATCCATCTTCCTGTTCAATTTCGAAGTAATAATTCGTGCAGTCATAATATAAAACACTAGTATTACGTTTCTTTTCAAAATTACTGTTGCGATAAACTTCAGATTGAATATAATCAGATTCTTTCGATAATATAGAAAGCGCACGATAAACATCGTGTAACTGATATTTAGGCTGTTCTAATAAAGAGAAAGCATAATCGTAAGTACTCTTTTTACTGGAAGGATTTAAAATGCGTGAGAAAACTAAATCCGATAAAATAGCTTTTAAATCAAAATCAAAATCATTTCTAGCTTTAATATTTCGACATATATTATCAAACCTAAGAGAAGAAGTAATTGATTGAAGGAATAAATACCCACAATTAAAGCTGCGTTGTTGGTCCAATTCAATCCTTTGAATAGGAGAGAAAGGGATTGAAACAACTTCATTTTCTG
>NZ_JBOFZA010000021.1:0-17000 GCF_051654945.1 Serratia sp. (in: enterobacteria)
TCCTGTGCGTTATTGTCTGTACAGGACATTTTTATTGCGGAGAAAAATGATTAATATCAGAATTCGGCGTTGATGCACGGATGAGGTGTTACAGAGTGCTTATCGGTTCCCGGCCACGTGCCCGAGGCTTTGCGACGCAGCAGAGGGAGGTGGCCATCGGTGTGGTGGTACTGGATCGCCTGCTGTCGGCGGCCCGGCCTCAGGGTGTATCTGGATGGTATCACCGTTAACGCGAACGACACACCCTGAAAAATCAGCCAGGCAAAGCCCCGGAACCATCAGGGCAAATACAATCGGGAAGCAAATAGAAAACGGGGTATAAACAATCCTATTTTTATATGGACATATAATTATATAATTCACAATAAAAAGACTGTTCTGGTGGCCTTCCCTCTTAATGCTGCCCTTGTTCCAGCTCATCAACCGTGCGGAAAAGAAACATTTCCCGTTGCTTTGTATCGAATGGGACGGGAATATTATTCCTGATCACCGTTTTAATGCCGTCAAACAGTTTCATCAGGGACTGTTTGCTTTTTTCGTCCGGCATAACGTACATGGCATAGTGCCAACGTCTGGCATCGCTGGCATCAAGGTGGCTGTTGATGATGTTGATATAGCGGGCGCGGGTCTTCATGGAGCGTTCGGTTTCAACTGCGATGATTGCGCCGTTGTCCATAGTGATAATCCCATCCGGCCTGTGCTTTGTTCCCGGATAATGCGCCATAAATTCGCCCCGGTCGCCGTTTATCCAATGACTGGCTCCTTTTTCCTCAAGGGTGAGCCGTACCCGCTGATTTAACAGGCGGTGCTCCAGTGACCAGTATTTGAGTTTACCGGGTTCAAAGTAGCCAGGGAAAACCTCATCGTCAGGCATGACCACCATTGACAGCCCCTGCATGGTAATTCCCCACAGCGATTTTTTCCCGGTCAATACCGGGTATTCATGCTTTATTATGAACCCCATAAAAATAGCTTTATTGAGCAGGTTATACGTAGCATGAACATGTTTCCCTTTATAACCGACGACCCTTTTTAACGTTCGAAAATCAGAGTAAGTTTCTTCTTTCAGAAAGTTCAGCAGTAATAGCATCCTGTTTGCCGCCGCTTCCTTCCTCTTTGCTACATCGTGAATAAGCATGTGTGACCTCATAAATTAACAGTTGGTTTGTTTCCTTCGGCTATGTTATCCGTGGGTTCCGATGTGTCGCGGCCATTGCATCCAAATGAAAGCGTATCTATAAGCGACTTTTTAACGACAATGTGGGAAAGTTTTGTGGCTTTGGCCAGGTCTGTTGGTGTGAAAACAAAACCGACAAAAGGCGGAAGATTTAACAGCATATTACAGTCTATATAATACCTTTCAGCCTGGCGAATCATCCTGTCTGTTTCCATTTTCTCTGTTAGTGATATATCCGTTTTCACTTTCCTCATTTCATCATCTACCAGAATAGAACCCGTCATTCTTGCCACCCATTCGGCAGTTTCTGGGTTCTGTAGTTGATATACTAGTTTGAATTTGGCGTTCTCAACGACAGCGCCAATCACGGACTCCGCATTTAAATCAGACGGGCAATCGCGTAAATCATCGATAGCCTGAAATGCCATAAAGATATGTACGCCTTTATCCCTTGCTGTTCCGAGTCCTTCCAGTGCCGGGCGGGAAAGGTGGTATTTCAATTCGTCAAGGAATATAGCGACCGTCCGGGGCTTGCTGTTTATTCTGTCGCGTGTCTCAGCTATCTGAATTAAACGGGTTAAAATCATTCGTTGCGCGGATATGATTTTTTGATTGCGCGTAGAGCCAACAATATAACAGCAACCCCCTTCATCAAATATCTGTTTCAGAGAAAACCCTTTATTGGCATTAATGGAGTTAACCAGCGCGATTTCTTCCAGTTCCCCAAAAAATGCGGGGACATCTTCCTTCAATGACTTTACAAAATCAGAATTAAATAAATCCCGTAATGTCATTCCGGGTTGGTGTGTCGCTGCTGTATTTCTTGCAGCCCGGCGATCAGCGATGCGATAAAAGTCTGAGCCTTCCCCTTTTTTTGTAAGACTGAATCCGGCATTAAATAATTCTTCCAGTTGCTCGCGTGATATTCCCGCCAGTAAATCCATCTGAAAATTAAGATTGTTCAGGTCTATAAGCACAAATTTCTTCCCCGCCATCCGGCAGGCTTCTCTTAATACATGTGGTGCCCATTCGTCATTTTTGGGGTCTTCGACAAAAACAGACTCGTCCAGCATGATAGCCTGGTACAGTAAAACGGTTGCACTCACCCCTTTACCCGAACCCGTGGTTCCGATGATGGCCGCATGTTGTGACTGGAATTCTTTTATGGTGATATATTGAGGCTGGTCGTCTTTATCGAGTCCTATAAAAATGCCTTTTTTCAGGTCGATGTATTCAAGCGGATCATATGACACGCTATCAGGCAGCATTTCCTTTACGTCCCTTACATCGGTTCGGGTGTTTCTTTCCAGTTTACTTTTTTTGATAAGTTTGTGTTTTAAATTATCAATTTCACCGGCAAGGAGTCGTCGCGCTATTAAATGGAATGCCAACCCTGCGGCAGTAAACAGCAGCGTTAAAATCCACAAAGGAATACTTACTAAAGAATGATTGTTGAGCGAATCAAAAAAGTAACTCAACCCCTGTATGGTTAACGGCGATAGCGTGCCGAAAATAAAAAAGAAGATAGATATGCACGCAACGCTTTTTAACCAGAACGGCGCATTTTCTCTTTCCTCTCGCGGAAGGTGAAAGATAAACGGCAGTGTCAGCCCGGCGAGTAACGACAATATCACCGGGCTGTTTTGCAACCATAAAAGAAAAAATAAAAAGGCGTCAGCAAAGCCATTCAACCTTTGCATCAGGTGAGGACTCATAAGTTATTTTCTCCTGCATTAAATTTAGAGTGATAGACGTTACTCATGGGCGTGTCTTATGAGCGTGGAACCCCCCGCCCATAAGACACGCCCATAGCTAACGCCCATAAAGAGGATAAATGGCATAAAAGCGGGGATAATTAATCCCCTTCTTTTACCGGGCAACCACCAGGTCAACGTCAACGGCATAGTGAAACCCGGTGATAATTAATCACCTGATTTCACTACAAAAAGAATACGCTCTTCGTGCGGGCTTGAATGCCCTTACTTCGAACGTAAGGGGACAATGACTGCGCTGGACGCTCCGTCAAAGCCCCCCAAGGTCAACTACGGCCACACCGTCGCGCGCTACGCGCGACCACCCCCTTTGAGACCTTCGTTTTTACCCTATTCTTTCTTTGCCTCGTAAACTCGACACGAAATAATGGGAAAACTCAGTCAAAGAGGGTGGTCGCGCCACGTCGATAAAGCCGACTTAGTCCCGACGGTGTGGCGGGGCAAGCCCCCCACTGCGGTCGCGCTAGGTCGCGCTAAAACGTGTGGACACGTTTTCCCTTGTGGCTCCCCCCGGCTGCTGCAATTTTCCCCCTGGGAAAATGTTTGCAGTGAGGCGCGGGATACGGAAGCTTAACAATTTCTTTGAAATTGAACCTTCCGGCCGCGACTCACTTCTTAATTTTTCGTCTTAACAATTTCTCCGAAATTGAAGCCAAAAATCAAGAAGCCTTAAAAGCCCGTCGCCTGTAAGTTTTAGTGTATTGTACAATACATAATCTTTCGGTGAGTTTCACATCTGATCGCGGCATATCTCTTCCCGGCACTGTCTTTCCGCTTCCAATGCTTCACGATAAGAGTCATCGTCAATGATTGTCCCTTTTCGTTCGGCATATTCTATTAACATAGTGGCATCTTTTTCGTTCAGATGAGCGATATACTCAAGCAAACTGCCAATCAATCTACTTTCATAGATTTCATGGTGAAGGCCACAACCTCGATGCGCCTCTTTAGCTATCATGTCGTATATGACCGCCGCCAATATTCTGTCTTTGGTTTTTGACTTGATATGTTTAGTCATTATCTGTTCCCCACCCGTTAATGAAGAACCCCGCCGCAAGGCCGCAGGGTATCAAAACCACCGTCACCACCGTCAACCTATCGCGTTTATCGCGCTGAGGTGCCGGGGGGCGTCCCTGAGACGTTAATGGTGAAATGCGTTGTCGTTCTTCATGGAAATGCAACTCAGGTAAATAGAGTGCCGTATTTATACTTTGTTTGTTTCTGGATAGGGGGGGATCTTGTTTAGAGTGCCCTCGTGACAACATGAGGCCAGAGAACAAAGATACGCATCCTGCGATCTTATCCATACCACTACCCATGGAAATTTCCTGATAAGTTCCGGGGTTTCTTTTTCCAATAACGCAAGAAGCGCCCTGTTTTCACTAATGCGCATTAACACCCCCAGTTCGTTTTTGAGTATTATTGTTTCCAGGGCATGTAACCTTTTCGTTTTTATTCTGATAATGATCAGTAGCAACAAGAAAAACAAAATAACAATCAAGATGGACGTGATTGTGAAACTTATAGGGTCGTTAAAAATAGACATGCTCTCCAGTGAACCAGTACATCCTATGCCATACATAGTGTTATCCCCTTGCTTTTCCAAATGTCGACAATATTTTACTTACCGCGGCAGGATCGGCACTGCTGCATTGACCGAGAAGGGCTTTGCGCATATCGAATGTTTTTCCCGGATCAAAGCGATGATGTTTTTTAAACGCATTGAGTTCAAAAAAAGCGTTTTCTGCGTTGCGGCATTCACTGCCGCCGCTATTACCGGTGACTTTTCCGTACATGCACAACACGACTTCACACGGATCAGCAGCAAAAGACGGTGTGGAAAACCCCGCGACCAGGTACAGCAACCCCACCGCGAGTGTATTTTTTTTCATGATGACGTCCTTTTTGTTTATGGTGGAAACTCATTCGCCGGGATGGTTTCGGCCATCTAATGTTCTTACTATCACTTTCTTCACCCCTTTTTTCTGGAGTTCTTGGAACCAACCGGCGAATACGTCGATATCCAGTGTCAGCATATGATGTGAAACGATGTGTTGAAATTTATCTGCATCAAGAATAACCAGCATGACATTCCCTCCCGGTAACATGAATTTAGGTTTTCTTGCTTTCCCGGCGTCGGTCATGAGCTGATTAATGTCAGCCATTTTTTCAGGCGTCATGGTAATTTGCAGGCCGTCTGTCTCATCCGTGGCGCTATTTTTCTTGTACGGGTAAACCAGCATCTGCCTGAGTCCAATATGTTGTCGTTGTGGTAACACCGGCTCTCCCTAACGCGCTAAATACACGTCTGTTTCATGACAGGTCAGGCAGCGGATTGTTGGCTGATACTGAATAACCCCTTTTGCGCCATGTTTTCGCAGCCAGTGTTTAGCCGTAAAGAATGACGCTCCGCCTGATGTTGCCACAACAATACGCGGTGAGTGTGCGACGGCGTAATACACCGCCGGGCTGTATGCCGTGTCACTGTCATTGAAGGCGTAGAGGACCGTTGACCATCGTCCTGTCACCGCCGGGGCGGTGACAGTGACGTTATTGTCGCTCCACTGCGGTAACGTACTGTTCATCGGTGCAGCGGGTTTTTCCCATTCGACAGGAGGCGGGGGGGGAGGGGATGAACACCCGGCCAGCAGGAGCACAAGCACAACTGGCGCGATAGCTGACAAATTTCTCACGCTTTCATCTCCTCAAAATAGGCGTTGCGGTGCAGCGGGCGGAAGTAAATGTCGTTCATCCGGCGCACGTTGCCATCGAGATCGATACTCACAATCACGTCCAGGCTGTCCAGCACCTTACGCAACATAAAGGTGTAAGGGAGCTGCGCACACTGGGGATTCTCATAGCAGCGGGTAATAAACCCGTCGATGGCTTCTTTTGCAGACCCGGCGTGAATGGAGGTCATGCTCCCTTCATGGCCGGAACCGGTGATTTTGAGAAAATCCCAGGCTTCCGGCCCCCGGACTTCCGTCAGCAGGATGCGGTCAGGGTTCATGCGGTAATTCCAGCGCAACAGGCTGGCCGGGGTGACAATGGAGCCTTTTTCATCGGATGATTCAGACGGGTAGAACAGATGCACGTAGTTTTGATGGATAAAGAAGGTGATCTCCGGGTTGTCCTCAATCGTCGATATCCGAAGATGTACAGGAATATAGCCTATCAACATCTTCATATAGGTCGTCTTCCCGGTACTGGTTTCCCCGGCTACAGCGATTGTTTTGCCGTACTCGACGCATTTCTCCATAAACAGAGGAATATTTTTTGTCGTGTACAATGCAATTAATTCTTGATCGTGGGTGTTCGTCTGCTCTGTGCCCGTCACGCGATTATAAAACCCGGCATCAATGTAGGACTGGTGCGGGATTTGTACCGTTGAGGGTTTACGGATAGTGATAGACACCGTATCGCGCTCACAAGCCGGGGGGACAATCACCTGGCAACGTTCGCCGGATCCCAGCGTGGCCGACAGTCCCGGCTTGATGTCCTCTATGTTGTCACCGTGGTGTTTTGCCAGACAGCGGGCGAAGTCGTAACAGTCCTCATAGGACAAAGGGACGGCGTGTTTCTCCCAGACGCCGTCAATTTTGGTGTACAGCTCGCCCGGACGGTTGACAGCAATTTCCGTCAGGCCGGGGCGTTCCAGAAAATCACCAAAGAAGCGCTGTTTGTAGCGGTCGAGGGAAATATTCTTAGCGGTCATGCGTCATCCTCAGCGTATAGATGTTGGAAAAATCAATATCCTGCCCGGTGATCAGGTTGATGATCTCGCCTTGGTTCTTGTACAGCGTGGGAGGAATGTTGATGCTGTTTTCCAGCGTGGTTTTTGCCATTTCCGCCATCGCCTGGCGGCTGTTTTCGGTGTAGTCCGTATTACGGTCTTTCTTCCCGGCGCTGTTGGAGGCCCATGCGGCAACATCGGGGATCATGCCGACCATTAACGCGCCGCCAAACCGTTGCCAGAAATGCGTATCTATCCAGCCGTCAACGCCCGCCTCGCCCAGTGCCCCGGCGGCGCTGGTATCAATCAGCGGAATATCGAGGAAGGGGGCCTGGCGGGTACGCAGTTTCGTGATGATGATAAAGGCGCGTCCCTGTCCGTGCTTCATCCCGTCTTCTGCGCCTGTCTGGTACAAGCCTGTGGCACCCGTGCCCTTTTCAATGAGCTTCGTGTTGCCGCTGGCGCTCCAGATATCGTTGGTGATGGTGCAGCGGATTTTCCCCGCCCGGTCAGACACGAACCGGTAATCCAGCGAGCAGGGGATCGCCGTATTTTCCGGGATATATAAATCCGGGTTATACGGAATTCGTCTGACGGGTTCCGCGCGTTTTTGCGGCACGGTCGTCGCGTTTCTCGACGGCGCAGACGGGCCGCTATCGTCCGCTTGCCCGGTGTTTTGTGAGACTGTCACGGTCATTTCTTCCCGCCGGGTTTTCACCTGGCTCTCTGAGGAACCGGCGCCGTTGCGGCGCACCAAAAACTGGGCTTTGTCGAGTCCCGTTGGGACTGACGGGGCAACCTGCCCGGCAGTCGTCCCGCTGGCCAGGTTGCTCCCCGTCTGCGCGGGTTCTTCCCCGGTATCATTGTTCTGGCCGAGATTGGTACGCTGGCGATAATCGGTCTTGTTGGTCTGCCCGGTCGCCTCCGTTTTTTTCTCTGCGGTGGGTTGCCAGATAAGATTGCGGTAAACCCAGTTACCGCCCCATGCTGCAAAAATCAGTGCGACGGCCACCATTGCCAGAAACACCGTCGCTTTGCCGCGCTTGCGCTTTTTCAGTTTATTGACGGCGGGTTGCACGGGGTTAACTTCTTTATCCTCCTGTTCCTCGTGCAACCTGGCCTCGCGTTTTGCGCGGGCTTCCCGTTCCAGGGCAGCAATGCTTTCCTCCGGCTGCGCCGGGGAAAGCGTATGCGGTTCATCCTCCGGCAGAGGATTTTTATTGTCTTTACTCATATGCGGGATTTCCGATTGGATATAAGAATAGGTTTATATCTTTATAGAAAAATAAGCCGTTACTTTTCGACTCTCTCGACCTGCGGGGAAACGGTGGAACCCTCGGTGGTCTGGACGTTGCCAAAGCCGCGATTTTCCAGCCCTATCACCGCATTTCCTGATCGCAGAACAAGATGGGGAGCAATTTCCTGAATGACCAGCACGGTAAAGTTGCCTTTCTTCTGAACGCTGCTGTTAACCACCTGCTCTTTTCCGTCGAGATAGCGGAACACGGATGGCATGTTTTTTTGGGGCGAAAAACCCAGGAACGTAAAACGCCCATCGTCATAGGCGAAATCAGGGGCAATATTGTTGGCATTCCCCTGCATCCAGTAGTCCCAGTTGCGCGGCACTTGCGCGGTGACAAGGGTCTTTTGAATTTTTGCCTGTTCCTGCTTTTGCGCCCACTCCCGCTGTCTGGCCGATGCTTCCCGGCTGGCCTTGTCCTGTGCTTCGTTGGGATAGCGGTAGGACACCTGGAAAGCGGGTTGCTGCGCGGATTTGTCGTCAATCACATTCAGCTCCACGTTGTAGACGCGCTGACTGGTGACGACAAACAGGTTGGTATGCCAGTCCCGCCCGCCGGGGGGGATCACTATCTGCGTGGTATTGCCATCCTCTCCAGGTGCGCCCTGTGTGAGCGCCACAGGACGGATGTAAACCCGGTTGGCGTCCGGTTTGGCTTCCCAGGCTTCTTCGAATCCGGGCTTTGCGCTGATAACGGCTTCATCATCATCAAAAACCAGCGTCGTCATAAATCCGGCTTTGGTGTTTACCACCGTCACGTTTTGCGGGTTGTAAATGACCTGTTGCACCCGGTTGTCATAGCGGCTGGCTTGCGGGGTTGCGGCTCCCCAGGCGGCCCCGCACACCATCAGTGCCAGCGCGGTTAGCGTGATTTTTTTCATCATTCGCCCCCCCGGATTTCACGATCTGCCTGCCAGCTCGTCACGGTAAAACCGAAAGGATTGGCCTCCCGTTCTTCCTCTTTCATCTCCTTGTCAGGGGTGGAATGAAACGTAAAGCGGGCGTCCCAGTATTCAGTACGGATGCTGTTATCCGCGAGGCGACGGATGTTTTTTTTATACCGGACGGTGGCGACTTTATCGGGGTCTGTTCCCTCAGTGATCACGTTGGAAATAATGTCGACCTTCACCGTATTCGCGCCATTGTTATAAACGTGGTCAGGGGCGTTTTTCCCCGCGTACAGAGCCAGATAATCGTTGTTTACCTGGGGGCTGTTGTAGATTTGCACCGTCAGGTAGTCGTCCTGCAAGGAAGCATAAACATACCGCTCACGCAGTTTGACGTAATTTGCCGTCATGGCTTTCTGATAAGCCGCTTCGGCGGTCAGGCTGCTTTGTGATGACCGGGTAACATGTTCTACCCGGCCTATGTGGTTATCCACGGTATACAGCTCGACGTCCGTCTGCTTAAGCGGCAACATCACCACCACGGCGCCCACCGCCAGAACAGCAATCAACAGCCCCACACTGCCGACCGCAAAACCCGCCCGCGTGGCGCGTTTATCGCGGTCAATCATGTGTTGCTCAAAGTTTCTGGACTCTGCGATCAGTTTCTTTTCACTCATGGCTGCTCAGCTCCGCCATAATCTGAGGGGTGTTGACGGGTTTTGCTTTGCCGCCGACTGCCGGCGGAAAGTGGGGCTGTGCGCAGCCGGAAAGCGCGCACAGTAAAGCCAACGCAATCACGCGTTTCATCAGGTCTTTCCTTTAAAATCAATGAGGGGGTATAAAAATAGGATGATATTTTAATCTGATACCGATAATTCAGGGTGTTGGCGGCTTGTCGCGAGGGTTAACGACCGTCGGAGGTGAGTTTCTTCGCATTGCATTGCGCTGTTCCATCTGTCGGATGGCGTTTTTACGTGCCTCTCGTGCGTTATAGGGGGGCTGCTCACCAGGGCGTAGGTTGGGCGGCAGTGCCCCACTGCCTCCCTGTGGGGAGCCGACGTTCGGAGACCTTGGATTAAGCAGTTTGTTGGCACCAAGGCCTGCCGTACCGAGTCCCACCGCCGCCAGTCCCTGCATGGATGCCGTTGCGCTGGCACCCGCCAGAGCGCCCGCCAGTTTTGCGGAGAGATAAATCAATATTGCCGCACAGATACCAGCCAAACAGACTTGCGCTCCTAGTTCTACGATATTCGCCTGGGCTGCATCTTGAGTTGCTAATGCAAGCCTTGAGTTTAAGTAATTAACTACAATCCTTAATGATAAAGAAGAAAGGAGAATTGTTAATATGGCTGCAAATATGTTTTGTAGCCAGTTATTAAACATCGGGCGGAGGAAGCCATACATCAGGCAAAAGATGAATATAGGTGCTGTAATACTCAGTAATAAGATCATTACTTCCGCTATCATGGAAACAAACGCGGTGATAATCATTAAAACGAATATCCCAAGCCAGACATAAAATTGAGCAGTTATTCCCTCATCTTTTATATATGTGGAGTTATCCATGTCATGTAATGTTTTACCTAATACTTTTGCATTGTTCCATAAACTATCTAATAGCTGCCATATATTGTCACTGCCAGAAAAGCCCTCTTTTAACCCATTGATAGCGTCGATAACGCCATCGAGATAGCCATTAATATTTGCCACAAAGGAAAGAATGATAGCCATCCTCATGATGTCCCACATCGTATCTTCCATCGGCGTGGATAGCTTTCCGGCCAGTGCCTGGTAGCCACGCCACATGATGTAGAGAGTAGCTGACGCAGCAGCCAGCCCCATCATCATAGAAGAGTACGACGTCATTAATCCCTTTGTTGCGTCCGTTATTCCACCTATCAGGTGCTTTTCAACACCAACAAAAACACCGCCGGACATATTTACCTCACTATGAATTTAAATCGACAGTCGGAGCATTTAATTGCTGAATTTGCCAGTGAGCTTCGTTCGCATTTTTACAATTTTCCGAAGCACTTCCTGTTTTTTGACATTTTTCATAAACAGCTTTTAGTTCTTCTGGATGATCTTTATACCATTTGGTGGTTTTAGCCTCTTCTTTGCATCCACTAACTAAGCAAACTGATAATGTCAGGAGAAATATTTTTAATAAACGCATGTCGTAGTTTCCTTTATCTATTTAAATCAACTGTCGGCGCATTCAATTGTTGCTGGTTCCACTGTTTAACCCGCTCCGCCTCAAGCACTTGCTCGCGTTTTTCTGCCGCTTTCACGTTCATTTCCCACTGGGTGGTGAGCGTGTTCAGCATTACGGACTTTAGCTGGATACTGTTCGCAAGGTCTTGTGATTCTTTCACATCTTTTGAATATTCAGCTCGGCGGGACAGATCGCCAATCTCACCCAGCACCGTGCTGACCTGGCTCTGAACCTCGTCCGTTTGCTCAAGCTGGATAGCCTTATTGATGACCTGCTGCTTGCAGACGTCGGCATACGTTTTCGACTGTTCGGCATTACAGGTATCGAAAATTTTATACTTCTCGTACAACGCATCGAACTGCCCGGAGGAGCCACCGGAACGCAGCAGGTCGTTCAGTGCCTGTCCGGGTTTACGCAGCTTGTCAAGGTCAGCTTTCAGCCCTTTTGCCTGGCTAACAAAATCGGTAATGTCACGCACCCCGGTCGATGCGGCGAGCTGGTCTTTGTATGCCTGTATCTGGCTCTGATAATGGTTGGCAGTGTCCATCCAGCGCTGGGCTTCTTTCAGCCATTCAGCCTCGCGCATGGGGTCAGCATCCACGGCGACCGGAATACCCGCAGTGGAGGGCAGGGGAACGACGAACACACCGACCGCCATCATCACCACGGCCAGCGTCTTGCAACGCATGTTTTTAATGTTCAATTGGTTATTCCTGTTGTCAGAGGGCGTTAGCCAGGTAGCTCTCCAGCCAGTCATGCGGCTGCATCCCTTCCCGGTAAAGCGAATCGAAGATTTCGAGGTTATCAGCGCTGCCGCTCATGACTTTGGTGTATTTGCCAACACCGGAAAGGTCAAGCGTCACGCGGGCGGCAAAGCGTTTCGTATCACCCCGTCTGAACTGGTTTTTCACGACCACATACTGGTGCGCCATCGGGTCGAGATTTTTCATGACCTCAAACACTTCCGGCTCAAACTTCATGCCGTCCACATAATGCCCACGGTCGCCGTTCGGGTTGGCCGCCAGAATTTGCGTCCCGCACTGTTCAACAACCGCGGGCGCAATTTCATCCTTGATGATTTCATCCGGCGACTGGGTGCCGACAACCAGCATCCCGTTCAGCTTACGGATAGTTTTCAGCTTGTTATAAGCAAAGTCTTTGAATACCGGATCACGAAGCCATTTCCAGAATTCATCCATGAAAATCACCAGACGGCGACCGTCCAGCAAACTGGTGATGCGGTACAGCAGGTAAAACGTGATGGGGGCGCGAACATCGACATTGTCCAGGAACTCCGTACCGTCAATGCCAAAGTTATCGCAGTTGCTGATATCGAAGGTGTCATACTCGTTATCGAACACCCAGCCGAAATCACCGCCCTGCGCCCATTTGGACAGCCTGATATCCAGACCATTCTCCTGATCTTCTTTCGTCGCGGGTTCGGCCAGTTGTTCCCTCAGCCGGGTAATACCAAAGCAACGGTACTCCACCGAATCTTTCATCACGGCATCAACCGCGTGGCTCAGTCGCTTTTCCTGACGCTCAGAGATAATTGAGCCGTTACGGGTACACAATATTTTCATCAGTTGCTTGATGAAGTTGAGATTGTGCCGCGTTGGTGGCAGAGAGAACGGGTTCCAGCCGGTAGGTTCACCGCTGGACACACGGTAATAACGCCCGCCCAGGGCCCGGATATTGATTTCCGCCCCCCGGTCTTTATCCAGGTAAACCGTTGTCAGCCGCCTGGTTTTCGCCTCCGGGGAAAAGCTGTCAGCGCGGCCATATTTCTGCTGCATGATCTGGAGGAAAGTCATGAGCATGGTTTTACCGGAGCCGTTCGTACCGAGAATGCAGGTACTGGCCGGGTGTTTCTCGTTAAAGTCGTCCTTGTCCGCGAGCGTGTTATGCAGATTAAGATAGTAACCATCCCCCGACGGGGTGGGCATTAACGCCATCGCCTCCCCCCAGGGTGCTTTGTCACGCTTGCCGGGATAAAAGTTGTGCAGCCCGGCCAGCTCCACAAAGTTTTGACTGCTCAGCTCCCCCTTGCGTGGTCGCAGGTTGTAGTTACCCGGAAGCTGCGCCATATACGCCGCCGACAACGACAGTTCCGCTGGCGCCGGGGTGATGCCGATGTTGTTCAGGGCATTGCTGATCTCGTGGGTCTCGGCGACCAACCCGTCCAACGACCGGGAGTACACCATCAGCGAAAAATGATGCCGCCCGTAGGCAATTTTTCCCGACATCAGCAGGTCAAGCGCCACATCCAGATCCAGACGCTGGGACACCGCATCATCATCGGCACTCATCAACAGGCGGCGGGTGCGCTTAATGGCTTTTTGCGCTTCAATACGGGACATGCAGGTGTACGTCTGCGTGATCACGTAGTCACAGGGCGCATAGAGCAACGAATCCATCATCCCGGTCGCGGTTTCTTCCGAGAACTCTTTCACCTCCAGTCCTCTGAAATAATGCGTTCCGTTCGCATGGTTAATCTGCCCGGAGTCCGCAGCGAAAAACAACGCCGCAGATCCCATCACGTCATAAGCCGGCGTCCGGGTAACGCGAACGTTGCGCCATTCATGCGTTAACAGGTATTCATAAAAAGCCAACTGAGACGAATACACGGCCTCCCTTTCGGTAAACGTCCCCAGTGAACGGGCACCATAGCGTGATAGCGCACTGTCGAGAGAGCCTTTAATTTCCAGCATTTCCCGCAGTGCGCCGTCCAGCTCTCGCAGCTTCTGTCCGTCTTTCATCCGCTTACGCTCTGCTTTTTCAAGCCCGGCAAAGGGCAGGTAACAGACTGTCAGAAACAAACGGTTGCGCCGAAAATTTCCAAGGGATGAATAGTAAAGTCCGCTGACGTCATCGGCATAAGGGTTGCCGCAATCCTTGTGCAGCGAGTCAGAGAACTGATTACGGTCGTTATGGAGATAAAACGTCACGGGCATTCCTTCAAACGAACGGATCAGCCCGTGAAGCTGGTTTGTTCCGATTGCCAGGGTTTCTTCGGCTTCACAGTCAAATGGTGTTCCCATCAGCTCCCAGGTGCAGTACAGGTCACTATTAGGCGAACGAACAACGTGTTCGTGAATATGCGAGGAATACGGGATGTACTTCTTGAGGGTGGCACACTGGTTAAGTTTCATTGCGTCGAGAAACTCCTTGATATCAACGTCTTCATGTTCAACGGGCATGAATGTCGTTGCGCCAAACAGGCGGTTTGCTATCGGCTTTCCCTTCGCCCTCAGCCAGACGGCAATCAGATTGAACCGCATCGGTTCATTTCGGGTAAGGGACTTCATGACCAGGAATTCAACCGGGAGCAGCAGCAGGAATGCAACGGAAGTCCAGATGGCAACGATGATGGTGACGCCCGTGACAGCCAGCAGGGGCACCATGGGCACCCCCCACAGCGCCGCCGGACGTTTCATTGCCTTGAGCAGCTTTGCCATAGTCAGCCGCCTATCCCATTAACAGAGCGGCGATTTCAGCGCCACCGCCAATCAGAATGCCGCCGATAATGATATAGCCACAGCTTTTAAGGCTTTCACCGTTCCACAGTGTCTTGTAACCAATCCAGATCACCGCCACGGTGATCGTGATGGCCGCCAGACCATGCAGGCCCGTGGATATTTTCTCCATGATGGTGTTGGCGCGTTGAAAACCATCGGCAGCGAATGCCGGACTGGCAACAAAAACGCTCAGGGTTGCCGTCATGACATAAGCCGACGCCCGGCTGACAGATCCCGTTACCTTGCTGAAAAATTTCATTTTTCGTCCTCAGTTTTCTTTACATCAAGATTTCCGCGCACAACCTGCGCGGGGTAATAAACGGCGGTAGCCTGTTTCTGGCGAAGTCCTGACGGAACGCCGCGTACAACCGAACTCGGCCATACCACACGCGGGCGTGACAGTGAGGCCACAGGCATTGCCTCTACGGTTGCCATCGAAGACGCTTTGTCTTCACGGGTTCCGGGGACGACATAACGTGCAGTTGTTGGGGAATAGCCAATGCGCTGTACGTAACTCGTTTGCGAAAGTTCGGCCTCCGGTTTCAGCCCTGTGTCAAAATTGCCGGAGTAGTAGCAACTGAGCGCCTTTTTCAGGGTGCCGCCACGCTGGTAGCAGTCGGTGATGATTTTTTCGAAGACGGAAAGGTTGATGCAGGGGTTGAACAGGTCACGGGCGGTAACGCCGTAATGACGAAAGTTTGTACTGGTGATTTGCATTAGCCCGGCCGAATAGCGGCGACCTTTTGCTTCAATCTGGTGGGAGAGGCGGAGTGCATCCTCTCTGGTTTTAGGCCTATGGGAGATAACGCCGTTATCGCCGGGTTTTCGTTCGTGCTTCGGCACGATTTCAGCGATGGCATAGGGGTTATAACCGGATTCCACTCTTGCCACATCAAGCGATGTGGACGGGTGAACGGTGGCAGCGCACTGCATGGCCGCTGCCAGAAAAGCGGTGGTGGAAAGCATGGCAGCCTCAGAACGGAAAAAGGGCGATCAGCCAGATGATGAACAGAGCGCGCAGCCCGACAGCGAACTTAAGCCAGGCGTAAAGCGTCTCAGCCGACGGGGGCAGCCTGCGGCGCAGCGTCATCTTTGGGTTCGAGGAGTACCAGCTTGCCGGAAACGGAAATACCGGGCGTGATCATGATGTTCAGCCCCGGTTTGCCGTTGTGCGCAAAGGCTGCGCCGACTTTCGTCCAGTACGTATTTTTCTCGCCGTTCTCGTCGGGCAGGGATCCCTGCGTGACGTACACGTAATAGGTTGGTTTACGCATCTTTTTTCCTTGTTGAAAAGTGATGAAGAAAAAACAAATCACATCCCGATCCTGCGTTCCGGTTTTAACGGGTCAGCGAGAACATTCAGCGGCACCCTGTATTGTGGTTGTGTGACAGCCCGATCCCATTTGTTAAAGAGCAAATGTAGGCAATAAGAAGCCCGGACGAAGTTACGTCCTTTTTCAGTTGGTTAGCTTTAATTTGTGTTACATACCGAAGGTAGAGTTAACAGGCGGGGGTGTCAAAGACCAAAATTTAAAAACCCATGAGATCTTCATGGGTCATAATTTTTAACAATTACACCTGTAATTGAAAAGGGGGGGCATGGTACCCGAGAGAGACATTTCTCTTTCAATTCAATAATGGATGAGGCACCCAAAGTGATTTTTATGTTTCTGATATCGCCATCACAGGTAGATGGACTGACATTCAATAATGTTGAAATGGTTCCTCGGCTAAAGCCTTGAAGAAAAAAATACCGTCATTTCATCTCTATGGGGCCAGTTTATAATATCTATAATTTATGATGCGTTTGATGCGGGAGGCGGAAACAAGAGTGTTGAACGCAACGGCAACATCCAAAAGTAACGCCATGGCAAACGTTCCGGCTGGACGACCATTAATATCATAAATGATCTTCTTAGAGGTATGGATAAGCGATTTTGAATGACCGATCAACGGTTCAATCACTTTATATGTCTCTCCAGATAAAATTGCCTTCTCATGAGCAATATAGATGTCACTCTGTTCTGCCCAGGGCATGTCGTCGTCACGCAATCCCTGTCGTTTTTGGGGGCTGACGTCCGAGAATTGACTGAAAATGCCGTTTGAGGCGGCAAGTCAATGTTCCAGATCCTTGACTAAAGCAATCCCGGCACACATGGGATCCGCGATACCCTCATCACCCCGCGCTGCCGTTTTACCGGGAACGCCCCCTCTTTTTGTCACCCAATGTGCCCCGTGGGCCATCATAATGCCGTCACACCGCGTGTTGGTCTCGCGCCGGTGGTCAGGCAACGGCGTAATGTCCTTTCAGACCGGTTCAAAAAGGTCACCGTGATTGTATCGAGGTCACCGGGCATCCATGCATTGCGTCGGATTTATGCCTGATTTATCAGAAGGT
>NZ_JBOFZA010000022.1:0-1180 GCF_051654945.1 Serratia sp. (in: enterobacteria)
ATAACTTTGATTTCAACATGATTAATGATGAAGAAGCACTGCCCACTGAGGAAACAGTTGAAGAGGTAGTTGAAGAAATCGAAGAAGTTGAAGAGGCAGCAGAGGAAGCTGAAGAGGCCGAGGAATCCGAAGAAGAGGAATCCGAGGAAGAAGCTGAAGAAGTCGTTGAAGAAGATGGCGAAGAAGAAGTTGACTTTGACGAATATGAAATTGACCTGCCGAACGGTGAAAAGGTTGTCCTGAGTGATCTGGTTAAAGGGTATAAGACTGCTGCTGAAGTAGAAGCGGAAGTCACTAAGCTCAAGTCTCTTGAGTCTGAACTGGAAACCAAGACTGCGGGGATGGACCGCTTCCTGAAGTTAGCTAAGCTGGAAGCTGAACGTGTTATTGAAGACTATGAAGACTTCGATTGGGTAACACTGGCTAAGGAAGATCCGCAGTCCTATGTAGAAAACCGTGAGTTCCTTGACAAGTACAAGGCTCGCCATAAGGAAATCATTGAAGCACAATCTGCTCTGGAAGAGCGTGATGCTGCTGAGAAAACCCGTATTGAGACTGAAAAGGCTCGCAGTGCTGCGGCTGAACTGGCTCGTGACATTCCCGGCTGGAATGAGAACCTGTATGTATCCCTGATGAAGTATGCAGTGGAGAAGGGTGCCAGTGAGGAAATGATCAAAGCGTGTACCGACCCGTTTGTGTTCAAGCTTCTGCACAAGAACATGGAGCATGAAAAGGGTGTACAAAAGGTGAAGGCCAAGGTTAAGAAGGTAGGCGGCGCTCCGAAGAAGGTTGTTAAATCCGCACCTGCTAAACCGGCTGTATCCAAAGACGCAAAGCGTGAATCGATGATCAAGAAGGCTGAACAATCTGGCGACATGACTGCCCTGTTCCACCTGCTTGTAGATTAATTTACAATTCTTTGCTATCTAAACTAGAAGTTGAGGGGTTATATAAGAGTATGACCCCTCTTTCTCAAAAGGAGAAAATTAATGGCAATTTTGACATCTTATGATCTGAATGGCAAGAAGGATTCTTTTGCCAACTGGATCTCTAATCTGTCTCCGACCGATACCTACTTTGTATCTGTCACCAAGAAGGAACAAGTACAAAACACTATGTTCCAATGGCAAACTGACTCTCTGGCTGCTGCTGACGTAAACAACGCTCAGAAGGAAGCAGA
>NZ_JBOFZA010000023.1:0-234279 GCF_051654945.1 Serratia sp. (in: enterobacteria)
CGTTGCTTTGGGCTGTTAAAAGAATACCGTCGTATTGCCACACGTTCGGAGAAAACGGCCAGAAATTACCTTTGCATCCTTAAATTAGGCGCTATTCGGTTATTTTTAAAGCGATTATTGGGTTAAGGGACACAGCCTAATAGGGCGATCAACTCTGGTGTTAAGCAGGCTTCACTCGTCTTGGGATCATTATCCAGTGGATAAAATGCGATCGGCTGCTCTGGCAATTGACTTTCATTGAGAGAAATCGTCATATTATAAGTGCCAGGCATAATATAGCCGCGCTGAGAAAATTGACTCAGATCGATATTTTCCCGATCTTTAACATCCAGCACATCCGTATTGAATTGAACGTCTTGTGCCGAAGCGTAAGATCCCATAGCTAAAAGCATAGCAGTAAAAATACGGCTTAATCGTGCCCCTGGAACCAGAGAAAAAAGTAAATTCGACGATGCCATGGATGAATGCATTTTAATAATAATCCATTTTGAAACGTATCGTTGAACGGTAAGCACCAGCGCGCATAATCTCACCGTTACCAACCATATCCAGGGTGTAATTCAATGTCATCTCGCCAGGTGTAATACCTGCTGGTAATGAGGCAATGCCGGGCATCATTACGCTCCCTTGGCTGTCGAGAATGCGCATATTGATACCACGCGCGTCGCCAGCCATAGTAAAGCGTTCCCCATTGGCATTACCGGAGAAGGTGACCTGAAATTTTTGCCATGCCGGTTTATTTGGCTCGCCTCTCTCCAGCCGACAATCGACCAGTTTGATGGCAAAAGGTTGTGAAGGAATTCGTCCATCACGAATAACCTGACTTACCGGATAAACGCCCATATCAATGGTTTGATCCCGACTCCCAACATCAATCGCACAGGCTGCATCAATAATGGCCCCTTCCATATTGACTCGCCCCGAGCCTTCCTGCGCAGCATTTGCCGAGTTGATAGTACCCAGGCTGACAATCAGCAGGGAAGGAGCCACTAGAAAACATACAGAACGATTTATTCGCATTCAGACCCCATGAATATTCCCTGTATTAAGGAAAGCGGAGGTTATGCCTCCGCTTTTCAGCTACTCTAATTGCGAATTAATTACTGATAAGCCAAGGTAAAGTCAGCAACGGACTGGAATGAACCCGGGACGATAGTGGCACTTTCACCGCCGCCTTTCAGACGTGCAGAGAACCGCAGGGTATTATCGCCATCAACCAGTTGTTGAGCATCTGAAGCCACACCTAACTTCAGGTCACCACCATTTTGTGATGCGAGGATGATACCAGCACCCTTTGCAGTCCCATTAAGACCTAACCACTCAGCGTTATACTCGGATGCGCCGCCGCTAAAAGTGGTAGTCACTGTCTTCAGAGTTGTGGTGTCGCAGTTTTCCAGTTTAATATCGAAAGTACGTGGATTTGATTCACCAGTATTGCCGCCCTTAGCCAGAGCTGCATTAGAGATCTCACCCAACGGAACAGTCTGATCAACTGATTCTGGTGTAATTGAGCACGGAGCATCAATAATAGAGCCGGTGAAGGTCACAGTACCGCTACCTTGACCAGCAGCGTGAGCCACATTTACTGCACAGAGAGTCATAGCAGCAGCCAGCATAATTTTATTCAGGTTCATTTAGTCGTTCCATTTTAGTGTTGATTGAAAATAAAAAATTATTCACCGTTCACCAGTTCATCACCCGTTATAGATGCACCCATCAATAATATGTACCTATAGATGCATCAACTGGTGTAGTGATTGATAAAACTCACCCCACGAATTAATCCGTGTTGAAAGGTGAGTTTTCTTATTAGCTCTCATAGCAAGAGATAATAAGAAACAGTGCATTAAAATATTTTTTCATCCAGCCTATGAATCGTAGAGAGAAAAAGCTCTGCGAAACCTCGGAGAAAGGTTTCACAGAGTAAAGTCACAATTCTCGCCAGGAGATGAGCTCCATGGAAAATATAATAATCTAACCGACGGGGACGCAATATAAGACAACTTACCTACAGGCTGTAGGGCATGGCCTACAAACTGGATAGCCTGGTGGCATGTCTTTCGCCAGCCGTTGACAGGGAAACCGCTAGCCCTCCGCGCCAGGCAGCAACAGGGGATAACATCTATAGCCGGCAAGGTGGCGGGACATCAAGGGAATCGTTCGTCAACTGGTAATGCCACAGCGGTGGGTTAATCTGCAAACCGTGCTCAGGTATAGCCACCGCCCGTTATGGCAGATATTTCGGCGTTCCTGATGAAGAACCCACTGCTCTGAACTTGGCGTTCAGGCAGTGGGATGATTTATTCAACCAATCCTTCCTGTACCACCGCTTTTTTGCTCGTTCTCTGGTACAGGCACAACTCTTTACCCGGCTTATTCTTCATAAACGGCTGCGGGTAGCGGCCAGCGATCACCAGTGCAGAATAACCGACACTGTCGTCGTAATGAATGGTACCCCCAACGACCTTGGTATCCTTTAGCTCACTGGCCTTCAAGCAGGCGGTTCGCATCGCCTTATCGCTCTCGCTCCAGGCTTGCTCGGAAGAGGCAAGCACGTTTAATGAAGTCGCCGCGGCGGCAAATAACAGCAATAATCTGATAATAATCATATCTCCACAAAGGGTAAGACTACCTAGAGTTGCATACTATACGGGGTGCTGCACTCAGTGGATAAGAAACGTCATCAGCAGTCTGTAGGTCTCCACCTACAGGTTTTCTTCAAAGGTCAGAACAGGCAGGCAGGTAACCCGGAATCCCACTATCTTCAACATGCTGACAGCAATGTCTTTTTGATTCTCAGGTTAAACATAGCCCCAACAGGTGAGGGAATTTAAAGCGAGTGAATGTCACAAAGCCTTAACACATCTTGGCTTGACTCGCTGTTTTTTGCTGGTTATCTTTTCGCCTTCACTGACTATTAAGTAACCAATTTTATTTATGATGTTAAGGTCTTTTACTACAGCCAGCTTATTATTAATGGCATCCGTTACCACTTCTTTATCATTTGCCACCCCTCTCCGCGATTCATACGTGCAAGACATACGCAACGATAGCCTTCGCGAACACACTATTCGGCAAAAAATCCTGTCTGAATTTGAACGTTGGGAAGGTGTAAAATACCGGTTCGGCGGGACAACCATGAACGGGATCGACTGCTCATCGCTAATGCAGAAAATCTTCCATAGCGCTTTTGAAGATACGCTACGCAAGCTGCTACCGAGAACAACGGCCCAGCAACTCAAGCAGGGAGTCAAAACCAGCCGCAACAATCTCAAAGCGGGAGACCTTGTTTTTTTCCGTATATCCTCAAGTCTACGTCACGTTGGGGTGTATATTGGCGATGACAAGTTTGTACATGCCTCTACCAGTAAAGGCGTCATTATCTCTACATTGGAAAATGATTACTGGTCAGAACGCTACAAAACGGCCCGCCGTATCGCTTTGTAAGCCATTATATTATGACCGCATTAACACGCAGTTTTATAAGTCATTTGTCGGTTACTGCTGGCGGTTTCAGAAAGTCTGCACAAGAGCATGATGATAAATATCAACGACAGTTAACGTAGATCTACATACTCGCTGAACAATGATTGTTTCTTTGTTTCATCAAAAAATTTATGAAAGGGAAGAACGTCCTTGATCTTGTTGACGCCTAATTTTCGACAGGCGTTCCTCCTGTGCGTATGGACTGACTTTTCAGCAATGCCACATGCAGTAGATAATTCCCGTACTGAAATACCCTTCAACGACTCACGGAATACGTATTCTTCTTTGACCGTTAGTCTCCTGTCCTTTTTTTTGCTCATAACTTCCTGCGGGTTACCGCTCAAGATGTTGATGATTATCTTGCAAAATTTCTCTAATGGCATACCGATATGCAGCGCATGGAAATTGACACTAAAAGGGGACAACGTGACATTATCATGCGGCGTGTTATGCAAGAAAATAACATCAAGATTATGATAAACAGAATTTATCAACGAGTGACTGGTCACGCTCGTATCAATTAACAAGACACTTCTTGTTCTAGTGATGCCAGGCGCTTGCCTATTGTAGGCTTCAAGAGACAGTTGTTGAATGCTAAGTGGATAGAGTAAGTTTTCCAAACCTTTCTTTAGGTAACTATTATTGGAGCATATATAAATCATTCTGATCCTCACTGAAAACAGCCGCATTGAATATGGACAACACAATGATGCAAAGCATTTAATATAACAACTTTACTCCCATCTATTTATAACAAGAAAAGCACTGCATTAAAATAAGAATAGTCATCACCAAGCTGTAGGAATCGGCCTACACCTCATTTTTAAATTATTAGTGCCACACGTCGATAAAAGAGCTAACATTAAACAAACAACAGTATTTATCAGGTATGTCTATGACCAAAGTTATAATTGTAGATGATCACCCTATTGTCCGCATGGCTATTCAATTTTTGGTTGAAAAAGAAGGGCATAGCGTAGTCGCCGAAACAGGCGATGGTATCGAGGCTCTTTCCCTGGTTGATCTGCATTATCCCGATATCGTGATCGTTGATGTCGATATCCATTCGCTGAACGGGATTGAGGTGGTCAAAGCATTACGTGAAAAAAGTTTCCCTGGAACAATTATTGTTATATCCGGCAAGAATCCAGAGTTTTACTCTCCCCGCAGCGCCCTGAGCGGTGCCGACGGATTTATCAGCAAAAAAAACAACCTGCCAGAGCTGGTGACGGCTATTAAGGCCGCACAGAATGGCTATAGCTATTTTCCCTTAAAGCGCTTTGAATCGCAGCATGCCCGGCAATCAATGGATGACCAGGAACGGCTGGGGACATTATCCCCACAAGAATTCCAGGTATTTCAGCACATGATCAAAGGGCTTGAGAATATCAAGATTTCCACCCGGATGAAAATCAGCAGTAAAACGGTCAGTACCTATAAAAGTCGGTTAATGGACAAACTGGGCTGTAAAACGCAACTGGATCTGTTTGACTTTGCGCGACGCAACAACCTGGAATGATCTCATGATCCGTACGTTAATTCTGTTATTGTGCAGCGTCCTGTCAACAACAAGCTATGCCAGTGACTCCCCTGCACAACCGCTGCAAATTTTCAGTCGTGAGGAACCTGCACAACTCAATGTATCGCTAACCGATCACCAATGGCGGTGGCTGGGATTAAAGAGAGACCTGCGCGTGGGAACCTGGGCGCCAGAGAACCCGCCCTTTGATATGCAGCCAGAGTCCGGAACCTATGAGGGGATTTATGCTGACTATATCCGCCTGGTCGTCCGCAACCTGGGGTTAAAGCCTCAGGTAATACGCTATGCCTCACGCGCCGATGCCTTGCAGGCCATGATGAGAAACGAAATTGATACCGTGGTGGACGATAGCGGCAGTACGCTGATTGATGAGGAAAACTATGCGCAAAGCAAAAGTTTCATTGCCAACCGGCCCGCGTTGGTCTCCCGCGAAAGCGTGACATCCCATAATGATTCCAAGGATAAGCAAATCACGCTGGCCGTAGCTCAAGGCTATCTCGGCGACCAGCAGATTATTCAGCGTTTTCCCCATGCGACAATCGTGCGTTTTCCTTCCAGCCAGAGTGCCCTGACCTGCGTCTCGCTGCATAAATGTGACTATTTTCTGGGTAACCTGACGACAGCGAGCTTTTTGATTGAGCGTAACTACAGCAACGAGCTGACCATTACCGATGTTTATCCAGAAGTATATCCTGGCGCGCGTTTTATCTTACGCAAAGACGATCTGGTGCTACGCCAAAGCATAGATGCGGTTTTACAGGCTATTCCGGAATCCCAGCACCGCGTGATTTCCCGCCAGTGGGTGCAGCGCCAGGATATCTGGCGCTTTGAGAAACCGCTGGGGCTGACGGAGAAGGAATTGCGCTGGATCGAAAATAATCCGACGGTCAAGATCGTGGTTAACCCGTTTTTTGCCCCTTTTACCCTGGTTGACAAGAATGGCGAGCTGCACGGTATTGGGGCGGATATTTTACGCCTCATCCACCTGCGCACCGGCCTTAACTTCCAGATCGTCACCGCGGATTCGGTCGACAAGATGTTTGCCGATCTGGAAAGTGGCCAAGGGGATATCATTGCTGCCACCAGCATCAGCCCAAAACGCGAAAAGCTGGCCATGTTTACCCGCCCCTGGCATCAGACCCCGGCGGTGCTAGTGGTGCGCAATACGCCTGATGCCCCCGAGGCAATCAATAACAACCTGACGCTTGCGGCAGTGCGCGGTAATGCGATATCAGAACGGCTCGCGGAACAATGGCCGGGGATCCAATGGATCTATACCGATAACGAAAGCCTGGTACTACAACTGGTGAACTCAGGCAAAGTCGATGGTGGCGTGTGCAACCAGTTGGGGGCCAACTTCATGGTCGACCGATATTTTCGCGGGAAGCTGAGGGTTGTCGATCGTTTAGGGGAAAATCCCACCCAGATTGGCTTTGCGGTGCGCCGGGATGAACCGGAACTGCTGGATATCATCAATAAAGCGCTGGCGGATATTCTCCCGCAGGAGATATCGCTGATCATTCATCGCTGGCAGGGTGCACCGGACATTCCCATCAATACCTGGGAACTTTACGACAAACAGTTTTACTGGGTACTGGCCATCAGCGGTGGACTGATTCTTATCGTCCTGATCTGGGTGTTCGCTCGCGCCAGAGAAACCCGCCGTCGCGAACTGGTACAGGAAGAGTTGCAGGCTCAACTGACATTTCGCGATACGCTGCTTAATGGTTCCCCCACCCCCATTTATGTCCTGAATCGGGGGCTTGCTGTCCTCACCCATAATGCAGCGTATCGGCAATACTTCAGCCAGTTGCCTGATGGAACATTACGCCATTCGTTGTTTGACTTACGCCATCCGTTGTCAGGTCTGCAGCAGGTGCTGTCCCTGGAATTGGCTCAACCCCACGCAGAGGCTATTGCAGGCGAGACGCAGGAGTTTACGGTCAATAATGGTGCAGAAGATCGGGTGATTGCCCACTGGGCTACGCCCTACGTCGATACGCACGGAGAGGTTGGCGGGCTGATATGCGGCTGGCAGGATGTCACTGAACATAAACGCCTGCTGCAAGCCTTGTCGGTGGAAAAAGAACTCGCCGAACGAGCCAACCAGGCCAAAAGTTCGTTTCTTGCCACCATGAGTCATGAAATTCGCACCCCCATCAGTGCCATCCTGGGGCTACTGGAACTGGAGGTGCGCAAACAGCCCGTTAACGAAGCCATTGAGGTCGCTTTCGAATCGGCCCAGACCCTGATGGGGCTGATTGGTGACGTGCTGGATATGGCGAAAATTGAAAGTGGTCAACTTGAGCTGTCCCCTGAATGGCTGCGGTTGAATGCGATCATCACACCGATTATCCGAGTGTTTGAGGAAGTTGCCCGGCAAAAAGGTCTGGAGTTGAGTTTCGACAGCCGGACGGAAGCCGAGCTGGAAATTTTTGTCGATGGCAGTCGCCTGAGACAGACCATTGCCAACTATCTGAGCAATGCGGTGAAATTTACCGAACAAGGAAGAATTGGCGTACGGCTGCAAAGCCTGCGTACCGCCTCAGATAGCCTGATGTTACATATCGAAATCGAAGATACGGGAATAGGCATCAGCCTTGCCGATCAGCAGCAGTTGTTTAAACCCTTTGCCCAACTCGCGGCTGGTCGAAAGCAAACCGGTACCGGCCTAGGTCTGGTGATCAGTAGCCAGTTGCTGGAGAAAATGCACGGCACAATGCAGATGCGCAGTACGCCGGGTCGTGGAACGTTGATCCTGATTGAGTTGCCCGTCGCGGCACGACAGGCGCAAAACACGGTGGGCTCGGGCAATATGCGGCGTGAATTACGCAATCAGCCACTCAAGGTGCTGATTGTGGACGATCATCCCGCCAACCGGATGGTACTGAGCCGGCAACTGATACAGTTGGGCCATCAGGTATTGGAAGCGAAAAGCGGCCAGGAAGGGCTGGATAAATGGCAAGCCGAAATGCCCGATCTCATCATCACGGACTGCGCAATGCCGGGCATGGATGGTTTCACGTTGACTCACAAGATCCGCGCAGCCGGAGGCAACGTTGCCATTTTTGGTCTGACGGCCAATGCCCAGTCGGACGTGAGGGAGAAAGGGATTGTTGCCGGTATGAATGATTGTCTGTTCAAACCGTTGCGACTTTCACAGTTGGAAAAGGCACTGCGAAATGTGGCGAAAACCGAATCCGTCCCCGATTTGATCGATTTACTCGACTTGCAGGGACTGAGAGAGCTACTGCATCAGGACGAAGAAATGCTGTCACGTTTACTGCTGCGCATCTGCCAAGAGAATGATGTCGACCTGGCAGATACCTGGCGATACTGGGCAGAGAAAGATTGGCCAGCGCTGGCGGGATGCCTGCATAAACTGGGAGGGGGTGCGCAGGTCATTTATGCCAAAGAAATCGATGAACTCTGTAGTCAGTTGGAAACGCTTTGTGAGCCACCGGTGAACGAGGAATTGCTCAACCAACGGCTTAAGCAGTTGGATAGCAAACTTAAAACGTTACAATGTTCGATCCAGTCCTGGCTTAATCTGTGAATCACCCTCCCGCTATGCCCTGCTACGGCTGGCAAGCCAGCCAATGAATTTTTATGATTACCTGAAAAGTGCTAGCCATCGGCTAGACTTTAACTTGTCAGCTCAACACCACTGATGCGATACCTATAAAGATAAAAATTGCGACGTAAACAACGGAAGGTCATGGGTTATTACCGATCAAAGGGGAGCACGCTATGCGGATTTTTCATGCGGTGGTCTGGGCGGGACTGGTACTGTTGGCAACGCCAACTGGCGCAGCGGAGCCAGGTAATAGCACTGGTCGGGTCTCGGGTTGGTGGAATTCGTTAACCAGCGGCGTCGCGCAAACCTGGGAGGATCCGCAATACCACGATCTTTACCTGCCCTTTATCAGCTGGCACGCCCGCTTTATGTACGATAAAGAAAAGACGGATCATTACAATGAGATGCCTTGGGGCGGCGGCCTGGGGATTTCCCGCTATAACGAAGAAGGTGACTGGAGCGCCCTGTACGCCATGATGTTTAAAGACTCCCATAATGAATGGCAGCCGATTGTCGGCTATGGCTGGGAGAAAGGCTGGTATCTGGATCAGAATCAAGATTTTCGCCTGGGGTTTGGGGTGACGGCAGGCATCACCGCACGCGAAGATTTCGGCAATTACATTCCACTACCGATCGTGCTGCCGCTGTTCTCCGCTGGCTATAAGCAGGCAACCGTACAGTTCACCTATATCCCTGGGACCTACAACAACGGCAACGTGCTCTTCGCATGGCTGCGTTTTGCCTTCTAGTTCACTGGACCACCGCCAATGAAAAGCCCGCTTAGACATCCAAGCGGGCTTTAGACTGTGGACCTCAATCAGTTCGCCGTAGGGGCGCTGCATGTGCCCGCTTGCGTTAGTTTTGGGTCACGCTCGCGTGGTTAAAGGCGCCGCCTTGGGTCACATAGGCATTGGCAGCCACGGAGCCGTTAACGATACCGTAGTTTTGCGTAATGGACGCGCTGTTAGCCAAACCAGTCTGGATCAAATCAGCGTGACTGTAGCCGTTTGCACCATCGCTAGGTGAATTTTGCACCACAGATGCCGTGTGAAAAGCACCGTATTGCTGCACATCGGTTTCACCGCCCCAGTCATCCTGTGTGGTGATTGCAGAGTTGGCAAGCCCAACCTGCGTGACATTGACGCCACCATTCGGATTACCATTGCCACCACTTGACCCCGTCTGCTGCACATTAGCGTAGTTACTCAGGCCAATTTGCGAGGTTGTTGCAGTATTATTGCTACCGTTAGCCCCTGCCCCGCCACCGACGGGTGACTGAGTGACAATCGTGGTGTTGAATGAGCCGTATTGAGCCGTGGTGGCCTGGTCATTATTCCCTGTCTGGGTAACCAGCGTGGTGTTAAAGGCACCAGAATTCTGCGTTGGTGTGGCGTTGTTGTTGTTACCGGTCTGGAGGACGGTTAACGAGTTATAGTTGCCCCCCTGAACTGAAGCTGCAGGTGCGGTAACATTGTTAAAACTCCCGCTTTGCACAATGGTGGTGTCGTTATGACCTCCAGTTTGTGTAAACGGTGAGGCAGCACTGCCTACTCTATTGTCGTGACCTAGCTGCTGCGTGACGCTGATTGAGCTATTGGTCGCCAGTTGGGTGGTATAGGCATCGTTGGCATTGGCGCCATTTACCTGATAAATGGAGGTGGTTGAATTGGTCGCGGGTTGTAAAAGCAGCCCTTGCTGGGTTACGGCATTATTACCGATACCTGTCTGTTGTACCGTGGTGGTTTCGGTAGCGGCCAGTGCACCGGTAGAGATTACAAGGCTAGCTAATGCTGTCATTTTCCACAGATTCATAATATTACCTGCCATAAAATTTACGATTAGTTAGTTTAAATGCTATTAAGGCCGAGTGACCTTGATAGACATTCCCGTACCATTCTGAACAACCTTCGTAGAAAGATTGTTACCTTGCTGGATCACCGTCGCTCGATTGAGATAACCATTTTGTACAATCGAGGCGAAGTCCCCAGAACCCGTTTGTTGGATGTTGGCTTCATTCCCCCACCCAACCTGACTGATAAGCGCGATATCGTTCGCCCCGACTTGCTGAATATTTGCCATGTTGGCACCGCCCAGCTGGTTAATCACCGCCGTCAATCCTGCGCCGCCAGATTGGCGAATGCCCGCAGACATACCCGTACCCTGTTGGTGGATATAGGCGTTCATTCCAGCAGACGATGAATTTAGCTCCGATGCTGCAAAGTTAAACTCTGCCCCGGCAAGATCGGTTTGAGCAAACAGCGTCGTCGGGATAAACATAAACAGGAGCAACATTAATAACTTCATACTACCCACCTTCAATAAGAAAGTTACCTGCCAGCAATTTAAATAGGCCGTGGTTAGTTTTTAAAATCATCCAGGTAGCGAGCCAGCGTTTTCCAGCTCACATTGATTATGTCTACTCCCACTAAAAAAGACTCATCTATAATACGTATTTCAAGCCAGACCGTTCACCATGAAGTATGAGTTTCATGGCTAACCCTGTATTTTTACACAACTAAAAACTGAACAGATAAATTACAGTCATAATAAGTGGAAAAACAGAGAGCATGCTCTATTCTCTTAGCTGATAGTAATAAAACCAGGGGGATCCTATGACTAGTACTAAAGTAGCAACTTTTTCATTGCTGATACTCTTTTCTTCGTATTCCTGGGGCGGGAATATGGTTTATCAGTTTATCAATCCTAACTTTGGTGGTAACCCATTAAACGGCGCCACGTTATTAAACTCGGCCCAGGCACAAAATGGCTATAAAGCACCTAGTTCAGGTTATGATGGCTATCAGCAACCCTCGGCATTAGATACCTTCACCCAGGCGATCCAATCTCAACTGTTGGGCAGCCTGATGGGTAACGTCAGCCAAGGCAAACCAGGCCGGTTAGTTACCCCAGACTTTGTGATTAACGTCACCAATACCGATGGCCAGTTAATGATGAATATCCTCGATCGCAAAACCAACCAGACATCGCAAGTCGAAATTAGCGGCCTCACCGGCTCACAATAAGATTAATAAAATATTTACGTGGTTGATTTATCTCTTTACGCCAACACCAGGCCCAGCAATAAACCTTAATCACCGTTAAAACCGCATGACCCAAGGAGGGGTCTACATCTCCCGATGCTCTTAGCCATACATAATATTCACCGCACCACTCTCTTTCCTTGGTAATACGCCAATAGAAAAACCAGGGCAATCCGCGATCGCCCTGGTTTTTCTTTACCATGCAATAACTACAGCCGGGTTAGCTTTTATTGGCGTTCTTCATCATGCCAGGCGTGACGATCGTATTGGTTGATGCGGTAGCCGGAGGAGCAGTCCCGTTGCCAGGAGCAATCTGCTTAAGCGGCGGGTTATTCGCCAGCGCTTCGTCGGAAATAGTGGTGCCCTCTCTGGCTTCTGCGCGGTAACGGCTGAGAACCGGCGAGTTGGCATCGGCAACGTTCTGTAAGGCCCACAGGTTGCGTTCAATCCCGTCGTTAATCAGATGGATAACCCCAGACTCGATGGCCGCCATCAAGCAGGTCATCACCGGCTCATTGGTCGTAAAGCCGACTTCCCCTTCCAGCAGGCGTTGGTAGTCTATAAAGCGGAACACCCCGGCCTGGACCTCATAAGAAAGAATGGTTTTACTGGTATTCACCGACGACAGGATCTCCCCGCTTTTGACATCAACCACGCGCAGGTTGACCGCTATCTGATCGAGTTGGTACTGCGTACTGCCGCCAATACCAAAATAGCGTGCGCCTATTCCGCCCGATTTCACATTACTCGCATAGCCAATAATCGATCCCTCAATCAGGATGTTGGCCGCCATCAACGAAGGCAACTGAGCGCGGTTGTTTTCCGCCACGGTGCCGTTTTCCTGGGCTGCACGAATGATTTTTCTTTCATTGAGTAAGTTATTCAGCCCCTGCCGTTCCAGCGGGAAAAACCAATTCGAGGCTTTTAATGATGACACTAACATCGCGGTCGCACTTTGTGGAACCGCGGTGGAAAAGTTACTGGCGGGATAAGGCTGGAACTGGCCGGTTTCATCCTGAATATTATAGACTGAAACATAAATCTTCCCTCTTGGCGAGGGTAATGCAATCAAATCATTATAGGTGGCATCTTTAGGCAATAATGTTGGCTTCGCCCCCTCCTTCGGTGGGGCCGTAATACATCCGGATAGCAGACTGGTCAATAGGATCAAATAGAGAATTTTCATTCTAACTCCGCCTCTCTGAATTATAACTTTGTGAAGACGACATTGTATCGATTGACTGGAGCTGATAAGCGGCCAGTTTAATCAAAAAGTAGAATAGAGGATACCTGATTGTAACAACCCAATTACGACTTTAAAAAAAAGTCCTTATTATTGCAAAAAAATACTGACACTAATTAAAACTCATCACGGGAAAGGTCTCCCGTTTGCAATAAGGCTCTATTAATTACCCGCCTCTTTAATTCAGCACTGACAACGGCTACCGCTTGATCCACGGTAGCATCATAGTTACGCATAGTAGGAAAAATAACCGTCTGAAATAAAATATCTTGCCCTACCCGGATGGTCATAATACTGCCCCACCTGGCACTGGGCTTTTCGGTAATGGTTAAATTGGTCGTAGGATCGGTCCAGCGATCGCTAAAGTCCCGGCTGAACTTTTGCCCGACCGACGTTACCGTTCGGCTGGCAATCAGTCCAGGCACCTCCACCTCCGCAGCCGTGGAATACAGTGCCGTCAGGATCAGCATGATGATTAGCAAGAAATTTACTTTCTTCATGTTACCATCCGGCTACTGTAGGTTTTGATTGGCCCAAAAAACGGCCTGGGTGCGGTTCTTTACCGAAATTTTCCTGAAGAGATTATAGATATGCGTTTTGACGGTATTTTCGCTGATAAAGAGTAAATTGGCTATTTCGACATTAGAGGCACCGAGCATCAGTTTTTTTAAAATCTCCCTTTCCCTATGGGTGAGTTCCGGCGATTTATTCCAGGTAGGCCGGATAAAACTAAGTTGGTGCATGATATAACTGGAGATCTCTTTGGGGAAGCAGTTACCACCACGGCAAACATTCCGGATCCCTTCTATCAGGGATTCCTCCTCAACGTCACTGTAAAAAACAGCGCTGATCATTGGCCAGGAAACAATATCACTGTAGTGATAGCTGTTTGGCGTATTAAACAGTAGCACCTTGAAACTCCGTTCGCAGCGCCGTAAGTTTATGCACCAGCGATTAAACTGTTTTTCATCTATGGCCATAATATCAAACAATAATAAATCGCCATCACTAATATTGATATCATGGGTGCTATCGACCTGTTGCAAACTCACATCGGCATAAAGCCTGCGTTTGAGAGACTGTAATAACATGGTCGTTTGCAAAGAGGGTCTTGATATAAGAATAAAACGACTACTGGGGCTTCGATCATTAGACATGATTAACTCCATACATCACTCTGTCGGACTAAAAAGTGATTTTTATGTGAACAATCATCATATTTATAATGTCAATTTTTGACTTACAAACCCTGGTATTAAATAACAATAAATACTTCAATGGTATAAGTATATTTATGGAGCAGCTAAATACACCAATTCAATTTAGATAATAATAATTCCTTACACAAGCATGCTTTTTGTGTCTAAATGTAAACAATTTTTTATCACCTTGTTTTAAATAAATAAATTAAAACAAGCACTCAGACATCAAAAAGATCATTCTTATTGATTTTTATAAAAAAATAGTAAATTCAATTGGTTGGTACGATATTTTTATTGGCATCCCGCTTAGATGCCGTGACTCGTTAAGTATTAGCAACCTAACGAGAAAACAAGGCAGATAACATTAAATCCAATCATCAGATAAATAGTATTCTCACCCTAAAAACCCCAACAAACACCACTCACCAAACCTTTCAACCACATGATAAATATAATAAAATATTAAAATTTAATTTTTTAATCGTAGCTAATTGATAAGGCTAATTTACCTGAAAAAACCGAATTACGACTTTATGATGAGCCTTGCCATGGAAAATAATGCTATCAGATGAATCCATTTCTCTGCCTTGCGCCATATTTATCAGGCAGGCTTCCTGCATGTGGCCCTGATGCTGTTACATTCAGCACGGTGAACTGCCGGATCGCGCGGTAAAAAATCATGCGCGCCGTCCGGAGATTGAACATGTTGAACGGCCAAAAACCCGGTAAACATAATTCGGTCAACTATTCGTTTCGCAAGGAGTACCTATGCCCGGCTCCATAACATGCCCATTGTTCCCTTTACTGTTTATTTGCCTTTTGACCGTCATTGGCAATATTACCCCGGCTTCGGCTAGCGAACCGGGTAACCAAGGTGGCAATACCATGAGCGAGCAACGCAATAGTTCAATAGACAGCGATGGCAGCCAGCTGTGGATCGAGGCATTACCAGAGGGCAACCTATACAAAATCACCCCGATGGCCCAGCTCAAGCGTGCCTGTACCTGCCAGATCGATTTTAGCGTCAGCCATCGAGGCTCTGCGGGGCAAAGCACCTCACACCAGCAAAATTCGGTTGCCCTGACGCCGGATACTGCGCACCCCTTGGGGCTGATTAAGCTTTCAGTCAATCCGGGGGATTTGACCCAGGTGATCGTCACGCTGACAGACGGCGATAAATTGCATCTGGAAAAACAGCTGACGCTACCGGATAACGCCGAAGGGGCGCCACAGGCGGCGCCCCTGACCCCCACCAGACTTTAACTTACAGTATGCTGACCGTACCGGTCTTACCATCCAGCCGAACGCGCATGCCGTTCTCCAAGCGGTTCATCACGCCCTTGACGCTCATTACGGCTGGCAGTTGCAGCTCGCGTGCCGTTACTGCACCGTGGGATAACGGCCCACCGCTCTCGGTGATAACGCCGCAGGCGCGATAAAACAGGGTAGTCCAGGCCGGGTTGGTGGTTCTCGCAACCAGGATCGCCCCCTTGGGGAACTGGGCAAAGTCTTCTGGGCTGTGGATCAGGAACACTTCCCCCTCGATGGTGCCGGGGCTGCCAGCCAGACCCTTCAGCTCGTTGCCGGTCGGAGTATCTTCTGGGCCAGGCTGCTCGCCAAAATTCCACGCCGGGCTTTGCAGTTTAGCCTGTTGCCAGCCCGCCTTGTTGTCTCGTACCACCTGTGCCAGATGCTCAAACCGATCCTGCCTCATAGCCTCATCGACCACCTTGAACGGGGCAAAGTAGATGTCACTGGCCTCGCTCAATACGCCACGAGCGACCAATCTTTCACCAATTTCTTGGATCCCTTTGCGGAACGGCAGTGTCAGACGCGTAGTCTGGTAATGCTCCAAATCGTCCAGATAGGTGTAAACCCGCGCCAGACGGATCACTTCCTCGATAAAGTAACGCATCCCTTCCGGAGCCAGGCTCAAATACTGGTGCTGTGCTGCCGAAGCCGCCAGCTTGGCATTCAATGCCTGCCCGGCCAGATCCTCATCGGCCAGCTCCACCAGCATATTAAGCTGATCCAGTACGATATGCGGTGCTTCCAGCCAGGTTGGGTAGTAAGCGTCAAAGTCCAGCTCACGATGACCATGCCGCTGCAAGAACTGCGTCAGCTGTGCCTCAAATGCCGGGTAGGCCTGAAGCTGATTGACCAACTCTCTTGCAGGCAGCTGTTCAAATGCCTGCTGCAAGGCCGCATCACGACGGATCTGCCGGGAAAGCTCCCAAAGTTCCGCATTCACCTGCCCGGTTTTGGTATCGGAAACCGACAGCAACAGATCGAACATCGCTTTGGCCTCGGTGGGCGCCATCGACATGTTCAGGATCTGGTAGAGCACGGCATACAAGGTGCGCTGAGTCAGTGAGATAGCGATGTTGGGCAAGAAGTAGCGCTTGCCGGCATCGCGCACGTTCAGTACGTATTGCCAACATTCATCCAGCCCGCGGGTCGAGAGATCTTCACGCAACAGCGCACCAATCTCTAGCAGATAGGTGTCCAGATCACGCATCCAGCGGACAGGCAGTTCCTGAACCCAAGAATAGCGCCTGGCCAGCTCAGGCAATGCCGCCTGCAATTGTTCAATTGAGCTGATGCCCCCCGGCATACCGCCCGCATACAGCTCAACCGCGTTTTGGTTACCGTAGATATAGAAATCCTTGATAGCAAACCACTTGCCACCAAAGTGCGGCAAGCCCATCAGCTCAAAGGAAAAGTTCAGTGATTCATGGAAGCCTTCCTCGGCCAGATCCCAGGTCAGCGGAGTGACCGCATTGGGGAAACGCTCGGCGGACTCGTCACGCGTCCAGCGTTCAGGCACGTAGGTCACCGGCCGTGATTGCAGCAGATAGCAGTTTCCGGCACTAAACGCCCACTCGATGTCCTGCGGAAAACCAAAGAACGTCTGCGCCTGCCGGGCCATTTTCGCCACCGTCTGGCACTGGACATCGGTCAGAGAAGGTTGCCCCATCTGCTCGGCAGAGAGCGCCAGGTGCTTAACCCCTTGCGTATCCTTGAGGATAATCTCGCGTTTTTGGCCGATATTGCGCTCAACCACCGTCAAGTCCGGTAGCGCCACGCGGAACTCATCAATTTCCTGCTCACCCCCGACGACCGATTCGCCCAGCCCAAAACAGGCGTTAATCAGCACCCGGTTCAGATCGCCCTGGATAGGATCGATCGAAAAAGCGACGCCCGCACTGTCTGCCGCCGTCATCTCTACCATTTGCTGTACGACCACTGCCATTGAAGCGTCCAGATGGGCAAGCTGTAGGCGGATGCGATACATCATCGCGTGCTCATGCCACAAGGAGGCATAGCAATCCCGCAACGCGGTGAGGATTTCCGCCAGACCACGTTGGTTCAGAAAAGTATCATGTTGCCCGGCAAAGGCGGCTCCGGGCAGATCCTCAAAAGTTGAAGACGAACGCACGGCCACTGCCCACTGCTCCGCTCCCAGCGCTTGCAATCGTTCGGCTATCGACTGTGACAATGCCTTATCAATCGGCTGCGCACGGATCAGTTGCTGGATCCTCCGGCTCTGTACGGCGGCATCGGCACTTTGTTGCAAAATGGCGGTGATCTGTGACATTAGCGGAGCCAGGAACTGGCGATACGCCTCACCGGTAACGATAAATCCAGGAGGAACCGGCAGACCGCCAGCGGTAAGGCGTGCCAGACTCGCGCCCTTACCGCCGCTCAGTTGCAACTCGGTGGCACGGACATCGGAGAATACCAAGGTAAAATCTGTTGCTAGGTGCATATGCTATATCCTTAGCGTGGCATCGTGACAAAAGTAACCGCAGTAGCGCAACCACGCCAGCACCGTGCAGGCAAGCAGAGCCCCTGCAATCAGGTCGATACCATAGTGATAGCGCAAATAAAGCGTTGCCAGAACCAGCCCGACAACAACGGGGAAAATCAGCAGAGCGATGCAAAAATGCCGCTGCAATATCAGATACCCGAGAATATACAGGCTGATACCGCAGTGCAGGCTGGGGAAAACATCCATCCCAGTTCCCCCTTGCGCAACCAGGCCCACCAGAAAAGCGGTGATCGCGCCCCCAGACGGCGGATAGCTAAATAGCTCGGGGAATTGCAGATAAGGGCCGGCGGCTGGGATCAGGCAATAGCCGATAAAGCCAAACAGATACATCAGCATCAGGCCATAAAAGAACCCGCGGCTGGCCTGCGTTTTGCGCTTTACGGCATAGACGATCACCGGCACCAGGATCAGCAGATAAAAGGCCAGATAACACAGGCTCAACACTTCCGACAGCCAGTAATTCTCCAGTACTCGGACCCGCTCGGTCGCCCCAACGCCAGCAAACAACACGCGATCCAACGCCAGCAGTTCGGTATCAAAGGATCTTTGTGTTGCCTGGTGGATCGCCTTGAATAGCGGAAAGACCAACCAACTGCTGGCAAACTGGATCACCCCAAGCCAACTTCTCCAACGTTCCGAACGGGCATAGGTGGCTTTGAACAGCAAGTACAGAGTCAACAGGCTAAATACGCCAGGGATAATAAACTGGCTGTCCTCCAGGCGGATGGCGCTAACTATCCCGGCCATCCAGATCAGGGCAATCACCCCGAGGTAACAGCGATGACTGAGCTTCACGCCATGTCTGGCCGCCCCTGCATCTGGTTCGATAAGACTATTCAAGGTTTGCTCCTGCAAATTTTCCCCGCCGCCGCCATCCCAACACTGCCGCGCCGTAAAGCAACAGGAGCCAGGGATAAAATATCGCGGCTATCAGCAAACAGGGAAGCCAGAGCAGCGCCATGGCGAAACCGCCGGCAAGGCGGAAAAAGGTGGTGGTGTTGCGGCCATCGGCTTTGCGCCCAACCCACCAACCAGCGAACCACACCGGTAACAGCGTGAGGATAAACAGACGCCACAACAGTTGGTCTGATATTGAACGGGTTGCCAGCGGCGCGGCTACGACAGGCTCGCTTAACGTCTGCTGTTCTGCCTGTTTGAACGCCTGCGCATAGGAATCCCCAGCACGGCGAGAATTCCAGGCTTGCTCTGCTACCCGAGCCAACATCTGTTCATCCCGGCAGTTAACCGAGACTCGGTCTAACGCGTGACTCAGGCACTGATGAATATTCTGCTCCCACTCTGCTGCACTGGCATCGCCTTGCTCAGGCAGAACCAGAGGTTCGCTTACCAACAGCTCGACGGCAGAGCCCAGACGATCTGGCGCCTGATAGAAACAACCGGCCACCACCACCTGAAAACGACAGCGATCCTGCATCAGCCGCCGGACAATTTTCGCTGCACCGGGCTGATAAGGTTGCGGCCCTGGCCCCCATTCGCTGGTGCCTTCGGGGAAGACGATCACGCTGCCGCTTTGTTTAACATGAGCGATGGCATGAAGAATGGGGTTTCCCGCCTGTGCACGGCTATAGCCATAACGCTGGCGATCCTTGTCACGAACGACGGGGATCCCCGCAAACATTAACCGCAGAAAGCGTGAGCGCAGCAATTGCACCGCGGTGAGAAATTGTGCGCCAGGCAACAGTTGGTTGAATACCCAACCGTCTGTCGCGCCATTGCGATGGCTGGCCAGCAGCAAGGTTGGTATCTCGCCATTCAACGGGGCGACACGCAGCCCGTTCGGCGTAAAAAATTTCAAGGAGGAATAGTAGAAGTGCACCAGCAGGCGGGCAACGTAGCGATGCCAAAGCGAGAGCGGCCGCCCTGGCGTAAAACGTAAATAGCCAGGTGTCTGGCTGGAAGGTCCCTGCTCCATGTCCCTATGCCCCCGAAGTCAAACGCAGTGCGCCAGTCAACCAGACGCCAGGCTTGCCTCTCAATCTATCCATTGCCTCAGTGCACTATCATAGCCGGGCAGCGCAAGATTTAACAACGGGAACCTGGTGGCGATTTACGTCATTTAAAATCCCGCCGCCAAAGCGCGGCTTGTTATTTTCGTCCTTAACGACAGGTATTTGTTAATGCGGCGATTCGAGAGAAATGGCAGAGAGATTCATTCAGCCAACGCTTTACGCTATGCTGAGGTATCGCAAGAACCGAGGAAAAACAATGCATACCCCTAATAAAACGTCGTTGACTGCCCTGCAAGCCCTCGACCAACTCGAAGTACTGTATGACGCATCGGTCAATGCCCTACGCGCTGCCATCAAAGCCTTTATCGCCGATGGTACCCTGCCAGACGCCCAGGCCCGTGCCTCGGGCCTATTTTCCTACCCGGAACTGCGTGTGCGCTGGGATGGCGAACATCCCGATCACCCAAGAACCCGCGCCTATGGCCGCTTTACCCGGCCAGGCAATTACACTACCACTATCACCAGGCCACAGCTGTTCCGCCCCTATCTGGCCGAACAGCTAGCCATGCTGGCCAGTGAATACGCTGCGGTAATTGAAGTGGTTCCTTCCCAGCAGGAGATCCCTTTCCCCTACGTGATCGACGGCTCCGATCTGACCTTGGACAGAACCATGAGTGCCGGGCTTACCAAGCATTTCCCCACCACCGAACTGGCGCAGATCGGCGATGAAAATGCCGATGGCCTGTCTCCTTTCGCCAACCATTTTCCACTTTCCCATTTTGACGCCCTGCGGACCGATTTCTCACTGGCACGCCTGCGGCACTATACCGGCACGTCGGTAGAACATTTTCAGCACTTTGTGTTGTTTACCAATTACACGCGCTATGTCGATGAGTTTGTTCGCTGGGCGTGCAGCCAGATCGCCGATCCAGCCAGCCCCTATATCGCGCTATCTTGTGCGGGGGGTCACTATGTAACGGCAGAATCGCCAAATCCAGAGCAGACGGTATCGGATCTGGCCTGGAAAAATCACCAGATGCCTGCCTATCACCTGATCGCCAACGATGGCCAGGGGATCACGCTGGTCAATATCGGGGTGGGCCCTTCCAACGCCAAAACCATCTGCGATCACCTGGCCGTACTGCGCCCCCACGCCTGGCTGATGATTGGCCACTGCGGCGGCCTGCGGGAAAGTCAGTCGATTGGTGATTACGTATTGGCCCACGCCTACCTGCGTGACGATCACGTACTAGACTCGGTACTGCCACCGGATATCCCAATCCCAAGTATCGCGGAAGTTCAGCGCGCGCTGTATGACGCCACCAAAACGGTCAGCGGCATGCCGGGAGAGGCGGTAAAACAGCGACTACGCACCGGTACGGTGGTCACCACCGACGATCGCAACTGGGAGTTGCGCTATTCGGCTTCCGCACTGCGCTTTAACCTCAGCCGCGCCGTCGCCGTCGATATGGAAAGTGCCACCATCGCCGCGCAGGGTTATCGCTTCCGGGTGCCTTATGGCACGCTGTTGTGCGTGTCTGATAAGCCACTGCATGGCGAAATCAAGCTGCCTGGTCAGGCAAATCGTTTCTACGAAGGGGCGATCTCGGAACACCTGCAGATCGGCATTTGTGCCATCGACCTGCTACGGGCCGAAGGTGAACACCTGCATTCGCGCAAACTGCGTACTTTCAACGAACCCCCCTTCCGTTAATCCAAAACCAACTGGGCGTCGCAGGCGATTATTCGGGCGCACGCGGCGCCCATACGGTGTAAAATGTTACCCTTGAGGAGCTATTATTGCGCCAAAGCCAGCACCCGCGTCGGCTGATGATGGCTGGCGGTGATGGCCAGCAGGATTTCCTTCACCGCTCCCGCAGCCGCAGTAAGCGGTTTGTGGCCGGAGACCACCAACGCCAACGGCACTGAAAGCGCCGGAGCATTGAGGCGGATCATCCACGCCTTGGCCGGGCCGATCATTGCTCTGGCAATCGATTCTGGCAGGATCGTCGCCCCCATGCCGCTGGCAATAGCGGCGCAAAGCATGCTGTGGGATTCGATTTCACCAATCACATTCGCCGTGAGTTGGCGTAATGCCAAAGCCTCATCAATCAGGCCGCGCACCACGTCCCCCTCACGCGGCAAAAACAGATTAAACCGACTCGCCGCAGATAAATCGATGCTGTTACCCGGATGAGGGATACTCCTTGCCGCCACCAGATACAACTCTTCTTTCGCCAATGCCATGACGTTCAGATTAGACGACGCGTTCTCTCCGTACATCACCGCCATATCCAGAGCCTGCGTTGCCACCTGATGGCTCAACGCACTGCCGATGTTTTCATTCAGGCTCAGCAAAATGCCGGGATGCCGATCGCGCACCGCCTGCAACAACGGCAGCGCCAGTTGCGAGGCCGCACTGCCCTGCACCAGACCAACCATCACCTGCCCCGCCATCGTTTCCCCACTGTTGATAACCGCTAGCTGAGCCTGCTCGCACTGCTGAAGAATGGTTTGCGCATGGGCATACAGAATGTTTCCGGCCTGCGTAGGCAGGACTCCGCGTTTGGTACGGATCAGCAATTGCTGTTTCAGCTCTCCTTCCAGGGTGGCAACTTGCTGGCTCAGTGCTGGCTGCGCAATATGCAACACTTCTGCCGCCTGAGTCAGGCTGCCGATATCGACGATCTTTACGAAATACTTCAAGCGTCTGAAATTCATCTTGGCTCCCACCTGCGGTTAACTGCGTTGGCTGATAATGTGACGATATCAATCACAGCAGCAAAAAACGGGCCAGACAGGACATTCAGTCTTTTATAAATCCAAGTCATTAAAAAATAAAGGAAGGTGATAATAAGGCGGGGTAAAGTGATGAGGTAAAGTCAGGATCTGCACCACGCTGGAACATAACCAGGCCCCAGCGTGGTTCAGATAAAAAAAACCCGCCGATCGTCTGGCGGGGTTGCTATCGGGTTACTGAGCTTTCTGCTCGGCGGCCGGTATCACATCCAGGATGCGTACGTTATAGACCATGGTCGCGCCCGGTGGGATATCCGGTGCCATGCCTTTGTCGCCGTAGGCCAGCTCAGGCGGGACTACCAGGGTCATGTTACCGTGGTTCTTCAGCTTGCCTAACGCTTCGCGGAACAGTGGCGGATAGGCGCTCAGCGGCTGCGAGATAGAAGTACCCGCCAGATCCATATCCTTGATCACTTTACCGTCGGTCAAGCTCTCTTTAACCACCACGGCGACGGTATCCCCTTCACCGACGGCGCTATCGCCAACGTAATCGATGCGGTAATAGAAGCCCTGTTTAGACTGAACGACGCGTGGCTGCTTTTTGAACTTCTCGATATAGCTTTTGCCTTGCTTTTCGTTCTGTTGCATGGTCTTTTTATGCTGATCGTTCAGTTCCAACTCGCTTTCATACAGGGCCTTGGCAATCTGTTCTTTAGCCAATTTGGTCTGGCCGTTGATCACATCGCTTACGCCTGCCAGCGCCAGTTGGCGATCCACGTCAACACCCTGCGTTTTTTTGCTGTTGAGCAAATCCAGGATGTCATTACCCAACGAGGTACCGATCGCATAATCGCGTTTTTCCTGCTGAGTTTTAGGTTCCGCGACCACCGACGTACTCGCCGTTTGCTTTTTCTCGGCTGCCGTCAGCTTTTGTTGCAGTTGGGCGAGATCCTGCGCCTTCTGCTCATTGTCTTTGGTTTGTGCCGTCAACTGCGCCTGCAGCTTGGCAGTCTCCTCCTGACCGGTCTGCTGCAACTGAGCGATCTGCTGTGCTTTCTGCTCGTTGTCTTTAGTCTGAGCAGCCAACTGTGCTTGCAGCTTGGCAGTCTCCTCCTGACCGGTCTGCTGCAACTGAGCAATCTGCTGTGCTTTCTGCTCGCTGTCTTTAGTTTGAGCAGCCAACTGCTCTTGCAGCTTGGCAGCTTCTTGCTGACCGGTCTGCTGCAACTGAGCAATCTGCTGCGCTTTCTGCTCGCTGTCTTTAGTTTGAGCAGCCAACTGCTCTTGCAGCTTGGCAGCTTCTTGCTGACCGGTCTGCTGCAACTGAGCAATCTGCTGTGCTTTCTGCTCGCTGTCTTTAGTCTGTGCAGCCAACTGTGCTTGCAGCTTGGCAGTCTCCTCCTGACCGGTCTTCTGCAACTGAGCAATCTGCTGTGCTTTCTGCTCGCTGTCTTTAGTTTGAGCAGCCAACTGCTCTTGCAGCTTGGCATTCGACTGTTGACTAGCTTGCTGCAACTGGGCGATCTGCTGCGCTTTTTGCTCACTGTCTTTAGTCTGCGCGGCCAACTGTTCTTGCAACTTCACCAACTCTTGCTGGCTTTGCTGCAGTTGTTTGACCTGCTGGGCCTTCTGATCGTTGTCTTTGCCATAAACCGTCAACTGTTCCTGCAGCTGCTTTATCTGCTGCGCTTTCTGTTCACTGTCTTTGGTCTGTACGGTCAGTTGATCCTGCAGCTTCGCCAACGTCAACAGCTCTTGCTGCAACTTCTTCATTTGCTGCGCCTGCTGCACGAAATCTTTGTTATTAAGCGCCAACTGTTCCTGCAACTGCTTGGCCTGTAGCGCTTTCTGCTCGCTATCCTTGGCCTGTGCCGCCAATTGGGTCTGCAACTTCGCCAACTCTTGCTGGCCCTGCTGCAGCTGTTTCACCTGCTGGATGCGCTGCTCATTATCTTTACTGGCAGCCGCCAACTGGTCTTGCAGCTGTTTGACCTGCTGTGCTTTCTGCTCGCTGTCCTTGGCCTGAGTAACCAACTGCGCCTGCAGCTTGGCCAGCTCTTGCTGATTTTGCTGCATCTGTTTCAGCTGTTGTGTTTTCTCATCATTGGCTTTGGTCTGTGCGGTCAGTTGCTCCTGCAGCTTGCTACTGGCCTGTTGCAACTGCTTCACCTGCTCGGCTTTCTGCTCGCTGTCTTTGTTCTGGATGGCTAGCTGTGCCTGCAACTCAGCGACGGTTTGCTTATTTTGTTGCAGCTGCATTACCTGCTGCGCTTGCTGTTCATTATCTTTGGTCTGTGCGGTCAACTGCTCCTGCAGCCTGGCACTGGTCTGCTGCAACTGCTTGACCTGTTCGGCTTTCAACTCTCCGTCCTTGGTCTGCGCAGCCAGTTGTTCTTGCAGCTTGGCCAACGACTGCTGGTTTTGCTGCAGCTGTTTCAGCTGTTGGGCTTTTTCATCATGACTCTGGGTTTGCGCGGTCAGTTGCTCTTGTAGCTTGGCGCTGGCCTGTTGCAACTGCTTGACCTGTTCGGCTTTCTGCTCGCTGTCTTTGGTCTGAGCGGCCAGTTGGTCTTGCAACTTCGCCATCGCCTGTTGGGTCTTTTGCTCGTTCTCTTTGCTACGCGCTGCCAGTTGTTCTTGCAGTTGCGTTACCTGCAAGGCCTTCTGCTCACGCTCTTTGGTCTGGCCAGCCAGCTGTTCTTGCAGTTTGGCCAACGCCTGCTGGTTTTGTTGCAATTGTGCGGCCAACTGCGCTTTTTCATCGTTGATTTTGGCTTGTGCTGCCAACTGCTCCTGCAACTTGGCGCTGGCCTGTTGCAGTTGCTTGACCTGTTCGGCTTTCTGTTCGCTGTCTTTGGTCTGAGCGGCCAGTTGGTCTTGCAACTTCGCCATCGCCTGTTGGGTCTTTTGCTCGTTCTCTTTGCTACGCGATGCCAGTTGTTCTTGCAGTTGCGTTACCTGCAAGGCCTTCTGCTCACGCTCTTTGGTCTGGCCAGCCAGCTGTTCTTGCAGCTTGGCCAACGCCTGCTGGTTCTGCTGCAATTGTGCAGCCAGCTGCGTTTTTTCATCGCTGATTTTGGCTTGTGCTGCCAACTGCTCCTGCAACTTGGCGCTGGCCTGCTGCAACTGCTTGACCTGTTCGGCTTTCTGTTCGCTGTCTTTGGTCTGAGCGGCCAGTTGGTCTTGCAACTTCGCCATCGCCTGCTGGGTCTTTTGCTCGTTCTCTTTGCTACGTGCCGTCAGTTGATCTTGCAACTGGGTCACCTGCAGGGCTTTCTGTTCACGCTCTTTAGTCTGAGTAGCCAGTTGCTCTTGCAGCTTCACCAACGTCTGCTGGTTTTGCTGTAACTGGGCGGCCAACTGCGCTTTTTCATCGTTAGTTTTAGCGTGCGCAATCTGTTGCTCTTGCAACTTGGCGCTGGCCTGCTGCAACTGTTTGATCTGTTCGGCTTTCTGTTCGCTGTCTTTAGTCTGAGCAGCCAGCTGTTCCTGCAGTTTCGCCATCGCCTGCTGGTTTTTTTGATCCGCTTCTTTCTTGCTCGCCGTCAGTTGCTCTTGCAACTGTTTGACCAGTTTGGCTTTATATTCACTGTCCTTCACCTGGGTAGCTAATTGTTCTTGCAGCTTAGCCACCGTCAGTTGGTTTTGTTGCAGTTGTTGCACCTGCTGAGCTTTTTCTTCATGGCTCTGAGTTTGCGCGGTAAGTTGTTCTTGCAGCTTGGCACTGGCCTGCTGCAACTGTTTCACCTGTTCGGCTTTCTGCTCGCTGTCTTTGGTCTGTGCCGCCAGTTGCTGTTGCAGTTTCGCCATCGCCTGCTGGGTTTTTTGGTCATTTTCCGTGTTACGCGCGGCCAGTTGCGCTTGCAGCTGTGCTACCTGCTGGGCTTTTTGCTCACTGTCTTTAGTCTGTGCGGCCAACTGTTCTTGCAACTTCGCCAACGCCTGCTGATTTTTTTGCAGTTGCTGAACCTGCTGTGATTTCTCATCGTTCGTTTTGGTCTGTGCCGCCAACTGCTGTTGCAATTTGGTGCCAGTCTGCTGCAGCTGCTTGATCTGCTCTGCTTTCTGCTCACTGTCTTTGGTTTGCGCAGCCAATTGCGTTTGCAACGTCGCCAGCGCTTGCTGATCCTGCTGCAACTGTTTCAACTGCTGGGTTTTCTGAACGTTATCGCGCGATTGTGTTGACAGTTGCTCCTGCAGTTGGGCGATAGCCTGCTGATTTTGCTGTAACGTTTGTTGCAGTTGCTTGATCTGTTGCGCTTTTTGTTCGTTATCTTTGGTTTGCGCCGTCAACTGTTGCTGCAATTGCGCACTGGTGCGTTGATCCTGCTGTTGCAACTTCATTTGCTGCATCTGCCGATCGCTTTCCTTGGCCTGTGCGGCGAGCTGCTGCTGTAGCCGCGCGTTTTCCCGCTGGCTCTGCTCAATGGCCTGTTGCAGACGAGCCAGCTCTGAGGCAGAGCCCGCAGTTTGGGATTGTGCTTTACGCAGTTGCCCAAGCGCCGCTTCCTGGCTGGTGATTTTGGCCTTCAGCTGATTGATAGTTGCCTGCAGCGCCTTCATCTCGCGAATACGCTCACCGCCCTTCTCCTCAGCCGACTTTGCCAGCGCGTTGGGCTTGCTGCTGGCGGGTTTATTACTTTTGGGTCTTGCAGGTTCTGCTGTATCCAGTTGTGAAGGCGTCAGAAAAAGTAGCGCCGGAGCCTCATCCACCTGGCGCGTGATCGCTTCCAGTGAATTCAACGCATGGGCATCGGGAGTCACTACCTCCTCGGCCCTTACTGCTCCTAACGGTAACGCCAACGTCAACAAGGCACCGCAATATATCCTGCGTTTCATTTCACGCTTTCCCCTCTCTGGATCAAGCCTTGCAGGACTTCACGTTCAATCTCGGCACATAACTGGTTGGTTTTATATTTGTATAACGCATCAAGGGTGTCTTTGGTCGTCGAATTGACGTCGCCGCGTACCGCGCTATACACCGAAGCATTGTTCACCAGGCGGTTAAAATTGGCCTGTTTAACCGCGTAAGCCTTCGGATTGACCTGCTTGAGTGACGCCAGCTCGCTTTGGCACAGGCCAATCTTGCTGGTTTTGGTTTCTTCGACGGCCGGTGGTGGCGGTGGGGACACGCTGATCTGCTGAGGAGGAGCCTGAACGGTTGAGGTCTGGGAGTCTTGCGAGCTTGTCTGTGCGGTTTTCTGGCAGCCTGCCAGCAACAAACCACTGCACAGCACTACGCCTAGACACAGGTTCTTTTGGGTACTTATCATTGAACATTCCTTTCAAAAAATTCCGTTACCGATATGTCAACTCAGACAAGATCGGGTACATCCTGGAAAAATAATATGTGCACTTTTCAGCAATGATATAGAGGAGGCACTTCAGTAGCAAACATTCACTAAGGCTATACTATGGCCGTCCTTTGCCCGTACTCTCGCTGCACTCGCTATGGCCTATTGGCTTAACGAATACTTGACCTGATTTCATTAGTGGCCCACGCGGTGCAATAACACGCCTGTAACCCGCTGGTGATTTAACATGCCCACGAGGTTTACGAAGTGCAAAATAATACTGGTATTTTTTATATCCAGCAACTCTCCCAGCGCGCCTGAACGCCGAGTTGCCCGGTAAAGTTGACACTTATCACTCTGCCAGGTAGGACGCAACCCCACATTCAAGCGTATCCACCCAGGTTTTCCTGTTAAATAAAATCGCCAACAATAACCATAAAATCATTTTAAAACAATGAGATGATTAATATGAAGGCGATATTGTATGCTACAAGCTGGCTACCATTTTCCCGAGGGGAAACGACATTTATCCATAATAAAAAATAGATATTTATTTTATTAAAAGCGAATTTTTTGGAGATTTACACCACACCTACCACGATATTCTCCTATAGCGAGGCGTAATTTCAAGATTTCTCCGAGACCATCTGATTATTATCTTAGAAAGACTGTGCTTGATAATAATGCCTTAACTGAATTTCCCATCAATTATTCAGATATGGTCACACCATTTCCAGGAAATTTCCTAGGAAATAGTCTTATTTCCTCCCAGGGATAGATTAGGAACTTTCTCGATCGACCCTTTGAAATATCAGCACCCCATAAAATTCACCATTTATTCACCTAAAACCATCGGTTCGCCATCATGGCGGCCAACCTGGCAGTGATCAAGTTTAACCTGCTGGAAAACAAGCCAATTTGCTCATAACCTCGACAAACGAAACATTTGTGCATTTTCATGCTTTACAAGCCCCATCGGCACCGCTATCATTCGCCCCGTTCACACGATTCCTCTGTAGTTCAGTCGGTAGAACGGCGGACTGTTAATCCGTATGTCACTGGTTCGAGTCCAGTCAGAGGAGCCATATTTAGAAAAGCCCGCTTAGGCAACTAAGCGGGCTTTTTGCTGTTTGGTATTCAATCGTCGTAGGGTTCACCGAGCGTGAGCATCAAGCGGTTGGCCCAGGCAAAGAAGGCCGTCGCCTGCACCAGATCCAACAGTTCCAGGTCACCCAGTCCTTGCTCGCGCAAGGCCGCGATTTGAGCTGCATTGGCCTGCGGTGGCGTCGCCGAAAGCGCTGCGGCAAAGTCTATCTGCGTACGCCAATCCTCTCCCTGCCCTTCGCTCAAGAGCCCTCCAGGCACGATATCCAGCAGGCGCTGCACCTCTTCTGTCTTTTTGGATAACTGCGCCGCTTTGCGTGCATGCACCGAGGCGCAATAGATACAGCCATTCACCTTGCTGGCCACCGCCGCCGCCAACTCCCGATCCTGACGCGCCAAGCCACCAGCAGTATAGAAAATGGCCCGATCCGCAATGGTTCGTTGTTCCAACACCGCATGATCGCGCGCCAGCAAACGGAAATAGTCGGAATCAGCGTGGCCGAATTTGCTCAGCAAGGCCTTGCCCGGTTCATCAAACTCCTCCAGCGACTTAGCCGCAATCCAGGGCTCCCATCCCAATTCCTGGCGAGTGAACGCTGGCGGTGCATGGCGGCCACTGGCAGTATGGCTCGCCGTGCGCCAAGCGGAGGCACGAACTGGAGTACGGCTACTGGTCGCGACCGGCAATCCGGCCAACAATCGATAACCGAACAGCAGACGGCTCTGGAAGCTGACAAAGGCGATCAGTTGTGAAAGTGTGACAATGTCATCCAGCGACCATCCCGCCTGTTGCAGAGCTTGCAAGTGTTTAGCCTCTGCCCCGGCAGGCTTGAAGGCCAGGCGTTCGGCGTGATCCAACGCGGCCTGCAAACGTGGGCCGTCTGCGGACTGAGTCTGCTGTAATTGGGCATAATGCGCCGCCAATTGCCGATCGCCGTGCCATTCACTGATGCGTTGCGCCAACAGCAAACGTTCCGCAATCCCGAAACTTCCAGCATCCTGTGGCGCAAACAGCCTCTGATAGCTGGCCTCGATGCCCTCGGTTGCCGCCTGCCGTGTCGCTCGGGCCTGTGCCAAAGGAGAGTCTGGGGCGATTTCAGCCAATCTGGCCAATAGATCCTGGATGTCGGTCATACCTGTTCCTCAGCGTGGTGTGAATAAGACAGCGTGGTGGGATTGCGCCGCTGCCAGCCCAAGGCCGGTGCGACGTCGCGTGCGATCAGCTCAATGGAGCGCAGAATATAGGCGTGTGGCGGATCGATAGAGTGCACCTGAAACGCCAAATCGGTGACGCGGGCCAGCGCGCTATCCCGCTGCAACGAAGCGATCACCTGGTCCGGCGTACCGAGATGGACATCAAAAGCACGGATCAGACCGTCGAGCGACTCATCCCGCACCTGATGCCCGCTGGTACGCAAACGCTCCAGCCCACGGCTAAGCCCCTGTGCGGCAAAATCACGTGCGCGGTTCTGATCTTCGGTGACAAACGCGGTGCGCGATCCCATAATGCGCGGCTCGATGCCCGCGGGCAAAGCAGCCAGATAGGCGTCAATAATCGGATTTTGCAGCTCATCGAGTGGCGTATCGGGCGCTTCCGGCGGCCTGGGTTGGGTGCGCGAGAGCATTAACCCATCCCCTGCCTTACCCGCCCGGATCCCACCTTCAACCGAGAAGGTGGCTTGCCAGACGCGTTTTTTCAGCTGGGGAGCGGCCGGATAAAGACGGTTGCTAACATCGCCAAGTGCTTCACCGCCCCAGGCATCCAGCAGCGTACGCAAATTATCGTTAAACGCAGCATTGCGCCGCTCGACATCAAGGCCAAAGGCGCTAAACGAGGAAGGAGTCCCGCCTGCCGCCAGCCCCACCTCCAACCGGCCCCCGGAAAGCAGATCCAATACTGCCGTATCTTCCGCCACGCGCACGGCAGACTCCATTGGCAGGGTGATCACTCCAGTGCCCAGACGAATATGACGGGTATGCACGGCGACCTGAGCCAGAAAGACCAGCGGTGAAGGCAATCCCCCCTCATCCTGATGAAAATGGTGCTGCGCCACCCAGGCGGTGTCGAATCCGGCGCGCTCGGCATGGACAATCTGTTCGGTGGCCAGCCGGTAACGTTCCTGAGCACTGCCGTTATCCAGCAGGCGGGTAAAAAAGCCGAGACGTTTAGCACTCATGAGGCATCCTTCAAAGTTTGGTACATCGCACGGCCCGGAATGGCCGCAATCAATTGGCGGGTATAGTCACTGCCCGGCAGGGCAAATACCTCAGCGGTGGTGCCTGCATCTACCTGTTGCCCACGGCACAGCACCGAAACACTGTGCGAGATTTGCCGCACCGTCGCCAGATCGTGTGAAATAAACAGGTAGGTCAGCCCCAACTCACGCTGGAGCTGTTCCAGCAGACGCAGGATTTGCGCCTGCACGGTCACGTCTAACGCCGAAGTCGCTTCATCCAATACCAGCACCCTAGGTTGCAGTATCAGAGCACGGGCGATAGCGACCCGCTGCCGCTGGCCGCCAGAAAGCTCACGCGGCTTACGCGTCAATAGCTCGGCGGGCAGCGCGACTCGTTCGAACAGTTCCCGTACCCGGCGATAACGTTCCGCCTTGGCTACCGGCTCAAAGTTGAGCAGAGGCTCTTCAATCGCCTGATATAAGGTTTGCGCCGGATCGAGTGAAGCAAAGGGGTTTTGATACACCAGTTGGATGCGCCGCCGAAACTGGCGCAGCGCCTCGCCTTTCAGCCGGGTGAAATCGACGCCATCGATGATGATTTGCCCGGCATCCGGCCGTTGAAAGCCCAGCAGGCATCGGGCCAAGGTAGTTTTGCCGGAGCCAGACTCACCGACCAGCGCATGGGTGGTGCCACGCTGTACCCTGAATGACACCTGATCCAATGCCCGGAACGCCTGCCCGCCTCTGCCAGCAAAGCGGAAATCCTTCACCAGTTGGTTGACGACGATTGCCGGTTCGGCCTGACGGACGATGGTTGGCGGTGCGGCGCAGGCCAACGAAGGTACGTCGGCAAATAAACGACGCGTATATTCCTGCGCCGGTGCCTGTAATACCTCGGCAGTTGGTCCTTGTTCCTGCACCCTGCCCTGACGAAATACCAACAGCCGATCGGCCCGTTCCGCCGCTACGCCCAAATCGTGAGTGACCAACAGCACCGCGGTGCCAAACTCCTGACGCAGCTCATCAATCAGATCGAGAATGCGTTTTTGCACCGTCACATCCAGTGCGCTGGTCGGTTCATCGGCAATAATCAACGCAGGCCTTAACGCAATGGCAATAGCAATCAGTACCCGCTGTTTCATACCGCCGGAAAGCTCATGCGGATACTGGCGCACCCGCAACTCCGGGTGGGTCAGCCCCACACGCGTGAGTAACTCCACCACGCGTTGCTGGACTAGCTTGCGCGGCAGACGTTGGTGAATATTGATGATCTCGGCGACCTGCTCACCAATGGTTTTTACCGGATTGAGCGAACTGGCAGGGTCTTGCGGGATCAGGCTGATCTGCGCGCCACGCACCGCATCCAATTGACGAGGTGACCAGTGGGCAATATCGGTCCCATTGAGCCGGATCGCCCCCTGCTCCAGGTGACCATTTTCCGCCAGCAGGCCGATAATCGCCTGTGCCGTGGTGGTTTTACCTGACCCCGATTCCCCCACCAGGGCAACGACTTCCCCTGGCTGAATGCTAAAAGAAACGTTATGTACCACCCGCTGGCTGCTGCTTCCCTGCCGGTAGGCGATGGAGACATTCTGCAACTCCAGCAGTGGCGCTGGTGAAACGGCTGTCTGTAGGCTCATCGGTGCGCGCTCCCTAAAGCATGACTGATACGGTTGGCCGCCAGCACGACGGCAACCACCATCAGGCCGGGGAAGGTGGTCAGCCACCAGGCCGTTGAGATGTAGTTACGCCCTTCGGCAATCAGCAAACCCCATTCCGGCGTGGGTGGCGGCGTGCCATATCCCAGGAAACTCAGGGTGGCGATCGCCAGAATGGCATTGCCAAACTGCAGGGCTGAGAACGCGATCACCGAAGTCAGCGAATTGGGCAAAATATGCCGCCATAGCACCGCCCAAAAGTGCCCTCCGCTGCCGTAAGCCGCTTCAACGTAATCGCTGTGCCGCACCCGCAGCACTTCCGCACGGGCCAGGCGCGCAAAGTTGGCCACCGACGAGATCCCCACCGCCAGCGCCGCATTCACCGTGCCGAACCCCAACAGGATGATCACGCTCAACGACAGCAGCAGCCCGGGGATCGACAGCAGAACGTCAACCAAACGCATCACCACGTCGTCAACAATCCCGCCTAAAGCCCCGGCAACCAGGCCCATCATCGTCCCAACCACCAACCCCAGCGCCACGGCAACCAACGCTGCGGATAAGGTGTGCGATGCGCCGTACACGATCCGGGCGTAGAGGTCGCGTCCTAGCGGATCGGTGCCCAGCCAGTGTTCACCTCCGGGTGCCAGACGTTGTGCTCCGGCAACCCCTTCAGTGCCGCTGTACGCAGTAAATAGCTCAGGCGCGATCGCCCATAGCACGGCGATCGCCAGCACGGTCCAGGCCAGCCATAGGCTGAGCGGATAACGCCGCCGCGCCCGCCGGGCGGTGGCTAAACTCCCCTCGGTTTCCCCACCGGACAGATCGCGTTCTGGCATCACGGCTTTTTCTAACGGAATACTGCTCATCGGGTCGCTCCTGCATAGGTTTTCAGTCTGGGATCAAGCAACGGGAACAACAGATCGACCAGCAGATTGAGGATGACAAAGGCAGCAGCAGAGATCATGACCACCGCCTGTAATACCGCGACGTCCTGATTGACTACCGCCTGTTGTGTCAATTGCCCCAGGCCACTGCGGCCAAATACGGTTTCGGTGATCAATGCCCCGGCGATCAGTTCACCAAACAAAATGCCCGCAATGGTCAACACCGGCAGCATGGCGTTGCGCGCCACATGCCGCCACAGCACCCCACTGCGGCTGGCCCCTTTGGCTCGCGCCACGGCCACAAACGGCTGCGTCTGCACGCTATCGATGCTGCGGATCAGGATTTGCGCCAACGGTGCAGAAATTGGGATCGCCAAGGTGGCGATTGGCAACAGCAGGCCAACCCACTCCCCTGGGTTAATGATCGGCACCAGCTTCAGCCGGAATGAAAAGATCTGAATCAATACAATGCCGAGCCAGAACGTAGGGACCGAAACGAACAGCGCAGGCAGCGATCGCAGAGCCGATTTCAGCCAGCCAAAACCGATCAGATTGGAGACAAAGGCAATTACCAGCGCCAACCACAACGCCAAGGCAAAACCCAGCACCGCGAGTTGCAAGGTGGCGGGCAGGTTGGCGGCCAGCAAGGTCGTTACCGGCACGCCGTTCTGGATCGAATAGCCCAGATCGCCCCGCAGGAAATTCCCCAAGGTATGCAGATATTGCTGCCACAGGGGAACATCGGCACCGTAGGCCGCGCGCATATCGGCGATCTGCGCTGGGCTAAGGCCCATATCCGGGTTCTGGAATTTAATCAGGATCGCGTCGCCGGGCAGCACCTGCAGCAAGATAAATGACAGGGTAAATGCCGCCCACAGCACCAGCAACGCCTGCCCGGTACGGCCACTCAGGTATTTCAGCATCTTCGTCTCCTTAATATGGCGGTATGGCCCCTCACCCTAACCCTCTCCCACAGGGAGAGGGGACCGTCCGTGCGCGGATTGACCTCTGCATTTGGCCATTACACCGAGCTGGCTTGGGGATAGGGGAACGAGCCCCGAGTCTGGCGTTATCGCTTCTCTAACCACGCGCCATAGAAGCTTGGCCGCCCCACGGCTTCAAAGTTGACGCCTTTCAGATAAGGCGCGCCGGCAAACACCTGCGGCTCTTCGAAGAACGGGATCACGTAGGCCTGTTCCAGCAGATACTTCTGGGCCTCACCGGCGATCTGCAGGCGCTTGGCCGGATCCACCTCAGAGGCGATCCCCAACAGCAGTTGGTTCAGAGCGCTATCGGTGAATTTGCTGTTCTGGCTGGTGCCCCCTTGCTGCAACAGGCCATCACGGTTGGTGGGGTAAAACTGGCTTTTAATCACATCAGGATCGGCGCGACCCACTTCGACCACCGCAGCCGGTGTCTTTTGTGGATCGAGGTTATCCGCCACCCGGCTGCCCGCATCGCCTGCCAGGATATTCAGCCGTGCGCCCACCTTGCCCCACTGTTGTGAGACCAGTTGCAGCACCGCCTTGTTTTGCGGTTGTGGCAGCGACTCGTACACCGTTAACAGCAACTGCTTGCCGTCTTTCTGGCGCAGGCCATCGCTGCCCTTTTGCCAACCGGCGTCATCCAACAGACGGTTGGCTTTCGCTAAATCAAAGGTCAATTTGTCGGAGAGATCGACAAAACCGGCCGCCGAGGAGGCAATTACCGATTTGGCCTGCGGATAGTTGGCAGAGAACAGCGTATCGACGATCTGCTTGCTGTCGGTGGCATGCAGCAGCGCAAGGCGTACGCGAACGTCGGCCACCAGCGGATTGTCTGGGCGGAAGGCAATGCTGTCGTTAACGCCACGGGTTGGCGCGGCATAGATGGTAAAGCCCTGATCCTGAGTCTGCTTCTCATCGTAAGCCTGGATCTGGCGAATAAAGTCCGCCTGTCCGGCCTGCAACGCGCCAATCCGCACGCTGTCTTCCGGGGTGACGATCACCTTGATGGCATCCAGATTGGCCCGCCCCTGCTGAGCCAGCTTGGCTGGCCCCCAGCGATAGTCTTTACGCACGCTGAGATCGACCTCGCGCCCCAGGGTTTCACCACTCACCACAAACGGGCCGGAGCCGATGATATGGCGTGCATCACCTAGTTCGTCATATTGGCGGTTCAGCGTACTAAGCGAGACCAGCCCAGAACCAATGGTCGCCGTACCTTGCAGGAAGCCAGGAGATGAGCGTTTGAAATAGAATTTGACCGTGAGCGGATCGATGACCTCACTGTGGTCATAGTTATTGATCACTTCGGAAACCGGCAGGCGCAGCGCCTTATTGCCCAGGCCGTAGGTATCAAAGTTCTTTGCTACCGCGTTGGCATCCAGCGGTGTGCCGTCGGAAAAGGTCACGCCGGGGCGCAGCTTAAAGGTGTATTCCGTTTTATCGGGGTTGCTGGACCAGGACTCCGCGATCCACGGCTCAATCTCCAAGGTTTTCGGGTTCTGGTAGGTTAGCTTGTCGGTGATCTGGTTAAGGATCCCGCCGTTGGGATAAAAACCGCCGGAAGGGGGATAAAGATTGGTATGCGCCTGTTGCTCCAGGTAAATCAAAGTCCCGCCCTGCACCGCAGCGGTTGCTGGACCCACCGCAGCCGCAGTCCCAAATACGACTGCCAATCCACTGGTAAACGTCTTGAAAGGAAAATTAAACATGGGTGCCGTGCCTTCTTTATATGTCGGAATGTTATGGGTTAGATAACAAACCAAAACGGCACAGAGTTGAACGAACTAATTTAGCTAACTAATGATGAAAAAAGTACTAACGCGCCAAACCGTGGCTGGACGCGTCTGCACACCCCATCAATCCACCTGATACTGCACGATCAACTGCCCTTTCTTCATTTTGACCGCGGTTATTAACACCTTGCCTATCTCCGCCAGTGAGCGCACATGGGTACCACCGCAACCATAAGCGGGGAGATCGCCAAACCCGACCTGACGCACGCCTTGCTGTTCCTGTTGCCTACGCGGCAAATCGGCGGCGATCAAGTCTGTCAGCCGTTGTTGCAAATATCCCTGTTCCAGCTCTGTTGTCTGTGCACCTGGAGCAAAGGTAATTCGCCCTTCCCCTGGCCAGTGGTGCGCCTTGACCGGTTGCCAGCCCTGGTTTTCCCCTAGCCAGCCAATCAGATGCCCGGCCGAATGCCAACGGGCATGTAGCTGACGTTGCTCACCGTCGATCTTCAGCGTAACCGGGCCACAGGGCAAGGGATGCGTCAGATAATGGAGCAGTTGATCGCCCTGCGCGGCAACGCGTGATACCGCAACGCCTGCGATCGTGCCGCTATCGCTCGGCTGCCCGCCGCCCTGTGGGTGAAACAACGTGGCATCCAACTGCACCGCGTGGCTACCATCCTCTTGCGCCGTACAGGCCAACACTCGAGCCTCGAGCTGCACATCATCGTGATAATAATAAAGTCGTTCGGTCATGGGCTTCCTCCTGGTTAACGCCGTTATTATATTCGTGCCATAATCGGCTGATAATCCGTCTTCAATACAATGGACTTTTGCGCCATGAGCACAAATCTCTCCACAGCGCTGCTGATTGAAATGGCCGTATTTGTTCAGGTAGTGGAAAGCGGCAGCTTCTCCGCCGCCGCCCGCCAACTGGGCAGTTCCCCTTCAGCCACCAGCCGCAGCGTTGCCAGGCTGGAACAGGCGCTGAACGTACGGCTATTACATCGCACTACCCGCAAGCTGCGCCTGAGTGAACCCGGCGAGGCCGTTTTTCAGCGCTGTCGCAATATGCTGGATGCCGCCAACGCCGTGATGACGATCGGTAGCCAGGGAAACGCAGAACCGGAAGGGGTGATTAGCGTCAGCGTACCCAAGGCCGTCGGGCACTTTGTCCTGCACCCTCACATGCCGGAATTCTTGCGCCGTTATCCACGGGTGGATGTTCATCTGCGGCTGGAAGACCGTTACATGGATTTGATCGACGATCGGGTCGATCTGGCACTGCGTATCACCGATCGTCCATCGCCGGGCCTGATCGGCCGCCCGTTGATGACCATCAAACATTTGTTATGCGCCACTCCGCATTACCTGGCCCAGCAAGGCACTCTGCGTCATCCGCGAGATCTGACAGAGCATAGCTGTATTTATTTAGGGGAGACACCCAGCGACGCGCGCTGGCGTTTTCGCCGTAACGGCAAGACGGTTTCGGTCAATGTTCGGGGACGCTATGCAGCCAACCACACCGGGGTTCGGCTAGACGCGGTAAAACAGCATATCGGCATCGGTAGCCTGCCCTATTTTACCGCCCGTCAGGCGCTGGCCAGCGGTGAGATTGTGCAGGTGTTACCAGAGTGGGATTTTCTCAGCAGCTACCATGGCGATTTGTGGCTGCTGTATGCTCCAACTCAGCATATGCCGGCCAAGCTGCGGGTGTTGATCGATTATCTGGTGGCCAGTTTGGGACAGGAACCCGCCCTAAAGCGCCTTACGCAGGGTGATGTTGATACGGTGTGATCCCACCAGCGAATGGTACCCCTCCTTCACCGGCATGATGCCGTGAAAACACAGCCGCGAAGGGCCGCCCCACACCACCACGTCCCCGTGGGCCAGCGGAATGCGCCGCGCTCTGTCGCTGCGTTGCATGCCACCGAACTGAAAAACGGCCGGTAGCCCCAGTGATACCGAAACGATGGGTGCCGTAAAGTCATGCTCGTCTTTATCTTGATGCAGCGAAAGCTTGCTGCCCGGATCGTAGCGGTTGATCAGGCAGGAATCTGGTACATAATGACCGAACCCGGCCTGCAAGGCGGCTTCATCGGCCAATGCCATCAGGATCGCCGGAATGTCTGGCCAGCGCTTGCCGGTACCGGGATCGCGCTGCGAATAACGGTAGCCATTGCTGTCGCTGTTCCAGCCGTTGCCGCACCAGCTCATCGCTACCGACATGGTAAAACCACCCGGCGTAGTCATGTGCCGCCAGGGAACCTGCGCAACCACGCTATTGACCGCCGCCAGTAATTCCGGCCCGTGTTGCTGAACAAAGCCATGCAGCACCACGGCCCCTGGCGCAATCTCCTCACGCCAGGGCGGCGGCAGCGCATCTTCAAACAGATCGATTGTCATCGCCTCAAGCCTGTATAAATACCCAGTAATAATTCTAACCGCTTGGTTGTACTTGTCCATCCCTACATATACCCTATGGATTTCAAGTTGTAGCTAGGCGACAAACTTGCCCATCCCCAGGAGCTTACTTTTAGTAAGTGACTGGGGTGACAAATCATGTCGGGAACAGATTTGAACGCTGTACACAGCGGCCCCGAAGGGGTGAGGCCCACGGATGGGCCGAATAACCAAGTGCAGGTAACAACGCTACAGCTTGAAAGACGACGGGTATAAATCGTTGTTACTGCCGGAAAATCTCTCTACAGTAACTTCAGGAAATTCATTAATCATCAGGAACGCTCGTGATCAAGGGCATCATACTTTCCGTCGTCGCTTCCCTGCTGTTCGGCGTGATGTACTACTACACCTCAATGCTTACCCCACTCGACGGTGAAGAAATCTATGGCTGGCGCACTCTGCTAACCCTGCCATTTCTGACGCTGTTTATGCTGTTTTCCGGCGACTGGGCACGGGTGAAGGAGATGCTGCACTGGCTACGGCAGCGCCCGCAACGCGTGCTGTTATTGCTGCTGACCACCTCAATTCTGGGCGTCCAGCTGTGGCTATTTTTGTGGGCACCGCTACACGGCATGGCGTTGGATGTCTCACTCGGCTATTTTCTGCTGCCGCTGACCATGGTGCTGGCTGGACGGGTCTTCTTCCGCGATCGTTTATCCCTGCTGCAAAAACTGGCAGCCTTGTGTGCGCTGGTTGGCGTGGGTAACGAGCTGATCCTGGTGGGTGGGGTTTCCTGGTCAACGCTGGTGGTCGCCATCGGTTACCCGATCTACTTTATTCTGCGCCGCCGCTTGGGCACCGATCATCTGGGCGGGCTATGGTGTGAGCTGACGCTGATGCTGCCGGTCGCTGCGCTGTTTGCGCTTGGTGGCGCAGAACCGTTGGCTGCGCTGGCGGCCAAGCCACTGCTGTATTTGCAGATCCCATTGTTGGGCATTATCAGTGCGCTGGCGCTGGTGTGCTATATCCTGGCCAGCCGCCTGCTCCCTTTCAGCCTGTTTGGCCTGCTGAGCTATGTGGAGCCGGTGTTGCTGGTTATCGTTGCACTGCTGTTGGGTGAAACCATTAACACCAACCAATGGTTGACCTATATCCCAATCTGGCTGGCGGTCATGCTGCTGATGCTGGAGGGCGCGCGCCATCTGTTACGAAGAAGGGGTTAATTCTTTGATTTTAAAAATTAATTAACGTCGTTACGGCGTCACCTTGCTGCCAGAAACGCCCGCTAAAGCGGTGGCCTGCGTGGCAAAGTGGCGTCAGCGTTGTTAGCAACTCCAGTTCAAAGGTCTGCGCCTGCATATCCACCCCGGTGATCCGTGCATCCAGAAAATCAAAATAGCAGCGCACCTGCGGGTAAAGCGCCTTGAACAGGCTTTCCTTGGCGGAAAATACCAGCGTCAATAACAGATTGAAAGACTGTGGCCGTTGGCGCAACCACTGGCACTCCTCCTCACTGACGATACCGGTCCACAACTCTTCTGCACGCGCTAAAGGGATCTGCGTTTCCACATCAATGCCCACGCCTCCTGCCCCACTCTCCGGCTTAGCGGCACACAACGCCGTATCAACATTGTGACTGATCGCCCCGGCAATTCCCGCAGGCCAAAGCGGTTCACGTTTCTCCCCACGCAATAAGTCGAAATCATGATGTCCTAACCCTGCCAGCACCCAGCGCGCCAGATAGCGCCCGGCCAGATATTCCGCCTTACGTTTGGCTACCGCTGAAGCAAGGTGATCAGGCAAACCGATACCAATGGCAGAAAACAGATCGTCGTGATAATCCGCGACGGAGAAGTGACATTGCGCGATCTGGCCAGCAAAGCCGTCAACCGGCAGCAATTCAGCATTGAGAATAAAAGAAGAGAGCACGTTTCATCCGTGATAAGGGGTCCGTTGAGACAGTATATACCGCGCAGTTGGCCGGGGCGAAACGGTTCGCCCCGGCAGCACCGTTATTGCAGGACGTCCTTCATGGTTTTTTCAAAGTCGCTCCAGGCACAGAAGCCGTCTTTATCTACCGGACAACCCTCCAGCGCCATAGTGACACGCTGCGGTGGGTTGTTCAGCGTCAGCGGTTCGGCATTACGCAACTGCTCGGTCGATTGGTAGACATATTCAATCTTCAACAGGTCGCGATCGCCCTTGCCGTCATGCCAACGCTGGAACACCAGCTTGCCGCCGATCGGGGTTTTCTCGTACTGCTTCGGCAGTTCGTATGGCTTGAACTTCATTGCGGAAAGCAGAGAGGCGATGTTGGAATCATGCCCCACCAGCACGGTCAGCTTCGGCGAATCCGCCTTGCGCTCGCTAATCAACGCCGAGTTGATGTAGGTCAGCAGCGGCTTGGCCACGTTCTGGGCGACAACCGACGAGGTGAACAGCGAATCCTGATAGCCATCTTTCAGCTTGGCCAACTGCTGCCACTGGTGCGGGGTGACGATCTTGCCCCAGGCCACGTCTTTCATCGGGAAGCCTTCGTAATATTGCAACATAAAGGCATCCACCAGCGAGTTACCCACCTTCAGCGGGCCAGAAACCCCTGGTTCTTTCCCCGGTACCGCGCTCATTTTGCTCGGTTCGGCAGCCAGATTGCACTGCTTGTCGGTCTTGCAGGCCGCAGAGTCTTTGTAATCGATGATCTGCTCTAGCTGTTTGTAGGAGGCATCCAGCTTCAACGACGCCAACTCGGCGTTCATGGCGCTCAACGCCTGCTGGTTAAAGGTTTCGCTGGTATCGGTGATAATCGGGTTAAAGGTGGGATCCATCTCACCCATTTTATCCTGATGATGCACGCTGATATCACAGCCCGGGAACGCGCCGTTGGTGAAGAACTGCGCGGTGGCTACGGTGCGTTGCAGGCTGTTGGCATACACATAGACGCTGTCACCCGTTGGGCAGCCTTCCTGCGGCAAAATACCGGCCTGCTTGAGCCACGCATTGAAATAGTGGCCCATATACACTTCCAGCACGCCACCCTTGGTGGTCAGCAAGCCACCTGGCGTATCCCACTGCGGCCAGGCTTTTGGCGTGGACTGGGCCAGCACGCTACCGTTGTTCGCCAGTGGCGCACGCAGGTTGTGGCGGCTCATCACCAGCACCTGTTCCAGTTGATAACCGTCGTTCTCAGCCAAGGCGACACCGCTGAACAGCAAAGGCAGGCAAAGTAATAACGTTTTTTTTCTCATCCGCAGAGGTCCCTAAATATGATTATTTTGAATAGGTTAACGTTGGATTTGTATAATGACGGCGTTTTACAGGAAAGTGTGTGACGGGTGTCACGGGGGAAGGGATTGCAACAGCGGCCACCCTTGGGTGGCCGCTGGTTAGCTTAGTACCACAGGCTAAGAATCGGCCAGCCGATCAACAGCAATGCCGCGATATACACTATGCCAAGGATACCGCCAAGACGCCAGTAGTCCTTCGACTTCACGTAACCACAGCCGTAGATGATCACCCCTGGGCCGGTCGCATACGGAGTCAATACCCCCATGATACCGATAGACAACACCAGCAGGATGGAAAGGTGTTCCATCGGCACGCCCGGCAAGCCTTTACCTACCGCCAGGATCATCGGCAGCATGGTCGCGGTGTGTGCCGACAGGCTGGCAAACAGGTAATGGGCATAATAAAACACCAGCACCAGCAGCACGACCGTCATCTTCGGTGAGAAACCGTCCAGATGGGTGCTCATGGTAGTGGCAAACCAGTCGATAAAACCGGAACGGCTCAGGCCGCTGGCCATCACCACCAAGGTTGCCAGGTTAACCAGGGTATTCCAGGCGCTGGAGTATTTGGTAATGTCTTTCCAACTGACCACGTGCAGAGCCAGCATCAGCGATACTGCCAGCAAACAGACCGTTGTCGCATCGAGGATCTTACCGCCGAACACCCACAGGCACAGGCTGAGTAATACCAGTCCGATCAGGGTATATTCTTTGCGGGTCAGTTTACCCATCTCTCCCAGTGCCGTACTGGCCCAGCCAGCCACTTCGTTACTGTGCGTAACGCCTGGCTTATACAGGTAGTAGGAGATCAACGGCGCAACGATCAGCAGCAACAACCCAACCGGCAGGAAGGCCAGGAACCATTGCATCCAGGTGATGTTGATCCCGGCAATCTTGTTGACGAATTCGATACCCAACACGTTGGGTGCAGCGCCGGTCACAAACATGGAGGAGCTGATGCTGGTACCTACCACCATCATCCACATCAGATAACCCCCGATACGGCGTGAAGAAGGATCGTTCGGGAAGGAATCAAACAGCGGCGGCAGGTTCTTCACCACCGGGAACACCGTGCCCCCGGTACGTGCAGTGTTAGATGGGGTAAACGGCGCTAACATGATATCGATGATCACCACCGCATAGCCCAGCGTCAGCGTGCGTTTGCCCATGAATTTCACCAGGAACAGCGCGATACGTCGCCCTAACCCGGTGGCCTCATAGCCCAGCGCGAAGATAAAGGCACCAAATACCAGCCAGACGGTGGTACTCGAGAACCCGGCCAGCCCCCACTTGAGCGCCTCTTTACCGGCCTTAAAACTTGGGTTAGCCAGCTCTTCGGCGCCAAACAGCACCCAGTTGGAACTGAGCACGCTGACGGTCACGGCGATAAAGCTGATCGCCGTGGCCGGGATCGGCTCCAGGATCATGCCGACAATCATCGCGACAAAGATGGCAAAGTAGCGCCAGGCTTGCGGTGGCATGCCCTCCGGCGTGGGTATCATTAACAGGACGGCAAGCACCACCAGCGGGGCGATCGCTTTCCAGATTTTCTCTTTGGTTTCGGACATGGACACTTCTCCTGAAGGCTTCGTAATTTTTTTAAGCCCCTGTCTGCGCCAACAGCCAGGTGACTATCAATAAATCGGCGCTACCGCCGGGGCTGAGATTGCGGGCAATGCACGCAACGTCGAACTGTCGCAAACGAGCAATTCCTTGTGTGGTACCTGCCCCTCCCTGTGCCAATAGCTGACTGGCTTCGTGTTGTAACCAGCGCAGCCCTTTGATGCCGCCCCGCGAGGCGACGTTGGTATCATCGTTATGCGCCATCAGCCACAGCAGGCTGTCCATCAGCGCGACCTGTTCGCCACCACCTTCGGCGATCCTTTGGCGATACAGCGGCAGCGCACCGTCGATCACCAACCGAAAGCCAGACTCGGCCTCGCCACGGGCACCGCTCAGGCCAAACTCGGTAAACAGCCGTTGTCCGGCGGTCTGGCCCGCGTTGTTGCGTTGCAGTTCCCGGCTGACCAACCCACGGCACATCTGAGCCACTTCGCGACACAGGCTTTGGGCGTCGATCGGCCGTTGTTGCTGCTGTAAACGCCCAAAGGCACAGCACAACAATCCCAATGAAAACACGCTGCCTTTATGGGTGTTGATGCCGCCGGTGGCGCGAAACATCTGTGCCTCGCAGGCCATCCCCACCGGGCGCAGGCGTGCAAGCTGCTGCTCTGCGGGTAAAGCGGCGTCAACCCTGCCCTGGCGGATAAAATAGGGCAGCCACCGACCAATCGCCCGCGAGCTGCGGTAGAAGTGACCCGGATCCATGTCACGATGTGCGCCATTGTTGTGACGATCGACCAACCCCGGTTTCGGGGTCAGATTGACCTCCACCAACATTGCCCGGTAGGCATCACGGGCAAAACGTTGGCCGAGCGAAGGAGTCGCTACCGCCAACTGCCAATCAGGCTGGAATTGCATCGTCGAGCATCCTTTCCATGGCATTGAGCAGTTGTTCGGTGCTGTGGCTTTGCTGACGGCCACAGATTTTGGCTGGCTGGTCACACAGCAGGCAGCGGCGCTCAGGCAGGCCAAGATCGCGCCGCGACAGGATCTGCCCTTGTGGAGTCAGCACATCGATATCCCACAGCCGACCAATCGGTTGCTGGATCTCCAACTGGATGGTGGCCTCTTTCACCGCGCGGGCATCGGCTTGCAGCGCCAGATAGCCCTCGCAGCCGGTAGCAAGCGCCAAAGTTTTCTGTTGCAAACACAGCCAACCTTGCTGGCGATACATCTGCTGCAACGCCTGCCTGCCCAGATTGAACACGCGCCGCGTCATGGGGCTGTCTTTCACCGCCCCCGGTACCACCAGCGTGAGTACCACCAACGTGGCAGAGGGATGGCGCGCCAGCCACGCCTGTTGCCGTGCCTGCCGGCATTCACGGCTGGAAAGCAGTTCGGGCAAACTTACGGCATGGCTGGTGGCCAATTCGGGGGAGATGTAAGCCATGAGGTTACTCCGCTACCTGATGTACAACGTCAATCACTGAACCGTCGCGATAGCGCACTACGGCCACCACGTTGTCGGTAAAGGCGATCGGTTTTGGCTCACCGGTCAACACCAGCGCGCGTTCACGCAGCCATTCGATAGTGACGACCTGTAATCCGGCATCACGCAAGCGCTGAGCCAGCTCTGGGCGGGCCGGGTTAACGGCAATTCCGTGGTCGGTCACCAGAATGTCGATGCTGGAGCCCGGCGTAACACAGGTGGTGACCTGCTCAACCAGCGTAGGAATACGGCCACGCACCAACGGCGCGACGATAATCGCCAGCCGTGCCGCAGCAGCGGTATCGCAGTGGCCGCCGGATGCGCCACGGATCACCCCGTCGGAGCCGGTCAGGACGTTGACGTTAAAGCCGGTGTCGATTTCCAGTGCGCTCAGTACCACCACGTCCAGGCGGTCAACCGACGCGCCCTTGGAGCTGAAGTTGGCGTACTGGTTGGCGCTGATCTCGATATGATTTGGGTTACGAGCCAGTGACATGGCCGCCGCGCGGTCAAAACTCTGCACGTCCAGCAGTTTGCCGATCAGGCCTTTCTCATGCAGATCCACCATAGTGGAGGTGATGCCGCCCAGCGCAAAACCGGCGCGGACGCCACGGGCACGCATCTTGTCTTCCAGGAAGCGGGTTACCGCCAGCGAAGCGCCGCCGGTGCCGGTCTGTAAGGAGAACCCTTCGGTAAAGTAACCGGAATCGACGATCACCTCGGCAGCACGGCGGGCAATCAGCAGCTCGCGCGGGTTGGAGGTCATTCGCGTCGCATCGGCCCCGATCTTGTCCGCATCCCCTACTCGTTCCAGTTGCACGATCAGATCGACCTGATCCTGTGCCAGGCTGGCAGGATGATGCGGATAAGGCACGATCGCTTCGGTCAGCAGCACCACGCTACGGGCCGCCGCTGCGTCCACCTTGGCGTAACCCAGCGAACCGCAGCAGGCGTCGCCGGTGTAGCCATTGGCGTTGCCGAACTCATCACAGGTTGGTACCCCGAGGAAGGCAACGTCGATCTGCAACTCACCCGACTCGACCAGGTTGACGCGGCCACCATGCGAGTGAACCTGCACCGGCTCTTTCAGCAGGCCACGCGAAATGGCATCCGCCAATGGCCCACGCAGGCCGGAGGTGTAAATACGGCTCACCACCCCGTTGCGAATATGGCCGACCAGCGGCGCATGGCAATCGGTCAACGAGCTGGAGGCCAGCGTCAGGTTGCGGAACCCCATCTTCGCCAGCACCTCCATCACCTGGTTAAGTGCCAGATCGCCACCACGGAAGGCGTGATGGAAAGAGATGGTCATGCCATCCTGCAAACCACTGCGGCGGATCGCCACTTCCAGCGATTCACAGCGTTTGAGGTCGCGCGGTTTGCGCGCTTGCAAATTGGCCTTGGAGGCTTCCTGATAAAGCCGCATCTCGGCGTGATTGTTCAAGGTCATCAGGCGTTGTTGGCGTTTCATCATGCTTCCTCGCTGTGGTTCGGTTCTTCACGCACGCCGGAAAGCGCTGCGCGTTGCAGTACCAGGCGGGCCCGTTCAATCACCGGGCTATCCACCATCTTGCCGTTCAGCGAAACTACGCCGCGCCCTTCTTTTTCCGCCGCCTCTGCCGCATCGACTACCCGCTGGGCATGCGCCACTTCTTTGGCGGTTGGCGCATACAGGTTGTGCAGCAATTCAATCTGGCGTGGGTTGATCAGGGATTTGCCGTCAAAGCCCAGCTGTTTGATCAGCGCCGCTTCCTGTAGGAAACCGGCTTCGTTATTGGCATCGGAATAGACGGTATCGAATGCCTGGATCCCGGCGGCACGGGCAGCCTGCAACAGTGAGCAACGGGCAAACAGCAGTTCGATGCCTTCCGGCGAGCGCTCGGTACGCAGGTTGCGCACATAGTCTTCGGCACCCAGCGCAATCCCGATCAATCTTGGGGAAGCCTGCGCAATCGCCACCGCGTTGGTGATACCCTGCGCGGACTCGATCGCCGCCAGCAGGCCAGTGCTGCCGACCGGGCGACCACAGGCACGTTCGATGGCGGCGATTTCACGCTCCATATCCACCACATCCTGCGCAGTATCGGTTTTTGGCAGACGGACGATATCCGCGCCGCCACGCACTACCGCTTGCAGATCCGCCAGACCATAGGCCGAATCCAGCGCATTGACGCGCACGATGGTTTCCACTTCCTGATACAACGGGTGTTGCAGCGCGTGATACACCAGGCGACGAGCCGCGTCTTTCTCACGCAGGATCACCGAGTCTTCCAGATCGAACATCAGCGCGTCGGCCTGATAGATAAAGGCGTTGCTGACCATGGCGGCATTAGCCCCCGGCACGAATAGCATGCTGCGGCGCATGCGGTGTTTATTCAGCGTTTTCACAACGTTCCCCCCAAGGCAGTGCGGCGGTTTCACTGGCACGCATCAATGCGGTTTCCAGCCGGGCGCGCAGCACACAGTCCAATGCGCCTTTATCGTCGACAATCACCTGCACCGGCGGCACGTTGTAGTGCTGTAACACCTGCAACAGGGTGTGGCGGATGGCATCTCCAAACTGCTTTTCCACGCTGCTGGCAATCAGCAGGTCGTGCTCCGGGCCTTCTGCTGGCGCGATACGGACCATGACATCGCTGGATTCCAGCGTGCCGGCCATTGCTTCTCGGATTATTTTCATGATTCACCTGATTGTGCGGACTCAAATTCTTGCGGTACTGGCTTGGCCCGGCGCTTTGCCTGGATATCCTGCAGGTAGTAAAGCGTGTCTTTCGGCACCAAAGGGGCGGCAGCGTGGAAGTCTCCTGCGGCCAGCAGCTTGCGTACCCAGGAGGCCGAGATCGCCGTGCCCTGGTACTGCAAACGCTCAATCTCCACCAGATCGATCGGTGGGCTAGGCAGCGCTGGGGTTTCCAGCCAGTAACGCATGTCGCGGTTGTATTTCGCCGTTACGGCGCAGAACGGTTCGTTGCCGACGAATCGATGCGTGATACCCAACGCAGGCGCCAGATACTGGCGGAAGATTTTCAGATCGATTTCGGTGTAACAGTCGTCGGCAATCCCCTGTTCCTTGATGAAGTAGCAAGGGAAGGTGGCACGGGAGATGACGTATTGTGATCCCTCATGCACCGTCAGATTGGTGATCCCCTCAGTACCCTTCAGCACCAGATCGCGGCGATCTTCATACGGGAAGCGCGAGGTATTTTCTTTCACCAGGAACAGGTGCAGCCAGTCACAGCGGGCGGCGGCTTCCCGCACCAGATATTGGTGGCCACGGGTAAAGGGGTTGGCGTTCATCACTACGCTGCCAATAACGTTGCCCGGCTGGCGTTGGCCAGCCAACTGCGCGGCGTAACGCTTCAGGCGGCACGGGCTGTTTTCCATCAACACCACGATGCCCGGCACGCTGGCAATCGGGTAGAAACCACATTGACGGAACAGCGCCTCATTCTGCACTTTGGTGTAGATAAACAACTGGGTGTGATGACGCTCATAGGCCAGATTCACCAGCTCGGTCGCCAATGATAGTGCCAAGCCTTCGCCACGCATTTGCGGGCTGATGGCCACGCACTTGATAATATTTTCGGCGATACCTCCGCAGGCAACCAATTGTTCGCCCTGGGTCACGGTGATAAAAACTTCGACCGTGGTATCAATATTCAGATCGTTACTGCGCAAAAAAGCGTTAATAGCCGCTATATTTTTATGATCCGATCTTTTTACCCGATTAAATACGGTATCGCCCAACATGTCAGTCTCTCTAAAATAACTTATCAATAACATTTGAAATACAAAATCCCATCAGCATTAACATCAAGGCACAATAAAAACCTTAAAAACCATTAAGTTGAATTGGTCTATAACGCCAACGGGGTATTTAATGGCGCCATGTTAAACACAAATAACGTCCTGATTATTGACCTATTTCACAATCTACCCGCAGTAAATAAGTTGTTTAATGGTTTTTATTTACTTAATTATTTTTATAGTTTTTATTGCCGACATGGTGTTTAATAAAATAACCATCTCGATTACATTTAATTAGCAACGTAATTAAGCAACGGGGATTTAACATGGAATGGCTAAATATTCTGATTGTTGAGGATGAAACGCCGTTGGCAGAAATGCATGCGGAATTCATCAAGCAGAATGGCGGGTGCCGGCAGATTTGGCTGGCGGGCACCTTGGCACAGGCGCGCGCAATGACCGAACGCTTCAAGCCCGATCTGATCCTGCTGGATAATTTTTTGCCAGACGGCCAGGGTATAGAGTTGCTGCGCGAACTGACGCTGCAAGGCTACGGCGGTGGCATTGTGTTTATCACCGCCGCCAGCGATATGGACACCGTGGCCGAAGCTCTGCGCTATGGCGTATTCGATTACCTGATCAAACCCCTGGCTTATGACCGTCTGGCGCAAACCCTGCAACGCTTTAGCCAACGGCGTGAAGCGCTGAAAGACAAAGCGCGGGTCAACCAGCGCCGCATCGATGAAATGTTCAACACCTACGCCCGTGGAGGCGATCAGGCCACATTACCCGCCGGTATTGATGAACTCACGCTGATGAAGATCCGCGCCCTGTTTGAAGATCCGCAGGTGCGTCATACGGCGGAAAGCGTGGCGCAGCAAATCGGGCTGAGCCGCACCACCGCCCGGCGCTATCTGGAGTTTTTCAGCGCCAACGATCAATTGGTCGCGGAGATTATTTACGGCAAGGTGGGCAGACCACAGCGGATCTATCGCTCTGTAGGCAATGCGTAAACAGGAGCGCCCATCTAATGGGCTGCTCCCTGGGTTGGCATGTCAATGCAACGGCTTGTGGTGGCGCAAGAAACGCAATGCCGGGATGTTGGTACCTTTGACAAAGATAAACGCCAGCAATAGCGCCCCCCACAGTGCCATGGTGATATAGCTGCTGACGCCCATGATATTCAGCCCGCTCTCCAGCATTTGCAGCAGGAACAGCGCTAGCACAATGCCGAAAATCCTGCCAAACCCACCATCGGGATTAACCCCGCCCAATACCGTCGCCAGGATAGTGATCAGCAACAGTGACTCCCCGTAGGAGGCTTTGGCCGAGTTGAGTTTCGACATCATCAACAGCGCCGCGACGGCGCACAGTAACGAAGAAATCACATAGACCCAAATCAACGTACGGCGGGTATTGATGCCCGAGAAATAGGTGGCTTTTTCGTTGGAGCCAGCCAGGTATATCTGACGGCCCAGCGGGGTCTTGGCCAGCATCAGCCACAGCAACAACGCCACTGCGGCAAACAGATACAGCGGGATGGGAACCCCAAGGAAATAGCTGCGATCCAATGCCAGCACAGCGCTCGGAAAGTTAGAAATCGCCGAGCCTTTGGAAATCAGCACGTTCACCCCTTTGAGCAAGGTCATGATGCCCAAGGTCGCCAGGATCGGGGAAACCCGCACCACCGAGATCAGCACACCATTGATAATCCCGACCACCAGGGCAACCGCAGCCCCCGCCGCCAGCATCAAGATCATCGAACTGAACGTTGGCTCAAGGTGGGTACAAACCCAGGCCATCACCAACGCACTGGCATTCGCCGTGGCGATAATGGATAAATTTATCCCCCCGGTCAGCATGGTGATCGCCATGGCCAGCGTCAATATCCCCGCGACGGGGATTTGTGCGGCAATAGACTGGAAATTGGCGGCAGACCAGAAGACCTGCGGGATCAGCACGCTGAATACGGCCCCTACCAGCACCAACAGTGCCACCAGCCAGCGCTCGGTATGATCACGTTGCGTTGTTTTCGACATGGTTATATCCCTACCTTATGACGTTGACCCCAGGCGGTCATACTGATACTGATGACAATCACCAGCCCGATCACCACGGTATGCCAGTACGACGAAATGCCCAGTAAATTCAGACCATTTTGTAAAATGGCCAGCAGGATCACCCCCAGTAACGTACCGGTTAGCGTTCCACGCCCGCCGACAATACTGGTTCCGCCCAACACCACCGCCGCCAGCACGGTGAGTTCATAGCCAAGCAACGAGTCCGGTGCCACCGTCAGGACGGTATAGGACTGCACCACCCCGGCAATGCCGGATAAAAAGCCCATATAGCCATAAACAAACAGTTGCAGTTTGAGGATGCTGAACCCCATGCGGGATGCCGCTTCCTGATTGCCACCCAACGCATAAATTTGCCGGCCAATGCTGGTGCGGGTCATCAACAAGGCCGTGACGATAATCGTCGTCAGCAAAGTCAGAATGGGCAGCGAAAGACCATAGTCATAGCCATCAGCAGCGGTGAAAGAAAACAGCATCGGCCCATGTTCGAACCATTCCGGATAGGTATACAGCCAGACGCCCCGGCTGAGATACAGCAGTAACCCGTAGAATATGTTCAGCGTAGAAATGGTGATAATGATCGATGGCACCCGCAGGCGATTAACCAATAGCGCGTTAATCAGCCCCAGCAATAACCCAATGCCTCCCGCCAGGGCGAAAGCCACCGGGAAGTTGCCACCATATTTCACAATTAAGGTCACCATGACATATTGCGAGATAATGGTCATCGCCGGGAATGAAATATCAATGCCGCCAGAAATTAATACGATAAACAGGCCACACGCCAAAATGGTCAACATGGCATAGTTATTAATCAGATCATAAATATTGGCGAGTGTCAGAAAGTCTGGGCTGGTGAAAGCAAGATAGGTCGAAATAATCAAGATAGTGAAAGCCAGCATCACTTCATGGCGTTTCAGGTGTTCTTTAGTCAATAAACTGCTTTTTGCTACCGCAGATTTATTCAGTGTATGAGGGTTAACCATTGACCACCTCCGCAATGGCGGCTTCGCTGCTTTGACTTGGCAAGAACTCCTGCACCAACTGCCCGGACCGCATCACGACAACACGGTGACTATTGAAGTAAGCCTCATCAATCTCATCACAAACCATTAGCACCGCGATCCCTCGATCTGCCAATGCGTTGATAATGTTATAAATACCGGCCTTATTGGCGATATCGACGCCCACGGTCGGCGAATCGAGGATCAGGATTTGCGGGTCGGTGGCCAGCCATTTGGCGATGGAGATGCGCTGCGCATTGCCGCCGGATAGCGTATTGACCGGCAGATCGCTATTGCCGATTTTGATCGCCAGGTGCTTGACCATATCTTCGACCAGCGTATCGACCCGTTCGGCCCGCATCAGGTGAAAGGCATTTTTCAGCCGGTGTAATACCGTGGCGCTGATATTGTCACGGATGGATTGCTCCATAATCAGTCCGGTGCTCATGCGGTCTTCCGAGACATAGCCCACACCAGCGGCAATGGCATCGCGGTTACTGGTAAAACACATCGGCTTATCGTTGATACGAATGGTCCCCGACTCAGGTTGAGTCAAGCCGAACAGGCTGAGGCACAGTTCGGTGCGGCCTGAGCCAAGCAGACCAACCAGGGCGACAATCTCGCCAGGATGTAACTGCAATGAGATATTTTGGTATTCGTTGCCACGGGAAAGTTCTTCCACAGACAGCACAACCGGGCGCGTTGCGCTGTATGGCGGCAATACCTGGAAATCAAATTTCATATCCGTCATCAGCCAGGCCAACCGGTGATTATCCACCTCGGCGGCAGGATAAGTACCGACCCAATTGCCATCTTTCAATACGGTAATGCGGTCGGAAATCTCCAGCACTTCGCTCAGGCGGTGGCTGACAAACACTACGCAGATATTGCGCGATTTCAGTTCATGCACCACCCGTAGCAGGCCGTTGACCTCTTGCCGGGTTAGCGACGCAGTAGGTTCATCCATAACGATGAGGCGCGCATCCTGTGCGAGTGCCCGGCAGATCGCGACCAACTGTTTCTGGGCGATTGGTAAATTCTCCACCAATTCGTCCAGATTAAGGTGGGCATCAATACTGTTAATCACCCGCTCGGCGGTTTCGCGCATCTGACGTTTATTCACCCATAGCTGATGGTGGTAATGGTTCATGGCGATATTCTCGGCCACGGTCAGATTCGGAAACAATGACAGGTCCTGATAAATAACCTGGATCCCCAGGCGAACGGATTCAATCGGTGTCAGAGTGGCATAGGTTTTGCCATCAATAATAATGGCAGCATCCGCATCGGGTTGGTAAACGCCGGAGATAATCTTGATCAGCGTTGATTTACCACAACCGTTCTGCCCGGCAAGGCAGTGCACCTCGCCCGGCAGCAGGGTCATCGCCACCTGATCCAGCGCCTTGACGCCATAAAAGGTTTTACTGATATTTTCCAGGGTAATAAATGGCTGCATACATCCTCTTACGCCAGGCGGGTATGGGTTGCAGAGCCGAACAGACCTCCGGCTCTGCGGTAATGCGGTGAATCAATACAGAGAATCCACGTTGTCTTTGGTGACGCGCAATACGTTGTGGAACTGGATCAGGTGCTTATCCTGATCAACTTCCGCTTTACCCACCCCTGGGATCTCCATCCCCGTTTCGATTTTCTCTCCTTTCAGCACTTTGTCGGCGACGGCCGTTAATGCATAACCGGCAGAACCTGGGTCATAGGTGACACCCATGGCGATATCACCACTTTTAACCAGCGACGCAGCCTGAGAAGGGATCATCATGCCAAACACGTGGACCTTGTTTTTCGCCCGTTTTTCTTTCACTGCGCGGCCTGCCCCAATCGGGCCTTGCGAACCGAAAGCCACAATCCCTTTCAGATCGCTGTGCGCTTTCATCAGATCCAGCGTGGTGCGGCGCGAGTCATCAATGCTCTCGGCGACAGGCATACGGCTGGTCACTTCAAACATCTCCGGGTAATGCTCTTTCTGGTATTTAACAAACAAATCGGCCCACAGGTTATGTTGCGGTACGGTCAGGCTGCCAACGTAAATGACATAGCCCCCTTTGCCGCCCATCGCCTTGGCCATTTCTTCCACGTTGTCGGCGGCGAATTTGGCGTTATCGATGATTTCGATATCCCAGTTGGCGCTTGGCTGCCCCGGTGATTCGTTGGTTAATACCACGATCCCGGCGTCACGCGCTTTCTTGAATACCGGCTCCAGCACATCGGCATCATTTGGCACGATGCTGATGGCACTGACTTTCTTGGCAATTAAATCCTCTATGATTTTCACTTGCTGCGGGGCATCGGTACTGGAGGGGCCAACCTGATAGGCCTTGATCCCGAGGTCTTTACCGGCACGTTCCACCCCTTCCCCCATGCGGTTAAACCACGGCATCCCGGCGATTTTCGAGATATTGACGACTTCCACTTCCTGCGCCAATGCACTTCCCGAGCACGCCATCATGCTGAACAGGCTGGCGGCCAATAACGTTTTAACACTCAGTTTTTTCATCTATTGAGGCTCCCGGATCGAATGTAGGTGAGATGATTGCGGTCAAGAAATGACGTAACACATTGGTAGTATTTATATTTTATTTTCTTTCTTGAGTGATGGAGCTTGACCGGGATGCTGATTTTACATCTGCTCAACATTTCCCGTAGAGGGACTCTACAACCTCGATAGCTATTTTCCCCATATCCTTGAATGCTATTTATATGGACAAATCTGCAACTTTCCGGGTTTGCGACGGGGGTCATGATCCAAAGGGGGGAGGCAACTAAGCCCGCCATTTTAATGTCAAGTTTGTTAACTCCCTTCCATTTTGCAGCGCAGCAGTTGCCAGCCAGAGTTTTCCTGCGCATGATGCGGAAAATCTCACACTTTGTTACAAGGCTTATGATTAACGTTGCACTGATTGATGATCATGTAGTGGTCCGCTCCGGGTTTGCTCAATTGCTGTCACTGGAAGAAGATATCCGTATCATCGGCCAGTTCGATTCGGCGGCACAGGCTTGGCCACATCTGCTGCGCGATCCGATCGACGTGGCGGTACTGGATATCGCCATGCCAAACGAAAGTGGCCTCAGCCTGCTTCAGCGTTTGCGCCAACAGCGTCCGACGTTTCGCGCCATCATTCTCAGCATCTACGACACCAATGCCTTCGTGCAAAGCGCTATCGATGCCGGCGCCGGTGGTTATCTCACCAAACGCTGCGGCCCCCATGAGCTGGTGCAGGCAGTACGCGCCGTCAGCAGCGGTGGACTTTATCTGTGCGCGGACGCTTTGCGCGCACTGCGCCATACGCCGCAGCCACCAAAAGAGCTACAGGTGCTCACTCCGCGCGAAAAAGAAATCTTCGATCTGCTGGTCAACGGTCTGAGTGTCAAAACCATCGCCCAGCAACTGACCTTAAGCCATAAAACCGTCCAGGTGCATCGCGCCAACATCCTCGGCAAACTGCATTGTGATACTACTGTTGAACTGGTGCATTTCGCACTGCAACATCAACTGCTTGCCGGGAGTTAACCAGTGCCGCCAATGGTGCGCCGCTTGGCGCTTTCGCTGTTTTTGGCGCTGTTTTTTACCCTCAGTTGGCTGGCCCTATGGACCATCAGCCTGCACCTGAGCCATGACGGCCAACATGCCGTGCTGCTGTTCCCCCAAGGACTGCGGCTAGCGCTGTTGATCCTGTTACCCCGGCGTTATTGGCCTACGCTGCTATTGGCAGAAACCGCTACGCTGCTGTGGTTGTATGACCAGCAATTGCTGAGCGATCGCTTGGTGCTGTTGCTGCCCTGGCTGAGCCTGCTGCCCGCCTGGGGCACGCAGCGGCTGTGGTATCGCTATCACCTGTATTGGCAGCGCCTGTCGCTATTGCTGGCGGCGATCGCCGTCAATGCGCTGCTGTGCGGGGTGCTGGCAGGGTTGTGGCTACCCATCACCGTTAGCCAGACGTTGCTCACCAGCTTTACCGGCGGCGTGCTGCTGGTGCCCTTTGTCTATCTGATTTATACCTATCTGCGCCAGCAACTGGTGACGTCAATGCCCGTTCCGCGCCCCTCGACGCCACAGCTACGTACCTCACTGTTGCTGTGGTGTTCGCTGTTTCTCACCATGGGGATCTGCTTACAGCTGGCGATCGCACCAGAGATGGAGCGACTGCTGCTGATCTTCATTTTTCTGCCCAACGTGTTTATGGCATATCGCTTTGGCTGGCAAGGGGGCGTGCTGGCGGCGCTGTTTGGCAGCGTGATGATCACCCTCACCCGCCAGGCCGGTGGCGCTTTCCAGGAGCTGCGCGAGCTGGAGCTATTCCTTTCCACCCAGGCACTGTTGGGCATTGGCTTGGGGATTGCCATCAGCCGCCAGCAGCAACTGGCGCAAAAGCTAGAGCGTTATCGCCAGCAGTTGGAACAGGAATTAACGGCCAAACGCCAGCTGATGGAGCGGCTGATCGGGACCGAAGAAGAGGTGCGCAAAGCCATCGCACGCGAATTGCATGACGAGATCGGCCAGAATATTACCGCCATCCAGATCCAGGCCATGCTGGTGAACCGCAGCGCCACCGCCCCGGCGGCCCGCCTGGCCGCCGAACAGATTGATTCGTTATCGCAACGTATTCACCACACCACGCGCACCCTATTACGGCAATTGCGCCCGCCGGTGTTGGAAGAGATGGCGCTGGAAAAGGCCCTGCATCACCTGGCCGATGAGTTTTCCTTTGCCGAACAGGGGATCGGCTTCCAGTTGGATTACCGCCTGCCCGCCACGCCAGATGATGAAACCCTGGTGTTTACCCTCTACCGCGTTGCGCAGGAGTTGCTCAATAACATCAGCAAACACGCCTGCGCCAGCCATGTGCGTTTGAGCCTGACGCAAAGCCACCAGACGATCACCCTGGAAGTGCGTGACGACGGTCAGGGGATGCCGTTGCAGCCTACCAGCGGCTTTGGCCTGCGCGGCATTGAGGAGCGGGTGCGCGCATTAGGGGGCGACTGGCGGCTCCAGCGGCGTAACGGCACGCGCATAATTGTTAACCTGCCCACAAAATTGAACAAAAATCCCGGCTGACTAGGACTAAGTCTTAGTCGCCTAAAACCTTGTCTCATCCCTTTCACTTTTCAAGTCCCTACACTGCTTTCATTGTCTGGAGGATCCCATGGCATCGGCCACGCTAACAGCTGAACAAATCAGTGCCCGCTATCGCTACTGGCGACCGCGCCTGATGTTTTCGATGATCGTCGGCTACGCCGCATTCTATCTGACACGCAAAAGCGTCAGCTATGCCATGCCGGTGATGCAGCTCGAACTGGGGTTGGACAAAGGGGATATCGGCCTGCTGGGTACGCTGTTTTACCTGGCCTACGGCGGCTCGAAGTTTGTCTCCGGCATCGTCAGCGATCGCAGCCAGGTGCGCTGGTTTATGGGGGTCGGGCTGTTTATCACCGGCGTGCTGAACATCGTGTTCGCCTTTTGCCATTCGCTGACGGCGCTGCTGGTGGTCTGGACGCTAAACGGATTCTTTCAGGCCTGGGGCTGGCCGCCCTGCGCCAAGATGCTCACCAGTTGGTATTCACGCAATGAGCGTGGCTTGTGGTGGGGCACCTGGAATACCTCGATCAGCCTGGGCGGTGCGGCCGTACCGTTACTGTCCGGCTATATGGCTTCGCACTACGGTTGGCAGGCAGCCCTGTTACTGCCGGGAGCCATCGGGATGCTGATCGGGCTGTGGCTATGCTGGCAACTGTGCGGCAAACCGCAGCAGCAAGGATTACCCAGCGTAGGCCGCTGGCGCCGCGATCCGCTGGAGCTGTGGCAGGAGCAACAAAGCCCGGCAATGCCGATGCGGCGGATATTGTATGACACCATTTTGCGCAATCCGACCATCTGGTTGCTCGGCGTGTCCTACATCCTGGTGTACCTGATACGCATCGCGCTGAACGATTGGGGCAACATCTGGCTGGCGGAAAGCCACGGCGTCAACCTGATGAAGGCCAACGCCACGTTGTCACTGTTTGAACTGGGTGGATTGTTTGGCGCGCTGTTTGCCGGTTGGGGATCGGACCTGCTGTTTCGCGGCCTGCGAGCACCGATGATCCTGCTGTTCTCCATCGGGCTGTTTTTGACGACGACTGCGCTGTGGCTGGCCCCGTTGCACCATTACGGCTTGCTTTCAGCCTGCTTTTTCGGCCTCGGCTTTTTTGTGTTTGGGCCGCAGATGCTGATCGGGCTGGCCGCCACGGAGCACTGCCATAAGGATGCGGCCGGTACCGTCACCGGGTTTCTCGGCCTGTTCGCCTATCTGGGGGCCGCGCTGGCGGGTTGGCCGTTAGCTCAGGTGTTACAGCTTTACGGCTGGTATGGCTTCTTTGCCCTGCTGGCACTGGCCGCCACCTGCGTCGGCCTGCTGTTGATGCCGCTGCTGATGGCCGGGCAACTACGGCAACAATAAGCGTAACTTTTATACGGTGGTGAGGAGGGAGCTCCGGTGCTGTTCCCCATTATCAGAGAAGAAATTGGTTTGCTTTACCCTACAAAGACAACAACAAAAAAGGATGACTCTATGAAATTGACACCTCTCAATACCCTGCTGGCCACCACGCTGGCGCTGACTGCCCTGGCCGGAACCGTGCAGGCCAAAGGCCGTCTGGTGATCTATTGCAGCGCCACCAACGCCATGTGCGAAGAAGAAGCCAAAGTGTTCGGAGAAAAGTACGACGTCAAGACCAGCTTTATCCGCAACGGCTCTGGCAGCACCCTGGCCAAGGTAGACGCGGAGAAGAAAAACCCGCAGGCCGACGTGTGGTATGGCGGCACGCTGGATCCGCAATCGCAGGCGGGTGAAATGGATTTGCTGGAGGCGTACGCGTCACCCAACCTGGAGCAAATCATGCCGCAGTTCCGCGATCCGGCCAAACGTAAAGGCAACTACTCCTCGGCGGTGTATATCGGCATTCTCGGCTTTGGCGTCAACACCGACCGCCTGAAAGAGAAAAACCTGCCTGAGCCCAAGTGCTGGAAGGATTTGACCAACCCGATCTACAAAGGGGAGATCCAGATCGCCGATCCGCAAAGCTCCGGCACCGCCTACACCGCACTGGCCACCTTTGCGCAGCTGTGGGGCGAAGAAGCCGCCTTTGATTACCTGAAACAGCTGAACGGCAACATCTCACAGTACACCAAGTCCGGTATCGCCCCGGCCCGTAACGCCGCTCGCGGTGAAACCACTATCGGCATCGGCTTCCTGCACGACTATTCGCTGGAAAAAGAGAAAGGCGCTCCGTTAACGCTGGTTTCCCCATGCGAAGGTTCCGGCTATGAAATCGGCGGCATCAGCATTCTCAAAAACGCCCGCAATATGGAGAACGCCAAGCTGTTCGTGGATTGGGCACTATCTAAAGAAGCGCAAGAGCTGTCCTGGAAGAAAGGCCAGTCTTACCAGATCCTGACCAACACCACGGCAGAGACCTCCCCTAACTCGCTGAAGCTGGATCAGTTGAAACTGATCGACTACGACATGGATACCTACGGGGCTTCCGACATGCGTAAAAAGCTGATCACCAAGTGGGTTAACGACGTGAAGATGGGCCATTGATCCCATCCCGTCTCTTTCGGGCGTGAACCTAGCGCCCGCTTCAATTTAGTCAACTCCGGGGAATACCATGTCTGAAACCATTACCTTGCGCAGCGCGCAGGGGCGGGATCCCATTTTCTACTGGTTGCTGGTGGCGCTGGCCGGTTTCGCCCTGCTACCGTCTTACAGTCTGGATTACGGGCTGCTGGAAGCGACCCGCGAAGAGCTGCTGGCGGCCTACGGATGGTCGCATGCAGGCTTGGCCGTGCTGTGGTTTGCCGCCCCGCTGCTGCTGCTTGTGCGCCCACCAATTGCTACTGGCCGCGAACAACGTGGCCGCCACCTGTTTGATGCCGGTTATGCTCTGGCCTGTGGGTTTTTGGTGTTTATCAGCGCCGCCGCGACCGGCACCGGGATGGGGTTCGCTACCCTGCCGCTGCTGTTGGCCATGGGCGCGGTGATCACCCTGGCACTTTCAAGGCTGGAGTGGCTGGGTGGCGATCGTTTCGTGCTCGGTTCACTGGTCGCGGTGATCGCCCTGATCGTGCTGTTTATCATTTACCCCAGCATCGCCATCTTTATCCCGATGTTCACCGATGAGAGCGGTGCCTTCGCCCCGCTGGCGTTTATGCAAACGCTCGGGCAGGCGCACATCCTGCAGGTGATCTGGAACTCCTTCCTGCTGTCGGTCGCCGTAGGCATTGGCTGTACCTTCTTTGGTATGGTGCTGGCGATTTATACCACGCGTATTGCCCGCCGTTCGGCCGTGATTGGCCGTATCTTCTCGATCCTGCCGATCGTGACGCCCCCCTTCGTGGTGGGTCTGGGGGTTACGCTGATGATGGGCCGTTCCGGCTACATCACCGAGCTGATGGTGACCTGGTTTGGCCTGACCAACACCAACTGGCTCTACGGCTTTACCGGGATCTGGCTGGCCCAGGTGCTGGCCTTTACGCCGATGTCATTCATGATCCTCGATGGGGCCATCAAGACCATCCATCCGTCGCTGGAAGAAGCGTCCTACACGTTGCGCGCCAACCGTTTCCAGACCTTCACCCAGGTGTTTATGCCGCTACTGAAACCGGCATTGGCTAACTCGTTCCTGATCGTGATTGTGCAATCGCTGGCGGACTTCAGTAACCCGTTGGTCCTCGGCGGCAACTTCGACGTATTGGCTACGCAGATCTACTTCTACATTACCGGTGCACAGCTTGATTATCAGGCGGCCAGTACGCTGGGCGTCGTGCTGTTGATGTTCTCACTGTTGGTGTTCTGCGTGCAGTACATGTGGATCGGCAAACGTTCCTACGTGACCATTTCCGGCAAATCCAACCACGGCGACGTACAGCCGCTACCGGTAACGCTGGTGTGGGGCGTCTCACTGATGCTGTATGTGTGGATCGCCTTCAATATCCTGCTGTACGGCAGCATTTTCTACGGCAGCTTTACCGTTAACTGGGGCGTGGACTACACGCTGACGCTGGACAACTTCAGCAAGCTGTTCGGTCAAGGATTCAGCGACGGCGCCTGGCCTTCCCTGCTCGATACCTTACTGTACGCCGGGATTGCGGCACCGATCACCGCCATCTTCGGTCTGCTGATTGCCTACATCGTGGTGCGCCAGCAGTTCCAGGGCAAAAAAGTGATCGAGTTCAGCACCATGCTGTGCTTCGCAGTGCCTGGCACCGTGGCCGGTGTTTCCTACATCCTGGCGTTTAACAGCGCGCCGGTTTACCTGACCGGCACGGCGGCCATCGTCATCATTTCGATGGTGATGCGTAACGTGCCGGTGGGGATCCGCGCGGGTATCGCCGGTTTGGGGCAGTTGGACAAGTCACTGGATGAGGCCTCCCTCAGCCTGCGTGCCGGTTCGCTTCGCACCATTGTGTATATCCTGCTGCCTTTGCTGCGCCCGGCGATCCTCTCGGCGTTGGTCTACAGCTTTGTGCGCGCCATGACCACCGTCAGCGCCATTGTTTTCCTGGTGACGCCTGATACACGTGTCGCAACGTCCTACATCCTGAATCGGGTTGAGGACGGCGAGTACGGTGTAGCCATCGCCTACGGTTCGATCCTGATCGTGGTGATGCTGGCGATTATTTTCCTGTTTGATTTCCTGGTTGGCGAAGCGCGGGTCGCGCGTTCCAAAGCCCGAAATGCGGCCTGATACCCGGCGGAGAAGGATGAACAACATGTCTGAACTACAAACTAAAAAGCACTTCGTTGAACTGAAAAACGTCGCCAAGCGGTTTGGCAACAACACCGTGATTGAAAACCTGAGCCTGGCTATCCCACGCGGAGATATGGTGACGCTGCTTGGCCCTTCCGGCTGCGGTAAAACTACGGTCCTGCGCCTGGTCGCCGGGCTGGAAAAGCCCAGCGGCGGGCAGATCTTTATCGACGGCGAGGACGTGACCGATCGCTCCATTCAGCAGCGGGACATCTGTATGGTATTTCAGTCCTACGCGCTGTTCCCGCATATGTCGCTGGGAGATAACATCGGCTATGGCCTGAAGATGCTGGGCAGGCCCAAGGCGGAGATCCGCGATCGGGTGCGTGAAGCCCTGATGCTGGTCGATCTGGAAGGCTTCGAGGAGCGCTATGTCGATCAGATCTCCGGCGGCCAGCAGCAACGTGTGGCCCTGGCACGTGCGCTGATCCTGAAACCCAAAGTGTTGCTGTTCGATGAGCCGTTGAGCAACCTGGATGCCAACCTGCGCCGCAGCATGCGCGAGAAGATCCGCGAGTTGCAGCAGCAGTTCAATATCACTTCGCTATACGTTACCCACGATCAGAGTGAAGCCTTTGCGGTTTCAGACACCGTGCTGGTGATGAACAAAGGAGAAATCATGCAGATTGGCGCGCCGCAGACGCTGTACCGCTACCCGGCCTCACGCTTTATGGCCGGATTTATGGGCGATGCCAACATCTTCCCGGCCAAGGTGACCAGCAGCGGCGTAGAGATCTTTGGCTACCCGGTGCCGCGCCCGCAGGGCTTTGCCCCCGGTTTGCAGCAATGCACCGTTGGCGTACGTCCGGAAGCCATCACCCTCAGCCAGCAAGGGGAAGCCAGCCAGCGTTGCACCATCAGCAAAGTGGCGTATATGGGGCCACAGTATGAAGTGCTGGTGAACTGGCACGATCAGTCGCTGCTGTTACAGGTCAACGCCACACAGTTGCAGCCAGAACCGGGCGACAGCTATTTCCTGCAAATCCATCCGTTCGGCATGTTCGTGCTGGCCGACGAGTAAGCTTGCCACCCCGCCCGGTCTTTCGGGTGGGGGTTTTTCCCGTAGCCCATCGCCGCATTTGTCACGCCAATGTGATCGCGCTCGGCTTCTGCTGTTTTCTCACTTTGCAAACGCGCTCCGCCGAGTAATGCTGTCAGCCATGTAAACGCTTACCCCTTTGGCTTGAACCGGCTCAGGAAACGCCCACCATGCATGCTAACTCCCGTGTTACCCTGGCAGAGATCCTCGCCCGCCGCGATTGGCAAAATCCTGCCTGCACCCATTACCAACGCCTGCCAGCACATCCCCCCTTTGTCAGTTGGCGTGATGCTGTTGCGGCCCGTGAAGACGTTACCAGTGCAAGCCAGCAATCGCTCAACGGCGAGTGGCAATTCAGCTATTTTTCGCGCCCACAGGCGGTACCTGAACACTGGCTGGAACAGGATCTGCCGGATGCAAACTCGTTAGCGGTACCTGCAAACTGGCAGTTGGCGGGTTATGACGCCCCAATCTACACCAACGTCAAATACCCGATCCCGGTTAATCCGCCGCTGGTGCCGGAAGAGAATCCGACCGGCTGCTATTCCAGCCGCTTTACCGTTGATGCCGAGTGGTTGGCCGGTGGACAAACCCGCATTATTTTCGATGGCGTCAACTCGGCGTTTTATCTGTGGTGTAACGGCGAGTTTATCGGCTATTCGCAAGACAGCCGCCTGCCTGCCGAATTCGATCTCAGCGCGGTGCTGCAACCCGGGGAAAACCGGCTGGCGGTGATGGTGCTGCGCTGGTGCGACGGCAGCTATCTGGAAGATCAGGATATGTGGCGGATGAGCGGCATTTTCCGTGACGTCAGCCTGCTGCATAAACCCACTGCGCACCTGAGCGATATCCATATCACCACGCCACTGAGCGACAGTTTCCACCGTGGAGAACTGGTGGTTGAGGTACAGACCAATCAGCCGCAACAACATCGGGTGCAGGTGCAACTGTGGCGTAACGATGTCTTGATTGCCGAACAGACACAGGCCTTTGGCAGTGAGATTATCGATGAGCGCGGCGCTTATGACGATCGCACCACGCTGCGTTTGCCAGTAGAAAAACCGGCATTATGGAGCGCGGAGACGCCAGAACTGTATCGTGCGGTGATCCTGCTACTTTCCCAATCCGGTGAACTGATCGAGGCGGAAGCCTATGACGTCGGTTTCCGCCAGGTCACCATCAGCAACGGTTTGCTGAAGCTCAACGGCCAGCCCTTGCTGATCCGGGGTACCAACCGCCACGAGCATCATCCAGAACACGGCCAGGTGATGGATGAAGCCACCATGCGTCAGGATATCCTGCTGATGAAGCAGCATAATTTCAACGCGGTGCGCTGTTCCCATTACCCGAACCATCCGCTGTGGTACAAACTGTGCGATCGCTACGGCCTGTATGTAGTCGACGAAGCCAATATTGAAACCCACGGCATGCAGCCGATGAATCGCCTTTCCAACGATCCGCTCTGGCTGCCCGCCATGAGCGAGCGCGTTACGCGCATGGTGCAACGCGATCGCAACCATGCCTGCATCATCATCTGGTCGTTGGGTAACGAATCCGGCCACGGCTGCAACCATGATGCGCTGTACCGTTGGGTGAAAAGCCAGGACCCTACCAGACCGGTGCAATATGAGGGCGGTGGAGCCAACTCGGCGGCTACGGATATTGTCTGCCCCATGTATGCCCGCGTCGATCAGGATCAGCCTTTCCCGGCGGTGCCCAAATGGTCGATCAAGAAGTGGATCGGTCTGCCCGATGAACACCGTCCGCTGATCCTGTGTGAGTACGCGCATGCGATGGGCAACAGCTTTGGTGGCTTCGATCGCTACTGGCAGGCTTTTCGCAAACACCCGCGCCTGCAAGGCGGCTTTGTCTGGGATTGGGTCGATCAGGCGCTGACCCGCACCGATGACAACGGCCAAGCCTACTGGGCCTACGGCGGCGACTTTGGCGATACGCCGAACGACCGCCAATTTTGCCTCAATGGGCTGGTGTTCCCCGATCGCAGCCCACACCCGGCACTGTTTGAAGCCCAACGCGCGCAGCAGTTTTTCCAGTTCCAGTTTGACGCCCAACAGCTGGCACTGACCATCACCAGCGAATACCTGTTCCGGGCAACCGACAATGAGCAGCTTAACTGGCGGCTGGAACTGGACGGTGTAGAACGCGCCAGCGGTAGCCTGATGCTCAATCTGCCGCCACAAGGCAGCACCACGGTGGTTCTGCTGGACAAGTTGCCGATGATCCATCGCCCAGGCGAGCTATGGCTGAACGTGGAAGTGGTGCAACCACACGCCACGGAGTGGTCAGAGGAACATCATCGTTGCGCCTGGGATCAATGGCGGTTGCCACGCACGCTGCACCTGACACCACCAGCCAGCAGCGGCGTTGCTCCGCAATTAGCTCAGAACGAGCAGCAAATTGAGATTGTCCACGGCAACCAGCGCTGGCAGTTCGAACGTGCCAGCGGTTGGCTAAGCCAGTGGTGGCAAGACGGAAAAGCGACCCTGCTGTCGGCACTGCGCGATAACTTTATTCGTGCGCCGCTGGATAACGATATCGGCATCAGCGAAGTGGAGCGCATCGATCCTAACGCCTGGGTGGAACGCTGGAAGTTGGCAGGCATGTATCAACTGGAGGAGCACTGCACGCAGATTTATGCCGATGCGTTAAGCGACGGCGTGCGAGTGGTCACCGAGCATACGTTCAGCTTTAACCAGCAGGTGCTGTTGCACAGCCGTAAACAGTGGCTGTTCGATTGCTACGGCAGCGTACAGGTTGAGGTGGATGTCACGGTGGCCGACGCCCTGCCCCCGCCAGCCCGTATTGGCCTGAGCTGCCAACTGGCCGAGGTGCACCCACAGGCACAATGGTTGGGTCTGGGGCCACACGAAAACTACCCGGATCGCAAACTTGCTGCCCAGCATGGGCTATGGACCAGACCGCTGGAACAACTGCATACTCCCTATATCTTCCCTGGGGAAAACGGCCTGCGCTGCGATACCCAGCGGGTGCAGTATGGCGATCTGCAAGCCGACGGGCATTTCCACTTCTCACTCAGCCGTTATGGCTTGCAACAACTGATGAATTGCAGCCATGTACATTTGCTGCAACCAGAACCCGGCACCTGGCTACAGCTGGATGCCCAGCATATGGGCGTCGGCGGTGACGACTCCTGGAGCCCAAGCGTGAATGAGGACTTCCTGCTGACCGCCGGGCATTATCACTATCGGTTGCGTTTAAAACGCTCAGCCGTGAGATAAATCTGCCAAAACCTCAACGGGTTGCGCGTTCTGTAAGCAAACGAACGCAGAATGCGTAATCCCCTTTGACTTCCCCCCGGCACCCCGCTATGATTCCGCTCGTTCACACGATTCCTCTGTAGTTCAGTCGGTAGAACGGCGGACTGTTAATCCGTATGTCACTGGTTCGAGTCCAGTCAGAGGAGCCATATTTAGAAAAGCCCGCTTAAGTTTCCTTAAGCGGGCTTTTTGTTCTCTAGGGTACCTCAGCAGTTCACACCCCATCCCGGAATGTGCCCGCGGCACTGCTTATCCCAACGTTATGTTTGATATTATAAGTTTGCGGGATGGCTCGCCCCTTGGCAGAAAAGGCTCAGGTTCTGAGTGTTACCCCATTTAAAATAGACTGGCAGAAAAGTTGGATTTCTGGTTGCTCAATCTGGCAGTCAGCCAAGAGCATTAAGCGGACCTAGAGTCCCTGGGTGAGGATGACGTCAGCGTAAGTTCCGTTCTTTCCACTAAATCTATTTAAATACTCTCTAAAATAGTTTGGATGGATAGTTTTTTCTTTCAATTTACTCAAGAAATTAATCAATTCATAATCATTGGAAAGATTAAATTTATTCATAACAACATATTTGTGAGAAGCAATGGTTTTATAACTGACGTTTAATTCCTTCGCTATCTGATGAACGGTTTTCTCATTATAAATCCTGGCCATAATTTTTACCTGGTGCGGCGACAGCTCCAGATGTGGGCAGGAACAACAACTGCCACAATGCAATTTCCCGCCAGGTTGGTTATACAACTTCCATAAATTGATAACCTTCTGATGTATAACGCTTAATGGCTCACAGCGCTGAATGAAAATAATGTCGGTAGTACAACGAGTTAGTGATTTTTTCATTTCAAATTCACTATCGACAATCCCGATAATAATGCTTTTTTTCCTCGACCGTAACTCAGGAGTGCAAGTGTAATTTTCTCCCTTACAAAGCTCCATCACGATAACATCAGCCTCGCTCACAGTTTCATCGCTAAAATCCATCGAGAAATTCACTTGCTTATCGAACTCGATAGAAAACAGCTCCGTCAGATATTGTTTCATCCCCTGGCGAAAAAGTGCGTCATTATCATTTATTAATACATTTATCATAATACATACCTGAGAAAAATTACCCACCAGAACACTCCAGGAATATTATCGGAATGACTTAACCGCATGAGAGTAATTTTAAAAGAATTTTTCGAAAAGCCCCGCCGGAATAATAACCGGCGGGGGAATATATTTACTGGTAGGTAAAATCTACAAGCACGGTGGAAGAGACTTTACCCGCCTGCACATTTCCTGTCGGGGTCTTCATTCTAGCCGCCAGCGGGAACGACGCCGTGCCTGTCGTGGTGTCCACATTTACCGTCATGGTGCTTCCGTTGGACAGAATCGCTGAATTATCACTCTGCTTCGACATCTGCACCGCCATATTGGTGGCTGCCGTGGCCTGTGCCTCAGTGTTGGCTAACAGCGTGGCGTCGGTGGCGTCCGGCGTACCGCTAAAGGTCACCGTACTGCTAGTCGTGCCTACCGGACAGTTGGTCAGCTCCAGTGAGAAGTTATGCCATGTTGAATCGGCATCGCCACTGACCTGAAACTTTGTGCGACCCAGCGTGCCAAGCGACACTGCCTGACCTGCAACCAGGTCGGAACCCACGGTGCAGGCGGCCGCAATCACATTGCCGTTGATATTCAGACTGCTGTTATCAGCGGCCCCCGCCTGCGTGCCCGGCAGGACAGCAAGGGCGGGAAGCAACATGTTGAGAAGATGGCGTTTTAACATGATGGCTCTCCTGCCAGGTTGTGCTGATATCAGTTGTAAGTGAAGTTCATCAGCACAACGGTGGTGATGGTGCCCGGCGTCGTTCCGCCGTTGCTGTACGGTTTGGCAAACAGATCAAAGGTGGCATTTTTGCTGGCATCTACGTCAACGGTCATGGTGCTGCCGTTACCTTTGTCTGCCACGGTACCAGAACGGTTTTGCAGCTGGACGGCAACTTTGGTCGCCGTACCGGCGTTAGCGTATTTTGACGCGGTGGTGGCATCCGCTGTGCCGCTGAAGGCTGCAGTGACAGAAGTGGTGCCTGCCGGGCAGTTGGTCAGCAAGACATCAAAGCTTTTCCCTGTACCAGTATCACCAAGAGTCGTCAGGCCAGAAGCCAAGTCATCCGGCATTGTGACGGTCTGGCTGCCACCGTTGGCAACGGTACAGGCCGCCGCGACGACTTTACCGTTAATGGTGATGGTGGTGTCTGCCGCGTGAGCAGCCAGTGAGCAGGAACCCGCAACCAGTACCGCAATCATTCCTTTGGTAAACATATTCATTTTAAAACTCCATTCTGCTGAATTAAGGGTGTAGTCAGCCCCTACCATTTGGCAGAGGGCTATATTTCGTTATATCAATATAAAAAATTAGTTATAAATAATAGTGGCGTAGGCAATCGCACTCACATCACCAGTTGGTACATCTGACGTCAAACTGTAGTAGCGCGCAGTCATCGGGTAATTATATGGCCCGGTTATTTGGCCCACATTTGCATATTGACCCACCGTCGTAGTCACCGGGCTACCACTGGAATCCAGAAGCTGAATGCCGATATTCTCTGCATTACTACTATTTGTATTCTGGAACACCCCTTTACTGGCGTCCTTTAATGTACCGTCAAATGACAACGCAATATTCGCCGGAGAAGTACAGTTAATCGGGATGGTAAATGCTTTATCATTTGCCGTTACCCCCGCAGATGTAAATTTGCTGACGGATACTGGGTCCAAATTCACCTGAATTGCCGACTGAGTGATAGTGCAGGCATTGGCTGTAGGTTTAATGATAATAGTAGTTGCAAGACTGAATTGTGCTACGGGAAGCGAAGCCATCTTCCATGTCATGAGAACCTGAGGTCCGAAGCTACCTCCTGCAGCCATACTGCCGGTTTTGACAAACTCTATCACAATAGAACTGGATGGCACACTTGTGCCTCCTACAGGTATCATACCACTTGTCGGCCAGTATCCCCCCATCCCAATCGAATACATGTAGGTGTATTTACCTCGATAGGATAAACCAGGAATTGTTGTTGGGTATAAGTTACCATTTGCAACCCCTGTCCCTAAAAACTCCCAGAGTACGTTATAAAAATCTTCTACAATCGAATCTCTGCAGCCACCAGATAAATCAAAGTTCCCGAAAGTCACATTAATAGTTCCGAGAGTGCTCCCTACTGGAAGACTCGGATTTATGTTAAGGCTTTTTGGGGCAGACACATTAATGTTTACTGGATTACAGGCATAGGCCTGATTGCCCCATGCAAGCCCGCAAATCAATACCAATACTAGTTTTACTGGCCATTGCCATTTATGCGTCATGCGATCAACAGCATATGCTATCAACTTAAATTTCATTCCTTTTACTCCTGAATTACAGCAGGCAATGCCTTAACGACACTGCCCATTAATATTGGTAATTCCCTGCGGATTACCCGGCAGGCTGTAGTCCACCCGGCACTGTTCATCTGAACCGGTGCCCCATTTCACTAACAAGGTGCCGCTCTGGGCAAGACCGGTCAGATACACCTGGCCCTGGTCGCCGACGATAAAGCCTTCGGTATTCTTGTTGGCCGTATTCGTCACCACCGCACCAAATGGCACCGGGGCACCACCTGCACGCATCAGGTTCATCAGTACGCGATAACCTACGCTGGCCTGATATTTCGCTCTGACCACTGCGCCACGGGTTGGTACCACCGTCTGGGTGGTAATCGATACCTCGGTGTCATCGCCGAAGGACTCAGTGTCTAGAGTGACGTCGTTCTTACGGTACGGGCTGGCGTAAGGCACCACCGCGTAACCCCGGAAATCCGTCTTCACGCCAGTCTGGCCCTGTACTGCCACACTTTTTGCATCCGGTGCCGCTACCAAGATGTTGGTCTCACCCAGCGGTTGCCCCAGCGTAATACCGTTCTCGTGCGCAATAATGCCGCCCTGCACACCATAGTTCAGGCGCTGGCCGTTCTGGTCGTAGCTGTAGCCACCGTTCACTTCTCCATAGGTTGAACGCCAATCGGCATTGACACCGCCGCTGTTGCCCTGGCCCTGTGAACCATAACCTTGCTGCGCGCTCCAGCTCAGGTTGTTCTGATCCAGCAGCGTACCGCCCACCGTCACGTTATTGGTGGTGTTACCCTGTTTACTGGTATTGACCATATAGTTCGCGTAGGTCGTCGAGCCTTTGTCGAAGATGCTGAACGGCACGCTGACGTTCACCGACAACAGTTGGTCCTCATCGTATTGCTTGCCGCCATTACCGTTACTGCTGGAGTTACGGTTGTAGCTGTAGTTAATCCCGTAGCTGATGCTGTTGTACGAGTTGTTATACCCCACCCCATAAGACTGCAGCGTCTTTTCGGTGTTGTAGTAATCTTCCCGTACCGCGCTCAACGACATGCTGCCGCCCAGACTGCCCAACGACTGTGACATCGTCAGCTCAGCACGGTTGCGACGGCGCTCGGTGAGCGGCGTGTAGTTGGTATCGCGGTAGGTATCCAGAACCTCTTGCATGCCCCAGTAGCCACTCGTTGCATAGCGGTAGCCCGCAATTGCAAAGTTGGTTCCGGTTTCGGCAAAGTTTTTGCTGTAGCGCATGCGCCAGGACTGTCCGCTCTCTTTCGGCTTGTCCTGCATGGTTGACCACGCCTGGGTCACATCCACCGACACCGCACCGATATCCCCCATGTTCTTGCCAAGGCCCACGGCCAGCGACTGGTACTTGCTGGCGAACTGTCCGCCGCCATAGACGGTAAAGCCCTTCGGCAAACCGTAAATCGCCGTCGCTTCCGTTAGCGGGGTCTTATCCACGCTGCTGTCATAGGAGCGATAGACACCACTGGTGATGCTGTACTTGAAGCGACCTTCACGCTGCAGCACTGGCAGTGAGGCAAACGGAATAACCAGTTGCTGCTCGCTGCCGTCAGATTCCTTGATGGTGACATTCAGGTCACCGGAACCGCCGGTCGGATACATATCGGTAATTTCAAACGCCCCCGGTGAAACCGACGTCTGATAAATCACGTAGCCGTTCTGGCGAATAGTCACCTGAGCATTGGTTCTGGCAATCCCGCGCACCACTGGCGCATAGCCTTTCAGCGAGTCCGGCAGCATGTCGTCGTCCGACGCCAGTTGCACACCGCGATAGGAGATGCTGTCAAACACGTCCGATGGGGTAGAGCTGTCACCGGTGGTCAACTGGCTTTTCAGCGCAATAATGTCGCGCTGGGCATAGGTGTAGACCGTGTCCCAGTTATTCTCTGTTTTACCGCCCGGGCCGCCGTTGGTGGAGCGAGTCCAAGTGGTGTAGTTGCGTAGACGCCACGAGCCGATGTTGAGACCCGGACGCAGGTTCACATACTGGCTGCTGCTGTCGTAACCGCTGCCGCTTTTCGCATAGTTGTTCGAACCACTGGCGCTATAGTTGAGCAGTAACGCAGGGATCCCTTCGTCCCAGGATTTCGGGTCCACCCAGCCGCGTGCGGCGTTGTTCACCGACGACTGCGGGAAGCTCAGCAATAGTTGCTGGCGGTTAAAGCGAAAATCGCTACTCGCCTGCGGAATGGCCATGATATTGGCGCAGGCGCTGCCCGGTGCCCCCACCGCTGGGTAGGCTTTGGTAATAACCCCCCAACTATCGAGCACATCAACCGGCAGACACGGCAACAGCTTGTCATGACCTGCGGCATCCTTGCCCATGCGGAACTCCACGTCGCGGGTTTCCATCTTCTGGTTATTCAGAAAAACGTCCACACGATAAGTACCAGGCATCTGACCACCCTGGTCTTCAAATGCTGAGAGGTCGACTGCCTTCTGACCTGGGGTACCCAGTTCCAGCAGCGCGGGGTTAAAATAATCCCTCGCATACCCATCAGCCATCATCCCAAACGGCAAAGCCAACTGGGCGGCAACAAAATACGCCACCCGGCTTAAGCGCAACCGCGGGCGATCTTCTTTATTGTTATGACTCATCCTTAAAGCTCCATTGCCTGAGATTTACGCCAGCACGTCCTGGTCGGCTGTGCTATCAGTCTTTATAAAAACAATGCCATTAATGACCCGGTGAGTGCTCAGCACCCGTGCCGCCGTAGTCGGTGATCAGTTTCCACGTCACCGAGCCGGAAGCGCCCTGGGCATCAAACGTCGCGCTGCTCATCGGAGCGACAAAGGTCACCCCTTTCAGCTCACGCCCACCCACTTTTACCTGCTGGAAGTTCATGTAGTACGCCGTCGGGTTGGTGACGGTCAGTTTCGAACCGCTCTGACTCCAGGTCAGGTTTTTAGTCAGTTCTTCCGGGGTCTTTTTCATCAGTCCCAGTGGGCGATAAATCAGCTTGATACGGGTCTTCACCGCAATCTGCAGGGTGTTAGCGTTGTCTTTTTTGGTCCCTGTCGGGATCGACTTGATGTTCAGCCAGTACAGCGACTCTCGGTCTTCTGGAAGGTTTCCGCCGGTGCGCACGATACGCAACAGGTTCTGCTCGTTACCGTCCAGTCGGAACAGTGGCGGTGTGACAATAAAGGGGGCTTTCTCAGCGCCACCGTTTTGGGTATCCGCCCAAGACTGAATAAGGTAAGGACCGGTGTCCGAGTTAGTGACGTTCAGTGAAGCCTCCTTCTTTGACCCGTCATAAATCAGACGTGTTCCACCTACGGTGATGCCACCAACGTCGGCAGCCTGCGCGAGGGATGCAACGAATAACAGGGAAAGTAGAAGGGGTTTAAAACAAATATTCATGTCGAAAGGTACTCCGAAAAAAAAGCTGGCCGAAGCCAGCCTGAGGGCACGTCCCGGCTGACACAGCCGGGACAAGGGCCACTTAGTTGTAAATGATAGAGAAGTTGGCTACGCCGTTAGCTGGACCTGCGGTCACGGTTGCAGCAGTAGATTTGTATGCCGCGTTGAACGGCAGGTTGTTGTCGCCAGTTACCAGCGGGTAAACTTTAGATGCTGTGTGCAGGGCGATTTCAGTACCTGCGTCGTCATACAACTGGATGCCAACGCCAGTCGCCACGCCAGAATCCTGAGTCAATTTCAACAGGGCTGCGTTGGTGCTGTCAGAGGTACCGTCAAAGTTAACAGCCGCCTGTTTGGCAGAAGCCGGGCAATCAGTCAGGGCAATTTTGAAACCCATCTTTGCCGTGGTGTCACCAGCCGCTTTGAACTCGTTGCTACCGTAGGTGCCGAGTTTAACGTCCAGCGGGTTGCTAACAGTGTTCACGATGGTGCAAGCATCATCGGTGATAGCACCGGTGAAGTTGATCTGGCCAGCACCGCCAGCGATAGCGTTAGAAACAGACAGTGCAGCAACAGCAGCAACGGCAACGGCAACAGCGATCAGATTCTTTTTCATTTCATTTTCCTTAATTACTATTTGGAGAAACCTATGACAATTGTCATATAAACCTTGTTGCATCCATTATTAGAAACAAAATTTATTAGGTATAATTTCCTTCGAAAATCGAAGGCATTGGCAATATAACGACCATTTTCATAAACCATGAAGTGCAAGCTACTCAATACTGAGTAGACACGCCGGCCATTACTTTAAAAGACGTCATCTTGCTGGGGACAAAATATATAGACCACACATTTAAAACTCAAACAGTTTCACGGTCTACTTGTAGACCCATAAAGACCAACTTCTTACCCATTGTTTTTAATGATAAAAGAAACAATAAAAACGCCAAGTCAAGGAGTTTTAAAGTAAATCAATACAACAAGAATCCCTGATTTTCAACATAAAAAATCGGTCTAAGATTAGACTTAAGTTTGTATTTTATTTGCATGATAACGGAGCAATAATCCGAACGATTAATGTCTGCATGGATGACAGCGAGGCACAATGAACAGACGTATTTCCGTTGATCGCCCACATTTTGGCATTCCCGAAAGTGGGCATAAGCCCATAAACCATATCAATAAACTCGTCACTGAATTTCTCCCACACACACATACAATGCTGAAGGAAAAAGGAGCGACAATTCAATATACTGTCGATGGAGTAAAGCAGTGCTTTGTGTTGCTGGAAGGGAGTGTTGCGCTTCATCGCCGTGGCGACGGCATGATGCTGAATTCTGAATCCACCCCCTTTGTGTTTGGTATCAGTAACCAGTACTCCACCGAGTCGCATATGTACATTCGCGCGCTGGAAGAGAGCAAAATTGGCTGCCTCGGGCTGGAAGAGGCCAACGCGATTGTCGCGGAAAAAAATCTTTGGGAAAGTCTTACTCAGCTCGTTATCTATACGACCGGGCGAATTTACGACCACTGCGCGCTCATTAGCCAGATGTCAGCTTACGACATCATACGTTTTCAACTGGTTGAACTGATGCAGGAATCTGAGGCTTTCAGGCTTAACACAACAGCCACTAACTATATCAAAAGCCGCTCCTATCTTTCGCGCAGCGGGATCATGCGTATACTTTCGGAGCTGCGTACCGGGGGCTATATTGCAATGAGTAAAGGTATCTTACTTGAGATCAACCATTTGCCATTAAAGTACTAAGCTTTATAGCTATCAACTACCGAGGAAGATAGCTATGAATGTAAGCGAGTTACACATAAAACCCATCAATCTGCCCTCTCCGTATATCAGTAAGTTACTGCAGAGTCTGGAGGGACAAGCCAACCCCCAGGTTTTCACCGAAGGGACTGTCCTTCCTTTTGTCGTGGAAGGTGTAGCTATGTGCTATTTGATCCATGAAGGGATTGTGGGATTTTATCGTGAGGCCGATGAAAAATTACTGGTCGCCATGCAAGCGGCGACAATTCTTGGCATTGCCGATAATGATGATGATTCAACCCGACAGTTTAGGCTGCAGCCTTTGACCCCCTGCAAAATCACTCCACTCACTCTGAACACTGTTTATGAGGTTATCCGCCAGAAAGCGTTGTGGGAAACACTGGCAAGGCATCTGAATGCGGTAGTATTTAAATTGATACAGTCTTCAATTCAACTGAGCGCCCCTTCCGCCTATGAAATCATGCGTTATCAGTTGATGGAGTTAATGGTCGAACCCGATGAGGTAAGACTACGCATGACTGCTGAACGCTATATCAGATATAAAACCAATCTTTCGCGTAGTGGCATAATGCGCATTTTGTCGAATCTGAAAACAGGAGGGTATATCGAGATAGAGGAAGGCAAGTTAATGAAAATTAATAAATTGCCAGCAAAATATTGAATAGGGTGTTCAGTTCAGATTGGCTCAATACTGTTGCCCCACAAGGGAAAAAATGGTCTGTAGCTCAGGAACCGCGACCTACAACACTGGAAGATAAGACAGCGATCCAATGGTGGCGCAGCAATTGCGAATCACCTCACAAATGTTGCAACCAACTGCAAAGAGGGGCTTAATTGGGGGCTTTATCTGGACGATACAAAGATAACTATCTTGTAATCAATTAATTAGAAAATATTTCGAGTCCAGTCAGAGGAGCCAAATTTAGAGAAGCCCGCTTAAGGAAACTTAAGCGGGCTTTTTGCTTTTCGAATTGGCAATATTGCCGTCTGGATTTGTCAGTTAAAGCTCACCTCACCCCTCTCCCAATTTGGACATAAACACTTGTTGAGGAAGAGGGAGTCAGATCTGAACCGCAGTCAGCTAAAGAGTTAAAATGTAGCACGACGGTCAAACTCGCGTATTGCCAAACGCTGCCAAAACGCGCAGCGCCGGGGCTTACATTAAAACTTCATTGGCCAGGGTTTCATGGCTCTGGCAGGCTCTTTTTCCATGACTGGCCGTGGCCTTTCGATCTCGGATATAATCGCAATGACTTGCTGCGGCTCCGGATCCTTTTCTTCGGTAAGTCTTTGCTGCAACCATGGCGCGAATGCGTTATAGAAACGTTTAACATTCAATAAACGCCCGGACTCAATGACGAACCCAATGTAAAAGGCCACCCAAATACCAAATGAAATAATAGAGGCATTCTTGTAGGTTTTATACATACCACCATGACTTACCGCGTCAATAGAGGCAAGCTTCAGAGAAAATAAAGAAAGCCCAAGAAATACAATGGTCAACATGATTGTCATAAACCAGATTGAAAACATCCGCTGCCAATATTTCGCCTTGCTTAGTTTGAACACATCTTTATCAATATCCATGTAACGAGGACTTTTCAGAAAGATATTTAAGCTGGCATCATTGTCGCGTATGCCTTTCTCTCTTGCATATTCAAAAACGTACTCACTGTATTTCCAAGGAATATATATCCCGATACTTTCGTGGATCGTTTTTATAATATTAGCAGATTGTGGATTGCCTTCGTCATGTTGCAACGCACCAATTTTCGTTAGTATCTTACATCTCTTTTTAGCATCCACCTTTATGAAGTTAAGTTTCCACAAACGTTTCGCAATGGCAATCACTGAAGAAATGAGAATCGTTAGCCCACTACCGATGGCAATGAGTAGTTCATCACCGACGCTCTCCCGAACATGCCTAATCACATCAAAAATCATAGCCGTCAAACTTCCTTTGCTTTACTTATCCCAATATCACTACAGGCCCCACTACGCATGGGATCATTGTATTAACCTTTTTACGTCTGCTGGGTTCGCAAGCCCTCACCAGATTCTGGGCGAATCATAGGGTTCAGTTGGTTGTTGTCCACCTATTTCTTTCACTGAACAACGCACCGCGCAACGGTATGCACGGGAGGTCCGTATCAAACACATTGTTGCTCAAGCAGTTAGCCTGTTTAAGCGGTATGGCAATTGCATCGTCATGATAAATTTTTGGGAGTATTCCCAAGGAAATGACGCCCCGTAAACCCTTGTCCGATTTGGGCGAGGGTGTACGGGGCAACTCACTAACTATTGGTTCCTCCATCCACAGCTATTTCTGCACCCGTGATAAAAGCAGCGTCTGAACTGGCTAAAAAGCTGGCAACCGCTGCAATCTCGTTGGTTGTTCCATAACGACCCAAGGATGTCTGATTGCGCCAGAATTCGGCATTGGGACCATCGACAGGATTCATATCCGTGTTGATTGGCCCCGGCGATATCTGATTTACCGTGATACCTTTGGAACCAAGATCACGTGCTAGCCCTTTGGTGAGTCCTATGATGGCCGATTTACTCATTGCATATAACGTCAACCCGTCTCCCGGAACGCGGCGACCAACGCAACTCCCAATATTTATGATCCGTCCCCCTGAGCGCAAATGAGTTGAGGCATGTTGTGCAAACAGGAACGCCCCCCTGATGTTTACCATGATGGTCTGATTGACGGTTTCCAGGGGAATATCTTGCAATGGAGTCCCGCTGATATCCATGTAACCGGCATTATTGACCAGAATATCAAGACCACCGAAACGTGTGATCACCTGCTCAATAACCGGGGCAATTGTCGAAGCATCTGCAATATCAGCCTGAATCGACTCCCCCCGTCTACCGTATTGATGAACATCGGCAAGCACCTTAGCTGCAGCTTGAGCATCGTGCACAAAGGTGATGATAACCTCGGCACCATCGCGGGCCAGACGCCGGGCAATATCAGCGCCTATTCCTCTGCTTCCCCCCGTGACCAATGCAACTTTTCCAAAGAGAGTAGACATGTGAAGCTCCTTATATGGGGGTTAATCGTATTTTTGCTTCTCAGCATTTGCCCTACGCAACAGGCGAATATCTGGGAGTAACGTCATCAAACCAACGATGGCCATCAAAAACCCAATCCAAAGCGGCGATCGCAAACTGAAACCAAAGCTGATGCACAGACCGCCGAGAAAAGAACCGACGACAATACCCAGCGTGATGACGGAGGTGTGTAACGTATTGACCAAGGGTCTGCCGTTCGCAGTATGCATTACGCGTGAAACCATCGCGGGGTTCATCGTGACGCCAACCAGGCCGATCCCCATCAACGCAAGTGCTGCTATCAATTTGCTGTCTGCGAACAGGGCAAACAACACCAGAAATATCGCCAGCGCGATCAACCCGATGGATAATGTTGAGATCGTATGACGCCCTGCCAGTTTGCCAACAACCAGGTTGCCGACGACCGTCGCTACCCCATAGGCAAATAATAAGCTCGCTACTGCCGCATTGCTGTATCCAGTGATCTCTTTCAAGATGGGAGTGAAATAGGTAAATGCCGCAAAAGTGGCGCCAATGATCAACAAACTGGTCGCAAAAGCAGCCCAGAGCTTGGGGTTTTTCAAGGCTCCCAATTCGCCTCGCAAGCTTAGCGCGGCAGTCTTCGGAATTGAGGGAATCAAGACAATACTCACAATGCCAGCCATTGCCGCCAGGGCACTAACGGTCCAGAAGCTTTCACGCCAGCCCAAATGTGTGCCAATCAGGTTGGCCATAGGTAGCCCCAACACCGTACCGACCATAATCCCGGCCAGCACGATAGAAACTGCCCATCCTCGTTGTGATTCGGTAACCAGTTGCACGCAGATCGCCAAAGCAACACCAAAGAAAGCGCCCGATGCCGCACCGGTGATCAATCTGGCGATGATCAATGCCTCATAACTTGCAGCAAGTGCCCCCAAAACCTCACCGCTGATGAAGAGCAGGTAAAGCATGAGCAAGGCCGTTTTTGGCGCGATCTTCAGTAATCCGATAGCTAGCAGTGGGCCACCAAAAGCCATGGCGAAAGCATAAATGGAAACGAGATAGCCAATTTGGGATATCGTAACCCCCAGATCGTCAGCCATGACGGGGATCATCCCAGAGACCTGGAACTCACTGGTCACCATGGCGAATATGCCCAGGCACAGTATGTAGATAGCTACGGGTAGTGAGTCTTGCTTTTTATAAGTGGAAATAGTGAGAATAGGTTTCAGGTCATCCATGTATATTCCCCTCTCCACGATAAAGTAAGCGGTCACCTCCCCCCTCGACTGGCATTTCCTGATGAGTTTGATGATCAGAGGCAATCTTGATTTCTCTCGCCAGGCTATCCTCGGTGGCTACAGGCGGAGCAACGCCCTCAATTACTGGCCGGCCTGCCGCCAAGAAGAACTCTTCTATGCCACCCGGGGTATAGAAAATCAGCATACGGGCGGCCTGAGTCGAACGATTGGTAAAAGCATGTGGAACACCGCGTTTGACAAATACACGCCCCCCCGCTTTCACATGATGTACGGCTTCATCGACCATAATGTCGAGCTCACCGGCCTGTACAAAAAAAAGCTCGTCCACGTTGTCATGCTGATGCATGGGGGGACCACTCCCTGGGGGAATGAATGCATCAATCAACGTCATGGTGTTACCACTGCTTTGAGCATCAAGAAGGATCTGGTATTCGTCACCGCTCATCCACACTTTCGGCCCAGAACCGGCCGGTAAGTAGGTTTGCCTTATATCAGAAGCGAATTTGTCACCTGGATTTCTCTCGGTTGCTGTCATCATTGACCTCTTTTGCGTCGTGTTGGATTAACCCACAGTAGCGAACTGCATTTATGCCGCTATGAGTGTGGCGGGTAAGTTGCTGGAGGTGACATTGGTTTCAATACCCTTAATGTCGATGGTAAGTAATTGCAGCCACTCATCTGATGCAGCAACGAAAGTGCCTTCTGCCGTATGGCAAATGCTGCCGGGTGTTTGCAGTTTGACTCGCTTTTTATCGGGGCAAAGTGCCAGCGATAACACAACAACGCGAGAGCCATCCGGCAAGAAAAAATGCGCGCCAGGATGCCGATATCCTGCCTGTGTATGGCAATACAGTGTCTTGGCATCCAAAGTGAAGTCGAGTAAATAATCCTGTTCACATGGACGCCCACAATAGGTTCGTTTACTTATATCCTGTGGGGCATAAGTCACAGCACCGGTTGATAACAAGGGAATGAGATCCAGCAACATCAGAACATTTTGCTGCTCTTGGATACTGCGTAAACTGAGACCCGTTTCCAGGCCGGATAGCGTAATTTGCCGCTGCATGATGATTGGCCCGGTATCAAGCCCTTCCTCCATCCTGATGACGCTTATAGCACTGTGACGTTCACCGTTACGAACCACCCAGTAGAAAGGCGCAAGGCCTGCATAACGTGGTAGCGGGCTGGGATGAAAATTAATCGGGGCAATGCGGGGTATTGCCAAAAGCTCGGGGCTCAATATTTGTTGAAAATTAGCCACAATAAAATAATCAGGGTCTAATTCCGTCAACTGCACGACAACAGCAGCAGCGCTCACCCGCTCAGGACGCAGCACGGGAAGACCCATCGCTCTGGCTTCAACCTCTATATCTACCTTCAAAGGATCGTTGAGAAAGTAACCGCAAAGGCTGTTTTGCGGGGACGTGACTACGGCAACCAGCTCAATCATGGGATGGGCGGAAAGGATCCGAAGAAAAGGCGAACCCAGCTTCGAATTCACTTCAGAGAACAGCACAATTTTTAGTCGCTTAGGCATTTCAAGCTCTCCATTTGTACTTTTTAACAGGCTAACGTGGCGACTCAACTCAGAAAAATGGACTGGTTGACTGCCCCCCGACCAGCACATTGCCAGCCAATTGCAAAATAGAGTCCTGGGCAACCGCATGCTGACACATGGTCGCCGAATCACGTAACCATCGATCCATTGGCGAACGTTTGTAAACGGAAGCCCCCCCCATCAAGTCATACAGGGTCAGTACGATATTTCGGCTGGTACGAAATGCGTTGTAACGGGCTAATGCGGTGGTCACACGATCATCCAGAGAAAAGACTTCCTGGTTTGCCAACTTTTGCCACTGCGTATCCAGACTGGTGTAAACGCTACTGCGCGCAGCAGCCAGATCCATTTCTGCACGGGATATCGCCGATTGCACCCGGACGTCATCAACCCAAGGGATGCCCGTTTCCCTATCGATCCGTTCAGCGACCTGACTACGCACATAATCCAGACAAGCCCGAGCCATCCCCAGCGGGACACCTGACATTTTTCGCAGTATCGCGTCTGGGCTGCAATGCAGAGGCCCCTGTTTATATGGCCTGGAAAAAGAGAAGCTACGTTCATCAGGAATAAACAATTGCGTCGCCGAATAGTCCAAGCTGCCGCTACCAGCGAGTCCTGTGGTAAACCAGGTGTCATTAATGTGAAAATCTGCAGGCTTAGCCACCATCACACGCCACTGTTTTGCTTCCCCTGTCTGCGCATCTGGCTCCAGCACGCCATCCCTATAGACAAAACAGCCCGCCACCAAGACATCGCAATGCGTAACACCACTGCCAAAGCGCCATTGGCCGCTGATATTGAAACCACCTGGCACCCTTTCTGCGCGGCCATGAGGATGGATCCAACCTGAATTAGCCATGTCCAATGACGGATAGATCTGGCGAGCAATCTCTTCCGGGAAGAATCCCGAATAGATGCCGGAGTCCATTCCAATCATGCTGCACCAAGCGGCAGACACATCACCCGTCGCGATAATTTCAACCAGTTCTGTTTGTTGCACTGAATTCAGCTCAGGCCCACCCCAGGCTGTTGGCATAGCCGCACGAAAAACGCCTGAATTTCGTAGTAGATCCACAACGTTGTTGGGCAAACAGCGCTGTTCTTCAATTGATGCAGAATGCTCACGTAAGAGAGGAACGATCTGCCGGGCACGATCGAGGATGCCATCAGCAGTCGATGGGATTTCTGAGGGATACGGTGCCCCCGTAGTGATAGCGATCATAGTGTTTTTACTCCTGATAGGTCACAGCCGGCTAGGCATAGCGACCCGGTGCGATAATTGAATTCGGGTCAAGCATTTGCTTGATGCTGAGTACCAACTGATGTGCGGAAAGATCGCGTTCTAGCAGGCCTTTCCAATGTGTATGGTCGATATCCAATCGATAAGGATAGAATCCAGCCTCGGTAAATAACTCATATGCCAGATCCAACGCTTGATGAGCTTGCGCAATCTCTTCCAGATTGGGGCCAAAACGTAGCGATACCACCAAGTCGATAAGGTCGGCGGAAAGCGCATTAACCGTCGTTCCCGCACGTATGCCGGTTTTTGCGTAGATGATGTCAATCAGCGCAAAAGCCTTAACAATGGCATCGCTATTGAAGGGAATAAAAGGGAGGAAGAAGAGCCAGCCGCTGCCAGCAGGATCAACCCGTTCAGCATCTTGGCCAACTGCAGATTTCAGCATCTGTTCGTTATAGGAAGGATCACCCCCATAGGCATGTTCGACAACCTGTAACACGAAGTCGTTAGATGCCGCAGGCGCAGCATCTGACCGGGTCACTTGGGTGAATTGCTTACTTTCAGCGACTTCATCAAGCAGTACCTGCGCGATAGCTTTCACCCGCAGCGCGGTACCAGAAACACATATCAACACCAGATGTTGCCCTGGATTACCACCATAAGACTCAGTAGAAACGGCGTCATAAATTTTAAGCACGCCGGAGACAAGATCCTGCGCCACCCAGCGCCGCAATACCGAAATTGCCTGATGAATATTTTCCTGTGGAAAACTCAATCTCAATACACATTGCGCTTCTGGCCGAGGTAATAATTTGACCACCGCCGCCGTCACAATCCCAAGGTTTGATTGTACAAACAGCGGAAGTAATGAAGGGCCTAATCCATGAGGATTAACCGCTGCTTTCTTTGAGGCTTCCGGCCACCAACCCACATGAATCAACTCACCATTCGGGAGTACCACTTCTAAACCAGCAATATCTTCAGTCCGTTGACGTTGCAGCCCAACCCCACGATCAAGCGCATTGCCAACAACGCTGGTATGCCCTGATGAGGCTGTGACATTGAGGATTCGCTCTGTCCCAATCAGTGCCTGAAACAGTTCAAACTGTGTAACACCAGGCTCAATCACTGCCCATCCTGACGAACAATCGAGGGCTCGTTGGCTTTTCAAATGTCCAAGATCCATCACCACGACACCATCAGTGGCGGGTTGCGCAGACCCTAACCCCCAGTTTTTCCCTGTGCTTATCGTGTGGAGGCCGATATGTGTTTTAAATTGATTAAACAGGCGAACAATCTGCTGAACCTGTTCCACAGCATGGGGGCGGATGACGGCATGAATAGTGCGCGATCTGAATTGACTGACATTACGTTGCGGCGCCAAGGCTAATGAAACCGTTGATTTATTATAGGTTAAATTCTCCTCGCCTATCAGTTGCTCAACCTGAACCAACACCTGTTGTAGCGCCATGAAGTCTATCGGTTGCGATCTGCGATTATTTTGATCCATCAACATTTCTCCTTGAGAAAGCATCGTGGTCGGTTTAAGGACGGCTTAAATAACCCGAGGGGTCTGCATTGGTCGGACAGCTGTCGTACCAGGCAGATAAATATGGTGTGGTTCACCGTGACGTCTGCGCCAATTCACATGAACGAGCAAACGGATCACTCTGGGGATCATTATCTGGGTGGGTAGCTCCGCAGCACATAACATGGGAACCCCTCCCCAACCCGCTTCCTGTGCAGCGAGAGGGGGAAGTTCGCTGCTCAGATCCGGGGTAACGGTAAAAATGAAACTAATCAGGTCTGAATGGCGCAAACCATTGCGGGTAATGAGTTGGGTAATTAATGCCGAGGTACCTGATGCAATCAATTCCGGCGTATCGAATGCGATCTGTACGGCCCCTCTTATCGCCCGGAAGCGAGAAGCGCTAGAACCTGCCCTCCTTGTCTGTTTACGCATACCGAGCACTCCATTTGATGGCGTTGCGGTTGTATTGGCGTCCACACGGTCAAAGAGCGATTCCAGCGCAGTGCGGCTAGCCGTTGTTAATTTTATGGATCACGAAAAGACGATGCATTATGAGATTATTATCTATTTCTGTAATAACGATTACAGAAAACTAACACCCTTGCCAAAGTCAATCAAGTGAATTATGTTAGCGCCACTACAGAAATAAAGTGAGGTAAAGGGCATGTCGGTAAGAGGAAGACCTCTGAGTTTTGATCGAGGGCAAGCGCTCAAACGTGCAATGGAGGTGTTCTGGTCTAAAGGCTATGAGGGAGCGCAATTGGTTGACCTCACGACAGCGATGGGGATCAATCCACCCAGTTTTTATGCGGCTTTCGGCAATAAGAAAGCGGCATTCTGCGAGGCCGTTGATCTGTATATTGAGACTGTAGGGTGCAAATCAGCACATGCACTCAATACCGCCAAGACGGCGCGCGCAGGGCTGAAAGCCATGCTCAAATGCACCATTGATATCGCTACATCCAATGAATCTGGAGGGTGTCTTATCGTGTTAGGCGTAGTGAATAATTTCCCTGAAAACCATGAGGTATGGACATACCTTAAAAATGCTCGTCGCGACACATTGGCGATGATCCGTACCCGGCTTGAGCAAGGTGTGATGGAGGGGGATCTCCCCGCGGATACCGATGTTACAGTGCTCGCTTCCTATTTTTTGGGGCTAACGCAGACTATCTCATTTCAAGCCCGTGATGGAGTCTCACGTACTGCGCTCACACGTTTGATAGAACCCGCAATGGCCGCTATCCCGTTTGCTCCTCCAGTCACTTCTTCCAGGTCAGCAAAAACTCCACCAAAGCGGTAAGCTCCTCATCGCGTATACGGATCTTGACCTTACGCCCTGCCCAGGCAATGCTGCTGCGTTGAGCCGTATTTATTGATCGCGACAAAATCACTTGTCACAGCTTTCAGGTAAAACTCAGATGATTGTTGCCTGCTTCAATAGCGATTCACTCTGCTGTGCGAAAAGCCTGCTGCTTTAATTTGCTACTTCATACCAGGAGCAATGTACCTGTCCTCTCATCAGAGGTGACCCCTTCTTACGGCCATAATGACACGTCGTTTACATAAGCGTACCAGCATGTCGGGCATAAACATTAAAACGCCTCCGGTTGCCGGCAACAAATCCGCATCATCAAACCCAGAACCCGTCCCCAGATCACACCCTTAACATTTAACATGAAAAGTACAATTTTTTACCTGAATGTTACATTCCTTTAAAATCACCTTGCCGCATACTCATCGCACGCCCACCCTACAGAGGGAACTTACTGATGAAAACTAGCAACCCGATGCTGGAAAAATTACTGCCGATTCTGCCACTTATCGCTGCCAATGCCGCCCAGGCAGAAAGCGAACGAAAAGTACCGGAAGAGAATATCCGTTTGTTAAAAAGCATAGGTATGCACCGGGTCTTCCAACCGAAAAAATTCGGTGGCTTGGAAATCTCCTTGCCGGAGTTCACCGATTGTGTCGCCGCACTGGCCGGAGCCTGCGGCGGAACGGCCTGGGCCTTCAGCCTGCTTTGTACCCACAGCCATCAGATCGCCATGTTTTCCCCTAAACTACAGCAAGAGATCTGGGGAGATAATCCAGACGCCACTGCCAGCAGCAGCATTGCCCCGTTTGGCCGTATTGAGGAAGCCGAAGGCGGAGTCTATCTGAGCGGCGAAATGGGTTGGAGCAGCGGCTGCGACCATGCAGAATGGGCGATTGTCGGCTTCCGCCGCAAAAACGCCGATGGCGAGTTACTCTACAGCTTCGGCGTGATCCCACGTAGCGACTATGAAATTCGGGATGACTGGTTTGCCGTAGGGATGCGCGGCAGCGGTTCCAAAACGCTGATCATCAACAATGCCTTCGTTCCCAACCATCGGATTGAAGCGGCTCAAGACATGATGCACGGGCGCTCATCCGGTTACGGCCTCTACCCAGACAGCAATATCTTCTATTCGCCTTATCGCCCCTATTTTGCCTGCGGTTTTGCCGCCATCAGCCTGGGTGTGGCGGAACGTATGCTGGTCGCCTTCAAAGAGAAAACGCAAAACCGCGTGCGGGCCTATACCGGCGCCAGCGTGGGTACGGCAACCCCGGCGCTGATGCGCCTGGCAGAATCGACCCATCAGGTTGCCGCCGCCCGCGCCTTTTTGGAAAAAACCTGGCAAGAACATGCCGAACACGGCCGCCAGCACCAATATCCCACTCATCAGACATTGACGTTCTGGCGCACCAACCAGGCCTATGCGGTCAAAATGTGTATCGAGTCGGTCGATCGTTTGTTCAGCGCCGCAGGGGCTACCAGTTGGATGGAAAGCAATGAAATCCAGCGTTTGTTCCGCGATGCTCATATGACCGGGGCACACGCCTATACCGATTACGATGTCTGTGCGCAGATCCTGGGGCGCGAACTGATGGGGTTAGAACCCGATCCGACCATGGTGTAACGAGCAGGAGAACCTATTTAATGACACATCACACAGAACCTGCTCTGGATCCCCGCGCCTTTCGCCGTGCGCTGGGTAACTTCGCTACCGGCGTGACGGTAGTGACAGCAGCAACGGCAGATGGCACCCGGGTGGGTGTCACTGCTAACAGTTTCAACTCGGTGTCACTGGATCCGCCGTTGGTCTTGTGGAGCATTGATAAACGCTCCGGCAGCTACGCGATCTTCGAGCAGGCCAGCCACTTCGCCATTAATGTGCTGGCCGCCGACCAGATGGATATATCCAATCGCTTCGCTCGCCCCAGCGAGGATAAATTTGCCGGGATCGAGATTGGGACCGGTGCGGGCAGCGCACCTTTGCTCGAACATTGTGCCGCACGCTTTCAGTGTGAAAAATATCAACAGGTCGACGGCGGTGACCACTGGATCCTGATTGGCAAAGTGGTGGCGTTTGACGATCTGGGCCGTGCTCCTCTGGTCTATCACCAGGGAGCCTATTCCATGGTGCTGCCTTACCCACAGGTGGCAGAGCGCGTTGCACAAAACGCGGTGCCCAGCGCCCGGCAGGAGCGCCTGAATAATAACGTCTTCTACTTGCTCACCCAGGCACTGCGCAGCTATCAAAGCAGTTACCAACCCAAGCAGCTCTCCACCGGGTTGCGGGCCAGCGAGGCCAGAATGCTGCTGGTGTTGGACAGCGATGCCTGCCTGGATAAAGCCTGCCTGCTAACGGAAATGGCAATGCCAATCCGGGAGATCGAAGAGGCACAGGAAGCCTTGTGTCGCAAAGGTTTGGTATCCAGCACCGAGAGCGGCCATCACCTGACCGAAGCTGGCGAACGTCAGGCTAGCGTGTTGAGAGATATCGCCGCCAAACAACAGGAACAGGTGCTGTCCGCCTTCACGGCAGATGAAGTAGGCATTTTGAAGAAGTTGTTGCGCGGCATTATTGCCAACAGTCAGTGAGATTAAGCCACCAAACCTCATTCGCATTGCCGACAACGGAATGCGAATGAGGCCTTTCAGTTATTCAGAACCACTCTGCTGCACCTGCGAACCAATCCGCGCCACAGACATCCGCTGCCCTAGCCAACCTAACGCCGCACAGACGGCCATCACCAACGTCATGGCAAACGGCGTGTCATCCTGCAACCAGGAAACGGCCAGGCTTGCCAGCGCGCCCATACCGAACTGCAACGAGATCGCCAGAGCGCTGGCACTCCCTGCCTGTTGGCCGCGCTGTTGCAACAATAGCGACAGACAGTTGGTGCCAATCGCGTTGACCAGCGACATAAACAACACCACCAGAATAACCAGGACGGATAGGCTCTGCTGATGAAACAGCAGTAGCAACACGCCGAACAGCACCTGGGCACTGCTTTGTATCATCAATAAGCGTGGCAGACTGTAAACCTTCAGCATCCGTACGTTCAGCAGCAGCACGGCGATCATGCCAATGACGTTACAGCCAAACAGCAATCCGTAATACTGCGCGGGCACGTGAAAGTAGCTGATATAAACAAAGGGGGAGCCGCTGATAAAGGCAAACATGCCTGCGAAGGAAAACGCCAGGGTGGCGATAATCCCCATTGCCTCCCGATCCCGCACCAGCAGGCAATAATTGTGAAATGCCTTGAGGATATTACCTGACTGCCCAGGCTGAGTTTTTAGCGTCTCTGGCAGTACCCAAAACACCAATAACCCGCTGACACAGCCCACCACCGCCAACAGCATGAAGATGGCCTGCCAATCGAAAATGGTCAGCAAAGCACCGCCCAACAACGGGGCCAGCAACGGGGCAACCATCGTCACCAGCGTCATTAGCGACAAGACGCGAGGCAACTCATCGGCAGTATAAATATCCCTGGCAATAGCACGTGCCATTACCACGGCTGCCCCGCTACCAAATGCCTGCAATGCCCGCAGTGCCACCAGTTGCTCAACTTGCGTGACCTGCGTACATAGCGCGCTGGCAATCACAAACAACAGCATGCCACTTAACAACAGCTTTCTCCGTCCCAGACGATCGCTGAGCGGCCCATATAACAACATGCCGATGCAGAACCCGGCGAAGAACGAACCTAACGAGTGTTGCATCTGCCCCTGTGTGGCATGCAGCTGTTGCCCCATCGCGGGTAAGGCAGGCAAATACATATCAATCGACAGTGGGCCAAAAGCCACCAGCGATCCCAGCAGTGGGATCAGCCAACGTGGCGGTCGGTTAGTAAAGGCTGGCGGCATAACGGCTCCTTATCAGCGATAGCACCTTATCCGTGCAAAATTCGTTAATACATTAACAATAAAATTATTGTATGGACATACCTCAAGGAAAGTTTTGTTTTCCATATAGAGAAAATCACGTTTGTTAATATATTAAAGATAGGAGCGGCAGTGTAGCTTAATGGGCGCAGCATTGTGCTGCGCCCCTACATGGGGAACCGGGTGAAGCTTTGGGAATGGCCCTACATCGCGTTCAGTTTGGCAATCGCATCGCTCGACAGCTTGATTTGAGCGACGGCCAGGTTCTCTTTCAGGTGCGCCAGTGAGGACGTGCCAGGGATCAACAGAATGTTGGGCGAACGCTGCAGCAACCAGGCAAGAGCGACCTGCAGAGGTGAAGCCCCTACCTGCTGTGCAACTTGCGACAGCGTCGTGGACTGCAACGGCGTAAAGCCCCCCAGCGGGAAGAACGGTACATAGGCAATGCCCTTGCCAGCCAGTTCGTCGATCAGTGCGTCGTCGTCCCGATGGGCCAGGTTGTAGTTATTCTGAACGCAGACGATTTCACAAATCTTACGCCCTTGCTCAACCTGAGCCGAGGTGACATTGCTCAAGCCAATATGGCGTACCAATCCCTGCTGCTGTAGCCCTGCCAGCACGGAAAGCGGCTCTTCCAGCGAACCTTCCGCAGGACCATGCGCATCGAACATACAGCGCAGATTGACCACATCGAGTACTTCTACCCCCAGATTGCGCAGGTTGTCGTGAACGGCCTGGGTCAGTTCTGCCGGTGAAAACGCGGGCAACCATGCGCCTTGCTCATTACGCCGTGCGCCAATCTTGGTCACAATAACCAGATCGTCTGGATAAGGATGCAATGCCTGGCGAATGATTTTATTGGTGTAATGCGGGCCATAAAAATCGCTGGTATCGATGTGGTTTACCCCACTTTCGATCGCTTCATGTAGCACGGCGATGGCCGTTTCAGGATCCTTGGGAGGGCCGAAAACGCCCGGCCCGGCGAGCTGCATAGCGCCATAGCCGAGCCGCTTGACGGTATGCGTACCGAGCGTAAAGGTACCTGACAGGTGAGTACTGGACATAATCAAACTCCTCATAGGATGGCGCAAGGGTAACAGCGATAGTTGCCTGCAACAGGCTGACAGTATATACCTACAGCCTTGCAGGCTACAGCGTGGCTACCGACTGGCGTGCATCTTGCGATTTGCCTTGCGGAGCAGTTGATTTAACGCGCGCAACAACATATCGCCAATGCAGACTTTGGCGATCACTGCTATACCATCACCGTGGATATACCCCCTGTTTTTACGCAGAAAAAAAGCGGCGTCATCATTGATATTATCCTGACACTCGTTGGCTCCGCGTGTTGGGCCAAGGCCGTCGTTATGGATAAATACACCGTCACGGTGGTGGGCCTCCAAATCAAAGAAGCAGCAAATTTTGGCACACAATTTCTTCATTGCGATGTTGCTGGCCAAGTTTCCCTGTGTTGGCCAAATATTCTGTGAAGCAGCATTACGCACAATTGCACGATAGCTGGAGGGGTGAATACATACCGCGAAAAAATAGGATTTACCGGGATTGAACAGCACCTCAGAGAATATAAATCTCATATAGCGAAAGTTAACGACATTGTACTTTCTATATTTTTCCAATAACCCGGCCTGACTACGAAACACATTCACCCGTTCGCTATCAATAGCAATCGAGTAGCGTTGCATACACAGAAAACCTACGGGCTTACCATCATCATAGTAGATAACCACTTTCCTGACTTCTGCCGGCGAATTAATATAAGATTCGATCACTTCATCAGGCGTCATACCAGGGGGAGTCAAGAAGATTTTTTCATGCAGCGACTTTAGCGTATCGGCCACTTGGCTTAACAACAAGTCGCTCTCTCCAAACACTTTTACTTTTAGCATAGGTGCAACCTCCATATTGACGCTATACAGCACAACCATCGGGTTGATAATAGGGATTTCACCCCCAAAAGCTTTTCCTTGTCTTAAAGAATCTATTTTTAGCGTAGAAGCGGTTGGCAGCACATTCAACAAAAGCCCCAAAAAAGGTCATCAAATCCGTTCACTCAGGAATGGGCATATCCTCTCCTCAAGCATAAAAGCCATTGCTTTAATTAATGCATTGCGGCGACTAAATACGTTATTTTTATTATTTCACGGAGTAATAACCGGTCTGGATTGGGAAGTATCTGCGGGGGCTATCGATATAGTTAAATCGTTTAAGGAAGGAGCGCCCTTGATTCGGGGGGAACGACCATCAAGGGCATAGGGTAATTAATTGCGTTGCAAACTTTTCTTGCCCACCACTCCGTTACCATCATCGTTGATCAACAGGTAACTGATGCTGTCTGGTTGCCAATTGGCATCACCACTGACGTCCAGGGTTCTCTGACTGAAAGGCGCCAGCATACCGATATTCAGGTCCCTTGATTGTCCCCCACCGCTCAGCTTGGCACCGCTGAAGGTGGCGTAATAAGGGGAAGCATTATCGATTTTCAGCTTCAAACTGCCCGGTTGCCGGATCAGGGTGAACTGCTGCTGCTCCGTCAATTTATCGACATCCAGTTTCAGATGCTGGGGCCGGTAGAACATCTTCAGTTGCAAACGCACCGCCACTTTGACCGCCGAGACGCCCGGAGGCAAATGCGCATCGGTGGGTGGGATCTCATAAATATTCAGCCAATAGAGCGATTCGCGATCCTGCGGCTGTTTGGTCTGAGTCGCCAGCAAACGCAGGTTTTTCTGCTCACCGGGTTCCAGGCGGAATATCCCGGGTAACGGCATTACCGGTACTTCTCCGGCGGTTTCCGGCGTTCCATCCGGCGCGCCATCATCAATCCAGGTCTGTACAATCACCGGATAATCGTTGCCGTTCGCCATCAACAGAGACTGTTCGCGATCCGCAGCAGAAAATACCACGCGCGAAGACTCGATAATCATTCCGGCCGGTGCCGTTGTACACAGCAGCAGCCAAAATGTCACGGACCAGCCGATAATTTTTCGCATCATTGCACCTGAATAATGACCTGCGCAGTCGCGTTAACCTTGCCCGCCGTCACCGTTTTGCCAGGCAACGCCTTCAGCGTAGCATTTAGGGTTTTGGTGTAGCTGGTCACCCCACTCACCACGGAGCCTGGAACTGCATCGTCCAACACCGGATACCAGCCAGCCGCATTACCACCCAGTACCGAACCGCTCAGCGTACTGAGCAGGTTCATCACCGTACCATTGTTTCGCGAGATCTGGATCCCCACGCCAGTAGCAACCGATGGATCGGTGCCATAGCCATCCGAAAGTAGAAAGCTGACACCCGAACCCGCAGTACCAAGCCCGGCAGCGACCGCCGCCGCCGCGTTGGCCGGGTTCACCAGGATCCCCATGGCAGTCTGGTTAGCTGCTGTACCACTGGCGATCGCCGTTACGCCGGTGCTGGCCGGTGCGCCTGTCTGGCAATTGAACTGGATAGTGATTGGCATTTGCCGCGTAACGCCTGCCCGCAGCTCCGAAACCGTGATGAGCGGGAAACGCACCGTTGGCGTAACGTTAGTCACCGCACAGGTGGCTGAACGGCGAATATAGATGCGGTTATACAAGTTCACCGCACCAGGCCAGTGAGAATACCAGCCGCTGTACTGGGTAGCGGAGTCCGCACCGTCAGTTAATAAAGGAGAGAACGATCCCCCCTTAAACGCGATATAGGTGGCCGGTTGCGACTGGGGATAAATGCCCGTGCCCGTCTGTGGGCCTGACGAACTGCTCAGGCGGAATAATTCGACTTTGGTGTCGCTGAAGTTTTTGGCCTTGACCAGGATCCACCCCTGCGAGTCGGTATCCAGATTGGTCAGCGGACGAGACTTCCAGTAACGGGAATAATATTCCCCTGTCACCATATTGGTGGCGCGCAGCGCCATTCCGTTGGCATAGGTCTGGTATGACTCGGGCAGGCCGTAGGCAGAACCGACCTCTTTATTACCCGCATAGGTGGCATCACCGTTAGTGGCATAAAATTCGTACAGCTTGCCGGCCTCATCGGCCGTACAGCGAAACAGGATCTGGTCAGCGCTGTACGCCTGGGCACCTGCATCCAAAATACTGACGGTACCACTGGCAATCAGTGTTCCATCAGGTTGAAAGGTGCTGTTATTGAGGTTGACCACTGTCGGTAACGTGCCAGCTGAACCGGACGTGTCGGTAGCACCACTCCAACTGGCTCCGATTCCTTTGCCCGGCTCGGTAAAATAACTCGAGTTGGCATTGGTGGTGGTGGTCGTTATACGGTAGCAAGTCGCCCAGGCTGGCGCAGCCAACGACATGCCGGTGAGCATCAATACTGTGGCTGTAAGCGTGTTACGCATAGTTATCCCTCGCTTTGCGCTGAAAGTCATTTGCATGGCAACGCCAGGCGATAGAGTGACTGCTTCATATCCTGCCCTCGTAAATCATAGTTCAGCGTGCATTGTTCAGCGGCACTTTCACCCCATTTCACACGCAATTTCCCTTGCTTACCCGCGGCACGTGCGTAAATCTGATTCCCCTGGCCAACCAGACCGACGACGACGTTATTGGCGTCATAAACGTTGCTTCCCAGAGGCAGAGCGTTGTCGGACGAGGTGGGCAGTTTAATCAGCAACGCATATCCTTCCAGCGTTTTGAAACGCACCTTCACCGCAGAGCCGGCATAAGGGGCGATGCGTTGCTGGTTTTCGGTCAGCTCAGCACTCTGATCTTTAATCCCCTTGGCATCCAGGCTGATATCGTTGTAACGGTATGGCACCAGCGAAGGGACGACGGCATAACCGAAGTCGTTAATTTTCGCCCCCATGCCGTTCATCACTTCCGCACCTGCTACCCCTTTGGCCTCTACCAGCGCAAAGGTGTCGCCAAGATAAGGCCCCAAGGTTACGCCGCCGCTGTGTATAACCGCTGCTCCACGAGCACTTGCGCCACCCTGGGTGTAATTTTTCCCCTGCGAGAAGCTGCCGCCAAGAGTCACTACCGGTAGCTGTTTGGTCATATTGGCCCCCAGGCTGCCCCCTTCACCACCGGAGTTGAACGCACCGTTAACCGCATAGCTCAGCGTTTGATCTTCACCCAGCGTCCCTGCCATCCCGGCCTGGTAATTGCTGTTGCCGTCGTTGCCCGTTTGATGGGTGACGCCCGCCGTAATAATCGGTGCACGCGGGCCACCGCCCCACGGAACGGAAACAGAGAACATGACGATATTCTGCGTCATGCCGTTGTTAACATCCCCTTGCGATACCACGCCAGTTGGGGTACGCCCGGTCTGTTGGCGGCCAAGCGACAGGTTGTAGCTCACGCTGTTATAGTTGTGCGAATAAGCCAACTGGTATTGAGTATCTCGCCCACGCCCACCGCGATAGGTGCTGGTGGAGCCGGAGAAGTAAAGTTGGCCATATTCCCCCAGCCCCTGGCTGACGGTGGCGACAAACTGGTTACTCTGTTGGTAGGAGTTGGATAACCAGACGTTGTTGTCATTACTCGCTTCACGTACGCCTAATACATCACCCAAGTCGCGATAACCTTCGGTTGAATAGCGATAACCGGCCAAAGCCAGCGTCGTCGATGTTGGCGTGAAGGTACGGCTGTAGGTTGCCCCCACCCGCCAGCCATCCACGGTGGTATCCCACATATCGGCACGTGAATAGGTGGCATTGACCCCAAGCGCACCTAGCGGGCTGGAAAAGACCGCCCCGCCCAGCAGTGCCTGGTAGCCATCGGATATACGTACACCCGAGTTGGCCGTGATGGAGTTGGTCAGACCAGCTTGATAGGTCAGGTCGCTAAATGCCGCATTGCTGTTGCCGATATTGCGTACCTGGCCCGCGGAGAAACTCACACGTGATTGTCCAGGCCGCATGGAATCGGAAACGGCAGAAAACGGTACGGTAAATGACGAGACGCGGCCATCGGCTTCCTGAACTTCCACTACCAGATCGCCCTGGTAGCTGGTCGGGTATAAATCGTCAATCACGAAGGCACCGGGTGCCACCGTGGTTTGATAAATCTGCACGCCAGACTGGCTGACGCTGACTTTGGCCGTCGTGGCTGCCACGCCACGGATGGTGGGTGCATAGCCTCGTTGTGACTCAGGCAGCATGCGGTCATCGGTTTCCAACTGCACACCACGGAACCCCAGGCTGCTGAACAGCTTGCCGGAGGTAAAACTGTCACCCAACGTCAACTGGCTGCCGATCGACGGCAGCGGGCGCTGGACATAATTGCGCACCGAGTTCCACTGGCTGTTGCTTGGGCTGGCATCGCTGGTAAAGCGGGTAAAGGTCGACTGTTGACGAAACTGCCACAGGCCAAGGTTAAGGCCTGAGTTAAGCCCCAGGTAGGTTGATTCCGTGGTATTGCCGGAAGCCTGCGTACGGTAGTAGTTAGTGTCATAGTTCGCGAAGGCAACCGTTTCACCCACGGACAAATCGCCCGCAGATACTGCACCGCGAGCCATACGCTGCATCAACGCTTGCGGTACGTACAAATCAAGGCGTAGACGCGCAAAGTCGAAGCGGCTGGAAGCCCCTGCAACCTGTTGATCCAGATCCAGGCACTGTGCGGCATCCCCTTTTTGTTCCTTGATGCTGTCGGCCATAATACCGGCCCCCAGCAGCAACTCACGCGTCAGGCAGGCAGACACCTGGCCACGCTCCCCGGCAGCAAATTCCAGCGATTGGCGGGACAGAAACACGCCATTGATAAATAAATCGACCTGATATGTACCGGGTTCAACGGTGTTGGCTTGGTTAAAGCGCGCAATACTGTTTTGCTCTTTGGCACTGCCCACTAACATGCTGTCATCAAACTCAAACGTGCTGGCGCTGTCGGCAGCAAAAGCCTGCGGCAGTACCAGCCACAGAAACAGCGCCAGAGGTTTTAAGCGATTGACGCGTGTGCAATTTTTTGAGTCTGCCATTGCCTGGCAGACAGCGGGATGGTGCCGAAGAGGTGTTATTTTTGCGTCCATGGCTATCTTAATCACTCCCTGGTCTGTTTGCTGCGGGGACCAAATGTCCCAAAATCAGATATACCCAATCAGTTCAGTGCGGCCTCCGCACGGCTGTGACCACCGTAATCATTGATCAGGGTAAAGGTGACCTTGCGCGCTCCGGCTGGCGATACAGCCCCTTTTTCCAATGTCCAGCTAGCCTGAGATTTTGGCGGCACCATATCGACCTTGAAGGGCACTTCTTTATCACCCACCATCACCGCAGCCTTGATAAACGAGGCGTAGTAACCAGAATCGTTATTGGCCGTCAGCACCCATTGCCCACCCTGCTGCTTTAGTGAGAAACGAATTTGCTCGGCAACTTTTTCGGCCCCCCCCACAATCCCTTTTGGGCGATAGAAGATTTTGACCCGGTTACGCAGCACCACCGTCATCTGGTTCTGTGCCGCGCCCGCGATGTTTTTCGGCGGAATTTGTACGCTATTGAGATAGAACACGGATTCACGATCTTGCGGCAAATCCTTACCGGTAAACATCAGGCGAACCGACTGGCCGGTTTTTGGCTCAACGCGGAACAGTGCAGGCACCACCACAAAAGGCCCATCGGCATTATCTGGAGTAGAGGTTGGGTTGTTAATGTCCGACCACATCTGTACGACATAGGGAATGGTGTCATTATTGGTCAGTTGTACGGTCTGCGAGGGTGCATCCGCAGGATAAATCACCCGGGTATTGAGCATCACTACGCTGGCCATTACCGGCTCCGCCAGTAATAAAAACAGGACAGCTAAAGTGCCAATGAAAGGATTTGACCACTGGGTTTTCACGCTAAACATCCTCACTTGTTGCCATCACAACGCTCTTCCCTGTTCAGGAAAGCCACTGGTAGGACAGGGATAACAAAATTGATTGATTGATTTTGGTAGGCACCATTCTCAAAACTTGCCTACAGTTCCAGTGCCTGCTCTTACAGAAGGGTAATCTGGCTCAACTGAGGGCAAATAAGCTGGCCAATGTTGCCATTAGGCCAGCTTGAAGAAAGGTGGTTCTATCTGTTATTGGTAAGAAACAGAGTACTGCACGCTACCCAGAACAGAACCTGGAGTGGCGGTGCCCTCCGAGTAATATTCCACAGCAAAGTCATAGCTCGCAGAAGTGGCGTTGGCCGCCAGTGACAGACCTGTAGCACCGGTTTGACCGGTCAGATCCAATGGCACGGTTGGCGCTGCTGGGTCAACCAACTGTAAAGCAACACTACCCGCAGTACCGGTGTTACCCATGCGGCCAGTGGCTGTCAGGTTGTTGCCAACAAAGATGGTTTTGATCGCCGTGCTGCTGGCAGACGCGGTGCAACCGGTCAGGCCGATAGTAAATGGCGTTTGCCCGGCGGTAGCACCGCTGGTTGCCAGTGACGTAGTGGGTACTGTAGGTAACAGGATCAGTGGCGTAGAGGCATTACCGTTGATGCTGATATCACAAGTTTGATCGGCAACTTCGCCCTGGAATTTAATGGTGTTATCTGCCAGCGCTGCGGTAGACAAAACCAGACCTGATACCAAAATTGCAATATTTTTCATTTTCATATTCGTCCTTACCTTCCATGTGTTGTTGATGGCGAATGAGTAAACCTATGTTCTCAGGCACCAAAAACGCTGTTGTTACTACGGCTTTTCTTTCCATGAGTGGTGGATGTTTCTTCCGACCACCAGAAAACTCCGATAGATCTAGTCATGTCCAGCCGGCAATCCCGAGCAAATGAACGAGGTACATCTGCTGGCTAGCCTGTGCTTTGACGAGAATTATCTTAACCCTTAAAAATCAAAATAGAATCATTAACCATCTAAATTCGAATAAATAGATTTTAATTCTAAAATTAATGTGTTTTCTCCAGAATTTAATTTAAAAATGCCAATTGGCTCTATTGGGTAGGATAGGAAACTAAGGTTGATTGAGGTTAATGTCATTTAAGAATTTACTTAGATGATGCAGAATAGTCCTAGATGAAAACACTTCTCACCGAATCGAAAGTAAGAACATTCTTAATCCACGAAAGGTCACTCAGCAAAAACTTGGCTGAGTGAATCAATCGCAGCAGTAAAATTACTTTGGCGAGGTTTTTGAGAGGGTAGATCTGGCTTCAAGCCGTGCCATGAGCAGTCAGGAGAGGCCTGCTGACTCTGATTGTCACAGGGCTAGAGCAACTGCCAAAAACCAGCAGGAAGATTTAAGCGGGAGCCTGGGATGGCTGAAACAGCTGGCGGCACCAAAGGAGAGTGTTGATTAACGTGGGAATATGGCAGCGGGCGCCGCATGCAGCGCCCCTTTGTGCAGTTCTCAAGCCCGATGCTGCTGGAAACGTTCGCTACGGTAGAAACTCAAGATACACCAGCCGAGAGCAATCAGTGCCAACGGCGCACCGACAAAGCCAATGTTTGGCATCCCCAGATGCAGGCTGACCTGATTGCCCAGCAACGCCCCTGCGCCAATGCCAAAGTTATACAAACCGGAGAAGATCGCCATCGAGACATCGGTCGCATCCGGTGCCAGGCTCAACACCTTTGCCTGCATGGAAAGGCCAATCGCCATGATGGCCATGCCCCAAATCACGCACAGCAACGTCAGGGTCGTTTCATTACCAGAAGCGGGCAACAGCAATAGCAGGCTGATGGCCAATAGACCAATCGCGCCCATAAAGAAGCCCGACGGAAAACGCTCGCTATAGCGGCTGAACAACAGGCTACCGATAATACCCGCCGCGCCAAACAGCAATAGCATCAAGGTAGTGAAGTTAGCAGAAAGTCCGGCCACGGTCTGGATAAACGGCTCAATGTAGCTGTAAGCGGTAAAGTGTGCCGTCACCACGATGATGGTCAACATATACAGGCAGACCAACTCCGGGCGTTTAAACAGCAGGGGAACGCTGGCCAGTGAACCGGAATGCTCGCTTTTCAGCACCGGCAGCAAGCGCCACAGCATCACCAACGCCAGGGTGGCGCACACGGCAATGCCAATAAACGTCATCCGCCAGCCCAGCAACTGCCCCACTACCCGGCCTAACGGTAAGCCCAGCACCATGGCCAGCGCGGTTCCTCCCGCCAACATACTCAGTGCCTGTGCCTTCTTACCCGCCGGAGCGACACGGATCGCCAATGACGCGGTGATCGACCAAAATACCGAGTGCGCCAAAGCCACACCCGCACGCGAGATCACCAGCGTGGTAAAGTTCCAGGACACCGCAGTCAGCACATGGCTGGCAATAAACAGGATAAATACCCAGATCAGCAGCTTACGCCGTTCGATCTTGCTGGTCAGCAGCATACAAATCAGCGACGCCGTCGCGACAATCCAGGCATAAATGGTAATGATCAGCCCCACCTGCTCGGTTTGCATCTCAAAGCTTTGGGCAATATCACTCAATAACCCAACCGGGATAAATTCGGTGGTATTGAAGATAAAGGCCGAAATGGCCAAGACGACTACACGCATCCAGGCGGTCGAGCGGGAAGTGCTGATTTCATCCATCGTAAGGTGTTCCGGAACAGGGGCTGGCAGTAGCGCTATTTTAACCAACCCCTAACTAGAATGCGACCTGCATCACACTTTTATGGCGCTGTTTTTTTCAACAGTGGTTGCCCTTACCCCAATCCTCTCCCAAAGGGCTAAGGAGCACTACAGAGCCAATATCAGGTAAGGAAGTCAAACCCGCTCATCCCTCGCAGGATGAGGGAGCCGTACGGAGCCGATGCCCGCGTTCGGCCCCGCTGTTACCCATTGATTTCATAGTGCCAAGCAGATACTTTGTAGGGAATTAATCACGATATTTGCCATCGTTGAACCCAATCTATGAACATCAGTGAAAAGACTTATCATCAGTTGAAGGCCAAGATCATCGCCAATGAATTGGTGGGTGCCGTATCTGAGAATGAGTTATGTCAGGAACTGAGCGTCAGCCGCACTCCGCTGAGGGAGGCCATCTTTCGCTTGATGACTGAAGGCTGGATCGAACCATCCAAAAACAAAACCAAAATGATCAAGCCCATTACGCTCAGTGAGATCCGTGATATTTTTCAGATCCGCAAAGACATTGAGATCATGGTGCTGAACTTGTCATGGGACAATCAGGATCCGCAGCGCTATAGGGCGATCAGGGATAAAATCGCTGCCGGGTTCCGCGATAAAAACCAAACTCTGCTGCTAGAGGCCGATAATGAACTGCATGAGCAGTTGTTGTCGGATTGCCATAACGCCATTGTGACCAAAACGCTGTCATTTATTTATGATCGGCTACGCATGCTGCGCTCCGACAAGATGAAGAATGAGTCAATTATCGACTCTTCCGCCGAGCACCTTAAAATTTGTGATGCCATCATTGCCCGCGATATCGAACAAACCCGGGAAGCGATCGCCTTACATGTCGGCAACTCTTATAACCGTCTGTTCTCCAGCTTTAAATAACCCATAATTCCGTGGCCCGTGTTACCACCGGCCACGGCTCATTCATGCCGGCTTAGTAAATTTGGCGATACAGTGCCTTGATCTCTTCGAGGTTGGTGTCGCGTGGATTGCCACCGGTGCAAACATCAGCGATAGCGGCAGCGGCCAAGGCATCGATATCTTGTTCTTTCATCCCAATGTCACGCAGCCTGGCCGGAATGTTGACGTCCAGATTCAGCTGAGCGACGGCATCAATCGCTGCCTGCCGGGCCTGAGCAATAGGCAAGGTTGCCGCCTGTTGGTTGCCTAACGCAACGGCTATATCGCGGTATTTCTCACCGGTGAATTCGGCGTTGTATGCCATGATATGCGGCAGCAGCACCGCATTGGCTACCCCGTGTGGCGTACCGTAGAACGCCCCCAATGGATGCGCCATACCGTGTACCAATCCCAGCCCGACGTTAGAGAACCCCATACCGGCAATATATTGCCCCAGCGCCATGCCTTCAGCCCCTTCGGCATTGCCCTGCACCGAAGCACGCAGCGAACGGCCAATAATTTCGATGGCCTTCAGATGCAGCATATCGGTAAGTTCCCATGCGCCTTTGGTGATATAGCCTTCGATTGCATGTGTCAGCGCATCAACGCCGGTAGCCGCCTTCAGACTCGCAGGCATGCTGGCCATCATTTCGGCATCGATAATCGCCACAATCGGAATATCGTGCGGATCATAACAAACAAACTTACGGCGGTTTTGCACATCGGTAATGACGTAGTTAATGGTCACTTCTGCTGCGGTACCGGCGGTCGTTGGGATGGCGATCATCGGCACGGCGGCATTTTTGGTCGCAGCGCCCCCTTCCAGGCTGCGCACATCGGCAAATTCTGGGTTATTGATGATGATGCCAACCGCTTTGCAGGTATCCTGTGGCGAGCCACCACCGATGGCGATCAGATAATCAGCCCCGGACTGCCTGAAGGCTTCGACACCCTGCTGCACGACTTCGATGGTCGGGTTGGGGATCACCTGATCAAAGACGCTATAAGGTAGCCCGGCGCTTTCCAGAATATCGAATACCTTGGTGGCAACCTTGAAACGGATCAGATCGCCGTCGGTCACTATCAGGGCTTTTTGGAAGCCCCGTTTTTTCACTTCATCAACAATGCAGCTAATCGAACCGGCCCCAAAATACGAGGTCTCGTTTAAAATCATTCTGTAAGCCATTTCATGCTCCTTGGGATTTTTGCCCGACGTATCAAGTTTATTCTTCGGGGTAAATAGATATGCCCCTACCAAAGTAATGCGCGATGCCAACATCTTCGGCGATCGCCGGCAGTTGTTTATTATTTAATATCAAACAACCGATCAATCGCCGCGCATTCCGCCTCATTCAATTGCCCGGCGAAGTTGCGTGATGTTGGCGTACTGTATTGATACTTGCGTGCTACCGTCGTTTTTATCGTGGTCACAAAATCATTGCCAATGGTATAAATGGCCGAAAATTGACCGATCTCCCGTTGAATATTATTGAGCTGGCTCACATCATTTCCCCGCCAAGCCTCAATGGCCTGTACAAATAACTCAGGGCAGATGTTATTTAAGCCAGAAATAACCCCGCCACCGCCGGCCAACAGGTTGGGGATCAGATACTCGTCAAAACCCGAGAGCACGGCAAAATCGGGCCGAACCGGGGCAACGGCCTGAATGATGGCTCGCGTATGGGAAAGGCAATCGACGGTATCTTTGATCCCGGCAAAGTTGGGGAACTCCGCCGCCAACTGTGTCACTAATTCAGCATCCAGATCGCAGCCGGTGCGAGCCGGGAAGTTATAGGCAAACCACTGGCCGCTTAACCGTTGACCCAGCTCACGGTAATACGCCAGCAACTGCTGCCGGGTCTGCTGAAAATAATAATGCGGCAGGATCATCACTGCCTGATAGCCGCAGGCGTACGCCTCTTCCGCCAGGCTGAACATATCGCTCATGCAGGTGGTGGAAATATTCGCCACCATCGGTAAAGGTGACATGCTGCGCGCCTCACGGATCAGCATCAGGCGTTCAACCATCGTCAGCGAGGTGAACTCACCAATGCTGCCCATCAGCAGGATGACGCTGGTTTGTGCCGCAGCCAGGCGCTGAAAATGCTGGCTTAATGCCGGTAGGTCGATCTTCCCCTGCGCGTCGAAAGGCGTAATCGACGGACACCAGGCACCGTTAAAAATCGTGTTAGCCATAACCAAACTCTCCCTTAAAAATGGTTGAAGGCGCGGCAATCTGCGCCCTACCGTCGTACACAACAGCTATTCAATAATGTGGTGCACCAATGTCTGCTGATTTATTTTCTGCCAATCCCACTGAATTCCCAGCCCGGGCGTTTCCGGTGGATAGGCGAAGCCCTCGGTGATGTTAACTATACTGAGCGTGATGCTGTCCAACTGCGGAATATATTCCAGCCAGCGGCTATTGGTGATGGCGCAGCACAGCGAGATATGCAGTTCCATCAAGAAGTGCGGGCAGACGATTTTATTGAAGCACTCGGCCATATGCGCCACTTTCAGCCAAGGGGTAATACCACCGATACGAGCCACATCGACCTGGATGATATCGGCGGCGTTATTTTGCAGGTACTCTTTGAAATGCTGGATCGAATAGATCGATTCCCCTACGGCGACGGGAATGGTCGTCGATTCGCACAGTTTTTTATGCGAATCGACGTCTTGCGCCAGGAAAGGCTCCTCAATCCATGACAGGTTCACATGCTCCAGTAACGCGGCCCGTTGCTTACCCTCCGAAAATTTAAACGACTGGTTGCAATCGGTCATGATCACATACTCATTTCCCACCGCCTTACGCACCGCCTCCAAGCGTTCGATATCTCGTACCGGGCTTTCCGAGCCAATCTTGATTTTCGAACCGCAAAAGCCCTGCGCCTGGACGGCCAGCGCATCATCAACCAACTCCTGAGTGCTCAAATGTAGCCACCCCCCTTCCGTGGTATACAACTTCATGCGGGCTTTGGCACCACCAGCCACTTTGTACAATGGCAGGTTCATCTGTTTGCACTTCAGATCCCACAGGGCGGTATCGATAGCCGCCAGAGCCAGCGAAGTAATAGCCCCAACCGATGTCGCATGGGTAGAGAACAACAAGGATTCCCAGATGGCCTCAATCATTGTCGCATCGCGCCCGATCAGCGCAGGTAGCAGGTGATCGCGTAACAGCGCAACCACCGAAGATCCGCCGGTGCCAATGGTATAGGTGTAGCCTTCACCCACCGCGCCGCTTGCTGTCGTTAACCGAACGATCGGCGTTTCCTGCGAGACAAAAGACTGGATCGCGTCCACGCGTTTAACCTTTGGCTTTAAATCCACCATAAAGATTTCGGCTTTAATAATTTTCATAGCATCCTCAATGTAAAAGCGGTTTCCTGGGCGCAACGCACACAGTGATTATTTAATGCCTAAACCGGCCAACTCATCCCACAATGCCGCAGGGATCGCCAAGTTAGCCCATTCATAGTTAGTCACCGCCTGTTCGACGGACTGCACGCCGCAGGTGACCGTGACGACGTTTTTGTTTCTTAACGGGAACTGCAAGGCCGCTGCGCCAAGCGGCACATGGTGTTTGTTGCACACGGCTTCGATATGGTTGATTTTTTCGATCACGGCAGGCGGTACCGCCCCGTATTCATAGAGAGAAGAAGATTTATCCTTGGCGACCAATACGCCGGTGGCAAAAGGGGCGGCAATGGCGACCGAGACACCGTGTTGCTCACATTTGGCAAAGAACGCCTGCCGATCCGTTTCCAGCAGGTTATAACGGTTGGCCAGCATAAAAATGTCTGGTGCGGCGTGATCCATCACCTCCATCAGGATCGCTTCTTCATTGGCTCCCACGCCCCAGGCTTTGATATCCCCATTACGTTTCAGCTCGTCCAACGCTGTTTGTCCGGAGTCACAGAAATCTTTGAAGTGTTTACGCTCCAGCGGTGTCTGACCGTAGGTATAGGTGCCAATATCATGCACATACAGAATGTCGATATAGCGAGTTCCGAGGCGCTGTATGGAATCCTCATAGGAGCGCATGATGCCCGCATAGGAATAATCAGCGTGGCGGTTGAAGGGGTTCTCATCAAAGAAAAATTCCCCGGCTTCCAGGCCCGGTTGCTGTTTTCTCGATTGCAGCAGACGCCCTACTTTGGTGGATAGCACATATTCGCCGCGCGCCAAACCGCGCAACCCCATCCCCAGGCGTAATTCGGCAAGGCCGCTGCCATAGTGAGGCGCGGTATCGAAATAGCGCCAGCCGACCTGGATGGCTTTATCGACAATCGCCATTGCTTCGGTATTGCTCAATGATTTAAACAAGTTGGCCAGGCTGGCGGCACCAAAGGTCAAACTGGGAACGCTTAGGCCTACGCTTTTTATCGTATTCATGGTGATCATGATGTTCTCCAATAATAGAGTTACTAATTAATCCTGTTTATTTTCCGCCAGCGTGACGGCTTCGGCTGACTGATGTTTAATATTGAAAATCAATCGCAGCACAATAATAATCAGTCCTGTGGTGACGAGCGCCAAACCGCATAACACCAACGGATTGAGGGTATTAAAGATTTCAAACATCTTGTAGAAAATGTAGGAGATGGCATGCGAACCGCCGTCGATCGATGAAGCCATCATCTCCTTCGGTACGTTCAGATGCGCCTGTTCTGCCAGCGCTTGCGACACCACCGCCAAATCGGAGCCAAACCACAGGATGCCGCAGACAATCACGATACCGTTAATCAGCCCGCGGAACATATTGCCATTACAGGCCACGGTGCCAAACACCACAAAGATCGGCAGATAGGGAATATCGGCGAACGGCATCATGGTATTAAACGGTAAAATAGTGCTAATCAGAATGGTCAGTGGCACCATCAAAATACCTACCGATAACACTGCCGGGTTTTTAAAGGCAATTTCACCACTGATACCGAAATAAAGGGATTTACTCGGAAAACGTTTTTTAACCCATTCGGAAGCAATCTCGGTAATAGGTACCAGGCCGCTCACCAATACACCAGCCATGGTGGGCAATAGCACCATTACGGCGGCAAAGTTCATCCCGCTTTTAATGATTTCACTGAAAGGCAACGCCCCCAGCATGCCGATAATTACCCCCAGGATCGCCCCCATCGCCAGAGGACTACCGAAGAACCCCAACTTTGCTTCTATCTTGCTCAGGTTGAGGTCGATCTTATTGATCACCGGGATACGATCGATGATGCGATCCATCAGGAATGCCAGCGGCGCCCAGGCCACGATTTCGGCTTGAGTAATGGTGACATTTGGGGTGTCACAGAATTTTTGCACATGTGGGGCGATGTAATCAGCAATCTTAAGGGTGATGACAAAGGTGATCCAACTGGCAAAGATGCCAATCCAGAATGAACCCGTGACCTGTTCAACGATGATCCCGGCAAACACAAAGTGCCAGTAGTTCCAGAAATCCACGTTCAACGTCTTGGTGGTGTTGGTCGAGATCATGATCAGGTTGGTGATAAAGCACAGCGCGTACACCACGGGCAGCGAGAGTGCAGCCAGGCTGAACGCGCTGATCAACGGCCACCCCAGGTCCAGCACTTCGTAATGGAGATTCAGGTTTTTGACCATCGCCTCCGTGGAACTGCTCAGCGAGCTGACCATAAAACCGATCAGCAGCGACAACCCCAGAAAGCCAATGCCAACCGTCATGGCATTCTTGGCGGCATCCGCCAGTTTGGCTCCAAAGATCACCGCAAACAGAAACATGATCATGGGTATGACCACTGCCGGGCCAAACCCCAAGATGTATTTAACGACTTCCATTAGTGCCCCCTGTTATTTTAATGAGTAAACATTTTTGGCCACGAGATGAAAAAGCTTGTCGGCTGATATCGCCGGGTTGTCTTGCAGATAACGCTGGCATAGCGCGAGTACGCCTGCGTAAGGCAGGGCCAGCAGTGACACCGGCCAGTCGGAACCAAACATCACTCGGTCTTCACCAAAGGCAGAAAATACCGCGGCGATGTAAGGCTCCGTTTCCTGGTAAGCCTGTGCCAAACCGCTCCAACGCTGATAATCCGCTTCGGTGGTCATGCCAGACAGCTTGCAAAAAACGTTGGGGTATCGCTGACCAAGCTGCTGCAGCCTGCTGCGCCACGGCTCGATTTCCCCTGCCCTGATTGCCGGTTTGGCCATGTGCTCGATCACGAAGACCACGTCTGGGCAGGCGGCGATCAGCCGAGCGGCATCATCCAGTTGCGGCGCGGTGATCAGCAGTTCGTACACCAAGCCCTGCTCCCCAACGCAGCGAACGCCTTCAATAAACTCCGGTGTCACCAGATGTTCGCCAGGTAGCCCTTGCGACATATAGCGAATGCCCTTCAGACGGCTGGATTTCCCCTTCAGCCGCCGTAAATCGGCGGTTACCGCTCTCCCTTTGGTGATATCGGCCCAGCCAATCACCCCTTGGATCTTGTCGGTCTGTTCTGCCATTTCCAGCAGCCATTCGCTTTCGGCCAGCGTCGGTACGGCCTGTACCAGCATGCCCCCGGCAACCTGGTGCTCATCAAGCACCGCCAGCAGGTCGCCGATCAGGAAATCACGGCGAATGATGGCCAGATCCTCCGTGATCCAGCTGAAATGTTCGCCTTTGCAGTGCCAAATGTGGTTGTGGGTGTCGATAATACGCATTGCCCCTCCTATGTATTCATATTGTATACAATATAAATACAATAAGCCGTAGTGGTGAGAATACAACCGACAAGTTGGTTTTATGAGCATGAGGTCACAATTTTGAACAGAATTCTCTTGAGTCACATTGTGGGCTTTGCCCAGGGGCAGGAAAGGCGTGATCCGGCTTTATGGCGGGTGCGATGTGCAACACCTGCTCCGCAGTTGGCCGCATTGGCGGGCTGTCGAATAGAGGCTGTAGCATCGTTAACCAAAAAGGAGTCTTAGGCTGCTGACAAGCCTTCGTCGGTCTCACCGAGAAGGAGCGCTTGATGCTGCGCCCGTCAGAGTATTCAGTGGATTAGTCAGGGCCGAACATGTTCGGCCCCTACGTATGTTGATTTAATTTGAATACAGGGGACTAAGGATATTCTTTATGCTCCCCCCAAATACGCCTTTCTCACCTCCTGATTGCTCAGCAGTTCCGCACCGCTGCCGCTCAGGCGGATTTGCCCATTGACCATCACATAGCCGCGATCGGACAGCTTCAACGCATGGTTGGCATTTTGCTCCACCAGGAAAATCGTCATGCCACTTTTGGTCAGCTCGCGCAGGATGCTGAAGATCTGTTTGACGATGATCGGCGCCAATCCCAGACTCGGCTCATCCAACAGCAGCAGCTTGGGCCGGCTCATCAGCGCGCGGGCTATCGCCAGCATTTGCTGCTCACCGCCGGACATGGTCATCGCCCGCTGGTTACGCCGCTCTTTCAGGCGTGGAAACAGCTCATACATACGTTGCATATCCTCGGCGGCATACTGGTTGCCGAGAGTGATGGTGCCCATCAGCAAATTTTCCTCTACGGTCATGTCCGGGAAAATCCGCCGCCCCTCCGGGGCCTGCGCAATGCCGCTACTGGCCACAAAATGCGTCGAACGTTGACTGATATCGGTCCCCTGAAACAGGATCTGCCCGCCGCTGATACGAGGTTGACCAAAGATCGACATCAGCAAGGTGGATTTCCCTGCCCCGTTGGCCCCAATCAACGCCACCGTTTCCCCTTGCCTGACCTGCAATGAAACCTGTTGCAGCGCCTGGATCGGGCCGTAATGTACATCGACCTCACGAAACTCCAGCATTACCTCACTCATCCCGCCAGCTCCTCTTCGTCTGCGCCCAGATAAGCGGCGATCACGCTGTCATTGTGTTGGATCTCCTGTGGTGTGCCCTCGGCGATCACGTTGCCGTGATCCAGCACGATCACCCGGTCGGAAATCTCCATCACCATGCCCATATCATGTTCGATCAGCAGTACCGTAATGTCATGGTGCTGGCGCAGAAAACGGATGATCCGGCTCAGCGTGGCGGTTTCTACCGGGTTTAGCCCGGCGGCAGGTTCGTCCAGGCAGATCATTTCCGGGGTGGTACACATCGCACGGGCAATCTCCAGCCGCCGCTGCTGGCCATAGGACATCTCCCCCGCCAGCCGGTTGGCGCAGTCCACCAATTCGACCACTTCCAGCCAGTAAAATGCCCGATCCAGCGCTTCATTCTCTGCCCGCCGATAGGCCGGCGTATTGAGCACTCCGGAAATCAGGTTGCGGTTACTCAACCGGTGTTGCGCTACCAGCAGGTTCTCCACCACCGACATTTCACGGAACAGGCGGATATTCTGGAAGGTGCGGGCCAGCCCGGCACGGTTCACCAGGTGGGTGCCACCAAACATCTTGTAGTACAGGCGCGACCCCAGCTGTGCGGGGTTAATCCAATCCCCTGCGCGGAATTTCTGCCCGAGGATACGGATCACATCAATGGGCCGTTTATGAGTATTGAGCAGGATCGCCCCACCGCTGGCGCGGTAAAACCCCGTCAGGCAGTTGAACACCGTGGTTTTCCCCGCGCCGTTCGGGCCGATCAACGCAGTGATCGATCCACGCTCCACTTCCAGGTTCACATCGTTCAGCGCCTTGATGCCACCGAAGTGCATCATCAAATGTTCAACGCGCAAAATGGCATCACTCATGGTGCAACCCCCTTGCGTGGCGTAAAGCTGGTACGGCTGATACGCACCAGACCGCGTGGCCGCCAGATCATCATCAACACCATCAGCACGCCAAACAGCAATACCCGATATTCGGCAAAGCTACGCAGCAGTTCCGGGGCCACCGTCAGCACAAAAGCGGCCAGCACGACGCCGATGGTCGATCCCATGCCCCCCAACACTACGATCGCCAGGATCAGCGCCGATTCGAAGAAGGTAAACGAGGTCGGATTGACGAACCCTTGGTAGGTGGCAAAGAACACCCCGGCAATACCCGCGGTAGAAGCCCCCATCATAAACGCCGAGAGTTTGACCAACACATGGTTCAGCCCGAGCGAACGGCAGGCAATTTCATCTTCACGCAGCGCTTCCCACGCTCGCCCTATTGGCATATGTGTCAAACGGTGTTTAACGAACAGCACCAGCAACACCACCAGGCACAATACGGCGTAGATAAAGATAAACTTCAGGTTGGGGTTGTAGGTAATGCCGAGAAACTCGTGGATCGGTATGCCCCCTTCCTTGGCCCGGCGGCCAAACTCCAGGCCGAACAGGGTCGGCGCAGGAACCGAAACGCCGTTTGGCCCACCGGTCAACGACACCCAGTTATTCAGCACCAGGCGAATGATCTCACCAAAGCCCAGAGTGACAATCGCCAGATAGTCACCGTGCATACGCAACACCGGGAACCCCAGCAACGCACCGGCCAGCGCCGCCATTAGCGCCCCCAGCGGCAACATCGCCCAGAAACCCAGACCGAGATATTGATAGCCAAGCGCCAGACCATAAGCACCAATGGCATAAAACGCCACGTAACCCAGATCGAGCAACCCGGCCAGCCCCACCACAATGTTTAGGCCCAGCCCTAACAGCACATATATCAAGCCGAGGATCGCCACGGTCAGCAGGTATTTGGTCGCGATAAACGGGAACAGCAGTGCCAATACCGCCAACAGCGGCAGGATCCATCGTAGACTGGTTCTGGCACCGACTGGCCGAACATAAACGCCGTCATTGCCGCCTTCAAAGCGCGCCGACACCTTGCGCCCCAGCTGCGTTTGCAAAAACAGGCTAAGCAGCAAGCGCCCCACCATGACGACCGCAATAATCCACACCAGGCGGCGTGGCTCAAAGTTGAAACTGTAACCGTCCAGCACGATGCCGACGATCGGGCCAAATACAATCAGCGCGATCAGGCCCGCAAGCACGGCATCCAACAGGCTGCGTTTAATACTCAGCCCTTGATAAACTGTGGATTGAGACATAGTTTCCCTCACACCTTAGCGACCATTGGCCGCCCCAGCAGGCCCTGAGGGCGGAAAATCAGGATCACCACCAGCAGACCGAATGAAAATACGTCCTTGTAATCCGAGTTCACCATGCCGGCAAACTGTGCCTCTGCTACCCCAAGCAACAAACCACCGAGCATCGCGCCAGGCAATGAGCCAATGCCGCCCAGCACCGCTGCGGTGAAGGCTTTGACGCCGATAATAAAGCCCACGTAAAAATCGAAGGTGCCGTAGTTCATGGTGACCAGCACCCCGGCCAGCCCGGCCATCGCCGCACCAATCACAAACACCAGCGAGATCACCCGATCGGTATTGATGCCGAGTATCGACGCCATCTTGCGATCCTGTTGGGTCGCCCGGCAGATACGTCCCAGCCGAGTGCGTTGGATCACGTAGGTGAGTACCGCCATGCCCACTAGCGCGGCCACCAGAATAAACACCTTGGTGTAGGTGATCTGGATCGTCCCGCCATCAAAGTTGAGACGAAAAACGCCGTCCAGCAAGGTTGGGATCCCCTGCTGGCGCGGCCCTTGGCTGATCTGTGCATAGTTTTGCAGGATCAGCGACATGCCGATGGCGGAAATCAGCGGAGCCAGACGAGTGGAGTTACGCAGCGGTTTATAAGCAATGCGTTCGATCACCCAACCATAAACGCTGGTGACCACGATGGTGAAAACCAATGTGCCCAGAATCAACAGTGGAAAAGAGTGCAAGCCAAAGAAAGAGAGTAGCGCCAGGCCAATCGCGCACAGATAGGCAGAAATCATATACACCTCGCCGTGAGCGAAGTTGATCATGCCAATGATGCCGTACACCATGGTGTAGCCGATGGCGATCAGGCCATACACCGCGCCAAGGGTCAGGCCGTTAATCAGCTGTTGCAGGAAGAATACATCCATAATAAGCAATCTCACCTGATGGGCGGGCCGCAAGTTCAGCACCACGCGGCCCAAAGGGGATTAAGGAACGGATCCGCCACACGCTCGGATCCGCTGATCTTTACATCACAGCTGGTGATATTTGCCTTTGTCATCCCATTGGTAGACCACGTAGTCTGATACTTTCAGGTCACCTTTTTTATCCCAGGCTTTCTTACCCATCACGGTATCCACATCGTGAGACTTCAGCCATTCGCTGGCCTTGGCGCTGTCTTTACCCCCGGTGGCATTAAACGCGGCAGCGATAGCCTGGATCGATGCGTAGGAGTACAGCGTGTAGCCTTCCGGTTCAAACCCGCTGGCGCGGAACTTGGCGATCACCGCTTTCCCCTCTGGGATCTGACGGGGATCGTTACCGAAAGTCATCAGCACTCCCTTGGTGTATTGTGGCCCACCGGCCGCCGTTACCAGCTCCTCGGTAACAATACAGTCACCGGAGAAGAACTTGGCCTGGACGCCCTGCTCACGCATCTGGCGCACCAGCGGACCCGCCTCTGGATGGCAACCGCCGAAGTACACCACGTCTGGATTAACCGAGGCGATCTTGGTCACCAGAGCGTTAAAGTCTTTCTCACCGCGTGACAGCCCTTCGTACATCACTTCCTTCACACCACGTTTGTTCATCTCTGCCCTGGCGGCGTCTGCCAGCCCCTGGCCATAGGTATCCTTATCGTGGATAACGGCAATCTTTTTCGCCTTCAGGGTATCGAGCATGTAGTTGGTGGCAATCACCCCTTGCTGATCGTCGCGGCCACACATGCGGAACATATTATTCATGCCGCGTTCGGTAATTTGCGGGTTAGTGGAACCGGGAGTGATGGCGATAATCCCGGCCTCGTCATACACCTCGGAGGCGGGCATGGTTGAGGACGAGCAGAAGTGCCCGACCACGGCCGCGACGTGATCCTGATCGACCAGCCGGTTGGCGACCGATACCGCCTGCTTGGGTTCGCAAGCATCATCGCCTTGCACCAGCTTGATTTTTTCCCCTTTAATCCCCCCGGCCGCGTTGATATCCGCAGCAGCCTGCGAGGCCCCACGCCAGTATTGATCCCCATAGGTGGCATTGGGGCCAGAGAATGGCCCGGCCACGCCGATCACGATATCGGCATGAGCAGAAAAAGCTGTACTAAAACAACCAATAAGCAGAGCAGCAAGCGGGGTTTTTATCACTCTCAATGACATTTTGCATTCCTCAGCACTGTTTTAGCGAAAGACCGTAGACCCGGCAGATTGCAAATTGCGGCCAATAACGGCGGTAGTTGCAGGATGACGGGTAAATGACGTGGAGCAGTCACTTTATGTGTAGTCGGGGAAAATAATTTGCGCGAGAGCGCAACCGATTTACCCGCGTTTATCCAAGCAAAAATCTAGCCATTGTGACGGCGCATACAAAAATAGAGCCGATTTGCTGGCGCTCTCAGCCGTAAAAATGAGGAGGCTCACTGGTTTTAGCGGGCAACAAGCGTTAGAAAAGAACGAGGAGAATTGCTGGCGCACCTTGCTGGTGCAACTGGAGTGCATTTTGGATGGGCAGAAAACAAAAACGCTCCCTAAGAGAGCGTTTTTGGTACAACACCATGTATTCCCGGAACATCTGAATACGGGGTATGCGCGTTAGGCGCCAGTCACACGCTCGATCAAGGCATTGGTCAGGTCGGTGCTGATGCGGTTACAGGTTTTGGCAATGCGGAATTGATAGGCGGCATCCATGATTTGATGGATTTCGGTGCTGACGTTGTCACGAATACGCATATAAAGCTTGGCCTGCGCCACGATATCGTTCAGTTCCGTGCTGCGGGTTTGATACAGCCGCGGGCTAACCTGTTGCAGAGCGTTCAGCTCTTTCATGCATGGGTACATAATGTCATCGGTACCGACGGAAGCCATCGGTTGAGCTGGCTGCGTAACGGTAGCGCTAGGTGCGACCGGTGCTGGAGCAGGTACACCGGCGGCGGTTGTCGGTTTGGTTTTCGCAGTCTGGCACCCTGCCAGCAACACACACAATGTGGCTATTGCGATTGTTTTTTTCATTGCTAAAAAACTCCGGGAAACAAAGGAACGGCGTGGTTTACCGTGACAAAAATGGCTTGGCGTAGCATAGAGTAATAAAGCAAGCATTGACAAGCGCCGTGCTGGCCTGAATACCCCTCTCAGCATAGATTGCCCGCTAGAGTAACATAGATTAATCTTAAAAAAAATCGGCCAGAACTCACGGAGACAGCATATTATATTGATTAATTTCAATTTTTTTAAGCACTGCCGCGCTAAAAACATGATGAACTAAAAAAACCAATAGCGATCACAAATTGGTGAAAAATAGGCAAATATTTTCGCCTTGTTCAGTGGTCCCCATCCAGATGGTACTAAGTTCTTTCCTGGTTAGTTTATATTCGATGAGCAAGACTTTACTGATATCATTTAATGATTGAACGACTTAACGTTCTGTCATTGCAGGCAAAAGTTGACAATAGCCAGATGGCCTACCGCTAAAGCATCATGAGTTTGGCAGCTTGCCGCACTAGGCAGGGGCATCACTGCAATCAGGACCACTGGCATTCCTTAAGTGCTCATCTTGCAAAGGTGTTGCATACGGCATCCGTTGACTATCAGAGCAAAGTGCCGAAAAACGAGCCAACCTGCTCAATCTGGCAGCAAACGCACTTTTTCCTCACTTTAGTGCTTTGACAAACTCTAAATGCCTCGCTATTATTCGCCCCGTTCACACGATTCCTCTGTAGTTCAGTCGGTAGAACGGCGGACTGTTAATCCGTATGTCACTGGTTCGAGTCCAGTCAGAGGAGCCATATTTATATTTTCATGCCTCTTTGTGAATATTTATACTGATTATATTCAATTAGTTAGTTTGAAAAACTCACAATTATTTTTAATCCCTTCTTCGCGTCAAGAAAGATTGCCAATTTGAACTGGGTTGTTTCAGTTCGATGTTAGAGTGGCCAGCCAACCGTCACTGATCACTTAGGCAAAAACTAAATCCATCCTCAAGTCCGAAAACATCATACTAAAACTCCCACCTACATCGAACTCATGCTATTGCATTTTGACATCTTCATGCTGTGACCTATCTGTGCCTCCCAATCGTATACTTAATAAATCAACAATAATTTACGAGTACCAAATCTGAACCTTTCGCTATAAAAACAGATCTAAATCACATAAACAAAGACAATGCAATTAAATAAATATTTAATAAAATCAATTAAATAATAAAAATATAAGCATTTTTGTGAAATTTTTGTTGAAAAAACGTCCTATTTTAAATTAGTTTTTATATCAGCAGAATCATGGAGGCAAGCGATGGATAGTTTAGATTTGCTGAACACTAAACAGGCGCAGGGCCAACTACGGTCCAACAGGGATAGGTATCTAGCAAGCCTGTTGCGAACAGAGGATTTGGACGCATTTTTTAGCCGTCATCCCACTATGCCAGCAATGCTCCATACCGAGGCAGAGGCTGAATCAATCTCACCTTACCTCAGCCTTGCCTCCTCAATACACGGTTACTCAGCGATTTCAGGTAGCTCTGATGACCCTCATCGCCATTGATTATGACAAGAGTCATCATTTGCCCTTACGCCTGTTTTGATTATTTTTATTCGTACCTGACGCTACCGCTATGAACAGCCATTGAGCCATCACTGTATATCAATGCTAATTGAGGTAACGCTATGAAAAAAACATCAGCTTTAAAAAGCATTCTGCAAAATAAAGAACTTTCTTTCCTGATGGAGGCTCATAATGCCATGAGCGCCAAAATAGCCGAAGAAAGTGGTTTTGAAGCATTGTGGGCTTCAGGGCTATCTATTTCAGCCTCGATGGGCCTTAGCGACAGAAATGAAGCTTCCTGGACTCAGGTGATGGACGTTGTTGATTTTATGGTGGATAACACCGCCATCCCTATTTTATTGGATGGGGATACTGGCTTTGGCAATTTTAATAATGTCCGCCGTTTGGTTAAAAAGCTGTCTCAGCGAGGCGTCGCCGGAGTATGTCTGGAAGATAAGCTATTTCCTAAAATAAACTCCTTTATTGGCGCGGGTCAGGATCTAACTTCAATCAATGAATTTTGCGGCAAAATAAAAGCAGCGAAAGACAGCCAGTTGGACAGTGATTTCTGCGTGATTGCTCGTGTGGAAGCACTCATCAGCGGTTGCCCCATGGCAGAAGCGCTGAAACGCGCCGATGCCTACGCCATTGCAGGTGCCGACGCGATATTAATTCACTCTAGACAATCAGATGGTGCGGAAATCATGGATTTTTGCCACCAGTGGAAAAGTGATTGCCCGATCGTTATCGTACCGACGAAGTATTATAACACTGCTACCGATGCGTTCCGTGCAGCCGGTGTGTCTACAATCATCTGGGCCAATCATAGCCTGCGTGCTTCCATCGCCGCGATGCGCGCTATTACCCGAAATATTCGCCAACATAATAGCGTTGCACAGATTGAACGGGAAATTGCCTCTTTGGATGATGTTTTCAAACTCACCAATGAATACGAGGTACAACTGGCGGAGCAAAAATACCTCCCCCTTTAGTTAGCCGGTTTTTCTATTACTCCGCGAGGAGATGATTAAATGATTAACGTCCGTAATTTTGTCAGTGCATTGATTGAACGAGGGACACACTATTTTACCGGTGTTCCCTGCTCTTATTTATCCTCTCTGATCAATGAAGTTATTGCTCGGGATGAAACTCATTACATAGTGACCTCAAACGAAGGTGAGGCGCTGTCTCTGGCCTCTGGGCTTTGGCTTGCCAATAAAACGGCGGTTGTCCTGTGTCAGAACTCCGGGTTAGGTAATCTGATAAACCCACTGACATCGCTTAACGAGCCGTTCTCGATACCCGTCTTACTGTTAGTGACCTGGCGCGGTCAGCCCGGCACCAAAGATGAACCACAGCATCGGTTGATGGGCGAGATCACGCCTGAGTTGCTGGGCCTGGCTGAGGTCGAGTGGACCGTATTGCCCGACGATGAAACCGCAGCGTTAGCAAGCCTGAGGCATGCCTGCAACTATATCCAGTCGGAACAGCGACCTTATGCATTGCTTCTGACCGGCAATCAATTTTGTGCTGCCCAATCCCCGACGCCTGTAACGCATGCACAGCAACCGATGTCCCCACGTCGTGAGGAAGTACTCTCAACGCTGCTGACTCATGCTAAACCCGATAGTGTGTTCATCGCTACTACCGGCAAAACCAGCCGGGAGCTGTTTACGTTATCTGACCGCCCTGAACATTTTTATTGCGTCGGCTCCATGGGTTTTGCCAGCGCAATTTCTCACGGCATTGCCTTAGGCTGCGCCAATCTGCCGGTCTATGTAATCGACGGGGATGGGGCTGCGTTGATGCATTTGGGTAATTTTGCCGGTATTGGCGCCAGCAAGCCCGACAACCTGATACATATTATTTTGGATAACGGCAGCTATGACTCAACGGGGGGCCAGCCTACCGTGTCCCCTAGTGTAGATTTTGCCGGCATGGCCTATGCGGCAGGCTATGCCGACGCCCAACATTGCAACGATTTGGACAGCCTCGCCCACGCACTGCGCCAAACGGGTATTTCTGGTCCCCGGCTGTTACATGTTCCTATCAGCATCGGTTCGATGTCGCCATTGGGCCGCCCGACGTTATCGCCGTATCACGTCGCACGCCGCCTGCAGTCCCATCTGAAAACGATAGCCGCCGCTTCACCATGCAAAAATATCATGGCCAATAACGTGCAGCCTCCGCAGGAAGGTCGTATTTCTCACTTAATTCCTACCACTGAGAACGGACTCATGAACATTCATGATACTACCCAACCGTACGTCCTAAACGCTGTTCTGACGGGCATGGATATTTATGCCTCAAAAGCCATTTCGCTGAAAGCGAAGGCCGATCCTTCCATTGCCAACCTGAGTTTTGGCGAGCCGTTTTTCGGTCCGCCGGAGCATCTGTTGAAGGCGATAGAACAGCAAGATCTTTCATTATCGGCATTTATGAACGCTTCCAAACGCTACGAAGATCCACGAGGAAGCCTGGCGCTACGTCAGGCTATTGCCGCCTGGTATCGCGATCGTTACGGTCTGCATTTCGATCCTGAACGCGAAATCATGGTGACTCATGGTGGCGTGGAAGCCATCACCCTGGCCCTGCTGGTCACAACATCGGCACAGGATAAAGTCGCCATCAGCGATCCCTCCTATATGCTCTATGCCCGCACGCTGAAGACGTTAGAACGCACCCCGCTGCGAATAGCGCGCCCTGCTGGCAACCATGAATATGTTGAAATGTTGGCGCAGGATGGCGTGCTGGAGGAAGTGAAGGCGATGATTGTCAACTCCCCGGAAAATCCGACCGGCTACATCGCCAGCCCAGAAGATTGGGCAGTAATTGGAGAGCATGCCGCCCGTAGCGGTTGCTGGATCATTCATGACGAAGTTTACGACGCCATGCATTTTGAACGCCCGCACCAACCGGCACGCGCCATCGCCTCTCTGGAGAAAAACTCAATTATTATCAATAGTTTTTCAAAAAAATTCGGTCTACCAGGCCTGCGCATCGGCTGGATGATAGCGCCCCCCCAGGTTATCGAACAGGCGGCCAAAGCGCATGATTACCTGTATCTCGGCGTCAATATCCAATACGAAGGCATTGCACACCGTTTACTTAGTGATGGCGGCAAATTTGCCTGGCTGGAGGAAATGTCCTCCACCCTCGCTCAGCGCTGTCACACAGCGCTAAGCACTCTTACGGAAGATCGTGGCTACCGCTGGCCACGTAAACCGCTCGGTGCCATGTTCCTGTTCCCTGAGGTTAGCGGCGTCTATCAACAGATGCCTGAAAAATATCGCCAACCGGGCCAGCATATCGGCAACGCAGTGGCGAGTTACCTTCTGGAAGAGCGCGACGTAGCCGTTGTCCCTGGCTCAGTTTATGGCCCACAGGGCAATAACCACATCCGACTGGTGCTATGCACGCCGGACGACGTTTTTAAACTTGCTATGAAACGCATGGTGTAACCCTGTATACACCGCGGCCACAGCTGAGTGGCCGTCAAACGGATAAGGAGAAAGTGATGAACATTTCATGTAACCATTTTCAACAGAAAGGCTTTGTCCATCTGGAAAAATCGCTAACCAGCCTCAATCTCAGCCGTATTGAATCTGCACTGACCGAGATCAGCCAACACGCACTATCGACCCAAACCGATAGCGCACCGGGTCTGGTAGTGGTCACTGAAGCGGGTAATGCCGAACAATTGTGTCGTATCGAGTACCTTGCTGGCTGTTCACCTTATTTCGCACAAGAGCTAGTGCCCTGTCTGGCGCAATTGATAGAACAGCATCTCGGCCACCCCGTCAACCTGTTCAAAGATAAATGCAATTTTAAACATCCCGGCGGTGGCGCGTTCACGCCCCATCAGGATATTACTGCCTATCGTCATTTCGCCTCAAATTACCAGGTTACCGCAGCCGTACTGCTTGATGCCGCAGTAGAAGAAAATGGCGCACTGGAAATCGCCACCCATTGGAACCTTACACCAAAAGACGCACCATTGGTGGAGACCCCTCGCGGGCTTTTGCCCCTGTTACCAAGCTATCAGGGAGGGCCGCGTAACGGTGATATCGACGATAGCCTCTGCGCAGACATGCGCTGGCAGAGGATAGATGCCGCTCCCGGCGACATAATCCTATTCGACTCCTATATTCCCCATCGTTCCAGTGAAAACCGTTCGTCTTCAACCCGGCGCATCCTGTTCTTTACTTTCAATCTGGCTAGCGAAGGTGATTTTTACCACAGCTACTACCGTAGTAAATGGGCCACACCGGACAATCCCATCTTTCACGTTTCCACCCCAACTCTGCATAGTAGCCGGCAAACCAATGCCAGCACCGTGCCCAATTCCGTTGAACGGTGACAACGATGCAATCACAACAATTTCGTTTATTCACTCCCGGCCCACTGAATACTTCGCAGCAAGTGCGCGAGGCCGCTGGCAGAGATGTGGGCTCACGCAGCCCGGTCGCTACCCATCTAAGCACCCAGTTGCGTGAAGACATAGTGGATATCGCGGGATGTGACGAGAGTTGGAGCGCAGTGCCGTTATCTGGCAGCGGCACTTTTGCCGTCGAAGCAATGCTTTGTTCTCTGTCTGCGGTAAATGAGCAATTGTTGATTATCGAAAATGGTGTCTACAGTGCACGGATGGTGGAGATCTGCCGTATCCACCATATTCCGCATTCGGTACTGACACTGCCGCCAGATCAAGGTTTTGACCTCGCAAAGGTCGAGCAGACTCTGAAGCAGACACCTTGGGTTACCCACATCGCCGCCGTTCATTTCGAAACAGCGCTTGGCGTGCTCAATGATATTGATGGCCTGACACAGCTCGCCAGCAGGTATGGCTGCCAGTTGCTGATTGACGCCATCAGTACCTTTGGCGTATTGCCGTTGGATTACAGCGCACCATCGCTTTCCGCCGTCGCGCTTTCGGCCAATAAGTGCCTGCATGGACTACCTGGTATCGCCTTCGTGTTGGTGCGAAAACTTTTGCTTGCAACCAACATAACTCCGCGCACGCTCAGTCTCGATCTCCGGGCACAGGCCAAAGCGCTGGATGATGATGGGCAGTGGCGCTTCACACCGCCGCTACAGATTATGCTGGCGCTGAAACAAGCTATTGACGAATACCGTCAACGGGGCGGAAGGCAATCGCGTTACCGTTTGTATTGTCAGCGTATGCTGCACCTGCTCAACGGTATGGCGCGTTTGAATTTCAGCCCAATAATTCAACCACAGTTCAGTGCCCCGTTAATTGTGACGTTGGCGCCAAGTTCGGGAATACGTTGCGAAATTGACAAGCTGAACGACTTTTTATTCCAGCGTGGAATGGTGATTTACCCCACCAAGCACTGGGCGTTAAATTCATTCCGCATTGGGGTTATGGGGGAACTCAGCATCCAGGATATCGACGACTTGCTGGCGGCATTTGCTGAATTTACCCAACAGGCCGCCCCCGTAAACTCATCCCCGCATACCCTTTCGCAAAGGCCAATATTATGAATTATCACCTGTCTTGCTATCAACAATTGGCGGATATTAACGCCCAAGCCTATGCCGACTTATGGGTTAACTGCGGACAGCCAGCCTTTTATCACCCTGACCTGCTGACGGCAGCCGAATGTCACCCCATGCTGCCGATTTTAGCCACTCATTACTTGGCCGCATGGCAAGGAGCACGGCTTGACGCTTTGTTAGTGGTCTATCAACAATCGCAGCCCGACCCCTTTGGTACGCTGGCGAAAAGCACCGGCTTTCATTTTACCGCCCCCATCGGTGGGCTATTGGGGCACATTGCCCATTGCTACGATACACAAATCCTGCATCGGCCGGGTTCAGAGGACGTGGCGCAACGTTTGATGACCGAACTCATTGCGCTAGCCCACCAGCTAGGTATTCCGGGCTGCGGCCTGCTCAACCTCAGCGCAGGACCTTCATTACAAGCTGCAGAGCTGGCGGGTTATCGTTGTCATTTCATGCATGAGCGTTTCTTTATCGATCTGATGCCGTTTGATCGGTTCAATGACTATCTGGCAGCCCTTCCCCGCGGTGGCCGACAGGAAATGAATCGCCAGTTGCGTAAATTTGATCACGATGGCGGCAGCTACCGCGTGCTTTCAGGTCGAGACGCCGACCTTACCGCTGCTGTCAAACTTTGCCACGCCACCAGTTCCCGAAACGGCACGCCACACTATTACCCAATACCGACGTTTCTCCATTTCCTTAAAACTTGCGGCGAGTTGATTACTGTGGTTCAGGTTGAATATGAAGGCCAGTTAGTGGCTGCCGTTATTTGCCTGAACGACCCGCAGTGTCTGCATCTTTGGGCTGGCGGCGTTAACTATCAGCCTGCGAACTTCAGCCCTTACACCGTCATGGTTGCGGCCTGCGTGCAATATGCATTCTCGCAAGGAATCAGCCGGATTGAAGTAGGTAGGACCAATGGCAAAATTAAGGCGCGCTTAGGTTGCCAATCTCTGCCGCTGTACTCAGCCCTATACCCACTGGAGGTGGACTAGCATGCAGATAAACTCTCCCTCCCCGTCTCATGAGAAAACCTCGGTACTATTGGCTCGTGGGCAATTACTGACTTTGCTGTATATCGCACTCACCTCCGCTTCACAGGTATTTTTAAGTCATGTCGGGGGCGGTATACCCATTGAAATCAGCCTGTTCTATATGGCTCTGGCGGCCTGCATAGTCTTTAACCTGTGGGAATTCCGCCGCCTGCGGCGCAATCACAGTGCGCTGTGCCGTCATTGGCGTATGTGGCTGGCACTTTCCGTCGCCTTTGTATTGAACTGGATATTCTCTTATTACAGCGTGACGCACGCTTCAGCCGATTTCTTCATCGGCGTATTTTTCCTTTCTTCAGCACTGTGTAGTTGCCTACGGGAAAGGCGCTGGCTGAAGTCACTGTTCATCCTGATAGTGATCCTGTGTATTCACGCTCTCTCCACCTTCCCGCTGCTGGTGCTTTACACGTCAATGTTAGCGGGTGCCATGATGTACTTCTACTACATCAGTTCACTGCACTTCAGCAAGCAGAGTGAATTGGGTCCTGTCTCCGTCGTCTCTTTGCGCTGTTATCTGCTTCTGGCCTGCAGCGCAGCTTACCTGATCGCACATGAAGAGTTCGCCTCGTTGTGGGTTTCCCCGGAAACCCTAAGCAATCTGTTGATCCTCATTGTCGCCAATATGGTTTTACCTTCTTTTTTGTCGCAAACCTGCCTGCAGTGGGTAGGCGTCACCGTGTTTACCTTTATGAATTCGTTGATACCGGTATTGGCCTTCGTGATGCAATCACTGGTCAGTGGCGAATGGCAAACCGGTATGTTGATCGCCGTAACCCTGGCTACGCTGATGTTGAATTACGATCGTTTGATTCAGCTGATGCGTAACCTTATTGCCGAAGACCCACGATCAATGGGTCAGGATTAAGAGGGATACCATGCCTGCCATCAATGCATATTTGGAACACCTGGATCCTCTTTCGTCAAAGACGATCGCTCAGCGAGCCAAGGCGAACCCTGCAATCCTGAATCTCAGCATGGGGGAGCCCGATTTTGGTCCGCCCGCTGAGTTGGTTGACGTGATCTGTCGAGAGGATCTTAACAAAGAACGGTTTTTGGATGCGGTCAAGCGCTATGAACACTCACGCGGCTCGCTGTCGCTGCGCAGAGCAATAGCGGCGTGGTATTTGCGCCGTTACGCTATCAATATCGATCCAGAAAGCGAAATAATGGTAACTCATGGAGGGATTGAAGCTCTCAATCTTGCGTTGCAAGCGGTGACCAACCCAGGCGATGGCGTCCTGCTGGCGGCACCAGCGTACACCCTTTATCAACGAGCTATTCATTTGTTGAATCGTAAATGCCATCCGTTGCCCCGTCCAGAAGGCGGAAACGAATATGTGGCGGCACTAGCTGCAAATAATCACGACTCAGCGCGTGCGGTACTGATCAACTCCCCAGAAAACCCCACCGGCTATGTTATGAGTGAGGCAGACTGGCAAGCACTCGCCAATGATTGCCAGAAAGATGACCGCTGGGTCATTCATGATGAAGTGTACGACACTCTGGCATTCACCCGCCGTCACCTTAACGCCTGGTGTATTCCGGCCCTACGCGAGCACAGCGTGCTGATTAACAGTTGCTCCAAAAAGTTTGGCATTCCCGGCCTGCGCACAGGCTGGTTGATTGGGCCAGCCAAGGTGATTGAAGCCGCCAGCAAAGTTCACGAGAGCCTATGCCTGGGCGTGAGTATTCTTGGCGAACCTATCGCCGAAAGGCTGCTGAGCACCCCGACGGTAGACGGCTGGATACAACAGCAGCAGGACATTCTTGCCAGCCGTAACCAACTCGCGCTTTCAGTATTAGTCGAGACTCGGGGCTTCCATTGGCCACGCAGACCCATGGGGGGAATGTTCCTGTTCCCTGACGTTTCCGAACTCTATTCGGCCTTACCCGACTACTGGCGTGACTTATCACCTGATGCCGGTAGCGCCGTCGCGGAATACCTTCTGGTGGAACAGCAAATCGCCACGGTACCGGGGATCGTTTACGGCGCTGAAAGTCGGCAATATCTGCGATTAACCAACTGCGCCAACGAGCAGGTTTTCCATCTGGCAATGGCTCGTCTTTCATGATTGGTTCCAGGGGGGAAAGATGCTTAAAAATATTCTTGATCAACAGATTATAGACTTTTACTCCATGCAGAAGGGTGGCGAGCCCGCTGACGCATTTTCCCAGGCACTGTTTAAGATACACCCCGGCGACTGGCGTGCCACCTTCCCACCGGCGGTATTCCCACCCGGCCATCTGACAAACATAGGTACCGACGCTGCGCGGCTTTTGTCCATGGTTTTCAGCCTGCCGGAGCGCCTGTTCGGCGGGGATTATTCGAGCTTTCTTGCTGCGCAATGCCTAACACCGCAACAACGTGAAGACATCCTGACTTTCTGCACGCCACCGCTATTAGAGCGCGCGCGGCTCTTTGCCAGGCCAGACGCGTTGCTGACCCACGAAGGTTTCAAATTGGTTGAAATGAACGTGACCCCTTCACTCGGCGGGCTAGGCATTTGCGACCGTTATGTTACTGCCTTGCGGGAGGATCCTCTCAACCAGCGGTTGCTAGATGCAGGGATTGTGCTCTATGCACCAGATATGGGCCGCCTTTGGGCCGAAGCATTGCACCGCCACCGCACACCACTGGCGGACGATCGCCAGCCGGTATTGTTGGAATTACTGGACGACCCGGACGAGATACCGGAAGACAATTTTGGCTGGCCTGACTTCGGTCACATGGCCCGACGGGGAGGTTTTCGACTGTTGACCGGCAAACCGGCGGACGTCCATTTTACCCCAACAGGTGTCTACGCTTTTGGCGTAAAAATCGACATCGTTTTTACCGACCTGGTATACGCCGAACAACTGCAATACAACATCGACAACGCGTTTATTGCAGAGTTGATCGCAGCGGAAAACCAGGGCCAGATAGACCTGTTCAGCGCACCAGCCAGTTGTGCGGTTTACGACAACAAAGCAAACCTGGCCTTTCTCACCGATCCCGATTATGCCCAACTGTTCACCGGACATGAACGCATGCTGATCGATGCCCACATTCCCTCCACCTTTATTTTAACGCCAGGCAACTTGGCCAGAGCAATACGTGAGCAGGACGATCTGGTATTAAAACCAGGGTTGGGCCTGTGCGGTTACCAGGTGATGTTTGGCAGACAAATGTCGACTCTGCAATGGCGTGCGCAACTGGAACATCAGCTAACAGAAGGCGGCTGCTTTGTCCTGCAGCGGCTTGTTGATGATATATGGACTTATACCCTGCCACATCAACACAACAATCCAAGAATGGTGTGCATTGGCCCAATCATCATTGATGGCTGTTACACCGGTACCTTCTCTCGTGATGAGGCTTATCACGGTGAAGCGGTCGTGGTTAACCATGCACAAGGCGCAAGCTGGTCAACCGGTCTGGAGCGCGCTGATTAACATCCAGCCTGCCACCCGGAGGCTGACTGACACAAGGAGATTTAAAATGCGTCTTGCATGTTTAATGGCGGGTTCAAGCAGCAGGCTACTGCCACTGACCACATCACGGCATAAAGCCTGTCTGATGCTGGGGAAACGGCGAATTGTGGATTATCAACTCGAATCCTTTAAGCGCGCTGGTATAGGACATAAAACGTTTATTCTGGGGCACGGTGCCACAGAAGTCGCACAGATCCTGTTTGAATCATTGCGTAGCAGCCATTTTATTGTTTCACACAACCCACAGTTCAAATCCCGTAATCTGGACTGGAGCGCCTGGCTAGCCCTCAGTCAGCAACCCGGACCGGTGATTTACTATGAAGGCGACTTACTTATCCCACCGTCGCTACTGCAGCAAATAAAAGACAATTCAGCCGAAATTTGCATTGCGCTGGACTCCGATAGCAAAAATCCCAGTATCGATACGCTGGTTATTGCGCCAAATGGCAAAGTTGAACATCTGTTGTTTATTGAGCACGGAACAGCAAAAAACCAACCAGGCGATGGTGCTATCGGTGAATTTATCTGCTGCGTAAAATTAGGCGAGGCGGCACGGCAGTTTATCGTCGATGCGCTGAGTGTCCTGACGTTTGAGGGGGAAATGCAGCTTTATAACATTTTCGAACGAGCATTCTCGCGTTTTCCCACAGCCTACGTTGACGCTGCTGGCCGCCCCTGGATCGAAGTGGACAATCCAAACGACCTACAACGTGCTGCCCGCCTGGCCGAGGAGATATTAACCTCATGAGCGACTCTAACGCATTAAATCAGGTGAAAGCAGCACGGCTGAACAGCACGTTGTCCAACATCGGCGTTTACGCGTCTAAAGCTATCTCGCAGGCCGCGCGTGACAATCCGGATATCATTAATATGAGTATCGGCGAACCGGCATTTGGCCCGCCAGCCCATTTGCTGGCAGAGATTGCCCAGATCGATTTGACCCAGGAAGCATTTCTTTCTTCAGCGAAACGTTATGAGCACTCGTTGGGATCCCTGGCACTACGTCAAGCAATTGCTGATTGGTACCTGCGCCGTTATAACCTCAAGGTTAATCCTACAACCGAAGTTTTAATCACTCATGGTGGCGTTGAAGCCGTCGCACTGGCGATTCTGTGCTGCTCGGATCCCGGTGATACGCTGGCGATCACCGATCCCTCTTATATGTTATATGAACGCACTCTGCTAGCTCTCGGGCGTCAACCTCGGCGTTTTTCGCGCCCGGTTGGCAATGCAGAATTCACCAGTTTGATTGACAGCGACCCCGTATTCCGACACCAACTCGGCGGGGCAAAAGCGGTGATTGTCAATTCCCCGGAAAATCCATCGGGATATGTGCTGTCGGCTGATGAGTGGCGAGGGCTAATGCAATGCGCAGAACGCTGCGGTGCCTGGCTTATTCACGATGAGGTCTATGACAGTATGACGTTTGAGCGTCCGCATTATCCTGCACGCAGCTTTGATCCACAGGCGAGCAGGACGGTTCTGGCCAACAGCTTTTCCAAAAAATTCGGCATTCCCGGCCTGCGCATCGGTTGGTTGGTCGGAAGCGCCGAATTTATCGCCACGGCCAGCAAAATACACGACTATCTGGTGCTTGGCGTTAACCGCCAATATGAACAGATTGCCCTGCGCATACTTCAGGATGCGCAGGCTGACGATTGGCTGGCGGACAGGAAGAAAATGCTTCACTCACGCATACGCCAGGCAAAGCAGCAGTTAACACCGTCACAGGGGTTCAATTGGCCACGTTCACCAATGGGGGGAATGTTCTTGTTTCCCTGCGTTCGAGGGTTGTACCAGCGTTTACCGCTGGCGCAGCAGCAACGTTTTGCCACCGTGGGCGAGAGCGTCGCAGATTACTTATTGCGGGTTGCGCAAGTTGCTACGGTCCCCGGCATTATTTACGGGCAAAGCTGCGCCGACCATATCAGGGCCGTTCTGTGTTGTGATGAACCGACGTTCCACACCGCGCTTAAGCGATTAGCCCACGGCCACCACTCCACATTAACTCATAAGTTGGAATTGCCATGATGTCCACACCACACCATTGGCTGATGCCCGGTAAATATCTGGATGGCGCGAATCTGGTAACCGCTATCAATGTGTTGGCAGGGATCGTAGCGTTGATGCTGATTTTCATCCAGCGTTCGGGATGGGCAATCCTGTTGGTGTTTATCGCGATTTTGCTCGATCACCTTGATGGCTATCTGGCTCGTCGTTTTTATGCTCATCAGCAGGAGAAACGAGCATTTGGCAAACAGTTCGATACGTTGGCCGATATGCTGAATTTCAACGTGGTCAGCGCAATATTGCTGTTTCAGCAATTTGCCAATACCCCCCTGTTGGCTGGCGTTATTTCGGCATCCATAGTTCTGTTTGGCTGCGTACGCCTGTCGCACTTTACTCTGCAGGCAGGATTGGGGGATGAGAGTGCTTATGGTCTGCAAACACCTTATGCCGCTTTTATTATCACCAATATGCTATTGCTGCATACGGCCGGTTATTTACCCGGCGGTCTGGTGCTGCTCATTGCAGCCATTATTTCTATTTTGCAAATCGCCTGCGTTCCTATTCGCATGCCCAGCACGACTTTCTGCATCACAGCGCTAAGCGTGCTGTTCTTTATCAATCTGATGATCTGCGGTTTGCCAAATTAGCCCCTGTTTTTTATTCCAAGGAGAAATGCTTATGGCTCACGTTATCTTTATCGACAGCACGCCGACCGGTCTGAACGCCTTTCGCAGCGCTAAGCGCCTCGGCCATCAGGTCACCTTTATTCATCCCACCAAGTCTTCCAGCTTCGTCAGTATCATGTCGAAAGACCCAGCAAAACTGGCTAATCAGTTAGGGGATGTCGATCGTTATATCGAAGTAGATACCTTGGAAAACGAGCATCTTTTCCCCGTGATTGAACGCTTGGTGAAAGAGACCCCATTCGACACGGTGATCAGTTCGGCGGAGACAGGCATCATGGCGGCCGCCTGTGCGGCTGAAAAATGGGGAACGCGCTATCCTAGCCCACAAGGTCTGGGCAACGCGATATTCAAGGATCGCTTGCGTACCATTTTAAAGAACAACGGTATCCGTTCGCCAGATTTTGAGGTGTTAAATGAAGATGAACTGTTACAAGGGCCAAAAAAAATCAAGTTGCCGTTTGTAGTAAAACCCATCCGTGGCTTTGCCAAACAATTTTCCGCTATTTGCCGCACGCAGGGTGATTTCGATCATTATGTCGCTACCCTAAAGACTGACCGAACCAACAGCGCCCTGATTGACAGCGTAGTGTCCCATGAATATATCATCGAAGAATACGTCACCGGCACCCTGCACTCCGCGGAGGTGATCGTGCGTGAAGGCAAGGTCATGTTTTACGCCACCACCACTCGTTACCGTGCACATTATTACGACCTGTTGGAACTGGCGGCGGTAATGCCTTCCGGCTTGCCGAAACAAACGCGTGAAGAGATGAAGGTTTATCTACAGGCCGTATTTTCAGCCCTGAACATTCAGATTGGTTTGTATCACGTTGAGTTACTGTTAACCGACAATGGCCCGGTCCTGGTGGAAATCAATGCCCGAATGATGGGTAGCGTGTCGCCAATCATGTATCAGATCCAGACAGGCCACGACCCTTTCGAATATTTGATCCGTCTGCATCTGGGGGAACCGCTCAAAGTAAACGACGATGATTTTACCCATGCGGGGATTACTCTTGCTGTAGCGGCCAGACATGGCGGCACCATCTCCTCCGCCTTCCGACCAGAACAGCTCAATACACTACTGGCTCGCTACGAGATACCGCACAATACGTTGAATATCTCTGCTGGCAAAGAGATTGGGCGCTACGAAGGCAACTTTAGCATTATGGGGCATGTGATTATTCTTGCTGAAACCCCGCTGGCAGTCGCTAAAAAAGGGCATGATTTCCTAAACGAAATAGATGCGTTGATTGGATTGGAAACAGCAAAATACTTTGCATAAGGCCTACTGCATCAACACAGGCGAGTTAAGGAAGCCGTTATGACGATACGGGATTCTATTTTTCATTATCCAGCATTCGTACGCTTCTGTATGGGTGATATTGCGACTCAGTTGGGCACGGCGATAGTCATTATCGTCATACCACTCATCGCCATAACCTTTCTTGATGCGACACCGTTTGAGATAGGTTTACTCGCCGCCAGTGAACGTTTGCCTTTTATTCTCTTCAGCCTGATCGCCGGCGTTTGTGCAGATAAGTGGGAGCGCCGGTCTATTCTGTTTTTCGCTAATTCTCTGCGGGTCATGTTGCTGCTGGCAATCATGTTTATCGTATGGTCTGGCGCATTGTCAGTGATGATCCTTGCGGCAATGGTTTTTATCATCGGTGCAGCAAATGTCTATTTTGAAGTGGCTTACTGGACATATATCCCTGCACTGGTACCTGGAAGGCTGATTGCCAAAGGCAACGGCGCTCTGGCGGCCATTGCCGGTGCGGCAGAGTTGGTCGGGCCCGCAGTAGGTGGCGTACTGTTAAAAATTATCGGCATTCTCGGGACCTTGTCATTGAACAGCCTGCTGTTTCTAGTTGGCACTGGCATGATCCTGACCGTACCCAAAAATAAACCGATGCTTCCTGAAGGTGGTTATCCGTCAAGCCTCAGCCAAATCAAGCTAGGTATCAACACCCTTTTCCATTCACCACCGTTACGTCGTCTGGTGATCATCGGTGCGATGTGGAATATCTACGCCTGCGCTGCAACTCCGCAAATCATGGTTTATCTCACCCGCACGCTGGGCTTTGCCACCACACAGGTCGGCTTGATTCTTGGGCTACAGGGGCTTGGTGGATTGATCGGCGCGCTTTGTGCCGGCAAGGCCAGTGAACGGCTGGGGTACGGGCGAAGCATCATGGTGGGAGGGATAATCTACAGCTTTTTCACTTTGGCTATTTGCACCGTGGCGCCAGCAACACCACAAAATCAGCTGTTACTCGGCGTATTTCTGTTTTGCGCTGGTTGGGGTTCATCTATCGGCGTAGTCAATATCATCAGCCTCCGGCAATTGGTTAGCCCTGAATTCCTGCTTGGCCGGATCAACGCCAGCTTTCGCTTCATCACCTGGGGGATCATGCCACCGGCAGCCCTGTTGGGGGGAGCGATTTCGCAGTTGATCAACAGCCGATTTGTCATTATTTCCGCTTGTTTGCTCGGATTAGCCTGCATCTGGTGTTCGTACCGTAAAAGCACGGCCATACTCTGCACTGAAACATCTCCTGAACGCCTTAGTGAGAACGGCTAAGCTTAACCGCTGCCTCGGCGCTACGTACCTCAGGCTAGCCGATCTCCACTTCATTAGCCCTTTCACTACTACCGATAAACAGCGTCGCCTCAATAACGGGTAGCTTGTAATAGGTGCTGACAGCTCAGATCGCAAGATATTGCGTGAATATCTGCTAAAGAGGGAAACAGCATAATACTTTTTACTACCTGGAGATCTGCAATGAAAATGTGAAACCTATTCCGTGTGACACACAGATGAACGGTACCAAGTACAAGGACATCACATTTTTCAAGGGCGATCGGTTTTCTCCAGTATCACTCCGACTCAACATGAGTCATCCTGCCCATCACAAAAGCCAGATTAGCCGCCGCAATCAATGCAGCGGCATGGGCATCGGTACTCATCTGTTGCGCATAGAGCAAGCCATTGGCCGCCTCATTGGCCACAGTGATGGTCCCTACCCCGTTGCGATAAGACTCCAGCGCGGCGTCGTAGGTAATAAACGCCGTTTTTACCAGGTTCAGTGCTGCCTGGTTGGCTTCTAACGCGGATTGCAACGTATCGGCAGCCACTATGATTTCCCGAACCGCCGCCTCCTGCGTCTTTTGGAAGGTCTCGTTTGCCACGGCGGCACGTGATTCGGCCTCTTTTACGCGGGCGGCCCGTAATCCGCCATCGTAAAGCGGTACGCTAACGCCCAGGATAATACTGGAGGAAGAGGTTTGCGGACCAATCGGCGGCAACCCCTGCATATCAAAGCGCCCATCACCACCCGCGATCGCGCTGGCAAGATAGACTTTGGGCAAAAAGTCCGCCTCTGCCGCCTTGATACCTGCGGTGGCGGCCTGAGCCGTGGCATAGGTTGCCAGCACGTCTGGCCGCTGGGACAGCGCCAGCTTAATCATCTGCTGAGTTGGCGCGCTGGCCGTCTGCGGCAGGGATTTATCCTCTGCATAACCAACTTTGATTTGTGATGAGGCAGAGATACCCATGGCTGCCAGCAAGGCCTGCCATGCATCACGTTCCGTACCCTGCGCCACAACGCGATTCAGTTCCGACTGCGCGACCTGCTGGCGTGCCTGTGCCACTTCCACCGTTGTCGCGACGCCATTTTTGTTACGAGCCAGCGCTGCATCGAGGATTTTCTGGCTATTACGCAGCGTCTCCTGCGCTATTTTGCGGCGTGATTGCGCGGCACCATATTGGTAATAGCTGCGGGTGACATCATAGATAATCTTTTGATGCATACCGTTAAACGCCACATTGGCGGCATAGGATGTGTGCTTGGCCGCCTGTTGCAAGGCATTACGCTGGCCAAAATCGAAGATCAACCACTGCAATGCCAGTGCAGGCACTACGGCACTGCCGGAGGTATCCAGATCGTGTTGGTCGCCGATATCATAGGGTAACGGCGTTCGCGTGCTTTGATAACCGCCGATCACGCTGGCTGAAATCATCGGTAAAAAAGTCGCTTCGGCCATGCCTACGCCCAGCGCTGCCTGCCGCGCCTGCTGCCAGGCAATGCGGGTATCGGGGTTTTGCATCTGGGCGATGTTGATAAGCTCAGGTAACTGGTAGGTCTGCTGCTGGTTGATCGCAGGTGGCGCAGGGAGTTCCGCCACCGCCGGGTTGGCCGGAACCACAAATTCATTACTGCGGATGCCGTCTGGTGACCAGGGAGACGAAGGGTTCACCGGAGCCAACTCCAACGAGTCCGTGGCACAGCCAGCTAATAAAAACAGCACCGCCACGGTGCCAAGCGTGGTTAGCCTGAAAATCTTGGTACGCGGCTTCATCCTAAAAGTTCCTCAAGTCGCCTGATGCTTTGTTGGATCTCACGTTCAACGGCTAACGCTGCTTGCGGTGACAAATCGTGATGACCGGCTATAAGTACTGAGGGGTTATCCCCCCTCCCACCCGACGAGAGTCGGCTAAGTCGCTCCATATCGGAGGAGGACTTTTCAACGGGTAAAAACAGCGCCGGGCAGAGGTTTTCCATTTCACCAAGGATGTCCTGCAAACGCCGGTATTCTTCAGGCGACGGGCGTAGCGACCTTGGCTCAAAAGGCACCAGCCTTAGCGCCTCCCGCACCTGAGTGAGTTCTTCTTCAACCGCTGCCGCCTGCCTTATCGCTGCTGGCGGGTCCGCTGGCGACAGCGCTGCCAGACTGCTTAGCCCTGCGAGCAGGCTACGGATACGAGTGCGGACAAAATCGGCAATGGCGACGGGCCACAGATAAGTGAATATCAAATACACCACCAGATTCCCCAGCAGGATCCCGAGCACCCTGTCGAGCGCGACGCCCAAATCGGTACTCGGACTGAAGCCATGTAGCACGGTCAGTAAAAATGCCAGCCCGATTTGTATTCCCGCATAGGCAATGCGCTCATTTCCACTCGATACCCAGGCACTGAGCAGCAACGCGCCGAAGACCAGCGCCATTAACTGGCCAATATCGGTCAGCGACGGGACAATAAAAATCAGCGAAAGCACGCCCATTAATGCGCCGATCAGGCAGCCCACTATGCGCAGCGTCAATTTGTGTACCGTCTCCCCCGCCGTACCGAGTGCGGCAACATAACAGGTGATCATGGCGGTATGAATATCTTGCCAGTCCAGTGCGGTATAGACGAGATAACAGATCACGCTGGCCGCCGTGGTCTTTAAGGCAAATTGCTGATGGACAGGATTGGTAAAGGCATCGGAGGCAAAAAACGCAGCTTTTGGCGCGTTGCTGTCTACCGCGCTATCTGGCGTAGCGAGTTGCACCAGCGCGCGATTGATTGCGTCATTTTCCCCATTCCGACTAAACGCTGGGGCTTCAACCACCCGGCCTGCGGAAATAGCCTGGGCGGCACTACTGCACCAGTCTGCCTGTTCAGGGAGAGTTAACACCGGTGCGGTTTTATTGAGGGCTGAAATGACCAACAGCAACCGATAGCTCCCGTTGACGGCAGCGGTTAACCAGGCAGCTTCTGCGGCAGAGCGCAGATGGAAAATGCGCACTAGCATCGCGCGCTGCTGATGTTCGCTCTGCCCTTCCCGGATTAACTCCTCCACTTTACGCAGGTTGACGGCATCCGGCTGACGTAATGCCGCACCGGCAACCTCTAAACGTTCAGCCAGGCTCGCGCGTAACAGTTTCCAGGGTGGCCGCCCGATAAAGAGATTAAAAGCCACCAACAGCAGCATCGGTGACGCAGCCATCAGCCAGGCATACAGCACCGCACGTACCGCCAACTCGCCATTCGGAGCATCGCCAAGCAACGACATGATAAAAGCGATCACCAACGCGATAATGCTGCCCACTGGCCCGAGCTTGCTCGCCGAGCCTAGCCAGAGAAAAGCGAAAGAGCTAAGCACCAGCACCGCCATGCGCAACGGCGCAGACTCCAGCGTGTAGGGCAGGATCAGCAAGATCAGCCCCACCACTACGGAAACCAGCAGGGTTACCGCAATGCCCATCGCCATACTTTCGGCGGCATCTGGCTTCATCACGAACAAGATCAGATAGCAGCTGATCGCTGATTCGGGAATGCCGTACAGCATAGCCACCAGCGTCATTAATGCGCACAGAGCACCGACCCGCCAGGCCAACGCCAATCGGCCAGGGAAATAGGCCAAATCACGCTTTACCTGATGCAGCATTCTGCCCCAGGTACTGTCAGCAGCCATGGTCATCTCGTACAATCGCCACCGCGCTGGCACCAATACGCATCAACTCTGCCGGCGGATCCTTAAGGCTGATCCGCACCGGGAAACGCTGTTCGACCCGCACCCAGTTCAGTGATTTCGGGACATAAGGCAGATTACGTGGAATGTTAAACTGATCCTCGGAGCTTATCCCCCAGCCAATACCCTCCACTCTGCCCTGAAGCGCACGCTGGCGATCGGCCATAACATACACCGTGGCGCAATCCCCCGGCCTGATGTGTGTCAGCTCAGTCTCGCGAAAGAATGCTGAAGCGTGCCAATGGTCACTATTAATCAGTGTAAATACCGCCTGATCCGGCACCACAAATTCCCCCGCCGAAACATTCAGCCCCACTACCAGACCATTGTGCGGCGCGCGTATCTGGGTATTGGCCAGCTCTTGTTCGGCGATGGCCAATGCGGCGCGGCGTGCACTGAGCAGAGCCTCAGACTCGGCAGCACTGCTGATTAATGCCTGCGACGCGACGGTTTGCTTCAGCGCCTGTTTCAGGCTGATTTCCGCATCGTGTTTGGCAGTCTGGGCATCGTCAACCTGTTGGGCGGTGACATAGCCCTTGCCCAGCAGCGGTTGAATGCGCGCCAGCGTCTGAGTTGCCAGCTTGAGGTTGGCCCGCGCGCGGTTTACCTGTTCATCGGTGATCGCCGCGTTCGACTGTTCTGCAATCATCGTGCGATGCTGGGTGTCCCAGGCAGCTTGCGCCATCTGCAATTCCGCCCGCGCCTGCTCGACCCGCAAACGGTAAATCGTGGGATCGAGGGTGAACATCACCTCACCCTGCTGCACCTTGCCGTTCTCTGTCACATTAATGGATTGAATACGCCCAGGTACGGAGCTGCTGACATTCACCACGCTGGCACCGATGACCGTGTCCTCCGACATAGGATTTAACGAGTGTTGACGTAACGTTAGCCACCCTGAAATCGCGGCAGCAATAACGATAACTCCCGCGATGACAATCGCTATCCGACGTTTATTGCCTTGTTGTTTTAACCTGTTCATTTTTTAGCGCACTTAGAATAACAGCGATGACATAAATGCTACGGCGAGCGCCAGGCACGTATAGACGAATAATCGCCATGGCAGGACTTCGTCAATTCCCGCCAAAATCAGCAGCACCCGAGCCGCTATCGCGGCAACAATGCCAATCCCCGCGCAGGCTAGCCAGGCAGGGAAATAGGAGCCGAACAGAGAGAAGGCTGGGGCACCAAAGTCACGACAGCCGATGAGGCCAAAGGTGCTTGCCAGTAGTAAAGCCAACGCCCCGTAACGCCTGTTTCCTACACGAAAAAAAGCAGGCCACCCGCGCTGACCCAAGGTGTTTGCGCTTGCCATATTATCCCCCAAAGCCGCAATGCGGTGCGATGCTAAGCTGCACTGTTGTCCAGCGTATTTTTATAAATTTGCCCATTTTTCATGATCATGCGGAACGCTTCTTCGGGCTGGGCGATCAGTTGAATATCCGTAAGCGGATCGCCATCGACAATAATCATATCCGCCAAAGCCCCTGCCTCTACCACCCCCAATTTCTCGGGGTAGGGATTGCGCGGTCCAGAGAGCGCACAGAGTTCAGCATTCACGCTGGTTGCCATCTTGAGAATTTCGAGCGGCGTGTACCAGCGGATCAGCTTGGCGAGTTGAGCCCCCTGGCGCGTAGCAAGCCGGGCATCGAACAGAGTATCGGTTCCCCAGGCGGTTTTAATCCGGTGCTTTTTCGCCAGTTGGTAGGCGTTATCGGTTCCGGCGGACATCACCAGCTGCTTGGCGCGTGACGCCGGATTGGCCATCGGTACGGCGTCTTCATCATCCAGGAAGGGTTGCAGGCACCACCAAAGATTTTGTTGCGCCATTAACTCGACGGTCTGCTCATCCACCAGCTGGCCATGTTCGATACATTTCACTCCGCCCTTGATGGCCATGGTAACGGCACGGGCCGTGTAGGCATGAACGGTGACGTAGGTCCCCCAATTTTCCGCAGCGGTCACCGCAGCCTGGATTTCGGGTACGGAACCTTCGGTCACGTCGATGCCATCATAGAGCGAAGCGACGCCACCGCCGGCCATAAATTTGATCTGGGAAGCGCCCCTCATCAATTGTTCTCTGGCGCGCAGCAATACCTGATCGGCACCATCGGCAATGGCGGTGATTCCCACCCGCTCGATATAGCTCAGGGAGTCGCCAGGTGCGCGCGGTACTTCGCTAAGCATGCGAAAATCCCCGTGGCCACCGGTCTGGGAAATGAACGCCCCAGACGGGTAAATGCGCGGCCCCACCGTAATCTGCTCATCAATCGCGCGTTTCAAGCCAAACACTGGCCCACCCATATCACGCACCGTGGTAAACCCACGCAACAGCGTTGCCTGTGCTTCGGCAATCGCCAGTGCCTGGATATAGTTAAAATCGGCGGTCATCGCCGTCATCATGGATGGGCGCGCCATAATGGCATGCCAGTGCGCGTCAATCAGACCGGGCATCAACACGCCGCCATTGCCATCTATCAGGGTTGCCTCTGGCGGCAGAGGCGTATCCGCGGGTTCGATTGATTTGATTTTGTGGCCTTCAACGATAACCTGCAATCCCTCGCGCAACTGGTCTGAAACACCATCAAAAATCCGTACGTTGATAAAGGCTTTAAGCTGTGCGGTGCTGGTAGTTGCATTGGAATGCGGTGATTGCCCTGCCGGTATTGCCGCTGCGACCGCTGCTGCCGTTATCGGCGGAGCTTTCGCTGCCTGGCGGGTGAGCACCGTATTAATACGTAAAAATGCCGGGCTATGGCATAGGCAAGCCTCAGAATGTTCGCAGACAGGCGGGTTTATCGGGTTTAACTGCATAAAACATCACTCCTAATCAAAATCAAACCGATTTAGCGGGTAACTGCAGGTCTGGTTTAGAGTAATTGTAGAACGAAATCCTTACAATACGTTAATTTACAATAATTTCATATGCCGATGAACAAACCGCTAGCCAGCAAAATTAAAAGCTATTTCTTGCTATTAAAAAGGAAATTCTCATTAATAATGATTAATTCCGCGAGAGTAACGTCGATACCAACGCCCTTCCCTCAACCATCAAAAAAATTCATCAATCAAATTTGTTGTTTATTTTCAATTACATAAATAAAAACAACGCCACCCCCTTTATTAACAAACAGCTTGTTTTAGAATGCATTTTATTTTTACGGCATCCTGTCCTAGACTTGAAATCATGGCCAAAAGCGTTTGCAGAGCACAGGATGGCGGTTTGGCATGATCCCGCCTAGCGTATTGAAAAATAAATATTATGAGGGTTGTTATGAGCAAAAATAGTCAATTAAATAACAGCAATGAAAATGATGATGTTTATTCCTCTATAGATCTAGCCCTATCCTTGCCAAAATCGGAATTTCCTGCCGAAGAACGGAATCCTCGCCACGTATTTAGCGCCATTCGCGATGAGTTAATGCTGGATGGTAACTCACGACAAAACCTGGCGACATTTTGCCAGACCTGGGTTGATGAAGAAATTCGTGATTTGATGGATCTCTCTATCGACAAGAATATGATTGATAAAGACGAGTACCCGCAAACGGCCGAAATTGAAGCTCGCTGCGTACGTATGCTGGCCGACCTGTGGAAATCACCGTCACCGGGCACGACGCTGGGTTGTTCCACCATCGGTTCGTCGGAAGCGGCGATGCTGGGCGGGTTGGCGTTGAAATGGCAATGGCGCAAAAAGCGTGCTGCGCAGGGCCTGTCAACCGATAAGCCCAATATGATCTGCGGGCCTGTGCAAATTTGCTGGCATAAATTCGCACGTTACTTCGACGTGGAACTGCGAGAGATCCCGCTGGAAGGCGAGCGCCTGATCATGACTCCGGAAGAGGTACTGAAACGGGTCGATGAAAATACCATCGGTGTAGTGCCCACGTTGGGCGTGACCTTTACCTGCCAGTATGAGCCGGTGAAAGCGGTCAGCGACGCGCTCGATAAGCTCCAGCAAGATACCGGGCTAGACATTCCTATTCATGTCGACGGTGCCAGCGGCGGCTTTCTCGCCCCATTCTGTGCCCCTGATCTGGCATGGGACTTCAGCTTGCCCCGCGTAAAATCCATCAATACCTCAGGCCACAAATTTGGTCTTGCCCCGCTGGGAGCGGGCTGGGTGGTATGGCGTGAAGCGGCGGACTTGCCCGAAGAGCTTATTTTCAACGTCAACTATCTTGGCGGCAATATGCCTACCTTTGCGCTGAACTTCTCGCGCCCGGGCGGGCAGATCATCGCTCAATACTACAACTTCTTGCGCCTTGGCCGTGAAGGCTACGCCAAAGTTCATAATGCCTGTTATGCCACAGCCCAATATCTTGCAGACGAGATCGGTAAGCTTGGTCCGTTTGAAATCCTGTTTGATGGCGACAGCAGCAAGGGCATTCCGGCGCTGGCCTGGAAACTGAAAGAAGGTGCCAACATCGGTGGCTACACGCTGTATGACCTGGCCGACAAATTACGCTCTCGCGGCTGGCAGGTACCTGCGTACTCCATGCCGGCCAATCGGGAGGATCTGGTTATCCAGCGCATCCTGGTACGTCATGGGGTGAGTTTTGACCTGGGCAGTCTGCTGCTTGATGACTTGAAACGCGCACTCGAGCATTTCGAAAGTCATCCGGTCGTTAACCCACTTTCGGAAGATGAAGCGGCCGGATTTAACCACGGCTGATCCGAATCTGGCTTATTAATGGAGTGACCCTTAAACGTCACTCCATCCATAAAGAATTAACTGGCAGCACCTTCGCTTGTCCCAGGAGAATTGTTATGGCTACTACACAGACACTAACCGCCCCAAAACAACTCACGCTGTTGGGTTTTTTTGCTATAACGGCATCAATGGTAATGGCGGTTTACGAATACCCAACGTTTGCAACCTCTGGTTTTTCACTGATCTTTTTCCTGATTGTTGGCGGCTTTCTTTGGTTCATTCCGGTTGGGTTGTGTGCCGCCGAAATGGCGACGGTCGAAGGTTGGGAAGAGGGAGGAGTATTTACCTGGGTTTCTAAAACTCTTGGTGAGAGATGGGGTTTTGCTGCTATTTCGTTTGGCTATTTGCAAATCGCGATAGGCTTTATTCCTATGCTCTACTTTGTGTTGGGGGCACTGTCCTACATTCTTGCCTGGCCGGCGCTGAACAACGATCCACTGGTTAAAACCGTCGCCGCGCTGATTATTTTATGGGGCCTGGCCTTGACTCAGTTCGGTGGCACCAAAAATACCGCGCGCATCGCCAAGATTGGTTTTTTTGCCGGTATTCTGCTGCCGGCGGCAATTCTGGTGATCCTGGCCGTCAGTTATCTGCGCTCTGGTGCGCCTATTGCGATTGAAATAAGTGCCGCAACCTTCTTCCCTGACTTCACCAGTATGAGCACCTTAGTGGTGTTTGTGGCCTTCATACTGAGCTATATGGGGGTAGAAGCGTCTGCCACCCACGTCAATGAAATGAAAAATCCGGGTCGCGATTATCCACTCGCCATGCTGCTTTTGATGTTCGCGGCAATTTGCCTGAGTTCAGTCGGCGGGCTGTCCATTGCCTCTGTGATACCCCATGAGCAAATCAACCTCTCCGCCGGCGTGATGCAAACCTTTACGGTGCTGATCAATCACCTGGGTACGGGTTTTGAATGGGCTATCCGCGCGATCGCGGCACTGCTGCTCCTGGGCGTACTGGCTGAGATCGCAGCATGGATAGTTGGCCCATCTCGCGGGATGTTGGTGACGGCACAACAAGGGATCCTGCCTGCCCGCTTTGCTAAAATGAACAAAAACGGCGTGCCGGTGGTACTGGTTATTTCGCAGCTAATCATCACTTCGGTGGCACTGATTGTGCTGACCAATACCGGCGGTGGCAATAACATGTCGTTTCTGATTGCGCTGGCACTGACGGTGGTGATTTATCTTTGCAGCTATTTCCTGTTATTCCTGGCTTATATCCAGCTGATCCGCAAACAGCCGAATAACAAGCGCACCTTTAATATTCCGGGGGGTAACGGAGTTAAAATTGCAGTGGCGGTCATTGGGTTGCTGACCTCGTTGGTCGCCTTTGTTGTCTCCTTCTTCCCTCCTTCGGGGCTACCGGGTGGAGAAGCTAACGACGTCTATGCCGGTTTACTGGTCGTTTGCTTCCTGGTGGTGCTGGTTATCCCCTTCATTATTTACGCTGTGCATAATAAAGCCGCTGGAGCGAAGAACATCACGCTGGTGCCAATCAACACGGAAACGGCTCAGGAAGGACATTTCTTCATCCATCCGAAGGCACGTAGCACGCACCACATCATTGTGGATGGTAAAAAAGTTCACTGATGTTTGATTATGCGGTGGATGTGCAACAATGCCATCCACCGCTTTATCCCCGCTAAGATCGTTGTGATTTTGCCAGCTCTAAAGGCGTTATCGCCAACAGTGGATGGGTTTTCATCAGCTCAAACGACCAATCCACAAAGCTTCTCACCCGCACCGACAAATGCTTACCCGTGGGGTAAATAATATGAATGGGCCGTGGCGCAAAGTGCCATTCGGGCAGGACTGGCTGCAAGAGGCCACTCTTCACATAATTCTCCACCGCAAAGGGCGCCCCGGAACAAATGCCCGCTCCGCTGAGACAGGCACTAATTGCCACATCGGGATCCTCGACCAGCAAACTGCTGTTGCCTGCTACCGCAACATTCTGGTTTACGGATTGCAGATGCCAGCTAAGTTGCGTGCCGCGCTGAGTAGCAAAACCCCCAATCCATCGATGATGCTGAAGATCTTCAGGATGCAGGATAGATGGCACCGAGCCGAGGTAAGCGGCTGAAGCATAAAGCCCCATCTGCACATCGCAAACATGCCTGGCCACCAGCGTTGAATCTTCCAAGACCCCGCCGCGGATAGCACAATCGATACCTTCTTCGAATAAATTACTGATGCGATCGCTGCTGCCAAGCCGCACTACGATCCCCGGAAACCGTGCCTGAAAGTCATGCAACCTGGGCGCAAGGATCCAGCGTGCAATCGAGGCCAAAGCCTCAATACGGATCTTACCGCTCGGCGTGGCCACCCCACCAACGAGCCCTCCTTCCAACGCATCAATTTCCGCAAGAATTTGCTGGCAGCGTTCAAAATAGGCGCTGCCATCCTCCGTCATGCTTAACGCCCGGGTGGTTCGATGTAACAGACGCACGCTCAGGACGCGCTCAAGATCGCTAATACGCTGGGAGATCCGCGCTTTGGGAAGCCCCATGGCGATCGCCGCGCGGGTGAAACTCCCGGTTTCAACCACTTTGACAAAAGTGGCCATGGCTGCAAGTTTGTCCATTTGTTCGCAAATATTGAACAGAGTTAGCTTTTATAGTCTATTTATTAATTTTCGCTGTCAAATATCATAGGGATCGCGATCACAACGGAGCCTGGAGTTTTCATCATGATGCAATGCGATCCCGTAACCGGCAGTTGTCTGCTGCCTGATGAGTCCTCTGCTGCACAACGGCAGCCAACCGCTTCCAGCAATGTCATCATTCGCTACGTCGGCGATCCGATGTGCTCCTGGTGCTGGGGCATTTCACCTGCGGTGAAGCAACTGGCTGAGTTTTGCGATCTGCATTGCCTGCATTTTGCGATGACTATGGGCGGCTTGCGCGCTGGCGGTGGTGATGCTTGGAACCCGGCATTCAAAACCTTCTTAAGGCAGGAATGGAGCCACATCCAGGCGACAACCGGCCAGCCGTTTGGCTTCAGCCTACTGGAACAAGCGCAATTCAATTACGATACTGAACCGGCCTGCCGGGCGGTAGTAACTGCTTCTCAGCTCCTGGCAGAGCGGGGTTGGCCTCCCTCAGCGGCCTTGGCGTTTCTGGCAGCCACCCAATATAAGTTCTATGTCCATGGTCAAGATCCCAAAACCGAGGCGTTTTATCGTGATATCTGCGAGCAGGTTGGCCTGCCCTTCGGCGAGTTTTGCCAAACCTTTAACTCACAACATGCCAGAGAGGCGGTAAATCAGGATTTTGCGCACTGCCGCCAATGGGGGGTTCGCGCTTTCCCCACCCTGTTGTTGGAACAGCATGGGGAAATATCTCTGCTCGCCACGGGTTACGTGACTGCCGAGACACTGCTCAACCGTCTCAATGCTCTATTACCTCAGGATGCAGAACGCAGCACGGAATAGCCCGGCGCCCAATAACAACATCCACCAGAAAAGGATAACGACATGAGTGTCATTTTACAGATTGATTTTAGTTTTCCCGCCGACCAGCTTGGCGCAACCCTGTCGAAAAATGCGGTAACGCTAGCCGAAAGCATCAACCAGGAACCGGGCTTCATCTCAAAGATCTGGACTGAGAATGCGCTTACCGGCGAGGCGGGTGGGATTTACTTTTTCGAGAGCCGGGCGTTTGCCGAACACTATGCCGAACATCATGTTAAACGGGCCGAGGCGATGGGGGCTAAAAATATCCATTTGAAAATATTTGATATCAACCGCCCTCTGACCAAAATCAACCATGGGCAGTGTGAGTGATCGTTATTTTATAAGCCAAGCCCCGGAAACTTGCACCAACCATCCCCTTCCTGCTGGAAGGGGCGAAAAGGCAGCGAGTTGTTGCCCTTTTCACTTCTTCAGCGTCACCACATAGGCCGACAACGCAGCGATATCCTCGTCGCTGAGACGAGCCTTAGCCTTATTGCCTGCCCCCACGATTTCGCCCGCCTTGCGCGCCCGCAGACCTTCTGCGATGTCCTGCTGACTTAAGTCTTTTAGGGGCCGGGCTTTACCCAGCGCGTTCTTTTCACCATAGCGGCCATGGCAGGAGGCGCAGCTGTTTTTATAGATCACGTCTGGGGTCTGGGCCATCGCCGGACCGGCACCTACCAATAACGTCACTAGTAGCGCTATGCGTTGCTTGTGCATCAATTAATTACTCTACCGTTTTATGCTTGGTCATTGCCGAAAGTGAAGAGTTCATCGCCCTCACCCTAACCCTCTCCCCCAGGAGAGGGGACTGAATGTGCCACAACTTAGCTCCTGCGCCTGACCTTAATCACATTACCTGCCAACGACGCCAGACAGCTCCCTCGCCCTGCGGGAGAGGGTTGGGGTGAGGGGGAAATAATGGCAAGCAATCAGCCTTTCTGTCTGGTCTGTTCAAAGATCGTCTTAAGATCGGGTTCTTTCAGCATGCCCACATACTGGCCAATCAGCTTGCCCTGCGGATCGATCAGGTAGGCGGTTGGCGTGCCGATCACCTGATACCGCTCCTGGGTGATTGCCAGTTGGTCACGCACGTTAGGGAATGACACCTGTCGCTCATCCAACAGCGCCTGGATATTCATCTCATCCTTATCGGTGTTGATGCCCACCACCACCATGCTGTCGCCAAACTCTTTGCTCAGCTTCTCCAGCGCGGGCATTTCGGCCAGGCAGCCCCCGCAATTCGAGGCCCAGAAGTTCAGGAAGATATGCTTGCCTTGCCACTGACTCAACGCCACCTGATTGCCCTGCAAGTCGTAGGCGGCCAGCGCAGGGGCCGCAGCGCCGATTTCGGCCTTCTCTTCTTTACAGCCGCTAAGCAGTAACGCGGCACCGATTAACAGGATACCGCCGATCTTGCTGGCATTAGCTAACATGCTCCACCTCATCCTGTGCGTTAAGCTCCTCACCCTGATACTTGCCGTGCTGCAAACGCACGATGCGATCGGCAAACTTACCCAGTTCCGGGTTGTGGGTGACCATCACGATGGTACGCCCCAGCTTGTGCAGCTCGGTTAGCAGGCCCAAGACCATCTGTTCGTTTTGCTCATCCAGGTTGCCAGTCGGTTCATCGGCAAAGATCACCGGAGGCTCATTAACCAACGCCCGGGCGATACAGACCCGCTGCTGCTCACCACCGGAAAGCTGGCTCGGCAGGTGATCGAAACGGTGGCCCAAGCCAACCTGATCCAACACCTTGCGAGCGGCTACTTCATCCACCACGCTATGATAATGCTGGGCCAGCATCACGTTCTCCAACGCGGTCAGGAACGGGATCAGGTGGAACTGCTGGAACACCAGACCAATTTTGTCAGAGCGGAAGGCTCTGCGCCCTTCTTCATCCAGCCCGGCGGCGTCTACACCGTCCAGCAGCACCTGGCCGTCACTGACGGTATCCAGGCAGGTCAGGATATTCATCAGCGTCGTTTTGCCGGAACCCGAAGCCCCCATAATGGCGACAAATTCCCCGCGCTTGATCTTGAGATTGATATCCTCCAGTGCCACCACCTGACCAAAGCGCTTGTAGAGATGGCGGGTCTCAATCACCCAGGGTGAGAGTTGCTGATCGTTCGTCGGTTGCTGTTGAGTCACCGTTACTCTCCTTTTAACACTTTAGCCGGCTCAATATTCACGGCGCGATAGGTTGGCAGTGCGGCTGCAATCAGGGCAACCAGCAATGAAAGAATGACCGTCAGTGGGATAACCTGCGCCCGCAGCCCGATGGAGGCAGAGAACACGGTATGCCCCAGAACCTGAGCCAGGATATAGCCGGCAATAATGCCGACCACCACGGCGAACAGCGCGATAATCAAGGTTTCGGCCATAATCTGCCGCACGATATCGCTGCTTTTGGCTCCTAGCGCCTTTTGTAGGGCAAACTCTCGTGAGCGCTCACTGACGATCGCCATCAGGGTGGTATTTACGCACAGCGTTGATAGCACCAGAATCACCACCGATACCAGCCCCATCAGCCCTTTGATCTTGTCCAGCACCTGGCCTTCGGAAGCCGACACCTTGCGGATCGGGCGGATTTCCAGGTCGGGATAGCTTTTTTGCAACTGCTCGGCAAATTGCTCGACCTGCCCGCGTTCATTGTTAACGCTGAACAAGGCATGGCTGATCAGATCCGGCTGATGCAGCCAGCTTTGGGCCAACGGCAGGTTGATAATCAGCACGTTATCCGTGGCGTCACCGGCTTCGACGATGCCTTTGATCTGCAATTTTTTCTTCTGATCCCCATCCACCAGCACCACCGAGTCCCCCACCTTGAGTTCAAGGCGGTTGGCCAGCTTATAGCCGATCATCGCATTGCGATCGTCAAAGCTGACGCCAATCCAGTTGCCGGTCACCTGCCAGTAAGGAACGATCTGTTTGAGCGATTCGAACCACACGCCCATCACTACCACCTTTTCCAGCTCGGTTCGCGCCATGCCGTACAAATACGGGCTGTTGGCCGTCACCAACCCTTGAGGGGCATTATCGACAATCTGCTGATAACTCTTCTCCTGCATGGAGTTGCCCATCCCCGGCCCAACGTAAAAGTTGGCGCCGAAGGTACGTAGCTCCTGGCTCATTTTGGCGTTGATATCAAAATACACCGCCGACATTGCGGTAACGATCGCCGCCCCTACCGCCAATGCGGCAAACACCACCGCCACCCGTTGCATCCGTAAGCGCAGCGCTCGGAACACCAGCCGCCAGAACATACTTTGTGAGGAATTAACGGCCATACAGCACCTCCACCGGATAGAGATGGGCAATACGGCGGGCCGGGAACCACGTCCCCACCAGCGCAATCAGCACCGACAGCACCAGCACGCAAGGCACCACAATCCAGGCAAAGCTCAGCGGTGCTCCGAACAGCATTAAACCTATCCCCTTGGCCAATCCCCAACCGGCAATGCAGCCGAGCAGGCCACCAATAACGCCGCTCATTGCCGCCTCCAGGTAAAACAGCATCATGATCTGCCACTGTCTGGCTCCCAGCGCTTTCATCAGGCCAATCTCTTTGGTGCGCTCCATAATATTGCTGGTCATCAACGAAGCGATGCCCATGGCGGAGGCCAATAGCGCGGCCAGCGTCACTACCGCTAACAGCAGTTGGATCTTCTCGATCACAATCCCTTCTGAGGCGGCCACCTGCCAGATCGGGCGCACGCCAGAGCCGGATATCGCCTCTTCCAACTGATGAGCGATAGACGAGACGTACGCGGTGCAATACCACAGGTCATACTCTTCCGCATCCAGGGATTCCAGATCGGCCCTGGCCTTGCGCGATAGCTCGTTCTCCGGCACCGTCAGGGCAGAGACGCGAATAGCCTGCACCTTGCCTTTCAACCCCAGAAGGCTCTGCACCTGCGCCAATGGCAGCACCAGTTGCTGCTCTTCGTCGCCGCCGCTGGCCAGAATGCCGCTGATCGTCACGTCCAACCCCGCGCCTGGGCCTTTGACGTTAATGGTGTCGCCAATCTTCCAGCCGCTTTGCTGAGCCAGCTGTTGGCCAACCAACGCCTGATTGGCCGTACCGCTTTCATCTGGCCACTGGCCGGTCACCTGCCAATACGGGCTGATAATCTTCTGGCCGGTCTGATAATTTTCCTCATCCGGCACGTCGACCTTTTGCTCAAAGAAGGTGCCCAACACCGGCACCACTCGTTGCTGTACGCTAACCTCACCGCTCAGTAACGGGGCAAAACCGATGATGTTATTGCGCCAGAAGATGTCTTTGATATTCGGCAGTTCAGCCTCGTCGAGAAAATCCTGGCCGGCCAGCGGGTTGTTTTTCTCACCGAACAGCGAGGGCAACGTTGCCTGCCCGGCCGGTTCGATCAGGATGTTGGCGCCATAGGATTTCATCTCCCGGGCCATCTTGTCGCCAATATCGATCGAGACCGCCAGCAGGGCAGAAACCAGGCCCGCCGCCAGAAAAATGGTGATCACCGCCAGCGACTTTTTGCGGATATTGCGATACCACGACTGTTGCAGCATGCGCCATAACATGGTTATTCCCCTTCCTTGATGAACTTCTCTGGCGTGTCGCGGAAGGCTTCATAGTTGGCCGCGTTGGAGAAGAAGTAGGTTTTACCCGCGTAGTTGTAACGGTGCTCCGCCTTGGTGTTGGTCAGTTTGCTGCCATCAACCGGGTCGGTGACTTCCAGCGTAATAATGGTGCTGAAATAGTTAAGGCCGGATTCCAGCGATTTTTTGCTGATGACCAAATCCGTGGCGGTCATTTCCCACTCCTCGATCGGCACCGGGTTACAGCCACCGGGCTTGCCGATCGACGGAATAAAGATGCGTACATCGCAGGCCACGCAGATCACCTGATTGCCTTCCATCACGTAGCCCTGATCGCCACACAGCAGGCAGGCATCAAACACCACCCCCAGACGCAGTTTGTCTGGGTAGCGGTTGATCACAAAGAAACGCACGGCTTTACCGTCGTCAGCCACCCAGACGAAACGATGTAACTTGCCATCTTTGACCTGTTCGATCGGAATATGCACCAGCCCATCGGCATTTAACGTTACCGGCAAAGCTGCGGATAAACGTGGGGGCTGGGAGGCAATCTTGTCCCAGTAAAGTTGGGAACCGGCAGCGATTGCCGCCAGCAGCAGGGTCATCACCAGCACACGCCGCGAGTTTTGATAGTGGGCGACGGCCTTACGATGTTCGATGGGCCGCTGTTCCGCCTGAGCCTGACGGCGCGGCACGACGACTTTCAGCAAATAAATCAGAGCCGTCAGCAACAGCAATCCGGCGCAGAAATAATTAATCAAACCGTTGGCATTGGTGACCTTGGCCACATAGCTCAACAACGATTTGGTCAGTTCCAGCACCTGAAGCTTCATCAATGCCAGCATCAGTTCGCCAGAGAGCGGTGCCAGCAGCAGCAATGCCAATAACAGCAGTAGCGGCCAGCGCAGAATGCGCACCTGACGTACGCAGGCCGCCAACAGCGCCCCGGCAAACGCCACGACAATGATGCCAGCAATCACCGCACTGATGTTGAGCAACAGCTCGGTGTTAACGACGTCGGTGGCGGTGATCGCTCCCAGATTCGGGGTTTTGCCCCAACGCAGCGCGGCCACCAGCACCAGGATAAATTGCCAGACATATCCCGAGCGCGAACCGGCACTGAACTGGTTGAGCAGGAACAGCAGGATCAGCGCGATTTGCAGGCCGGTAAACCACAAGCCCCATTGCTGTGAATCAGGCAGGTGAGCCGCAGAAAAGGTGCCGCCAAAAAAACCGATCAGGCTCAGCAACACCATCGGGCGCACCAGGGGAGTTTTGCGTGCCGTCCAGCTTAGCCCTAGCAGCAGGGCAACAGGCAGGAAAGATTGCAGTACCGAAATAAGAAAATAGCTCATGATTACCGTGCACCCCGCTCACTGACAAGCTCTGCCTGAGCGGCAATTTTTTTATTCACCGTTATCCGTTAATGATGAGCTTGTCCAATCATGGTAACCAACGGAGAACGTCGCCTGGCGTGGGGATTTAAACGCCAACGGCCGGGGAACCTTGGAGGTTTGCCCGGCCTGGTAGTGGTGATACCTTTACCGCTAAATCAGTTCAGGCCGACATATTTAAAGTCGAAGCTGACATCGAAAGGTTTCCACCAGCGGCCAACGCCAGTGTCGCTGTCGGTATGGCGATGCAGACCGGCTTTGGATGGCGGGTCGATATGATAGGTCACCTTGTAGTTGCCCACGCCCATCATCTTGATGTTGGCACCGTAGTGCGGGCCATCGCTGGCGACCATTGGCATAAAGGTGCCTTCCTGCTTCTCACCGGTATCGGTGTTGGTCAGGGTGTAGGCAATCGTCAGGTAAGGCATCCACTCACCGGCCCCAAAGCCGTTTTTATTCCCCTCAACCGAATGGATATCTGCTTCGAGGTGGATGTCGGCTTTAGCCGCTGGCAGGCCCATCCCACGCGGGTCCATATCGATCGGTTGTAAATAAACGGCGGCGATTTCCAGCTCGTTCATTTTTACCGGCTCGCCAGCAGGATACTCTTTGAAGGCAAATGCCGCAGGTGCGGTGAAGATCCCGGCGATCAAGGCGCTACTGATTAATGTTTTGTTCATAGCCATGTTGTTATCATCCTCGCTAAATAATCAATCCGATTAAAAAATCATCCCAGAGATACTGCGGGGCGTTATCCCCGACTTGTTGTTGCTTCGGTTCCCCGCTTCATAACCCACAGCGCAAACACGGCGGCAATCAGCAGGATCGCCTGCGGTATCAGCGTTTCGACATAGGGGTAAATACCCAGCCAGGAAATTTCTGGCACGCCTGACAGCAAGGTAGGTTCGAACAGCTTGCCTTCGATCAGCTCCAGTACGCCCTTGCCCGCAAACACAAAGGCCATCAGGTACATAAAGCTGCCGGTAAACATAAAGAACGGTTTGAGAGGTAACCTGACGACGCTATAGCGCATGATCAGGTAAGCGATCAGCAACATCACACAGCCGATCAGGAACCCGCCCAAGATGGACAAGTGCCCCTCCATCGAGCTGGAATCCCCCATCAGAGCAAAGTAGAACAGGACGGTTTCTGCTCCTTCACGGTAAACCGCCAGGAAGCTGGTCAGCCACAGACCAATCATCGAGCCGCTGCTCAATGAGTGCGAAAGCTTGCCTTCCAGATAGGCTTTCCACTGCCTGGCTTCCACTTTTGACAGCAGCCAGTAGCTCATGGAGAACAGCATCACCACCGCGATCAGCATGGTGAACCCTTCCAGCAGTTCACGGCTGGCACCGGAGTTAGAGAACAGCCACTGGAAGATCACTGCGGTCACTACGCTGGCCAGTAACGCGACATACACCGACTGACGGATGAGCGGCAGTTTGTCGCGATGATTATTCTTCACCAGATACGCCACGATAGCCGCAACGATCAGCAAGGCTTCCAACCCTTCGCGCACAATGATTAACAGGCTGTAAATCAGCAGGCTCCAGTTGGTCTGGCCGCCGGTGCCCAGCATCTCCACCGCCGTCGCCAAATCGGTTTGCAGGGACTGCGACTGCGCCTTCACCGTATCAAGCGGCTGCCCGGCCTTAATCTGGCTGACCATGCGCGTGAAATAGCCTTCGATGCGGGTTTTAAACGCCGAATCACGCGAACCGATCTTGTTCTCCATGCCGCTGGCTTCGAACAGGTCGAAGTAAGCATCCTGGATCGCCATCATCGCGCCTTTGGCATCGCCGCTGGCATATTGTGCAAGGGCGGCATTCACCGCTTTATCAATATCGTTGGTCACTTGCTGCCAGTCGGCATCCGCCGAGGCATCATCGCCCTGAGACGTGGCAGCCACGATCTGGTCTTCACGAGTGGTTGGCAACCCGGGCAACAGGTCTTCAAGATCTTGCAGTAAGGCGGTAACACGGTAGCCGACCTCGTTCATCTGCTCCGGCTCGCCGCTCAGTTTGATCAGCTCAGAGAACTGGCGATTAATATCACCGGCCTGCTGTGAGGAGCGATTCTGCCGCAGTGAGGTTTCCATCTCGGAGTTTTTAAAGCCGTCATACTGCGCCTGCTGCACCTTTTTACTGGCTTCGCCGTAGCTCTTGCTTTGATACAGGCCAACGGCTTCGGCCAGCAGGTCATCGATGGTTTTAAAGCTCTGCTGCCAGTAGGGGGCGATTTGTTCGTTGTCGTAGGCACCGTGCTGCTGTTCCGCCGTGAGTTTGTGCCCACCACTCAGCACCGGCAATACGCCGTTTAACTCGTTTTTCAGCCAGGCGATTTTGGCGTCAATCTCGGCCTGCGGCTTGCCGTCGCCAATCATCTTGCGGATTTCGCCAAAGGCGGCTTCCATCTGATAACTTTTTTGCGCGGAAATGTTAATGCGGATCGGGCCTTCGAGGTTTTCGAACACCTCAAAATAGGCCATCTGTACTTCGCTGCGGGCTTCAGCAATCTGTTGTTGCTGGTAGAACTGCGAGGTTTTATCCAGGCGCGACTGAATGTCGTCGCTCAGCTGTTGGTAGTCTGTGGCTGCCAAGGCAGCAGAGCTGAGAAGAAACCATCCGGCGCAGAGAAACAGGATCCGTCCAATAATACGCATGGTCATGATAGGCATTCTTATAATGGGAGTAATTCTCATTATGCAGAGTGCGTCAAGGCGATACCCTGATCGAGGTCAAACTATGGCAACGATTTGTTACTCTTGTTTAGATATATCCCCCCCAACCCACAGGGAGAGGGAGCTGAATGGGTGTCGTTGTTGGTCCTGTTATCCCTCACCATCGACCGTGATCAGGTGATTATCTATCACTAATCACGAACTCGAACGGTCCCCTCTCCCTGTGGGAGAGGGTTAGGGTGAGGGGCCGACTACAGCTTGGCCGCAGCGAGATACTTGGCCATTTCCTCTTCAGGTACCATGCCACCACCGGTTGCCCAAACCAAATGGGTCGCATTACCGATCCGTTGGACATCAATCTGCTGGCTGTCCAGATAGTGTTGATCGGCGCAGACTCGAGCCGGCCCCGCCATGCCAGCCAGCGCAGAAGGCTCCAACTGAATTCCCTCTTCACGAGCGAGCAAGCCAAGCAGGTCGTACATTTCCTGATCGCTCAGGGTGTAGAAACCATCCAGCAGGCGTTCCATCGCTCGCCCGACAAACCCGGAAGCCCTGCCGACGGCCAAACCATCCGCCGCCGTGACGTTATCAATCCCCAAATCCTGCACCGCAATATGGTCATGCAGCCCGGTATGTATCCCCAGCAGCATGCAAGGTGAGTGCGTCGGCTCGGCAAAAATACAGTGAACGTGGTCGCCAAAAGCCAGCTTCAAACCAAATGCCACGCCGCCAGGCCCACCGCCAACACCACAAGGCAAATAGACAAATAACGGATGCTCTTGATCGACGCGGATATTCATCTGTGCAAACTGGCGTTTCAGGCGACCACCGGCCACCGCATAGCCCAGGAACAGGGTTTGAGAGTTCTCGTCATCGATAAAGAAGCAACGCGGGTCAGACTCCGCCTGTTTACGCCCTTGCGCCACCGCCACGCCATAATCCTGTGCGTACTCCACCACGTTAACGCCATGCTCACGCAGCTTGCGTTTTTTCCAGGCGCGGGCATCGGCAGACATATGCACGCTCACGCTAAACCCCAGCTTGGCGCTCATGATGCCAATCGACATCCCCAGGTTACCGGTTGAACCTACCGCAATGCTGTACTGGCTGAAGAACTGGCGGAACCTGTCGCTAAACAGGATGCTGTAATCATCGTCCACCGACAGCATACCGGCCTCAATGGCCAGCTTTTCCGCATGGGTCAGCACTTCATAGATGCCACCGCGGGCCTTGATGGAGCCGGAAATCGGCAAATGGCTGTCTTTTTTCAACCACATTTTGCCCGCAATAGCCTGCTCATAGCGTTGCTCCAGTGCGCCCTGCATTGCCGGGATCGCCACTACCTCAGACTCGATAATGCCGTTGGTTGGCTGCGTTTCCGGGAACGCCAGGCACAGATACGGCGCAAAACGTTGCAAACGCGCTTCGGCATCGTTGACATCACTCTGCGTCAAACCCACGTAAGGCAAGCCTTCCGCCAGCGTGGTTGTATCAGGGTTAAACCAGGTCACTGCCTCCAAATCGATCAGTCGTTGCACCAAAGGAAATTTCACTACCAGATTTTCAATTTCTAACGTATTCATAAATCATCTCTTTTTGGTCAGATCACATAAGAAAGCAGGAACGTGGTCCCCAGCGCAATCAGCGAAGCGATAAAGGTGGCCGAGGTATAATACTTAAACATCTCGCTGAGCGTCGCCCCGCAGTATTGTTTTACCAGCCAGAACAGGGAGTCGGTCACGATGGTGCAACCAATGGCACCCGAGCCGATGGCCAGCGCGATGATTTCAGGGCTGACACCGGGATAATGCGGCAGCACCGGCGCAACAATTGCCGTCGCCCCCATCATGGCAACGGTGGCCGATCCCACCGCCGCATGCAGGCAGATAGCCACCAGCCAGGCCAGCAAAATCGGGTGCATATCCATATTCGACAGGATCACCGCCAACGTATCCGCCAGCCCGCTGGCTTTTAAAATGCCGTTGAATGCACCACCCGCGCCGATAATCAGCAGGATGTTGGCAATGGAAGAGAAGCCGTTTTCCGTTCTGGTCAGCAATGCCCCCATGCTCATATTGCGGCGTAGACCCAGCACGTAGTAGGCAACGAAGGCGGCAATAAACATCGCAGTGATCGGATTGCCGATAAACTCAAGGAAGGTATACAACGCGCTGTCTTTGGCCATGTAGAGTTCGGCAGCGGTTTTAACCAGCATCAGGATGATCGGTAACAGCACGGTAAACAGCGTCGCGCCCAGCGAAGGCAAGTCCTGTTCGTTACGCACCTGTACGGAGGAGAATTCGGCTGGCACCGGTTTGAACGGCAGACGTTTGCCCACCAGCTTGAGGAACAGCGGCCCGCCGATCAGCGAAGCGGCCAGCCCGACAATCAGACCATAAACAATCACCGAGCCCACATCGGCACCCAGTTTGTTGGTCACAAACAGCGCCGCCGGATGAGGAGGAACGACACAGTGCACAGCCATCAGCGCGGTACACAGCGGGATCGCCAGCTTCAGCAATGAGGTATTGGTTTTTTTGGCAATCGAGAAAGCCAGCGGGATCAGCAATACCACGCCCACTTCAACAAACAGCGTAATGCCGCAGACCAGCCCCACCAGCACCATGATCACGTCAGCCGACAACCAACGGCACTTTTGCAAGGTGATGCCGATGCGTTCGGCCGCGCCGGACACTTCCATCATGTTGCCCAGGATGGTGCCCAAACCAATCACCGCCGCCAGGAAGCCCAAGGTCCCGCCGATGCCGCCTTCAATGGCATTCACCATTTCCAGCGGGTTCATACCCATCAGGGCACCCACATAAAAACTGGCCAGCAGCAGCGCCAGGAACGGGTGGATCTTGAATTTTACGATCGTGAGAATAATGATAAAAATGCTGCTTAATAACGTAGCGACTACCCAGATCTGCGAGTCCATGTTCAGCGTCCTTCCAGGATGAATTTCATCTCTATTGGAAACCAACGCCCCAGCGCTGACAAACGATCAAAACGGCCTTTCACATGAACCAGATTCAATCAATCAGGTGATTTAGGTCAACATTTGGCACTATTTAGCCTTTTGCCTCAGATTGATTCATCTTTAAGCCGCGATTTCGTGATATTCATTGATGCTATATAACGGGCGCAGTATGCGGCGCTCCTACTGATTCACCGGTGACAACCATGTACGATGAAAAGCACCAACTCGCCCGCAACAGGCACCTGAATGGCTATCAGTTGGCCAAGCTCCATACCTTCGAGATTGCCGCGCGGCAAGGTTCCTTCGTGCTGGCTGCCGAAGAGTTGGCGATCACCCCCAGCGCCGTCAGCCATCGGATCAACAACCTGGAAGCCGAGTTAGGCTTTAAGCTGTTCCAACGCTTTCATCGCCGGATAGAACTGACGCCAGAAGGCGAGCGGCTGTTTTGGGTGTTGAAATCATCACTCAGCTATCTCAATCAGGAAATCCTGGAGATTAAAAGCCAGGAGCTGTCCGGCACCCTGACCATTTACTCACGCCCGTCGATTGCGCAGTGCTGGCTAGTGCCCAAGCTGGCGGACTTTGATCGCCAATATCCGGCCATCAGCCTGAATATTCTCACCGGCAACGAAATGGTGAACTTTCACGGGGCGGGGATCGATCTGGCGATCTATTTTGATGACAAAACGCCGGAGAAACTTACCTGTGAGCATTTGATGGATGAGTCGATAGTGCCCGTATGCAGCCCGGAGTACGCCGAGCGCCATGAGCTGTTTGGCAACCCCGCCAACCTGCGGCGCTGCACGCTATTGCACGATCGTCAGGCATGGAGTTACGACTCGGATATCGGGGAATGGAATACCTGGGCCAAGCACTTTGAGCTGGAATTTGCCGAAGGCCAGCGCGGCATGGGATTTGATCGCTCCGATCTGGCGGTGATCGCAGCCATGAACCACGTTGGAATTGCCATGGGCCGTAAAAAGTTGGTGAGCAAGCGCCTGGAGAATAATGAACTGATCGTTCCCTTCCCCGGCATGGAAATGCAATGCGCCCAACGCTACTACATTTCCACACTCTCGGATCGGCAATGGCCCAAAATCAATGCCTTTATTCAGTGGTTAAAGGCCATGGCCGATGGGTCCTAATTCGCCGCCTGCTGGTGCGTCCAGGCCAGCGTCTGTGCCGCCAGCTTATCGCTGGCCAGGCCAAAGGCCTGCACCACGTTATTCATCGATTTGCCATGGATAGGCTCACGGATCACAAAGCTGCGGTTGGCAATCACTCGACGGTCTGAGGTACGCACCAGACGAGCATCAAACTGGATCACCACTTCACCTTGGTCACCGTTATACACCCCCTGGAATGACGGCAAATCACCGCCCAACTCAAGATCCGCCTGCAGATTGTCATCGTCACTGCTCACCGAACGGAAATGGCCATTGGTACGAAACTCCTGGATCAGGCGATTACGCAGCAACAACGGGGCCGGATCGCTCCAGCGTGAACCGCTGAACGAGGTGATCTCCGAGCCCTGTGGCTGCACGGCAATGCGCGTGCCGTTCAAAAACTGGTTGGAATTAGGCTGAACGATGCGTAATGACCGATCTAACGTCTGTCCCCCGGGCATGGCCGTTGGCTGAGCAGGCAGCAGATACACTTGTTGTACCGGGCTTTGCGGCAAAATGGTGCAGGCGGTCAGCGGTATCACGGCAACCAACGCCAGCAACCGTAACGTTTGGCGAAGTTTTAACTTAATCATTTCGGGGTAAACTCCTTGGTACGTTCACGGCCCCTGAGCAAGGCGGACGGGTTCTCTTCCAGGCGGCTCATGGCACCGCGTAAGGTCAGTAAGGTTCTGCGCAGTTCATCCACCGCCGGGCCAAGATCGTTGAATCCCTGGATGCCGCTGTTGAGTGACTGTTGGTTCTCGCCGATCAGCTTATTGAGTAGCGCACTGGTTTTCTCAAGCGAGGCCATGGTATTGGCGGCATTGCTGACCAGTTGCTTGCCCTGCCCATCCAGTAATATATTGGCATTGCGTACCAGGCGGTTAGTCTGTGCAAGCGTGTCATTGCTTTGCTTGGTCACCAGCGCCAACTGCTGCAAGATGGTGCGGATATCTTCACGCTGCCCGGCCACGGTGGAGGTGATCTGTTCCAGATTATCCAGCGTATTCACTAACCGCTGCTGATTATCTGGCGTCATCAGTTGATTCAATCGCACCAGCACCTGGTTGACATTGCTCATCACATCTTCGCCGTTGGAGAGCAACTGCGTCAGCGGCGATGGCGTAGCGATAATCACCGGGATTTCGCCATCCACGCCGGTCAGCATCGGGCTGCTTTCACTACCACCGCTGAGCTGGATATTAGACGTACCGGTAATGCCAGCGATCGCCAGACGGGCCTGCGTATCCTCACGGATCGGCGCAGAGGCCGCGACCCGAATGCGCGCCCAGACCTTGGTCGGTACGTTGGGATCCAACCGCAGCAGTGTCACTTCGCCCACGCGGATCCCGCTGTAATTCACCGTGCTGCCCTGCGAAAGGCCGCTGACGGCTTCATTGAACACGATATCGTACTGCTTGAACTGACGATCGGTGCCCGATTTGGTGAGCCACAGGCTGAACAGCAGCACGGCGGTGAAAATAATGAGAGTAAATAAACCAATCAAGACATGATGCGCACGGGTTTCCATTTGTTATTGCCTCTCTGGGATATTCGTTACGGCCTGCTGTGCCGCCCGCCCACGCGGGCCATGGAAATACTCATGGATCCACGCATCGTCAGTGGCGGCTACCACCTCCAGCGTATCCACCACCAGCACCTTCTTCTGCGAAAGTACCGCCACACGGTCACAGATCGTATACAGCGTATCGAGATCGTGAGTGACCAGAAACACCGTCAACCCCAAGGCATCGCGCAGTGTGCGGATCAGGCTGTCAAAGGCGGCGGCACCGATGGGATCCAGCCCGGCGGTCGGCTCGTCCAGAAATACGATCTCCGGATCCAACGCCAACGCCCTGGCCAACGCGGCACGCTTGACCATACCGCCAGAAAGCGAAGCCGGATACTTGTTGCCGGCACTGGCAGGCAGACCGGCCAGCGCCAGTTTGACCTGCGCCAACTGCTCGGCATCACGGCGCGGCAAGCCTGCATATTCTATCAGGGGTAAAGCCACGTTTTCCGTCACCGTCAGCGAGCTGAACAGGGCTCCACTCTGAAACAGCACGCCAAAGCGTCTTTCCAGCACCGAGCGGCGCGTACCGGACAGCGCCATCAGATCTTCGCCAAAAACGTGGATCTGGCCAGCGGTTGGGCGGCGCAAACCCACGATGCTGCGCAACAGCACGGATTTGCCCGTGCCCGAACCACCGACGACGCCCAGGATCTCCCCACGGCGCACGTCCAGATCGAGATTTTCATGCACGCATTGGGTGCCAAAGCAGTTGCGCAATTGACGGATGCGAATAATGGCTTCGGGTGTCGCCTGGCTCACACGCCCATCTCCATAAAGAACAGTGCAGCAACCGCATCCAGCAGGATCACCACAAAGATTGAATGTACGACGCTGGCGGTGGTATGTGCCCCTACCGACTCGGCGCTACCGGTCACTTTGAACCCTTCCAGGCAGCCGATAATGGCGATCAGGAACGCAAACACCGGGGCCTTGCTCATCCCCACCAGGAAGTTCTGGAAACCGCCGCTGCTCTGCGTAATGGTTAAAAACATGGTCGGTGAGATATCCAGCGTCAGGGCGCAGACGACCATGCCGCCAAAGATGCCGCTGATCATGCCGATAAAGGTCAGCATCGGCAGAGCCAACAGCAGCGCCAACACGCGCGGTAGCACCAGCAGTTCGACCGGGTTCAGCCCCATCGCCTGAATAGCGTCGATTTCCTCATTGGCTTTCATCAGGCCAATTTCGGCGGTGAAGGCGCTGGCGGTACGGCCCGCCATCAGGATAGCCGTCAGCAGCACCGCGAACTCACGCAGGAAGGAAAACACCACCAGTTGCACGGTAAAAATACTGGCACCGAAGGTCGACAGGACGGTTGACCCCAGGAAAGCGATGACGGCCCCCACCAGGAAGGTCAGCAGCATAATGATCGGCACAGCGTTCAGGCCGATTTGCTGGAGGTTGGCCACCAGCGAGGTGATCCGCCAACGCGTTGGGCGAAGGAGATTGGCAAACAGGGTTTGCAGCGTCAGGCCGATAAACCCCAACAGGGCAACCATGTGATGCCAGAAATCCTCCATCGACTTGCCGATGTTCCCCAACAGTTCAGTCGCCAGACCGGGCGGTTTTTCTGCCGGTGGAGGCGCATATCCTTGCAAGGCACGGCCAACGGTTTCCAACAATACACGGCGTTCCACAGGAAGCGTGGGAGCTAACTGTTGGAGTTCGGCCACCCGTTGCTCACCCAGCAGGTTGACCAGCAAGGTGGCTCCAGCCGTATCCAGACTGCCCAGTTGACTGAGATCGAATACCACATCAGCAGGCAGGCGAGTTTGCAGTTGCCCAACGGCGGGTTCCAACAGGCGATAATGTGCCAGCACCCAATCCCCAGATGCCAGGATACGGGGAGGATGAAGCGTCTCGTCCAAGTTGAGTAATGTGCTGAGTTGCTGTTCTGCCATGGTGACAGCCTCTGCTGGCAAAGAAATCTGATACCCGTCGTCTTGCAAACCAGAGCTTGCAATCTCTAGGGCAAATTCTATTTATTACATTAGCGTAGCGGCTTTAAACGGATTTGCTATAGCACGGTAAAATATCGTTATTATTGCTGGCAAATGCGAGGCGCTGAGCCTCTGAAAAGAGGCAGGGCCGGGAAATCCCCCAGCCCTGCTTGACGCGAATTACTTCACTTCGCCCATCGCTTTCAGCTTTTTGGACAGCTCGCGACGCTCTTTCGACAGATCGGCATTTTTGATGATGTAATCATCAACGCGATCTTCATAGTCACCGCGCATGTTGGCGATGATGCCCTGAATGTCTTCAATGCTCATACCCGGCTTGATGTACTCGCTCAGGTTGTCGAGCAGCAGCACACGCTTCTGGTTGTCACGAATTTTCTTTTCGTTGTCGACAATTTCACGCTGTAACTTGTTTTTACGGCGGAACATACGCACAAACTCCAGTACGTCCTGGAAACTCGGCTTAGTTGCATTTTCCATCTTTATACCCTTGCTTTAGTAATACACAGATTCATTTGCTTACGGCCATCATGATACCAAGATACAGGGTTGTGGCCGTCAGACACAACTGTCATTGCCCTATCTTACCCACTTTAGCGCCTTGACCCTATCCCGATGCGCCTGCTTCATGATCTGAGCCACTATTCGTGCCCGTTAGCCGTACAGACCTTGAGCAGATCGCCCAGTTCTTCCAACTGCTGCGCCAGTTCCATACTCAGCCAGACATAACCATAGATCGGGGCTTCACTGGGCTGTGTGGCACTGGCCTCCTGCATGAGCGCCTTCAGCTCTGCGGAGATATCCCCCAACTCTCCGGCAACGACCTGTGCATGCAGAGGTTCACCATCTCGCATGATATTGGCCAACGATTCGATGGCGCGTTGCGTCAGCAGTTGCGAACTGCGCAGGGTTTTGGCATTGAGCATGAGAAAATGGGTTTCACGCGAGGCCCAGTAGGCATCGGCCAGCAGTTCCAGCGTACACACCAGATTGCGGCTCAGGGTCTGTATCGCCTCAAAGACCGGTTTGGCTATACGAGTCTCTTTGCTGGCGGGAGCGATCAGCCCGCGCAACTTCACCACATCGGCCAACAAGCTTTTGAGCCGCGGCTCCAGCCGTGGCCGTTCCACCATATTAGGCGAAAGATAGGCACCGTAGACCTTCCCCACCGTCTGCAAGCAATCCGCCATTTGCATACGCCACAGTATATAGGCTCGCTGCGGATAAATGCTGGTAAACAGCAGCGCCAGCAACGAACCAAAAATAACGTCGCCGCTGCGCCACAGTGCGGTAGACATATCGCCCGGCCCGGCACCACAGACCACCGCCAGCGTAATGCCGATCAACAACGCCATGTAGGGCCGCTTACCCAGCGTCAGATAGCCGCAGACAAACATCACCACGCCACACCACGCCAGCATCACCGGCAGTGAATACAGCTCCAGATAGAGCGCAATCAGGCCAGAGGCGGCACCAAATACCGTGCCGGCAATGCGCTCCAGTGCCCGTTGCAGCACGTTACCCCAAAACGAGATCGGCCCCATCACCACCACCAGCGTGATCAACGGCCAGGTCCCTTCCGGCACAGCCAGCAAGCGGACCAGCAGGAAGGTCAGGATAAAGGCCAAGCCGATCCGCACTCCGTGGACCACACGATAATTACGGTAGATCAGTTGTTCAAATGAAGAAATTTTTTTGCCTAGACGCACGCTTGTGCCCACCGACCCAGCTGTAAAACCCTTATTTTAGTGGAAAAGCCCGGCTGGCGTACAACATAAGCGGTAGAAAGATGTCTGCCGGTTGCAGGCAGGTTTAAATTGGCGCTAAAGATTTCAGCGCCAGAGGATTTACCTTTTTGCTAAAGAGTGAGACCATCTGCCGATGGAAACCAAAGAAATCAGGCGCAACAACCTGCGCGATCTCATGGCGCGCTATGCCCGCCAAGGCACCAACCAGAATGAGTTCGCCATGCTGGTGGGTTCCTCTGCGCCAACGCTCAGCCAGATCACCGGGGAAAAATCCTCGCGTAACCTGGGCGATAACCTCGCCAGACGCATCGAGGCCAAGCTAGGCTTGCCCAAAGGCTGGTTCGATGTGTTCCAGGAGAAATCGCTGGAACAGCCGTTTGCCAACGTGGCACCCGGCTCTGACTTCCAACCGGCACGGCTCAAACCCGTGGTGTGGGAAGATACCGAGCAGGACAAGGAAGAGTTTGTGGAGATCCCGTTGCTGGATATCGATTTCTCCGCCGGTGACGGCTGTTACGAAATTGTCGATAGCGAAGAGTTTTCGCTCATCTTCCGCCGCTATTATCTGCACAAGATGGGGGTGCCGGTGAATGCAGCACGCATTATCCGCATCTCCGGCTCCAGCATGGAGCCACGCTTACAGGATGGCGATGTGGTGGGGATCAACACCGTGGATACCCGCATCCGCGAAGGCAAAACCTATGCGATCCGCCACGGCAATCTGCTACGGGTCAAGATCCTGATCGAACAGCCCGACGGTGGCGTGGTCATCCGTTCTCTGAATCGGGAAGAGTATCAGGATGAACAGCTCAGCTATCCACAGCGCAAAGACCAGTTGGTGGTGCTGGGCCGCGTATTCTGGTCTTCCTCCTCCTGGTAACATCCCGGGTCAGGCTAGTTGGGCGCTGCATGCAGCGCCCGGAAGTACCAGCCGATTGCCAACCGCTATTTGAAATCCACCTCCATTTGCTGCGGTATCGACAGCCCACGGGTCGATTGCACACAGCGGCCAATATAGTCGGTAAAGCGTGGAGGTTTTGGCATCCCCAGCTTGAGGATCTTTTCATTGCTAAAACGCACGTTCAGCATGGCAAAGGAACCGTAAAGACGCATGGCTTTCAGCATCAGGCGTTCATTACACGGCCCGAAGATATCTTTTAGCTGTCGGCGCATTTGCAACAGGGCTTCATAGCTGACCTGGGCATAACGATCGCCTACCGGTGGCTCCTCCAGCGCGGCGGCAATAGCATAATCGATGTCCGCAAAGCTGACGCTGCTCTCCTCACCCGCCGAGATATGATAAACATCATTATCCAGGCTCTCGCGGTTGAGCAGCATCACTAGCGCATCGGCACAATAATCCACCGGGATCACATCAATACTATCCTGCAAGGAACACATAAACTTACGCAGCATCAGCGCCATGCTGAACACCCAGAATATGCTGCTGGACGGTTTGCACCCCAACTGAGTATGCCCCACCACGATCGAGGGCCGGGCAATCACCAGCGGCAACTGCGGGCAGGTTTGCCGCATCAGTTGTTCTATGGTTGATTTGGAGCGGGTGTACTCCACCAAATGCTCGGCGGTTTCCTCAAATTCGGCGCTTTCCGCCACCAGCGAGCCCATCTGCGGGGCACAAGACATTGCCGTGCCCACATGCAGGAACCGTTTTAATCCAGCCACCTGCGCCATTCGCTGTGCAAACGCCAGAGTGCCTTCAACGTTAACCTTCCAAATAAGCGGGTTATTACCAAAGGATGCCACCGCAGCGCAGTTAACGACATGCGTCACCGTGTTAATACGGGCATCGGACAAGAAATATTCTGGTTCACTTAAATCGCCCAGTAAAATATTGTCTACCGTCAGTTTATTGAGAATATTTTTATCAATACTGAACTTTTCCATATTGGTTATAATGCGATGTAAACCCTGCTGGGGATCTGCCGCACGCACCAACAAGAGGTAATTAACGTTTTGGTTTTCAGTGAGTAACTTTTCGAGCACCGCTCCACCGAGAAAGCCGGTAGCACCAGTCAACAGTAGCGTTTTCATTTTTGACACCCATATTGGCATTGAATGATGTGGAGTGTATGCCCATATTTATAAACCAGGATTAAATAGAAACTCACTGCATGCCGCGTTAGTCTTATTAATATAATCTTAAGGAATACCCTGAAACATTAGCGGAAATTTGGTAACAACTTATCGCACCTTTTATTCCGTTTGTTTAAATAGCATTTATGTTATCCCTGTTTTAATTAATCAGAGTTATCCGACATACTTTTTTCAGGAGCTATCATGAGCTATAACCAAAAAGTCTGGTTGGCCGTATTAACCGTTTGCGCGTTCTTCTGGCTGACCTTGATTAGCGCTATCAATAGCTATGATAAATCCCAGGATCGTCAGCGCGAACCTGGCCAGCAAGAACAGGCGATGAGCCCCCTCCCGGCCAAGCACCAACCCGCACTGGCACAGGCGCTCTGATCGCTCTGCCCTGAATGAGGTAGCGACAAATTCTCATCAGCCTTTTATTATGCGCTATCGAATAGGGAGAAAGACATGTCGCAACCACTGGATGGCCTACCCCAGCAAGAACGTGAAAGGATCCAAACCGATTTGCTGGCACTGAGAATTATTTATAGCGAACGTTACGGCTTCGCCTCTGAATGGGAAAGCGCCGAAGTGCACGTCCCCACACATCTGCGCGGCTACTTTCAGCAACGGCTGAACTTCTATCGCACTGCGTAGCGCCACGCAATTTCGCGTTTAGCCTCAAGCAATACTTGGCATCGGTTATCACGCCGTTACAATAGGGCAATTCCCTACGCCAACAAGAGATGCGATTTTGAGCAGCAAGGCACCGGCCACATTCTACATCCACGACTACGAAACCTTCGGCAAAAGCCCGTCAATGGACCGCCCCGCGCAGTTTGCCGGGGTGCGTACCGATATGGATTTCAACATTATCGAAGAACCGCAGGTGTTTTACTGTGCGCCAGCCGATGACTACCTGCCCGATCCCGAGGCGGTGATGATCACCAGCATCACGCCGCAGGAGGCGCTCGCCAAAGGCGTTAACGAGGCCGAGTTTGCCCGCCGCATCCACCAAGCATTCAGCGTCCCTGGTACCTGCATTCTGGGTTACAACAATATCCGCTTTGACGATGAAGTCAGCCGCAACATCTTTTACCGCAGTTTCTACGATCCGTATGCTTACAGTTGGCAAAACGGTAATTCGCGCTGGGATCTGCTGGACGTGATGCGCGCCTGCTACGCCCTGCGTCCTGAAGGCATCATCTGGCCAGAAAACGAAGACGGCTTCCCCAGTTTCCGTCTGGAACACCTGACGCGCGCCAACGGCGTGGAACACGAACACGCGCACGATGCGATGTCCGATGTGCATGCCACCATCGCCATGGCCAAGCTGGTCAAACAGGCGCAGCCAAGGCTGTTTGATTACCTGTTGCAGCACCGCAACAAGCACAAACTCAACGCGCTGATCGACATCGCGGAAATGACGCCGTTAATGCACGTTTCTGGCATGTTCGGTGCGGCACGCGGTAACACCAGTTGGGTTTCGCCGCTGGCCTGGCACCCAGACAATAAAAACGCGGTGATTATGTGCGATCTAGCGGGGGATATTACCCCGTTGCTGGAGCTGAATGCCGATGAGTTGCGTGAACGTCTCTACACGCGCCGCGATCAACTGGCTGCCGATCAGGCTCCAGTGCCGCTCAAGCTGGTGCATATCAACAAATGCCCGGTGCTGGCTCCGGCCAAGACGCTGTTGCCAGAAAACGCAGAACGGCTGGGTATCGACCGTCAGGCCTGCCTGGAGAATCTGAAGGTACTGCGCCAACATCCGGAGATCCGAGAAAAAGTGGTGGCAATCTTTGCCGAAGCCGCACCGTTCACCCCGCTCGATGATGTGGATGCCAAACTGTACGACGGTTTCTTCAGCGATGCCGACAAGGCCGCCATGAAGATCATTCAGCAAACCAAGCCGCATAATCTGCCCGCGCTGGATTTGACCTTCAGCGATGGCCGGATGAAAGAGCTGCTGTTCCGCTACCGCGCCCGTAATTATCCGAATACGTTGGATGATGCCGAGCAGCGCCGCTGGTTGCAGCACCGCCAGGAGGTACTGAGTGCCGAGCGGGTGCAAAGCTATATCTTGCAGTTAGAGTCACTCTATAACCTGCATGAAGGGGATAAAGAGAAGATGGCGCTGCTGAAGGCGTTGTTTGACTATGGGAAGCAGTTGGTCGGGTAAGACTGTGCTATTTGCCCCCTCACCCTAACCCTCTCCCCAAGGAGAGGGGACCGAATGTGCCACGACTTAGCTCCTGCGCCGGGCCTCAACCCTGTTGCCATTCTACTCCAGCCTGAACCATGCCAAAAATCGACTTCACCTCTTGACCAAGACACCGCACAGCCCCCCCTCCCCAAGGAGCTGTCTCTTGATCAGATCTCCTGATCAAGAGACAGCTCCTTGGGGAGGGGAAACCGCACATAGTTCACCCCATGTACTTTTCAAGCAAACAAAAAGGGTTCCAGCATGCTGGAACCCTTTTTGATATCGCGGGGTGGACGAGTTGTTTAAGCCACGTCTTCGCTTGCCTGTGGCACCGGCAGGCTGAAGCTGCGGGTGACAAACGTCAGATACAGCAGGCCGATCGCCGCCCAGACCAGGCCCAGCGTCATCGAGCTGACTTCCAGGTTGACCCACAGTGCACCGACGGTCAGCGCCCCCATCACCGGCAGGATCAGGTAGTTGAAGTTGTCTTTCAGCGTACGGTTACGTTTTTCGCGGATGTAGAACTGCGAGATCACCGACAGGTTAACGAAGGTAAACGCAATCAGCGCGCCAAAGTTGATCAGCGCGGTAGCCGTGACCAGATCGAACGACACGGCAGACAGCGCAATCACGCCAACCAGCAACACGTTCAGCGCCGGGGTACGCCATTTCGGATGCACATAACCGAAGAAACGCTCCGGGAACACGCCATCACGGCCCATGACGTACATCAGGCGTGAAACCCCCGCGTGAGATGCCATACCGGAAGCCAGTACGGTTACGCAGGAGAACACCAGGATCACCGACTGGAAGAACTTGCCAGCCACATACAGCATGATTTCTGGCTGTGAGGCGTCAGGATCCTTGAAGCGCGAGATATCCGGGAAGTACAGCTGTACGAAGTACGACACCACGATAAAGATCACGCCGCCGATCAAGGCCGTCAGGAAGATGGCTTTCGGGATCACGTTTTCTGCATCTTTGGTTTCTTCGGACAGCGAGCTGATACCGTCAAAGCCGAGGAACGAGAAGCACAGGATAGTCGCACCGGTGATCATCGGCACCACGTGCGCGTTGTCAGACCAGAACGGACGGCTGCTCACCAACGTACCGGCACCTTCACCATGGGAAATCCCGTTAATCACCAGGCCCAGGAACACGATCATGATCGCGACCTGCACCACCACGATGATGGAGTTCAGGTTGGCTACCAGCTTGATGCCACGCAGGTTGAATGCCGTCATCAGCCCCACCAAAGCGGCGACGAAGATCCACGAAGGCACCCCTGGGAAAATCGCTTCCAGGTAGATTTTTGCCAGCAGGATGTTGATCATCGGCATGAACAGATAGTCCAGCAGTGATGACCAACCCACCATAAAGCCGACATGCGGGCTGATGGCTTTCTGGGCATAAGTATAGGCAGAACCGGCGGAAGGGAATTTCTTCACCAGCTTGCCATAGCTCAGGGCGGTAAACAGGATCGCCAGCAGAGCAAAGGCGTACGCGGTCGCGACGTGACCATCGGTCAGGCCGGAGACGATGCCAAAGGTGTCAAAGATGGTCATTGGCTGCAAATAGGCCAGACCCATCATGACGACCGGGACTAAAGTCAGTGTTTTACGCAGTTGGGCGCGTTGGCCGGTTGGTGCGGCGGTGATGATGTTATCGGACATCGCGCAGCCCCCCCTTACCTTCAGTCTTGCGGATAATAGACACGCCAAGACTTAAGGTTGCGGGGAAACTTCGCAACGTGCGACTGAATTCTAAAAGGGGGATGAGGGAAGCTGGATAACTAGGCGCAAAAGCCTGGGTTGCTCCATAATCGCTGCGACCGCAACGGAAACCGGCGGGCACCGGTGCCAAGGTGAAAAATTGCCCCATCGTTCTTATCCTCATGAGTCACGACCATAAAGTTTTGGTTGATCGCGACGAACCTATTTATCTATCCGGCTCGATGTCCGGCCTCGCTTGATGTATGAAACGCACATTGGGTAAAACTAATGCAAAAAAAAATAACCGACGCGTTAAAACGTCGGCTATCTGCATTTCGCGTATTTTGCCATAAGATCGCAGAAAGACAAGATCCTGAAACCTTCTAATACAAATTCTTTTGCTGAATATCAGGAAAAACGCCCTTACTCGCCATCAGGGGTACAGATATCAGGCATTTTTCAGCATCCAGTCAATCTCGGTTTCCGTCACCAGGCGTTCAAACTGCATCAGTTCGCCCATTTTGCAGGCATGATAAACCTGTGAAAAGCGCTCACCGAGGTAGTGCGTCAGTTCGTGTTGATGCTCGAATTCGTACAGGGCATCGCTTTGGCGGATTGGCAATGGTAGCCCCTCCTGCTCCAGTCCGTTACCCGTCACCGGTTCAGGCAGCGGCAATTCGGTATCCAGCCCGTACAGCATCCCCGCCAGGATCGTCGCCACTACCAGATAAGGGTTGGCATCGGCACCGGCAACGCGGTACTCCACGCGGTGGTTCTGCGCATCACCGCAAGGAATACGTAACGCCACGGTACGGTTGTTATGCCCCCAGGACGCCTGGATCGGCACATACATCCCCGGCTGGAAGCGGCGGAACGCATTGACGTTGGGCGCCAACAGCGCCATCGATGCGGGCATCAAGGTGATCATCCCCGCCAATGCCCGCTTGAGCAGCGCCGAGTCTTCGCCATCCGCTTCGGCAAACAGGTTTTTCCCCGCGCTGTCTACGACACTGAGATGGACGTGCATGCCGCTACCCGCATAATCCTCATAAGGCTTCGCCATAAAGGTGGCATGCATCTGATGCTGTTCTGCCACCTGACGCACCAACCTTTTCAGCGCCAGAGCATGATCGCAGGCTTGCAGCACGTTATCGGTGTGATTCAGGTTGACTTCGAACTGGCCGGGGGAAGCCTCCGCCACCGCACCATCCGCCGGCAGTCCTTGCATCTGTGCCAGCGTGTCGATGTCGTTTAGTACCCCGGCAAAATGGTTGAGGTTATCCAGCGAATAGACCTGACTCTGTACGTTGCGCTCTTGAGTACCCGGTGCGCACGGTGGTTGCAGATAACCTGCCGAGTCTCGCTGTCGATCAATGAGATAAAACTCCAGCTCTACCGCTACCACCGGGAATAATCCACGCTGGCGCAATGCTTGCCATACTCGGTTCAGCACATTGCGGGGTTCAACGTCAAAGGGAGTACCATCTTCATCCAGCATGGTCAGCAGCACCTGACCAATGTGTTCAGGATCGGCCGCCGAAGGCGTCAGCGTTCCCAGCACCGGCATGCAGATCCGATCCGGCTCGCCCAACTCCTGGCCCAATCCGGCCTCCTCGACCACGTTGCCCAAAATATCCATAGCGAATACCGAGGCGGGGAAATAGCAGCCTTTTTCAACTTTTTTCAATCCAGAGACCGGAATACGTTTGCCGCGGAAGGAACCATTAAGATCGGTGAGAAGGATATCGATATACTGCGTGGCAGGATGGCGTTCCAGATAGTGAGCGACCTCACTTTGGAACGCGCTACTTCGCCTTTCTTCATTATGCTGTGCAAAATCTTCTACTACTGCGCTATTGGTTTGCATACATCACCCGCCGTTATGCTCTTGGGAATGCCTTCGCATCCGCTTGCCGATTGACTCAACACATGGTTTGATTTCTCTGTAGACTGCGCCGCCGCTGGGCGCTCAAAATAACATCCATAATATGAAACATAGCTTTAACAGAAATAGTTTGCAAATGTTACAATGGCGTTTGATTATTCGCCACGGGCTGCTAAATTGATAAAATATTGACCGAAAAGGCGTTGTTTGCGCTTTGCTGGTAGCGAATTTCTTCCGCCACAACAGGGGGAAACATGGGCAATATATTTTCCAATCACTACCCAACTACCGATATCATGTGGTTTCGATATCACTCAGACAGGTACCCGGCTCCGGGTGTGATCCCAACCTGTCGCTCCTACCAGAAGGAACTACCGCTATGAGCGAAGTCAGCTTGGCACCAGGCAAGCGCCTGTCGCAGATCCGTCAGCATCTGGGTCTGTCACAGCGCAGGGTCGCCGAACTGTCCGGATTAACCCACAGTGCCATCAGCACCATTGAGCAGGACAAAGTCAGCCCTGCCATTAGTACGCTACAGAAACTGCTGAAGGTCTATGGGCTATCATTGTCTGAATTTTTTGCTGAACCTGAACGGCCTGATGAACCCAAAGTGGTGATCGAACCAGAGGATCTGATCGAGATCGGCAGCCAGGGCGTTTCGATGAAGCTGGTGCATAACGGCAGCCCTACCCGCAGCCTGGCCATGATGCTGGAGACCTATCAACCAGGTACCACTACCGGCGAGAAGATCAAGCATCAGGGCGAAGAGATCGGTACGCTGCTCGAAGGGGAAATTATGCTGACGGTCAACGGCCAAACCTATCTGCTGACCGCGGGCCAGAGCTATGCCATCAATACCGGCATGCCCCACAGTTTCAATAATACCTCAACGCGCGTTTGCAAGATCGTCAGCGCGCACACCCCAACTACCTTCTGACAAGATTGGCCGGAGGAGTGATGATGGAACATGTTGCCAGCTATTATGCCGCCAGCGCCAACCCCCACGCTCCTTATCCCCAGTTGAACGAGGCTATCCGCTGCGACGTCTGTATCGTCGGCGGCGGTTTTAGCGGCCTTTCCAGCGCCTTACATCTGATCGAGGCCGGTTACGACGTGGTGGTGCTGGAAGCCGCCCGCATCGGCTGGGGGGCCAGTGGGCGCAACGGTGGGCAGGTGGTCAACTCCTACAGCCGCGATATTGATGTGATTGAGACCCGCTACGGCCAGCAGACCGCAGCAATGCTCGGCAACATGATGTTTGAAGGCGCGGAGATCATTCGCCAGCGTATCGATCGCTACGCCATCGCCTGCGACTATCGGCCCGGCGCGGTTTCTGCCGCGTTAACCAGCAAACAATTCAACTCATTAACAGAGAAAATGGCGCATTGGCAGCGTTATGGCCACCAACAGCTGGAACTGCTGGATGGGGAAACCATGCGCCGCACCGTTGCCAGCGAACGCTATGTCGGTGGGCTGCTGGATCGCCAGGGTGGTCATCTCCATCCGTTAAATCTGGCGCTGGGCGAGGCCGAAGCAATACGCCGTCACGGTGGGCGGTTGTTTGAACAATCGGCAGTCACCCATATCGATCATGGTCAGCCTGCCTTGCTGCACACGGCTCTGGGTAGCGTCAGCGCCAGTCTGGTGATCCTGGCAGGCAACGCCTATCTGGGGGACAAGCTGGAACCCCGTCTCAGCCGAATGAGCATGCCTTGCGGCTCGCAAATCATCACCACCGAGCCTTTATCTGCGGATATGGCCCTTGCCCTGTTACCGGATAATTACTGCGTTGAAGACTGTAACTACCTGCTGGATTACTTCCGCCTGACGGCTGACAATCGCCTGCTATACGGCGGCGGTGTGATCTATGGCGCACAGGATCCGGCGGATATCGACGCCAGGATCCGCCCTTTGATGCTCAAGACCTTCCCACAGTTGAAAAAGGTGCGCATTGATTACCGCTGGACCGGCAATTTCCTGCTGACCCTCTCGCGTATGCCGCAGTTCGGCAGGCTGGAAAACAACGTCTATTACCTGCAAGGCGACAGCGGCCACGGCGTAACCCTGACGCATCTGGCGGGCAAACTGATTGCCGAAGTGCTGCGCGGTGACGCGGAACGCTTTGATGCTTTTGCCAAACTCCCCCATCTGCCCTTCTTCGGTGGCCGTCATTTGCAGGTGCCATTTACCGCTCTGGGTGCCGCCTATTACGCCCTGCGCGACCGTTTAGGATTCTAGGTTACCAATCCCCCCTCACCCCAGCCCTCTCCCACTATAAACCGTGGTTTGCGGGAGAGGGAGCTTGCCTGGAGCCGCAAGCGGGCACAGGTGGCAACTTGTAGCACGGTCAGTCCTCTCTTCCTTTGGGAGGGGGACTGACCAGCAGTAAGGGCGGTGATCCAGTTTTTATCTGAGCTATACCATTTTGCATGTTGCAAAAATGGCATTTCGTGTTACAAAAGAGTTTCTTTAGCCGTCTATACATCCAAATGAATTTCACGTTGCCGCCACTATGCCGCGATTTGAAAGATAAGGGGCGCAGCGTCTTCGACCATATTATGCCAACCAACACCGCTTCACGCCTGGAGATGCGCAATATCTCCATCGCCTTTGCCGGGTTCAACGCGCTGCAAAACGTCGATTTCACCCTGCATGGTGGTTCGACCCATGCGCTGGTGGGGGCCAACGGCGCAGGCAAATCCACGCTGATGGGCATTCTGTCCGGCGCGCATAACCATTACCAAGGCGATATTTTTATCGACGGTCAGAAGGTCGATATCCACTCGCCGTTACAGGCCCGCCAGCACGGGATCCAGGTGGTGCAACAAGAGGTGGATGTCGCGCTAATCCCCACCCTGTCCGTGGCGGAAAACATCATGCTGGATTGGCTGAACGAACCAGGCCATCTGCTGAACTGGCGGAAATTGCATCGCCAGGCGGCTGAACTATTGCAGCAGCTTGGGCTGAATATCAACCCGCGCCAACGGCTGGAAGCCTGTACGCTGGCGGAGAAACAACAGGTGTTGCTGGCGCGGGCGCTATCACATCGCTGCCGTTTTCTGGTGCTGGATGAACCGACTGCCCCGCTAGACAGCCATGAGAGCGAGCGTCTGTTCAATATCGTGCGCCGCCTGCGCGCCGAGGGTATCGGCATCGTGTTTATTTCCCACCGCATTCATGAATTGAAAACCGTCTGCGATCATTTGACGGTGCTGCGCGATGGCCGCCATGCCGGTGAAGGCAGCATGCAAGGCCTGAGCGGTGAGCAGATCGTCGAGAAAATGCTGGGCCATACGCTGGACGACATCTTTCCTCCGCCCCGCCCACAGCACGGCTTGCGCCCGTTGCTGCGGGTAAAGGGATTGCACGACCGCCATAAGCTGCGCGATGTCTCTTTAACTTTGCATCAAGGGGAGATCCTTGGCATTGCCGGGTTGGCAGGCGCGGGCAAGACCGAGCTATGCAAGGCGCTGTTCGGCGCAACCCCCAGCAAGTTGACGCAAGGAGAGTTGCACGGCAAACCTTGGGCACCGCATTCCCCGCATCTCTCGGTTGAACAAGGTTTGGCGCTGGTGCCGGAAGAGCGCCGCAAGGAAGGCATTTTTATCCACGAAGCCATCCCGATGAACCTGAGCGTCAGCGCCGATGACAGCTTCTCCCGCTGGAGTCTGTTCAGCCGCCGCCAGGAACTGCGCTGGGCGTTAGAGATCATGCAACGGCTTGGCGTGCGGGCTTCCGGCCCACAGCAAAAGCTGGCTCGCCTGTCTGGCGGCAATCAGCAAAAAGTGGCGATCGGCAAATGGTTGCGGGGCAACGCCGACGTGCTGATCTTTGACGAACCCACCAAAGGCGTAGATATCAAGGCCAAGCAGGATCTGTTCCGGCTGATCGACGGCCTGGCACGTGATGGCAAAGGCATTATCTATGCCTCCGGCGAGTTTTCCGAACTGGTGGGCCTGTGCGATCGCATTTGCGTGCTGTGGGATGGCCGCGTAGTGGCGGAGTTGAACGCCGCCGATATCGATGAAGAAACCCTGTTACTGTATTCCACCGGAGGAACTCCTGCGTGAGTAAAGAATTATCCCTGAAAAACGCGCTGCCCTGGCGTCACCAACTGTTTGAGTTTTTGTATAAATGGGGGATGTTGCTCACCGTTGTCGCCCTGATCGCGCTGTTTGGTCTGGCCTCCGACAACTTCCTTGATCCCAACAACATCATCAATATTCTGCGTTCGATCGCCATCGTGACGGTGATTGCCATTGGCGTATCGATCTCGCTTTCGGTAGGCGGTTTCGATCTCTCCGTTGGCTCAACGGCGTCGCTGGCCAACGCGTTGGTGATCTCGCTGTTTGCCTGGTACGGCTTCGGTACCACCGGTGCCATCGTGTTGACCCTGCTGCTGTGTACGCTGGTCGGCCTGTTCAATGCCTTTTTGATCGTGGTGCTGAAGATCCCCGATATGTTGGCCACGCTCGCCAGCCTGTTCGTGATCCAGGGCGTCGCCATGACCTACAGCTACGGTGGCTCCATCACCCAGAATATGGTGCTGCCGAACGGGGATATGGCCGAAGGCGTGATCCCTGAAGTATTCTCCACGCTGGGCCAGGTGCCGGTGATTGTGCTGATTATGCTGGCGGTAACGGTGATCATGCAGCTTTTCCTGTCGCTGACCAAGCACGGCCGCCGAATGTATGCCATTGGCGGTAACCCGGAGGCCGCTCGGCTTTCCGGTATCCGCACGGTACGTTACAGGGTGACCGCTTACGTGCTTTCCTCCCTGCTGGCGGGCCTTGGCGGTATTTTGCTGGCGTCACGTATTGGCTCCTCGCAGGTCAACGCCGGTGGCGGTTACCTGATGGATGCGGTGGCGGCAGCCTATATCGGCTTCTCGCTGGCTGGCTCCGGCAAACCTAACGCGCTGGGTACCTTGGTTGGAGCCATCATCCTGGGCGTGTTGCAAAACGGCTTGGTGATGCTCTCGGTGCCCTACTACGCGATGGATATCATTAAAGGACTGGTGCTGGCATTGGCACTGGCGATCACCTACATCCAGAAACGCTGATCACCCCGGCGCACCTCTGCGCTGCGCCGGGCAATACCCCTGCTTTCCTTCTGGTTTCAAGCCATTAGCCAATAAATATACAAATGATATGAGTTATCATTTGCATTTACATTCCTGTCAATTTCCTTACAATGGCCTGACGCTTTCTTCACGAAACGACCATTCCTCGTGGCGGCGTAAAATATATTCTTTTTAAATCAAATAATTAACAGGAAAACCTGTTGACCTCGGGACGGGAATATTTCTCTCATGGAAAAGCCAAGCTATAACACTTTAACTGCATTAATCCTCGCATCACTCGCCAGCGGCAGCGCCCTGGCCCAACCGGCGGATACCATGGTGGTCACCGCTTCCGGTTTCCAGCAAAGAATTCAAGACTCGCCGGCCACCATTTCGGTGATCCCTCGCCAACAGTTGGAAACCAGAGCCTATCGTGACGTTACCGATGCGTTAAAAGACGTGCCAGGCGTGGTCGTTACCGGCGGTGGCAGCAGCAGTGATATCAGCATCCGTGGCATGTCCTCCAAATACACGCTGATCCTGATCGACGGTAAGCGCGTCGATACCCGTGGCACGCGCCCTAACAGCGATAACGCCGGTATCGAGCAGGGTTGGTTGCCACCGTTGCAGGCGATTGAACGTATTGAAGTGGTGCGCGGGCCAATGTCTTCACTCTATGGTTCCGACGCCATGGGTGGGGTGATCAACATCATCACGCGCAAAACCTCCACCACTAAAGCCTGGACCGGTTCTCTGCAAGGCGATGCCACCATCCAGGAAGACCGGGACTCCGGCGATATCTACCAGACCAACGCCTACGCCGCTGGCCCGCTGATCGATGGACTGCTTGGCCTGCGAGTGAATGGCCTGTTTTCCCACCGTGGTGAAGATCACTTCGTCAACGGCTTTAATGAACAGCGGATGCGCAGTGGCACGGCAGTCTTCAGCCTGACGCCGGACGAGCAGAACGATTTTGATTTCGAAATCGGCCGCTCCCTGCAGGATCGCAACAGCACGCCGGGCAAGTCCGTGGCAACAGAAAACTGCCGCAAGGGCGTCTGTAAACCCAACTCCTCCAGCGACAACCTGTATACCCGTAATAACTACTCGATCACCCATAACGGTACTTACGACTTTGGTAACAGCACCAGCTACATTCAGCGCGAAGAGACCAATAACCCAGGGCGCGACATGAAGATGTACAACACTATCTTCAACACTCAGACCCAGTTTGATCTTGGCGACCACATGCTGAACCTCGGCGGGCAATACCGCTACGAGAAGCTGAGTGACGGCGGCAACCAACTCGAAGCAGCAGATGGCCTGGATCAACTGACCCGCTGGAGCTGGGCGCTGTTCGCCGAAGATGAATGGGCGCTGACCAACGATTTCAGCCTGACCACCGGCATCCGTATGGATCGCGATCAGAACTACGGCAGCCACTGGACACCACGCATGTACGGCGTATGGCACCTGACGGAGATGTGGACCGTGAAAGGCGGCGTGTCTGCGGGTTATCGCTCACCGGATCTGCGTCAATCCTCAGCCAACTGGGGCCAAATCACCGGCGGCGGTGTGAGCAACGGCATCATCGTGGGTAACCCGAATCTGAAGCCGGAGAAAAGCATCAGTGAAGAAGTTGGCATTCTGTGGGACAACCAGGAGGGGCTGAACGCTGGCATCACCCTGTATAACACCGATTTCAAAGACAAGATCACCGAAGTTCGCCGCTGCAACAGTTCAAGCGATCCGGCCTGCACCATCGGTGACACGACTTATGATTTCGTCAGCGACCGCGTCAACGTAGACAAAGCCAATATGCGCGGCATCGAAGTGACCACGGGCTGGCAAATCACCGACGACTGGAAGCTGAGCACCAACTACACCTTTACCGAGTCTGAACAAAAGAGCGGCGAGTTCCAGGGCAAGGCGCTAAACCAGATGCCGAAGCACATGATCAATAGCGTGCTGGATTGGCAAGCTACTGAGGATCTGGGCCTGTGGTCACGCGTCAACTTCCGCAGCGAAACCTCGGAATACCTGAGCCGTACTTCAATGGCAGTCAGCACACCATCCTATACCTTTGTTGATGCCGGGGTGAGTTATCGGGCGCTGAAAAACCTGCAACTCAGCGGCGGAGTTTACAACATTCTGGATAAAACCGTGGATTACGAGCACTACAACACCACGTTGGATGGCCGTCGTTACACCGTGGGTATGACTTACAACTTCTGATTACCGCCCCTCACCCTAACCCTCTCCCACAGGGAGAGGGGACCTACCGTGCCACATTTTAGCTTCTGTACTTAGCCACTACGCCGTGCTCTGCCAAAGTTCTACTCCCACACCGATCGGCTCCCTCGCCCTGTGGGAGAGGGCTGGGGTGAGGGGAGAAATAACGCGGCGGTTGCCCGCCGCGTTTAGAGCTAATGACTTACTTGTCTGGGTTCCACTTCGGGAATTCCATTTCACTGTACTTCACGACTTTAGTGCCGCGTGTCAGCTTGTAACCGAACCAGATAATCAGGAACAGTGGAATACCGATATAGGTTGCCGTCACGCCGTACCAGTCAATGCGGTCCGCCAGGAAGGCCTGATAGTTCTGCCCCAGCGTGATGATCAAGCACAGCACGAAGGCAAACATTGGCCCCAACGGGAAGAAACCGGATTGATACGGCAGATCGTTCAGGCTATGGCCTTGCATCACATAGCCGCGACGGAAACGGTAATGGCTGATAGCGATCCCCAACCAGGCGATAAAGCCGGTCATACCCGAGGTATTCAGCAGCCACAGGTAAACGGACTGGTTGCCGAACATCGAGCTAAGGAAGCACAGCGCCGCCACCACGGTGGTTGCATACAGCGCATTACGCGGCACGCCGCCTTTTGACAGCTTGGCGAAAATGCGTGGAGCCTTACCTTCCGAAGCCAGCGTGAACAGCATACGGGTGGAGGCATACATCCCGGAGTTACCCGCAGACAGTACCGCCGTCAGGATCACCGCGTTCATCACCGCCGCCGCAGAGAGCAGGCCAGCATGTTCGAATACCAGCGTGAACGGGCTGACGCTGATGTCTTTCACATCATTACGCAGCAGGCTCGGATCGGTATAAGGAATGATCAGGCTGATGATCAGGATCGCGAAGATATAGAACAACAGAATACGCCAGAACACCTGACGCACCGCACGTGGAATATTCTTGCCCGGATCTTCCGACTCACCCGCCGCGATACCGATCAGTTCGGTGCCCTGGAACGAGAAGCCGACGATCATCGCCACGCCTATCATGGCCGAGAAGCCACCGGCAAACGGCGCATCGCCGATCGTCCAGTTATGCCAACCGGCATTCTCACCGCCCTTCAGGATACCGAAGATCATCAGTACGCCAAGGCCGATAAAGATAATCACCGTGCTCACCTTGATCAGTGAGAACCAGTATTCCGCTTCACCGAAGCCTTTGACCGAGATGTAGTTAAGCAAGAACATCAGGCCCAGGAACAAGGCGCTCCAGATCCAGCCCGGCGTGTCCGGGAACCAGTAGTTCATCACCAACTGCGATGCCACCAGATCGACCGCAATGGTCACCGCCCAGTTGTACCAGTAGTTCCAGCCCAGCGCGAAGCCGAAGCCTTCTTCAACATATTTGGCGCCATAGGTGGAAAACGACCCTGAAACTGGCATAAATGCCGCCAGCTCGCCCAGGCTGGTCATCAGGAAATACACCATCAGACCAATCAATGCGTAGGAGAGCAGCGCGCCCCCTGGGCCTGCCTGGGAAACCGTTGCGCCAGAGGCCACAAACAGGCCGGTACCGATGGAACCGCCAATGGCAATCATGGTTAAATGCCGGGCTTTCAGCTCGCGGCGTAATCCGGGTGCTTGCTGCCCCGCTGTTTTTATATCCTGCTGAGCCATTCTTACCCTATCTGCTCGTCAAAAATGAGGGCCGGATTGTAACAAATACCTGCCAGCGAACTAGCAACATTGCCCTGATATAAGATAGCTTCATAATCCACGGCTAATTATTAGCAACGGCCCTAATGGTTACTTTATGTGATCCTGATCGGATTTCGCTCCGACGCAGTAGCTCAAAAAACGCTGTAGTGCATTGGAAATATGCTTTTGCCGGTGGTGGATCAGGTACAGCGTACGCAGCAATGGCGGTAGAGGGATACTCAACTCCACCAACACCCCGCTGGCCAATTGCTCCTCGACTACGCGGCGTGACAGGCAACTGATGCCGATGCCGTGACGTACCGCATGCTTGATCGCTTCCGAGTTGCCCAACTCCATCACCAGTTGAAAATTAGGCAAGTGGGCCAGCAACAGGTGATCCAGCACTTCGCGCGTACCTGACCCCCTTTCCCTCAAAATCCAAGGGGCACTGGCCAATGTCTCCAAGGTCACCGGTTGCTGTGCCAAGGGGTTATCTGGTGCGGCAAACACCACCAGCTCATCCTCCAACCAGGGTTGGGTGACCAGTTCAGGCATGTGGCACGGCCCTTCGATCAACCCCAGATCGACACGAAAATCGGCTACTGCAACAATCACCTCCTGGCTGTTCCCCACATTCAACTCCAACGGAGTTGCAGGGAAATCCTGGCGATAGTGGGCAATCATCTCCGGCAGCATATAGTTGCCGATGGTGCTGCTGGCGGCGATACGCAGCGCCCCGCTGTCATGCAGAAACAGCTGTTCTATTTCTCCTGCCTGCTCCAGCAGAGCCAGGGCTTTGGGGTACAGCAAGCGACCATGTTCGTTGATCACCAGGCGCTTGCCCACGCGATCGAACAACAATACCTTCAACTGCCCTTCCAGATCGGCCAGCGCCGCACTGACCGCCGATTGTGATAAAGCCAATACCACTGAGGCCTGAGTGGTTGATCCGCTTTTCAGTACCTCAGTAAAGACTTCCAGTTGGCGCAAAGTGATATGCATAGCAGCCTCGACATAAAGAGAATGGTTAGCCAGAAGTCAGACCAAACCATTTAAATGAAAACACCAAAACATCAGCCACGGGGCGTCGCTAAGTTAACGCCCCGGCCTTATAAGATTATCACGTTTACAGCATCAGGCTTGGCAGCTTAGCCAATCTGCCCTGCCGTTAAACCACTTATTCCGATAAGTTATAAATATATAATCAATTTCTCTTTTAGGTCGACTGCTTTTATCATTACGTTCAGGAATTTAGCAGAGGACAAAATCATCATGGCGAGTGACAGCACTCATACCTATCCCGAACAGCGCTTTCCCCTGTTTGGACTACCGCGGCTGATACCAGGCTTGCTGCTGACCGGCGCGCTGACTGCGCTTTCGGTCTGGGCAGGTGATGTTCCCTGGATTGCCGGACTAGGTTTAGGCGCCCTGACGTTGGCGATCCTGCTAGGCATTCTGGTCGGCAACACGCTGTATCCGTGGTTGCAACCTAGCTGCCACACCGGCGTACAGTTGGCCAAACAGCGGCTGCTGCGCCTGGGTATCATCCTTTATGGCTTTCGTTTGACCTTCCAGCAAATTGCCGACGTGGGGGCCAGCGGGATCATTATCGATGCCCTCACCCTGAGCAGTACCTTTTTGCTGGCCTGCTGGTTGGGGAAAAAAGTGTTTGGCCTGGACAGCCAGACCACCATGTTGATCGGTGCCGGTAGCAGCATCTGCGGGGCCGCTGCCGTGATGGCCACCGAGCCGGTGCTCAAGGCAGACTCCAGTAAGGTAGCCGTCGCCGTCTCTACCGTGGTGGTATTTGGTACGCTGGCGATCTTTGCCTATCCATGGCTATACCAATTGAATGAGCACTTCCAGTGGCTGCCGTTTACGCAGGAAACCTTCGGCATCTACGCTGGCTCAACGATCCATGAGGTGGCTCAGGTAGTGGCTGCTGGCCATGCCATCGGCCCGGATGCGGAAAATGCGGCGGTGATCGCCAAAATGATCCGCGTCATGATGCTGGCCCCGTTCCTGCTGCTGCTGTCTGGCTTCATCAGCCGCAAAGCTGGGAACGCTAGCAAGAGCGAAAAATCGGCCATTACCATTCCGTGGTTTGCGGTGTTGTTTATCGCCGTGGCCGGCCTGAACTCGTTCAACCTGATCCCGACGACGCTGGTGCAGCATCTGATCACCATCGATACCTGGATGCTGGCCATGGCGATGGCAGCGCTGGGTCTGACCACTCATATCAGTGCAGTGCGTCAAGCGGGTGTCAAACCTATCCTGCTGGCGACGCTGCTGTTTGTCTGGCTGGTGATCGGTGGTGGTGCCATCAACCTGATGGTACAACACCTGCTGTAATCCCCTTCTTTTACTACGGCGGGCCTGGGTTCCAGGCTCGCTTCTTTTCACCGCCATTCAATCCTTCGCTTATCAATGCCATAATGGTCCCGATATCAGAGGAGAATCGAAATGAAGTTTGTCGGTGCACATGTCAGCGCTTCAGGTGGTGTGGATCAAGCCGTGATCCGCGCACACGAATTAGAGGCGACCGCATTCGCCCTGTTCACCAAAAATCAGCGTCAGTGGAAAGCAGCCCCGCTGCCTGCCGACGTGATAGATAAGTTTAAAAGTGCCTGCGCCCTGTACGGCTACGGCCCAGGGCAAATCCTGCCGCACGACAGCTATCTGATTAACCTTGGCCATCCGGTAACAGAGGCATTAGAGAAGTCCCGCGAGGCGTTTCTTGACGAGATGCAACGCTGCGAGCTGCTGGGGCTGACGCTGCTGAACTTCCACCCGGGCAGCCACCTGATGCAGATCGAGGAGGACAAGTGCCTGGCACGGATCGCCGAGTCGATTAACATTGTGCTGGATAAAACCCAGGGCGTTACCGCCGTGATCGAAAATACCGCCGGGCAAGGCAGCAATCTGGGGTTCAAATTTGAACACCTGGCAGCCATTATCGACGGTGTGGAAGACAAGAGTCGCGTCGGCGTCTGCATTGACACCTGCCACGCTTTCGCCGCCGGTTACGATCTGCGTACTGAAGAAGATTGCCAAAAGACGTTTAAAGAGCTGGGCGACGTAGTCGGCTTTAACTACCTGCGCGGCATGCACCTTAACGATGCCAAGAGCGAGTTTGGCAGCCGGGTTGACCGCCACCACAGTCTGGGCGAGGGCAATATCGGTAAGACCGTATTCAGCTATATCATGCGCGACGAGCGCTTTGATGGGATCCCGCTGATCCTGGAGACGGTGAACCCGGATATCTGGGCCGAGGAGATTGCCTGGCTGAAAGCGCAGCAATAGCTTGCTGTGAGGATAAAAAAACCGGCACTGTTCAGATGCCGGTTTTTTTGTTTTGCGTAACCGTTATGCCACCGTGGCTGCCGGCACTTCAGAGCGTTTGATGACCGCATAGGCCACGCCCGCCAACAGCGTACCCGCCACAATCGCTAACAGATACAGCAGTACCGGTGAGATTGCCCCTGGGATCAGCAGCACGAACAGACCACCGTGTGGCGCCATCAGTTTTGCACCGAAGGCCATCGACAGCGCGCCGGTCAAGGCACCACCGGCGATACAGCACGGCAGAACGCGCATTGGATCACGAGCCGCAAACGGGATAGCCCCTTCGGTGATAAAGCACAGCCCCAACACCAGCGCAGCCTTGCCCCCTTCCTGCTCGGATTTCTCGAACTTGCGGCGTGCCAGAATGGTTGCCAGCCCCATCGCCAGCGGTGGCACCATACCTGCTGCCATAATCGCCGCCATCGGTGCGTAGACCGAGGAACTCAACAGCGCCACGCCAAAGGCATAGGCCGCCTTGTTCACCGGGCCGCCCATATCGGTACACATCATTGCACCCAGAATGGCGCCCAGCAGTACCGCATTAGCGGTGCCCAGCGATTGCAGCCAGTTGGTCAGGCCTTCCATGATTTTCGCAACTGGGGTACCCACCACGTAAATCATGATCAAACCGGTGATCAGGCTGGCAACCAGCGGAATAATCAGGATCGGCTTAAGCGCTTCCATACTCTGTGGCAGATGCAGCTTACTGCTGATGGCCTTGGCCACGTAACCCGCCAGGAAACCGGCAATAATACCGCCGAGGAAACCGGCACCGGTGCTAACCGCCAACATACCGCCAATCAGACCTGGCGTCAGGCCTGGGCGATCCGCAATGGAGAACGCGATATAACCCGCCAGAACCGGCACCATCAGCGCGAAGGCCGAACCGCCACCGATCTGCATCAGCGCCGCAGCCAACGTCCCCTTCACTTCAAACGCCTTGATACCAAACACGAACGACAGCGCGATACACAGACCACCCGCCACGACCATCGGCAGCATGTAAGACACGCCGGTCAGCAGGTGGCGATATGGGCCTGCGCTCTCTTTCTTCTTGCCTGAGCCCGCGGGGCTGCCGCTTTTTTGCGGCTGGAAGATCTCGGCTTCGACCTGTGCCTTATCCAGTTCCTGCACGGTTTTCTTTAATGCCAAACCGGTCGAGGTGCGGTACATCGGCTTACCGGCAAACTTGTCCAGATCCACTTCGATATCTGCCGCGACGATCACCAGATCGGCCGCCGCCACTTCTTCTGGCGTGATGGCGTTCCCGGCACCTACGGAGCCACGGGTTTCCACTTTCACCCACCAGCCGCGCTTCTTGGCTTCGCTCTCGATGGCTTCGGCCGCCATAAAGGTATGCGCTACGCCGGTCGGGCAAGCGGTAACTGCAACAATACGCTTCGGACCGGCGGTTTTTGCCAGGGCCACAGACTGAGCCGGGGCCTGATACGATTTGGCTTGCGCCTGGGCCGTGGTCAGGAAGGCTTCGGGTTCACGCACCGCGTGTTCCACATCACCGATATAAACCTGTTTGCCGTTCAGCTCGGCGTCAGCAGGAGCGGAAGCACCCGCCACCACGACCAGTTCAGCCTCGCTGAGCGAGTTAACCAGCGTCAGGCCGGTTTTGGCCGCAGCGGCCTCAAGTATGCGTTTCGCCAGGTGGCTACGAGCCTGCCCGAGCGAGCTGTCTATCATCAGCAGCGTTTTCATTCTGCCTCCTGCGATTAATTAAAGGGTTTCAGATCGACACGGGCCATCATCGCGGCCAACTGCGGGCGATCGGTGATGCCTACGTTGCTCTGGCTAACGGCCAGTGCAGCCACGGCAGTCGCCAAGCGCAAGGTATGTTCGCTGGATTCACGCATCAGCAGGCCGTAGATCAACCCGCCAACCATAGAATCACCGGCACCTACGGTGCTGACCACTTCACAGGCTGGTGGTTTGGCGATCCAGGCACCAGAGGCGTTAACCCACAGTGCTCCTTCAGCACCCAGAGAGATCACCACATGGGCAATGCCCTGTTCACGCAGGGCGTGAGCGGCTTCAACCACATCGTCCAGCTTCGGCAACGGTTTGCCGGCCCAGATTTCCAGTTCGCGGCGGTTAGGTTTTACCAACCACGGAGAGGCTTTCAACCCGGCTACCAGCGCTTCACGGCTGCTGTCAAAAATGATGCACGGACACTGCGCACGCAGGCGGGTCATCCACTCGGTGAAGGCTTCCGGCGCAACCCCGGCTGGCAAGCTGCCGCTGACTGCCACCATATCGAACTGGCCCAACCAGCTCAGGGAGTCCGTTACAAAACGTTCCCAATCCTGTGGTGTCACTTCAAAACCGGAGAAGTTGAAGTCAGTCACCTCGCCGTCTTTTTCCGTCAGCTTGACGTTGATACGCGTACGCCCAGGGACCACCTGGAAACGGTTGGCAATACCCAAATCGCTGAACAGCAGTTGGAAACCATCCTGGTTGTCTTTACCAAGGAAACCGCCAACGGTGACGTCGATACCTAAGTCTTTCAGTACCTTGGCAACGTTGATCCCTTTACCTGCCGCATGGAGACCGGCGGTTCTTACCAGGTTAACCTCACCCCGTTCGATCTCCGGGCAAAAGCCCACCAGATCGTAAGCCGGGTTCAGGGTTATGGTGGCTACTCTTCTGCTCATGCTGCACCCTCGCCAAGACCTTCACTGATTGCTTCACCAATGGCTTTCAGCGCCGCTTCAGCATCGTCACCACTGGCGGTAAAGCGCAGGTGATGACCTTTTTTCACACCCAGTGCCACTACCTTCATCAGGCTGCGACCGTTGGCCGGTTTACCGCTGCCATCGAGATTGGTGACGGTAATGTCACTGGAGAACTGTTTGATCACGTTGACCAGCGCCGTGCCCGGACGGGCATGCAGGCCATGTTCGTTACGCACCACATATTCTGCAGTCAGCACCGCACTCTCTTCAGCAACTTCGCTGGTGAGTAATGCCAGCACGCCAACCGCATCGGCGTTCAGCAAGCGTTCAGCTTTTTGGCTGACTAACAGATCGCTTAAGTAGTTCAGCACCGTCAGCGGTTGCTGATCGGCCACGGAGACAGTCAGCAACAATGCGACCTTTTCGCCTTCTTCATCGAATGCCTGCGCCGGACGGCTGACGGTGGCAGCGCTGATCAGGTTGCCTTCGGTGCTGTCACTCAACCAGATCCCCTGCCCCAGATTCAGTGGCTTACGGGTGATCACATCGCTGACAAACTGGGCGTTGACCGCACCGATTTTTTGCAGACGGCCTGCGTTCAAAGCCTGGAGCGTCATCAGTGAATCGGCAGCCACATCGAGGGAAATCAATGAAGCATCAAACTTGAACTCAGCCGCTGACTTTTCCCCCATCAGCAGGCTGCGCAATTCTTCGGCTGACGTGGTTTTTGCCAGCTGTTCAGCAACGCTGTCATCGCTGAGCACGTGCGTGAGCTGACGCAGCAGCGCCAGGTGTTCATCGGAGCGCGCGGCAATGCCGATCACCACATAGGCCGTCTGGCCTTCGCCCCATTCGATGCCCTGCGGAAACTGGAATACCTGTACACCGGTATTCAGCACCAGATCGCGGGTATCGGTAGTCCCATGGGGAATGGCGATGCCGTTGCCGAGATAGGTGGACGTTTGCAGCTCACGCTGTAGCATGCCGTCAACATAGGCGGCGCTGACGCACCCGGCAGAGGTAAGCGCTGCCGCTACCTGCCGGATGGCTTCCTGTTTGCCGCTAGCCGCAGCTCCCAGGTGAATATCTTGCTGTGACAACTGGAACATGGTTCTCCTCTCCTGCCGAATTGAATCGTTTCAGCCACGTTAAGAAAAAGGAGCGTTACCCATCGCCTGCTCAAGCCATCGATAACGCTGAAACGTTTCAATGAGTGTGTAAGCAGCCATCACCGAAAGCAAGTTTTCTTAATCTTGACGTGATAGTTTTTTGACCTTACGCACACTTTTCTCGCTGTTTCCCCTACGAACAGGGGAAAATGGCATACTGTGCTGAAACCAAGCTGAAGGAGAAAAACCAAATGGTCGCAACCGGTATTGGAGTCATTATCGTTAATGCCCAAGGGCGGATCCTGCTGGGCAAACGCTGCGGGACCCACGCCCCTTTCTGGTCGATCCCCGGGGGCCATCTGGACGCGGGGGAAACCTTTGAACAGTGCGCCCAGCGCGAAATCGCCGAAGAAACCGGCTTGCAGATTGCCACGCCCAGCTTTATTGGCGTCAGCAACAATCTGCAAACCTGGCGCGCAGAAGGAAAACATACGGTGTCGATCTGTATGCTGGTTCAGCATCCAGGAGGCGAAGCGGAATTAAAAGAGCCGGAAAAGTGTGCCGAATGGCGCTGGTGTTCCCCAAACGATCTGCCGGAGCCCCATTTTGAAGCGAGCAGAGCGGCAATCCACCTATGGCTCAGCCAACAGGTCTATCTGCCTGTATTTTGACGTTATTCCTCCCGCTATTTTCCCCTGCCCGTCAATAAATATCGCTATATACATCAAGATATAACGCTATTTTATTGCTCAATTGGTCTATTTTTCACTGTAAATACCCCTAAGGTATTAGGTTTATTTGGCGAAAATATCTATACTTATTCGGATAATTCGGCCCGGTGTCGAAATTTTTTTGGCAAGATTTTCCTTGGTATTTCATAACTATAAGTGGGTTCAATATGAGCAAAAAACAAACTGGCTTTGAAAAGCGACGCCGGTGGGGATGGCTATGGATTTTGGTTATTGGGATTATTCTCGGTGCCGCACTGCTGGCGGGGACCGCAACCGTCTTCCATAAAACCAGTGATACCGCCTTCTGTGTTTCCTGCCACACCATGCAACAGCCGCTGGCCGAATATCAAGGCAGTGTCCACTTCCAGAACGCCAAAGGTATCCGCGCCGAATGCGCCGACTGCCACGTCCCTCATGAGCCGCTCGATTACCTGTGGACCAAGATCCGCGCGGTGAAAGACATATACGGCGAAATGACCGGCAAGATCGACACCCCGGAAAAATACGAAGCCCATAAGCTCGCCATGGCGCAATCGGTCTGGAAGACGCTGAAAGAAAACGATTCGGCAACTTGCCGTTCTTGCCATAGCTTCGATGCCATGGATATCACCGCCCAGCGTCCTGAAGCGCGTATTCAGCACCCGGTGGCTATCAAGCAGGGCGAAACCTGTATCGATTGTCATAAAGGTGTAGCGCATATCCTGCCGGATATGAGCGGTGCCGCACAGGCCGGTGCTGCCGAACTGGCGAAAGCCGCGGCGGAAACGTCACCAACCGCGACCACGCTGTTCACCATCGCCACCGAACCGTTCTTCCTGAAAGCCGACGAGACGCACAACGCCGGTAACCTGATGCCTTCAACCGAAGTGCACGTGGTGAAACAGGAAGGCGACAAAGTGCTGGTCGACGTCAGCGGCTGGCAGCAAGATGGCGTCAGCGAAGTGTTCTACGCCGCGCAAGGTAAACGTATCCTCAGCGTATTGCTGGGCGAAGACGCACGTAAACTGCTGAAAACCACCAGCACCATGACCGATGCCGAAACCGGCCTGGTCTGGCATCAGGTGTCGCTGCAGGTCTGGTTGCCACGTAAGCAACTGATCGACGACCAGCAGAAAATCTGGCGTTACACCGCCGATATAATGTCCGCCAACTGTACCGGCTGTCACGGTCTGACTGCCCTTGATCGCTTCAACGCCAACCAGTGGATCGGCGTGATTAAAGGTATGGCTCCTCGCACCTCGTTGTCGCAGGAACAACTGCGCGTTCTGACACAGTACGTTCAGAAACATGCCAGCGATATGCAACCTGCCACACCGGCCAAGAATTAAGGGAGAAGCGAAATGAGCAAGTATCAACAACAACCACTGGCCATGAGCCGCCGTCGTTTCCTGACCGGTGCCAGCGCCCTGGCTGCCGTGCCACTGTTTGCAGGCCTGTGGCCTAAATCGGCGTTGGCGGAAGCCATCAGCCAGGCATTGCCGCAGTTCGTGGCATTACGTCAGGCGCAAAAAGGCATTCTGACCGGCGCGCACTGGGGCGCATTTGAAGCCATCGTGCAAGATGGCAAGATGATCGGTGTGCAACCAGTCAAGGACGATCCTTACCCGAACGATCTGATCACCATGGCTCCCCATCAGGTCCATGCGGAAAACCGCATCAAATACCCGATGGTGCGTAAAAGCTGGCTGGAAGGCGGCCCAGGCAGCCGCACCGAACTGCGTGGCAACGATGAATGGGTGCGCGTTAGCTGGGATAAAGCGATCGATCTGGTCGGTAACGAAATCATGCGGTTGCAGAAAGATCACGGCCCGCAGTCCATCTATGCGGGCTCTTACGGCTGGAAAAGCGTGGGCATGCTGCACAACAGCCGTACCCTGCTGCAACGCCTGATGAATCTGAGCGGTGGCTTCCTGGGCTATGCCGGTGACTACTCTACCGGTGCCGCACAGGTGATCATGTCACACGTCATGGGTTCAATGGAGGTTTACGAACAGCAGACCGCCTGGCCAAACGTGATCGACAACAGCCAACTGGTGATCCTGTGGGGCTGTAACCCGATGATCACGCTGAAAAACAGCTGGAACGTCCCCGACCACGTCGGCCAGACCGGCTTTGAGGCGCTGAAGAAGAAAGGCACCCGTATCATCAGTATCGATCCGGTGCACAACGACAGCGCCAAATATGTTGGCGCACAGTGGATCGCTCCACGTCCGTACACCGACAGCGCGATGCTGATCGGTATCGCCCATACCCTGCTGACCGAAAAGCTGCATAACCCGGACTTCCTGAAAACCTATACCGTAGGTTTTGACAAGTTCCAGGCCTATCTGCTGGGTGAAACCGACGGTACGCCAAAAACCGCCGAGTGGGCTGCCGATATCAGCGGCGTCGACGCCGAGGTGCTGCGTCAGTTAGCTCGCGATATGGCCAAACAACGCACCATGATCATGGGCGGCTGGGGGATCCAGCGTCAACATCACGGTGAGCAGCAGCACTGGTTGCTGGTGACCGTGGCGGCCATGCTGGGCCAGATCGGCCTGCCGGGCGGCGGCTTTGGCTTCAGCTATCACTACTCTTCCGGCGGTAGCCCAACGGCCAAAGGCGGCATCCTCTCCGGTATCTCTGCCGGGAATGCGCCGAAGAACTCGCCAACGCCAATTCCGGTAGCTCGTATTGCCGAATGTCTGACCAATCCAGGCAAGACCATTCACTTTAACGGGACCGATGTCACCTACCCAGACGTGAAGATGGTCTACGTGGCCGGTGGTAACACCTTCCACCAGCATCAGGACACCAATAATCTGGTGAAAGCCTGGCAGCGGCCGGAAACCATCGTGGTCAACGAACCGTACTGGACGGCCACCGCCAAGCATGCCGATATCGTGCTGCCGGCCACCACCAGTTACGAACGTAACGATCTGGAGATGGGCGGCGACTATTCGCAACTGTACGTCTTCCCGATGCACCAGTGCGTTCCGCCACAGCATGAGTCACGTAGCGACTTCGATATCTTCGCTGCGCTGGCTGCCAAGATTGGCGTGCTGGATGCCTTTACCGAAGGCAAAGACGAAACCCAATGGCTGAAAGGCATGTACGACGACATGAAATTGCAGGCCCGTGGTGCACGCGTTGCCCTGCCGCCGTTTGACATGTTCTGGGAATCGAACAACTACATTCGCTTCCCGATCCCACAGGAAAACAAACAGTGGATCCGTTTCGCCGATTATCGTGAAAACCCGCTGCTTAATCCGTTGGGAACTCCATCCGGCAAGATTGAAATCTATTCCGATGCCATCTCGAAGATGGAGTACCTGGATTGCAAAGGCATTCCAACCTGGATGCCGCCACATGAATGGTACCGTGGCCCAGAGGCAGCCAAATATCCGCTGTCCTTGAATACCGCGCACCCAACCAACCGCCTGCACTCACAGCTCGACAACACGCCGCTGCGTAAGAAATACGCGGTAGCGGACCGTGAGGCTATCTTGATCCATCCAGAGGATGCCAAAGCGCGTAATATCACCAACGGCGATTTGGTGCGGGCGTTTAACGACCGTGGGCAGATCCTGGTGGGCGCCATTGTCAGTGAAGATGTGCGTCCAGGTGCGGTGCGGATCAGCGAAGGTGCCTGGTACGATCCGGCCGATCCGGCAACGCCGGGGTCGATCTGTAAGAACGGCAACGTCAACTGCCTGACTTTCGACATCGGCTCCTCCAGTCTGGCACAGGGCAACTGCGGCCAGATGGCGCAATTGGAAATTGAGAAATATCAGGGCGAAGTGCTGAAGAATACCGCGCACGACGTTCCTGCTGGCGCATAGCCGCCAGACACACCGCGGGGTGATGGTGACATCGCCCCGCGCTTTTCCTGCCAAAAGATAAAATCTAGTTACCCTTTCCTTGATTGAAACCGGTTTTTGTTTTTTTTAAACGAGCGTATTATTCGCGCGTCTCCTTTCTCTTTGGCTAGTTATTCACCCTTATGCGTACTTCAACTGCGGCAACGCGACGCTTGCCCGATTTAACTTCATTGGCATTTCTGGTCGTGGCTTTTCTCACCGGGATTGCCGGTGCCTTACAGACACCCACGCTGAGTCTGTTCCTTTCCACCGAAGTGAACGTGCGGCCAACAATGGTCGGGTTGTTCTTTACCGGCAGCGCGGTGATCGGCATTTTGGTCAGCCAGTTTCTCGCGAGCCGCTCAGATAAACGGGGCGATCGCAAGTCCCTGATCTTTCTCTGTTGCATGTTAGGCGCATTAGCCTGCGCGCTGTTCGCCTGGAACCGTAACTATTACCTGTTGCTGTTCGTCGGCGTGCTGTTGAGCAGCTTCGGCTCCACCGCCAACCCGCAGATGTTTGCCCTGGCACGGGAGCATGCCGAGCATACCGGGCGGGAAACGGTGATGTTCAGCTCTATCCTGCGTGCTCAGGTTTCCCTGGCCTGGGTGATTGGCCCACCGATCGCCTTTGCGCTGGCATTGGGGTTTGGTTTCAAGGTGATGTACCTGGCTGCCGCCGCTGCCTTTATTCTTTGCGGAGCGTTGGTATGGAAGATGTTGCCCTCCATGCCAAAAGTGCAAAGTTCCGGCGGGGCTACGCTGGAAGCCCCACGTCAGAACCGCCGCGATACCTTATTGCTGTTTATGGCCTGTACTTTGATGTGGACCGCCAACAGCATGTATTTGATCAATATGCCGCTGTATATGGTGCGGGAACTGCACCTGCCGGAAAAGCTGGCCGGGATACTGATGGGTACCGCCGCCGGGCTGGAAATCCCGACCATGTTGCTGGCAGGGATGGTTGCCCAACGCTTTGGCAAGCGTTTCCTGATGCGTTGTGCGGTAATTGCCGGGGTGCTGTTTTATGCCGGGCTGCTGTTTATTAGCGGTACCTGGCAGTTGATTGCGTTGCAACTGCTGAACGCAGTGTTTATCGGCGTGCTGGCAGGGATTGGTATGCTCTATTTCCAGGATCTGATGCCTGGGCAAGCCGGTGCGGCCACTACGCTATTTACCAACACCACCCGCGTTGGCTGGATTATTGCCGGTTCGATCGCCGGGGTCGTGGCCGAGATGTGGAGTTATCACGCGGTATTTTACTTCGCGCTGGCGATGGTACTGGGTGCCGTACTGTGCATGTGGCGGCTAAAGGACGTTCAAGGCGCGGTATCCGCCTCCAGCTTGGCCAGATAGATCAGCGCCTCGTCACGGCGGTCATGACACATCTCACGGCTGGCCTGGAGGCTGCCGCAGACTTTAGGGCGTAGCGGCGAATTAAACAACCCACAGCGCAATTGCTGGTCCAGATGAATACAGCGGGTATTAGCCGGTTTGCCGTTAGGCATACCCGGGATCGAGCTGGAAATCGAAGGTGCGATACAGCAGGCACCACAGTCGGGACGGCAGTCCATCTACGATTCTCTAGGGCTGATTATGTGGCGAGACAATAGCAGAACGCCGCATTAAGTTATACTCATTCACAAATCTTACCAATGGTGCTAGAGTTTATTTTTCATGGAACGGAAAACTTAGAACTATCAATGGAGTGATTTCATGTCAGATAAAAATTTCAACCCGAGTTGGGAAGGCTACATGGGGGACTTCCTGAAGGGTAATGTCGGGATCAACCAGCTAAAACCCCAGCATGAGTTTCTTGATTCTATCGGGCTGGAGAAAGCCTTAAGCGATAATACGCAATACCACGTCGTTCTCACGATCGCTGAGGCAAAAGGTATTATTGATGATATCGACTCTCGCCGCCCTGGAAACCCAGATCTGGGCCGTGGTGAAGCGTTCGCTCGGGGCTTTGAGCAACAAAGTACCAGCCGTGGCGATGCATTTTCCAGAGGCTTTGAGCCGAGAAATGCCATATCTTCCGTGTTTAAGGTTACCGATCCTATCTCCACTTATGCAGGCAATATCTATGATGCGCGTGGGCTATTTGATGTCATCATTGAGTTTAAGAGAATAGGCATAACGGCCACGCTGTTCACAGGAGCAAATGGCGTGAACCTTATTCATATATCAGGTTATGCCGGGCTTCGGCGAACCATAACTGGCACGCGGTATGCCGCCAACCATCCGCAGATGTTAGCGATGGGCATCGGGCAGCAAGGCATTAATACAGGGATAGTAAGAGGCGCACGCTTTTGTATCCTTTTCTCTGTGGGATATCGCATTTTAGAAAGTATTTTCAAAGATGAATATACTTTGGCCGACTTTATCGGAAATATAACTGTGGATATGGCCAAGACAGCGATTGCTGCTGCTACATCCTTTGTTGCAGGCGTATTTTTGACTACAACTGTTTTTGCTGTCAGCAGTATTATTGCTGTTGCCGCGATCGTTTTTGTTGTTGGATTAGTCACCGTCATCATCTTAGATGCGATAGATAAAAAATATGGAATAAGTGAAAAATTAATAGCATTATTAAAAGAAAAAAACAGAGTAAAACCAAGAACACCCGAAGCTAACTTTCATTTCATCCTAAATGGCCTAGGGAAATAAAAATGAATAACAAATACACTAAAATAGCACTTTCAATAATACTATTAATACTGTTTTCACTTGCAGCATTACTAATCTGCCGTTATGTTTTATCATTAGTATTTATGGAGGATGAAATCACATTCTCCGCATCTATACTTATTGTTTTTCTCTCTAGCCCAGTAATATTTTACGCCATTCTCAGTGGCATATATTTTTTTGCTTTTGATAAGCGCCCAAAATATGATAAAGGAATTACTCGATATTTGGTTTATCTAATGTTCTTATCATTTGCTATCAGCTTACCTATTTCTTTTTATGTTGATTATAAGCTGAAGAATGCCGGTTATTTAACGTGTGACAAAATATCATGGCAGTCACCAACTACTTATGTTACGAACTTATCACTTTGTAAGTAAATTTTATCTACTATATAGAGGGACTTATGGCTAATTTGATTTATGCAAGTATCAACGGTATTAAACAGGGCTTGATTTCCGCTGGTTGCTCGACTCTTGACTCCATTGGTAATAGATGTCAAAAAGGACATGAGGATCAAGTTTACATTCTTGCTTTCGATCATAATATATCCAGAATGCAAAATGTCTCCCACCAGCCAGTCAGAATAACCAAGCCGATTGACAAGTCATCACCCTTGCTTGGCATGGCAATATCAAACAATGAAAAACTACAAATTGTATTGTATATGTATCGTGTCAACCCGTCTGGAGCTTTAGAGGTATTTTATACCATCAAGCTTAAGGACGCTTATATCTCTGATATATCCCAACACTGCCCAAATGCGCTGACACAAAATGATGGTCAACCCTACGAGATTATTTCATTGTCTTATAAAAGCATTGATTGGCAGCATAATATTTCCGGCACCTCGGGTTATAGCATTTGGGACGAGCAAGTTTATTGATTTAGTGAGTAACTGCTGGATTTCTTGGTGGTTACTTATCAAAATGGCGCATGGTCACGTAGAACGCACAATGGATTGGGTAGCTAGATTATGATAAATAAATACTGGGGAATATTTTTAGCAACAATACTACTAATAGTATTTTCATTCGGAACATTGTTGTTTTATGGCTATATAAAATCACTAGTCTTGATGGAAGATGAAATAACATTTTCAGCCTCAGTGTTTATGTGTTTATTTGGTTCTCCCTTGATACTTTATGCTATGTCTGGCTCTATTTTTTCCTTTATTTTTAATCGATCGCCTAAGCATAATATGATTATTATTACAAACTTGACTAGATTAGCGTTGGCATCAATTGTTATTAGTCTGCCTGTATCTCTGTATGTTAACTACAAACTTAAGCAAGATGGTTATTTAACGTGTGACAGAATTTCTTGGATGTCGCCGACAACGTATGTGAAAGATTTATCCCTTTGCAAGTAATCTGCATCGCGGTGCTGTTAACTCCCACCAACCTCAAAGTCTACGCGAAGCAATACATCACAACAGGTAAAGTGACACCCCTCACCCTAACCCTCTCCCACAAGGAGAGGGAACCGAATGTGCATACCGATTAACTTCAGCGACGAATGTAGCATCGTATTGGCTGGTGTATGAAATTAACTCCTGCACCTGAAGGCAGCGCCGTACCAGCTCCCTCGCCTTTGGGAGAGGATTGGGACGAAGGGAACAACCGCCAAATAGCGCTCCTAACCGCTGAATATTGCACCAACCCAGCAAAATCTTCGCTTTACATGCACACATCACGCACGTACCATTGAGCTAGTACAAAAGAACTCAAGGCCAACGGCCATTCAGGAGCAATCATGTCTGCGGACACCATCCAGAAGCTTACCCGCCCTTCCGTACTCGGTGGCGCGATGATCATTGCCGGCACCGCCGTAGGTGCAGGTATGTTCTCCATCCCAATCGTAACTTCTGGCGTGTGGTTCAGCGGCTCCGTGGCGCTGCTGATTTATACCTGGTTCTGTATGCTGATCTCCGGGTTGATGATCCTTGAGGCCACCATGAATTATCCGGCGGGTGCCAGCTTCCACACCGTGGTCAAAGATCTGCTTGGCAAGGGCTGGAATACCCTTAACGGCCTGTCGATCACCTTCGTCCTCTATATTCTGACCTATGCCTATATCTCGGCGGGCGGTTCGATCATTGCCCATACGCTGGAAGGCGTCTTCGGGGCCAACCAAACGCTGTCCGGTTTGGTGTTTGCCATCGTCGTGGCCTTTATCGTCTGGTTATCCACCCGCGCCGTAGACCGCCTGAGCACCATTCTGATTGGCGGTATGGTGATCACCTTTGTGTTGTCCGTCGGCGATATGTTTACCCACGTACAGCCTGCCGTGTTATTCAACCTGAACGATAACGACGCCAGCTACCTGCCGTATGCGCTAGCTGCACTGCCTTACCTGCTGACCTCGTTCGGCTATCACGGCAACGTGCCGGGCCTGGTGAAGTATTATCAGAAAGACAGCGGTGCCGTGGTGCGCAGCCTGGTGTATGGCACCCTGCTGGCATTGGCGATCTATATCCTGTGGCAGTATGTGATCCAGGGTAATATTGCCCGTGACGCCTTCAAACAGGTGATCGCCGAAGGGGGCAATATTGGTAGCCTGCTCAAGCAGATGGGTAACGTTTCCAGCAGCTATGCGGTGGGCCAACTGCTGAACGCCTTCTCTTATATGGCGCTGGCCAGTTCGTTCCTGGGGGTGTCACTGGGGCTGTTCGATTTCCTCGCCGACTTCTTCAAGTTCAAGGATAACCAGGCAGGCCGTACCAAATCGGCGTTGGTTACCTTTGTACCGCCAACCGTAGCCGCGTTACTGTTCCCGAACGGTTTTCTGTACGCCATCGGCTTTGCCGGCCTGGCTGCCACCATTTGGGCGGTGATCGTCCCTGCCATGATGGCGCGAGCCAGCCGCCGCCGGTTTCCACAGGCGAGCTATCGTGCTCCCGGCGGCCAAGGCATGATCCTGTTCATCATCTTGTTTGGCGCGATCAACGCCGTAGCCCACGTGCTGACGTTGTTAGATCTGCTGCCAGTGTTTGAATAATCGCCAAATCTACACGAGCGCAGCATGCTGCGCCCCTACGCCATTACTCTGCTTGGCAATGTCATCAGTATCAGGGCGGCCATGGCCGCCCTTTTCCCCACTCTTTTTACGCGTGGCTATTGCCTGAAAAGCACGGCGCGAGTAACTTGTCGCAACTTCCTAAAATCTATTTTGACAGGGTATTGCAATGGCAAGAGCGAACGAAATCAAGCGCGGTATGGCGATCAATTACAACGGCAAACTGCTGCTGGTGAAGGACATCGATGTCCAGAGCCCAAGCGCCCGTGGTGCCAGCACGCTGTATAAAATGCGCTTCTCCGATGTCCGCACCGGGCTGAAGGTCGAAGAGCGTTTTAAAGGTGATGATATTCTGGACACCATCAGCCTGTCCCGCCGCAAGGTCAACTTCTCGTATATTGACGGCGAAGAATATGTGTTCATGGACGATGAAGACTACACCCCATATATCTTCAAGAAAGATCAGATCGAAGATGAGCTGCTGTTCATCCCTGAAGCGGGCTTGCCGGGTATGCAGGTGCTGACTCTGGATGGCCAGGTACTGGCGTTGGAATTGCCGCAGACCGTGGATATGGAAATTGTGGAAACAGCACCGGGCATCAAGGGCGCTTCTGCCAGTGCGCGTAACAAACCGGCCACCATGGCGACCGGCCTGACTATTCTGGTGCCTGAATATCTGAGCAGCGGTGACAAAATCCGCATTCATATTGCAGAACGCCGCTATATGAGCCGCGCAGACTAGTCAACGGTAGGGGGCGCAACCTGATTGCGCCCTGCTTTGCTACAGTAACTCAGGGAAAAACCGCCGCTTCAACGCCAGCTCGACCCCACGTACCTCCGCCAAGCCTTTCAAACGACCGATGGCCGAATAGCCCGGATTGGTTTTCTTTTTCAGATCGTCCAGCATCTGGTGCCCATGATCGGGTCGCATCGGGATCGGCCGCAGATCGCCTGCCTTATGACGCCGCTGTTCTTCAGTCAGGATCGCTTCGACCACCGCCACCATATCCACGTCCCCTTGCAAATGCGCCCCTTCGTGGAAGGTTTTTGGATTTTCCTCACGGCAGGTGGCACGCAGGTGGGTGAAGTGAATGCGATCGCCGAAGGTTTCAATCATCCGCACCAGATCGTTATCCGCACGCACGCCGTAAGAACCGGTACACATGGTGAAACCGTTATAGATGCTGTCTACCGTCTCTTTCAGCCACTGCATATCTTCGATGGTGGAAACAATGCGCGGCAGACCAAGGATCGGGCGAGGAGGATCATCTGGATGCACCGCCAACCTGACTCCCACCTCTTCTGCTACCGGTACGATAGCGCGCAGGAAGACGGCCATATTCTCACGCAGTTGTGCCTTATTGATATGATCGTACTCCGCCAGCCGGGCACGGAACTGATCGAGCGTGTAGCCCTCTTCCGCCCCTGGCAGCCCCGCAATGATGTTGCCAGTCAGTTTGGCAATATCCGCTGCGCTCATGGCTGTAAAGTAGCTTTGCGCCTGTGCCTGTTCTTCAGCGGTATAATCTTTTTGCGCCCCGTTGCGGCACAGGATATGCAAATCGAAAGCCGCAAAGGCAATCTGATCAAAGCGTAATGCTTTGGAGCCATCCGGCAGGAGGTATTCCAGATCGGTGCGCGTCCAGTCGAGGATCGGCATAAAGTTGTAGCAAACGGTATCAATGCCGCAAGCCGCCAGGTTGCGCAGCGATTGCTGATAGTTGGCGATATGGCGTTGATAGTTGCCGCTATGGGTTTTAATTTCCTCATGCACCGGGATACTTTCCACTACCGACCACACCAGCCCTTTCTCCGCCAACAGAGCCTGACGCGCCTTGATCTGTTCAACCGGCCACACTTCACCATTAGGGATATGGTGCAACGCAGTCACTACTCCAGTAGCTCCTGCCTGACGGACATCATCCAGCGAAACCGGATCGTTCGGCCCATACCAACGCCATGTTTGTTCCATTGATTTATCCTTGTAAAAGTCGCTCTTTCATCGTTGAAGATGCATCGGTGGTGAGGTAGATCGCAAAATCAAATCAATCCTGTTATACCACATTGCAGTAGATATCATTCACCTTTAACCTTACTGATTAGCGGCATGCTGTCAAAACAGAAACGTCGATTGATTGATCCAACTCACGATCCTGGCCTATTTTGGACTGACCAATTTTATTCACCTCTCTACCGCCCTACCCAGGCGGTGGTTAACAGACATGCGAGAACCGGGCATTCACCTGCGCCAACTGGTCTGATAGCTTTAAGCAAGCTAGCAACCAAACCTTGTTCTCGTCACGGAGCCTTTAATGAAAACTATCGCCAACACACCGTTACCCGCCAAGACACAGCTGCCCCAATACGATCGCCAGAGCCTGCGCAGCCGCATCGTTCACCTGGGGTTTGGTGCTTTTCACCGCGCACACCAGGCATTGCTGACCGACCGAGTGCTCAACCGTAACGGTGGCGATTGGGGGATTTGCGAGATCAGCCTGTTCGGTGGCGATAAGCTGTTCCAAACCCTGCGTGCCCAGGATCATCTCTACACCGTGTTGGAAAAGGGGGCGGCGGGTAATCAGGCTATCGTGGTGGGAGCCGTTCACGAGAGCGTGCATCGTAAACTGGAAGGCATCGACGCCGTGTTGGAGAAGCTGGCCGAACCGCAGGTGGCGATCGTCTCAATGACCATTACGGAGAAAGGTTACTGCATCGAACCTGGCAGCGGACAATTGGATCTGCAACAAGATGCGATCAAAGCCGATCTGGCTAACCCGACCCAACCCACCACGGTACCGGGGATCCTGGTGGAAGCGCTGTTCCGCCGCCGCGAGCGCAACCTGCCCCCCTTTAGCGTATTGTCCTGCGATAACATTCCTGAGAACGGCCACGTGGTGCGCAATGCGGTGACCGGGCTGGCCAAAGCACGCGATCCACAACTGGCCGCGTGGATCGCTCAGCAAGTCACCTTCCCCTGTACCATGGTCGATCGCATCGTTCCGGCCGCCACGCCAGAAACGTTGGATGAGATTGCCACCGCTCTGGGAGAGGTGCGTGATGAATGCGCCATCGCCTGTGAACCCTTTATTCAATGGGTGGTGGAAGACAATTTTGTCGCTGGCCGCCCACAATGGGAAGATGTCGGCGTACAACTGGTGGACGATGTTCTGCCGTTCGAACAAATGAAACTGCGAATGCTCAATGGCAGCCACTCTTTCCTGGCCTATCTCGGCTATCTGGCCGGTTATCAGTACATTTTTGACTGCATGGCCGATGAGAATTATCGTCGCGCTGCACGCTATTTGATGCTCAACGAACAGGCTCCAACGCTGCAGGTCGCAGGTATAGATCTGGCTGCCTACGCCGAGCAGTTGATCGAACGTTTCAGCAACCCTGCGCTGCAACACCGCACCTGGCAGATTGCCATGGATGGCACGCAGAAGCTGCCTCAGCGCCTGCTGGAGTCGATCCGCTGGCATCGGCAACAGGGTGGCAGCCATGCGGGGCTGACACTGGGTGTAGCAGGCTGGATGCGTTATGTCGGCGGGATAGATGATGCCGGGCAACCGATTGATATCCGTGATCCGATGCTGGCCACGTTGCAGCAGGCTGTCAGCAGCTCACAAGATGGTGAACCCCGCGTGGCTGCCTTGCTGGCGTTGAAAAGCGTATTTGGCGAGCAGTTACCAGCAGATGCAGCCTTTGTGGCGGAGCTCACACGGGCCTATCTGTCATTGCGCGATCGGGGAGCTTGCCAGACGGTAAAGGATTGGGTTAGCACTCAGTTAGGCTAATCGGTAGAGACCGTCATGCCAAAACGTCTCGGGCATGACGGTCTGAAAGACGCGGGTAAATGGATTAACGGTATTCCAGGGTTAAAATACCCAGTTTTTTCTCCTGGTCGAGCCATTTGATTTCGCTCTTACCCAGCTTTCTTGGCAGTTCTTTGCTGCTCCCATCCCAGTTCGCCAACGATTGCTGGCTGGTGTGGTTCTTCCCGTCGCGATAACATTGTGTTTTCGCCGTTGAATCGGCAACTTCCACCGAGCAAGGGCCTTCCACAATTGAACCGTAGAAGTGGATCACGCCCCCGGTATCCGCATTGGCCACGCCTGTAGCCAGCCATGAAAACAACATTCCTGCGATCAAAAACAACCGTAAGCTTTTCATGGTCACCTCACTTGTTATTAAGCCAATTTAAACCCGTAAAAAGTTATTGGATTAAGCGCAAGGTAGAGAGGTTTTATTTATTAATCATTGAGTTATATAGAAACACCCTCTTCGGCGACGCATAATTTATTGCCGCAAAAATCGGATTTCAAGTCAGAAAAGTCTCAATTTAAAAACCCGACAACGGCTTACGATGCGTAATCCTGGTCAAACGCTTAACAGTGAAAGGTGTGGCGGCAGAGTGGCAAACCGAGGTCAAGATCTGGGAGATGTCATGCCGAGCCCCACTCGGCATGACCTTGCGACTTAACGATAGACTACTGTCATAATTGCGAGTTTTTTCTGCTGATCTACCCACTTCATTTCGGTGGTACCGATATTCAGCGGAAGTTCTTTACTGCTGGCATCAAAACTTGCCAACCTTTGCGTGCCCGTATAGTTTTGTCCGTTACGATAACATTGGGTATTCGCCGTTGAGTTACTAACATTTACCGTACAAGGACCTTCGACAATGGCACCCACAAAGTTGATAACGCCACCTGTGGAACCCGCATGACTTGCTGCCATCCATGAAAACAACGCTCCTGCGATCAAAAATAACCGTAAGCTATTCATGGCAACCTCACTTTTGTTAAGCCAACTTAAACATAGGTCATTTTCTTAGGAATAATCGCAAGGATAGGGAGTTTTTTTTAGGGCTAATCGGCGTATTAAGGCCGTGGAAACAATACGGTACGGTACAATTGATATTGCTAACCTCTGGTTATTGATGGGAAAAGTCTTAATGCGAACACAAAATAAAAGCATTAAAAATGGGCACTTTTATGCCCAAAAAATTCGCCAGCAGGCAGATAAATAATCATTAATTATCAAAAAATTAAACACAATATTAGTGGGGATATAAAATGACCAAAACCAATCTGATCACCGGTTTTCTGGGTAGCGGAAAAACCACCACCATCCGGCATCTGCTGGCGAATAAACCGGAAAATGAACGTTGGGCCGTGCTGGTCAACGAGTTTGGCGAGATTGGTATCGACGGTGCCCTGCTGGCCGACAGCGGCGCGGTGTTAAAAGAGATCCCCGGGGGCTGCATGTGCTGCGTTAACGGGCTACCGATGCAAATTGGCTTGAATATGTTGCTGCAACAGGCCAAACCCGACCGGCTGTTGATTGAACCCACCGGTTTAGGTCATCCCAAACAGATCCTGGCGTTATTGACCCAGGAAACCTATGGCGGGTGGATCGATTTACAGGCCACGGTCTGCGTACTTGATCCGCGCCAACTCGGTGAGCCTCGCTACACTGAAAATGAAAATTTCCGCGATCAGCTGGCCGCAGCAGACATCATCATCGCCAATAAAATGGATACCTGGCAGCCACAAGATGAGCAGGCGCTGGAAGCCTGGCAAACACAGCATGGCCACCAGCGGCCGGTCTTTTCCATTGAGCAAGGGCGCATGGATATCAAGCTGTTGGATCGGCCACGCACCAATTGCACAGAATTACCTGACGCACAGCATCATCATAGTCACGCCAAGACTCGGGGTTTGGCCGCGCTGCGGCTGCCGGAAAACTCCCGCTGGCGCCGAGCCCTGAATCAAGGCCAGGGATTTACCAGTTGCGGCTGGATTTTTGATGGGGAAACGGTCTTTGATACCGTCGGCATGATGGAGTGGATCCGGTTGGCACCGGTTGAGCGGGCCAAAGCGGTAGTGCGCATTGCTGAAGGCAGTCTGTTGATCAATCGCCAAGGGCAAGACCTCAGCATCGAAACTCGCCCCACCGCCCCCCTCGACAGCCGTATCGAACTGATCCACAGCGGCGAAGCCGACTGGAATGCGTTGCAATCGGCTTTGTTTAACGTTCGTTTAAGTTGATGCTTTTACCGTTGGTATTGTTTTTTTAATTATTACAGGTTAGCCATGACACGCCGTAATTTACCCTTCATCCTCATGCTCAATGTCTTGGGCATCGCACTGTTTTTTTCCTGGTATTTACCCAAGGATCACGGGTTCTGGTTCAAGATTGACTCAGCAATCTTTTTCTTCTTCAACCAACATCTGGCCAGCGATGCCTGGTTTCTGAAAATGGTGGCGATCACCAACAATCGCATCTTTGATGTTATTTCGCTGCTCGCCATGGGATTGCTGTATCTTTACTTTTACCTAAAGCAAGATGCCTTCGGCCGCCGCCGCCTGATCATCACTGGCGTCGTGATGTTGTTAACCGGGGTGGTGCTCAACCAGTTTGGCCATCTGCTGCCGGTGAAAAATGCCAGCCCCACCCTGACCTTTGAGCATATCAATCGGGTCAGCGAACTGACCGGCATCCCCACCAAAGACGCTTCCAGCGACAGCTTCCCTGGCGATCATGGCATGATGTTGATGATTTTCTCCTGCTTTATGCTGCGCTACTTTAACCGCACGGCGTTTGCCATCGCGTTGCTGATTACCGTGGTCTTCTGCCTGCCACGCATCATGATCGGCGCACATTGGTTTACCGATATCGCGGTCGGTTCGCTGTCGGTGGTGCTGGTTGGCACCAGTTGGTGGTTGATGACGCCCGCCAGCGACATCGTTATCCGCTGGTTGAACTGCCGATTACCCGGCAACTATCGGCCAACGCAGCCATAAGTGTTGATTATGATAACCGGGAGGCCGAGCGCTCCCCGGTTATTAAATTCCCGCAATCTGTTTACTCAACAACCATACCGTTAACATGCCTACCCCATTAATTAACGCCAATCCAACATAATCGGCAAATCGCGTTTTTTTATATGAAGATTTACATTATGTTACATCACAATTTCATATAAAGAATGTCGGAAAAAGGCTCGCAATCCTCACCTCATTCCGGTACTCTCGGATGCGTTTGTGCCTGGTTTAGCTTGGCTCATTGGTAAAATTCCGAAAACTGTGCGTTCCTGCACATTTCTGATGCTAACTGATTGTCCTTCCTGCCGGTGCCAACTAGTCTCGTTCCGTTTGGTATTTTTCAGATAACGACTTGCGTCGTTAAGGACTTCAAGGGAAAACAATTACAATGGTCAAATCTCAACCTTTTCTGAGATATTTTTTGCGGGTATTACCTGCAATTGCGGCAGCCCTGGTGCTTTCCGCCTGTAGCTCAACAAACACTTCGAAGTTAGATAGATCACAAACTGAGATGCATGCAGTTAATGACAAAAACGGTCTTTTACTGCAAGCCTCTCAGGATGAATTCGAAGCGATGGTACGTAACGTTGACGTCAAGTCAAAGATTATGGACCAGTATGCTGATTGGAAAGGCGTTCGCTATCGTTTAGGTGGTGAAAGCAAACGTGGTATTGATTGCTCTGCGTTTGTACAGCGTACCTTCCGCGAACAGTTTGGTATGGATCTGCCCCGCTCAACCTATCAGCAAGAAGATATGGGCAAGCAAATCCAGCGCGCTAAACTGCGCCCGGGTGATTTAGTGCTGTTCCGCGCCGGCTCTACCGGTCGCCACGTCGGCATCTATCTGGGTAACGACAAATTCGTGCATGCCTCTACCAGCAGTGGCGTGACAATCTCCAGCCTTTCGGATAACTATTGGGATAAACGTTATCGTGAAGGCCGCCGGTTACTGGGCAAGAGTTCCAGCTAACGGTGTAGTATCTGAATCTGGTCCTGAAAGCCAAACCAACGAGACGAGAAACGCTGCCCCAGGGCAGCGTTTTTTTTCGCGGTCATGTAGTCAGCGTCGCGAGAAACAGGCATATACCGCTATTTTCGTTCGTCACAGGGCAAGGAACCACGCAGTGGCTGAAAAAATAGCCTATTATCGTCAAGTGACATTCCATTTCGTCACGCGCTATTTACGCTGTGTCTAAACAGCCAACCCTTGGTTCAAGCCGGACGAATAATGACGCAGGCAGGATCGGTGGGATATATTATTAACCCACACTATAACAAGAATATTTTTACGCTGTGCTCAGGGGGCATGTTATGGGATTGAAGGGAGCATTCGCACGCCACGCGGCCAACACACGCCGTAGCCTGACGAAAAGTATTATGGTGGCCGTGTCTTTCTTCATCATTTTTACCTCTGTAACACTATTTCTCATCGATCATCAACGTTCTCAATACCAGCGTTTACTTGAAGCCCGCACACAAAAATTTGCCGTTAATTATCTCGACCATCTGCAAGAAGTCATGCAGCAGATCATGCCGCTCACCAATCAGCCTTGCGATAAAGCGCTCGCCGATCTGAGCTACCGTGCCGCCTTTGCCACCGGCGTACGCACCTTCGTGCTGGTGAAGGATAACTTTGCCTACTGCTCTTCGGCGACCGGTAATATGATGCTGGGGACATCCCAACTGTACCCCGACATCGACTGGCACAAGCCGCTGGACATGGACTTGCAACAAGGTACGCCGATGGTACCGGAAAGGCCGGCGGTGGCCGTGTGGCTACGCCATCCAGGAGCAAACAATACTGGGGTATTGGCCACGTTGGATCTCACCCTGGCCCCCTTCTTGCTGCTCAATTCTCGCGATAGTAATGCTCCCGGATTTGCCATCGTGATCGGCGATCATGCTGCAACCACCTTCGGCCCGAATCTGACACCGGCGGCACAGTTACCTGAAAAATACGCCAGCCACCTGCAGATCCCGAACTATCCGTTAAGCTTGAGCTTCTATTACCAGTCACTAACGGCTAACGATGTACGCTTGACCGTGCTGGGCAGCCTGGTGCTATCCCTGATGGTCGGCGCACTGTATTACTACATGCAGATACTGCGCCAAAGTCCCGAACGGGCCCTGATCAGGGGCATCAAGCGCAATGAGTTCTTTATTGAATACCAACCGGTGTTTCACACCGCGAGCACCACCATCGCTGGCCTGGAGGCATTGATCCGCTGGCAGCACCCAAGCGAGGGGCGTATTCCACCGGATCTGTTTATTCCCTATGCCGAAAGCGAAGGGCTGATCGTGGCACTGACCCGCCACCTGTTCCGCCTGATCGTGGCGGATATCCCGCAGTTGGCACAAGCTCTGCCACGGGGGGCCAAGCTGGGCATCAATCTCGCCCCTTCTCACCTTCATGCGCCCTCGTTCCATGACGATATCACCGAGCTGCTGGCGAACATGCCGACCGACCATTTCATGGTGGTGTTTGAAATCACCGAGCGCGGCATGGTGGAAGAACAAAACGCCCTGGAAGAGTTTGACTGGCTGCACCGCCAGGGCGTTGAAATCGCAGTGGATGACTTTGGTACCGGCCACAGCGCCCTGATCTATCTGCAACGTTTTACCCTGGACTATCTGAAAATCGACCGCGGTTTTGTCAACACTATCGGCCAGGATACGGCGACGGCTCCCGTCCTGGATGCCGTGATCTCACTGGCTAAAAAACTGCGAATGCAGACCGTGGCTGAAGGGGTAGAAACCGCCGAACAGGTGAGTTTCCTGCAAGAACGCGACGTTAATTTTATGCAGGGCTATTATTTCAGTAAGCCACTGGGTATTGAGCAGTTTGTGGCCTTTTGCCAGAATAACGCCGTTTTTGATCATCAGGCCGTAGTTAATCCCTGATATTTAAACTTCTTTACTCAGAACACCAGCCTGAAATGGTATGCTGCGGGCTGGATGAATTGACCACACAGCAGGAGCTTACCGTAGAGATGTCCGTGCGCATTTTTGCTGCCTTGGTGCTTTCGGCACTCAGTTTTAGCATGCAGGCCGAAACCCTTAATGAAAGCTACGCTTTCGCCACGCTCGGTGAGCCGAAATACTCCACCGACTTTAGCCATTTTGATTACGTGAACCCGGCGGCCCCCAAGGGTGGCGACGTTCGGCTGGCAGCCATCGGCACCTATGATAACTTCAACCGTTTTGCCTCGCGCGGCGTCCCGGGTGAGAGAACCGGGGAACTCTACGATACGCTATTCACCAGTTCGGACGACGAGCCTTCCAGCTACTATCCACTGATTGCCGAATCGGCCCGTTACCCGGCAGATATGCGCTGGATGGAGCTGGATATCAATCCACGCGCTCGCTTCCAGGATGGCAGCCCGATCACCGCCGCCGATGTGGCCTTCACCTTCAATAAATTCATGACCGAAGGGGTGCCGCAATACCGTTCTTATTACAAAGGGGTGAGCGTCAAAGCCATCTCCCGCCTGACCGTACGGATTGAACTGCCCGAGCCAGACAAAGAAAAAATGCTCAGCCTGCTGAGTACCAGAGTATTACCGCAAAGCTTCTGGAAAGATCACAAACTCAACGAGCCGCTGAGTACGCCCCCCCTCGGCAGTGGCCCGTATAAAGTCGGCAGTTACCGTTTAGGTCAGTACATTACCTATGAGCGCGTACGCGACTACTGGGCCGCCAACCTGCCGGTAAATCGTGGCCGCTATAACTTCGATACGTTGCGTTACGACTATTACCTGGACGATAAAGTGGCGCTGGAAGCCTTTAAGGCCGGAGCCTACGATTTCCGTATTGAAGGCTCACCAAAAAGCTGGGCCACCCAATATCAGGGCGGTAACTTCGCGCGCAACTTTATCATCAAGCAGGATGAAACCAATCAGGCAGCACAGAATGCCCGCTGGTTGGCGTTCAATATCCAGCGGCCGATCTTCGCCGATCGCCGGGTGCGGGAAGCCATTACGCTGGCCTTCGACTTCGACTGGATGAACAAGGCGCTGTATTACGATGCCTACCAACGCGCCAACAGCTATTTCCAGAATACCGAATACGCGGCCACCGGCTACCCAGACTCCGCAGAGCTGGCCTGGCTGGCACCGCTCAAGGGAAAAGTGCCAGCAGAAGTATTCACCTCAATCTACCAGCCACCGACATCCGACGGCAGCGGAAATGATCGGGCGAACCTGCTGAAAGCTACCGAACTGCTGAAGCAGGCTGGCTGGGAAGTGAAAAACCAGCAGTTGGTCAACAGCAAAACCGGTAAACCCTTCACCTTTGAACTCATGCTGTTGAGCGGCAGCAATTTCCAATATGTGCTGCCCTTCCAGCACAATCTGAAGCGGTTGGGCATCGATATGCAAATCCGTGAGATTGACGTCAGCCAATTCACCCGCCGCATGCGCGAACGCGACTTTGATATGATGCCGAAAGTCTATGCCGCCATGCCATTCCCCAGCGCCGATCTGCAGATTGTCTGGGGCTCGGAATACCTGGACTCCAGTTACAACAGCCCTGGCGTCAGCGATCCGGCCGTCGATGCGTTGATCGCCCAGATCATGAAACATCAAGGCGATGAAAAGGCATTACTGTCCCTTGGCCGTGCGCTGGATCGGGTGCTGACCTGGAACATGTATATGCTGCCGATGTGGTACTCCAATCACGACCGTTACGCCTATTGGGACAAATTCTCTTCGCCAGCAGTTCGCCCGGCCTATGCGATTGGGTTCGACAACTGGTGGTTCGACGTCAACAAAGCGGCACGCTTGCCCGCGCAACGGCAATAAGGAGCCTGTAGGTGGCCGCTTATCTGATCCGCAGATTACTGCTGGTGATCCCCACGCTGTGGGCAATCATCACGATTAACTTTTTCATCGTGCAAATCGCCCCTGGCGGGCCGGTCGATCAGGCCATTGCCACCATTGAGATGGGGCAAACCAGCGGGTTTGGCGGCGGCGGTGCAGGCGAAGGCCTAGGACATATGAAAGCCGGCGCTGGCAACGTGGGCGAAGGCCAATACCGTGGCTCACGCGGCCTGGATCCCGAGGTGATCGCCGAGATCACCAAGCGCTACGGTTTCGACAAGCCGCTGCACGAACGCTATTTCACCATGCTGTGGAATTATATGCGTCTCGATTTTGGTGACAGCCTGTTCCGTGGTGCCTCGGTAATGCAGCTGATCGGCCAGAGCCTGCCCGTTTCCGCAACTCTGGGGCTGTGGAGTACGCTGATCATCTATCTGGTGTCAATCCCGCTGGGGATCCGCAAGGCCATTCACAACGGCAGCGCCTTTGATACCTGGAGCAGTACGCTGATTATCATCGGCTATGCCATTCCGGCGTTCCTGTTCGCCATCCTGATGATTGTGCTGTTCGCCGGTGGCAGCTATCTGGACTGGTTCCCGCTGCGCGGGCTGGTGTCCAGCAACTTCGACACGCTGCCGTGGTACGGTAAAATCACCGATTATCTCTGGCACATTACCCTACCGGTGCTGGCAACGGTGATCGGTGGCTTTGCCACCCTGACCATGCTGACCAAAAACTCGTTTCTGGATGAGATCCGTAAACAATACGTGGTCACCGCCCGTGCCAAAGGGCTGGATGAGAAGAAAATTCTCTACCGCCACGTGTTCCGCAACGCCATGCTGCTGGTGATCGCCGGTTTCCCAGCCACCTTTATCAGCATGTTTTTCACCGGTTCGCTGCTGATCGAAGTGATGTTCTCGCTCAACGGCCTTGGGCTGCTGGGCTACGACGCCACTCTGCAACGCGACTATCCAGTGATGTTCGGCACACTCTACATATTTACCCTGATCGGCCTGCTGCTGAATATCCTCAGCGATATCACCTATACCCTGGTCGATCCGCGCATTGATTTCGAGGCCCGTCAATGAGCCGCTTAAGCCCCATCAATCAGGCCCGCTGGGCACGTTTTCGCAGCAACCGCCGTGGTTACTGGTCGCTGTGGATTTTCCTGGTGGCCTTTGTGCTCAGCCTGGCCGCCAACCTGATCGCCAACGACAGGCCGTTGCTGGTGCGCTATGAAGGCCGCCTGTATGTGCCTTTTATGATCAACTACAGTGAAACGACCTTCGGCGGGGAACTGCATACTACCACCGATTTTCAGGATCCCTTTGTCATCAAGCAGATTGAGCAACACGGTTGGGCCGTCTGGGCGCCGATCCGTTTCAGCTACAACACCATCAATTTTGCCACCGAGGTTCCCTTCCCCTCGCCGCCATCACGCCAGAACTGGCTTGGTACCGACAGCAATGGCAGCGATGTATTGGCCCGGGTGCTGTACGGTTTCCGTATTTCGATGCTGTTTGGGCTGGCGCTAACGCTGTGTTCCAGCGTGATTGGTATCTGCGCGGGAGCAACTCAGGGCTATTACGGCGGCCGCTTCGATCTTTGGGGGCAACGGCTGATCGAGGTCTGGTCGGGGATGCCGACGCTGTTCCTGATCATCCTGCTGTCCAGCATCATCCAGCCCAACTTCTGGTGGTTGCTGGGGATCACCATCCTGTTTGGCTGGATGAGCCTGGTCGGCGTGGTACGAGCCGAATTCCTGCGTACCCGTAATTACGACTACATTCGGGCGGCCAGAGCGATGGGCGTACCGGATCGGGTAATTATGCATCGCCATATGCTGCCTAACGCCATGGTAGCTACTCTGACCTTCCTGCCGTTTATTCTGTGTGGCTCGATCACCACCCTCACCTCTCTGGACTTCCTCGGCTTCGGCTTGCCGATCGGTTCGCCTTCGTTGGGCGAACTGCTATTGCAGGGTAAAAACAACCTGCAAGCGCCGTGGCTGGGTATCACCGCTTTCCTGGTGCTGGCGATATTGCTCTCACTGTTAATCTTTATCGGCGAAGCGGTGCGCGACGCCTTCGACCCTAGCAAGGCGCATTAATATGACCACTCCTCTGCTCGCAATTCAGGATCTCAGCATCGCCTTCCGCCAGGGAGGCAGCTTGAATCAGGTGGTCAACGGTGTCTCGTTGCAGGTTGAACAAGGGGAAACGCTGGCCTTGGTGGGTGAATCCGGCTCAGGTAAAAGCGTGACCGCCCTGTCCGTGTTGCGGCTGCTGCCTTCCCCTCCGGTGGTGTATCCCGGTGGGGATATTCTGTTTAACGGCAATTCCCTGTTACACGCGCCGGAAGCCGAACTGCGCAAGGTGCGTGGCAACCAGATCTCAATGATTTTTCAGGAACCGATGGTGTCGCTCAATCCCTTGCACACCATTGAAAAGCAACTGGCCGAAGTGCTGATGCTCCACCGTGGCATGCGCCGCGATAGCGCCCGCGCCGAAATCATTCAGTGCCTGGATCGGGTGGGCATACGCAATGCCAAAGGACGTCTGAAGGATTATCCGCATCAGCTTTCCGGCGGAGAACGTCAGCGTGTGATGATCGCCATGGCAGTGCTGACCAAACCCAAGCTGCTGATTGCCGACGAGCCGACCACCGCGCTAGACGTGACCATTCAAGCGCAGATCCTGCTGCTGCTGAAAGAGTTAAAGCAGGAACTGGGCATGGGCTTGCTGTTTATCACCCACAACCTGAACATCGTGCGCCGCTTGGCGGATAACGTCACGGTGATGCGCCAAGGTTTGTGCGTGGAGCAGAATAGCCGCGATGGCCTGTTTAGTGCGCCACAGCACGCTTATACCCGCCAATTGCTGGCTGCTGAAAGCCTGGGTGAACCTCTGCCACTACCGGCCAACGAAAAACCCCTGCCGCTGCTAAAAGTGGAAAATCTACAAGTCAGTTTCCCGATCAAGCGTGGCCTGTTACGGCGCGTTGTCGATCATCATTACGCGCTGAAAGATCTGAGTTTTGAGATACAGCCAGGGGAGAGCGTGGGTTTGGTGGGCGAGTCGGGTTCGGGTAAAAGCACGACCGGCCTGGCGTTACTGCGCTTGTTGAGTTCGAAAGGAACAATCTTGTTTGAAGGCCAGCCGCTGCATCAGTTCAATAACCAGCAGATGTTGCCTTACCGCAGCCGGATGCAGATCGTATTTCAGGATCCCTACTCCGCACTGAACCCACGCCTGAACGTGCTGCAAATCATCGCCGAAGGGCTGGAGGTCCACCAGCAACTGACCGCCGAGCAACGCGAACAGCGGGTGATAGAAGCGTTGGAGGAGGTCGGCCTGGATCCGGCACTGCGCTATCGTTACCCTACGGAGTTTTCCGGCGGACAGCGCCAACGTATCGCCATAGCCCGTGCGCTGATCTTGCAACCGCAGTTGCTGATCCTCGACGAACCGACGTCATCGTTGGATAAATCGGTGCAGGCGCAGATCCTGACGCTGCTAAAGTCGCTACAGCATCGCCACCGGCTGGCCTATCTGTTTATCAGCCACGATTTGCAGGTGGTGCGCTCGCTGTGCCATCAGGTGATCGTACTGCGCCAGGGAGAAGTCGTAGAACAGGGTGACTGTCAGACGATTTTCAACGCACCTGCTGCTGCCTATACGCAGCAGTTATTGCAGTTGGTCGATTAGCGGCATGATTCTAGAAGGGGTACTGCGCGCTGAGCTGCTCGGCAATCGCGGCACCCACATTTTTTAAGCGGCACATGGCAGCACTTTCATCGCATTGATGTACGAACAGGCAAGGTTCACCTTCCCATTCGACGATGGAGCAGTTGACCTGGATCTCTTGTAGAGACAGGTTGAGCTGCTGCATGACCCGCCAGGCCTCACGCCCGTCATGACTGAGCAGCTTCAGGCCGATCAGATCGTTATCTTCGTCTATGCCGCTAAGCGGAATCGGTTCAACCTTGCTGCCGGTAAAACCTGATAGCCAACGATAACTTTGCGGCAAGCGATGCACTACCGAAAGCTGGAAACTATCCACATGAAATCCCTAGTATGAAAAGATGAAACACTTTTTACATCACAGGATGACTTAGTTATAGCCGGGATCACCCGACTTTGCTGCCCACAAATGTTATTTTTAAGTAAAATTTGCAACAAACAATTAACTACACCCTGCGCTTGCTGATATCACTCAGTTTTTGTTCACCGTAGAAGGTTCTCATCAGGTGTTTTGCGACTCAGCTCGCATTTTTGCGTTATATGTAACCCTTTCCCGCCGCAATCTCAACATTTTTTTCTTGCAATGCAGTTACTTTACAATCGGTATAATTTTACATTGTACAAACATATCGCTCAAACACCCCAAGCAGGTAAAATCGATAATGTTTTGATTTAAAATAATATTAGCTCAATTAGTCGCGATGAGACTCACCTGTCAGCCAGCGGGTTGCACCTCTGGCCACCAGGGAAAATTGCGCCGCCATATTTAACAAAAAAACTACAGTTCGTTTGGTTGGCGTTTAGTTAGTCTGCATACATTTAGCAACAAACTTGAGCTTGCAGGAGGGAGAAACGGAGTCTACCCAGCCCTCTCCCATAGGGAGAGGCAGCCAGCATGGAGCCGCTGTCAGGTACGGAAGCCAATCTGTAGCATTTGTAGGGGCGGTGCATGCCCGCTTAGCATATTCGGTGTTGAAGTCAGATACAGGACTTAACCTGTGGCACGTACAGTCCCCTCTCCCTGTGGGAGAGGGTTAGGGTGAGGGGTAAATCAGGCGGGATTATTGCGCGGACGGCTGGCATAGACATAGAACAACACCGCAACGATGCTGCACAACGCCATCGATGAAACCATCGGCCAAGCGCTTTTGCCAGGGGCCAAGGACAGTATTGCCCCAACCAGTGCGCCAATGCTGAAACGCAAAGTCCCGGCCAGCGAAGAGGCGGTACCCGCCATATGAGGGAAATCGTCCAGGATCACCGCCATCGCGTTCGACGAGATCATGGCGATGCAGCCGAGGTAGACCGCAACCCCGAGCACCAATGCCCAGAAACCCAGTCCGCTGGCGGTGACGGCCAGCAACCACACGCCCATCGTCAATTGCACAAACAGCCCAAGGCGGAACATCTTCACCGCTCCCAGGCGGCGCACGTTGCGGCTGTTAATCAGGGTCGTCAGGAACAGAAACACGATGTTCAGCGCAAAGTAATAGCCGAAATGCTGCGGTGAAACGTTATTCAGCTCGATGTAGACGAACGGCCCGGCGCTGAGGAAAGAAAACATGCCGGCAAACGAGAAGGCGCTGGCCAGCATATAGCTCAACACGCGTTTGTGGCGGAACAGCGAGCCGAAATTCCTCAGCGTGGTGCGCAGGTGGAATTTTTGCCGCCGCTCCTTGGGCAACGTTTCCTTGATAAAGAACGCCACCAGCACTGACCCCAAAAGCGCTGCCGCACCCATCGTCCAGAAAATGGCATGCCAGCTGAACCAGAGCAGCAGCACACCACCGATCATCGGCGCCAGCAACGGCGCAATGGTCATCACCAGGATCACGAACGACATCATGCGCGAGAACTCGTCCTTGGTGAACATGTCACGCATCAGGGCGTTGATCACCACGCTTGCCGCCGCTGCAGCCAGCCCATGCAGGAAGCGCAGGTTGATCAGTTGCTCCACCGATTGGGCCATTGCACAGGCACCGCCCGCGATAGCAAAAATCAGCGTGCCCCACAGGATCACCGGCTTGCGGCCAATGCTGTCGGACATCGGCCCATAGAACAACTGGCCAACAGCAAAGCCCAGCATGTAGGCACTGAGCGTCATCTGCACCCGGCCCGACTCCACGCCAAACTCCTGGGCGATTATCGGCATGCTGGGCAAGTACATGTCGATCGCCAACGGCATCAACATGGACAGCAGGCCCAGAATAAAGATCAAACCGAGGTGGGAGGTCCGGTTCTGTTGCACGTTCAACGACTCCTTGGTCGGTCGCAATAATTAATCCAGCAGGTGCGGTGCGCCTACGCTGGCAATTTCTTCTTCGGTTAACGGGCGGTATTCCCCCGGGGCCAAATCATCATCCAGCACAATGGCGCCAATGCGCTCACGGTGCAATTCGATGACCCGGTTACCCACGGCGGCAAACATGCGCTTCACCTGATGGTAACGCCCTTCGCTGATGGTGAGACGAACCAGGGTATCTTCGATTTGTTCCAGCTTCGCCGGTTTGGTCAGATCTTTTTCGTTATGCAGCTGCACCCCTTGCTCAAACTGCTGAGCGGTATCGGCGGCCAACGGATGTTCCAACGTCACCAGATAGGTTTTCTCACATTGGTGCCGCGGTGAGGTGATGCGGTGCGACCACTGGCCGTCATCGGTCATCAGTACCAGGCCGGTGGTATCGATATCCAGGCGCCCTGCCGCGTGTAGCTTGTACGCAACGGGCTCTTCCAGGAAATAGAGTACGGTCGGATGATCCGGATCGTCGGTAGAGCATACGTAGCCCTGTGGCTTGTTGAGCATGAAGTAACGTGGCCCGTTCAGCTGTGACAACACGTTGCCATCAAACCGCACTTCCTGTTCCGGAGCCAACTTGAGCGACCCGCTTTTGACCACTTCACCGTCGATGGTGACACGTTTTGCACGGAGTTCACGCGCTACCAGCGCACGGCTGATACCCAACTGCTGAGATAAAAACTTGTCCAGTCGCATTGAATCTGCTTTGCCTGTCGTTGTTATGATCGCATTGATCTGGTTGCTGAATATGACGCCCCGTTGCCGCACCTGGTGCAAAAACAGGATCGAAGAGGATTGTTCGCGTGGGAAGCCCTAAGGCTGTATCCCTTAATTGCACGTGAGCGCCGCTGGAGGTCATTTGGACGCGTAACAAGGCACGAGCCGCGCAGTTTGGTGGGCCCAAATAAGCGGGGAGAAACGCAGATACGCGTCCAAATGGCCCCAGCCCGAAGGGTCGCGCCCCAAAAGCCCGTACTCAGCGTTGTCGGGCTTGAACTTAGACCCACTAGACCCTGCACCCTCCGCCTTGATTACGGGCTTTTGGGACTGCGACGGCACCACGTTCAATTAAGGGATACAGCCTAGCATAGCGACGGAAACGATGCCATAACAGGGGTAATTTCCATGCTTCTCGCACTGCGTAGCCACAGAGGGCATAATAATAGAAATTTTTCCGCCGTCTGAGGAGCAAAATGTCACAATTTCAGTGGAATGTTACAGCCCACTTCAGCGAGCGATACTAACCCATGGCTTTTACCCTACGCCCCTATCAGGTTGAGGCCGTTGACGCCACCATCAAGCATTTCCGTCAGCATCCCGAACCGGCCCTGATCGTGCTGCCAACCGGTGCGGGCAAAAGCCTGGTGATTGCCGAACTGGCGAAGCGCGCCCGTGGCCGGGTGTTAGTGCTGGCCCACGTCAAGGAACTGGTGGCGCAAAACCACAGCAAATACTGCGCTTACGGCCTGGAGGCAGACATCTTCGCCGCCGGGCTACAGCAAAAAGAGAGCAGCGGCAAAGTGGTGTTTGGCAGCGTGCAATCGGTGGCGCGCAATCTCCCGCTGTTCGACGGCGCATTTTCACTGCTGATCGTCGACGAATGCCACCGCATCAGCGACGATGACGACAGTCAATACCAGCAGATTATTCAACATCTGCAAAAAACCAACCCGCAGCTGCGCCTGCTTGGCCTGACGGCGACCCCTTATCGGCTGGGCAAAGGCTGGATTTATCAATATCACTACCACGGCATCACCCGCGGCGACGGCAACAGCCTGTTCCGCGACTGCATTTATGAACTGCCGTTGCGCTATATGATCAAGCACGGCTTTCTGGTGCCGCCAGAACGGCTGGATATGCCGATCGTGCAGTACGATTTCAGCCGCTTGGAAGCCAGAAGCAACGGCCTGTTCAGCGAGGTCGATCTCAACCGTGAGCTGAAGCAGCAAAACCGCATTACGCCGCACATCATCAGCCAGATCGTCGAATACGCCGAGACCCGCAAAGGCGTAATGATTTTTGCCTCTACGGTGGAACACGCCCGCGAAGTTTATGGCCTGCTGCCAAGTGGAGAAGCGGCGCTGGTAAGTGCCGAAACGCCGCCAGGTGAACGTGACGCGCTGATCGAAGCTTTTAAACAACAGCAGTTGCGCTACCTGGTTAACGTGGCGGTACTGACGACCGGCTTCGATGCGCCCCATGTCGATCTGATCGCGATTTTACGGCCCACCGAGTCCGTCAGCCTGTATCAGCAGATCGTTGGGCGTGGATTACGGCTGGCACCGGGCAAGACCGACTGCCTGATCCTGGACTACGCCGGTAATCCCCACGATTTGTTCACGCCGGAAGTGGGCGTCAGCAAACCTCATTCAGACAGCCAACCGGTGCAGGTATTTTGCCCCGGCTGCGGCTTTGCCAACCTGTTTTGGGGCAAATGCACCGAGAGCGGCGACATCATCGAGCACTACGGTCGCCGCTGCCAGGGCTGGCTGGAAGATGATGAGGGGCATCGCGAACAGTGTGACTATCGCTTCCGTTTCAAATGCTGCCCGCACTGCGGCGCGGAGAATGACATTGCGGCACGTCGCTGCCATCAATGCCAGGAAGTGCTGGTCGATCCGGATGACATGCTGAAGGCGGCGCTGAAGTTGAAAGATGCGCTGGTGCTACGCTGTGGCGGCATGGAGCTGCAAAGCGGCAAAGACGATAAAGGCGAGTGGCTGAAGGCCACTTATTATGACGAAGATGGCACCAGCACCAGCGAACGTTTTCGCCTGCAAACGCCCGCGCAACGCAAGGCCTTCGAGATGCTGTTCCTGCGCCCGCACCAACGGGCGCCCGGCATCCCCTTCGGTTGGCAAAACGCGGCAGACGTGCTGGCCCAACAGGCGCTGTTGCGCCATCCAGACTTCGTCGTCGCCCGCAAACGCGGCCAGTTCTGGCAGATACGCGAAAAAGTTTTTGATTATCAGGGCCGCTTTCGCCGTGCCAATGAGCTGTATTAGGCCTGTGCGGCAGGTTTTGATTGCCCGCAGAGCGGCTTTCCGTTAAAATGCCGCCCGCTTTACCTGGGTTCGCCCAGCGTGAAAGCAGGTTATCGAGCCTGTTACTGGGTCGCCTGTAGCAGGATAAATTTTCTTTCAAGAGAAAAAACAATGTTCACTATCAACGTACAAGTACGTAAAGACCAGGGTAAGGGTGCGAGCCGCCGCCTGCGTGCAGCAAACAAATTCCCAGCTATCATCTATGGTGGCGAAGAAGCTGCGATTGCTATCGAACTAGACCATGATTCTGTCAAGAACATGGAAGTTAAACCAGAATTCTACAGCGAAGCAGTAACTCTGGTTGTCGACGGTAAAGAAACCAAAGTTAAGGTTCAGGCTGTACAGCGTCACCCGTTCAAGCCAAAACTGGCTCACATCGACTTCGTTCGCGTTTAATCGCTACGTTTTCGATTTTCGGGACGCCGAAGTGAAAAACGCCGCAATTGCGGCGTTTTTTATTGGTTGCGATTCGGCAACAGCTTACTTACCGCCCGTACGGCGTTGCAGCTGATCGCGCAGGTTCGGTGGCGTACCCCGGATCGTCAGGGTATCGGTGGCCGCATCCCAGAAAATACGCTCGCCCAACAGCATCGCATCAAAGTTCAGGCTGATGCCACCGCCGCTGCCGGCAAATTTGGTCAACTGGCGTAACGTGCCACGATCGGCCGGGAAGCTATCCTCAAGCTCGTAGCCCTGTTCGCTGGAAAACTGCAGGAAATCCTTCTCGCCCACCGGGGCAATCTCTTTCGACAGCTCCTGCAACTCGATCTCTTCCCCCGCCTGCAACTGCTCATTGCAGTAGGTATAAACCTGCTGACGAACGTTCTGGCGTTCGTGCTTGCCTAATTGGGCATCGGCACAGTAATCATCCACCGCCTGTAACAGGCCACGGTTTTGCGCTTTGGTATCCAGCCCTTCCGATGCCGCCAGGAAGTCCATAAAGAAATCGGAAACCTTGCGCCCTACCCGCCCTTTGAGGAACGTCAGGTATCGGGTCGATTCCGGGTTGGTTTCCCATTCGGTCAGATCTATGCGTGCCACAATGTCCGCGTGGTTGATATCCAGATAGTGGGTGGTACGGATATCCAACTCTTCGTTGACGCGGGTGCTGTTGCAGCTGTTCAGTACGGTAATCAGCAAGTATTCCACCGCCAGATAGCGGTAATGGGCGAACAGCACGACGCCACCATCGGCAAACGGGTATTTGGCCAGTTCGTCACGCAGACGGCCCGTAGCGGCACGGCTAAATGCGAGGAAGTCTTCATCACCCTTACGGCAGTTCCGCAACGCATCCGCCAGTTCGCTCTGCTCGTTGAACAGGCCATAAGCCTTGTTCTTGGCGCTGTATACGCGATGCAACTCTGCCATCATCTCTTCCACCGCCGCATTGGTGGTAAGAAGGGAATCGCGCAGCACCACTTCCAGCGTCTGCTCATCGCGTTTTACCAACTGGTGCAGTGCAATCTGCTCGATATCCACACTCATGATCATTCCTCCTGTTCTTTGAGCGCGTATTCAAGCACTGAAGAAGCCGAAAGACAACGGGCATGGCAATCCCTTAACGATCTTCACGCTATAAAAGAGCGGAAAATCACGCCCCTATGCGGTAAGATATGGGACTTTGTCGAGCTTTGAGCACAATCTTTATGCCACAATCATCTCGTTATAGTGACGAACACGTTGAACAACTGCTCTCTGAGCTGGTCAATGTTTTAGAAAAACACCATACTCCCACCGATCTCTCTTTGATGGTGTTGGGCAACATGGTAACCAATTTGATCAACACCAGCATCGCTCCCGCCCAGCGGAAGAGACTGGCCAGATCCTTTGCTGAAGCCCTACAGGCTTCTATCCGTGAAGATAAAGCGCATTAATAATTACTTATGGTGACAAACCGTCAGCGTTATCGTGAAAAAGTCTCCCAGATGATTGGCTGGGGGCACTGGTTCGCCTTATTTAATATTCTGCTCAGTATCGGGTTGGGCAGCCGCTACCTGTTTGTTACCGACTGGCCGTCCTCTTTGTTGGGGCGCGTCTATGCGTTAGTCAGCCTGATCGGGCAGTTCAGCTTTATTGTCTTTGCCGCCTACCTGCTGATCATCTTCCCGCTCACCTTTGTGGTGATGTCGCAGCGCCTGCTGCGATTTATTTCCGCGACGTTGGCCACCGCCGGGCTGACGTTGCTGCTGGTCGACAGCGAAGTGTTTACCCACTTCCACCTGCACCTTAATCCGGTGGTGTGGGAGCTGGTCGTCAACCCGGACCAGAGTGAGCTGGCACGCGACTGGCAGTTGGTATTTATCGCCGTGCCGGTGATATTCCTGGTCGAAATGCTGTTTGCCACCTGGAGCTGGCAGAAACTGCGCAGCCTGAACCGGCGCAATTTCGGCAAGCCGCTGGCGGTGCTGTTCATCTGTTCGTTCTTTGCTTCGCACCTGATTTATATCTGGGCAGACGCCAATTTCTATCGGCCGATCACCATGCAGCGCGCCAATCTGCCACTTTCTTACCCGATGACCGCGCGTAAGTTCCTGGAAAAACACGGCCTGCTCGATCCGCAAGAGTATGAACGCCGTCTGATGCAACAGGGCAATCCGGAAGCGGCAGCCGTGGAATACCCACTCAACAACCTGAACTACAGCGATAAAGGCAGCGGTTATAACCTGCTGATGATCGTCGTGAACGGTGTTCGTACTCAGGATATGGCGCAAGACATGCCGGGCCTGAGCCGTTTTGCCGAGGAGAACATCCGCTTCAGCGATCATTACAGCTCCGGCAATCACGCCGATACCGGTTTGTTTGGCCTGTTCTATGGTATTTCGCCTACCTATCTGGATGGGATCCTGGCTGGTCGCAAACCCGCCGCGTTGATTAGCGCGCTGAGCGATCAAGGCTATCAGTTCGGCCTGTTCTCTTCAGACGGTTTCAACGCCACGCTTTACCGCCAGGCGCTATTGACCGATTTCTCGCTACCGCCGGAACCTTTCGTGCAGAGCGACGCCGCCACCACTCATCAGTGGCAGAACTGGCTGGCCACCCAGAGCGGCAATAGCCCTTGGTTCTCCTATATCAATTTCAGCGGAGCCAAATTGCCTGAGGGCGATAATAATAAGCTCTCGCCTGAGGCGTTTACCCAACGCTATCGCAGCGGCGCTAAAGACGTCGATGCACAGATTGAGCAGGTGCTGGCCACGCTGAAAGAAAAAGGCATGCTGGATAAAACCGTGGTGGTGATCACCGCCGAGCACGGTATCGAGTTCAACGATACGGGCAAGGGCCACTGGGGTGCAGGCACCAGCTTTAACCGTAGCCAGTTGCAAGTTCCGTTGGTCATTCACTGGCCGGGCACGCCTGCGCAGACCATCAACAAGCTGACCAATCACAACGATGTGATGCGTACGCTGATGCAACGTCTGCTGCATGTGAAAACGCCAGCTAATGACTACTCACAGGGCGAAGACCTGTTTGCCGCACAGCGTAAGAACAATTGGCTCGCCACCGGTACCGGCAGCCAGTTGGTGATCACCACGCCCACCCAGACGCTGACGTTGGATGGCAACGGCAACTATCGTGCCTACGATCAAGACGATAACGAGCTTAAAGACGAGAAACCCCAGTTAGCCCTGCTGTTGCAGGTGCTGACCGATGTAAAACGCTTTATTGCCAACTAACTGCTTAAATCTGAAGCGATCGGCAAGGTAGCTGCTTGAATTTGCATCTGAAATGGGTAGTATAGGGTTCTGCGTCGGCATGTAGCGCAGCCTGGTAGCGCACCGTCATGGGGTGTCGGGGGTCGGAGGTTCGAATCCTCTCATGCCGACCAAACTTTTATAGAGAAACCAACCGCTTAGGGTTGGTTTTTTTATGTCTGGAATTTGGAAATGGTAAAACGATGGTAAAATGGTGGTAAAATTGCCGACATAAAAGCCATTTTAACGACGTTCAAAATCAAAAAAGCGTGAAGTTATCATCAAACTCATCAGCATGCTTTTCAATACCTCGTAGAACCGAGATATAGCTGAGTCCCTCACTAAGTGACACCGGTCTCTCAATCTCAAAGATAAAGGCATTATCATATGCTTTCCCCAACCAGTAACCGCCGCCACATTCCTTTGTCCGCTCGATGAGTATTACCCTGCCGGGCGGGATGTAATCCCGCGTTTCTCCGCGATACAGGATGTCATACCCAAGGTCTTTGCTACCCATACAACCCTCACACAACCACTGTTCATGCATACAGTATAAACATACCGTAATCATTGTGTGAAGATCGATTTGGATGGTGAATGATAGGATGCTGATCGATAAAGAAAGATATATGACCGGGATTTCTCCCGGCCCTGTTACTACTCCTGAGGCTCTTCAGTCGCCTCGCTTTCACCTAGTGCCGGTTCTTCGCCACCTTCCGGCTCGGTTACATCGGGCTGCTCAGGTTCAAGCATAACGTCATCTTCCTGTTCAGGCTCTGGGACATACTCCGGCTCATCACCACCAGGCATTTCGACACGCAGATCAATCCAGCGACCGGCTGGGATGTCGATCGGCTGACCTTCCTTGTATCCGACCTTAACGTTCTGGGCGAACTTCGGCGCTGAAGAGTTAACCCGGTGGAACGTCTTGATCAGCAGATCACCGGTTGCATCCACTTCGTAATCTACCCAGACCAGCGGAAGCTTATTGCGGTCTGTCGGGATTTCGATACCACCATCAACCCCGCCCCACTCTGCATCCGCATTAAAACCGAGAGTGCCAGAGATTCGATAAACCCCTTCGGAAACCCGCTCGGTGGTCACGCCCTGGCTCTGATCGTTGAGCTCACTCTCGCCGGTACCGAACAGCTTAACGATCGGGGAGGCTTTCTTGATAAAGCCGTTGGCGTCTACGGTGGTGTTTAGGGTGTGCCATACCGTAGCCCACGCCCCGGCAGTCCCGCTTTTTACTACTTGAACACGAAAGTCTACCGTCGTACCACCTTGAAGAAAGGCCATATTCCAGCGAGATACGGCGTCATAACCACCAGATATCCCAGCCCACAGCCCAGTATTAGGCGCTGTAGCTATACCGCTAGTATGCCACCATTGGTTGGTTAACTGCGCCGCAAGGTCAGTTATTGTTGGCGTATATGGATTACCAAGTCCGTAATCACCAACTTTAAGAGGGTTTGGCAAACTTCCTTCACTCCAAACTTTCTTCCATGTAGACCAGCCACCCGGATAGAAACGCCTGACATATAGCGTGTCATCATTGTTCGGAGTCCACTTCTGGCTAACCGTAGTTCCTGTGATCCCCTCTCTAGATATAGTTAAATGCCCCCCCGGTGAACCTGGCGGCTTAGTTCCTGTTGAAACCGGCAATGCATAATAAAAGCCACTTGCAAGAGTAAGTTCGTCAATATTTCCAGAGAATGGTAATGCAGAACCGCCCACGCCAAACTCACCAGCTTTCAATAATGGCGTTGTGCCGCTCTGCACCGCGCCAGGGAACCGAACAGTTCCATCATTATAAAACAAAGCACTCTGAGATTTCCCAGCCCACCGAATCTGTATTCCAACTGGATCTTGCTCGGCAATAATTGCTACTTTTTCTACATTCGCATCGGTCATAAAACGCATAGCAGGATTATTTGTAGGGCTAGATGCCTTTGAATCTACAGCACCAAGCGAGACCGAACCTTTGTTAAATGTCACCATCCCAGCAACAGTTTGGTCTGTTATAACCGTTTTGCTGAGAGCATTGGTCATTGCTGCCGCTGCGTTGGTTTCGCTCACTTTTGCCGCTGCTGCTGATGCTGCTGCGTCTGCTCGCATCTGGTCTACAGTGGCCACAATCGCCGGGTTTAGATCGGTTTCACCAGGGATCGTCAGGAAGTCGTTTAACGTCCCTGTTGCTGAGTTTACCATCACCTGAATACCGCCCACGCGCTCAGGCTGGCGACCTGCGGCAGTAATCATTACATCATACTGACCAGGTTCAACGCTCAGCGCATAGCGGCCTGTGGCGTCAGTAACAGATTGAGAACGTGCCTGGATAACCACAGTTGCAGACGTTCTGACGGCACGTAATTCGATTACTACGCCAACTCGTGCATCACCCATTGGGCCTTTTAATACACCGCTGATTACTGCCATATTTTTACTCTCCAATAAAAAAACCCGCCGAAGCGGGTGATAGTGATTGTTAGTTTTCCATAACTACTAAGAGAAACGGTTTTGACCTTTCCGGAATGCCATCACGGACATTTTACCGCTTGACCATGTTTGGCCGCTTTGCGCACCGGTAATTCCAAACTCTAAATCTAAAGTGCCATTTGGGGGAACGTTGATAACGATAGCTCCGGTAAACTTTCCATACAGTGGGTTAGCACTACCGCGCCAATAATCAACACCATTAACTTTTATAAACACAGTTCCGGAACCGGAACCCTGACTATTGAGTTCAATATTCACATACGGCACAACCACGATAGAATCATAAGGTAGTCCACCACTAAAATACCGGTGGTTGTATCCATTCACGCCCACAACGTTTATTGCATCCCACACACCAGCGGAAACGACATCGCCTAGGATTTTTTCTGCGTAGACAGTACCGGTAAAGTACCCATCCGCTCCGCGTAATTCACCACCGAAGTAACCATTGTATGCCCGTAGCTCACCAGCAAAGTAGCCGCTCCAGGCTTCAAGATGACCACGAATAGTTACGCCATTAAAAACAGCATTACCATTCTTATTAATAGACCACCCTGTTTGATTATCCCAATTATAATTATCGGATTGAATATACTCCCCGATTTTCGCATTCATAATTGAGCCATCTTTTATGAATGCAGAGTTCATGAACACCTGACCACCCTCGACCGCGAACGGACTCGATACCGCCGAGCCGGTGCCGCTGGCAGTATTCAGAATGGCGAAACGGTCAGCGACTACCAGCACCTGCGATTGCATGCCCTCCGGAGTGTTCTCGACACCAACGCCGATCCCTGCCGTGTATAGCTTGCCATCTTGCGTTTTACCCACTTTGACAGACCACATATCTTGCAGTTTGCTGGCATCCTCAACCGGCCCTAGTAAGTCCTGGCCGAGCTGCGTTTGGGTGATTTGGCCTGTGAGGTAGTCCAGAACGTCACTAGCGTCGCTGCTTGATGTGCCTTGCGTCCACGCTGTCCATGGCCCGGCATTACCCAGCCGGTCAACCAGGCGAGCTTGGAACCAGAAATTCACGCCAGCGGCGAGGCCGGTCATGGTGTGGCTGCGCTGCGGGTAGGCGTAATCGCCCAAGTGCATTTTGCCGCTACCGTTTGAGGTTCGGCTATACCAGATCTCCGTCCGCTGCGTATCTTCAGCACCAGGCGGGAAAGCCCAATTCAAAACGATGCCAAAGACCTGGCCGGTAGTCGTGAAGCTGGCAAGTGCTGGCGGCTCTCCGATTTTGCCCTTTAAGACCATTTCCGGGGCATTGGCCCACACGCTCGAAATCTCTGCCGGGTTTATTGCCCGGACACGCGCCTGGTACCGGCCAGCGTAAATGCCCTGCACTTCAAAGCCCAGTGTTGAAACACGCGGACCGGGGATCCAGTTGCCGTTATCCCTGCGCCATTCCGTTTCGTATGCAATAGCGCTCTCGGCTCTGTCCCAAGTCACATAGAGCGTGGCCACCGCCAACCCCTGGATCGTCGCAGAGTTCTCTCTGATCCGGACGTTAGCCGGTGGTGCCTGTACGCCCGGAGGAATCACACTGATCGGGCGGTCTTCGATACGTGCGCCGGTGTCGATACGTGCGTACTTGTCCGGGTCGTGCTCGATGGCCGTGATATCGAACGAAACACCGTCTTCGTTTTCCGTAATACCGGTGACACGGAATTGCTGAATAACGAGGTCGGAAGCATCGACAGCCCACGCGCATTCTGCCGCTGGCACTTCGCTGTAGTTGGTCGAGACCGTTACTACCTTGCCACTCACTGCGCTGATCGTCCGGGCCTGTGATTTTCCGCTGGGTAGGTTCACGATTAACCGCTCGCCGACTTTCGCCGAAGACACGCGATCCAGTGTGAGGTTACGGCCAGATACTGCACTGATACGTCCGCCAAGTGGCCGCCCTGCCATCGCTTCATCTGCAACCCCGATGATCCACCCCGGCAGCGGAATATTACCATCCATGCCCACAGTGAAGGATATCACCCGGTCTTTGTCGTTGGTCAGCAGCAGCCACTTGCCGCGGCGAATGGCCTCAGTCTGACGGGTACAGCCGATAGCAGTCAGATCAGCCTGTTTGACCTGGTAGCGGCGGATAAGCCCGTTATCAAAGACTGGTTCTACAGAGTCCTGATAGCCGTTTGCCGGGTCGCTCCAGCTCACCATTGCCACACTATAGTGTGTCTTCTCACTGGCACTGCTGTCCGTAAACAGCCCGTCTTTGACGTTGGCGCGGGTGTAGATGTAATCGACATCGCGGGGCATATCCGCCAGCGCATTCATGCTGTTATTGGCCCAGTAGGTCATGCCCCTGAAAATGTTGGCGAAGTCGCGCAGTACCGTCCAGGCTTCCTCCTGCGATTGAATGTAGGCATCACAGAGGAAACGCGGCTCGGTACCGCTGCCACCGCGACCATCGGGTACCAGTTGATCGCAATATTGCGCAATGGCGTACAAATCCCACTTGGTGAGCGCCAGGTTCTCAGTCTTAACGCGGCTGCCGATGCTGTAGCGGTCGTTGATAAGCAGATCGTAAAACACCCAGGCGGGGTTATTCGTCCATGCCCATTTAAAGCTGCCGTTCCAAGTGCCGGTGTAGGTGCGCTTGATCGGGTCGTATGTCGTGGGGATACGGATCACGGAGCCTTTCGGCTCGCAGGAAACCTGTGGGATATTCTGGAACTGCTTTGCGTCGAACTGGACGAAAAGCAGCGCGGTTTCTGGGTAACGGAGCTTCACGTCGATCAGCTCTGTAATCGACTCAATAACCATTTTATCGGCGATGCGGTTACTGGTGCTGTTCGGCGTGATCCTGCGCACCCTCACCTGCCAGCCAGTGCTGGCTTTGGGTAAATCTATGCGGTGACTGCGCTCGTATTTTGTCGTAGTTTTGCCATCAACCGCCGTTTTCAGCATTTCACGATATGCACCACCATCGGTCGCAACGTCGATCACGTACTCGATGCGATAACCGTTCACGTCGCCGTTCTCCTCCTGCCGCTGAAGTTGCTGCCACGAAAAGCGCACACGAACGGCGGAAAGCTGGGTATTGGTCAACGAACGCACCCAAGGGTTAGCACTAGTCAGCTCTGTCGCGATTGTGATTTCGTTTTCGACATCCGGCATGCCGGGAATGTAGTCCTGGTCGGGGGTGCCAGAACGAAACTCCCACTTCACACCGGGAAAGTTTTCCGTGCCATCAGGGCCGATGATCGGAGTGCCATCGAGAAAAATATTTTTACCATCCAAGCCACCGGCCAATTCACCCTCTGCCAACGCCAAGAGGATTTTTGCATAAGAGGTAGATTGCAGGGAGTCGGGGGATTCGACAGGCGTGTGGGCATCACCGCCGCCCCCCTTGCGGCCTTCTATCACAGACATTGATTTTCTCCAGGTGTAAAAAAACCAGCTCGAGGCTGGTCATTAAGGAATTCAGATTGGATTGTTTACTGCTGGTCTTCGGCGAAGATCCCCGCTGAGATGATGGCACCACCGATCCGCCGCTTGCCGTAGAGAATCGGCACAGGGTTGCCCTGAGCAATAGTGTTCACTGGCCCACCAAAGGCATACGATGGCTTATTATCCGGGCTTTCGCGTCGCGCCAGACCGCCCTGCATGGGGGACAACATTTGCACTACGCCGCCAAGCATCATGGCCCCGCCCATCATCGCCATATTAACACCCCACGGCTGACCGTAAACACCCGCAGCTATAGACCCAACTGCAACAAGAACGGCCCCTAGAATGGTTTGAAAAATTCCCGCTTTTTTACTGCCAATAATTATTGGTGCGATCCTGATATCATCACAGCCGGAAAACTCTAGCTCATCTTTACCAATATTATTTCTCCCAACGAAAACGGAGAATGTCAGCCCCCTTCCCTTTGCTGTCTGTAAGAATCGTTCAAATCCCGGAGTGGTTATTGAGAGCGCTTTTATAGCTTCTTTCGGTGTATCAATAACGAGGTTATGAACGCGGCCAAACATTACCCCAAGCACACCATAGAGTCTAACAACCCTACACTCATCAGATATATTTTTCATATAAACCCCATAAAAAAACCCGCGCATGGCGGGCTCAACTTATTTATTAAACTTAAAGGCTTGATGGCTTTATATCTAACTCAGCATCAGCACCTGTATAAATTCGGAAAACCTTATGCTGACCAGTTTTTACAATAGTTTCTCGCTCTTGAATCCCTTTTCCGCTGTAGCACAATCCCTTCCCATCATGCGCGGCGCCTATCATTATCTCACCTGGTTTAACATAGAAAGTGGCTTTCTCCTTCATATCAAGGTTAGCTACAAGCTTTCCATCAATATACGCACCAATCGAGCATGCCATGCCGATAGAGCCACCGTCTCTGATAATGGTAATTTGAGCGCCTTCAGCTATCGGAGATTGGAATAAAAAAACCCTATCTGCAGGTGCATATTTAGCTTCACTTAAAGGTACCGGAGATGATGCACATCCAGATAATAGAGCTGTAGCCGCAAAGGCTAAAAGTAACTTCCGCATTCTGTTATCCCTCCAGATTCATCCACAAAAACATGGTTCACAGTAACTATTTATCACAACCCGGCTTTCTTTCTAGCCTCTTCAAGATATCCCTCTGCCGAGTTATCGCATTTTGTTGCTTCAAAGTTTGGATCGAGTATTTTTGATAGCTTACTATCAATTGACTCCAACAGCTCAATTTGTTTATTCGCCCTGACGCTTGCCCTATTCAGGAAGTACCAGATAACTATAGTTATAACTGTAAAGACAAGATACCAGAGAAAAAAAGCCCCTTCCATTGTTCTACCCTCTCTATAAATAGGACGTTAATCGTAACAATTTTCTCTCAATGAAAAAAGGTTAAAAATCATTCCGTTCAGCGATACCTCAAAACAATAACCGTTCTTTCCTGCCAATAACCATCATACGGGACGTGTTTACTAAGCTGCCCATACATGTGATGGAGCATCACCCCATCACCAAGATACACCCCTGCGTGATTAGGCTCATCTGCTCGCACCTGCATAATGATTACGTCGCCGATCTGCAGGTCGCTAGTTGCCGGTTTAAACCCAGCTTCACCATAGTGCTGCATGTAGAGGTTTTCACCGCGGTTCCACCAGCCATCTGAACGGTCGAAGTTGGGGATATCGATATCGCATTCCAGCCGGTACCAATCACGCACGATCGCGTAGCAGTCCCATATGCCGTGTACAAACGGGCGGCCCAGTAGCGGTTTAACACCCTCGGTGGGAATAACTGTTCTGATATCGCCCTCCGGCCAACTTGCGATAATCCACGGCAACTGTGACAGGTCACATTGTGCCTGGTCGAGCTGGCTCGGCTGCGTGGTTGCATCCGGATGACTGTGAACGATAGCGACGATCTCCCCTGCATCCTCCGCTGCTGCGTAGTCCCCCGGATGCATGCTGAATTGCTCTGTCGGCTCCGGAGCGGTGTTTCGACAGCGAAGATACTGCTGGCTGCGGCCATGTTGCACCACCAGCCCACAACATTCTGCCGGGTGACTTTCTTCGGCATGCGCCATGATGGCGCTAATAATGTGCTTTCTCATAGCTACCTCTTCAACAATGCGGAGCCTGGGAAACCACCGAACGGCAACGGATTACCCTTACCCCAGCGCGGTTCGCAGCCGGTGGACAGCAGGCCAGAACAAGCATCTTTCGACGGGTCACTTACTGGCTTGCCGTCAGCGTCAAAATACTTTGTACCGGTGTACCCGCATGATGCCCCGCGATACTGGCCACGGATGCACCAGGTACAAAGGCTGTGAATTTGCCGGGTGGGGATCATGATGCCTTGCAGATCGGCGGGCGAAGACAGTGCAAACTGGATGCCGGTATTGCTGCCGCTGATCTTGCGATCGATATACCACACAGCAACCTTTTCCTGCGTCGGGTCAGCCTCCGGGTTACCCTCCAGAAAATTTCGGGCATCGAGGTAGTGAGCGTACGTGTCGCGGATCGTAACCTTAAACATTGCTAGGTTTTGGTATGCAAGGCACATTGAACCCACGGTGCCATCGATATTACCTACAGACAGCGTAGGACTCGGTGCTGTGCCGTCGCTCGTGACTTCCAGCCCTTCGATCTCTACCGGCCACGGCTTATATTCTCGGCCTCCGAACCAGATGGATTTTGCAGGTAGTTTGGCCGGATCATCACCGGCCTTTTCCAATTCTGCCGGGGTGAAGGGGATTGGGTGGCTGTGAAAATACAACTCAGGCCCGCTGAACTGACTACCGTCAACTTCGAACAGGCGGATTTTACTCCCAGGTTCCAGAACCTGGTGATCAGCATTTATAGACATAATTTAACCTACGGATGGAATGCGATTTCGAACGTGGCCGCGAGCTGGTACATCTGATCGCCGCGGTCATTTTTTCCCAGCGCGGTTACCTGGTATGTTTTGCATGTGAACAACCCCAATTCAAAATTTGGCGTCATCCATTTAAAGGATTTATAACCGGCATGGCGCTTGAAAAAACTTCTAATCTCAAAAGTGCGCTTCCAGTTACCGACGAAAGTCAAAGACCAGCTTTGGAGCTCAGTATTCAGCCCATCGCCAACTTGCTGTTTATAACCATCGCCAAATTGCACTTCACGTACACGAAAGGAGTGCTCGCCTGTCGGGTTTACCCTGGCGGCATAAGTGAACGTTTCCAGCGCCATTATCTGCCCCCTCTGATTGCGCTATTGATTGCCCCGCCCTGGCTCAAATCCTTATTGCGCAGTTTGACGTATTCCCTCTGAATAATTGCCGTAAACTCACGCGCAAAGCTCTCGTTCTCTCCACCGCCAGAGACCGATGTAGAGCCGTTTTCGTTAATCGTTACGTAAACATTTCCACCGGTACCACCGCCACCCCCATAACCGATAGGCTGACTGGCTGTTAGCGCCCGAACTCCCAGCGAACCACCTGCAACCGGTGAAGAAGAAACCAACCCGCCATCAGCATAACCACGCATCATGCCGTAAAGTTTATCCACGCCGATCCGTTCCGTAGCCTCTTTGGTCATCACGAATTCGCCACGGTGTACCACACCAGCGGGTTCATATTTACCGCCAACGCCTGTGTAACCGCCAAGATCATACGCTGCAAAGTTTGTACTCAGCCCCATTGCGCCAGTGCTTGCCGATCCTGCTGCGCCACTAACTCCGGATGCCGCCCCGCCGATACCACCAGCAAGCCCACCAACTACACCGGTGATCGTCTGCATAATGGAGCTGGTAACCAGCGCCTGCGCGGCCATATCGATAAGGTTTTGAACGATGGATTGAGTTAGGGAAGCGAAGAGGTTAGTCACCCCCTCCTTGAACGTTTGGGTACCTGTCAGCAGACCGGTAAGCATATTGCTTGCCCGTTCTGTGGTGGCCTGGAACATATCGACGGCCATCTTCTGCATATCACCTTGCGCAGCGTACAGTTGCAGTGATGCCTGGTAACGCTCTTGCATCGCCTCACGATCCGCCGCCACAATGAGCTGATTGGCGCGGCTTTGCGACACTACACCCGCCGTGGCATAGCTCTCGATCAGTGCATGCCGTTTAGCAAGCTGGTTTTCGAGGTTCTGGATAGGATCGACATTACCGGCCAGCTCTGCGGTACCGGAAACAGCGTAACGCTGATCGGCCTCGGCCTTCGCCTGCAAGTAGGTCGTGTTGATATCCTGCTTGCGGCGGGAGAGTTCCTCGGCGCTTTTGATTTCGCCGTCAGCAATTTGGCGCTGTAGCTGCTCGTTAGCCTTTTTCTGGGTATCCGCAGCCGCTCGGTAGGGATCGGAGGCTATAGCCGCGTTGTGGTCTTCCCACCGTTGCTTTGCCTCTGCTAACGTCTTGTTCAAACGTTCCAGCCCTGCCCGCTGTTCGTTAGTCCACTTTGTACCGGCTTCCAATGACGCAGAAAACAGCGATGCCGCCGCATCACCTTCTTTTAATCGGACACCTTCAATCTGAATTTCCTTGTTCAGGTTGGCGATTTTTTGCTGGTAATCCGCCGCCACACTCGCAGATTGTTTACCTGCGGATGCGGCGTCTTGCTCGGCTTTTTGCTGAGCTTTCGTCGCAGCAGTGAGGGCTTCGGTTTTCCGCTCGGCATCAACCTTGCCCGCAACATAAGCCTCATAGTGACCAGGAGGAAGCTTTAGATCATCAGCCTCATAAACTGCCTGCTGTTCGGCCTTTGCAATCCCCTTCAATCCGGCCAGCACCTGATCTCGCTGTACCTTGAGCATTGCCTTTTGTTGCTTATCGTCCAGTTTCGGCAATTGCATACCTGAAAATGCCGCAGGAGCTGCTGACGTAGCCAGGCCCGTTACCCTGTTAAGCTGTGCGTACATTTCCGCAAGGCCGCCAACAGCTCCCGCCAGCGATGCGGTCTTATTTATCGACTCATTGAGCGCCTGAGTACGGAGGGCTTCGGTATTACGTAATGTTTCCGTTTGCTGCTCGAGTGCGAAATTTTTCTGGCTTAACTGCCCCTGCGTCTCAATCATTGCCTGCTGAATGTCTTCAAGTGACATCAGCGTATTTATCCGGCTCATCCACGGGCTTTCTTTAGCATCTGCCTCCATTTTTTTCAGTGCAGACAGGCTGTCTTTCAGCTTACGAACTTCCTCTTCCGTCTTAGCTATTTCTGTCCTTTGGGCCGTTATGGACTTCCCAGCGTCTACAGCTGTTGATTGCAGCCCGGCGATCGACATATCAGACATCTGTTTGCGGACTTGCTCAACAGTATTCCCGTATGCCAGCGCTGTTTTCCTGGCTTGCTCATTTTTTTGATGCGTGTAGTACCAGGCCGCACCTATCCCCAACACAATTCCAGGGATCCCGCCGACGGCACTTAATAAACCACTACCCAGGCGAGTCCCCAGTGATGTAACCGCATTCAGACTACCCTGGGCGGTAGTTCTTGCTGCCACGCTTGCGGACACCTGACGTTGAGCTATAGCTAATTGTCGCTCGGCAACTATTTGCGCCTCAATCCCTACCGCCGCAGCCCTGGCTTGTTGAGCACGGTAAAGCGTGGCTCGAGCTGCTGCTGTCGCTGTTTTTGCTCCTTCAACCTGAGCCGCCGCAACAGCTACCTCCGTGCGATATGCTGCCAACATTCTTCCCGTAGCGGTTTGCACACCCAAGGCCAAATTGCCGAAGTAACGCACCGCGCCGATCCCGACGAGCACACCTAAACCAGTGGCCACATTATCGATATTACCCGCAAGCCCATCCATAACACCGGCAAGGGTGGTTGTAATCCCTGCCGCCTGGTTCTGCCCGCCAATCCACTCCATAAATGCGTTATTGATACGGGTTGATGCCGCGCTAACGCTGTTTGGCATCGTGTCGAACTCTTTACGCAACTGCCCGAGCTGGCTGATCAGTGCAGGCACGATCTTCGGCGTGGTCAGTTCGCCAGCATCAGCCAAGCCTTTCAGGTCTTTTTGAGCCACACCCAGACCATCAGCTAACGCTTTCATGATCCGCTGGCCAGACTGCGCAACAGAGTTAAAATCCTGCCCACGCAGAACGCCACGCCCCAGAGCCTGCGATAGTTGGGTGATTAGTGATGCCGTTTCGTCTGCTGACGCACCGGACACTTGCAGGCCGGTGGCCAGTGCATCGGTAAGTGACAGGATATCTTTGGTTGTGTACCCGTATTCACGCAGCGAACTTGATGCCCGCGAAAACAGAGCGGCGTTAGATTCGAACGTTGAGCCAGTGTATTGACTGATTTGCATCAGTCCGGCCTGAGCGGCGCCGAAATCCTCCGCGGAGGTGGTGGCCAGCTTTACCCGCGCGCTGAGCGAGTTCCACTTATCAGCCATAGCGATCAGGTTTCCGGTAGCGAACGCCCCGGCAAACGCGCCGGCCATCGCCAATGCGCTGCTGCGCACGGTCGCCAATTGCCCATTCAGATCAGTAAGAGCTCGCTGACTCTGACGAGTGGCATTCTCTGCCTGGCGATTGCCCTGCACCATTGTGCGGTGATAGTCGGCTCCCATGCGTGAGGCACGGGCGATCTCAGTCTGGAAGGAACTGGAGTTTGCCGAAATTTTAATGATTAGCTCACGCAGAGATGCCATATTTCACCCATAAAAAACCCGCCGCAGCGGGTGTTAACTAACCAGATTTTCCAGAAATGCCTCAAGCCCAGCGGTATCCTCTTCTTCCTCGTCTTCCTGCGCGTTCCAGCGAATCAACATATCCCCGATGGACAATGGATCTTTGGTTCGCTGGACATTGAAAACGGCGGCTGCGATTTGCGCGGCGTGATAATCATTACGGTCATCGCCGATCGGGCTTATCCGGTCAAAGGCCATCCACATACGCAATTCACTGATGCCGATAGATTGCCGAAGTTCGCCCAGGGTTTTACCCAGGCGTAGAGCCAGTTGCATCAAGAAGAAGGTTTCTGGCTCTCTGACTTTTTTTCAGCGTCTTCCTGGGAAGTTTGCAGGGCAAGCGCCTGCTTGAGTAGACGGGAATGCACCGGCCCGTAAAAACCCACAACCTCATCCAGCTCTTCGCGGGTAAATACCGGCTGCTGATCTTCATCGAGCAGAACATCAATAAACATTACAGCGTCAGCGCGAATGTTACGTTGCGTCTGCTCCGTGATTGAAAGCTCGACCGCCTTTGCGCCCTCTTTTGGCTCTTCAGGCTCCACAATCTCGCGCCACTGGCCCCAGCCTGCTGGTGAGGGTTCACGCAGGATCACCTTCGCCCCATTCCACTCGGCGACTTCAACCAGCTTGGTGCGAAAACCCGCCATCGGTGCCGACGCCAGTGCTTTAAGGTTCAATTTCTTTGCTGCCATTGGTAAGTGCTCCTATTAGGCTGTGACGGTCACGACACACGTTGCGGTTTTAGCGCCGTCCGTGGTTTTGACGGTGATCGTTGAGGTGCCTGGGGTGAGGCCGGTGATAACGCCCTTGTTTGTCACCATGACGGTGCCAGGTGCCGAGGATGTCCAGGTCACGCCACGGTTAGTTGCCGAGGCTGGGGCTATCGTCGGGGTAAGGGTGAGACTGGCTCCAGCGGCTACGGTGGCCGTGGATTTGTCCAGGGTGACGCCGGTCACTGGAATGTTTACAGCGTAAATCCGTACGGGTTTACCGATAATGCGCAGCGTATATGAGGCAGATACGATGCCGGATGTGGCCGCACTCCAGCTGTTTTGACGCACCTCGGCAAGATATGAAAAACCGTTGCCGGAAGGGAATACGATACGAATAGCGCGGCGACTGTCGTCTTCATAGGCATCCATCAGAGAATCCTGGGCGGCATCGTAACCACTCCAGTTTTTACCAATGGTCATTTCAGACGGGGCTTTCAGGCCGTTTGTCATCTCCTGTTCTTCTGAGCACAGCGTTGTAACTTCGATATCAGCCTTTTGGCCGCCTGTGTAGCTGAGTTCCTTTGTGCTGCACGATGCGGCAAGCCAGGTAACACCAACGGGATTGGCTTCGCTGACTTCACCAGCGGTGACGCTGATCACCGTGCCTTGTGTTTTTTCATACTTACTTGTCATGAGTTTTCTCCGGACATAAAAAACCCGCCGTAGCGGGTCAGGGTCAAAGGTATGGGTTATTGCCACACTCGAAACTCAAGCGAGGCGCGGAAAAGGCCGGTGTAGGGGTCGTGGCCGCTAAATAGATGGACTTCGGCAGGTGACAGTACGGTTACCGCCTCTTCGGCCTGCTGACGTAGAGCTTTCGCCTCGTCAATGCTGCTGGCGTACACATCGATCTGCACCATGTAGGCAGTTTCAGCAGTACCGCAGAACACATCACCCCGATTTTCATCGGGAATGGTGTAGACGATCCACGGTGGCTTTACTGCTGGCTGCCCCTCCGGCGTAAGTTTGACGACATAGGGATAAGCCTGCCCGCCCACCAGCGGTTTTAACAACGGGTTAAGATCGGCTTCGGTCATTTGGACAGCACCTTATCGATCGCCTCGTTGGCCTTGGCAAAAGCCGCCTCTGCCGCCGCCCCCTCTTTGGCATCGTAAGCGGGTCGGATAAACGGCACTGGGGCCATCTTCACCGTTCCCAGTTCCACAAAGCGCCAGTAGAAAGCATTTTTCGGATTGCTGGCTTTCATCGAGTTATCGCTGTTGCCCGTTCGTGGGTTGCGGCCCCGTATATGCACCCCAGCAACCGCACCACCATCTTTTGCCCGCATGTTCACTGCAACGATATTGCGCGCCAGCTTGCCGGTTTTCTTCGGCGCCCGCGCTCGAACCTCATCACGGAGCACGTTTGCCCCCGCACGCGTAGCCTGGCGCAATACATTGCGGTTCTCGGCCTTGCTCAACAGCTCCAAATCCTTCGAAATGTCGAGCAGGCCGGAAAAATCAAGGTTGCCGCTGATCATGGTTTCACCCCACTTTTACAGAGAATTTCCAGTCGCCTGCCTTTGGTGTCAGGGATCGGCGGGCCGGTTATTTCCAGCATTGAGCCGCGAAAAGGGCCGGTAAGGCATAAAAGCCGCGATGCCGCGGTGATATCGGTGCGATAGCGCATCCAGACACGGATAGTGGCTTCCGCCTTTTCAGCACCGGAGGCCACCAGCTCCCTTCCGCTGATCCCCATCACTTCAGCCCGCACGGTTTTGCCATCCTGCCACTCTTCGATCTCCTGGCCAGAAGGCAGCTCCACGGTTACGAAATTTTGGATGGTTACCTGGTGGCGTAGTCGGCCTGCTTGCATAGCGCCCCCTTACAGTCCGTAGATCCGGTATGGTTGCAAGAGAGCCGTAACAGCAAAAGGTAAGGTACTTACAGACTGGCCGACAACACTGGCCTCCCTGTTTTCATACCAATTACCGATCAGCAGCAGCATGGCCACCTTCACATCGTCACTCAGCAACAGGTGATCTTCATCATCTGCATAACCAGGTTCTGACTCGGCGGCGTACAACGTGCGGCGGGTGTACATCTCAACCTGCTTTTTTGCCGCGCCGATATAGATATTCAGCGTCGCATCATCCGCGCTGAAATCTGGCTCCAGGCGGCAATGCTCTTTTACCACTACCAGATCAATCATGATTCACCTTATTTTTTAGCCTTTTTGCTAGTTTCAGGCTCTGGCTGCTCTGGCTGCTCTGGCTGCTCTGGCTGCTCTGGCTGCTCTGGCTGCTCTGGCTGCTCTGGCTGCTCTGGCTGCTCTGGCTGCTCTGGCTGCTCTGGCTGCTCTGGCTGCTCTGGCTGCTCTGGCTG
>NZ_JBOFZA010000024.1:0-138010 GCF_051654945.1 Serratia sp. (in: enterobacteria)
AAATTAACTTTCATAATAATTCATTCGCATGAATTACTGCTTGGTCACTCTTCAAGACTTGATATTTTTTTGCTACCGAAGTAGCTGGATATCGTCTTGTGAGTGCCCACACAGATTGTCTGATAAATTGTTAAAGAGCAGTGAGTTGCGTGCTTTCGCTTGCTAACTCGAGGAGGCGTATACTACGCTTTCCTGTTTCAGAGTCAACCTTAATTTCAGGTTTTTTTCTCTGCGACCCCGGAGACTCTGTGAAGTTGTTCACATGTTCCGTGTCGATGGAGGCGCATTATAGGGAGCTGGTTCAGAATGACAAGGGTTAATATGCACTTTTCTTCTGACAGCTCACTATTCATGCACAATGCTGCTTAAACCCGCTTTTTAATCGCTGCTGGCAGCTCCTGCAGGCTGTTTAGCACCCAATCCGCCGCTTTCTCACCTTCTTCAGTGACTGGCTTGCCGGTGCGCACCAAGACTTTAGTGCCAACGCCTGCCGCCGCAGCTGCCTGCATATCCTCAATTTTGTCGCCAACCATATAAGAAGCCGCCAAATCGATATTCAGTTCTTTCTGCGCCTGCAACAACATGCCCGGCTGCGGTTTGCGGCAATCACAAACCTGACGATACTCTTCTATTACTGCCTCAGGATGATGTGGGCAGAAATAGATGCCGTCCAGATCGACCTCACGGTCGGCCATCGACCAGTCCATCCATTCGGTCAGACGCATAAACTGGTCTTCGCTAAACTTACCACGGGCGATACCGGACTGGTTGGTGACCAGCACCAGCGCGAAGCCCATTTTTTTCAGTTCACGGCAGGCGTCAATCACGCCATCGATAAACTGGAAATCATCTATTTCATGGACGTAGCCATGATCGATATTAATCGTGCCGTCACGATCTAAGAAAATTGCTGGAACGCGTTGTGTCACCGGTATGCTCCTGAAAGCCTGAAAACCGCCACAGTATCGCATGTTTTCGCCGAGACTGAGAATGACGAAGAACAGCGTTAACGTTGACTTAGACGTCTAGACGCCTTAACATCTGATCCTGACCTTGGCTGCAGCCAAGGTTTCTGTTTATTACGCCACGGCAACCAAGCTAAAAATAAGAAGAATATGATTAAACTTTCCAACATCACCAAAGTGTTCCAGCAGGGGTCGCGATCCATCAGCGCACTTTCTGACGTGACTCTTCACGTTCCTGCCGGACAGATTTATGGCGTTATCGGGGCCTCAGGCGCCGGTAAGAGTACGCTGATCCGCTGCGCCAATATGCTGGAGCGCCCAACGTCAGGTACCGTTCTGGTTGATGGCCAGGATCTGACCTCACTGTCTGAAGGTGAGCTGACGCGCGCACGCCGTCAGATTGGCATGATCTTCCAACACTTCAACCTGCTTTCTTCACGCACGGTCTTCGGCAACGTTGCCCTGCCGTTGGAACTAGACAGCACCCCACGGGCGGAAATCAAAAAACGCGTCGTTGAGCTGCTGGAGCTGGTTGGTCTGTCGGACAAGCACGATGCCTATCCGGCCAACTTGTCTGGCGGCCAAAAGCAGCGTGTCGCTATCGCACGTGCATTGGCCAGCAATCCTAAGGTTCTGCTGTGTGACGAAGCGACCAGTGCGCTGGACCCAGCCACTACCCGTTCTATTCTCGAACTGCTGAAAGACATCAACCGCCGTCTGGGGCTGACCATTCTGTTGATCACCCATGAAATGGACGTGGTGAAGCGTATCTGCGATCAGGTTGCGGTGATCAGCCAAGGCCAGTTGATTGAGAAAGACAGCGTCAGTGAAGTGTTCTCACATCCCAAGACGCCGCTGGCACAGCAGTTTATCCAGGCCACGCTGCATCTGGATATCCCGGATGACTATGCCGCGCGTCTGGTGCCTGATCGTACCGGTGGTCGCCAACCGCTGTTGCGCCTGGAATTCACCGGCCGCTCGGTCGATGCACCTTTACTGTCAGAAGCGGCTCGCCGCTTTAACGTGAACAACAATATTATCAGCGCTCAGATGGATTACGCCGGTGGTGTGAAGTTTGGCGTGATGCTGGCTGAGCTGCACGGCACCGATGAAGACGCACAGGCAACGATTAAGTTCCTACAAGAAAATCAGGTAAAAGTAGAGGTTCTGGGTTATGTCTGAGGCAATGATGTGGTTAATGGCGCGTGGCGTGTGGGAAACCGTTACGATGACCTTTGTCTCCGGCTTCTTTGGCTTTGTCCTCGGCTTACCGGTTGGCGTGCTGTTATATGTGACCCGCCCAGGGCAAATCATTGCCAACAATACCGTCTATAAGGTGTTGTCTGGGTTGGTGAATATTTTCCGTTCCATTCCCTTCATTATCTTGCTGGTGTGGATGATCCCGTTCACCCGGATGATCGTGGGCACCTCCATCGGTTTGCAGGCGGCCATCGTGCCACTCACCGTAGGTGCCGCCCCGTTTATCGCTCGCATGGTAGAAAACGCCCTGCTGGAGATCCCATCTGGTTTGGTTGAAGCCGCGCGTGCCATGGGCGCGACCCCAATGCAAATCATCACCAAAGTGCTGTTGCCTGAAGCACTGCCTGGTTTGGTGAATGCCGCCACCATCACGCTGATCACCCTGGTGGGCTATTCTGCCATGGGGGGTGCCGTCGGTGCCGGTGGCTTAGGTCAAATTGGTTATCAGTATGGTTATATTGGTTATAACGCGACCGTGATGAATACGGTATTAATATTACTGGTGGTGCTGGTGTATCTGATCCAGTTTGGTGGCGACCGTATCGTGAAGGCCGTTACCCACAAATAGTTGTACCAACGCGCTGATATCTACTCGATAGCTTGGCTGTACCTGGCGGGATAAAGAGTAAAGCGTATTTCTTATGCGAGTCTAATTGAGGAAGGGATATGTCGTTAAAATTTAAATCCATCGCAACCATCGGCGCACTGATCGGTACTCTGGCTCTGGCCGGTTGCGGCCAGGATGAAAAAGATCCAAACCATATCAAAGTGGGCGTTATTGTCGGTGCTGAACAGCAAGTAGCTGAAGTAGCACAAAAAGTGGCCAAAGATAAGTATGGCCTGGACGTTGAGCTGGTCACCTTCAACGACTACGTGTTGCCAAACGAAGCCTTGAGCAAGGGCGATATCGATGTCAACGCCTTCCAGCACAAGCCTTATCTGGATCAGCAGATCAAGGATCGTGGTTATAAACTGGTTTCAGTCGGTAACACCTTCGTGTATCCGATCGCCGGTTACTCCAAAAAGATCAAATCCATTGATGAGCTGCAAGAAGGTTCACAGGTAGCACTGCCTAACGATCCAACCAACCTGGGCCGTTCACTGTTGCTGCTGGAAAAACAGGGTCTGATCAAACTGAAAGACGGTGTTGGCCTGCTGCCGACCGTGCTGGACGTGACCGAGAACCCGAAAAACCTGAAGCTGGTTGAGCTGGAAGCGCCACAGCTGCCACGTTCTCTGGACGATCAGCAAATCGCGCTGGCCATCATCAACACCACCTATGCCAGCCAGATTAACTTGACTCCGGCCAAAGACGGTCTGTTTGTTGAAGACAAAGACTCACCTTACGTCAACATCATGGTTGCCCGTGAAGATAACAAAGACGCGGAAAACGTGAAGAAATTCGTGCAGGCTTATCAGTCTGACGAAGTTAACGAAGCGGCCAACAAGATCTTTAACGGTGGCGCAGTCAAAGGCTGGTAATCGTTGTTAAGTCTTTTTATTCCGATAATTGCAAGACGGGCTACGGCCCGTCTTGTTATTTGTGCCAGAGATTGCTTCAATAGCGCCACTTTTATTATAAAAAGGCAGGGGATCTCAATGCGTGTTTTACCTCTCTGTTTGTTAGCACTTGCGCTGACTGGATGCTCTACGCTGCACACAGCCCCATCCACCACAAACAGTACTACGACCAAGGCCGCTCCCGCACCGGTCAAAACCACTCCGGCAGCCCGTCCGGCCCCGGTAAAACTGTACAAGAGTGCCGAAGAGTTAGTCGGTAAACCTTTCCGCGACTTAGGTGAGGTTTCTGGTGAATCCTGCCAGACCACGGTACAGGACTCACCACCTAATCTGGCTACGGCCCGTAAGCGTATGCAGACCCGAGCTTCCTACATGAAGGCCAATGCGGTGCTGCTGCATGACTGCCAGATTGTCAGCGGCGTCGCCGGTTGTTATCAGCAGGCCATCTGCCAGGGCTCTGCGCTTAACGTTTCTGCCAAATGACCGAATTTGTTTTCGAGCAGATCGGCACCATCCGCTCTCCTTATAAAGAGAAGTTCGCGGTTCCCCGTCAGCCTGGGCTAGTGGAAGACGGCGGCGGAGAACTGCTGCTGTTGCCGCCTTACAATCAGGCCGAAGCGGTACGTGGCCTCTGCGAGTTCAGCCATCTGTGGGTGATGTTTATCTTTCATCAAACCATGGAAGGCGGCTGGCGTCCTACGGTGCGGCCTCCTCGTCTGGGGGGCAATGCGCGTATGGGTGTGTTCGCTACCCGCTCGACTTTTCGCCCTAATCCCTTGGGTATGTCGCTGATCGAACTGAAAGGCATACGTACCCATGGCGGGGAAGTGGTGCTGGAATTGGGCAGCCTGGATTTGGTAGATGGGACACCCGTCGTCGATATCAAGCCCTATCTGCCGTTTGCGGAAAGCCATCCTGAAGCACGAGCCGGATTTGCTCAGGCGGCACCGGCCGGTGATATGCCCGTGTATTTCTCGCCCCAGGCGGAACAACAGCTGCAGCAACATTTGCGGCACTACCCCAATTTACGCCGTTTTATCACTCAGGTGCTGGCGCAAGATCCTCGCCCCGCTTATCGAAAAGAAGAAGCCAACGGGCGCGAATATGCGGTATGGTTGTTGGAGTTCAACGTGCGCTGGCGGATCGTTGATAGTCAAACCGAAGTGTTGTCGCTCGACGCCCGTTAAAATTCCGCCCGCTCTCTTTTGACAACCGGCCTGCGCTGGTAAACTAAGCCACTTTTGAAAATTTTGGCTGCCGCTCCTGGCAGCCCGATGCAATTTGCAGTTCTAACGGAACCAAACACCATGCGTACTAGCCAATATCTGCTCTCCACACTGAAGGAGACACCTGCCGATGCCGAAGTGATCAGCCACCAGCTGATGCTGCGCGCCGGGATGATCCGCAAGCTGGCCTCCGGTCTTTATACCTGGTTGCCAACCGGCCTGCGCGTTCTGAAGAAGGTTGAAAACATCGTTCGCGAAGAAATGAACAATGCTAACGCGATCGAAGTTTCCATGCCGGTTGTCCAACCCGCAGACCTCTGGCTGGAAAGTGGCCGTTGGGAGCAGTACGGCCCGGAATTGCTGCGCTTTGTCGATCGCGGCGATCGCCCGTTTGTACTGGGCCCAACGCATGAAGAAGTGATCACCGATCTGATCCGCAATGAAATCAGCTCCTACAAGCAGCTGCCGCTGAATTTCTTCCAGATCCAGACCAAGTTCCGTGACGAGGTTCGCCCACGTTTTGGCGTGATGCGTTCGCGTGAATTCCTGATGAAGGATGCCTATTCCTTCCATACTACCCAGGAATCTTTGCAAGCAACCTACGACGCCATGTACGAAGCCTACAGCAAGATCTTCAACCGTATGGGGCTGGATTTCCGTCCGGTGCTGGCCGATACCGGTTCCATCGGTGGCAGTGCTTCACATGAGTTCCAGGTGCTGGCGCAAAGCGGGGAAGACGATATCGTGTTCTCAACCGGTTCCGACTATGCCGCCAATATCGAGCTGGCCGAAGCGGTTGCCCCTGCTCAGCCACGCGCTGCGGCAACGGAAGAACTGCGCATCATCGACACGCCTAACGCCAAAACCATCGCCGAGCTGGTTGAGCAATTCCAGCTGCCGGTAGAGAAAACGGTGAAAACCCTGATGGTTCACGCCCGTGAAGAGAGTGGCCACAAGCTGGTTGCCCTGCTGGTGCGTGGCGATCACGAACTGAATGAAATCAAGGCCGAGAAACTGCCACAGGTCGCGGCTCCACTGACTTTCGCCACGGAAGAAGAAATCCGTGCCATCGTCGGCGCAGGCCCAGGCTCTCTGGGCCCGGTCAACCTGCCAATTCCAGTGGTTGTCGATCGCAGCGTGGCCGCCATGAGCGACTTCGGCGCCGGTGCCAACATCGATGGTAAACACTACTTTGGTATCAACTGGGAGCGCGATCTGCCGCTGCCGCAGAGCGCCGATATCCGTAACGTGGTGGAAGGCGATGCTAGCCCAGACGGTAAAGGCACGCTGCTGATCAAACGCGGTATCGAAGTCGGCCACATCTTCCAACTGGGTACCAAATACTCGGAAGCGATGAAAGCGACCGTACAGGGTGAAGATGGCCGTAACCAGGTGCTGACCATGGGTTGCTACGGTATCGGCGTGACGCGTGTGGTGGCAGCTGCCATCGAACAGAATCACGATGACCGTGGCATTATCTGGCCAGATGCGATTGCCCCGTTCCAGGTTGCCATTCTGCCAATGAACATGCACAAGTCATTCCGCGTGCAGGCACTGGCTGAGGAACTGTACGATACGCTGCGTTCACACGGCATCGATGTGATCCTGGACGATCGTAAAGAGCGCCCAGGCGTGATGTTTGCCGATATGGAACTGATTGGCGTACCTCACTCCGTCGTGATCGGCGATCGTAACCTCGACAGCGAAGAGATTGAGTACAAAAACCGCCGTAGCGGCGACAAGCAGATGATCAAAACCGGCGAAATCATTGATTTCCTGCTGGCTCAGATCAAACGCTGATAGATAGCCAAGGCCCCCCAGACGGGGGGCTTTGTTCATGGACGTTGTTGTTAAAGGATTAACTTATGCCACTGTGCAGCCCCTCGGCTACCCGCCTGCTTGCCCTGTTTTCGGTGTTGTTGACCGGTTGCACCATGGACGTAGGCTTGTCAGATCGTGAAAAAAACCCGATTAATCCCGTCAACGTGCAGTTTCAATCACTAAGCTCAGCCCCCGGTAAAACCCTGCGCGATATCAATCAAGCCGACCTGCAACCCGGCGATCTGCTGTTCTCCTCTACCCTCGGTTTGAAATCACTCGGGATCCGTATCTTGAGCACTTCGTCGGTCAGCCACGTGGCCGTATATATTGGCGAGGGCCAGGTTGCCGAAGCGGTGGGAGAAGGCGTGCAGATTATCAGCCTGAAAGAAGCGCTGACCCATAGCGACAAGATGTTTGCTTTGCGCATTCCCGATCTGACGCCGGAGCAAGCGAGCCAGATCCGCCAATTTGCCAGCCAAAAGGCCGGCAGCCGCTATAACTACATGGGCATTGCCGAGATGGTGCCCTTTATGATGACCAAACAGCTGTGTTCGCTGAACCCCTTCTCTGCCGATTTTCGCCAGCAATGTGTCCAAGGTTTGGCCGCCGCCCAGCTCAGAACGCCAACCGGCGCTGAGTCGTCCTATTTCTGTTCGGAGTTTGTGATTGCCGCGTTTGAAAACGCCGGGCATCCGCTGACAATGGCCGCCCCAGGCTGGGTTAGCCCAGGCGATCTGCTGCATATGCGGGAAGGAGATCTTGCCACGATGGCACCAAGCCGGGCGCTGGTCTACGTTGGCCATATCAAGCCGGGGATTTATTTGCGTTCGCGGGCGTTAGCCAAGAATCAGGCCCCTCACCCTAGCCCTCTCCCAAAGGGAGAGGGGACCGATCGAGTTCGCTGATTTCTTTGCGTAATATCCTGCCTTTCTTCTTCCTGCCCCCCACTGGCGCAACACAACCGCTCCCTCACCCTGTGGGGGTTAGGTGACGGTTCGCCTTCAACAACTACCCTGTCACAGATTAACTCCGCACCTGAATGCGGCTCCGGACAGCTCCCTCTCCCTGTGGGAGAGGGTTGGGGTGAGGGGAAGATTGATCAGTCAGCGCAGCTCTTGTTATTGTCAAAAGCAATCTTGCCACCCGGCTCCGGGATCAGCGCTTTTTCCATCTGCCCTTCTTCCATCGAAGGTTGCACGCTGAAATGCCCGTTCAGCATCAGGAATACCGGTTCACCTGGCGCACGTTGCGCCTTCAGATAGCCCTGCTCCAGCGCAATATTATTCGCGACCGGGAAGGTTTTGCCGGTGGCACAATCCTGGAATACCGCCGCATCAGCCATATAGGTATACAGCCCGGTCAACGGCATCGGCGTTGTCGGCAATGATTTCGTCACCGGCGAAAGCACATAATTCAGCTTGGACACGATCGGTGCTCCGCTGCGATCCAGCATTCTCAATTGCTTGCCTTCCGGGTGGAAATAGCGTTTTTCACCGTTGCTTTCGGTCAGCACCAGCTTGTCCGCCGTGCGCGCCCATTTACCGTAGCTGGCAAAGGTGCTGTCACCCTCTCTTGAGCCGCGATAGGTTTCCTGCAAGATAAAGGTGCCGTCTTGATCGAGGAACAGTGTAGTGTCCAGCCCGCTGCAATCGGCACAAGGCAATAATCCCTGATAGCTCTGTTGCATCGGCTGAAGCGGTTGTTCTTTTGGCTGGTATTGGTTGTTACATCCCAGCAATGATAAGGCTCCTGCCGCTAAAAACAGGGCAATGGTTATTTGCTTCAAGTTATTCTCCTGTCGTCATCCGTTGATACCACGACGCCGCTTAAGGTAAAACCTTGCCGCGCAGCGCCTTGGTGGCACCTTTACGCACCTTGCCTTCAAGACGGCGTAATTTGGCGCCTTTACTCGGTTTGGTGGCCCTGCGCGTCTTTTCGACCACCATCGCCTGTTGGATCAGCGCCACCAGCCGGGCCAGTGCCGCTTCACGATTCAATTCCTGACTGCGATATTCCTGCGCTTTGATAATCACCACCCCATCGGCCGTGATTAAGTGATGATTCAGCCCCAGTATCCGCTCTTTATAATACTCTGGCAGGCTGGACGCCCGGATGTCAAAGCGCAAATGGATCGCCGTTGAGGTTTTATTCACGTGCTGCCCACCCGCCCCCTGGGCGCGGATAGCCGTTAATTCTATTTCGTTGTCCGGTATGGCTACGTTTCTTGACAGTTCCAGCACCGGTTACACCTGCGCCTGCTGCCATTCGGCAAATTGAATTTCCAGACTATTCTGAAGGTCTGATAGCCAAATAGTGCCTTCCTGCAACGTGGCCTGGAGCGTCATATTGCGGCTGGCTAACGCGGTCACACGGGACAGTTGCTCATCATCGAGAAAACGAATGCTCAGATTCTTGTGGTTGGCGACCTTGCTCTGCATAGACTGCCACCAGACATGCCCGGCGCGATCGCCATAGGCGTAAAGCACCACCCGAGGCGACTGATTGCAGGCTTTCTTGATCCGCTTCTCATCCGGCAACCCCAGCTCAATCCACATCTCCAGCCCGTTATGGTCGTTACGCCGCCAGATTTCCGGCTCGTCTTCCGCACTCAGGCCTTTGGTAAACACCAGGCGTTCATCGGCATGGCAGATCCAGGCCAGCAGGCGCAGCATCATGCGCTGTTCGGTTTCTGAAGGATGCTGGGCCAGAGTGAGTGTGGTATCAAAGTAAAAGTGACGATCCATATCAGCGATATTGAGCGTGGCTTTATATATTGTAGCTTTCAGCGCCATGGGTAACCTCATTATTAACAGGCCGCATTGTACTTGATCAGGGCAGTCCGCAGCCAGCGCGGGGAGCATCAGGAGTGGACTAATGCCCATAAAGAGGAGCTAATAACTCCCTGACACCTGTGCTATAGTCCTTTAGATAGGATTTAACCCCGAGTGTCTGTGCCTTATTGCAGCCTGCGTGGCGATAATGCAGAGATCCTAAAGGGAGGCCATTGTGCAACAATACTGTGAGTTAGTACGACGTTTTTACGCTCAGATCGGCAGTGGAGATCTAGGCTACGTGCCTGATGCACTAGCATGTGTCTTGAAGGCATTGGACGAAGTTGCCGCGAATAGCGATCTTCCGTCCTCCGTTAGGGAACAGGCGGCCTTTGCCGCCGCTAACTTATTGGTGAGCGACCATGTTGATGAATGATGAGTACCAATCCATCAATTGCGATGACTATGAAAGCCTGGAACTCGCCTGTCAGCATAACTATATACTGAAGCTAGAGTTACGCGACGGAGAAAAATTCGAAGGCAAGGCCACCGAACTGAAATTTACCAAGGGCGTCGAGTATCTGCTTGTCGAACAGGCCGGTAACCTTCTCAGCTTGCGTCTGGATCACATCCTCAGTTTCAGTCATCCGGAAATCGGTACCGTGGTCGTCAGTCTGTCGGACTGATTTCGCGGTAACGCCATCTCCACAGGGCAGCCCAAGGGCTGCCCTCGTCATTTAAGGTTTCAGGCTGGCGTAATACGCCGCCAGATCGGCAATATCCGCATCCGACAGGCCCGAGACATAGGCCTTCATCACTTCGGCCTGCCCGCCGGAGCGCTCCCCTTTCTTGTAAGCCTGCAAAGAGTGCTCCAGATACATTTCATTCTGCCCGGCCAGGTTCGGGTACATCGGCACCGAAACCTTACCTGCCGTCCCGTGACAGGCCATACAGCTAGCCGATTTATCCTTGCCTGCCGCCGCATCGCCCGCCGCCACTGCGGAAAAGCTCAGCACACCGGCCATCACCACCATTACGCTCACCAATTTCATTGCCTGTTCCTCACAGCAGATTGTTATTGTTTTTTTTCCAGCCAAGCCGCCAAACCGGTTGCCCCGCAGACGCCTGCCCTTCTTCGGTAATAAATACGCCAACGGCGGCGATTAACTGCTCATCATAGTAGAGCAGCGGGGTACGTTCACGCTGCCACGGTGGAATAGCCAACTCTTGCCACAGTTTCTTGATCGGGCGTGAACCGGCACGACCAACAATCCGCACCCTGCCCTTGGCGGTAAAGCGTATGCTGACCGACTCATGCGCCAGCGGTGCCCGCACCAGAAACCCACCTTCGTCCCCTACATACAGCGTACCTAGCTCGTCGGGTAACGCCAGTGAAGCCTCATCAGACCAAGGCAATTGCTTGCCGCTCAGATCGGCCATCAACGGTAGCAGGTATAAGCGCTGGCGAAAACGGCGGATCTGGTAATCACCGAGTTGCAGCTGCGGTTCGGCGTCTTCCCGGCTGAGCGCAACCTCCTGCCAAAGCCGGTGCAGGCCATCGCGCGCAGGCATGGTGACGCCAAACAGCGCAATCCAACGCCGCAGCAAAGCATAGCGCCTGGCCGCGGAACAGGTAGCCAATTCGGCGATAGCGAGTGAATTCTGCCGATCCAACAGCTGGGCCAACTGCTCGGCCAGCAGCTCATCCAGCAGTTGCTCCTGCTCAGCACATAATTCAGCGCTACGCGCAGTGGCTGGCGCGAAATGCGGCCAACGTTGATTCAGTAGCGGCAGGACGTTCAGGCGCAGGAAATTACGATCGAAGCGCGAGTCTTGATTGCTGTCGTCATCGATCCATTGCAGTTGGTGCTGTTGTGCGTAGGCTTCCAGTTGCTGGCGCGAGATCGACAACAGCGGGCGTAGCAACGGGTTGTCGCCCAACCGGGTTTGCGCAGCCATGGCGGAAAGCCCCGCAGGGCCGCTGCCACGTTTTAGGGCCAGCAGGAAGGTTTCACATTGATCGTCAAGATGTTGTGCCGTTAACAAGGCTTCACCGGCGGCCAAGGTTTCAGCGAAGGCGGCATAACGCGCCGAACGTGCCGCCGCCTCGATCCCCCCAGGCCGCCCTTCTAGCTGCACATGTTGCACCACCAGCGGCACCTGCCAACGTGCACATTGCCGCTGGCAGTGTGCTACCCAGCTATCGGCAAAACGGCTCAGGCCATGGTGAACATGCACCGCTCGCAGGGCGATATCCGGCTGTTGTTGGCGTAACTGAACCAACAGATGCAGCAGTACGCTGGAGTCCAGGCCGCCGCTGAATGCCAGCAACAGTTGGCGCTCAGCCCCGAGATGGTCGGCAATCGTTGTCAGGAGGTGATGGATCTTCATCTATTGGGCTTAATGACATCTACATAGCTGCACGTTAACCAGCCCACCGCCATCAATCAAGCATTAACCGCGCTATCATTGCGCCGGGTCATGCCCCACCATAGCGCCAGAGCCACCAGAACCAAGGCAGCGCAACCTGCTGCCCCCCAGCCAATCTGGGTGAAAACCTTGCCGTAAGCCTCGATCATCGCCCCGCCGAGCTGGCTTTCTGTCGTCTGGTTGGCAATCAACCCCGCAAGGTAGTTGGCCACCGACCCGGTCGCCAGCATATAAATGCCGGTTAACACGCCGGTCGCACCAGGGATGTCCAGGCGGGTAATTTGGGCCATCGCCACCGGATCGATAAACAGCTCGGCAAAGCCCATTACCGCCAGCCCGGCCACCATCATCCCCATCGATGCCTGACCATGCAGTTGCCCCCAGCGCGCGTTTAATGCCATCAGCATAAAGCCCACGGCAATCAGGAACAGGCCAAAGGCGAACTTGCACCAGATACGCACGGTCTGGGCACCTCCCCGGCTGCCACGGACTAACCAGGCCAGCATCACGCCGCCCAACATCACCGCAAAGGCGTTAACCGACTGGAACAGCGCCGTTGGTACCGACCAGGAGAACCATTGCCGATCGACAAAGTGATCGATAAACAGGCTGATCGAACTGCCCCCCTGCTGGGCAAAGGCCCAAAACAGCGTGCCCAACAGCATCAAAATGATGATTTGCCACAGCCCACGCCGTTGTTCGCCACTCACCCGCCAAAGGATCCCCATCACGATCGCTACCGCGGCGGCGCATACCACGCCAAGCAAATACCCGGCCCAATCGTGAATAAACAGCAGCGCGAAAAACAGCGGTGCGCACAGGATCCCGGCCACCAGCCAGAACCAATGCGGCAGGCGTAAGGTTTTGGCCTGGAACAGCGGGATATTGACCCCGCGCGTATGGCGAAAATGCTTGCTCCCTGACAGGAAAATCATCAGCCCGGCAAACATGCCGATCCCCGCCAACGCAAAACCAACGTGCCAGCCAAACCGTTCAGCAGCCAACCCACAGGCAATCGGGGCCAGGATGGAACCCACATTCCCTGCGGCATACAGTAGGGAGAATCCGCCTTCACGGCGGGGATCCTGCGGCTGATACAACTCCCCCAGCAAGCAGCTGATATTGGATTTAAACAGGCCATAGCCGCAGATGATAATCCCCAGGGCCAGATAGAGAGAGTTGGCGGACACGGCCCCCAAACCCAGCACGATATGGCCCAGGGTCATCAACGCCGCGCCGGCAATCACCGCGACACGATTGCCCAACAGGCGATCGGCCAGCAAGCCGCCGAGTATCGGGGTGACATAAACCAGGGATGCGTAAGCGCTGAACAGAGTGATGGCGTGGCTATCGGAGTAGCCTAACTGGTGGGTTAAATAGAGGATCAGTAACGCGCGCATGCCGTAAAAACTAAAGTACTCCCAGATCTGGATCGCGACGACATAGTAGATCGCGCGCAGTTGTGAGGGTGTTTGCATGGTGTTCTCCCATCAGAATAACAAAGGGGAAAGCGTTGATGCCTTCCCCTGTGATGCCATTATTCAGCTTTTAATACTTTCACCGTGTAGCGGCCATCCGGTTGGCGGTAGGCCCCGTGAATATCGGTTTCAAAGCCCGGATAATGCGCGCCGATTTCGCACAGCATTTGCAGGAACTCCAACACAGGGCGGCTTTCTTCGGTCAGCATTTCACCCGGCATCACCAGCGGCACGCCTGGAGGATAAGGCAGGATCATATTGGCATTGACCTTACCGACCATCTCCTCCAGATAGACTTCCTCAACCTCACCGTGCAGCTCTTTCTGGAAAGCATGGTAAGGGTTCATCACCATGGTTGGCAGCACTTCAAAGGCGCGGTACATCAGATCCGGCAGGTTGTGGTGCTCGACCAGGCGATGGATGTTCTGCGCCAGTTCCTGAATACGCATGTTTTCATAGAACTCAGGAGCTTCCTGATACAGCGATGGCAGCATGTTTTTCACCCGCAGGTTCAGGTCGAACGAACGTTTGAAATCGGTCAGCGCACGCAGCAGGCTCAGCGCTTTGGTTTTATCGATCCCGATGCTGAACAGGAACAGCAGGTTATACGGGCCGGTTTTCTCCACGATGATGCCATGCTCGTCCAGGTATTTGGCGACCAGACTGGCCGGGATGCCGAACGGCTGCATCTCGCCTTCCTTGCTCATCCCCGGAGTGAGAATGGTCACCTTGATCGGATCGAGGTACATGTGTTCGTTATCGATATTTTTGAAACCGTGCCAGGCGCTGTCAGAGCGCAGCGGCCAGCATTCAGGCTCATCAATATGCTCCGGCTGCCAAACGTCAAAGAACCAGCCTTCGGACTCCACTTTCAGCCGTTTGATTTCCTTGCGGAACTTGATAGCACGCTCAATAGAGCCGTTAATCATGCGCTTACCGGCGTTGCCCTTCATCATCGCCGCAGCGGTTTCGGTGGACGCCACAATGCCGTAATGCGGCGAGGTGGTAGTGTGCATCATGTAGGCTTCGTTAAAGGTCTCTTCGTTAATGTCACCCTTGACGTGGATCATCGAGGCCTGGGAGAACGCCGCCAGCAGTTTGTGGGTCGACTGGGTTTCATAAATCACCTTGCCTTCAACCCGGCCACCGCTCATGCCGCACTTGCCTTGGTAAATCGGATGGAAGTTGGTGTAAGGCACCCAGGCGGAATCGAAGTGGATCGATTTGACGTCCAGGGTCTCTTTAATGAAATCGGTGTTGTACAGCAGGCCGTCGTAGGTGGAGTTGGTGATCACCGCGTGGGCTGGCCAGCTCGCATTCGGCGTCTCTTTTACGCGTTTGGCGATGGTGGCACGGCTGAACTCACTCTGCGGGATACCGCCGAGGATACCGTAGGCGTTACGGGTTGGCCGGAAGTAGATCGGCGTAATGTCACTCATCATCATCAGATGGGTCAATGACTTGTGGCAGTTACGGTCGATCAGCACGGTGCTGCCTGCCGGAGCGGCATACATCCCGACAATCTTGTTGGCGGTGGAAGTGCCGTTGGTCACCATGTAGCTACGTTCGGCATTGAACACGCGGGAGATATACTCTTCGGCCTCTTTGTGCGGGCCGGAGTGATCAAGCAGCGAGCCCAACTCAGACACCGAAATGGAGATATCAGACTTCATGGTATTAGGGCCGAAGAAGTCGTAAAACAGGCTGCCAACCGGGCTTTTCTGGAAGGCGGTGCCGCCCATATGGCCTGGGGTACAGAAGGTATATTTGCCTTCACGCACGTACTTGAACAGCGCCTTGGTCAGCGGCGGCAGGATGGCATCGATATATTCGTCGGTGTTTTGTTTGATCTTGGCGGCGATATCTTTTGCCGCACCCAGCGCGTATTCGAAGAAGCGCACCTGCATGCGCAGATCGTTGAGGCTGACATCGAGCGTCGAGTAGGTGTTGGCGAAAGCATACAGCGGCATATATTCATTGAGCTGGCTGATCTCTTCGCACAGCTCAAGGTTATATTTGTCCCAGTCGAAAATCACGCCGCACAGGCGGGCATTGTTTTCGATCAGCTTTAACAAGTCTTCACGGTCATTAGGATAGACGATACGGAAATCGAGGCTTTCCAGCGCCTGATGCAGTTCACGGATCGGCTCTTCTTTGAAGTAGACACCCATGTGATTCATGATGGCAATAACGTTCATAATCATTTCTCCAGGCAAAGCGGGCCCCTTCCCGTCGCGGCTGACAGGTCGGAAAGAAAGAGGCTGGGTAAATTCAGTGGGTCAGAGCACGCGATCTCAGTGCGCTTTGGCCGTGGCGTTGTCGTTGACCACCGCTGCTGCTTTAGCAACCTGGCGGGTATTCATTTTGCGGGCGTAGAACATCAGGATGATCAGGCTGACGATAAAGGTGCCGGACAGTTCGAAGGAGTTGGCGCCCATCAGGGCGATAAAGCAGAACCCACAGCCCAGTACCGATGCCACCAGGCTCAGCAGGTTGCGAACGTTGACGCCTTCGAAGCGGATCAGATCCACACAGGAGTAGAAGTAAGGCAGCATGGTCAGCAGTACCGCGATACCGGTCAGTTCACCGAACAGGTCGGAAGCCTTGCCACCGCTGGAGTTCATCACGGTGATCAACACCATCAGCGCGGTCATTTTGCAGCTGGCCAACAGCAGGCCCTTCTTCGGAATGCCGTTTTTATCCAGTTCGCCGTACACTTGCGGGAAGTTGCCGTCGTTAGCCGCACGTACCCCGGCCTGCCCTACCAGCATCATCCAGGAACCCAATGACGTCAGACAGGCAAAGGCGGTGAAGGCAGATACCATCGGGGCCGCCCAGTTACCCATAATGGTGGAAGCACTGATGGCGAAGGGGGCGCCGCTGGCCGCCATTTGCGCCGCTGGGTACATCCCGCTCATCACCTGAGTCGCGGCAATATAGATAATCCCTGCCAGACCGGTCCCGAGCATGGTCGCCAGCGGTACGGTACGTTTGGGGTTTTTCACCATCCCGGTACTGACGGCCGCAGATTCAACACCGATAAACGCCCACAGGCACAGCAGGATACTTTTCACCACCGCATGGATGTCGGTAGTCCCCGAGGTATTCCAGTTGGCTTGATAGGTTGCAACATCAAACCAGTGCCAACCAGCCACGGCAGTGATCACTATCGGGATCAAGACCAGTACCAAACCCAACGTGGTCAAGCGGCTGACCCAGGAGCCCCCCAGCAGGTTCACAAAGGTGAATACCCAAACGATGGCGATACAGGCAATCCCGGCCGGTACCGGGTTATTGAGTGCGGGGAAGAAAGTAGACAGATAAGAAACGGCGGTAATACCGATGGCCAGGTTACCGATCCAGTTGGCGTGGTAATAAAGGACACCGGTCTGGAAACCAAACGCCGGGGAGATTTCCCCCGCATAGGCAATGGGCCCACCTTGCTGTGGATTTTTGGTTGCCAGGCGGGCGTAAACATAAGCCAGAGACATGGCGCCAACGATAGAAATCACCCACCCCCAAATAGCGATAGATCCCAGACTTGCCAGGTTTGCCGGTAATAACGCGATCCCGCTCCCCATCATATTACCGGCGACGACGCCGGTGCAGGCAATAAGCCCTATTTTCTTGGATGCAGCCATGGTCAGTTTCTCCTGATTATCGATGCTTATAAGTACGATTCAATAAGAAGCCATATTAATGAACCGACTTGATAATCAGGATGCTAACGATAGGCCAAAATAAAGTCCTAAAGATAAGGTGAAATTACGCTCAGGGCGTGACAAATGATAACCGGAGGTTTTTGGTGAAAACATCAAGATGGCAGGATGAGCTAAAGAAAAGATAAATATCGCCTAAAAACAATAATATAACTTTATTAAATAGCTGTAATTAATGATGTAACCGGAGGGAGTCATGCAGAACGCCGACACGCCGTAAACCCGTCCTTGGGGGCTCGCAATCGCGCATCCTTGCGCTCAACGGTCGGCTAACCTGCATGACTCCCCCCTGCCTTAACCTTTAGTGTCGCTGTATTTGTGCCAGCAGTTGGCAATGGAGTTATTTTTGCGTGTCGTAATTGTCTAAATAAGGAACAACTGCGGTGACTGAGGTCTGAAATACGCCATTGCGGATCCAGTGCAGCGTATTTTCGCCGGGCCGCAGGTTAAAGGCGGTGATATAAGAATCCGCAGCCAAGTGGTTTTGGCCCTGCATTTCGTAGACTTTGCCTAATAACACATAGTTCAGCCATGACATTTGCAGATCGATAGCTTTATTAATGGCGCGGTAAGCCTCGTCCGTTTTTCCCTGTGACAGGGCATCGACGGTTACTATTTGCTGCAAGATCGGTGAATCAACCAAGGCTGGCAACGTCTCCAGACGGTTCATTTCCGCTCGCAGCTGGGTTAGTTCGGCCGCATCCAGGGGTTGGTAGGAGTTACGCAGCAAATCCACCAGCACTTTTTCGGCAACGGCATACTCGAAGTCCGGTGAGGCTTTGATTATCGCCGCCAACTGACTGCTGGCACGGGTCAGCGAGTCCGCATCTCCTTGTACCAGCAATTGATGTGCCTGATAGAAACGCTGTAAAGCCGGGCCATTTTGCGGCAGCAACAGTTGCAAACGTTGCGCCAGCTGTTGCGGCCAAGGCTGTTTCAACGCCGCCGACAGGCTGGTGAGGAAATCCTGCTGAATTTTCAGTTGGTTATCGGCGGTAATAAAGTAGCGTTTATCCAGCATGATGGAGCTGTCGGCATTATCTACCAGCCGCACCGACAGGAAGCATTGCTGAGCGCGGTAATGACGTTGGTTGACGAATTCGATATACAGCGACTTGCCGGAGCTACTCGGCCCGGTGAAGTTATAGTTGGTCTGATCGTGCACCAGGAACGTGGAGTAGGTATTCAGCGCGTCGGTGACCAGTTCACTCAGGCCAACCACGTAAGACAACTGCGGCGTCCAGTTGCTACAGCTGTTGCCGCCCTGGATACGAATATCGATATCGCGTGGGTTGAGCAACACCGGCATGGTGGAAACGGGAATACGCTGGGACAGGGTCGCGATGCCGACAAAGGCCACGCAGGCAGACAAGGCCGCCAGAAAAGCCAACCACACCCAGAAGGGAGAACGTTGATAAAAGCGGCCAGCCGCCGCGGGTAACAATGCCTTCGGCCTGGAGGCCGGGCGCGGCGGTACATAGGCGGGAGCATCGTCTTCACTGCCATCTTCCGGCTCATGCATTACGACGGCCACCTGTGGTGCTAACGGCGGCAGACTTTCCCCCTCTTCGCACCACATGACCGGTGCCGTCAGTTTATAACCGCGCTTGGGGACGGTAATGATGTATTCCGGGCCGTCTTTATCCCCGTTCTTCAGATATTTGCGCAGTTCGGAGATGCACTGGGTCACCACATGGTTGGTGACGATATTGCGCTTCCAGATGTTATCAATCAGCTCATCGCGGCTGAGCACGACGTCAGGATGCCGCGCAAAATACTGCAACATATCAATCAGGCGCGGTTCCAGCGTACGTTGTTGTCCATTGCGGCTTATGCGATTGTCAGCCGGGGTGATCAGCCACTCCCCGACGCGGAATACAGGATCTTGCATGGCGGAAATAACTCTGTGGACACTGAGGGCAAGGGCGGAATGATAGCATAACGACCCATAACTTGGGCCGTTCTCAGAAGATTAAGCATTCATAGTTCATATAATTCGAGCGGTAATCCGTCAGGATCGCTGAAAAAGGTAAAACGGGATTGGGTGTAGGGATCGACCCTTATCGGCTCGCAAGCGACCCCTGCCGCCTGCAAGTGTGCTATCGATGCCTCGATATCCTCGACGCTAAATGCCAAGTGGCGCAGGCCACAGGATTCCGGGCGGCTGGGTCTGGCAGGGGGGGACGGGAAGGAGAACAGTTCAATGACGTATTGGCCATTCAGCGCCAGATCGGCTTTCCAGGAGTCACGCTCCGCACGGTAAACCTCGGCTTGCAGAGTGAACCCCAGGATATCGCAATAAAAGTGTTTACTGACGGCGTAATCAGAACCAATTACCGCAATATGGTGAACCTGCCGTAATGCCAACATGGCTGCTCCTTTAGTTTATTGATTAAATTTTCCCCTCACCCCAACCCTCTCCCACAGGGAGAGGGAGCTGGTACGGTGCCGTTGTCACGTTCCGTGATCGGTCATTCAGTGCGGTGATCAGGTAGATTTGGGTAATGAATAAACGAACTCGATCGGTCCCCTCTCCCTGTGGGGGTGAGGGGCCATGGTTAACCTAACTGGCTTTCAGCACCTTCACCAGGTAGCGCCCATCCTCGGTCAGTTTAGCCCCGTGGATATCGGTTTCAAAGCCTGGATAGTGCTCACCAATCGAGCACAGCATCAGCAGAAAATCGAGTACCGCGCGGCTCTCTTCGGTGATCATTTCCCCCGGCATCACTACCGGTACCCCCGGCGGATAAGGCAGGATCATGTTCGCCGCCACCTTACCGACCAATTGGTCAATCTCGCAGGTTTCCACATTGCCACGCACCTGCTGCTGGAACATCTCATGAGGCGTCAGCTTCATTTCCGGCAACACGTCAAAGGCCCGCAGCATCAGGCCCGGCAAATCGTGCTTACGGATAAGCTGGTGGATCCCGGCGGCCAGATCCTGAATGCGCATATGGCGATAGAAGTCCGGATCTTCAGCATACAGATCCGGCAGCATGTTTTTCACCCGCAGGTTGAGATCGTAAGCCCGTTTGAAATCCGTCAGGCTGCGCAGCAGGCTCATCGCTTTGGTCTTGTCGATACCAATGCTGAACAGGAACAGCAGGTTGTACGGGCCCGTTTTCTCCACCACGATCCCGCGTTCATCCAGATACTTCGCCACCAGCGCAGCCGGGATCCCGGTGTCCTCCATTTCACCCAGCTCGTTCATCCCCGGCGTTAAAATGGTGACCTTGATCGGATCCAGGTACATATGATCGCTGTCGGTCTGGCCAAAACCATGCCAGTTATCGTCCGGGTTCAGCGGCCAGCACTGGGCCTCATCAATCTCTTCCGGCTGCCAGATATCGAAGAACCAAGTGTCACTCTCGGCACGCAGGCGCTGCACTTCACGGCGAAAATGCAGGGCACGCTCCACGGAGCGGTTAATCATGCGTTTCCCTGGATTACCACGCAGCATCGCTGCAGCGGTTTCCATCGAGGCAACGATGCCATAATGCGGCGAGGTGGTGGTGTGCATCATGTAGGCTTCGTTAAAGGTGCTTTCGTCGTAATCCCCTTTGATGTGGATCATCGAGGCCTGAGAGAACGCCGCCAGCAGCTTGTGGGTCGATTGGGTCTCGTAGATCACCTTGCCAGCAATACGATCGCCACTCATACCGCTCTTACCGTCGTAAATCGGGTGGAAATTGGTGTAAGGCACCCAGGCGGAATCGAAGTGGATCGAGGCCACGTCCAGCGTCTGCTTGATGTAGTCGGTGTTATACAGCAGGCCATCATAGGTGGAATTGGTGATCACCGCATGTACCGGCCAACTGGCGTTGGCGGTGTCTGCCACCCGCTTGGCAATGCTGTCGCGGGTAAATTCGCGCTGGGGAATGCCGCCTAATATCCCATACGCGTTACGCAACGGGCGCAGGTAAATCGGCACGATGTCGCACATCATCAGCAAATGACACAGCGACTTATGGCAGTTGCGGTCGATCAGTACCGTGCTGCCCGCAGGCGCCGAATACATGCCGACAATCTTGTTGGCGGTAGAGGTGCCGTTGGTCACCAGATAGCTCTGCTCCGCGTTGAACGTGCGGGCAATGTACTCTTCGGCCTCCAGATGCGGGCCGGTGTGATCCAGCAGCGAGCCGAGTTCCGTCACCGAAATGGAAATATCCGCCTTCAAGGTATTGGCACCAAAGAAATCATAGAACAGGCAACCCACCGGGCTTTTCTGGAACGCGGTGCCCGCCATATGGCCCGGCGTACAGAAGGTGTATTTCCCCTCTTTCACATAGGTGAACAGCGCTTTGGTCAGCGGCGGAGTGATGGTGTCCATATACTCATCGGTATACTGGCGGATACGCTGGGCGATATCGTCGGCGGCGTTCAGACCATACTCGAAGAAATACAGCACCATGCGCATTTCGTGCAGGTGGACGTCGAAAGTGGAGTGGGTATTGATAAACGCATACAGCGGCAGGTATTCATTCAGCTCATTGATTTCGCTGCACAGTTCAAGGCTGTATTCGTCCCAGTCGAACACCACTCCGCAGATACGCGCATTGTGCTCGATCAGCTTGAGCAAATCGCCGCTGTTTTTCGGGAACACCAGTTGAAAGCCCATTGAGGCCAGCGCCACGTGCAGTTCGCGGATAGGCTCGTCTTTGTAATACACGCCCATCGGGCTCATGATCGCAATGATATTCATCGCAGCTATCCTTTAGTTAACTACCAATAGCTTATAACAACATAAAAAGCCGAGGCTGTCTTACGCGCATAAAAAAACCGCCCGGAGGCGGTTTCAGATTGCTGACCAACATGCTCGTCCGTAGGGGCGCCGCATGCTGCACCCGCTTAGCAATAGCCGTAGTTCATCAGCCGTTGATAGCGACGGTTGAGCAACTCTTCGTTGTTCAGGCCATCCAGATCTGCCAGGTCCGCCAACAGTTGGGCTTTCAGCGAAGCCGCCATGGCCGGTACGTCGCGGTGAGCGGAACCCAAAGGTTCAGGGATCACCGAGTCGATCAGCTTCAGCTCTTTCAGACGCGGTGCCGTGATGCCCATCGCTTCTGCGGCGATCGGTGCCTTATCGGCACTTTTCCACAGGATCGAGGCGCAGCCTTCCGGTGAGATCACCGAATAGGTGCTGTATTGCAGCATGTTCACTTTGTCGCCCACGCCGATCGCCAGTGCCCCGCCGGAACCGCCTTCGCCGATCACGGTGCAGATCACCGGGATATTCAGGCGAGACATTTCACGCAGGTTGCGGGCGATCGCCTCAGACTGCCCACGCTCTTCCGCACCCACGCCAGGATAAGCCCCTGGGGTGTCGATGAAGGTGATCAGCGGCAGCTTGAAGCGGGAAGCCATTTCCATCAGGCGCAGCGCTTTGCGATAGCCTTCCGGTGCCGGCATGCCGAAGTTGCGGCGGATTTTCTCTTTGGTTTCACGCCCTTTCTGATGACCAATGATCATCACCGGGCGGCCATCGAGGCGCGCAATACCACCGACAATGGCTTTGTCATCGGCATAGGCGCGATCGCCTGCCAGCTCTTCAAAGTCGGTAAAGATGTGTTCGATATAATCCAGGGTATAAGGACGGCGCGGGTGGCGTGCCAATTGGGCAATCTGCCAGGCCCCAAGATCGGAAAAAATCTTGCGCGTCAGCTCAACGCTCTTCTCACGCAGGCGCTGAACCTCTTCGTCCAGATTAATATCTAATTTTTCGTCTTGACGGCTGACTGCGGTCAGCGAGTCAATTTTCGCTTCCAGCTCTGCAATCGGCTGTTCAAAATCAAGAAAATTCAGACTCATAGCATTCCTATTTTAGTCAAATTCCAGTTCCACCTGCTCATTACCTACCAAGGTCCGCAAATCAATCAATAAGCGGTCGGTCGGCGTCACGCGCCAAGCTGCGCCAAAGCGCAATCTTGCCCGTGCATCTTCCCGTTGATAGTAGAGATGCACTGGAATCGTCCCCGAGCGATGGGGTTCCAAAGACTGACGGAGACGGTTCAAAAGCTGGTCATCAATTTGCCTGTCCGTCAGCGAGATAGCAAGCCCGCGAGCGTATTTTTCACGAGCTTCGCTGATGTCCATGAGTTCACGGGCGGTCATTTTAAGCCCGCCGTTAAAGTCATCAAAGCTGACCTGTCCAGTGGCGATCAGGATACGGTCTTTTTCCAATAAATGCTGGTATTTTTCCAAGGCATCGGTGAATAACATGATGTCCAGACGGCCCGAGCGGTCATCCAGCGTACAAATGCCGATGCGGTTACCGCGTTTGGTCATCATGATCTTGGAGGCGATCACCAGCCCGACGGCGGTGGTCATCTTACCACGATCCGTCGGATGCATATCTTTCAGGCGCTGGCCACCGGCATAGCGCTCGATCTCTTTGAGATACTGGGTGATCGGGTGGCCGGTAAGATACAGCCCCAGCGTTTCCCGCTCGCCGTCCAGCACCACCTGTTCCTGCCACGGAGGCACGTTGGCGTAAGACTGCTCCACCTGCTCCGGCGCTTCCGCCAGCACGCCAAACATATCCGCCTGGCCGATGGCTTCGGCTTTGGCGTGCTGATCGGCCGCTTTAAGCGCATCCCCCAGCGAGTGCATCAAGGCGGCACGGTGTGGCCCCAGGCGATCGAACGCCCCGGACATGATCAGCTTTTCCAGAATACGGCGGTTGAGCTTTTTAATATCGGAGCGGGCGCACAGGTCAAACAGGTCTTTGAAATACCCCTGCTCACCGCTGTTACGGGCCTCGATAATCGCCTCGATTGGCCCTTCCCCCACGCCCTTGATAGCCCCGATACCGTAAACGATCTCGCCGTCATCGTTAACGTGGAAGTGGTACTGCCCGCTGTTGATATCCGGCGGCAGGATTTTCAGGCCCATGCGCCAGCACTCATCCACCAGCCCCACCACCTTATCGGTGTTGTCCATATCGGCGGTCATTACCGCTGCCATAAACTCGGCCGGATAGTGAGCCTTCAACCAGAGCGTCTGGTAGGACACCAACGCATAAGCAGCGGAGTGCGATTTGTTAAAGCCGTAACCTGCGAACTTTTCTACCAGATCGAAGATTTTTACCGACAGTTCGCCGTCGATGCCGCGTGATTTGGCACCATCTTCAAAACCGCCGCGCTGTTTGGCCATCTCGACCGGGTTCTTTTTACCCATGGCACGACGCAGCATGTCCGCCCCGCCCAGCGTATAGCCAGCCAGTACCTGGGCGATCTGCATCACCTGTTCCTGGTACAGGATGATGCCATAGGTCGGTTCCAGCACCGGCTTCAGCGACTCATGCTGCCACTGGATATCCGGGTAAGAGATCTCTTCACGCCCGTGCTTACGGTCGATAAAGTTATCTACCATGCCGGACTGCAATGGCCCTGGGCGGAACAGCGCCACCAGAGCGATCATGTCTTCGAAGCAGTCGGGCTTCAGGCGTTTGATCAAATCCTTCATGCCGCGCGATTCAAGCTGGAATACCGCAGTGGTTTCCGAGCGTTGCAGCATGTCGAAGCTTTTCTTATCCTCGAGCGGAATGGCCGCGATATCGATCGGCTCCAACCCGGTCTTGGCGCGGCGGGCGTTGATCATCTCCAACGCCCAGTCGATGATGGTCAGCGTACGCAGACCGAGGAAGTCGAACTTCACCAGCCCGGCGTATTCCACGTCGTTCTTGTCAAACTGGGTAACCGGGTGATTCCCTTCCGCATCGCAATAGAGCGGCGCAAAGTCGGTGATCTTGGTAGGCGCAATCACCACGCCCCCGGCGTGCTTACCGGCGTTACGCGTCACGCCTTCCAGCTTGCGCGCCATGTCGATCAGCGCTTTGACCTCTTCGTCTGCCTCATAAATTTCCGGCAGCTGCGGTTCTGCGGCAAAGGCTTTTTCCAGCGTCATGCCCGGATCGGGCGGCACCAGCTTGGAGATACGATCGACAAAGCCATACGGGTGACCCAGTACCCGGCCCACGTCGCGGATCACCGCTTTCGCCGCCATGGTACCGAAGGTGATGATCTGCGATACCGCCTCGCGGCCATACATCTCTGCCACGTGTTCAATCACCAGATCGCGCTTCTCCATGCAGAAGTCGACGTCGAAGTCAGGCATCGAGACACGTTCCGGGTTCAGGAAACGTTCGAACAGCAGGTCAAATTCCAGCGGGTCGAGGTCGGTGATCTTCAGCGCGTAGGCCACCAGTGAACCGGCACCGGAACCACGTCCAGGGCCAACCGGCACGTCGTTATCCTTCGACCACTGAATGAACTCCATTACGATCAGGAAGTAGCCCGGGAAGCCCATCTGGTTGATCACGCCCAGCTCCAGATCCAGGCGCGCGTCGTACTCTGGACGGCGCTCGGCACGGACTTGCGGATCCGGGAACAGGAATTCCAGACGCTCTTCCAACCCCTCTTTGGATTTGACCACCAGGAAATCTTCGGTAGACATATCGCCGGTGGGGAACTGCGGCAGGAAATATTCGCCCAGGCGGATGGTGACGTTGCAGCGCTTGGCGATTTCCACGCTGTTGAGCAGCGCTTCCGGGATGTCGGCAAACAGCTCGCACATCTCCTCTTCGCTGCGCATGTACTGTTGCGGGCTGTAGTTTTTCGGGCGTTTAGGATCGTCGAGCGTGAAGCCGTCGTGGATCGCTACGCGGATCTCATGGGCATCAAAGTCATCTTCCACCAGAAAACGGACGTCGTTGGTAGCGACGACCGGTAACCCACGCTCGGTTGCCAAGGCTACTGCGGCATGCAGGTAGTTTTCTTCATCGGCGCGACCGGTGCGGATCAGTTCGAGATAATAGCAATCCGGGAAATACTGTTGGTAGAAGTCCAGGCATTGATCGACCACGGCCTGATTGCCACGGATCAGAAACTTGCCGACGTCACCCATGCGCGCACCGGAAAGCAGGATCAAACCGTTGCGATGTTCAATCAACCAATCACGATCGATCACCGGCCCTGCCGCGCCATAGCCGCGCTGATAGGCCCGTGAAATCAAGAGAGTGAGGTTTTGATAGCCTTCGTTGTTGGTTGCCAGCACGGTAAGCTGCGCCAGCTCATCACCCAGTTCTTCACTTTGCACATGGAAATCTGCGCCAATGATCGGTTTGACGCCGGCACCGTGCGCGCTGCCATAAAACTTCACCAGCCCACACATATTGGTGAAGTCGGTGATGGCCAAGGCTGGCATGGCTAGCGCGGCAGCTCTTTTCACCAACGGGCCGATCTTGGCTAATCCATCAATCATGGAGTAGTCACTGTGGACGCGCAGATGAATAAAACGAGGTTCGGCCATATCCAGATACCAAGGTGTTGGGGTCCAGCAAGCTGGACCTGGGTTACATTAGGGTGAGGGGAAGATCACCGTAGCCATTGCCCCTTACCCCGGCCCTCTCCCATAAGAAGAGGGGGCGTAATATTAAGCATCGTACTAGACTAAGCGACTTACTGGCAGACTAAGACTCCAGCACCCGTCTTACCGGTGCAAAGCTGCGGCGATGATGCTCGGTGGCACCTAATGCGGTCAGCTTTTCCAGATGGAACGCTGTTGGGTAGCCCTTGTGTTGAGCAAAACCGTATTCCGGGAAGATCGCATCCAGCTCGGTCATTTCGCGATCGCGGGTCACCTTCGCCAGAATCGATGCGGCACTGATTTCTGCAACCCGGCTATCCCCTTTCACCACCGCTAACGAACGCATCGGCAGTTTTGGACAGCGGTTACCATCAATCAACACCATGTCTGGCGCAATATGCAAACCAGCGACCGCACGCTGCATTGCCAACATGGTGGCATGCAGGATATTCAGTTGGTCAATTTCGACCGGCTCAGCCCGCCCCAGGCTCCAGGACAGCGCTTTTTCAACGATTTCGTCGTATAACGCCAGGCGGCGTTTTTCGCTGAGCTTTTTGGAGTCCGCCAGGCCAACAATCGGCCGAGCAGGATCGAGGATCACCGCAGCGGTCACTACAGCCCCCACCAAAGGCCCACGCCCCACTTCATCCACACCGGCAAACAGCCGGGCGGCAGGGTAAACAAAGGGTTCCATCATGCTTTTGCCAGCTCCAACACAGCCTGAGCGGCCTGTTCATCGGCACCACAGCGAATGCTCTGATGCAGTTCAAGGAAAGTCTGTTTCAGCAACTCCGCTTGCGGGCTGTCTTCCAGCAGCGGCAATAACGCGGCGGCCAGCTTATCCGGCACACAATCGTGTTGCAGCAGCTCGGTGACAATTTCGCGCCCCGCCAGCAGGTTAGGCAAGGAGACATACGGGGTTTTCACCAACCGCTCCGCCAGCCAGAAGGTAAACGGCTTCATGCGGTAGCCGACCACCATCGGGCATTTGGCCAACATACACTCCAACGCCGCCGTGCCGGAAGCCAGTAGTGCTGCATCGCTGGCCACCATCGCTTCACGCCCTTTGCCATCCAGCAAGTGCACCTTGAGCTCCGGCGCGACTTCGGCCTTGATGCGCTCAAACTGCTCACGGCGCCTGGCGTTGACCAACGGCACGACCACTTCCAGATCGGGATAATGCTCGCGTAACAGCTGGGCCGTCCTGAGGAAATCCCCACTGAGCATTTCCACTTCGGCATTGCGGCTGCCGGGGAGTAATGCCAGGCAACGCGCATCGGGGGCAATGCCCAGCGTAGCGCGTGCCGCCAGCTTATCGGCTTGTAATGGCATCGCATCGGCCATGGTGTGACCGATAAAGCGGCAAGGAACGTTGAAACGATCGTAAAACGCTTTTTCGAAAGGGAGGAAGGCCAACACCAGGTCGGTCGCTTTACCAATTTTGAAAACACGCTTTTGACGCCAGGCCCACACGGACGGGCTGACATAGTGAATAGTGCGGATACCGCGCTGTTTCAGGCGGCCTTCCAGCGTGAGATTGAAGTCTGGCGCATCGATACCGACAAAGACGTCTGGCTTCAGCTCACTGAAGCGGCGGGTCAGATCCTTACGGATCTTCAACAGGCGTGGCAGACGCTCAAGCACCTCTACCACGCCCATCACCGCCAGCTCTTCCATTTCGTACCAGGTTTCACACCCTTCGGCCTGCATCAACGGGCCAGCGACACCGACAAAGCGGGCGCTTGGGTAGTGCGTCTTCAGCGCACGAATCAATCCGGCACCCAGAATATCACCGGAGGTTTCCCCGGCGACCAATCCGATAGTCAATGGACGATTTGGCATAACTCAGCGAATGATCCCGCGGGTGGAACGGGCAAAGAAATCGAGAAACTGCTGCACCACTGGCTGTTGTTGCGCCAGGGCCTCGATCTCGGTTTTAGCCTCGTCGAAGGTCTTCTCGCTGCGATAGAGGATTTTGTAGGCATTACGGATCGCCTGCATCTCATCCTTATCAAAACCACGGCGTTTCAGGCCTACGGCGTTCACACCGAATGGCGTCGCGTGGTTACCCTGCGCGATGACAAAAGGCGGTACGTCCTGAGCCACGCCGGAGCAGCCACCGACCATCACATGGGCACCAATCACGCAGAACTGGTGGATCGCGGTCATGCCACCAATGATGGCAAAATCGTCGATCTCCACGTGGCCAGCCAACGTAGCATTGTTGGCCAGTACGCAGGAATTCCCCACCACACAGTCATGAGCAACGTGTACGTTAACCATCAGCAGGTTGTCATTACCCACTTTGGTCAGGCCCGTGCCCTGTGCGGTACCGCGATGAATGGTGACGCTCTCACGAATGCGGTTGCGATCACCGACCTCAACCCGGGTCGGTTCGCCAGCGTATTTCAGATCCTGATTCACTTCGCCGATAGAGGCAAACTGATAGATCTCGTTATCACGGCCAATCTTGGTGATACCGTTCACCACCACATGCGATTTCAGCACCGTGCCCGCGCCGATTTCCACCTGGGAGCCGACGTAGCAGAAGGGACCTACATGCGCACCAGCGCCGATGACGGCGCCTTCTTCAACGATCGCACTAGGATGGATAAAGGCGGTTTTATCAATCACGGATTATGCCTCCCGGCTGCGGGCACACATCATGGTTGCTTCGCAGACAATTTTTCCATCAACGGTCGCCACGCCTTTAAAGCGGGTCAGACCACGACGGGTTTTTTCGAAAGTGACTTCCATAATCATCTGATCGCCAGGCACCACAGGGCGCTTGAAGCGAGCTTCGTCAATACCGGCGAAATAATACAGTTCGCCCGGTTCCAGTTTACCCACGCTCTTGAATGCCAGAATACCCGTGGCTTGAGCCATGGCTTCCAAAATCAGCACGCCTGGAAAAATCGGTTTACCAGGGAAATGCCCCTGGAAAAACGGCTCATTAACGGATACGTTCTTCACTGCACGCAGATATTTATGCTCTTCGAAATCCAGTACACGGTCAACCAGCAAGAATGGATAACGGTGAGGGAGCAGTTCCAGAATTTCTGCAATATCTAGAGTATGAGTGTCAGTAGTCAAAATACTCTTCCTGTCTCTAAAAACTGATGGCATCAACAACACGGCCTGCGGTGAACCCAAAAAGGGGATCATCAGGCAGGCCGCAAATTAACAACTCTTTGCGCTTTTGGCATCATAGCCAACGCGTTTCGTTTTATACCCAGCATAACGGGTCGTGGTGATTAGTCTTTGCCGACTTTTCGTTCGACAGCTTTCAAGCGCTTGCTAATCTCATCGATATTCATCACCAACGCCGCAGTTTTACGCCAAACTTTGTTGGGTTGTAACGGAATGCCAGAGGAGTATACCCCAGGTTCGGTGATTGGTCGCATAACCATTCCCATCCCGGTGACAACTACCTGGTCGGCGATCTCCATGTGACCATTGATCACGCTGGCGCCACCAATTTGGCAATAGCGGCCGATTTTCAGGCTGCCGGCCATGATCACACCACCCGCGACGGCGGTATTCTCGCCAATCACGACGTTGTGTGCAATCTGACACTGGTTATCTATGATAACACCATTCCCAATCTGGGTGTTATCCAACGCGCCGCGATCGATGGTGGTACAGGCACCAATCTCCACGCGATCGCCAATGATCACCGTACCGAGCTGCGGGATCTTGATCCAGTTGCCACGCTCGTTGGCGTAGCCGAAGCCGTCCGCACCAATCACCGTTCCCGATTGGATCAGGCAGTGCTGGCCGATTTCCACTTCATGATAAATCGTGACGTTGGCCCACAGACGCGTACCCGCGCCGATGCGTGCCCGTTTGCCGATAAAGCAACCCGGGCCGATGATCACGTTATCGCCCAGCTCGACGCCGGATTCGATAACCGCATTCGCGCCAACGGCAACGTTCTGCCCAAGCTTGGCTTCTGGAGAGATCACCGCGCTTGGCGCGATATCTGCTGCCGGTGCCGGCGTGGTGTCCATCAACTGCGCCATACGCGCATAGGTCAGGTAAGGGTTTTTAACCACCAGCGCTGCGCTACGGCAGTGTGGTAAATCTGCTTCGGTGAGCACTACGGCACTCGCCTGACAGGAAGACAGCTGCTCTTGATAGCGGCTGTTTGACAAAAACGTGATTTGGCCAGGCTGTGCGGAATGCATAGAAGCAATGCCGGTGATGACGAGATCGCCATCACCGTGCAATTGTGCATCCAACTGCTGCGCTAAATCAGCCAGTCGAATTGAAGGCATGTGATTATTTAACCTGTTTCAGCACGTCTGCAGTAATATCTTTAGAAGTCCCTGCGTAAGCCACTGCGTTGGCGTCGATCACGACGTCATAGCCTTCTTTGCTGGCAACGGCTTTCACAGCATCCTGAATACGGCTCAGGATCTTGTTACGCTCTTCCATCTGGCGACGACGATTGTCCTGCTCGAAAGCCTGCGCTTTCTGAGAGAACTGCTCACGCTGAGCCATCACGTCTTTTTCCATCTTGGTGCGATCGCTGGCTTTCATGGTAGAACCATCACGCTGCAGTTTCTGCATTTTGGTTTGCAGATCGCGTTCCATGTTCTGGAGTTCGCTTGCGCGGCCTTTGAATTCGCTTTCCAATTGCTTGGCTACGGTTTCACGAGCTGGCAGCTGTTGGAAAATGCTAGAAACGTTTACAACAGCAATCTTGTCAGCTGCCTGAACGCCTGCTGAAGCAGCCATTGCTAAACCGAGGCCTGCGGCACATAACCACTTTTTCACTATAAACTCCTTACCATCACCCGTTTGTGTCACATGACACATTTGAAAGTACACAATCTGCCAGACTTGGCACATTACACAATGAGATTTCTCTCGCTATGCACTGATTTAAGCCTGGCATTTGCGATTCTTGAACCGTTATGCCCAGCAGTGAAACCGGTTATTACCAGGTTTTACCGATGTTAAACTGGAACTGCTCCGACTTGTCGCCGTCGTATTTCTTGATCGGATCCGCATAGGAGAAGACCAACGGCCCCAGTGGAGACATCCACTGCAGCGCAAGACCGGCAGACACGCGAATGTTGCTCGCCTTGCTGTAGTCTGGCACCCCGTACATCAGCGTCTGATCGGTGTTTTCCCAGTGGGTATCCCACACGGTACCGGCATCGATAAACAGCGATGTACGCACCGAGTTGGCGTATTTCTCGCTGAGGAACGGCGTTGGTGTGATCAGTTCCATACTTGCCACCGCCATGGCATTACCACCTACCGCATCATCCGAGTTACAAATCGGCTGATTGGTCGTGGTGCCTGGTGAATACTGGCAAGAATACGAGTTGGAGTTGTAGTACACGGCTTTTGGACCAATGGTATTGGACTGGAAGCCGCGAACGGTACTTGAACCACCCGCATAGAAGTTCTCATAGAACGGCATTTCTTTACCGCCCAACCCATCGGCATAGCCCAGACGGCCACGACCCAGCAACACCCAGGTCTTGTCGTCGTTGATCGGCATATACTGTGCGGTGTCCAACGTCATCTTGTAGTAAGAGTTGTCAGAACCCGGTATGGCTATCTTGGTATTGAACGTGGTGCGGTTACCCTGGGTAGGGAAGTAGCCACGGTCCAGATTATTATAGGTCCAGCCCAGGTTCAGCGTGAAGTCATCGGCCTTGAAACTCGCACGATCGGTATAATTAGGATAATCACCCATCGAGTTCAGATAGCGCCACATGGCGATCTGCGGCTGCATTTCGGACAGGGAGTTATGCACATAACCCAGGCCGGCACGCAGCGAGTTGTTCTCGTTGATCGGGAAGCCCAGCGTACCGTCTACACCGTAACTGCTGTTGGTATAGTCTGACAGATCGGCGTTATCCGCTTTAAAGTCATTGTAGAAGATACGGCCACCCAGACTCACACCGTCAACGGTGAAGTACGGGTTGGTGACCGACAGCTCGGTATAGGTCTGGTAGTCGTTTTTGGTGCCGCTGATGCCGACGGAGTAGCCAGTACCCAGCCAGTTATCCTGCTGCACGCCCGCCTGGAAGCTGACGCCACTTTCGGTACCGTAACCGACACCAAAGTTCAGTGTCCCGGTGTTACGCTCTTTCACCTTGTAGGTGATATCAACCTGATCGGCGGAGCCTGGTACGCGTTGGGTTTCAACATCGACCGTCTCGAAGTAACCCAGACGGTTCAGACGCTCTTTCCCCTGCTCGACCTGATCGTTACCCAGCCACGCCCCTTCCATCTGGCGCATTTCGCGGCGCAGAACGGAATCTTTACTGGTGTCGTTGCCTTCGAACTTGATGCGACGCACATAGAAACGGTTACCCGCGTCGATGTTGACGTGCAGCTTCACGGTTTTATCCGTGTCGTTGATTTCAGGTTGAGTCTGTACGCGCGGATAGGCGTAACCATAACGGCCAAACATCTTCTTGATGTTATCTTCCATTTTGGTCACTTTGGTGCCGTTAAACAGCTCACCCGGCTCGATTTTGGTCAACTGGGCCACTTCAGCCGAATGACCGGCCAGGCTGCCATTCACCACCACGCCGGAAAGCTTGTACTGATCGCCTTCGGTGATGTTAACGGTGATATAGATGCCTTTTTTGTCTGGCGTCAGGCTGACCTGCGTCGAATCGATATTGAAACGGGCATAACCGCGATCCAGATAGAAGCTGCGCAGGCTTTCAAGGTCACCCGCCAGTTTCTGCTTCTGGTATTTGCGATCGGCCACTACGTTCCACCACGGCACATCGTCACGCAGTTGGAAGTGCGCGATCAGCTCATCGTTGGTGAAGGCATGGTTGCCGACAATGTTGATTTGTTGAATCTTGGCAGAAACCCCTTCCGTGAACACCAGTTTCAGGTCCACACGGTTACGCGGCAACGGCGTGACCACGGCTTTCACCGAGGCGCTGTATTTACCGACGCTGTAGTAGAAGTCTTCCAACCCTTTTTCAATGCTGGATAAGGTGGTGCGGTCGAGTGCTTCACCAACCCGGACGCCAGAGGCTTCCAGGTTTTGCTTGAGCATGTCATCTTTCACCGATTTGTTACCGGAGAAAGTGATGCTGGCAATGGTAGGGCGTTCCTTAACCTGAACAATCAGCGTATCACCATCGCGTAGCACGCGAACGTCCTCGAAGTTGCCAGTGGCAAACAAGGCACGGATGGTATTACCGATATCATCATCAGAGACGGTATCGCCTACGCGAACCGGCATGTTGAGTAACGCCGCACCGACGGCGACTCGTTGCAGGCCTTCGAAATGAATATCTTTCACTACGAACCCGTCTGCACCGTATACGGTGGCGCTGCCAAACAGCAGCGACGCTATGAGCAACTTTTTCATCGCCATCGTTGTTATGCGTTCTTCCTAACCTGTCCCCGCCCCTAAAGACGAGAAAAATCATTGAAAAGTGCAAGACCCATCAGCAGTACCAGCAAGATCGAACCAATGCGGTAGCTGTAGTCCTGTACACGCTCAGAAACTGGCCCCCCCTTCAGCTTTTCTATCGCCAGGAAGAGAAGATGCCCACCATCTAATACCGGTAATGGGAATAGGTTGATGATCCCTAGGTTGACGCTAATCAACGCCAGAAACATCATATAATACACAAAACCCACCTCTGCTGATGCCCCTGCTCCCTGTGCAATGGAAATCGGGCCACTCAGGTTGTTCAGCTTCACATCACCGGTAATTAATTTACCTACCATGCTGACCGTAAGGTGCATCAGCTGCCAGGTTTTGTCCCCCGCCTGATACAGCGCGGAGAACGGCCCATATTGACGGATGGTCTTGTACTCATCCGGCAGAGGGATAACTTTGGGTATAATCCCGGCAAACCCCACCGCTTTGTCTTTTCCCACCGGCTTTGTATCTGGTATCAGCGTTAAAGACAAGGGGGCGCCGTTTCTTTCGATCCCTAAAACCAGCGGTTGCCCGGGAGCATTATGGATCCGCTTTACCAACGTAACCCAACGGCCAAGTAGCTGACCATCGACTTTAACGATCCTGTCCCCCGCTTGTAAACCTGCCTTTTGCGCAGCCGACCCGGCCTGGACTTCAGCCAGCACGGATTCAATCTGCGGACCACGCGGGATCATGCCTAAAGAACGTACGGGATCTTCTTTGTCCGGCTCAAAGCTCCAGTGGCGCAAGTCCAGGGTCTTGCTCACCTTTTGTGTCGTACCAAACGGGGCAATTTCCACCTCGGTTTGTGGATCACCGATTTTGGTCACCAACGCCAGACGAACGGATTCCCAATCAGGCGTTTCGATACCGTCAACGGACTTAAGTTCCATTCCTGGAGAAATTTCAGCATGGGCAGCAATGGATTGCGGAGTAATTTCACCGATAACCGGGCGGTAGCTCGGCACGCCGATGATAAAAACGATCCAATAGGCAAGAATGGCAAACAGGAAATTGGCAATGGGGCCAGCACTGACAATTGCAGCGCGCTGGCAGACGGTTTTATTGTTGAACGCCTCATGACGCAGCTCGGGAGCGACCGTTTCAACGCGCTCATCGAGCATTTTGACATAGCCGCCAAGGGGGATCATGGCGATGACATATTCGGTGCCCTGACGATCGGTGCGACGCCACAGTGCCCGGCCAAAGCCGATAGAAAAACGCTCCACACGGACGCCACAGCGGCGGGCCACCCAAAAGTGCCCGAACTCATGCACGGTGATCAATATACCCAGAGCGATAATAAACGCGACCAAGTTCCAGAGTACGCTGACCATAGAATCCCTTTACTCCCCCCGCCGATGACGGATTAAAACACTAACAGCATCAAGCAGGCAAATACCGGTACCGCTGCGGTCAGGCTATCGATACGATCCAGAATACCACCGTGCCCCGGGATCAGATGACCACTGTCCTTGATACCGGCTTCACGTTTGAACATGCTTTCCGTCAGATCGCCTAATACCGAAGCCAACGCCGCAATCACCGAACAGACCAACAGGGTCATAGGCACCACGTTCAGCGGTGCATAGCGGCCAAATAGCCATGAAATCACGGCAGACGTCACCAACCCGCCGATCAGCCCTTCCCAGGTTTTGCCCGGGGAGACCTTCGGGGCCAGCTTGTGTTTGCCAAACAGCTTGCCGAACATGTAGGCGCCGGAATCTGCGCCCCAGACCAGCAGCATAACGTACAGCAACCACCAGGCACCGGTAAAATGATTCTCTTCGTAGCCAAACTGACGCAGTGCCAGCATGCCCCAGAAAAACGGCACGATGGTCAACAGGCCAAAGACCAGCCGTAAAGTGCGCGAATTACGCCACAGCGCCGCCGAACCTGGATAGAACAGCACCAGCAACAGGGCTACCAGCCACCAGCCAAGCGAAAGCCACAACGGGCCCGCGATCTGCAATTGGTGCACAGACTGATGGTAGGCAGGCAGGCTGAGCATCATCAGCGCCAACAGGAAGCCGCATAATATCGCCAGCCAGATACGTTGGGGGCGGGCAGCAAAGCCAGCCAATTGCCCCCATTCCCAGGCGGCTAACATGCACACAGCGAGAGTTACCAGGGCAAAGCCCATCGGCGGCAGCAAAAACAGCGCGGCGATAACTATCGGAATTAAAATCAGAGCCGTTATGATGCGAGACTTCAGCAAAAGTTCCCCCTAGGACGCATTGGCATCGATAGGTGTTGTTCCCCCGAAGCGACGCTCGCGTTGTGCAAATGCATTCAGCGCACCTTCAAAGACAAGTTCATCAAAATCTGGCCAGAGTACATCAGTAAAGTAAAGCTCGGCATAAGCAATTTGCCACAACAAAAAGTTACTGATGCGATGTTCGCCGCCGGTACGGATCACCAGATCCACCGGAGACAGATCGCTCATGCAGACGCGCTCGCCCAATAACTCTTCGCTGATCTGATCCACGCGCAGCGTACCTTGCTGCACTTGCTCGGCCAGTTCCCTCACTCCCTGAATAATATCCCAACGACCACCGTAGTTGGCGGCAACGTTAAGCGTCAGGCCATCGTTATTTTCTGTCAGTTGTTCCGAGCGACGGATACGCTCTTGCAAACGTGCGCTGAAACGGCTGATATCGCCGATCACGCGCAACCTGACATTATGTTTATGCAGACTTTTTACTTCGCTGTCCAGTGCGCGGACAAAAAGCTCCATCAGCGCCGAGACTTCCTGCGCCGGGCGGTTCCAGTTTTCGCTGCTGAAGGCATAAAGCGTGAGTGCATCTAAATGGTTACTGGCGGCAAAACTGACCGCACGGCGAACCGATTTCACCCCTGCTTTATGACCGAAGACACGTAACTTGCCCTGGCGTTTAGCCCAGCGCCCATTGCCGTCCATAATAATCGCGACATGGCGTGGCCCATGGGCAGAAAGACTGGCTTCTTGTTGATTTGCGGACGACATAACTCGTACTTATTTCCTCGGTAGAAACACCCTAGCCTTGCCGGAATATCGGGCCTTACGCGCAAAAAAAGCCGTGTGCCTGACACAGCTTTGCAGTCTGCCCGCCTTGTGCCCCTAGGGGCTCCCGGGAAAGATTGACGTCAATTCCCCTCTTCATCTGGCTTGGCACAGCCCTATTGGCCGCGTTGGTCAGTGAAACAGGGTTGCCAATCCGGCCATTATTCAACGGTATAACCGGTAATTATGGCACAGACTATAACACCTCCGTGCAACCTGAACAAACGGCCCAGCGGCGGCCTGGCTAGTTTACAAGCAAATTCAGACAATGTAGCAAAGGCGAATTTGCCCGCTAACTGGCCCGTTCAAGGGATTAGACCCGGAGGTTACGAACCAAACCGCTAGCCACTTCTCGCGCCTGGCGATCAATCTCCAGCACCATCTCAATACTGGTTGGCTCTGGCAGCACCATACATTCAACAACCTTTTGGTTCACGGTAGAAATATCAGTGAAACGAATTTGTTGCTGCAAGAATGCCGCGACGGCAATTTCATTAGCCGCGTTGAGCGCGGTGGTCGCCGCCTGCCCGGCATCGAAGGCATCAATCGCCAAATACAGGCAAGGATAGCGCTCACGCTCCGGCTCAGAGAAGGTCAACGCGCCGATGCGGCAGAAATCGAGCGCCGCCACCCCGGAATTGACACGCTGTGGATAAGCCATGGCATGGGCGATAGGCGTACGCATATCCGGCGTACCCAGTTGAGCCAGTACGCTGCCATCGGCATAGCGCACCATGGAGTGGATCACCGACTGCGGATGAAGGATGACTTCCATCTGCTCGGCCGAGGCGTTGAACAACCAGCGAGCCTCGATATACTCCAGCCCCTTGTTCATCATGGTGGCGGAATCCACCGAGATCTTGCGCCCCATCGACCAGTTGGGATGTGCACAGGCCTGATCCGGCGTCATGCTGGCAAACTGTTCCATTGGCGTGGTACGGAACGGACCACCGGAACCGGTCAGCACGATGCGCGAAACGCCGTGGGCCTCCAGCGAGCTGTATCCCAGCTGACGCTGGATGCTCTCAGGCAGGCTTTGGAAGATGGCGTTGTGCTCACTATCCAGCGGTAGCAGCTGCGCCTGGCTCTTTTGCACCGCGTCCATAAACAGGCGACCACAGGTCACCAGCGACTCTTTGTTCGCCAGCAGCACCTGCTTGCCAGCACGAATGGCGGCCAAGGTGGGCAACAGCCCGGCGGCTCCGACAATAGCGGCAGTCACCTGATCGACGTCGTCTAGTGCGGCCAGCTCACAGGCCGCCTTTTCACCCGCCAGCACCTCGGTTTTCACACCGTTTTCTGCCAGCATGGCACGTAACTCGTTGGCAGCCTGCTCATCCGCCATTGCTGCATAGCTTGGGCGGAACTCGATACACTGCTGCGCCATAACCGCCACATTGCGGCCGGCTACCAGTGCCTTGATGGCGAATAGGTCGGGATTTTCCCTGACCACGGCCAGGGTGCTGGTGCCCACAGAACCGGTGGACCCCAGAATTGTCAGTTGCTTCATGATTTGCTCTGAATCACTGCGTGATGAGATCGGAGATACACCACAGTGTAACTTGCATCACGGCTGGTTTACGCGCTGTACGTACGATAAAACGGGATCTGCACCACAAAAAATAAAGCGCCGCCAAGGCGACGCTCTATTTCAAAGCGATGGAGATTAGAAATCCATCAGTTCTTTTTCTTTATCGGCCAATGCGGCATCAAGCAGTTTGATGTAGGCATCGGTCATTTTCTGGATGTCGTCCTGTGAACGGCGATCTTCATCTTCGCTGATTTCTTTGTCTTTCAGCAGCGCCTTCACTTTATCGTTGGCATCGCGGCGCACGTTACGCACGGCCACACGGCCCTGCTCGGCTTCGCCACGTACCACTTTGATCAGATCCTTACGGCGCTCTTCCGTCAACGGAGGCAGCGGAACACGGATCACGGTGCCAGCCGAGCTTGGGTTCAAGCCCAGATCGGAAGACATGATGGCTTTTTCTACTGCCTGACCCAGAGAACGGTCAAACAGGTTGATCGCCAGCGTACGGGAATCTTCTACCGTGACGTTGGCCAACTGGCGCAGCGGCGTGGCTGAACCGTAGTATTCCACCATGATGCCGTCCAGGATGCTTGGAGAAGCACGGCCAGTACGGATCTTGCTGATTTGGGTTTTGAATGCTTCGACGCTTTTTTCCATGCGTGAATCAGCATCTTTTCTAATTTCATTAATCACGTTGCGAACCCTTGGAAGCTGGTTACTTGGCAGGCAGTACTGATAAGTATAGCCCGTGAATTTTACTCAACAGGAGCACACAACGCCTGGCGTTACCCGCTCCTTCGAAATTTGGCCAAACAGCCGTTATTTGGTGATCAGCGTACCTTCGTTCTCACCCATCACCACGCGACGCAGTGCGCCTGGTTTGTTCATGTTGAATACGCGGATCGGCAAGCCATGGTCGCGGGCCAGCGTAAACGCCGCCAGATCCATCACTTTTAACTCACGTTCCAACACGTCCTGATAGGTGATCTGTTCGTACAGCGTAGCATCCGGGTTTTTCACCGGGTCAGCGGAGTATACACCATCCACTTTAGTCGCTTTCAATACCACATCGGCTTCAATTTCAATCCCGCGCAGGCAGGCCGCAGAATCGGTGGTAAAGAACGGGTTACCCGTACCGGCGGAGAAGATCACCACGCGGTTGTTACGCAGCAGGCTGATCGCCTCTGCCCAGCTGTAGTTATCACACACGCCATTCAACGGAATGGCTGACATCAGGCGGGCGTTCACATAGGCACGGTGCAGTGCATCACGCATAGCCAGACCGTTCATCACGGTAGCCAGCATTCCCATGTGGTCGCCCACTACGCGGTTCATGCCGGCTTGCGCCAGACCTGCACCACGGAAAAGATTGCCACCGCCAATAACTACACCGACCTGGATGCCCAGCTCGACCAGCTCTTTCACTTCCTGAGCCATGCGATCCAAAACGCTAGCGTCGATCCCGAAGCCTTCTGCACCTTGCAGAGCCTCGCCACTCAGTTTGAGCAGGATACGCTGATAAACGGGTTTTGCATTGGTTGCCATGGTGTTCTGTCCTAAGAAGCAGTAATAGTATTGGGGTTTTCAACCGATTAGATTGAGCACTGGGGGCCCGCCATCGGCGTTTCTCTGGCTGGATAAAATGGAGCCGCCTCGCGGCGGCTCCATTAACAGGCATTAAGACTGTTTGCTCATTGCTGCAACTTCAGCAGCAAAGTCAGCTTCAACTTTCTCGATGCCTTCACCCACTTCAAAGCGGATGAAATTGGTCACGTCGGCGTTGTGCTCTTTCAGCACCTGAGCCACGCTCTTGCTTGGTTCGATCACGAAAGGCTGACCGGTCAGAGAGACTTCGCCGGTGAATTTCTTCATGCGGCCTTCAACCATCTTCTCTGCGATTTCTTTCGGCTTGCCAGACTGCATGGCGATGTCCAACTGAACCTGGTACTCTTTTTCTACCACTTCAGCAGACACGTCTTCAGGCTTGACGAACTCAGGCTTGCTAGCGGCAACGTGCATTGCCAGCTGCTTAACCAGCTCTTCATCCGCGCCTTTAGCTGCAACCAGAACACCGATGCGAGCACCGTGCAGGTAGCTACCCAACACGTCGCCTTCCAGGGAAGCAATGCGGCGAATGTTGATGTTCTCACCGATTTTTGCCACCAGAGCAACACGCTCTTCTTCGAACTGCGCTTTCAACACGTCAACGTCAGTGATTTTGCCAGCAAAAGCGGCATCCAGCACTTTGTCAGCAAACGCTTGGAAACCGCCGTCTTTGGCGACGAAGTCGGTCTGGCAGTTAACTTCCAGGATCATGCCGTAGTTGCCTACGATCTTGGTTTTGATCACGCCGTCAGCAGCTACGTTGCCTGCTTTTTTCGCCGCTTTGATCGCGCCAGATTTACGCATGTTTTCGATTGCCAGCTCGATGTCACCGTTAGATTCGATCAGTGCTTTTTTGCAATCCATCATACCTGCGCTGGTACGCTCACGCAGTTCTTTTACCAGGGCAGCGGTAATATCAGCCATTTGTTTTTCCTCGGTTATCTCGCTCGGAGATAGTTCTCATTCAGATAAGCAAAGGGGGCCCTTTAAGGCCCCCCTAACCAACATATTCAATACCTGGTTAATAAGGGCTTGACCTTATTATTCAGCTTCTACGAAGCTTTCTTCCGCCTGAACGGCCAGATCTTGAGAACGACCTTCACGGATGGCGGCAGAAACGGCGGTCAGGTACAATTTGATTGCACGGATTGCGTCGTCGTTACCAGGGATGATGAAGTCAACGCCGTCTGGATCGGAGTTGGTATCAACGATAGAGAATACCGGGATACCCAGGTTGTTGGCTTCTTTGATCGCGATGTGTTCGTGATCGGCATCGATAACAAACAGAGCGTCTGGCAGACCACCCATGTCCTTGATACCACCCAGGGAGTTTTCCAGCTTGGCCAGTTCACGAGTGCGCATCAGCGCTTCTTTCTTGGTCAGCTTGTCGAAGGTGCCGTCTTGGGACTGGATTTCCAGATCTTTCAAACGTTTGATTGACTGACGAACGGTTTTCCAGTTAGTCAGCATGCCGCCCAACCAGCGATGGTTCACGAAGAACTGATCGCAGCCGTTAGCATATTCTTTTACCGCTTCGCTTGCAGCACGCTTGGTACCAACGAACAGGATCTTACCTTTACGGGAAGAGATCTTGGTCAGTTCAGCCAAAGCCAGGTTGGCCATTGGTACGGTTTTTTCCAGGTTGATGATGTGAACCTTGTTACGAGCGCCGAAGATGAAAGGCTTCATTTTCGGGTTCCAGTAACGGGTCTGGTGACCAAAGTGTACACCAGCCTGGAGCATGTCGCGCATGGAAACAGTTGCCATGATTAAAACCTCTATTAGAGTTGATTGGGGTTATGCCTCCACGTATCCCATAACGCCGACCCGGACAATGACGCGAGTCATCTCAAGGCACCCCGGCGGATGTGTCGATACGTGTGTGTTATTTACACAATGTGAGTGCAGTTAAACTACTTCGGTCAGTTCTTCACGGCCACTGTGTGACTCAATGTGCGGATCTGCCGGCGCGCTTTATACCATAAACCCGCCCCAGACACCAACTTTTGTTGCATTTCGCCCGCCCTTCCGAAATGAAATTTGGCAGCCTCCAGCCGGGCTGATACCATAACTCAATGCCTTATCTTTCTACCTTGTCGACCATAACGACACCTGCGGACTAACTTTCATGGCAATTTCAATTAAAACACCTGATGACATTCAAAAGATGCGCGTTGCGGGCCGCCTGGCCGCAGAAGTGCTGGAAATCATCGAGCCCCACGTTAAACCCGGCGTCACCACCGGCGAGCTGGACAGGATCTGTCACGACCACATCACCAATGCACAGCAGGCGATTTCGGCCTGCCTGGGCTATCACGGCTTCCCGAAGTCGGTCTGTATTTCGGTAAATGAAGTGGTGTGCCACGGCATTCCAAGTGACGACAAGGTGCTGAAAGATGGCGATATCGTCAATATCGACGTGACGGTCATCAAAGACGGCTTCCACGGCGATACCTCCAAGATGTTCATCGCCGGCAAACCGACCATTCTGGGCGAGCGCCTGTGCCGCATCACCCAGGAAAGCCTGTACCTGGCCCTGAAGATGGTCAAGCCGGGTATCCGCCTGCGCACCTTGGGCAAAGCGATCCAACAGTTTGTTGAAGCAGAGAAATTCTCCGTAGTGCGCGAGTATTGCGGCCACGGCATCGGCGAAGGCTTCCACGAAGAGCCGCAGGTGCTGCATTACGATGCCGATGACGGCGGCGTGGTGCTGCAAGCCGGTATGGCCTTTACCATTGAACCTATGGTTAACGCCGGTGATTTCCGCATCCGCACCATGAAAGACGGCTGGACGGTGAAAACCAAAGATCGCAGCTTGTCGGCACAGTATGAGCATACTATTGTGGTGACTGATAACGGCTGCGAGATAATGACGTTGCGCAAGGATGACACCATCCCCAACATCATTACGCACGAGATGTAAGAACCGCAGGGTTCTTGTGACAAGCCGGCCTGTGCCGGCTTTTTTTATGGGCTGCGAATCATGTCTGAAAATTATCGTGAGCTAGAGATCCCGGTCATCCCGCCACAGGCCGTGCCCAAGCGGCCAGAGGCTCCCAGCACCTATGCCGATGAAGAGATCAACTGTGTAGCCCTTAAACAGCGGCTCGAGCAGTTTCAGCTGTGGCTGGCCGCCGCCTTCAATGCCGGTGCCAGTGCCGAAAGCCTGGTGGCGGCACGCAGCAAATTTATCGATCGGCTATTGCGCCGGCTGTGGCTGTTTTACGGCTTTGAAACCATTCCCGCAACGGCGCTGCTGGCCGTTGGCGGCTATGGCCGTGGTGAACTGCATCCGCTGTCTGATATCGACGTGCTGGTCCTCAGCCAGACCCGCCTGGACGATGCCCAGGCCGCTCGCGTCGGCGAATTCATTACCCTGCTGTGGGATCTCAAGCTGGAAGTCGGCCACAGCGTACGTACGCTGGAAGAGTGCCTGCTCGAAGGCCTGGCGGATTTGACCATAGCTACCAACCTGATCGAGTCCCGCATGATCTGCGGCGACGTCGCCCTGTTCCTGCAAATGCAGAAACACATTTTCAGCGACGGTTTCTGGCCTTCGCCCAAGTTCTTTGACGCCAAGCTGATTGAGCAACAGCAGCGCCACCTGCGCTATCACGGCACCAGCTACAATCTGGAACCGGATATCAAAAGCAGCCCTGGCGGCCTGCGCGATATCCATACGTTACTGTGGGTAGCCCGCCGCCATTTTGGCGCTACCTCGCTTGATGAGATGGTCGGTTTTGGCTTCCTGACCCAGGCCGAACGCAACGAATTAAACGAGTGTCAAAGCTTCCTGTGGCGCATTCGTTTTGCTCTGCACCTGTCGCTGCCACGCTATGACAACCGCCTGCTGTTCGATCGCCAACTCAGCGTAGCCCAGTTGCTACGTTATGAGGGCGAAGGTAATGAGCCGGTAGAACGCATGATGAAGGATTTCTACCGCATGACGCGCCGCGTCGGCGAACTGAACCACATGCTGCTACAGCTGTTTGATGAGGCGATCCTGGCATTGGACGCCACTGAAAAACCTCGCCCGCTGAACGATGATTTCCAGCTACGTGGCGATCTGATCGATCTGCGCGACGAAACGCTGTTTATCCGCCAGCCCGAAGCCATCATGCGTATGTTTTACTTGATGGTACGCAACCGGGATATCAAGGGCATCTACTCCACCACCGTGCGTCAGCTGCGCCATGCGCGCCGCCATCTGAAACAGCCGCTTTGCACCATTCCGGAGGCCAGGGAGCTGTTTATGGCCATTCTGCGACATCCTGGCGCGGTTGCACGGGCGTTGGTACCCATGCATCGCCACAGCGTGCTGTGGGCCTATATGCCGCAGTGGGGCAGCATCGTCGGCCAGATGCAGTTCGACCTGTTCCACGCCTATACCGTCGACGAGCACACCGTGCGCGTGCTGCAAAAGCTGGAAAGCTTCGCCGATGAGGAAACCCGCCCACGCCATCCACTGTGCGTGGAGCTGTATCCTCGTCTGCCCCATCCCGAATTGTTGCTGCTGGCGGCGCTGTTCCACGATATCGCCAAAGGGCGTGGCGGCGATCACTCCATCCTTGGCGCACAAGACGCGCTGGAGTTTGCCGCATTGCATGGCCTGAACTCGCGTGAGGCTCAACTGGTTGCCTGGCTGGTACGCTGCCATCTGCTGATGTCGGTCACCGCGCAGCGGCGTGATATTCAGGACCCGACGGTTATTCAGCAATTCAGTAGTGAAGTACAGAGCGAAACCCGGTTGCGCTACCTGGTTTGCCTGACAGTCGCCGATATCTGTGCCACTAACGAAACCTTGTGGAACAGCTGGAAACAGAGCCTGTTGCGTGAGCTGTACTTCGCCACCGAAAAGCAGCTGCGCCGTGGCATGCAGAACAGCCCTGATCTGCGCGAGCGGGTACGCCATCATCGCCTGCAGGCGTTGGCGCTGTTACGCATGGATAATATCGATGAAGAGGCGCTGCACCATATCTGGAGCCGCTGCCGCGCCGACTATTTCCTGCGCCACTCGCCGAATCAACTGGCCTGGCATGCCCGTCATCTGCTGGCCCACGATTCGACCAAGCCGCTGGTACTGGTCAGCCACCAGGCCACGCGCGGCGGCACCGAGATCTTTATCTGGAGCCCGGATCGCCCTTACCTGTTCGCCGCCGTCGCCGGTGAAATGGATCGGCGCAATCTCAGCGTGCATGACGCCCAGATCTTCACCAACCGTGACGGCATGGCGATGGACACCTTTATCGTCCTGGAGCCGGATGGCAGCCCGCTGGCCCAAGATCGGCATGAGACGATCCGTCATGCGCTGGAACAGGCGATAACCCAACGAGATTATCAACCGCCACGGGTACGTCGTCCGTCGTCCAAGCTGCGCCATTTCAGCGTGCCGACCGAGGTCAACTTCCTGCCAACCCATACCGATCGCCGCAGCTATCTGGAACTGATTGCCCTCGATCAGCCCGGCCTGCTGGCCCGGGTGGCCGAAGTTTTCGCCGATTTGGGGTTGTCGCTACACGGCGCACGCATCACCACCATCGGCGAACGGGTCGAGGATTTGTTTATTTTGGCCGACGCCGATCGCCGGGCTCTGGAGCCGGAAACGCGCAGAAAATTAGAACAACGGTTGACAGAGGCACTCAATCCAACCGATAAAATGTGATAAAAGTAACCTTTCGTAAATAAAATCAGGACAGAGAACAGCATGCAGCAACTACAGAACGTTATTGAAAGCGCCTTCGAACGCCGTGCAGATATTACTCCGGCCAACGTAGACACCGTAACGCGTGAAGCGGTAAACCAGGTGATCGCCCTGCTGGACAGCGGCGCCCTGCGCGTTGCCGAGAAGATCGAAGGACAATGGGTTACCCATCAGTGGCTGAAAAAGGCCGTCCTGCTGTCTTTCCGTATCAACGACAACAAGGTAATGGACGGTGCAGAAACCCGCTATTACGACAAAGTACCAATGAAATTCGCCGACTACGATGAAGCACGCTTCCAGAAGGAAGGCTTCCGCGTGGTGCCACCGGCTTCCGTGCGCCAGGGTGCCTTTATCGCACGTAACACCGTGCTGATGCCTTCTTACGTCAACATCGGTGCCTATGTAGACGAAGGCACCATGGTCGACACCTGGGCCACCGTAGGCTCTTGTGCGCAGATCGGTAAAAACGTTCACCTGTCCGGCGGCGTAGGCATCGGCGGCGTGCTGGAACCGTTGCAGGCCAACCCAACCATCATCGAAGACAACTGCTTTATCGGCGCACGTTCCGAAGTGGTTGAAGGCGTGATCGTGGAAGAAGGCTCGGTGATCTCCATGGGCGTATATCTGGGCCAAAGCACCCGTATCTACGATCGTGAAACCGGAGAAGTGCACTATGGCCGCGTTCCTGCGGGTTCCGTGGTGGTTTCCGGCAACCTGCCTTCCAAAGACGGTTCCTACAGCCTGTATTGCGCAGTGATCGTCAAAAAAGTGGACGCCAAAACCCGCGGAAAAGTCGGGATTAATGAGTTATTGCGCACCATCGACTAAGCTTAAACGGCGGGTATTGCACCCGCCATTTTTTTGCCTTCAATACGCGGGCCGTCACAGTCTCTGACGGGCGTTTTCGCCATACTCTCTGGCAGTGGAATATTCCTGATGCGTTTCAGTTTACAGCGTACAACGCTGCAAATTGCGCGCTCAGGGGAATATATAGCCCTATGGATTTCAAGTTGCAGCTAGGCGACAAGCTTGACCATCTCCAGGAGCTTACTATTGTAAGTGACTGGGGTGGCCAAGCGCAGGTAACAACGCTGCAGCTTGAAAGACGACGGGCTTAGTTGATTAAAAGGTGGCGCTTATTATGTACGATAACCTGAAAAGCTTGGGAATCAATCAACCGGAAGATATCGATCGCTATAGCCTGCGTCAGGAGGCCAATAACGACATCCTCAAGATTTACTTCCGTAAAGACAAGGGCGAATTCTTTGCCAAGAGCGTGAAATTCAAGTATCCGCGCCAGCGCAAAACCGTCGTGGCAGACAATGCTGGCCAGGGTTACAAAGAGATCCATGAGATCAACCCGAACCTGCGCTACGTGATCGACGAACTGGATCAACTCTGCCAGCGCGATCAGGTGGAAGTGGATTTGAAGCGCAAGATCCTTGATGACCTGCAGCATCTGCAAAACGTGGTCACCAACAAGATTGCCGAGATCGAATCCGATCTGGAGAAGCTGACGCGCGGTAAATAACCGCCACTATTGGCCTAATATTTGTCAGTTTAGGACGTTCGGTCCCCCTCACCCCTGCCCTCTCCCGCTGTAGAGTCCAGGGATCTCATAAACACAGAGATTGGGAGAGGGAGCGAGTCCGGAGTCGCAGGCAGGTACAGGGGTAAATTGTGGCACGCTCGGTCCCCTCTCCCTGTCGGTGAGTGGGGTCACATTTTGCCGATTTTCCGTGTGATAGGGTAAACGGGTAATCGTTAGGATTGTTACTGCTCTGGCAGGCAAAACCTAATTCTTTAACGCTTGATGGCTTTGGCCTTGAGTGCTTAAGGGATTAGGTTTTTTTTTGCTTTGCGTTCACCACATCACCTTCAGGAAGCTTTTGATGAAGATAGAGTTATTCCCCGATATGGCACAGCTTAATCAGCAGGCCGCAACGCTTGTCTTGCAGGCCATGCAGCAGCAAACGCGCTTCAACTTTGCCCCCACCGGTGGTTCAACGCCGTTAGCTTTATATCAGTTGCTAACCCCACAGTTGCGCGATAACCCAAGCTACCAACATGTGCATTACTACACTCAGGATGAGGTGCCTTTCCATCCTCATGAAAATGAGACCGGGGCCATTTATCGCCATCTGCAACGCCACCTGTTCCAACCGGCAGGCGTCCCCGCTGAACGTATTCATCCACTGAACGGCAACAGCTATCGCCAGGCCGATCGTCAGATCGCCGCAGAGGGTGGGATTGATTTGCTGATCCTGGGGCTGGGCAGTGACGGGCATCTTGCCGCCAACCTGCCGGGTAGCGCATTTGACAGCGAGGCACGCCGGATCGCCGTCGATCGAGCCAACCCCGAGTTGATGGCGGTATTGGCCAATGAAGTGGGCGGTGCGGAACTCATCCCCGACGCGTACTTCTCTTTGGGGCTGAAGAGCATCATGCAGGCCAAAAATATTCTGCTGATAGTCGGCGGGGAAAGCAAAGCCGGAATACTGCAACAGGCGCTGGAAGGGCCGCTAACCGAAAACGTCCCGGCTTCCCTGCTGCGTTTTCACCCGGCATGTACCCTGCTGGCTGACTTCGCGGCAGCATCCCGGTTAACGGCGGTTGATTGAGGCAAAAGGGTGCCTGAAATAGCCTTCGGGCACCAAAAGACTATTTCAGCAGTGCGCCCCACTGCTCTACCCACGGGCAGGAAACCACTTCAGGCTCGGGCTGTTCAATCGCATCGATCTCTAACACTTCGCCGATGCGTGTCGCCCCCTGCTCTTGCAGCAAGGCATCAAAGCTGCGCCCGGCTCCGCAGAAGTTGTCATAGCTGCTATCGCCCAGTGCAATCAGGCCATAGCGCAGTTCCGGCTGATAGCCTACCTGGTCGCGGATCGCCTGGAACAGCGGCGCAATGCTGTCTGGCAAATCCCCTTGCCCGGTGGTGGAAGTGACAACCAGCGCGTAATGCTGGCGATAAAACTGCCACTCTGCCAGCGTCCCCTCCTCAAACAGTTTGACCTCATGACCCTGTTCTTGCAGGATATTTTCCGCTTCTTCCGCCACCAACAAAGAATTACCGTAGACCGTTCCTACGAAAATGCCGACCTGAGCCATCGTGACTGCTCCCTTATTACCTTTAAAAATGATCAGCTATCCTGACCGTTAGTTGGCACAAACTCAAGTTCCGGCAATACGTCTTGCCAGCCAAATTGTGAGATAACGCCCTGCCAATCCGCTTCCCAAGGCGCAGAAATACGCAGAGGCTCGCCGCTTACGGGATGGTTCAACTGTAGATGGCTGGCGTGCAGCATCAAGCGTGAACAGCCAAAATGTTCGGCCATCCCACGATTTTGCTTCAGATCGCCATGCGCGGTATCACCAATAATCGGATGGCGCAGATGCACCATATGGCGGCGTAACTGATGCTTACGCCCGGTTTCTGGCTTTAGCTCAACCAGGCTATAACGTGAGCTGTCATAACGGCCAATCGCCACCGGCATTTCTACCGTAGCCAGCGGCTGGTAATGGCTCACCGCCGGTTTGGGTGCTTTATCCGGATTGGCATGCTTGTCCGCCAGCTTATCCAGCTCTTCCGTCAGCGCATAATCAACGGTGCCGCCCTCTAAAACATAGCCACGCACCACCGCGTGATACGTTTTCTGCACCTGATGCAGTTCGAACTGTTGCGACAGTAAACGAGCCACCTCGCTCGACAGGGCCATCAGCAATACGCCAGAAGTTGGTCGATCCAGGCGGTGCACGGTAAATACGTGCTGGCCGATCTGGTCACGCACGGTTTGCATCACAAACCTGGTCTCGTGACGATCCAGCCAACTGCGATGCACCAGCCAACCAGAGGGCTTGTTAATGGCGATCAGATGTTCGTCCTGATACAGCACCTTCATAGAGTGATTTTTTTCCATTGATTAATTATGCATTTTATCTCATTCGCCCTGCAGACTGTTGCCTGCCAGGGCCTGGGAAATAGGTAATTGATTGATTCTATCGTCAAACATAAATAATAACGAAACGAAAATCCTGTTTGGCACTCTCGCTTTTGCCCCACAGGCCAGCAGTGCCTACACTGTACAAAAAGTAGCAAGGTGAGATAAAAATGAATTGGAAGATAACGACCCCGATAGTTCCTCTTTTACTGTCCATGTTCGGCACTGTGTTTTCACCGCAGTTGGCGATGGCCTGCACCCGCGCGGTCTACCACGGCGAAGACAATCTGGTGATCACGGGCCGCACGATGGACTGGAAAGAAGATCTGCATTCTGACCTGTGGCTTTTCCCACAAGGGATGCAGCGTAACGGTAATGCTGGCAGCAACTCGATAAAATGGACAGCTAAATACGGCAGCGTCGTGACCTCCGCCTATGGTATTGCCACTACCGATGGCATGAACGAAAAAGGCCTGGTAGCCAACATGTTATGGTTGGTTGAATCCCAATACCCGGCATTCGGCGGTCAGAAACCAACCTTATCGTTGGCGGCATGGGCGCAGTATGTGCTGGATAATTTCGCTACGGTGCAAGAAGCGGTTAACGCGCTGGAAAGTGAGCCCTTTATCGTCGTGACCGGTGACGTACCTGGCCAGCAACGTATGGCCGCCCTGCATCTGTCGCTGTCCGATGCTAGTGGGGACAGCGCCATGTTCGAATACATTGACGGTAAGTTGATGATTCACCACAGCCGCGATTATCAGGTGTTGACCAATTCCCCTTCCTTCGATCAGCAATTGGCCATCAATAAGTACTGGCAAGGGATTGGGGGTAACGTCATGCTGCCTGGCACCAATCGTGCTGCCGACCGTTTTGTACGTGCCCAGTTTTATATCAACGCGATCCCGAAATATCATCAGGCCAGGCTGGCAGCCTCTAGCGTGCTGAGCGTTATGCGCAACGTTTCGGTACCCTTTGGTATCACCACCCCTGAAGAACCCAATATTTCGTCCACCCGTTGGCGTACATTGGCCGATCAAAAAAACAAGCTGTACTATTTTGAATCGGCACTGGGCAGCAGTACTTTTTGGGTTGACCTGAAACAGGTGGACTTTGCTGCTGGCGCACCGGTAAAAAAACTGACCTTGGGTAAAGATGAAATGGCAGATTTTAACGGCGAGGTTTCCGCAGAGTTTAAAATCAGCCCTCCCTTTCAGTTCCTTGCCGCAGACATAGCAGATAACGGCTGACCCCGATCGATGCAAGCTGGTGGCTCCCTGCCACCAGCGCTTTGTTTTCACCAGCTCACCCTACTTATCCAAAAATATTCTTATCTGCATGGCTTAAATTTTAGCCGTCAACGCATTTGCCAAGTCCCTTTCTCCTGTTACGCTGATGCTCGCTCTAAACTCAGGATCATGGTTGCTTGTCGCTAAAACGGCGCCGCTTTAAACGATCCCGATAAAAGCCTCTTTGACATTAAAATAACCGCTAGAAAAAAGAGCGCACTTGTAAAGGAAGAGAAAAACATGAGTGTTGAACGAGAATATTTGTTGCCAGCCATCTGGGTGCGTGAACATGTGGTTCAAGTCCCGCTGAATTGGTTCGATGACCAGGATACCCGCACGATAGAAATCTTTGCCCGTGAATTGGTTGACCCGTTACGCCGCGATGAACAACTGCCCTGCCTGCTGTTTTTGCAAGGAGGCCCAGGAGGGAAAAGCCCACGCCCTACGGCGCGTAGCAGCTGGATCGCCGAAGCCCTGAAAAGTTACCGGGTGATCCTGCTCGATCAGCGTGGCACCGGGCGCAGCACCCGCATTGAAGGTAAAAGTCTGGCCGGGTTAACCGCTCACCAGGCGGCAGACTACCTGGCCTGCTTCCGCGCCGACTCGATCGTCAGCGATGCCGAATATCTGCGTAAAAACTGCTTTGGCGATCGCCCGTGGAGCACGCTGGGGCAAAGCTACGGCGGCTTTATCACGCTGACCTATCTGTCCCAGGCACCAGAGGGTCTGCACTGCTGCTTTATGACAGGCGGCCTGTCCAGCCTGCAACCCGATGCCGATGAGGTCTATGCTCATACCTATCCACAGGTAGTCGCCAAAAACCGCATCTTCTATCAGCGCTACCCACATCTGGAGCCGCTGATCGGCCAGATCGCCGACAAACTGGAGCAGGAAGAGGTATTGCTGCCCGATGGCGATCGGCTGACCGTACGCCGCCTGCAAAGCCTGGGGATCGATCTTGGCATGAGTGAGGGCTACGAGCGGCTGCTGTGGCTGTTTGATGAAGCCTTTAACCCGGATGGCGAATTCAGCGACACCTTCCTGTCACAGGTGATGACGCTGACCAGCTACGCGGAGAATCCGCTGTTTGCCGCGCTGCATGAAAGCATTTACGCGCAGGATAAGGCCACCAACTGGGCTGCCGAGCGGCAAAGGGGCAGCTTTGAGGCTTTCGCCGGAGATCGCCGCCCGCTTTACCTGACCGGGGAGATGATTTACCCCTGGATGTTCACCGATATCGCCGCCCTACGCCCCTTCAATGAGCCGGTGAAACTGCTGGCCGAGCGCCGGGTATGGTCACCGCTGTATAACAGCGATCGCCTGCTCGACAACCAGGTGCCGGTATTTGCCGCCATTTATTTCAGCGATATGTATGTTGATTTGCAGCTCTCACTGGCGACGGCGCAGCAGGTCGGTAATCTGACGCCGTGGATCACCAACGAGTATGAGCATAACGGCCTGCGTGTCGGTAATGTGTTTGGCCATCTGCAAACCATGGCGCAGGAAGCGGGGATTTACCCTAGATAAGCGCTATTTCTCCCTCACCCCAACCCTCTCCCACAGGGCGAGGGAGCTGACAGCCCCTGCTCTTTTGGATGTAAAGAGATCATCTTAACGAACCCAATGGCCTCCTAATCCAAGGTGATCACTGCCATTTCAAACACACTCGATCGGTCCCCTCTCCCTGTGGGAGAGGGCTAGGGTGAGGGGCCTAGTTCACCAGCTCAATGGTGATCAGGCGACTATCGGCACGGCCATGATCGTCCACGGCCCTGATGCGATACTGGCCATTATTGATCGGCCGCCAGTCGATGGCGGTTTTACTGGCGCTGCTGCCAAGATAAATATCATCAACAAACCAATACACCGTTTTACTGTCCGCATCCGTTACCGCATTGAAGGCGATTTTGTCACGCCCCTGCTGCGATTGCCGCAAGGTGTAGGTGGTATTTTTCAGTGGCGAGGTGATGCGCGGCGGGCTACCACTCACCACTACCGCATTATCCTTGCAACGGTTTACCGGAGGAGCCCGCTTGGGCAATCCAGCCTGCGCAAACACGTTGGCCAGATCGGAAGGCCAAAACTCAAACACCTCGGTACGGGTTTGCGTTGCGTCATACGGCGGGCAGGCCACCTCACCGCTGTGAATATCCAGCACTACCGGACGATAAACCGTATCGACCTTGATCGGTGACTTGCCGGGGATAAACCAGGTTTTGCCTTTCTGCTGGCACCATTGGGTCGGCAGATTGCCGCTAGCCAGGCAGATATCCACCCGCCTCAACTGTTTCGGGAACGGGTGCTTCGGCTCCTGCAAGGCCGGATAGCTGGCGTTAATGCTGTCGATAATATTGAAAAATAACGGGGCAGCCGCTTCGGCCCCCACAAATACGTTATTGCCTCTGCTGTCGAAATTGCCTTCCCACACCACCAGCACGTAAGGCCCGAAGATCCCCACGCTCCAGGCATCACGGAATCCCCAGGACGTGCCGGTTTTCCAATAGACCGGCAACGCTGACGAGCGCTGCGCCAGAGTGTCACCAGGCCGACGATGCTGGCGCAGCATATCCAGCGTCGTGTAACTGGCTTGCGCACTGAGCAGACGGATCGGTGGCGGATAGGCATCACTCTTCTGCATCCGCAATGGGCGCAATACGCCCCGGTTGGCCAACAGCGCGTACAGCTTCGCCAGCTCCTGGGCGGTAATCTCACCGCCGCCCAACACCAGCGACAAGCCATAATGATTTTCACTGGCCATGTTGGCGATGCCGGACAGGCTTAAAAACTGATAAAACGTGGGCTGTCGTAGCTGGGAAGCCACGTACACTGCCGGAATATTACGGCTGAAATTCAGCGCATCCGTCGCCGTGACCGGCCCCAGGAAACGTCGGTCAAAGTTCTCTGGCGCATAGGCACCAAATGACGAAGGCACATCCTTCAAGATGGTCATTGGATGCAGTACGCCCTGCTCCATCCCCAAGGCATAAATAAAGGGCTTGAGGGTCGAGCCAGGAGAACGCTTGGCATTGGTTCCGTTTACCTGCCCCTGGATCTCGCGGTTGTAATAGTCGGCAGAGCCGACCAGCGCCCGTATCCCCATATCACGGCTATCCACCAGTAGCACCGCCGCATTATGGATCCCCCGGCTCTGGTTGCGGACGATAAACGCGTTAACCTGCCTTTCGACCAATCGCTGTAGCCCGGCGTCCAATTCGGTATCCACACGGGTATCCAACTGCACCAGCTGTTGGGTCTGTTGGCGCAACTGTTCAATAAAGTGTGGAGCAATGTACGGCATCCGCTCCGGCTGGCGCAGAGCCAAAGGTAGCTGGAACAAGGCCCGCTGGCTGCTGTCGGTGGCATGCACGCCTTGCCAACGCTGGAACAGGCGGTTGCGGGCCTGCGTCAGGGCTTGTCCCAACACGCCGGTTTTAGGGTCAATACGGTAACTTGGGGACTGCGGTAATACCGAGAGCGTCAGCGCCTCTGGCAAGGTCAGATCCTGTGGTGCCTTGGCAAAATAGATCAGGCTGGCGGCACCGATGCTTTCAATATTGCGGCCATAAGGGGCGTAATTGAGATAGGCTTCCAGAATGTCGTGCTTGGAGTAACTGAGCTCCAACTGAACGGCCCGCAGCACCTGCATCAGCTTACCGCCCGGCGTGCGGGTGTTCAGATGCCAATGCATCCGTGCCAGTTGCATGGTGATGGTCGAACCGCCCTGCATTTTGCCACTGGCTACGTAGCTGCGCCAAAAACCACGCAGCAGGCTGACGGGGTTAAAACCGGGGTTGTAATAGAACCAGCGATCTTCATGCAACAAAATACCCTGCACCGCCAGCGGCGAAATCTTTTCCAATGGTGTCCACAGGCGATAGCGGTCGTCATTGGCCAACGTGAGGCGCATCAGCGCCCCGTGGCGATCATAGTAAACCGTGGAGAAAGGTACGCCCTGCGAAAGAGGAGGATGCGGCCACAGCCGCGCCCCCACCAGGCCCAGCGCCAGCAGAAATACCGCCATCAAGATATTTTGCAGCCAGCGCTTTGCCACAGCAGATGCAGGAAGGATTTTCATTGTGTCTCAGTAACCACGAACCCCGCAGCGCAGCGCCGCGGGGCATCGAGATGGCTTATTTACTTTCCGCCGGTACCACCACCAGTTTACCGCTGCTGGCCGACATGGCCTGCACTTCACGATCGTACATGGCTTCGCCGTAAGCCGGTGGGATCACAAAGCTACCGGTATTGGTCGCTTTAATCTGGTAGACGAACTCCTGCACATCGGTACTGGCGCTACCATAGATAATCACCCGGTCTTCGCGGATATCGCTGTAATCAGGTGCCCAGGTGGATCCCGAAGCGGCTAGCGGTGACTGCCAACCCCCATCAGTCTCGCTGGCTTCACCGTCTTCGCCTGTCGATTCTGGTTCTGGTGGCGTTTGCTGCACCACTTCAAATCCGCCAGGTAACAGGTCTACTATCGCCAGATTACTCTGCCCTTCTTTTGAATTGGCGCGGATTTTCAGATGGACGTTGATCTTCTGCCCCAGCGTCACCTGAGTGACCGGCTTGCCTTTTTCATCCGTGTAATCACGGGTCACTTCCAAACCACGAGCAATCGCTTTCTGTGGCGCAGCCAGATCGTAACCCGCCTGAGTGACCACATACCAGGCCGGAGCATCGGCGCTGTTGGTAAAGCGGATGGCTTTGGCATCGGCGGTAAACTGGCCTTTGGCAAACAGCCCCATCATCTCTGAAATCACCTGCGGTTCGGCGTTACCCTGCTTGCCAAGCTGCGCAATCGTCAGCGAGCCGGTGGTATTAGCCTGCGCCGCCACCTGTGCCGAATAGCTTTCCAGCGCCAGGATGCTCATCGCCGAAGAGTACGTGGTATAGCGCTCTTCTTTCAGCGCCTTGACCATGTTCTCCAACACCTGTGGAGGAATGGAGGAAACTTTCTCCGGGAAGTGGCGCGTGATCAGGTACAAGCGGGTCGCATCCTGCACCAGCGGATCGAAGTAATTCTGCGTCCACCAGGTCTTGTCATAGGCTTTGCTCAGTTGCTTCCAGCTCGGTTGCAGCAGGGCATTGGCCTCATCGTCCATCTTCAGCAGACGGTAAGACGATGCCAGATACAAGGCACTCAGATCGGTTTTCCAGCTGTCTGGATACAGTTTCTGCAACGTATCCTGCACCGAGGCCAGCGAGTTGGTGGTAATTTCACCCTGCAAGGTCAGCAGGTAGACCGCCCAGGTACGCAGGCGCAGATGATACATATCGTCATAACGGCTGGCTGCCAGCTCACGCAGCGCACCGTTAGCCTCTTCCAGCATCCCTACCGGCAAGGCATAACCCGCCGCTTTGGCCGCCAGCAGATATTGCACCACATATGGCGTGACGAAAGGATCGGTTTCCGGCGAGGAACGCCAGGCACCAATGGCACCGCTATCGTTCTGACGCGATCGCAGTACGCCAAGCAGGTCTTTCAGCTGTTTACTGACTTCGGCCTGGCTCAGGCTGCTCTTCATTTCCGGATGCTGGCTTTGCATGATCAGCGGAATAGAACGGCTGACGATCTGCTCGGAACAGTAATACGGATAATCCGCCAGATACTGTGCCAGACCGCTGGTCAGCACCAACGGTGAATGAGATACCGCCGCGCTACGCTGCGCATAGGCATCAAACATCTGCCGCAGGTTATCAACATTCTGGCTGCTACCGCTCATCCGCCCCATCACTGACTGCGTGCGGTAAGGCATGGCCGGGCGTACCGAGGTGCTGATAGTACGACGGCTGGTGTTATCACCGTAGCGCGCTTCAAACACCAGCGGAGCGTCACCCAGTGCCGCCTTGGCACGCAGGCGGAAGTTGATCACGCCTTCACGCTTCTCGGCCAGTGACAGACTTTGTTCAGCCTTGCCCACCACTTCCAGCTGCGGCGGCGGCGTCAATTGCACGGCGATTGCCACAGGCTTGCCGTTCAACCCTTCGAGGTTATTGCTCACCCCGACGCTGACATCAAACTCATCTCCCGGCGCGACCATGGCAGGCACGTTCGGCGTCATGATGAAATTGTCTCGCACCGTGGCGGAAGTTTGGGCCTTACCGATTTTGCTTGGCGTAACCGAAATCGCCATCACGCGGATCTTGCCGTTGAAGTAATCCGGTACCGGATAGGTGAACTGCTTCTCGCCGTTCACTTCGGTAATGCCAGACCAATAGGCGACTGGCTTGTCACGCTTGCGTTTAAATGGATTCAGGTTGAGATCCAGCCCTTCACCCGCATCCCCGCCCGGTGCCGCAGACAGCGCCATCAGCTTGCTGAATTCCGGCAGGATCAGATCGAGGATCTGCGAGCTCTCCACGCTCAGCTCACGCTTACGGAAGAAGTACTCCAACGGATCTTTCAGGCGATAACGCGCAACCTGCAAAATCCCCTCGTCAACGGCAAACAGCGCCACCTGCTGTGGACCATCGGTTTTCACCGTCATCGTCAGGTTTTCACCCGGCTTGATCACTTCGGGGGTCACGATTTCCAGACCGTTTTGGCGGGCCTTGGTGCTGATTTTAAACGGCATGACACCATAGCTCAGCGGGCTCATAAAGATTTCGCTGGAGTTCACGTCGCGCACAAACTGCACGTTGATATAGCCGTTACCTTCCATCCCCGCTGGCACCCGGATTTTCTGTACCGAGCTGGTGGTGTCGGTGTGGAACCACTGCCAGGCATAGACACGGTCTTTTTCGATGGTGATCAAACCGCTGCCGGTGTAAGGCGCGTTGATCGCCACTTCGATTTCTTCGCCCGGCTGATATTCTGCCTGGTTCAGTTTCAGTTTCAGTTCGGCATTGCGATCCAGCGAACGGCTGAGGTTGGCATTGCCCGCTACGCTATAGGCGATACGGTTGAGCACCTTGCCCTGCGCATCTTCGATCACCAACACAAAATCGCCTGGGGTTTCGGTTGCCAGGCTCAGATTGGTGCCTTGCTCGCTCAGCGCCAGCGGCTGCTCGGACAGTTGCACTTCTTTCATCTTCGACTGGTATTTATAAACGCCCGAATCCTGCTTGGTCAGCACCGAGATATATTTCTGCTCGATCAACACCTGTTTCAGATCGGCGAGCGCAATCTGTTTCAGGGAAGGATCGACAGCAATCACGTTCAGATTCCGCGCTGAGCCCCGGTTGATGTAGCCTAAATCACCGTCTGGCTTCACCCCTACCAAATAGTCATACGGCGATACCAGCACCCGAGCCGTAGCGGCAACGGAACGCCCACCGCCGGCCACAAAGGCTTCCGACAGCAGTTGCAGTTGATAGGTGGCATCCGCATAGGACTTCAGATCCAGCGGAATATTTGCCACGCCCTGCTCGTTGGTGGTGCGGTCTTCCAGCTCCGTTTCAAATCCGTCGCTGTTCTGGCGGTTTTCAAAGAAGGCGTAATCCGGGAAGCGATCAAAGCTTGGATACATCGGCCGCAGCGTCAGCTTCGAGGTAACACGGCGATCCTGCGCTGGCGTACCAAACAGGTTCTGCACATCGATGTTCGCCTGCAGCTCAGAAGGTTTCACCCACCCTTGCTGGCGGTTCGGCGTCAGCTCAAGCTTGACCTTCAACTGGTCTGGCTCAAACTCTTTGACGTTGACGGCGGTGTGGCCGAGCAAAGCGGTAGTGTCGTTATTCTTGCCGATCAGATACAGATAGACGTTCCACTCGCCCGTTGGTGCGTTTTCATCGGTGGTGTAACTCAATTCGTTGAAACCGCTGCCACCGAGAGTGATCGGGATCGTCGTCATCAATTTGTCACGCGGATCGCGGATCTCGGCACGTACCGGTACACCAGCCAGGGCTACGCCCCAATCTGCAGCACGGGTAATCAGACCGATATTGAAGGTATCGCCCGGACGATAAACGCCGCGATCGGAGAACAGATAGCTGCTCAACGTACGTGGATCGATCGGGGTTTCTTCGCCTTGTATATCAAAACGCGAGAAATCCAGCCCGCGGTCGTTATAGCTGGTGGTTGGCAAGAAGGAAACATCGCCTTCTTTTTCCACCAGGAACATCACCGGCTGGCGCTCGTTGGTATACACGTCCAGCGCTGGGAAACGCACGTGCCCATTGGCATCGGTCACCTGGCTGAGCAGCGTCACACCGTTTTTGGCGATCACCGAGACTTTGGCATTGCTGACCGGTGCACCGCTGTGGATGGATTGGACAAACACGTCACGCGTTTTATCCTGCGAACGCTTGGCAATGATCCCCAGATCGGTGACGACGACAAAGCGTGAATCCCCGACGCTCGGCGAGTCATCCTCTTCCTGTTCGCCCTGATAACCTTCATCTTCGGCGTTCTGCGTCTTTTTCTTTTCCGGCTGCCATTCTGACAGCGTCAGCAGGAACACGCCACGGTGGGAATCCGCGCTGGTAGACAGGTAACGCGAGAGGTCGATGCCCTTATAGCTCACTTCACCCGGCTTATCGTTATTGATAACCGTTTGATATTTAAAGTGTTCGGTAAAATATTCATCGTTGAGCTGGTTGAACTGTGCCGAAGAGTATTCGCTGCTCTTGAAAGAGACGATATGCTGCAACTGGCTTGGGATCACCCGCTTGATATCCAGCCGCAGGCCAGGCACGTTACGCGCCGCCACGCTGATTTGCTTGTCACCGTTTACCGACAGCAGCGAACCCTGCGACATAAACTGCAAGGTTTTCGGGAAGTCCGGTACTTCGACAATGCGATAGACCTTCTCCGGCATTTTATAGCCGCCCGAGGAGGTCATCAGGTTGCTGATTTCCAGCAGCATGAAGCGGTGGGCAGGTGCGTCAAACTTGAAGCTGAACTGCGGCTGGTAGGTCTCCTCCGCTTCATTCAGGGTCAACGTCAACGGTGTAGACTGGGACATCACGCTGTTTTCGATGCTCTCGGTCCCGCCCCACTGATAAAAATCATCAGGGTCGTTACTGGCCTCGGAGTCGTTAGGGTTATGTTGCGGCAATAACCAGGCCTTGACCGCACGCCCGGCATCTTTGTCTTTTATCGCATCGCTGAAGGCGACGATCAGCGCACGCTGGCCTTTGGTTCCCTCGCTATCGACCACCTGGGCGCTGGCATCCTTCACCGTAAGGCTATACAAAGTAGGCACCGTTACCCAGCTGTCATTCGATTGGCTGATCTCATTGGCAGACACCACCGACTTGATACCTTTGCCCAATACCAGATGCACTTTACCACCGTGATCCAGCGCTTTCAGCGGCTCAGAATGCACCCAGGCGTTCAGTTTTTTGGCATCGTAGACCAACGAGAAATTGAGTTTCTTTTCAGATTTGGCACCGGCCTCGATCAACCCCATGGCAATCTGCTTTTCAAAGCTGGCAACGTCCACCGGGGCATTGAATTTTACGTTGAAGATAGCGCTGCGCTTTTGTGGATCTTGCGGGTCCTGATAATACTCGGCTTGCCCAAGCTGGTAGTTAAAAGCCGGAGCACTAAAGCTGTAGTTGGTGTTGGCAAGCTTAATCTGCGGGGCCAGCAGCACGGAAGGTTCGAGCTTAACCTCGTATTTGCTGCCCATCGGCAATGGGTTTTTCGGCGTGAAGACCAGAGTCCAGGCGTTATTCCACTTCCATTGCCCTTCGAGGGTCGGGCTGATGGAGATGCCTTTTTCCACGACCTTGCCGGCATCGGTCAACGGTGCCACGGAGTTTCTGAAGGTGAGAGTGACCTGCTGCGGTGCAGATTTTTGCACGGCATAGTTAACCGGTTCAGGATCGGAGACCCGCACGCTGGTTTCCTGATACACCATCGGTGCCGGTTCAATCGGTTGTGGCCGGTTCTGCCACCAGTGCCATCCGTAGAAAGCCCCGCCAGCCGCGCACAACAACAGCAATAGCGACAGGCTGATGGCTTTAGGGTATTTATCTACCCCACCTTCCAGGCGCAGGAAACCGCGTTTCACCCCGCCGGATACCGCTGCCCACCAGGCAGGTGCGTTCCAGTTCAGGTTGCCCACCACCGGCTTGAACAGCCGCCCTAGCAGGCCAAAAATCAGGGCCAGCAGGCGGAACAGGCCTTTTATCAACGTAAAAGGCAAACGGAGGATAAACTTCAGCAAATCCATGATTGCAGCACCTTTTTAATCCTTGAAGGACACCCAGAGAGACGATATTTCCGACGCCGGAAGCCGAGCAGTTAACAGACTGCACCCATTCAAAAAATCAGCAACGACACCAATGCAATAACAATAAGCACCACGATAATGCTGAAAGCAACGCTAAAAGCAAACATGGCAATTTGAAACGCCAGCGTGCTCATGCCAAGCATTACCGCAGCTGAGACCGCGCGTGGGTTTTCTTTGTATACCCCGGCAATCGTACCCAGGATAACGGCACCCACCGCCAATACGGCAATGACGATCTTCAAAATCCGATCGACATTAAAGTGAGGCCGCGAGACCTTTTCAGGGATTTGCTGGCCTGTCAGCGAGGCCAGCAGTGATTCTTTGATGGCCGCCGCCTTGCCCGCGACGAGGCTTTCCAGCGTCTGTTGCGGGGTAAATGGCCCGCCATAGAAATGAATCATCGCCAATAGCAGCGCCAAGCCGCCTAGCGCGATCCCCGACCAACCGAATATATTTTTTCTGAGCATGAGAAACCCTCCGTGGTTACTCGCGATAAAGCGTTTATGCGCGCCATTATCCACTATTTCCACAATGGCGCGGAAACCCTATTTTAGCCAACCCGCGTAAATTGCGTATTACTACGCACAATTCGGAAACGGCTGAGCGCCCCTGCGGTCAAACACGCCGCACGATCAAAGCTCAATGTTGAGCAGCGAATCCAGCCGTTGTAGCAGCACCAGCAGCGGCAGACAGCTCGGCTGTCTATCTTTCAGCGCTTCTTCAAAATAGGGCGTGATAGCAAAGCGCGTTGGCAACGGCGCATTGGCATCCAGTAATGCATGCATACGCGGCAGCAGCACCCACTGCAACCACTCTTCGGCCAGCATGCTGTCGATGCAAAAAGGTTCCGTGCTGGCAAAGGCTTCGGCTTCTGGCGGGGTAAGCTGCCACAACGCCAGCTCACGCATGGACTGTTCAATCGCCTGTAAACTGTGGCGAACCTGGATAGATGTACTCATCGGCATTCCTGAACTGTATTTAAGCTTGATAATCAGCCAGTGGCTGAGAGCGCCAAAGCATAGCATTTAAGCCGAATGCACCCAATTTTATCTGGTGGCTCCCCGCCCGGCACGGCACAATACGCGCACCCAAAAATCACCAATGATAAAAGACATGCCTGCAACATCACTCACTAAAAATCACGCCACCCCCGGTAAAGCCATGCTGGCTTCGGTGACTGGCTATGCCATGGACGGTTTCGATCTGTTGATCCTCGGCTTTATGCTGCCGGTGATCACCACTGAACTGGGTCTTACCTCATCACAAGCCGGTTCGCTGGTGACCTGGACCTTGATCGGCGCAGTGATTGGCGGCGTGATCTTCGGCCATCTCAGCGATCGTTTTGGCCGTATCCGCATACTGACCATCACCATCCTGATGTTTTCGCTATTTACCGGTTTGTGCGCCGTTGCCGTCGGCTACTGGGACCTGCTCGCCTATCGCACCCTGGCAGGGATCGGGCTGGGTGGTGAATTCGGCATTGGTATGGCGTTGATCGCCGAAGCCTGGCCCGCAGAGAAACGCAACCGCGCTTCGGCCTATGTGGGCATGGGCTGGCAGCTCGGCGTGCTTGCCGCCGCCTTCCTTACCCCGCTGTTGCTGCCTTATATCGGCTGGCGTGGCATGTTCCTGGTAGGTTTACTGCCAGCGCTGGTTTCCTTCCTCATCCGCCGCACCATGGGTGAGCCTAAAGAGTTTGTGCAGCAAAAAACCAGCGAACAGCAGCTTTCCTTTACTCAACGATTAAAGCTGCTATTTAAAGATCGCGCCACCGGCAAAGCCAGCCTGGGGATCTTTATCCTCTGTTCGGTGCAAAACTTCGGCTATTACGGTCTGATGATCTGGATGCCGACCTATCTGGCCAAAAACTTTGGTTTCTCGCTGACCAAATCCGGCGTCTGGACGGGGGTCACGGTGATCGGAATGACCTTTGGCATCTGGCTGTTCGGCGTATTGGCCGATCGCTTTCCCCGCTGGATCATTTTCGTGATTTACCAGGTAGGTGCCGTGGTAATGGTCATCAGTTATGCACAACTCACCGACCCTGTGATGATGCTGTTCGCGGGCGCATTGATGGGCGTATTTGTTAACGGGATGATTGGTGGCTACGGCGCGCTGATTTCTGATACCTACCCGGTGCAGGCTCGCGCCACGGCGCAGAATATCCTGTTCAACCTGGGACGCGGCGTCGGCGGGCTGGGGCCATTGGTGATTGGCGCATTGGTTACCCAGGTTTCCTTTACCGCCGCGATCAGCCTGCTGGCGGCCATTTACCTGCTGGATATTTTCGCCACGCTGTTCCTGCTGCCGAAGAAGCAGACCACGGGTGATACGTTGGGGGCAATCGGGTAATACTCCCCCTCCCCCTCCCCCTCTCCCAAAAGGAGAGGGGACTAAACGTGCTACAAATTAGTATCGGTATCTAACCGCGGCTACGGACCGCTCCCTGAATCAAAGGTTCATGATGTGCTGGATCGATATCGTGGGAGAGGGTTGGTAAGAGGGGGCGGGCAGAAGTTGCTGTCTGGTCTTTCTCCAGACAAAAAGTTGGGGGCACTGCGTTAACAGTGCCCCCGGTTCGTTTTATAGCTAATCCCGCTACAAGTGTGCTCCCTGCTCAATCCTTGAAAACTTTTCCTTTCGGCCATCCTGACCAAAACAATCCTTCGCAAAATCCTCTAGCATCATCCTGACGCGGTTCCTCGGCCTTCCTGACCCACCAACAATCCTGTGCTGGCTCTCTATCTCCATCCTGGAGGTGTCCTTGGTTTCAATCCTGAAACATCCTGAGTATCATCCTGATACCAATCCTTTCCACTCTTCCTGAGTGCATCCCTTTCTTCTTCCTGAAGCTGCATCATCCTGACGCTTTCCTGCTCCACCCGGCTTCCTTCCGGTAGACATAAGATCGCTTATTTCCTTCCCATTCACAAGGGCATGTAGGACGGATTACACAGAATTTGACTTAACTCACATTGTTATAAACAAATAACTAATTGATATATAAATAAATACGAGTAAAAAAAAACGACTAAAGTGAAAAATTAAAAGCGATCTCTCACAGCTTTTGTAAGAGATCTCTCACACACGGCGAGCGCAAAATTGCCGATTAGTTCAACCTGGGGCGCAATGCAGTAAGAAAATCGCCCAAAGTGGCGGCTAACAGCGTACGTTTCTTGCTGCCAAATTGTTCAAGTAGCACGTTGCCGCTGACGTTACACAATGACACTACCGTCATTTCCGATTCCGTGGTCGCCAGGAATAATGTCGGCGAGAGCTTCAGGCGTTTTTGCGTCACCAGATGCCCAATCAGATTCTCCTGCAGCCGAATAAAGTCGTCTTCACTCCAGACTTGCAACAGTGTCAACGGGTGGTCACCGAACTGCGCACTCATATCCCCGGCATATTGTTGGGTATAGAAGGTGTGGATATCCGGCTGTAATTGCAGTTCCAATGCCTGCTCAACCTTTTCCAGGCTGGCCGCTGGCGTAAAAGGCTGCGGTAACCACAACACCGAGTCATCGCGATTTTCGACGGTACAAGGTGAAGCCACGCCGTAAAGTTCCTGGCTAGCCGGGGCATGGCCGTAATGCTGTTGCCAAACGTCAACATAGCGCTGGGTAAATTCACGCAGGGCGTGCGATACATCATGGTCCATATTTTTTCTCGCATACGGTAAACTGGTGCCTATTGTACCTATCTCACAGCAAGGTGACAGCTCATGTCCTCCTATCAAGATCATCAGGCTCTGGCAGGCCTGACGCTAGGCAAACCAACCGCATACCGTGACAGCTACGATGCCTCGCTGTTACAGGCGGTTCCGCGCAGCATGAACCGGGAACCGCTGGGGCTTTATCCCGACAGCCTGCCGTTCCACGGTGCGGATATCTGGACGCTGTATGAGCTTTCCTGGCTCAATGCCAAGGGCCTGCCGCAGGTCGCGGTTGGGGAAATCAGCCTGAATGCCAACAGCCTCAACCTGATCGAGTCCAAAAGCTTCAAACTCTATCTCAACAGTTTTAACCAGACCAACTTCCCGGACTGGGAGGCTGTACGCAGCACGCTGCAACGCGATCTTGCCGCCTGCGCGCAAGGGGATGTCAGCGTTAGCCTGTTCAGCGTCGATCAGATTGAAGGCAGCCCAATCGCCCGGCTGGCAGGTGAATGCCTCGATCAGCAAGACATCAGTATTGATAGCTACGAATTCGATACGGGCTATCTGCAAGGTGCTGCGGGCAGCCAGGTCGTTGAGGAAACGCTGGTCAGCCATTTACTGAAATCCAACTGCCTGATCACCAATCAGCCCGATTGGGGCTCGGTGCAAATCCGCTATCGCGGCCCACAGATCAACCGCGAAGCTCTGCTGCGCTATCTGGTTTCGTTCCGCCATCACAACGAATTCCATGAGCAATGCGTTGAGCGGATCTTTAACGATCTGCTGCGTTTCTGCCAACCGGAACAGTTGAGCGTTTACGCCCGCTATACTCGCCGCGGTGGCCTGGATATCAACCCATGGCGCAGTAATGTGGCGTTCGAACCGGACCATGGCCGTCTGGCCCGCCAATAATGCTCAACAACTGAGCTAACGGACGGTTTGTATTGGTAAAAATCCGGTGACGGCGGTAAGGTTAAATCAAGAATGCCCGCTTTTTAGCCAGGCATTCTGGCAGGCATTGCAAAATCCTTACCGCAGCGCGCACAAGCAGGTAAGGATTATTATCGCCCCATAATGGGCGCAAAGGAGTTACCTTGATTACACATATCAGCCCACTTGGCGCTATGGATCTGTTGTCGCAGCTGGAAGTAGACATGCTCAAGCGTACCGCCAGCAGCGACCTGTACCGCTTATTCCGCAATTGCTCCCTGGCGGTGTTAAACTCCGGCAGCCAAACCGACAACAGTAAACAGCTGCTGTCGCGTTATGAAAACTTCGATATCAACGTGCTGCGCCGCGAACGTGGCGTAAAACTGGAACTGGTGAACCCGCCAGAAGAGGCCTTCGTTGATGGCCGCATCATTCGCTCACTACAGGCCAACCTGTTTGCCGTACTGCGCGATATCCTGTTTGTCCACGGCCAAATGGACAACGCCGGGCGCTTCCAACATATGGATCTGGAAGACTCCGTGCATATCACCAACCTGGTGTTCTCGATCCTGCGTAATGCCCGCACCCTGCACCTCGACGAAGATCCGAACATGGTGGTGTGCTGGGGTGGCCACTCGATCAATGAAAACGAATACCTGTATGCCCGTAAGGTCGGTAGCCAACTGGGCCTGCGCGAGCTGAATATCTGCACCGGCTGTGGGCCGGGGGCCATGGAAGCACCGATGAAAGGGGCCGCCGTCGGCCATGCGCAGCAGCGCTATCACAACAGCCGCTTTATCGGCATGACCGAACCTTCAATTATTGCCGCTGAACCGCCGAACCCGCTGGTTAACGAACTGGTGATCATGCCGGATATCGAAAAGCGTCTGGAAGCCTTCGTGCGTATCGCGCACGGCATCATCATTTTCCCTGGCGGGGTCGGTACGGCGGAAGAGCTGCTATATCTGCTGGGTATTTTGATGAACCCGGAAAACAGCGAGCAGGTTCTGCCGCTGATCCTCACCGGGCCGAAAGAAAGCGCCGATTATTTCCGCGTGCTGGACGAATTCATCATGAATACGCTGGGCGAAAAAGCCCGCCGTCACTACACCATCATCATTGACGATCCGGCCGAAGTGGCCCGTCAGATGAAAAAGGCCATGCCGCTGGTGAAAGAGAACCGTCGCAATACCGGTGATGCTTACAGCTTTAACTGGTCGATCCGCATTGCGCCGGACCTGCAACTTCCGTTCGAGCCAAGCCATGAAAACATGGCCAATCTCAACCTGTACCCGAATCAACCGGCGGAACAGTTGGCGGCAGCATTGCGCCGAGCGTTCTCAGGGATCGTGGCAGGTAACGTAAAGGAGAACGGTATTCATGCCATCGAACAATTCGGCCCGTACAAGCTGCATGGCGATCCGTTGATGATGAAGCAGATGGATAGCCTGTTGCAGGGCTTTGTCGCCCAGCATCGTATGAAACTGCCGGGAACCGCCTACGTACCTTGCTATGAGATCGTAGCGTAACCCTCACCCAGGGCGGCGTAATCTCCGCCCTTATTTTTTGACGTTGTTGTCTTGCCTATGCCTATTCATTTACTGATTGTCGATGCCCTGAACCTGATCCGCCGCATTCATGCCGTGCAAGGCTCCCCCTGTGTTAACGCTTGCAAGCATGCGCTTTTGCAGTTGATCCAGCACAGCCAACCCACCCACGCCGTCGCAGTGTTCGACGAGGACGACCGTAGCGAAAGCTGGCGTCATCAAATTCTACCCGATTACAAAGCCGGGCGGTCACCGATGCCGGACAACCTGCATCAGGAAATGCCGCAGCTGCGTCAGGCGTTTGCCGAACTCGGGGTGGCCAGTTGGCATTCAGCGGGCAACGAAGCGGACGACCTGGCCGCCACCCTGACGGCAAAGCTTGCCGCTGGCGGTCACCAGGTGACGATTGTCTCCACCGATAAAGGCTACTGCCAGTTGCTGGCACCCAGCGTGCAGATCCGTGACTACTTCCAGAAACGCTGGTTGGATATGCCGTTTGTCCAGCAAGAGTTTGGCGTGTTGCCACAGCAGCTAACGGATTATTGGGGGCTGGCGGGAATTGGCAGCAGCAAGATCCCAGGCGTTGCCGGTATCGGCCCCAAGACGGCGGTATTGTTGCTGCAACAGATGGGGAGTCTGGATGCTTTGTATCAACACCTGGAACAGGTGCCGGAAAAATGGCACAGCAGGCTGTTAGAACACCGTGAGCTGGCTTATGTCAGCAAGCAGGTCGCTACCTTACGTACCGATCTGACGCTGGACGGTAATCTGCAACAGTTACGTTTGCCAACACATTAAGGGCGCTACCCACGGCAGCGCCCTATCGTCTTACTCGCGCTCGTCGCGGCGGCCAGGAATGGCCGACCACATGCGGCGCACATGCACGGTGACCTCTTCCCGGTCATGGTACAGCTGCTTGGCGTGGATCTCTGCACTAATCCCTTCGTTGGCCAAGGCCTCGTGGATGCTTTGCAGGTTCTGAGCGACCTCTTCATAACGCTTTTTCATCGGCAGCTTCAGGTTAAAGATCGCCTCACGGCACCAACCTTTGAGCAGCCATTGGATCATCAGGCTGGTGACCTTGGCCGGCTTCTCTACCATATCGCACACTACCCAGTAGTTTTTGCTGGTGGTCGGTTCGAACCGGAAGCCATCGGCACGGTGATGGGTTACCTGCCCGGTATCCATCAGGCTCTGGGCCATCAGGCCATTGTCCACCGAATGCACCATCATGCTGCGTTTGACCAGTTGGTAGGTCCAACCGCCAGGGCACGCCCCCAGATCGACCGCAAACATCCCGCTGCCTAAACGCTCGTCCCATTCGTCCGCCGGGATGAAGACGTGGAAAGCCTCTTCCAGCTTCAACGTAGAGCGGCTTGGAGCATCGGACGGAAACTTCAGGCGTGGGATCCCCATATAGAACGGGGAGTTGTTGTTGCTGTAGGAATAGCCCACATAGCAACAACCCGGTGCGATGAAGAATACGTGCACCACCGGGCGAGAAGCGTTCTCACGAGCCATCAACACTTTCTGCTCGCGCATGGCGCTGCGCAGCGGCACGGTCAGCTTGCGGCAGAACTTCAGCAGCTCTTTGCTTTCGTTGGTATCCGGCACTTCGACCCGTAATTCACCGCCGCGATCGACCACGCCCATCAGCATACCGACAATCGGTGAAACCCGATCCTCCGGCGGCAAATCGCGCAGCAACTCACCCACCACCAACATCTGACGGGCAAAGATCAGTTCGCGGAACGGGATCTCTTTCGCCAGACGATCGGCATCATCCGGCTGATAGCACTCAAACAGCACATAGCCGCTGTTGTCTTTGACCCTGGCAAAACCAAACACTTCCAACTGGGCGGCCTTGTCGGTGATCTCTGCCGCACACTCTTTTTCAAACCCCTGGCGGCAGTACAACGCGATTTTATTCATGGCGCTCGGCCTTTTTCCTCAGACGCAAAGCGCCAATCAACATCAATGCCCAACCGATCAGGAAGCAGGTCCCGCCTACTGGCGTGACATAAACCCAAACCTTTTGGTGAGACAGCGCCAGACAGTACAAACTGCCGCTGAACAACACGGTGCCGAGCGCCAACAGCGCTCCGCTCCAATAAAACCACAGGTTGACCTGGCGCTGCATGGCAACGGCCAGTCCCAGGATCGCCAGAGTATGGAAACCCTGATATTCCAGCCCGGTGCGGATCCAGGCCATTTCATTGACCCCGAGTGCACTACTCAATACGTGCGCACCAAACGCGCCCAGAGCAACAAATACAAAACCACTGATAGCAGCAAAAATCAGCATAGAACGGCTACTCATCGTTATTCACCTTAGTCGAGATTAACCAGCCACAGCATCACGGCAGCCGGCCCTATTGTTCGTAGCGAAAGCGGAACTTTTCCTGTTCGCTGGCCGCACGCGCCAAGATCCATTGGCGGAAGGCGGCTATTTTACCCAGTTCTGCCTGGCTGTCATGACATACCAGATAAAAAGCGTTTTTACTTACCAGCACGTCGTTAAACGGGCACACCAACCGACCGGCTTCGATCTCGGTTTGCGCCATCACGTTATTCACCAGCGCAATCCCCTGGCCATGCACGGCGGCCTGAACCACCATAGCGCTATGGCTGAAGATCGGCCCTTGCTGCACGTTGATATGCTGTAACCCCAGTTGACGGGTGTATGCCAGCCAGTCGCGGCGTGAAGTATCATGCAGAAGCGTATGATAAGCCAGATCTCCCGGCACTTTCAGCGCATGATCGCCCATTAACAGGCTGGGAGAGCAAACCGGCAGCAGATATTCGGCGTATAAACGCTCGGTGCGCACTCCCGGCCAGTTGCCACGGCCATAAAAGATCGCTACGTCAACGTCATCCGCCAGTTTTTCTTCTTCGCGGTCAATGGCCTGGATGCGCACATCAATCCCCGGATAAGCTGAGTTAAAGCTGGAAAGGCGTGGCACCAGCCACTGAATGGCGAAACTGGGCGGCAGGCTGACCGTCAATGCCCCTTTGGCGCTGCGTGCCTGCAACTTGCGCGTTGCCTCGTTGATCGAAGAGAAAATCTCTTTGATATCGAGGTAGTAACTTTGCCCCTCTTCGGTCAGCAACAGCGAACGGTTACGCCGCCGAAACAGCTTCAGCCCCAGAAAATCCTCCAGTGACTTGATCTGATGGCTCACCGCCGCCTGGGTAACAAACAGCTCCTCCGCCGCCTTGGTAAAGCTCAAATGGCGGGCTGCCGCGTCAAAAACCCGCAGTGCGTTGAGAGGAGGGAGACGTTTAGACATGAATTGACCCTTGTGTATTGCAAACTACGGCGTTGTCAGTTGAATGCACAACAGCGACCACCAGGTCACTCCTCGGCTTTAGTTACATTTATGTAACAACTGGCCGACGGGTTTCGCAAACAGGATCAGGCCGCAAGATACATAACGCCAGTAGTCCATCCATGTGGACTATTGCCATTAGTTTTTTTAATCCGAGCCATTATAAATTGTCCGTTGAGGATGCGCCAGTAAATACCTATAGTGGCGGCACTTCCCGAGCCGGAACGAAAAGGGATTGGGTGTCGAGGACGCCGATGAACTTTTGGCTTTGTGGTTGTGATGTTGTGTTTGCAATTTGTCCGCCAATTCGGACATGGTAGCTAGGCTACTGTTTTTCACTTCCTGTACATTTACCCTGTCTGTCCATAGTGATTTTATGTAGCACCGCAAACTTTGCGGTGCTTTTTTTTGCCTGATGCTTACTGGTCACCCTCGACCATCTCTTTCACATCGGCACGGTTAATCTGCTGTTCAACACCGTTGGCGTCTTTGTAGCTGATCATCCCGGTATCGTCATCTACCTTGGGTTTCCCATCGGCGACAATGGTGCGCCCATCGCTGGTATGCATGACGTAGTTGCTTGAGCAGGCTGCTAAGGTAAACGTGAGCATCAGTGCAGAGATAACTGCGGCTGTCTTCTTCATTCTTGACTCCTTGTAGATAAAAATGCTGTAAAACTCATTTCTGTTATTTAAGGAACTCATTCCCGCGCCAATATTCAGCATAACAAACTTTCGTCAGATTTCCAGGAAACCGCGACAATTGTTCGGCATAACTTGTCTCTGGCGCGAAAATAGGACAGGATCAATGGCTGACAAAGCCACTGATAATCAGCCGATGACGCCTTTTGAGCCCACCTTGTTCCGCAGCCAGTTTCCGGCCCTTCAACAGGCAGGAATTTATCTGGACAGTGCCGCTACCGCGCTAAAACCGCAGGCGGTGATCGAAGCGACGCAGCAGTTTTACCGCGCTGACGCCGCCACCGTACACCGCAGCCAGCATCGCGCGGCGCAGGATCTGACTCAGCGTTTTGAGCAGGCACGCCAACAGGTCGCTACATTGGTTAATGCCCCAAGCTCGGACGATATCGTTTGGACACGCGGTACAACGGAAGCGATCAATCTGGTCGCACAAAGCTATGCTCGCCCACGCCTGCAGCCGGGAGATCAAATCCTGGTCAGCGAGGCCGAGCATCATGCCAACCTGATCCCATGGCTGATGGTAGCGGAACAGACCGGTGCTCAGGTGGTGAAGCTGCCGATAGGTGCCGATCGCCTGCCGGATTTGTCGCTGCTCCCTGCCCTGTTGTGCGAAAAAACCCGCATTCTAGCCCTGGGGCAAATGTCTAACGTCACCGGCGGATGCCCGGATATCGCACTAGCCATCAAGCTGGCCCACGCGGTGAACGCGGTGGTAATGATTGACGGCGCGCAAGGCATTGTGCATTGCCCAGCCGACGTCCAGCAGCTCGATATCGATTTCTACGCCTTCTCCGCGCATAAACTCTATGGCCCAACCGGTATTGGCGCGTTATATGGCAAGACCGCGTTACTGGCTCAAATGGGGCCGTGGCAAGGCGGGGGTAAAATGCTGACTCAGGCTTCTTTCAGCGGCTTTACGCCACAAAAACCACCGCACTGCTTTGAGGCCGGTACGCCGAATATTGCCGGCGTGCTTGGGCTGGGTGCCGCATTGAGCTGGCTGGAAACACAGGATATGGCCGCCGCTGAACAGTACAGCCGCGCCCTGGCGCAAAATGCCGAGCAGCGCTTGCAGCAGCTACCAGGATTTCGCAGCTTCCGCAGTTCCGGCTCCAGCGTACTGGCATTTGATATTGCCGGGATCCACCACAGCGATATCGTCACCCTGCTAGCCGAACAAAATATCGCGCTACGCGCGGGCCAACACTGTGCCCAGCCCCTGATCGCCGCATTAGGAGTGAGCGGAACACTGCGCGCGTCATTTGCGCCTTACAATACGCCAGAAGATGTCGATGCCCTGGTGCTGGCGTTAACCAACGCCATCGAACTACTGGCCGAATAAGATGCAAAACCAAGAACCTATGTTTGCCCCACACCCTTTTGGCCGTGAAATTACCGCGCCAACGCTGATAGCAACGTTCAGCGCGCTAAAACAGTGGGAAGATCGTTACCGCCAACTGATCATGCTGGCAAAACGCTTGCCGCCACTGGCAGCAGAGTTACGGCATGAGGAGATGGAACTGAGCGGTTGTGAAAACCGTGTCTGGCTGGGGCATCAATTGCTGGCTGATGGAACACTGCATTTTTATGGCGACAGCGAAGGGCGCATTGTGCGCGGCCTGCTGGCGATCTTGCTGACTGCTGTCGAAGGCAAAACGCCGCAACAGGTATTGGCCACCGATCCCCTGGCCTTGTTCGATCAGTTGGCACTACGTGCTCAACTCAGCGCCACCCGAGCCAGCGGCCTGGCAGCCTTGGCCGCCAGGGTGCACACCATCGCTGCCAGCTATGCCTGACGCGCCGCCTTTGCCACCATCTTCTTCAGCGCGTGGGAGACGGCAATAAAGCCAAAGGTCGCGGTGACCATGGTCGCCGCACCAAAACCGGCGCTGCAATCCATTTTCTTCGGCCCTTCTGCGGTACTGCGAGAGGCGCACACAGAACCATCAGGCTGTGGATATACCAATGGCTCGGTAGAGAAGACACAATCAATGCCCAGCTTGCCCTTGCTGTTTTTCACCACGTTAAAGTCGTTCTTCAACCTTTCGCGCAGTTTGGCTGCCAGCGGATCCTGAATGGTTTTAGCCAGATCGGCCACGGCGATCTGCGTAGGATCGATCTGCCCACCGGCACCGCCAGTCGTCACCACCGGGATCTTGAAGCGGCGGCAATAGGCCAACAACGCCGCTTTTGGCCGCACGCTGTCGATGGCATCAATCACATAGCTGAAGTTATGGTTCAGCAACTCGGCGACGTTATCCGGGGTAATAAAATCATCCACGCAGGTTACCTGGCATTCCGGGTTAATCGCCAGGATCCGCTCCGCCATGACTTCGGTTTTCGACTGGCCAACATGCTGGCGCAGGGCATGGATCTGCCGGTTGGTGTTGGTGACGCATACGTCATCCATGTCGATCAGGGTGATCGCGCCAATGCCGGTTCTTGCCAGTGCTTCTGCTGCCCATGAGCCGACGCCACCAATGCCGATCACACAAACGTGTGCCTGGGCAAACAACGCCAATGCCGACTGGCCATACAGGCGTGCCGTGCCGCCAAAACGCTGCAAATAGGCCTCTGAATAGGCTGTGCTCATGTTGTTTTACTTACCTTGGTTGCTAAATAGTCAGGGCCGGAAGATCCGGCCCTGCGGGTCAAACTTGATGCCATGGTACTCAGCGAGTAACCAGTTGGGAACCACTCGAGGCAGACAGGGGTTGATTGGTGCTGAACAACTGCGCCCCGGCGTTGCCGCCTTTCAAGACCCAGACCCGGCCATAGTGGTTATAGAACCCCGCCGAGTGACCGGCTTCCGGGCCGATCCCCTGGTACATATCAAAGTGCTGGCCTTTAATGGCCCCACCCACGTCGAGCGCGACCATCAGGCGCATCTCATATTTTCCCGTGAATTTACCCTTATTGTCCAGTAACGGGACTTCTGCCAGCAACGTCGTACCTGCCGGGATCAGAGAGCGATCGGAAGCCACGGAGGCTTTGGCAATCAGCGGCACCGCGCTGGCCCCTTTCACCGGAGCGAATGGCACCGGGTGGAAGAACACGAACGACGGGTTTTGTTCCAGCAGTTCACGCACTTCGGCTTCGCTATGGGTATCCGCCCAATGGCGAATGGCCTGCATCGACATATCGGCCTTGGCCACTTCACCGCGATCGATCAACACCTTGCCGATACTGCGGTAGGCATGACCGTTCTTGCCGCTATAGCCAAAGAACACCAACGGCTGGCCGTTGCCGAAATCGACATAACCGCTGCCCTGCACTTCCATCATAAAGTTATCCATCAGGGAGTTGGTGTAAGCGATGATGTAGCGGCTATCCAGCGCCCCGGAGTAAATACCGGCACGATCGGGCAGACGGCGCTTACCTTTACCTGGCATGCTGTACAGCGGGTAGCGGAATTCGCCCTGCTGGGTATAACGCGCCTGTAACACCGGAGTGTAATAGCCAGTGAACTGGACGTTGCCATAGCTATCGACACCTTCCATCTGATAGGCGCTGAGGCCGAACTGGCTCAGTTGACGCGTATCCGCCCCTGACGCCATCCAGCTCTGTACTGCCTGATAGGTGGAGTTGTTTCGGTTAAACAGCGACGGCGACGCGTATTTTATCTCCATCAGTTGGTTGGAGTAATCCTGGCCGTTGATCGGGGCTCCTCTGGCATTGGGGCGATTCACCAACTCCAGCGACTGATCCAGATGACCATCTTTATACTGCTGCCCCCGGTCGGTCGGTTTTGACGAACAACCGGCCAGCACCGCAATCACTACCCCACCCAGCAGGTATTTGCCCCAACGTCCTTTCATTGCACACTCTCTCAGACTGATATGTTCGATACCCGATGGATGCGGGTAAACTGGCTGAACGATAACAAACGGCCATAGATAAAGGAATCGCTACCGCTAAAAATTCCCAGCTAGATGATTATGATGAAATAAAACGCAAATTGGGGACTAATGCAGCATAAAAATGGCTTTCGATGAATTATATGCAAAAAGGGATTGCATCAAAACGTCTGGAGAGTATAGTGCGCTTCCATCGGACGCGGGGTGGAGCAGCCTGGTAGCTCGTCGGGCTCATAACCCGAAGGTCGTCGGTTCAAATCCGGCCTCCGCAACCAACCGATACTGTGATGACGGTATCAAATAAATGTTGGCTTCGATGAAAGAAAAGGTATTATACGGACGCGGGGTGGAGCAGCCTGGTAGCTCGTCGGGCTCATAACCCGAAGGTCGTCGGTTCAAATCCGGCCCCCGCAACCAACCGATACGGCAATGGCGGTATCACATGAAGGGTTGGTTCGATAATATCAATATCAAGACGGACGCGGGGTGGAGCAGCCCGGTAGCTCGTCGGGCTCATAACCCGAAGGTCGTCAGTTCAAATCTGGCCCCCGCAACCAATCTTGATAACATCAGACAAGCACCTTAACGGGTGTTTTTTTGTATCTGAATTTCCCCTCTTCCTTAGTCAGACCACGAGCCCTTCCTTGGGCGACGTGAGTGTTAACTGCGTGCCAAAGCCCCGCCGTTGGCGAAATAGGCTTTGATCCCCGCCAGAATCGATTCCGCCACCTGCTGCTGAAAATGGCTGGTGCGCAGCTTGCGCTCTTCTTCCAGATTGCTGATAAATGCCGTTTCCACCAGGATCGACGGGATATCTGGCGCTTTCAATACCGCAAAACCGGCCTGATCGACGCGATTCTTGTGCAGGCGGTTAATTTTCCCCATCCGGTTCAGCACTTCCTTACCGAATTTCAGGCTGTCGTTGACAGTGGCGGTCTGCAACAGATCGAACATAGTGTGATCCAGGTAGCGATCGCCACTCTTGCTGACCCCGCCAATGTCATCGGCGGCGTTCTGGGTTTGCGCCAGAAACTTGGCGGCGTTGCTGGTTGCCCCTTTGGTGGAAAGCGCAAACACCGACGACCCCCGTGCTGCACGGTTGGTAAAGGCATCGGCATGGATCGAGACAAACAGATCCGCCCGCTGCTTACGCGCTTTGGCTACCCGTACCTTTAATGGAATAAACACGTCTTCATTACGCGTCATAAACACTTTCATGTTTGGCTCGCGTTTAATCAACGCGCTGAGACGCCGGGCGATCTGCAACACGATATCTTTTTCACGGGTTTTATTTTTGCCGATGGCTCCGGGATCTTCACCGCCATGCCCAGGATCGAGCATGATCACAATCGGCCTATCGCGCCCCGCCTTACCAGCCTGCGGCGCTTCTGCCGGTAACGTCCGCGCCACATCGCCCTTGTTGTAATCTTCCAGCAATGCCAGCAGCGGATCATACTCTTCACCGCTGCCGCCCTTGGTGGGATAGAGATCCATCACCAGGCGGTTACGATATTCGGCAACGGGTGCCAGGGTAAACATATTCGGGCTGACGCTTTGCTTGAGTTCCAGCACCAGCCTGACGGTATTCTTGTCGAACTGCCCGACCCGCGCCTGTTGCAGATAGGGATCTTCTTTGCGCACCTGCCCGGCAATACCTTTAAGCACGCTATTGAGCTGCACCCCTTCCACATCTACCACGATGCGGTCTGGGTTGCTCAGGGCAAACTGTTTGTATTTCAGTGGAATATTGGATTCCAGCGTTACTCGGGTATAGGTTGAGGAAGGCCAGACACGTACGGCAATCACATGAGAAGCAGCGGCGAAACCAACGCGACTCACACTCAGCAACCAGGTTGCGGCCACCCCCTGTAATAAACGACGGCGACCCAGATTGTGATTAGAGTTAGGCATGCGCCTCCGGTGAAAATAATGACTAAAAAAACAGCAAAAATAAACAATGGCGAAAACTTTACCCAATACATTCAGCGCTGTCATCAGAAAATGTTTTTATGATCTTTCAATTTATTAATCAGTTAGCGTATCGGGCGCTAAAATTCGCTGCAATTGCCGCTTGCCTTCGGCGCAAGAAAAGAATAAAAATACAAAAATACCGTATAAATATGCAAAAGAGGTCTTGCCGTGAAGGAACGTAGTACAGAGCTGGTGCAAGGATTTCGTCACTCGGTTCCCTATATCAATACTCACCGTGGCAAGACCTTTGTCGTCATGCTGGGCGGCGAAGCTATTGAACATGAAAACTTTTCCAGTATCGTCAACGATATTGGGCTGTTACATAGCCTGGGCATTCGTCTGGTGGTGGTCTACGGCGCACGACCGCAGATTGACAGTAATCTGGCGCAGCATAACTACGAACCGATTTACCACAAGCATACCCGTGTCACCGACGCCCATACGTTGGAGCTGGTCAAGCAGGCCGCCGGCTTGTTACAACTGGATATTACCGCCCGGCTTTCCATGAGCCTGAATAACACCCCGCTGCAAGGGGCCCACATCAACGTGGTCAGCGGCAACTTCATCATCGCCCAACCGCTGGGCGTGGATGACGGCGTCGATTATTGCCACAGCGGCCGTATCCGCCGTATTGATGAAGAAGCCATTCATCGCCAGTTGGACAGCAAGGCTATCGTGCTGATTGGCCCGGTGGCGGTATCGGTAACCGGCGAAAGCTTTAACCTGACCTCGGAAGAAGTCGCCACCCAGTTGGCGATCAAGCTGAAGGCCGAGAAAATGATCGGCTTCTGCTCATCACAAGGGGTGACCGATGAGGAAGGCAATATCCTTTCCGAACTGTTCCCCAACGATGCGCAAAAACGTATCGAGCAGTTGGAAGAGGCCGGTGATTACCATTCCGGCACCGTGCGCTTCCTGCGCGGCGCGGTAAAGGCCTGCCGCAGCGGGGTACGCCGTAGCCACCTGATCAGCTATCAGGAAGATGGGGCGCTGGTACAGGAGCTATTCTCACGCGACGGGATCGGTACCCAGATCGTGATGGAGAGTGCCGAGCAGGTGCGCCGGGCAACCATCAACGACATCGGTGGCATACTTGAGCTGATCCGCCCACTTGAGCAGCAAGGGATATTAGTACGTCGTTCGCGTGAACAGTTGGAAATGGAGATCGACAAGTTCACGATTATCGAACGCGATAACCTGACCATCGCCTGCGCGGCGCTCTATCCGTTCCCGGAAGAGAAGATTGGTGAAATGGCCTGCGTGGCGGTGCATCCGGATTACCGCAGTTCGTCGCGGGGTGAGATGCTGTTGCAACGGGTAGAGAGCCAGGCGCGCCAGATGGGGCTACAAAAGCTGTTTGTGCTGACCACCCGCAGCATTCATTGGTTCCAGGAGCGCGGCTTCACCCCGGCGGAAGTCGACGTGCTGCCGATGCAGAAGCAGGCTTTATATAACTACCAGCGCCGCTCGAAAATCTTGTTAGCCGACCTTTAGTCGGAGTCAATGTTAAAGGCCAGGGCATGGTTAACCCTGGCCTTAGCTACGTTTCCGCTATCAGTCGATCAATCGGCGGATCAGTTCCAGCAGCGCGACTAGCGCTTTCAGAACGATGAGAACTTTATCGATCAAAGTTTTCATCCGTCTCTCCATCATATGGAGCAAGGTGATTACCGTTTACCCTTACACTGCCTGTCACGATAACTGCCTATACTGTTAGATATTGACGCCCTTACCCCGGCCAAGGTACTAAAACCGGCACCACCCGTATTTCAGCCAGGACTTAAAAAGCGTTTACGCGCATGCCGAAGAAAAAGCAGCCAACAGAGCTAACGAGAAAATTGTACATAATTTGTTGGCTTTTGACATTACCGAACACCAACGCTACAATCGTTAACGTTAGATATTGACGCCCTTTTCGGCCAGGATCACAATCCTATGCTGGAACATTGAAAAAACCTGACCTCACCAGTCAGGTTTTTTTACGTCTGTAGGGGAAGTCGACGAACAGTGTTGAGGAAGAGGGGGAGTCCAGAGCTGCGGGTAGGTGCAGATGTCAGTTTGTAGCACATTCAGTCCTCTCTCCCCCTTGGCTTAGGATGAGGGCAAGCACTCGCCTTAATTGACAAGCATTCCCTCACCAGACGGTTTTCTCACGTCTGGATTTCGCCTAAACTAGGAAGCTACGTTACGTGCTGATAGATAGGGAAAACTATCATGTTTGATCGTTCACTGATCTTTTTTTATGGCCTCATACTCTGTTTTGGTATCTATAATTTTATAAAAATAAAACGTGATAACAAACGTTATTCTATCATGGCATATCTATTATCCCTGCTAGCAAGCATGGTGTTCGCCTCTTTTATTTATGACTTTGGGACAGGTCCCTGGTGTGTTTCTGCTTTTGTTCTGTCTTATTTTTTAAACTTCTTCGTCATTATTATTTTCATGGTTTCAACCTATTTCCTAAGAAAAAAACGCTTCAACAATAGCGTGAAAATGGTGAAAAACAAAGGTGCTGGATACCTTGAGAGCTTATGCTCCAACGAACCTGATGATCGTTGGCATAGCCTGCATTGGCACGTTGCTTATTCCCCACAACAAAATACACTGGAAATTGCAGCAGATATTTATCACAGCGAATTCAAACTGAATAAGAAATTTTTTAGCCGGACGTTAACGGGAAGAACACTAAAATTTATTCCTGAGTCACTAACAAGTACCTTTACTCTTGAGCAGACCGCAATATGTCCATTAAAACAGTTTATGCAACACAGTGAGGAAGCCCGCGAGCTGGTAATAAGCTACGCCGAGGCGATAAAAAATGATTTACCCGAGCCATGGGTTCTGCATAAGCAAGAGAGTTGATGGCCGCCCTGCGACCATCGGTGACTACTTACCAATCTGCAAACGTTCCGCCAATCCACTGCGGCGTTGGGTAGGGGTGCGAATAGCGCTCACCAGAACCTTGTCTACCGCATACAACGAAAGCTGCTGGCGTGCGCGGGTAATGGCGGTATAGACCAGCTCGCGAGTCAGCACCGGCAGAAAATGGTTCGGCAACACCAGCACCGTATGGTCGAACTCCGAACCCTGTGATTTATGTACCGTCATCGCATAGGCGGTTTCATGCGCCGGTAAGCGGCTAGGCTGTACCGATTTGATGCTGCCGTCCGGCAATTGGAAATGCACGCGCAGATCGCCGTCCTCTCCAGGTAATGCAATGCCAATATCACCGTTAAACAGCCCCAGCGCGCTATCGTTGCGGCCAATCATCACTGGCCGCCCTAAATACCAACGCCCGGCAGGGCCAGGATTGCGACGAATCAAGCCCGCACGCTGCAAGCCGGTTTCGATACGTTCGTTCAGCCCGGCAACGCCGAACGGCCCTTCACGCAAGGCACACAGTAACTGGAATCGACCAAAGGCATCCAGGATCGCCGCGGCCCCTGCTCCTTCAGCAACCAGCCGCAGATAGTCGCGATAACCGACAACGCAGCTATCCAATAACCGTTGATAATCTTCCGTTTCTTGTAGTGGGTATCCCGCCACGTCGGCATAGCTGCCTTTCAATGATGCCAAGGCTCGCTTGCTGTCGCCAGCATTCACCGCCAAGGCCAACTGACCAATGCCGGAGTTGGCATCAAAGCGATAGCTCTTGCGCAGCAGGCAAAGGCTATCGCGTACCGCGGCTTCGGCCTGCGCGGGTTGTCCTTGCAATGGGCAACCGGTCAAACGCGCCAGCTGTGCCGCACGGGCCTCGCTATATCCCTGCTCGGCAAACCGGCAGATATCCCCCAGCACGGCTCCAGCCTCCACCGAGGCAAGTTGATCGCGGTCGCCAAGGAAGATAACTCGCGCCTTCGGGGGTAAGGCAGCTATCAGCCTGGCCATCATGGGTAAATCCACCATCGAAGCCTCATCCACTACCAGCACGTCCAGATGCAGCGGATTTCCCCGGTGATAGCGCATGCGCTGGCTGTTGGGCTGAGCCCCCAGCAAGCGGTGCAACGTCGCCGCCTCCGTCGGGAATAAGGCCCGCTGCTCCGGGGTCAACTCCAACCGGCGGCTGGCGCTGCCCAGGGATTCGGTGAGACGGGCCGCCGCTTTACCGGTAGGTGCAGCAAGCTGAATGCGCAGACGCTCTCCGTCCGCCAACTGCACCAGCGCCGCCAACAGTTTGGCAACGGTGGTGGTTTTGCCGGTGCCTGGGCCGCCGGAAATAATCGCGATGCGCCGCGTGGCCGCTACCGCTGCGGCAATCTTTTGCCAATCGGCTTCGTCCGTAGCCTCACCAAATAATCGGTCGAGAATGGTGCGTAATTGCGCCTCTTCAAGTGCCTCTGGCACGCTATCACTACTGATAAACGTGGCCACTTCACCTTCGCTCTGCCACATGCGCTGCAGATAAAGCCGTTGCTGTTGCAGCACCATCGGCGTTGCCGTACTGCCATCGCTAATCGCTGGCGATACAGCCAGACGCTGCTGCCAACTCGCTACATCCGGTTGCCCACAGGCCTGCCAGGCGGCCAAGGCCAACTCCGGCTGACGGCCATCAAACAGGTTTTCCGGCAACAGCTGTTCGAGCAGCAGGCAAACGTGGCCCGCCCCGGCCTCCGCACTCAGGCAGGCCGCGGCCAGCAGGATATCGGGTTCATCTTCGTTGGCCACCACCTGGGCAAATTGCACGTCCAGCGGGCGCAAAGCGCCCAGTGCCAACGCCTGATGCAAAATCTCAATCATTGCCCATCCTCAACCTCGGCCGTTTCACCGCTAAACAGACGATCCATTCCTGCAATCAGGGCAAATTCCGGGCGACAGGTAAAAATACCGTTACCCGCATGCTCGGCATCTACCCCGCGTAAAAACAGATAGATCACGCCACCAAAATGGCGCTGGTAATCGTAATCGGCCAGGCGATGTCCCAAGTAGCGGTGCAATGCCAAGGTATAGAGTTGGTATTGCAGATCATAACGGTGCTCAGCCATCGCCCGCGCCATCGCTTCCTGGGTGTAGGCGCTGCTGTCTTCGCCCAGCCAGTTCGACTTGTAATCCAGCAGGTAATATTTGCCCTGCCAGCAGAACACCAGATCGATAAAGCCTTTCAACATGCCCTGCACCTGTTGGAAATCCAGCGCTGGGCAGCCTGCAGACAGGGGATCGTAGCGTTTTACCAGTTCATCCAACTGCCGCGCTTGCAGCAGGCCGCCGATCGGCAGATAGAACTGCAACTCGGCCTGCCTGGCTCCCACCGGTAAGGCAGAAAGCGCAACACCGCTGTCATTAAGTGGCGCATTCAGCAGCACCTGCATCCAGCCAGATAATACCGGCAACCAATGATCCTCTAGCCCTTGATGCTGTAACTGCTCCAGCAACCACGGTTCATCTAACGGCTGGGTAAAATCCAGTTCCTCAAACAGGCTGTGCAGAAAAGTGCCGGGGGCCGCGCCGCGTGGGAAAGTATGAGGGGTCAACGCCGGTGGTTTAGCCATATCGCGCTCACCTACAGCATCAACGTCCAGGCGCGGCAACAGCTCCTGCATCCGGCTGGATCCGTGCTGTTGCAGGCCGGTATAGCTGGTTACCCGCCAGAAGTCCTGCATTCTGCGAGGAAACTGATTGGCCGCCAACTCAGCCGCTGCCACCATCTGCGGCTGCCAGATCTGTTCACCCGGCGCATCCACCAGCGACAGCGCAATGCCTTGGGTTGCCAGCTGCTGTAGGCAGGTTTGCAGATAGGCCGCATCACCCGCTTGACCCGCTTGCACCAGATAGCCCAGCGCGCTGCGATGCAAATCCGTATCGCCCTGCTTCTTGCGCGTGCCGAGGAACAACGGCGCGATGCCGATACTACAGTGGTAGACCGAACGGGTGAGGGCCACATACAGCAGGCGTAAATCTTCCGCCAGGCGCTCCTCTTCCGCCCAGGCCACGCTTTCTTCGTTGGCATTAAGATCCAGCAGGGCTTTAAAGGTCTGACGATCGTGGTACAACACCTGCTGCTGCTGGCGGAAATTCCCCACAAAAGGCAGCCACACCAGATCGAATTCCAGCCCTTTCGATTTGTGGATGGTGATCACCTGCACCAGATGGCGATCGCTTTCCAGCCGCAACTGCTGATTGTCCGATTGGCGGTTTGGTTGCGCGATCTGCTGTGCCAACCAGCGCACCAGCGCATGCTCGCCGTCCAGTTGCGCCGTGGCTTCCTGCAACAGTTCCCCCAGGTGCATGACGTCGGTCAAACGGCGCTCGCCCCCAGGACTGGCCAGCAGATTTTCAGCCAGGTGCCGCTTGGCCATCACCTCGCGCAGCATCGGCAACACGCCACGCCGCAACCAATGGCTACGATAATCATCAAACTCGTTGACCAAATTATCCCAGGCCCGTTCATCATGGTTCAGCTCATCCAGCGTCAGGGCATCCAGCCCTAACAGCCCGGTGGCCATAGCGCTACGCAGGGTTCGCTCCTGTTCAGGAGCCAGCACCGCCTGCAATAGCCACAGCAAATCTTTGGCTTCTGGTGTATCAAACACGCTGTCACGGTTGGAAAGGTAAACCGAGGGAATGGCTAACGCACTGAGTGCATCACGCACCAACGCCGCTTCGGCACGGCTGCGCACCAAAATGGTGATATCCGATGCCTGAACGGGGCGGCGTTGCTTCCCCTTGAGCAGCCAGGCCTCACCGGCTTGCCCGGCACTCAGCCAGTCACGGATCTGCGCCGCACAACGGCGGGCCATTAATTGTTGGTAATCACTTACTCCCGCCCCATCCCCCGGCTGTAACCAGAATTGCATGGCCGGCTGCGCTTTGTTGTGCCACTCGAAGACCAGTTGTTGATTCTTCGGCGCGGCGGCCACCTCAATAAACGGGATTTGGCCAAACAGGAACGGCTTTTCCACCTGGGCAAACAGGCGGTTCACGCTGCTAACCATCGCTGGTGATGAGCGCCAGTTGGTCTCCAAGGTATAGTGGGCACTTACCTCTGAACGAGCCTTCATATAGGTAAAAATGTCTGCCCCACGGAAGGCGTAAATGGCCTGCTTGGGATCGCCGATCAGCAACAGGCCGCACTCTTCCCGGCCGACATACAGTGTCTGGAAGATGCGATATTGCTGTGGGTCGGTATCTTGAAACTCATCGATCATCGCCACCGGATAACGCTGGCGGATCGCCTGCGCCAATTGTTCACCACCGGCGCTTTGCAGCGCGGCATCCAGCCTGCTGAGCAGGTCGTCGAACCCCAGTTCGGCCCGCTGGCGTTTTTCCTGTTGAATAGAGAGGCGTATTTCACTCAATGCTCGTGCCATGATCAGGTCACGCAGCGTCAGTGGCTCGGCAAACAGCTCATCAACGGCCACAAACAGCGGATGACGCGGAGCCTCGCCTTTTTTGGTCTTCTCCAACAGCACCGATTGGCGGAACTTCTCCAGCTCTTTGGGTAACTGATAATCCTCGGTGGTCTGCCCGGCCCATTCCCCCACCTTATTCAGCCAGTTGGGTAAATGTTTGCTGCTGTAGCTGCGTTTGTCGACGCCAGACTGACTGACGAGCGCTTCCAGATCGGCCGCCGCTGCCTGCCATTGCCCCTTGAGGGCATCAATGCGTGCGACGATCTGTTCATGACGCATCAACACCGTTTCGTCATCTTTTGGCGGCTGACGTAGGGTGGGCGCCTCGCCGTGCAGATAGCCAGCAAGGTCGCTCAGCAGAGCCTCTGGACCGCTCCACTCCTGGCTAACCGCGCGAGCAACGCCCAATGGCAATGGGTAGCAGTGACGCCGCCAAAAATCGGCGCAGGCCTGACGGCGCAACGGCAGTTCATCCTGCACCAGCGTCTGTTCGAACAGAATGCCGGACTCGAATGCGTTGTGAGTAAGCATTCGCTGACAAAAACCGTGAATAGTGTAGATCGCGGCTTCGTCCATCTGGCGCTCGGCGGCCAACAATTGCGCAGCCGCCTCCGACAAATCATCAATTTCCGCCATCAACGCGCTAAATAGCGGGTCTGAGCTATGCCTGCGAACACAGGCAATTCGTAATGCATGGATATTGCTGCGGATGCGGCCCCGAAGTTCCTCCGTGGCCGCTTCGGTAAAGGTTACAACCAGGATTTCTTCTACCGTGAGCGGCCGCGGAAACGCCGCTGCCTGGCCTAAGCCAAGCAGCAAGCGCAGATACAACGCGCCGATGGTGAAGGTCTTCCCTGTCCCTGCCGAGGCCTCGATCAGCCGTTCACCAAACAGCGGTAACGTCAGTGGATCAAGCCGCTGAGGAACCCCTTTCGTCATGGCTGCGCCACTTTACGAGGCAGCGTTTTTTGCAGTGCCGAAGCATTAGGATAGGTCACCCACCCCTCACCCGGTGCCGCAAAATCGGCTTTCTGCTGGCTGCTGCCACTCACCTGCGACAGTAGTGCCAACCCCTGTGGCTTGATCACCGCCTGATGGAAGTAATCCGCCAGTTTGGCAGGCGTCAAAGTCTGGACCTGAGCGATCAGCTTCTCGCGGGTATCGAAGGCAAAGTTACCGCGATCGAAATCGCTACTGAAACGCCCGGCTTCTTCGCCCAGAGTTTGCGGACGCTGTTGCAGTTCATTGATCATCGCCTGTTTGTATTGGGCGAAATCGGCATCACTCAGCTCGCGCAGACGCTTTTCCGTCTTCGGATAGAAGTCCTGGTAGCGCTGATAGAGATAGGCTGGCTGCTTGCTGTTGCTTTGCAACAGGAAGCCGATGCCCCACTGGCGGCCAACCGGCATCGCAAAGGAGAATACCGCATAGCCAAGCTGCTCCTGGGTACGTAATTGGCTGTAGAACCACGGCTGGATGATCTGCCCCAGCAATGAGCTATACGCCATGCTGGTCACTTCATCATACCCCGTTGGGACATACACCGCCGCCAGCGCCGAGTCGGTGCTGCTGCCAGGGCGTTGCAGGTTGGCAAACTGGTTTTTATCGATCACCACGTTTTCACCGTGCCACCACTCCACACCGGTACAACCCAGGTTGTGTTTCAATGAGGAAGCCAGCGTATCCACCTGCTGCTTGCTCATATTGCCCACGACCAATAACTCCGGCGTGGCCTCGGCCATCAGGCTGTTGCGGTAGGCCAGCACGTCTTGCAACGTCAGGGTTTTCAGTACTTCGCGACGCTCGCTACGTTCGGAGTAAGGCACACGGGACAGCATCTGTACCGGCTGGATCGCCAGCTCAAAGGCTTTGCCTTTCTCGGCTGAATCCAGCTGCTCCAGATACCAGGATTTAGCCTGCTCGAACTGCTCTTGCGTTGGGGTAAAGTTGGAATAGCCTTCAATCAGCGAAGTCAGCAGTTGTGGCAAACGCTGGGTAAAACCATTGGCGCTAAACATCAGGCCGTTATTCGGGGAAGTCGAGAAGCTGATCCCACCAACAGAAGCCTGATAGCTCAACTCATCGAGCGAGATCCCCGCCAGATAATCCATCAACGAGAACAATACCTGATTACGCGCGGAGTCCATGGTTTTGGCGTTACGCAGCGCTACCGTTACATCGGCCTTGGGTTCATCGGCAAAATAGCGGCTCGGCATATACAGCACCCGCAGCCCTGGCTGGTTTACCACCATTTCTGGCTTGGTGAACTCATGTGAGGGCTTGTTGAGGGTAAATTCATCCGGGATATAAGGGTTCAGCCCCGGCAACGAAAGCGCGATCCCTTTACCCAACTGCTGCCATTTCTCAAAGCGTTGTGCACTGATTTTTTCTACCTGATAAGGGGCCTCAACAAAGTAAGCCGTTTTGTTGTGCGGTTCATTCGGGCTGACAAACCAGATGCGCGCATTTTCCGGCGTCATCTGACCCAGCCGCTCAGCAATGGCTTTAGGATCGTAGCGATCGGCCAGATAAGGCGCATCCAGCGTATGTTCCACCGGTACGCGCAGCATGGTGTCCACCAGCCACTCGATGTAGTTCATGTCGCGGGTAATCGACGGATAGCGGAAATCCAGGTTCAGCACATGGGCTATTTCGTCAAAATAGCTTTGCTTGATCCCTTCACCACGCAGCATTTGCAGATAGCTGAAGATGGCTGCCACCACCTTATCGCGCTCCGCCAACCCTTTGTCGGTCAGAGAAACGCTGATTGAGAACACGCCACCGTTGCGATCGATCATCGGATCGGCACCGGCATTGATGGCGTCTGCCAACCCCTGCTTCTGTAGCCAGTCTGACAGCGTGTTGGTGCTACGATTGCCAATCAGATAACTGATATAGGTATCGGTTTTGCTACGGAACTCGGCGCTGTTGTTATCGATACGGAATTCGACCTTCAGCTGCTTGCGCGGCTGTGCCGGGACATAATGAATGATGATGCCCTGTTGTTCTGCGGTAACCGCTGGAACGGTGATCGGTGGCACTTTCGCATCGTGGTTTGGGATGCGGCCGAAGGTTTTGACCGCCAACGCACGCAGCTCAGGCAAGGATTGGTTGCTATACAGCACCCCTTTCATCAGGTTGGCTGAATAGTAACGCTGATAAAAACTGATGAGTTCGTCATGCAGCTTACTGCCTGGCTTATCCTGCAACGTCTCGAGGTTGCCACCAGAAAAACGTGCGCTCGGGTGAGCCGGATTGAGCGTTTCTGCCCCGACCTGCGCCATGCGCATACCGTCACGGGAGCGTGCCATCGTCAGTTCGGCATTCACCGCATTGCGTTCACGGTCCGCATTGCCCGGATCCAAAATGGGTTCGGCAATGGCATCGGCCATACGATCGACGGCGGGTTCCAACGCGTCGTTTTCTACTTCCAGATAATAAGCGGTGCGATAAGACGCGGTGCTGGCATTATGGCTACCACCGTGCTTTTTCAAAAACTCGGAGAGGTTTTCGGGTTCTGGATAACGCTTAGAGCCCATCAACACCATATGTTCCAGGTAATGAGCCAGGCCAAGTTGGCTATTGGGATCTTCCAGCGAGCCTACCGGCAGCGCCAGGGCAGCCAATGATTTGGGGGCCAACGCGTCGGACACCAGCAACACGATCATGCCGTTATCCAGCTTGATCGCCTGGTACTCGCGCGGATCGTGATCGCTTTTGTTGATCTTTTCCGCCAGCGGTTGCCATCCCTGTGCGGCCCAGCTTAACGGTGCCCAAAACATCATCAATAACATCAACCCGGTAACGCGGGTCAACAGTCTGCGCATATCCAAAATAAACCCCTGTTCTCTGGCTATCACGCCAACTCCCTGACGATGACAGCACGGTGCAAATGACACAACCGAAAGTGATGCCCAATGAAATTCAATTTCTAACTCAAAGCATTACGGTTCTAAACGCTTAACCAACTATAGCCCACATCGCTGGGGCGCAGTGTACACAGCTCTACAACGTATATGCCGATACCCTTCGTCTTTCAAGCTGCAGCGTTGTTACCTGCACCCAGTCACTTACCCAAAAGTAAGCTCCTGGGGATGGGTAAGCTTGTCGCCTAGCTGCAACTTGAAATCCATAGGGTAATACGTTATGTAAGACCGGATTTGCCCCCATTGGTTGAGCATAAAACCATTTTATTTTTACCATCTCCCGCCAACCAGTGCCACCAAGGGATGGTTACCCCAGATTATGGCGGGCAATGGGCAGCAGATAACGCTCGGTTTCGGACAGGATCTGTTCAAGGCGAACATTATCCATCTGCCGGAAAACGCGCTGGGTATATGGATCTGCCCCTTCGCCAGGGATACGCTGATCGCCCTGCCAGGCTTGCAGCAGCTTGGCACGTGCCTTGACCTGTACCTCTTCATCCCAGTCAATCTGCTGCGTTTGTGCCTGATAACACTGGCTCAACCACGCCCAACCGCTTTTATTGAGCAGCATCAGCGGTTGTGACAGGCCGCGGCGGTAACCCGCCACCAGTTCGGCCAACTGCGCGTGGGCCTCCTCACTTGGCAATGCGGCAAAACGCCAGGTGGAGTTCTTGCTGCCAAACATGCGGCTTTCCCCGCTCCCGCCAACGCAGCAATACACCAGATGTTCCAGCCAGAGCAAGATACCGTCGACGGCCGAAAGCGTTGCGGGCCGCCAGCGTAGCAAGCCATCCTGCTGCACCTGATGCAGCCAGCCGGTGATACGCATGCCCGCCACGTCGATGTCCAACTCCAGGCTGCCGTTCTCCTGGCGCTGTTCACGCACCCGCTCGGCCAGCTCTGCCATTTCTTCCTGCTGCTTTTGCCAATAAATCTCGCCAAAGGCGCCGTAAGGTAATCCCCCCGATGCGCGCACCCGTTGGTATAACTTACTTTCATCCTCCCCCTCGATCAGCGTGTTCAGCAATTGGCTGTTGAACTGATAGCGGCTGAGATTATCCAGCGTAAAAGGTTCGTCTTCCGGCAGCTCGGTCTCTTCCAGCACGAAGTTAACGCCCAGACGTAGCTGGAAGAAGGCACGGATGGGATGGCGGTAAAAGCGTAACAGTTCATCAAGCGCTAGTTGGGTTTTCTCTTCAGCCATCAGCGGTTGGTTAAACTGCGGATGCGCGGCACCACGGCCATCGGCTGCCGCGAGCCATTCTGCCGCATAGCTTTGATCTTCACTCCCCGGCAGGAAGTTTTCGGCCGCAAACGGCATACGGGCATGGCGTTTAAGCAAGTGCTCACCGACTCTGTCCGCGCTACCGTCCGCATCAAGCCCCTCATCACCGGGCAAGCAATAGCTTTGTTGCAGATATTCCAACAATTCGGTGACCAGCACCGAAGGATAGCGCTCGCTGTTATCCTGAATGGAGCGGCCGATAAAGCTGATATATAGCCGCTGCTGGGCGGAAAGGATCGCCTCCAGGAACAGGTAGCGGTCATCGTCACGGCGGCTGCGATCGCCCCGCTTGATTTGCTGTGCCATCAGGTCAAACCCCAACGGCGGCAAAGTACGGGGATAAACGCCATCGTTCATCCCCAACAGGCAGACCACCTTGAACGGAATTGAGCGCATTGGCATCAGGGTACAGAAGTTGATCTGGCCAGCCAGGAAACGCTGGCTGATGCGTTGCTGATCGAGCCGCGCGGCCAATTCATCACGCAGCAGCGTCAGCGGGACGGCATCGGGATAGCGCGCCGCCAGGCCAAAACTGGCTACCTTCTGCCACTGCTCTTCGATCAGCGCCAACGCCTCCTCGGTTTCGCTGTCGGTGGCAAAAAAACTATTGAGCAACTGACGGCACAGCGGCAACCATTCGGCTAACGGCCGCTCTTCACTCAGGATCTGCCGCCAACGGCTGAGCTGCGCCAACAGATCGGCCAGTTGCCCGGCCAATTCGGCCACCAGCCCGCTGGACTCATCATAAGGTAATACACCCTGCCAATCCCCAGCGTTACTGTCCATGGCGTAACCCAGCAGCATCCTCGTCAGGCCGAAGCGCCAGGTATGTTGCCCGGTTGCAGGCAGATCCAGCTCACGCACGTTGTCATCATCCAAACCCCAACGCACCCCAGATTCGCCGGTCCAGTGACGCAGCAGGCTCAGCCCCTCTTCCTGGATCGAGAATCGCGCCGCCAGCGCGGGCACGTCCAACAGCGCCAGTACCTGCTCTGAGGTAAAGCGGCTTTGCGGCAGATCCAGCAAGGAGATGAAGGCTTGCAACGCCGGATGCGCCTGCCGGGCCTTGCGATCGGAAATGGCAAACGGCAGGTAGCGCCCGGCGGGAGCATTGCCAAACACCGCTTGAATATACGGGGTGTAGCTGTCGATATCCGCCACCATCACAATGATGTCACGCGCGGTCAGCTGCGGATCTTCAGCCAGCATGGCCAGCAGTTGATCGTGTAACACCTCAACTTCGCGCTGCGGGCTATGGCAGGCATGCAGACTGATGGAGCGATCCTGCGGATCGAGCTGGCGTTTATTATCGCTACGCTCCAGAGTTTCCGGCGTAGTACCAATCAGTGCATGATCTTCCAGCTCCAGCATGTCGTGCTGAATGGCGTGCAGCAGGTTATCTGCCGGGATCTCCACAAAGGCATCCACTTCCTGTACCGCCTCCATCTGCGACAGTAAATACAGATGATCGCGTCCCAGTTTTCCCCAGGAAGCCAACAGCGGGTTACTCAGTTGCTGTTCACCTTCGGCATCAAATAGCTGGGCTGCCTGTTCCGGCTGACGGAACAAGCCTTGCTCCCGTGCCTGGTGATAATGGCGGCGTTTGCGGCTCTGCAAGCGGGCCAGAAAGGCGTAGTCCTGAATATCGCCCCAGTAATAGCGACAAGGGTTGGTAAACATCAGGTGAATATCGATATGTTTGCCCAAGGCCTGTAACGCTTCCAGGTAGATGGGCGGTAAGGCAGAAATCCCACAGATAAACACCCGTGGCGGCAGCCCCGCCGGGCATTGAGTGGTATTTTCCAACGCGCTGATAAAGCGGCGATACAAGTTGGCACGGTGCCATTCTGGCTGGCCCAGTTGATGGGTATATTCCACCAGCCGATGCCACAGGGGAGCTTGCCAGCTTTGCGCCTCTGCCAGTCCGTCAACCTCTTCCCCGCGTTGCCAGCTCTCCAGCCACTGCGGGCGATAAACCAGATATTGGTCAAACAAATCGGCAACTCGCCCGGCAAGCTGGTGGATCTTGCGCTTGTCTGCGTCATCGGTCAGGTAATGCTGCAAAGGAGCAAATTCCGGCCGCGCCAGCATCTCTGGCAACAGCCACATCAGCTTCCAGGTCATGGCATCTTTACTAAAGGCGCTCTCTTTGGGAATACCTGGCAGTACTTTGGTGAACATGTTCCAGATAAAGGTCGCCGGTAGCGGGAAGACAATATTCGCGGCAATACCAAACTGTTCGGCCAGTTGCATCTGTAACCACTGCGCCATGCCTGGGCTTTGCACCAGCACCACTTCCTGTTGGAACGGATCGGTCAAAGGTTCTCTGGCTATCAGCGCGCTGGTCAGCGTTTTCAGCAAGTCCAACTGATTGGAATGATAAACCGTAAACATGAGGCTCCTTGGAAGCGAAAAAGTGCATTACCGGCGATTGTTCCCCTCACCCTAACCTCTCCCACAGGGGGGAAGGTACCGCTCGAGGATATATCAACCACCAGGCGTCAGAGGGGCAACGCAATAATACCGGCTAAGTGCAATCTGTTGGTGCAGCGGCGTTTGTATCTTCACCGTGCGCCGCAGGCATGAGCCCTGCGCCTGATGAGTTTCAACCTGGTATTGCCAATTGGCGGGTAGCGTTATGGTACGGTTTATTTCGGCACCGGCACTGAATATTTCCAGTTGTTGGTGCGCCAGCGACCAAGCCTGCCGGTATTGCCATTGTCGTTGAAAAGCCTGCAACAACACCTGATGATATTGTAACAGCCCGAGCAGCGAGACGGCGAACAACAATGCGGCGATCAACACTTCAGGCAGGCTGAAACCCCGTTGAGTCCGCCAGTCGGTCCGTTTATTCAGCACAATCGCTCTCTCGTTTTTCCGGGCAAAAATCCAGCCAGCCACCTTTTTGCGCTTGCAACCTGTTTCCGCCAGCCCCGGTGTTCTGCGTAGCCAATTGGTATAGCCACAAAGGTTCTGACCCTGCAATATCCCCGGCCCCGCGCACCATAACCAAACCGCTAAGGGTTGAGAGACGGGCACAGGCGAGCATTGCCTCACCGCTCATCTGCTGACAAGACCAACGGGTTGCCTGTAGAGACTCCCGTGGCCACGGCTGCGCCAGCCCCCAGCTTAATGCCGAGGCAGCCTGATTATAGGCCCGCAGATAACGTTGCTGATCGACGGCCAGCAATAATGCACCGTCCAATTGCCGCTGCTGGGCGGTGAGCAGCATCAACCCCATCACCAGCAACAGCATCACCGCAGCCAGTGTGCTGCCCCCTTGCTGTCTATGCATCTCTAGAGCGCCTCCATGCTGACGGCCCACTCCAGGTGGCGGGCTATGTTTGCCCGCACCGTTGAGCGGCCACTCAGGCTAAACAACACTAGCGACTTCCCCCCATTCCCAGCGACGTTGCTGACAGAGAAAGTCTCTATCCGAACCTCTTCCTGATCGAGCAAGCGTTCCCAGCCGCCCCCCTGGCATTGTGTTACGCCGCTTTGCCCCTCCAACCCGCCGGCCCGCAGACGGTAGCCAAAATACTCGGCATCGCCGCTGCTTTCCCAACGGCCATTGCGGTTCAGATCGTAGGCCACGATCACACAGCTCCCCGGAGCTTCACCTGCCGCATGGCCAATCAGCAGCGAACGCCCCTGACACTCCCCGGCGCAAAACCCGCTGCGGCGCAGGTCCTTTTCAATAGCAAAAGCCAGCTGGCGTAACACCAACTCCAACCGATAATGACGGCCCACATCAACCGTCTGCTGACGCAGTATCGGTAAGGTTTTCGCTGCCGCCAACGCAATCAGGCTGCCGAAAGTCATCGCCAGCAGCACCTCTGGCAGAGTGAAGCCTCGCGCTAAGGTTGGCATAAGGGCAGGCTCCGGATCGCGGCTTCTTCGCTGCACAGCCGCAGCCGCCCTTTGGCAGACAACACCAGACGTATGCGGCCAGCCTGATTCCCCAGCCGGATATGCCCGGCCTGGGCATTGTTGCGCACCCCATAGAATCCCATCTCCTTTTGGGTAAAACCTTGTAACTCTACATCCGGGTATTCCGGGCTAAAGGCCCGGCCAGTTGCCGCAGCACAAGATACCGCCAGCGGGCCACTGCCCACGCACCAGGCTTTCCCTGGCTGAAACCACAGTAAAGCGTTGCGGTTATGCCAGTTGGCGTCAGCCTGCAAGCGCGTTAAAAACGCCAGCAGTTGCTGGGCGGTCTGTTCCAGCCGCAGCGCCTGTTGGTAATGATGCCATTGGCTAACCCCCCAGGAGGTCAGCATCCCCGCCAGTATCATCACGATCAGCAGTTCGATCAGCGTCAGGCCTTGCTGGTGTGCAGCGTTATTTTTAAATCGGTTCATACGGCGAGTGTAATCGGCCAGAAGCACGTTGAAAGGCAGTTTTGCTCAGGCTGGAAAATGATGCGCAGAATTTTTAGTTAGCAGGTAACGAGCAGGGGGGAATTGAGCAAGACTTCGCATTTTTGGCAATACAGCACCGGCACCAAGATACGCGGTTAAACGGGCGCAGCATGCGGCGCTCCTGCATACATCGGAAGAGAAAAGCAGTTGAGTGAGGGCCGGACTCGGCCCTCAAAAAATCAGATAGCGACGGGAGCCTTGATCGGCGGGTGCGGATCGTAGCCTTCAATCTCAAAGTCTTCGAAGCGGTAGTCAAACAGCGAGGCTGGCTTACGTTTGATCACCAGCTTCGGCAACGCACGCGGCTCACGGGTTAATTGCAACTGCGTCTGTTCCATATGGTTGCTGTACAGATGCGTGTCACCGCCGGTCCAGACGAAATCGCCCACTTCCAGATCGCACTGCTGCGCCATCATATGTACCAGCAAGGCATAGCTGGCAATATTGAACGGCAGGCCCAGGAACACGTCGCACGAACGCTGATACAGCTGGCAAGAGAGTTTGCCGTCTGCCACATAGAACTGGAAGAAGGCATGGCACGGAGCCAGGGCCATCTGATCCAGTTCACCCACGTTCCAGGCAGAAACAATAATACGGCGCGAGTCCGGATCCTGTTTCAGCTGTTGCAGCACGGTGCTTAGCTGGTCAATCTGGCGACCATCAGCAGCACCCCAGGCACGCCATTGCTTGCCATAGACCGGGCCAAGATCGCCGTTTTCATCGGCCCACTCGTCCCAGATGCTGACGTTATTCTCACGCAGATACGCCACGTTGGTATCGCCGTTCAGGAACCACAGCAACTCATGAATAATCGACCGCAGGTGGCATTTCTTGGTGGTCACCAACGGGAAGCCTTCCTGCAGGTTGAAACGCATCTGGTGGCCGAAAATCGACAGCGTGCCAGTGCCGGTACGGTCGGCTTTAGGGGTGCCCTCGGCGAGCACTTTGTTCATCAAATCCAGATACTGTTTCATTTTTCCTCACGACTGTTGTTGCTGTGGGCGACGACGATACGCCCAGATCATCATAATAATACCGGCAAGTACCATCGGCACGGACAGGATCTGCCCCATGCTGATCACCCCGTCAAACAGGCCAAGCTGGGCATCCGGCTGGCGGAACGCTTCAACGATAATACGGAATGTGCCATAGCCAATCAGGAACAGGCCCGATACGGCCCCCATCGGACGCGGCTTGCGGATAAACAGGTTCAGGATGATAAACAGCACGATGCCTTCCAGCACCATCTCATACAGCTGCGAAGGGTGACGTGGCAACACACCATATTGGTTGAGCAGCGGCATCAACTGAGGATTGGCAGCAGCGATGGCGATATCTTCTGGCCGCGAGCTTGGGAACAGCATCGCCCAAGGGGTATTCGTGGTGACACGACCCCACAGCTCACCGTTAATGAAGTTACCCAGACGGCCAGCACCCAGACCAAACGGGATCAGGGGAGCAATAAAATCAGACACCTGGAAGAAATTTCGCTTGGTGCGGCGAGCAAACCACAGCATCACCGCGATCACGCCGATCAGGCCGCCGTGGAATGACATACCGCCATCCCAGACTTTGAACAAGTAAAGCGGGTTATCCAGGAACAATGGCAGGTTATAGAACAGCACATAGCCGACACGCCCACCGATAAAGACCCCAAGGAAACCGGCATACAGCATGTTTTCCACTTCGTCTTTGGTCCAGCCGCTGCCGGGCTTGTTGGCACGGCGTACTGCCAACCACATGGCAAACACAAAGCCAACCAGGTACATCAAACCGTACCAGTGCAAAGAGACCGGGCCGATAGAGAAAATCACCGGATCAAATTTTGGAAACGCCAGATAGCTAGTGCTCATCTATCACCACAATATGTCTGTTATTCATCCCCAAGCGGGGGCGGCAGGTGCCAAACGCGGTGCAAAGCCCGTGCAACGGGAGCACCGCATTGAGATGGCGCATCATAACATAGGCTTAACCACGTCCGGGCTTGCCGGTAGGGAAAAGTTCTGTAAAAAAATCGGTCTGCTCTTAACGGGCTGCACAGCCCCCATTAACGGCCACCGCGGATCAGCCCGCCCATGCCACGCCGTTCCATGAATGCCGCCACCTGGTGGCGAACCTCGGTCGTCATCTGGGCGCTCAATACCCGCTGGGCCAGCCCTTGCGCATCTTCCAGCTCAATATGGCGCAACAGATACTTGATACGTGCCACACTACGTCCGTTCATGCTCAGGTTACGGTAACCCATCCCCACCAGCAGCAGAGCGCCCATCGGATCCCCTGCCAGTTCCCCACACAGACTGACCTGCAACCCGGCCGCCGTCCCCTGCTCGACGATCAGTTTCAACACCTGCAACATGGCAGGGTGCAGGCTGTCGTACAACGAGGCAACGCGGGTATTATTACGATCCACTGCCAGCAGATACTGGGTTAAATCATTAGTTCCCACTGAGATAAAATCGACGCGAGTAGCCAGATAAGGGATCAGGAAGATCATCGACGGGACTTCCAGCATGACACCGATGCGCGGCTTGGGAATGTCGTAACCCAGCATCTCTTCCACTTCCCGCCCGGCGCGATCGATCAGGCGTTTGGCCTCGTCGATCTCCTCCAGGCTGGTGATCATCGGCAGCAGGATCCCCAGATTGCCGGTGCCCGCATTGGCACGCAGCATGGCGCGCACCTGGATCAGAAAGATTTCCGGCTGATCCAGCGTAATGCGGATCCCCCGCCAGCCCAGGCACGGGTTTTCCTCGCTGATTGGCATGTAAGGCAATTGTTTATCTGCGCCGATATCCAACGTACGCAGCGTTACCGGCTTATGCGGATAGAGTTGCAGCATGCCCTGATATTGCGCCACCTGCTCCTCTTCCGACGGGAAGCCACTTTGCAGCATAAACGGGATCTCGGTGCGGTAGAGGCCAACGCCGTCCACCCGCCCGCCGAGCAGTTGTTCATGTTCCGGGCTAAGGCCAGCGTTCAACATCACCTGGATCCGCTCACCGCTTTTCAGCTCTGCGGGCTGTTCAACGTCATCTTCTGCCAGCTTGCTGAGTTCCAGCTCTTCGCTGATCAGGCGTTGATACTCTTTCACTAACACCGGTTCCGGATCGACCAGCAGCTCGCCACGATAGCCATCAACAATCAGCATCCGCTGAGCCAACAGCGATGGCTGGATATCGGCGCCCATCACCGTTGGCACGCCCATAGCCCGTACCAGGATCGCGGCGTGAGAGTTGGCGGCACCGTCTCGCACCACTACGCCAGCCAGACGATCCTGCGGCACTTCGGCCAGCAGGGTAGCCGTCAGCTCATCGGCGACCAGCACAAAACGGGCAGGCCATTGGCTGGCCCCTTGGGTAGTATCGTCGAGGTGGAATAGCAGACGTTGGCCAAGCGCACGCAGATCGCTGGCACGCTCGCGCATATAGGTATCTTGCAAGGTCGCAAACTGGGCCGCGAAGGCTTCAATCACCTGTTTTACCGCCCATTCGGCCACCGAACCGGCATCGATCTCCGCGTAAAGCTCGCGTTTGAGGCGGGCATCGTTGAGCAGGTGGGAATAGAGATCGAAGATCGCCGCGCTCTCTTTTTGCGAGCTGGCGCTAAAACGCTTACTGAAACGGCGGAACTCGGCCCCAGCCTCTTCCAAGGCCTGCGTCAGGCGTTCGCGTTCGCTGACGGTGTCCAGCGTGGAGGCTTTATACACCTGATCGAGAGAAGGCTGGCTGCTATCAAGCCACCCCTCCGCCACCGCCACACCAGGGGCCGCGGCCAGCGCCCGGATACGGGTCTGGCGATACTGGCCAAAAATGGCGTTGAGCTGTGATAGCGACAGGATCCCGGCCATTTGGGTGGCCAGGGTAACCATGAAGGATTCTTCGCTTTCGTCAAACTGGCGCAGTTCACGCTGCTGCACCACCAACACGCCAAGCAACTGGCGGCGATGAATGATCGGCACACCAAGGAAGGATCGGAAACGATCCTCTTTGACCTGCGGAATATATTTGAAGCTGGGGTGGCTTTGCGCATCCGCCAGGTTGATCGGCTCAGCCAGGCGGCCGACCAGGCCAACCACACCCTCGTCAAAGGCCAGGGCAATAGTTCGCCCACGGGGTTTCTTCAACCCACGCGTCGCCATCAGGTAATAACAGCGGCGGTCGTTGTCTGCCAGGTAGATGGAGCAGACTTCGGTATCCATCGCCAGACAGGTTTCATTGACCAAAAGATCCAGCGCATCTGTCAGACTGGCCGCCGCGGCCACTTTCTCAACAATTTCTCGCAAGCGCGTGAGCATAGTCGGTTTGACTTAACCTCTCTTTCGGCGATAAGCAGGAGGTTGCCGCTGCGCTGCCAGTTCCTGCATTGGCATGACGGTGGTGGCAAACTCTTTCATAACCCGGCGGTATACGTCGCGTTTAAACGACACCACCTGGCGCACCGGATACCAGAAGCTCACCCAACGCCAGCCGTCAAACTCCGGCGTGCTGCTGCGTTGCATGTTGATATCCGCGTCATTGCACATTAACTGCAGCAGAAACCATTTCTGCTTTTGGCCGATACAAACCGGCTTTGTGTCCCAACGCACCAAACGTTTTGGCAATTTATAGCGCAACCAGTTGCGGGTTGAGGCCAGGATACGTACATCCTTTTTACTCAGCCCCACTTCTTCGAACAGCTCACGGTACATCGCCTGCTCAGGCGTTTCGCCAGGGTTTATTCCCCCTTGGGGAAACTGCCAGGAGTGCTGACCGTAACGGCGGGCCCATAGGACCTGCCCCTGACGATTACAGATTACGATACCAACATTCGGGCGGTAGCCATCATCATCGATCACCGGACTACCTCGATAAGCATAAATTCGTATTGATAACCTGATTGTTTCACACAAGCCACAGGCGGTAAACCACTGCTTTGCAGCGTCGTCGCTCGGATAACATTGGGATAACTCACAGATAATGGCAAAGTTATAAACATGTTGCACGGCGCGAGGGGGTTTTTATTCACTTTTTCTGTGGATAGGTGTGTGAAGAACTCTAGGGATAAGCCGGGAAAACTCAATTGAACTTAAAAACTGCCATATTTTTATTTTTTATTTAATCCTTTAAATACAATAAAATAACAGCTTAAATCGAGTTATGAACAGGGTAAAAATGTGATCTATGCACGCTTTGGATCTTTGGCTGGCGAAAGATCCACCAATGCGGATTTTATCCACAGATTATTATACCCAGTGACCTATAAAACCGCCAAATTCGCAAAAAACGCCCCGCGTCAAGGCTGTAAATCAAACCAGTGATCGCTAAAAAGTTGGGTTATCCCAGAAATCTGTGGATAAATAGGTGTAAGATCCTGTTTATTGTCGGTGGCTACAGGTGCACAACCCGGCACTGAAAATTTCAAGCCCCCCTTTGTTGGCAAAAAAGTCATGCAAAATCATGCTACTATTGTTGTTTTCCCCAGCCTGCTTTTACCTTTTAAGGCTGTGAGTAATTTCGGTACGTTTTTTAACCAGAATTCATAGGTCTGATTTATGGCATGTTTATCCCCGCTGCCACCAGAAAACGAGCAGCAATTATTAGCCCGTGCTCAGGCGCTGGCTGGCTTTAACCTTGGTGAACTGGCCGCACGTGCGCAGGTCAGCATTCCCAAGGATCTCAAACGGGATAAAGGTTGGGTCGGCATGCTGCTGGAGTTGTATCTGGGGGCCATGGCGGGCAGCAAGCCTGAGCAGGATTTCCCCGAGCTGGGTATAGAATTGAAAACCATCCCGGTCGACGCCGTCGGCAACCCGCTGGAAACCACTTTCGTCTGTGTAGCACCGCTCACCGGCAATAGCGGCGTCACCTGGGAAAGCAGCCACGTACGCCACAAACTGTCACGCGTACTGTGGATCCCGGTTGAAGGTGAGCGGCAAATTCCTTTGGCGCAGCGCCGCGTCGGCTCGCCGTTGCTGTGGCAACCCAATGAGGAAGAGACGGAAACGCTACGCCGGGATTGGGAAGAGTTGATGGATCTTATCGTCCTCGGCCAGGTTGAGCGGATCACCGCCCGCCATGGCGAAGTGTTACAGCTGCGACCCAAAGCGGCCAACAACAAGGCGCTGACCGAAGCCATTGGCGAACAGGGCCAGCCGATCCTTACCCTGCCGCGCGGCTTCTATCTGAAGAAAAACTTTACCAGGGCGCTGCTGGCCAGGCACTTTACGGTTTGATTAACTACCGCCACCCGCGTCTGTTTTTCCGGTTATTTTTCCTTACATAGATGGGATACGTCCGAAGGCCATCTTTGGCAGAGTTTGCTACTCTATTAGGACAATTATTAATGTCACCAAGGTGCAAGGCATGCAAAAGTGGGTAATGGCTATTTCCGCCCTGATAATGGTCGCCGGATTAGCGGGCTGTTCCAGCGACTATGTGATGGCCACCAAAGACGGCAATATGATCCTCACGCAGGGCAAGCCTAAAATCGATAAAGATACCGGCCTGATCAGCTACCAGGATGAGCAAGGCAACGAACGCCAGATCAACGGCGATCAGGTTACGCAGGTTATCGAGCGTTAATCCCGGTTCTATGCCCCTGACAGATTAACAATCAGGGGCTTAGCCTTGCCAAAGCCACAGTATTCTGCGGCCGATAAATCCTCTTCCCCCCTCTTCTTTGCTTGGTTATAGTCAAGCAAGGCGTTTTACGCCGTTGGATCTCTGGCTTGTGTTTTACCGGGCGTCACGCCCGTAAGCGCTAACATGAAAGGAAGGCCGTTAATGCAATACCACCGTATTCCCCACAGTTCTTTAGAAGTGAGCGTGCTGGGACTGGGCACCATGACCTTTGGCGAACAAAACAGCGAAGCCGATGCCCACGCACAGCTGGATTATGCATTAGCCGCGGGTATCAATCTGATTGATACCGCAGAGATGTATCCGGTGCCACCGCGCCCGGAAACGCAGGGGCTGACGGAGCAGTACATCGGCAGTTGGATCAAGGCACGCGGCAACCGCGATAAAATCGTGTTGGCGAGCAAGGTTTCAGGGCCTATCCGGGGTAATGACGCTGGCATTCGCCCACAGCAGGCTTTGGATCGCAAGAATATCCGCGCCGCACTGGACGCCAGCCTGAAACGCTTAAACACCGATTATCTGGATCTTTACCAGCTACACTGGCCGCAGCGCACCACCAACTGTTTCGGCAAGCTGAATTATCAATACAGCAATGAAAATGCCACCATCCCGCTATTGGAAACCCTGGAAGCGCTGACCGAGCAGGTTCGTGCCGGCAAGATTCGCTATATCGGCGTCTCTAACGAAACCCCTTGGGGCGTGATGCGTTACCTGCAACTGGCAGAAAAACACGAGCTACCGCGCATCGTATCGATCCAGAACCCCTACAGCCTGTTAAACCGCAGCTTTGAGATTGGGTTGGCAGAGATCAGCCAACATGAGGGCATCGAACTGCTGGCTTATTCGAGCCTGGCCTTTGGTACGCTGTCGGGTAAATACCTCAACGGAGCCAAACCGGCCGGAGCACGCAACACCCTGTTCAGCCGCTTTACCCGCTACTCTTCCGCCCAGAGCCAGGCGGCGATTGCCGAATACGTGGCGCTGGCGAAAAAGCACGGCCTGGATCCTTCACAGATGGCATTGGCGTTCGTGCGTCAGCAGCCGTTCGTCGCCAGCACCCTGCTGGGAGCCACCACGCTGGAGCAGTTGAAGATCAATATCGACAGTTTTGATGTGGTACTGAACGAGGAAGTGTTGCAGGGGCTTGAGGAGATCCACAGCCGCTTCACCATTCCAGCGCCATAAATCCCCCTCACTCTAGCCCTCTCCCACAGGGAGAGGGAACCGAATGTGCCACCATTTAACGACGGTATTCATCCTCAACGTCTACCCAGTAACTATGGGTGAGGGGCTATTGCTAGGCCTTTGAACGGAACTGAGAGACCCACAGCACGGTGATCGCGATACCAAACACCACGCCAAAGCCAATCCCGACGCCAATCACCGGCACGCCCAATTTGACCACCAGAGAGTAGAGGCCAAGCATCAGCAGCATGGCAGTGTTCTCACCCAGATTTTGTACTGCGATCGCATTCCCCGCCCCAACAGAACGTTTGCCACGCTCTTGCAACAGCGCATTCAGCGGCACCACAAAGAAGCCACCCAGCACACCGATCACCAGCAGTACGCCATAGGCATTCAGCATACTGGTTTGCACGGCGAAGAAGGCCACGGCGATACCGATCAGGATCCCGGCAGGCATACAGCGCTTGACCGTTTCCAACGTCACAAAGCGGGCCGCTGCCCCGGCCCCGACCACGATACCTATTGCCACCATGGCGTTGAGCATGGTTGGCGTCGCGTTATCGCTAATACCAAGCGCTACCGGCACCCACAGCACCAACAGGAAGCGCAGGGTAACCCCGGCGCCCCAGAACAGGCTGGTACCGATAAGCGAGAAGCGGGTTTGGCCATCGCGCCACAGTACGATGCAAGCGTTGAAGAAAGTGCTCCCCATCGCGCGTGGATGCCAGGAAACCACCTTATGTGCGGCAGGCAAACGCGGGATGTAGAGGTTGGCGACGACTGCCGCCGCGTACACTACGGCACACACCGCCAATGCGGCCACAATATGCCAGTCTGCCAGCAAACCACCCGCTACCGATCCCACCAGGATGGCGGCAATGGTAGAGGCTTCCATCAGACCGTTGGCCTTCACCAGCTTGTCGCCGCTGGTGATCTCACCCAGGATGCCATACTTCGCCGGTGAATAAGCCGCAGCGCCGATACCGACCAGGGTATAACCCAGGAATGGGTTCAGCCCAAAGCAGATCACCAGCGCACCCGCCAGCTTCAAGCCGTTGGCTACCATCATCACCCGCCCTTTGGAGAAGCTGTCGGCGATCTGCCCCACAAACGGAGCCAGGATGATATAGGTAGCAACAAAGGCCATTTGCAGAATCGGTTGGCTCCAATCGGGGTACATCTGCTGCTTGATCAGCGCCAGGGTAGCAAACAGCAAGGCGTTATCGCCAAAGGCCGAGAGAAACTGGGCGCAGATCACCGCGATCATCGAACGCGACAGCAGTGGGGAATCGGTGGCACTCATGATGCACTCTCCGGCTGTTCAGCCATTTGACGCAAGGTAACGAAATCCGGTTTGCCGCTGCCCAGTAACGGCAGCGCCTTCACCAGGCGAATATCACGCGGCACTGCCAGCTCTGGAGTACCCTGTTCGCGAGCGACCCGTAACAAGGCATCACGGGTAATGTTGGCGTCGTTGGTGAACAGCACCAGCGCTTCGCCTTTGCTGCTGTCACTTTTCACCGTGGCGGCATGTAGCCCTTCCGGTGACAGGCGCACCGCCAGCTGTTCCACGCTCTCCAGCGAGATCATTTCCCCGGCCAGTTTGGCAAAGCGTTTCACGCGGCCACGAATGGTGCAGTAACCCTGTTCGTCAAAGCTGACAATATCACCGGTATCGTACCAGCCAGCTTGCAGCACGCCGTTTTCGTCCTCGGCTGCCGGTGCTTCTAGTTCGCCTGGCCGCTCAACCCGCAGGTAGCCCTTCATAATGTTCGGGCCTTTCAGTTGCAGACGGCCGCCGTTGTCGATCCCGGCCATCTTGATCAACCGCGCTTCCATCTTCGGCATAATGCGGCCTACGGTGCCCACTTTGGCCGCCAGGGGGACGTTGATCGACACCACCGGAGCGCACTCCGTGACGCCATAGCCTTCCAAAATACGGATGCCGTATTTGTCCTGATAGATCTGTTTGGTGCTTTCGGCCAGCTTCTCGGCCCCGGCAACCACATAGCGCAGGCGGGCAAAATCGTAAGGATGAGCGAAACGCGCGTAGTTGTTGAGGAAGGTCGCGGTACCAAACAGCACGGTGCAGTTACGGTCATACACCAGCTCCGGCACCACGCGATAATGCAACGGGCTTGGGTAGAGGAATACCCGGCTCCCGGTCATTAACGGGGTAATCAATCCAACCGTGAGGCCGAACGAGTGGAACAGCGGCAGCGAAGACATAAAGCGATCGCGTGGGGTGAAATCCGCAATGGTACGGATCTGCTCCACGTTGGCCAGCAGGCTGGCATGTGAATGCACTACGCCCTTCGGATGGCCTTCCGAGCCGGAGGTAAACAGGATCAGCGCCGCATCGTCCGGCTGCTGTGGCACCATCGCCCGCTGTGGCTGGAACAGATGACGCAGGATCCACAGCTTGTCGTCCCGGGTCACGGTATCTTTCAAATCTTCCAGATAGACCCAATTGGCTTCAGGTACCTGCTCTGGCAGATGCAAGAGTTTGCCCTTCTCCAGGAATTGGCGCGAGGTAACGATGGTTTTAATACTGGCCGCCGTCATCGCGCTTTTCAGCCCGTTCACACCGGCGGTGTAATTGAGCATCGCAGGAATCCGGCCCCGCAATGATGCGCCAAAGATGGCGGCAGCGGTAATGGTGGCATTGGGTAATAACAGGCCAACATGCTCTTTCGGCGCGGTAAAGCGCTCCAGGATGCGGCTGACGCCCAACGACTTTTTGAGCAAGGTATGATAGCTGTCTTCTTTAAAGCCCACGTCTTCGATACAGGGTTTGAAGCGACCATAGCGATGCTGTGCGGCTAACAGTGCCCCAAACAAGGTTTGCGGCTTGAGGGTATCCATACGTGCCTGCATCATGATCTGATGCAGCCTGTCACCGGCCAGTTCCCGGCGTTTGCTGGCGCGCGGCGCATCCGGCATCGGCAAGGTGGTTGGCGGCAGGATGCTGATGGTGGTCTGTGGGAAAGCCCGGAGTTTAAACACGCCAGCCATACGACCAAACACGCTGAATTCAGGACCATCGATCCGTACCGGTACGATGGTGGCACCCGATTTGGCCGCGATAAAGGCCGCCCCGTCATAAATTTTCATCAACGAGCCGGTCACCGTGATGCGCCCTTCGGGGAATACCACGATCGGCCTGCCCTGCTCAACCATGCGCACCAGGTGCTTGATGGCCATCGGTTTGGTGGGATCCAGTGGCACGAAATCGATATAAGGCTTCAACCTGCGCATAAACCAGCGTTCGGAAATGCTGGAGTAAACAGCAAACACCGGTTTGATCGGTAGGAACAACGCCAGCAGCGCGCCATCCATGAAAGAAACGTGATTCGGGGTGATCAGCAGTTTCTGCTGATCAAAGTGCCGTGCATCACCTTCGACACGAACACGAAACAACAGGCGAAACAGCGCACGTAACACGGAATATATCATCCCACTCTCCCTCGGGGTTGATGACCTTAAAAATTGTCTGAGGAAGGATACTATACGGCGGGCAAAAAAAAACCTACGCATCCGCGTAGGTTGGTGCAATTGAAAATGGCTTCAACATACAGAGTATGTCGATTGCTCACCAATCAATACCTCTGGGACAGTCAATTTACCCCGCCTCGCCAAACTCTCGCCAGCGGCTAATCGCAACAGTCAGGCGCAAAGTGTAACCAGCGATGTAGTTTTGCCCTTGATAGACATGGTTATTCTTTTGGCTCCCAGGCAAGCTTGACGGGTATTTCTGCTACGGCCACCACAAGTTATCTATCCCCCCCCTTGCGGCGCGCGGTTTTTTCCGCAAAACTGAGGAATGTAAGCGATTACCCAGGAAGTGTTGCAGATATGGCCACGATTAAGGATGTTGCCAGGCTGGCGGGTGTTTCCGTCGCCACGGTGTCCCGCGTAATAAATAACTCCCCGAAAGCCAGCGAAAGTTCACGTACCGCCGTGCTGGCCGCGATGGAGGGATTGCAGTATCACCCCAACGCCAATGCCCGAGCGCTGGCACAGCAATCCACCGAAACCCTGGGCCTGATTGTCTCTGACGTTTCCGATCCCTTCTTCGGTGCCATGGTAAAAGCCGTGGAACAAGTGGCCTACGCCACCCATAACTTTCTGCTGATTGGTAACGGTTACCACAATGCCGAAAAAGAGCGCCAGGCCATTGAGCAACTGGTACGCCATCGCTGTGCCGCATTAGTTGTGCATGCCAAGAAACTGACCGATGATGAACTGACCGTCTGGATGCGCCAGATACCCGGAATGGTGCTGATCAACCGTACACTGCCGGGGTTTGAGTCCCGCTGCGTGGCGCTGGATGACCGTTACGGCGCCTGGTTGGCAACCCGCCATCTGATCCAGCAGGGGCATCAGCGGATCGCCATCATCTGCTCCACCCATCAGATTTCAGACGCGACCGATCGGCTGCAAGGCTATCTGGATGCCCTGGAAGAACATGGTATTGCAGTGGATGAGAAACTGATTGCCTACGGTAAACCGGATGAGGTGGGTGGCGAGCAGGCCATGACCGAGCTGCTGGGCCGTGGCAAACAGTTTACCGCCATCACCTGCTATAACGATCCGATGGCCGCCGGGGCGCTTTCGGTACTCAGTGATAACAGCGTGGATGTGCCGGGCCAGATCTCACTGATTGGGTTTGATGACGTGCTGATTTCCCGCTATTTGCGCCCACGCCTGACCACTATCCGCTATCCGGTCGTCGCGATGGCTACGCAGGCGGCTGAGCTGGCTCTAGCGTTGGCCAACGACCAGCCGCTGCCGGAGATCACCAACATGTTCAGCCCGACGCTGGTACGCCGCCATTCGGTCGCCAGCATCAATAACGTTTTCGAGCAGAATTAGCCTAGCGAGCGGTGGTAGAGGCGTACTGGGCGGTCTGGATAGTCTAACGCCTCACCAATGTGCTGCCAGCCATGGCGTTCGTAATAGCCGCTAAAGTCGGCATACAGGTACAGCTCCTTGAACCCGGCCCGCAGGCTGTATTCCTGGACGTATTGCTGTAATTTCAGCCCCAGCCCGCTGCCGCGTTGGCTCTCTGCAACATAAAGCGCGGCCAGCCATGGCGTTAAATCCTGGCGGCTGATCAAATCACAGCGCCACAGCCCCACGGTGCCAACCGGCTGGTCATCCAACAGCGCGATGAAAGTGATGGGCAGACCTTCATGACGCAGGCTGCTGGCCACTACGCTGGCAAAGAATGCCCGGCTGTTTTCACTGCCGAACGCCTGCCATTGCCACTCGATAACCTGTTGTTGATGCTGCGGATAGTCCGCCAAATGGACGATTCGGTACACGCTGATATCCTCGAAAAACAGCTTAAACTCTCCCGCCGCTCATCCTGCCAGCAGCCCCCTCAGTTTACGCGAAACACTGGACGGGTGCCCCAACAACATAGGTTGCTGAATTTGTAGGGGTCGAACATGTTTAGCCCTATGCTAAACTGAGCGATATTTGCCGCAACGGGCGTTGAAGGGGTTAGCGATTGATGATCACCATGTTGGATGTCTCCATTCGCGCGGGCGTTTCCAAAGCCACGGTTTCCCGCGTTTTAAATGGCACCGGCCAGGTGAAGAAGAGCACGCGGGATGCGGTGTTCAAGGCAATGGACGAGCTGGGCTACCGGCCAAACTTTCTCGCTCAGTCGCTGGCTAACAAAAGCTCCAATAGTATTGGGCTGGTGGTGTCCAACTTTGACGGCCCCTACTTTGGCCGCTTGCTGCGCCAGGCTGCCAAACTGATCGAGGCCAGCGGCAAGCACCTGATCGTCACCGATGGTCACGACACGCCAGAAGATGAATTACAGGCAGTACGGCTGCTGGCCGATCGCCGCTGCGACGCCATTATCCTGTATACCCGTTTTATGAGCGAAAGCGCCCTGATGGAGCTGCTGGAGAGCCTGCCGGTGATGGTGATTAACCGCGATCTGCCGCAGGCCCGTGAACGCTGTGTGTTCTTCGAACAGCAGCAGGCCGCTTTCAACGCGGTGGATTATCTGATTGGCCAAGGGCACCGTGAGATCGCCTGCATCACCGGGCCGATCGACACACCCACTGCCCAATCGCGCCTGGCGGGTTATCGTCAGGCGTTGGAACACCACCAGATTACGTTCAACGATGCTCTGATCACCAACGGTGACAGCAGCGTCCCTGGCGGATATCACAGCTGTAATGCCTTGCTGGCTGGCGGCAGCCCGTTCAGCGCGCTGTTTGCCAGCAATGATGATATGGCCATCGGTGCGATGAAGGCCCTGCATCAGGCGGGCAAACGCCTGCCTGAGGACGTTTCGCTGTTTGGCTTTGACGATGAACCCAGTGCGGCCTATCTGCAACCGGCCCTGTCTACCATCTACCTGCCGATCGACGCGATGATCGAAGCGGCCATCAGCCAGGCTCTGCGTCTGATCAACGGCGAAGCGCTACAACCGCTTACGCCGTTTGTCGGTGAGTTAAAACTGCGGGAATCCGTGGTGCCAGGCCCCTACGCTTAAATAAGTTCCAGCCCGATCAATTCTTCAATCGTCTGACGACGACGGATCAGGCGCGGTTCACCGTTTTCAAACAGCACTTCAGGCAGCAGCGGACGGCTGTTGTAGTTGGAGGACATCGACGAACCATAGGCCCCGGTATCATGGAACACCAGATAATCTCCGACCCGCACCTGCGGCAACGGACGGGTTTCAATGCCGCCGCCCGCCTGCTGGGTAAACACATCACCAGACTCACACAGCGGCCCGGCGATCACGGTGTCTTGCAGCGGTTGATCATCGGTATTGCGCCCATCGGCAGGCAGCAGGGAAATATGGTGATAGCTGCCGTACATCGCCGGACGCATCAGATCGTTAAAACCCGCATCGACCAGCACAAAGTGGCGGCTACCCATCTGTTTTACCGAACGCACTTCGGCCACCAGCACGCCCGCTTCCGCCATCAGGAAACGCCCAGGTTCGATTTCCAACTTCACCGGATGACCCAGATGTGCGGCAACTCGCTCACGTGCGCGGTTCCACAGGCCGTAATAGTGCTCGGTATTAATCGCCTCTTCCCCTTGCTGATAAGGGATGGACAGGCCACCACCGGCGGAAATTGCCGTGATATCCTGCCCCAGGGCAATCACCTGCTGTACCATCGCGTCGCACACGCGCTCCAGGTGCTGATAGTCCACCCCGGAGCCGATATGCATATGCAGACCAATCAGTTTCAGGCCGTATTGCTGAACCTTGGCCACCGCCTGCGGCAGATCGGCATACCAGATGCCATGTTTGCTGTTTTCGCCGCCGGTATTGGTCTTCTGGCTATGGCCGTGACCGAAACCGGGGTTGATGCGTAGCCACACCGGATGCCCGGCAGACACCTGGCCAAGCTGTTCCAGCATATCGATAGAACCGGCGTTCACCGGGATTTTCAATTCGCTGACGCGCGCCAGTGTGGCGTGATCCAGTACGTCGGCGGTAAACACAATATCTTCGCCGCCCGGCTCAAAACCGGCTTTTAGCGCACGTTCAATCTCCCCCAACGATACCGAGTCCACCTTAACGCCCTGCTCACGCATCAGGCGTAGTATATGAATGTTCGAGCAGGCTTTCTGGGCAAAGCGGATCACGTCAAAATGCTGCAACTGGCCGATACGTTGACTGATGATATCGGCATCGTAGGCCCAGACCGGGCAACCAAAGCGTTGCGGCAATGCCAGCAGATTGGCGGCGTTCAGGGCGGTAGAGGTGTCGTTCAGGGCGCGTGGCATGGGTCGGCTTCCATAAGTCAATTTTCCACTATCATGCCGCAGCAACTCCGGTGTGAAAAATATCTATTTCGCCATAGTCTATTCATTTATGATATAGCTTTGTCTCTCCGTGGAGTTCCGCCATGTACGCCATTACCCTACGCCAGATTGAGATTTTCCACGCGGTAATGACCACCGGCAATCTGACCGAAGCGGCGGCGCTGCTGCAAACTTCACAGCCCACCGTCAGCCGCGAACTGGCCCGTTTCGAGAAACTGATCCAACTGCAACTGTTTGACCGCGTACGTGGCCGTCTTTACCCCACGGTGCAGGGCTTGCGGCTGTTTGAAGAAGTGCAGCGCTCCTATTACGGGCTGGATCGCATCAAGAATGCGGCCGCCGGGATCCGGCAATTCCAGCAGGCGCAGCTTTCCATCGCCTGTCTGCCGGTCTTTTCTCAGTCGCTGCTACCCGCCGTGTGCAAACCTTTTGTCGATCGTTATCCGGAAGTCAGTTTCAGCGTGATCCCGCAGGAATCGCCATTGCTGGAAGAGTGGCTGTCAGCGCAGCGCCACGATTTGGGCCTGACGGAAAATACCCTGACGCCCGCAGGCACCGAACGCATGACGCTGATGACAATGAATGAGGTGTGTGTGCTGCCCGCCGGACATCCATTGCTCACCAAAAGCGAACTGACACCGCAGGACTTCAACGCAGAAAACTTTATCAGCCTGTCTAGCACCGACAGCTATCGGCAACTGCTGGATGCGTTGTTCCACGAACAGGGTATCGAGCGCCGGATGGTGATGGAAACCCACAGCGCCGCCTCGGTCTGTGCGATGGTCAAAGCCGGAGTTGGCATTTCGATCGTCAACCCGCTGACCGCGCTGGACTACGCCAATAATGGCGTCCATGTGCGGCCTTTCAGCGTTGAGGTGCCGTTTACCGTTAGCCTGATCCGCCCGTTGCACCGCCCTTCTTCCGCACTGGTCACCGCCTTTGTACAGCACCTGCAACAACAGGCGCAGCAGTTGCCTGCCCGACTGGCTGCGGTGATACAACGCTAGCGCAGCGTGGCCCGCCAGCCGGGATCGGTGGCAAACCATTCCACCAGGAAGTCCAGCATGGTGCGCAAGGTGGCGGGCATTTGGCGGCGCGAGGTGTAAATGCCGTAGATCCCCATCGTTTGCGACAGATAGTCCGGCAACAGTTCCACCAATTCCCCCTTTGCCAACAGCGGCGCAGCGGAATAGTAAGGCTGCATCGAGATCCCCGCCCCTTGCAGCGTCCCCGCCAACAGCACCACCGACTCGTTGGCGCTGAGGTTGCCGCTGACCGCGACTGCCGACTTCACGCCTTGCTCATCAAAGTGCCACAGGCTTTTACCAAAGTAGGAATAGGTCAGGCAATTGTGCAAGGCTAAATCCTGCGGGTGACGCGGAGTGCCATGAGCGGCCAGATAGGCCGGTGACGCGCAGACCACCGAGGCGCAGGTGGAAAGCGGCCGGGCAATCAGATTGGGATCCAACTCATTGGTGATGCGCAGTGCCAGATCGATCCGCTCTTCCACCAGATTGACCGCGCGGTTGTCCATTTGCAGATCCACTGCGACCTGAGGATGGCGCTTCAGGTACTGCGCCACCGCCCCCACCAACGCTGTTTGGCCGAGTGATTGCGAGCAGGTGATACGCAGCAAGCCACGCAGTTCATCACTCTGCTGGTTTTCCACCAGATCGATGTCTTTCGCCACCGCCAGCATCTGGCGGCAGCGTTCCAGAGTGCGCTCTCCGGCATCGGTCAAGCTGAGCCTGCGCGTAGTGCGGTGCAGCAGTCGCGCTCCCGCCCACTGTTCCATCTGCGCCAGATAGCGCGTCACCATAGCCCGCGACATCGCCAAAGAGTCGGCGGCGGCAATCATGCTGCCACGCTCCACGATGGTGACAAAAACCTCTGCTGCGGTAATGCGATCCATGATTCGCTCGATTTACGCAATGAATAATTGCTTATTATCCGGTTTTTCTCCCGTTTCATGCAACCTATCATCTGGCCAACGACAACAAACCTGTAAAAGGCACCTGCAAATGTTTAAGCAATCATTACTGACTCTGGCCGTGACCGGCTTCGTTTCATTCAGCACCTTTGCCAACGCAGCCAACACGCTGACGATGGAAGTGTATAACCCTGGCGACAAGAGCGTTTTCCCCGTCTCTTCCGAGATTGTCAGCGGTCCACACGAAGTCGCCCTGATCGACGCCCAATTCCAACGTAACGACGCGCAGGAACTGGTAAAAAAGATCAAGGCCACCGGCAAAAAGCTGACCACGGTGTATATCAGCCATTCGGACCCGGATTTCTATTTCGGCCTGGACGTGATTAAAGCCGCCTTCCCGCAGGCAAAAATCATCGCGTCACCGGCAACGATCAAGGCGATCAACGCCACCCAGGCGGGTAAACTGGCCTATTGGGGGCCGATCCTGAAAGACAATGCTCCGCAGGCCGTGATCGTGCCGCAACCCTTACAGGGCAGCAGCTTTACCATCGACGGCCAGCAGGTTGAAGTAAAAGGGCTCAATGGCCCAACGCCGGATCGCACCTTTGTATGGATCCCTGAGCTGAAAGCCGTAGTCGGTGGCGTCCCGGTCGCCGGTGATAATATTCACCCATGGCTTGCGGATACTCAGACGGTCGAGTCACGCGCCCATTGGCAGCAAACGCTGGAAAGCATTAAAGCACTGAAGCCAGAGGTCGTTGTACCGGGGCATTTCCTGCCGGGAGCAGCGCAAACGCTGGAGTCGGTGACGTTTACCCACAATTACCTGACCACGCTTGAAGGTGAGTTGCCAAAGACCAGGGATTCCGCTGAACTGATCGCGGTAATGAAACAGCACTATCCCAAGTTGCAAGACGGTTCCAGCCTGGAACTGAGCGCCAAGGTGCTGAAAGGTGAAATGAAGTGGCCGCAATAGCCTGCACGGGGAACCGAACCATGAGCACTTTGCATTATATTTTTGATCCACTGTGCGGCTGGTGCTACGGCGCAGCACCGCTAGCCAAGGCAGCACAGACTATCCCGGGTTTGACCGTTGTCCTGCACGCTGGCGGCATGATGACCGGCAATAGCCGCCGTACCATCAGCGAGGAATGGCGCAATTACGTGATGCCGCATGACAAACGGATTGCCGAACTCACAGGCCTTCCCTTTGGCGAAGGCTATTTTAACGGCCTGCTGCGGGACACGACGGCAGTGATGGACTCCGAGCCACCGATCACCGCGATCCTGGCCGCTGAACGGCTTGCCGGGCGGGGTCTGGATATGCTGCATCGCATTCAGGAAGCCCATTACCGGGAAGGGCGGCGTATCGCCGATACGCCGGTGTTGGAAGCGCTGGCCAAAGAGTTGGGCCTGGCCTCTGCCGCTTTTATTGCCGAGATGCGGCTCAACAGCGGTGCGCCAACGGCACAGCATATTGCTGACAGCCGCGCACTGCTTGCCAAAGTCCGTGGGCACGGCTTCCCAACCTTTGCCTTGCAGGATAGTCAGGGACGGCTGACCCAGATCCCCGTAGAGGAATATCTGGGGAATGTCGCAGGCTGGCAGACGTTGCTGAAAGCGTCCGTAAACTGAAATGATGCGTGCGCGTAAGCGCACGTATCAACCTTTATTCCCCCCGAACAAAACGCCCCTCGTCCCGTACGTTTTGGCCAAAACCGCAATCGCCCGATTGCTATGGCATCGCCCATAAAAGGCTGCTCCTTCATCCCCAGCGGTATTTCAAACCATGAGCGGCGTCAAAACTGCTTACATGTGGTGGTTTGTTTGTTACCCGTGTCTCGCCCATGCTTGAAGAAAACGATACCTTCTGGATTATTATGAACACGAGCACCACCCAAAAACAGGCCGTCTGGCAGTTGATCAAACCCTTTTGGGTTTCGGAAGAAAAATGGCGCGCCTGGGCGATGCTGATCGCCATCGTTGGCCTCTCCCTGGGGCTGGTCTATATCAGCGTGCTGATCAACCAGTGGAACCAGGTGTTCTACGATGCCCTGCAGAATAAAAACTACCCGGTATTCAAAGCTCAACTGTGGAGATTTACCTATCTGGCGTTGTCCTTCATCGTACTGGCGGTCTACAAGATCTACCTGACCCAGGGGCTACAGATGCGCTGGCGGCGCTGGATGACGGAAAAGTTTATGGCTAAGTGGCTGGCGCACCAGGCCTATTACCATACCGAACAACAGCAGATTATCGATAACCCCGATCAGCGTATATCCGACGATCTCAACGTCCTGACCCAGTACACCTTGTCTTTGTCGCTGGGTCTGCTCTCCAGCCTGGTGACGCTCTGTTCGTTTATTACCATTCTCTGGCATATCAGCGGGCCGATGACCTTCGTGATCGCCCAACATACCATCACCCTGCCCGGCTATATGGTGTGGTTTGCCCTGCTGTACGCGGTGCTGGGATCGTTGCTGATCTGGTGGGTCGGCAAGCCGCTGGTAATGCTCGGCTTTAACCAGGAACGCTATGAGGCAAACTTTCGTTTCGGGCTAATCCGTATCCGTGAAAATAACGATGCCATCGCGCTGTATCACGGTGAGCCGCGAGAAAAACAACAGCTTAGTAACCGCTTTGAGTCCATCCGCAGTAACTGGTGGTCAATCATGCGCATCACCCGGCGGTTGAATATCGCCAGCAACTTCTACAGCCAGTTTGCCATTATCTTTCCGCTGCTGGTGGCGGCACCGCGCTATTTCTCCGGGGCGATCCAGATGGGGGGACTAATGCAGATCTCCTCCGCGTTCGGCCAGGTGCAAGGGTCGCTGTCGTGGTTTATCGACGCATTTACCAATCTGGCCACCTGGAAAGCCTGCGTTAACCGTCTGGCTGGCTTTAACGCCGCGGTAGACGAAGTGCATAACCAGACTCGCGGTATCAGTCTGCAACAGGAAGAGCGTTCCCCACTGATACTGCGCGATGTTGGCCTGACGTTGCCCGATGGGCAACCGCTGCTCAGTGCCGCAACCATGACGCTGAAACGCGGTGAACGCGTACTGGTCGTCGGCCCTTCCGGCTGTGGCAAATCTACGCTGTTACGCGCCATCGCCGGGATCTGGCCTTACGGTTCCGGTGAGATCGGCCTGAACGGCCAGCTCTCCACGCTGTTCCTGCCGCAGCGCAGCTATATTCCAATAGGTACATTGCGTGAAGCCCTCAGTTATCCGCATCAGGACAAAAACTACAGTGATGAGCAGTTGCTGAAAGTGCTGGAAAACTGCCGGTTGAAACATCTGCAACGCTGGCTGGATACCAGTGCCAACTGGAGCCATCGCCTTTCACCGGGCGAGCAGCAGCGGCTGGCGTTTGCTCGCGCTATCCTGACCCGCCCTGATGTGTTGTTCCTGGATGAGGCCACCAGCGCACTGGATGATGAAACCGAGCAACTGATGTATTGCCTGCTGGTAGACGAATTGCCGGAGGTGACGCTGGTCAGCGTGGCGCACCGCAACAGCGTGGCGAAATATCATCAGACCTGCTGGCGCTTCAGCCGTGATGAAAACGGCCCGGCCCAGATGGCGCTTAGCCCGTTGCCGATACCGAGTTAATAGCCCACTCACCCTAACCTCTCCCACTGGGAGAGGAGACCGATCGAGTGAGCTATCAGTGACAGAGAATTACCTCACCACAGTACCAAATTCGGCCAATCACCCTACCTGGCCACTACGCCGATCCAGCTCCCTCTCCTTTTGGGAGAGGGTTGGGGTGAGGGGAAACCGGATTAAATCCCATCCGCCTCAACGTTGGCGCATTTCACCTTACGCCGTTCGTGCCACAGGCTGGTCAAACCGCGTTTACCGCAGGCCAGCGCCATATCACGGAACTCGGTCAGGCTCAGCCCTTCGCGCTCCAGCATCATTTCGGCAGCCAGTTGCATATTCACCCCGGTCAGCACCTCACAGTTCCCATGTACGTCAGCCAGCTCACAGGCGCTGCGAAATGGCGATCCCCCCAGCATATCGGTCAGGAATACCACCCCATCCGGTTGTGCCACCGCTTGTAGCGCGGCACTGAGGGCGGCCTTCAATTCCGCCGTCCCCATATGTACAGGGAAGTCCACCGCAATACAGGCTGGCTGTTCACCTACCACCTGTTCTACCGCCTGTAACAGGCCGCTGGCGAAACCGCCGTGGCCGGTAATCACAATTCCTGGCATGTTCCCTTCCTCATAACAAACCGATAAATTTACCCACCACGCCAATCACCACCGTCACACCGATCAGTTTCACCGGTGAGAAGCCGCGCTTCATCAGGAAGAACACCAGCAAGGTGAAACATAGCGGCAGCAGGTTAGGCATCAATTTATCGAGCACGTCCGTTTGCAGTGCCACAGTGGCTTTACCGGCATGCATGATCAACGGTGTAGAAAGATGCACATAAGACGCCACCAGCGCACCGATAACCGTCATGCCGACGATCGATGCCGCATGGGATATTCGTTTGGTATGGGTTTTCAGCAATGTCAGCGCACTGGTGCCCGCCTGGTAGCCGTAATGCGCCAATCCAAAGCGCAAGCCGAAGTGGAATACGTTGAACAACAGCAGAAAGACTATTGGCCCAAACAGGCTGCCTTCCAGCGCCAGAGATGCCCCGATGCCCGCACAGATCGGCAGCAACGTCAGCCAGAACAGCGCATCGCCGATGCCACCCAACGGCCCCATCAGCGCCACTTTCACCGCTCGGATGGTGGAGATTTTTTCCTTGTTTTGCTCCATCGCCAGCACCAACCCCGAAAGGAAGGTGACATCGAAGGGGTGCACGTTAATAAACTCCATGTGCATCTTCATCGAATTCGCCAGATCCTGCGGATTGCGGTGGATCTTGCGCAGACCAGGGATCAGGGTATACAGCCAACCGCCAGCCTGCATACGTTCATAGTTGAACGATGCCTGCAACAGCAGTGAACGCCAGGCCATGCGGTTGATATCGCCGCGCGTCAACGTTTCTGCCGGGCGGCTATCGACGTAGTCGTCCTGCTCTACCTGGCTGGTGGCCAATGCCTGTTCCAGGCGTTTTTCTGCTTTTTGCGCCAGCAGATCGTCAGAATCATTAAATGCCATCTTCGGCGTCCTCCGGTTGAACAGTTTTTCTGGTCACATCTGCATCAGCCCGTTGGCTGTTGAAGAAATCGATCAGCGCGATAGCCAATGCCCCCAGTGCCACCGCCAGGATCGGCAGCTTAAGAAACGTCACCGAGATAAAGCCGAGGATGAAATACGCCACGTAGGTTTTCTTCATCATCACTTTCATCAGCAGTGAAAAGCCGATTGCAGGCATCATGCCGCCCGCCACCGCCAGCCCATCCAGCAACCAGGTTGGCGCTTTCTGCACCATGGCGCTGGCCGCATCGGCACCGAAGTAGATCGGCAAAAACGCCACCACAAAATAGAAAACAAACAGGATGCTGATGCCGAGGTAATTCACCCGCTCAACGCCGCGCCAGTTCAACTCCTGTACCATGCGATCGCAACGGTGCATCATCGGCGAAAACGCGGTGAACAGCAGCGTGATACAGCCCTGTACCGCAATGGCAAACGGCACCGCCACGCCAATGGCCACTTTGGGATCGGCCTTGGTGAGGATGGCAAACGCCGTGCCGACCACTCCGCCGATCACCACGTTAGGCGGCTGCGCACCGGCCAGTGGCACCATGCCCATCCATACCAGCTCCAACGTCCCCCCCACCAGCAAACCGGTGGTAACATCCCCGAGGATCAGGCCAACCAGCGGCCCCATCACTACCGGACGGTGGAAATGGGTCAGGCCATCGAACAGATCGACCCCGGCCAATCCCGCCAGCAATGCAATCAATAACGCGTCAGTTAACATATTTCCCCCAGTGCTCAAGCAAGCAGTTTGCCTATCGCTTCACCGGCTTCATCCGGCACCCGGCGCACCTCACAGGCTACGCCCAACGCCGCCAGCTCACGAAAGGCGGCAATGTCATCGTCATCCACCGAGACCGTCTTGTGGATTTGCCGCTTCCCGGCGGCGAAGTGCATATTGCCGACGTTGACGAAGGTGATGGGAACTCCGCCCCGCACCAGCGTCAACACGTCCTGCGGCGTTTTGCACACCAGAAAAATCTTCTGCCGATCCGCGGCCTTATGGATCACGTCGATGGTTTTTTGCAGCGTGAAGTAACGGGTCTGCACGCCTTCGGCGACCACCATATCCATCAGGTTTTGCTGTACCGGATCGGCCGCGGCATCATCGTTGGCTACCACCACCAGATTGGCACCCAGCGTATTGGTCCAGGTCACACCGACCTGGCCATGTACCAAGCGGTTATCGATACGGGTCATCAGAATATTGGGCATATCAGCGCACCTCCGGGTAACAGGCTGAGTGATAGTCTTCAAGCACTTGGGTCACTTTGTGGATCACCCAATCTTGTGGATCCTGGCTCAGCTCACCGGCATTCAAGGCCCGTGCCTGATCGGGTAAATACTGGCTGAGCAAGGCCAATGGGACTGGGTTGCGCCGTAAATTATCCATCAGCGTATCCACGGCCTGCTGGACCTGCGGCTGTGGCCAGTAATAGCGCACGCGATCGCTCAGGCTGTAATGTCGATCCAGATACTGTTGATGCGGGCTGCCGTGATAGTAGCGGCTCCACTGTTGAGGCTGTTCGCGCATCACCTGTTCAAGCGTGGCGCACAGCTGGGCCGAATGATGTTCCCCCAACCATTCACGTTCGATACGATCGAGGGCAAACAGCGCCTCACGTAGCGCAAAGGTGAGCGCCGGGCCCACTTTCAGAATGGCGAAATGGTCGCGCACCAGCTGTGAATAAGCCTTGGGTGTCTGGTAATCGGTCGAATGGGCTTCATACAGCAGCCCCGGCTGGCGTTCGATAAAGCGGCTCAGCGCCTGCGCCGCCTGCGGTTGGTAATGTTCGACGCTATGATGGTCGAACTCGACGCCGGGTTGCACCACCAACGCAATCACTCGCGGCCAGGCACTACCCAGCTCCGCCTGCTGCCAGGCATGGCGGTGCGCTTCCAGCGTGATGGAGACTGCCTGCGGCGTAGTAACCTGAATGCCTTGCAGCGTTTCCTGTGCGCCGCCTGGCACCGGCACTTCGGTGCCGATCACATACACCGGAGCTTCTCCACCCGTTTGCTGCCAAGCCCGTTCCGCTACCGCACATAAGCGCGCCGCTCGCTGTGCCACAACTTCATCGCCCAACGGGGTAGGATCGTCGGCGCAGGACATGGAGCAGTCGAGGTGGATCTTGCGAAAACCGGCGCGCACATAGTCGTCAATCAGGGTTTCCGACAGCGCCATCGCCTCTTGGGCCGGGCGATCTTGCCAGGCGTTGGGGCCAAGATGATCGCCCCCCAGCCAGATGGCGCTCCTCGGCAACCCGATGTCGTCCGCCATCTGCCACAGCGCATCACGAAACTGTGCGGCGGTCTGGCCGGTATAACCGCCAAACTGGTTAACCTGGTTTGACGTCGCCTCAATCAATACCGGGGTACCGCGTGCCTTTGCCTGCCGTAAGGCGGCCTGCAAGACCCAAGGATGCGCGGAGCAAACGGAAAATATCCCCACCGGTTGGCCGGCCTTGTGCTGTGCTACCAGTTGTAACCACTGCTGCATGAATCCCCCATGGGGGCGCCCTATTCGCGATCGGCTATCACCACATCTACGCCTAAATCGCTGAGCGCCTGCTGGTAATCTTGTGGAAGACGGCTATCTGTGATCAGCCGATGAATTTGCTCGACTTCGCGGATCATGCAAAAGCTCTTGCGACCAAACTTGCTGGCATCCGCCACCGCGATAATTTCACGCGCCACCTCGCACATCACACGATTGAGGTGTGCCTCACCGGGATGAGGCGTGGTGATCCCCGCAACCAGATCGAAACCGTCGACACCCAGAAACAGTTTGTCGAAGCGGTACTGGCGCAATTGCTGCTCGGCAGCCGGGCCATAGAGCGAATAAGAGTTCTGCCGGACGCTTCCCCCCAACACCATGACTTCCGTCCCGTCGTAGCCTGAAAGCTCATAGGCAATGTTCAACGCATTGGTCATCACCACCAGATCGCGGCGCGGCTTCAACCAGGGCACGATCTGGGCCGTGGTGGAGCCGGAGTCCAGGATCAGCGCATCGCCATCACGCACATAGCTTGCCGCCCGGCAGGCTATCTGTGATTTCACATCGCGGTTCAAACGCCCTTTGTCGTGTAGCGGGCGATCGAAGGCAAACTGCTGGTTGAGCATCGCCCCACCATAGGCTCGCAGCGCACAACCTTTGCGCTCCAGAAAGCGCAGATCGTTGCGGATCGTTACCGTGGAGACAGCAAACTGCTTGCTGAGCTGTTCCACCCGCACGCTACCGTGCTCGCAGAGCAGATCGATGATGTTTTCACGTCGTTTAGCGGTGTTCACTGGCATGAGCAATAGGTCCTCAGGTTTCCGGGGTTGACCGGGAGATGATGGCTTTCGCTCTACTGCGGCGCTATTACAACAAAGCGAAAGCAATGAAATTGTGATCGGGGTTACAGGGCAGTTTTAGCAGCAAATGGGGATAAAAAGCTTTCGGATCGAAACGAAATGAAACTATTTCCTCGAAGGGGGCGAGAAAAGTGAAATCTGCCGCAGGCCGATAGGGCGGCAGGTTAAGAGTATGTGAAAAATAGCACAGTGAAAGCGGCTTTGGCGGGCAGGGGCTAACAGGCTTTTCTTTCCTTAGGTGATCAACATCACAAAACCATTAATTGGTTCAGTTAAGCCAACCCACACCCAGGTGTGTCACCAGACCAACGACCACCAGGATCACGATCACGGCGATGGTGTAAAGCACAATGCGACGGGGGCTGTAAAAAGAAGACATGGCATTTCCTCATAATAAGTTTACTGGCGTTACTATCCGTTATAGGGGGCATTGCCGCCAGCACTAGTTGCCTTGGTTTTGATCAAAGTCACCTGGTCGGCGCCGATCGCGTCGTTGTTAACCTCTTGTCATGGCGACCAATCTTTCCTAGACTGGCACACAGATACTGGCAGCCCTGCCGGTACGTAAGCGTTAACGTCAATCAACGCATCTCGTCATGCACTAATGATTGGCTGCATGCCCGATGCGAGGATCTCATGCCCCAACCCGAATCATCCGTAAATTGTGCGGTTAAACGCAGTCGTTGGACGCGTGGCTTATTATTGGCCGGGATCATGCTGGTGGCCGCCAACCTGCGCGCCCCTTTAACCAGCGTAGGCCCGTTACTGGAACAGATCCAGCGTCAGCTGATGCTTTCTGCCACCGCCGCCGGATTACTCAACTCCCTGCCGCTGATCCTGTTTGCGGTGTTATCGCCATTGACCCCCGCGCTTGCCAGACGCATAGGGATCGAGCGCACGCTTGGGCTGGCACTGATGTTGTTGGTCGCCGGGATCGTGCTGCGTTCACAAGCGTGGGACGGTATGCTGTGGTTAGGGACGGTATTGATCGGCGCGGCCATCGCCTTTGCCAACGTGGTACTGCCTACGCTGGTAAAACGCGATTTCCCTCACCGGGCTGCGGTGATGATCAGTACCTATGCCGCCGTGATGTCACTGGTGGCTGCTATCGCCTCGGGTATGGCAGTACCGTTGGCAGCATTCAACGATAACGGCTGGCGTTTTTCGCTGCTGTGCTGGAGCCTGCCGGCGTTTATCGCTTTGGCGATCTGGCTTCCCCAGCTGAAACAGCGACCCACGCCGGTAGCCCGGACCGGCACACCGATGGCCGCAGAGACCTTTCGTTCCCCCTGGGGCAGCGCACTAGGCTGGCAGGTAGCCTTGTTTATGGGGCTGCAATCCATCACCTTCTACACCATTATCGGTTGGTTCAGCGCCTTTGCTGCCAGCCACGGCACCTCACCGCAGCAGGCGGGGTTCGAGCTGTTTGTTTATCAGATCGTGGCGATCGCTGCTAACTTCGTGATGGTGTTTGCACTGCCGCGCGCACGCGACCAACGGGGGATCGCACTGGTCAGTTCACTGTTGATCTTTATTGGCGTGGGCGGATTGCTGTTGCTGCCTGCCCACTCGCTTATCTGGCTGATATTTGCCGGGCTGGGTGCGGGGAGTTCATTGGTGCTGGCGCTGTCCTTCTTTGGTCTGCGCAGCCAACATCACCATCAGGCGACGGTGCTTTCCGGGATGGCGCAGTCCATCGGTTATCTGCTGGCTGCACTGGGTCCGACTTTGTTTGGGCTGGTACATGATTTGACGCAAGGCTGGACGGTGCCGTTGACGATCTTGCTGGGGCTGACCCTGTTACAGATGCTGTTCGGCATCCTGGCCGGGCGGCGCAAGATTATCGGCTGAAGCGGTAACAGCCTGATCTGCGGGCAACCAAAGATCTTCGATAAAGCGCTGTTGCCGCTCATTGAGCTGCCAGGATGGCGGCAACCTTGGCGTTTCTGCCAACTGGCTCTCTGCGGTGGGAATAACTGATTGATTATCCATCGACGCGTTGTTGCCCCTCACTACCCTGTTGCCAATTGGAAGCCGTAAGGCTTCCCCCTGAACATAGAGTAAATCATTGCTGACGATTTGGATTATCGTTATAAGCAATCGCTCCGTTAGGTATTATCCCTCAATCGCATATCAATCAATCTGTCGGATGGAATCTTGGCTGGCCTGGTGGCGTTCAGCCCCGATCAGCTCAGTCAGATGCCCATCACGCATTTGCAGTAAGCGATCTGCATGCTCAAAATAATGGTCGTCGTGGCTGATGGCAAAGACGGTTTTCCCCATTTCGCGCAGCTGAGGCAGTAACTCACGGTAGAAAGTACGGCGGAATTGGGGATCCTGATCCGCTGCCCATTCATCCAGCAGTAAAATATCCCGCTTTTCAGCCACCGCCAGCAACAGGGCCAAGCGCTTGCGCTGCCCTTGTGAAAGCTGCGGATTGGTAACTCGCGTACCGTCGAACTCCAATTTGCTTTTCATTTTCAGGCGGTGCAGCCAGGTTTCCACCAGTTCGGCGTCCGGCGCTTCCCCTTGCGGCCCCAGCAGGTGATGAAACTGATGGAAATCGGTAAAGATGGCAGAAAACAGGCGGCGATAGTCTTCGCGCCCGGCCGCCTCAATCGGTTTGCCGTCCAACAGGATCTGCCCGCTAACGGGCACATATAACCCCGTCAGCAGCATGGCCAGCGTCGATTTACCGCTGCCGTTGCCGCCAATCAGAAACACCAGCTCACCGCGCCGTAACGTCAGATTGATCGGCCCGACAGCAAATCCGGATTGCTGTTCACCCGCCGCATAGTGGAACGCGACCTCACGCAGCTCCAACGTTTGCCACGCCCTAGCCTGGGTTGGCGGAAATGTTGGTTCATAGTCCGCCAGTTTGAGCGCTTTCACTTTATTGAAGGCCACTTCGGCGGCGATCAGCGTCGGGAATGCCCCAACCGCCTGTAACAAGGGGGTACGCAGGAACAATAAGGTCAGGGAATAGGTCGCCGCCACGGTGGTGTTCGCCCAGCCCAGACTGTTTGCCATATAGAACACCAGGCCAATGGCCCCCAGCATCATGATATTCGACCAGTTAACGGCGCTGAGGTGGAAAGTATCTGCACGGATAATATGGTGACGATAATCACCAGCATCAGGCTGGTAAGCCTGCTGGAACAGCATTTTTGCCCGGTCACGGTTCAGCGCCAATTCTTTACGCCCGTCAATCGCCGCCTGATAATGCAGATAGAGCCGCTCCTCCGCTTCGCGCACGCTGCTCAGGTGGCTATAAACCCGCGATACCAGATACCAACTGCCCAAAATAGTGACCGTCACCCAGATCGCGGTCACGCCCAGCATGGCAGGCGACAGCCAGCCCAGATAGGCCGCCGACCCCAGAGTCAGGATCACCCCTTGAACCAATTCCGGCAGGCGGACAAAAGCAATGGTGATATTGCGGATATCGCTCGACAGGCTGGCCAGCAGCGAGGCACTGCCCAGTTGCTCCAGGCGCTCAATATGGGTATCCAGTATGCGTTTCACCAACTGCCCCCGCAGCCGGTAAACAAAATAGTGCCCCAACGTGGTCAACGCCAGTTGCGAACCGAGTGTGACCGCCATCAACAGAGCCAACAGACCAAGAAACTGTGGCAACACCACCAGCGGGTTGCCTGCCGCGCCCATCAGTTGCACGTTAATAAATGCAATGATGCCAATCCCCAACGCCGCACTGGCCATCGTTAACGCCATTACCGCCAGAAACGGCCAGCGATACTGCTGGAACACTACCCGTAACAACTCCATGAGAAACCCTACCAAAAATCATGCACTGGCGGGCATTGTAGTTGGCGAAAGCGTGATATCAATAACAATTCTCATTTTGTTTGGTCACCTGGTACTGGTCTGGCCTGGCCGTGCTGACCCAATGTGGCCCCATGAATAAATCACTTTCAGCGCTAGTCATGGTTGAAAGCATTATTTCTGGCATAATAAAAATCCCAAAAATAGAGAAAACTCAAGGCAACTTAAAACCCCTAGAGATAATCAGACTATCGGCAAGATGCGCTTAATAATGTCAAAATATATGCTTTCCACCCCCAAAAAACGTGGTTACTTTATGATCAGTTAAGTTATTTCGTTAAAATAAATAACCGTACAACGCCCCTTAAATACTAGCTACTTGATAATTTTTTAAGACTCATCCCAAATTAGTTTTACTATTTTGTTTGCTGCACCGGGTATTCAATGTTTAAATGAATCAATCACCAATCATATTTGCTTTATGTAACTTAGGGATAAGAGAATGAAAAAACGCAAATATCTCAGTCATATTGAAATTGAGAGAATGATCTCCGCCGTCCCGGACGGCATCAATGGTTGCCGTGATCGCTGTATGCTGTTGATGTGCTTTATTCATGGATTACGCGTCAGTGAGCTGCGGGGGCTACGTTTGGAGGATATTGACCTGTCTACCAATCGCTTACACGTCTCCCGTCTAAAGAATGGTTTTTCTGTGCAGCACCCTATTCAAATCCGGGAACGTATCGCGTTAGGCAGCTGGCTGGCAAAACGCCCAGGCTACCTGGAGTCGGATAGCCCGTGGCTGTTCCTTTCCCGCCACGGCGGGCAGATTTCGCGCCAGCAACTTTACCGCTTAATAAAGTCCTACGGCGAATTAGCGGGTATCGACGTACAGGTGCATCCCCATATGCTACGCCATTCTTGCGGCTATGCCCTGGCTGATAGAGGGATCGATACCCGGCTCATTCAGGATTATCTTGGCCATAGAAACATTCAAAACACCGTTATTTATACTGCCAGTAATGTTGAACGCTTTCGGGTAATACATATTTAACCCGGATAAGCATATCGACACCCACTGGCAGTACATTTTTACTTCGCCGGTGTGGCGGGTTGTGCAATATCCAATATTCTGACGTTATATATCATAGTCGAACCCGGCGGGATATCGGGGGGTAGGCCTTTATCGCCGTAAGCCAAGGCAGGAGGTACTACCATCGTTATACTGCCGTGATTTTGCAACTTCATGAGTGCAGATTTGAATATCGGTGGATAGCTGCTCAGTAACTGAGTGATCGAGGTGTCTGCCGCCGCCATGTCTTTGATGACCTTGCCGTTGATCAGGCTTTCTTTTACCACCACGCTGATCATGTTATCCGCGCTGATTGGCCCTTTGCCCGGCTTGTCGATACGGTAGAGATAGCCTAACGCCTCTTTTTTCACCTGCTTTTGCTTGGCAAACTGCTCGAAATAGCGCTTACCTGCCGCTTTGGTGTTTTCAGTTTGCTGCTTCTCATTTTGACGCAGGGCTACCTCGGTGGCACCCAACGCGCTTTCGATCTGTTCAGGCTGCAACTTGAGTTGACCCGCGAAGGTGTCTTGCACCCCCGCCAACGCCAGACGGTTGTCCACTTTGATGCCCTGTGACGCTCGCTCTTTCAGTAAGGCCAACATATCTTCCGCCAGGGAACTGCCAATGGCGTAGTCACGAATTTCACTCTTTGATTTTGGCTCGACGACGTCCTTGCGCAGCGCGGTGAGTTGGCTTTGCAGGCTTTCACTCTGCTTGCGGCTTTCATCCAAAGCGGCCTGTAAGGCTGGCGTAGCCTGCGATTTGGCGGTTAACTCTGCCAAAGCCTGCTGCGCCTGTTCGGACTGCTTACGGCTTTCGTTCAGTTCCGCCTGTAACGCCTTATTCTCCTGGCTACTGTCGTTGTGCGACTTAGCCAACGCATCCAACTGTTTTTGCAATGACGAGCTCTGCTGCTGGCTATGCTCAAGCGCCTGCTGCAACCGGTCATTGTTTTGTGAATTCTCGCTCTTCATTGCCGTGGCCGCGGCCAGATCCTGCTGCATCTGCTCCGTTGCCTGCAGGTTATCCTGCAGATTCTGCTTCAGTTGGCTAATCTCGGCGCGGGCATCCGCATCCTGCTGGGCGGCTTGACGCAGTTGCTTCAGTTCCTGGTCCCGCTGGCTGAGAGTGTCATTCAACTGATTGATTTTCGCCTGCAAGGTTTTCAGCTCAGTCATTGAAGCTGAGTCTGGCGCCAGGGGCTTTTTACTCGCGGGACGCCTGGTCGGTTTAGTGGCTTCCTTTTCTACCGGCTTGCGCAGCGCATCCATCTGCGCAGGGCTCAATAACAGCAGCGCCGGAGCTTCATCCACCTTGCTGGTGATCGTCTCCAGGGAACGGAGAGTGCTGGCTCTATCATCCTTGAGTTGATCGGCAGCAAACGCACAGCCCAACGGCAACGTCAGGCTCAAGGCCAGACCATATTTCAACCCCTGCTTCATTTCACACCCTCCACTCTACGGATCAGTCCGTTAAGAACATCCCGCCCGATCTCTGCACATACCTGATTGGTTTTATACTTGTAGAGAGCGTCTAACGTATCCTTGGTGGACGAGTTCACTTCGCCACGCACCGCACTGTAAACCGAGGCATTTTTTACCAGGCTGTCAAAACTGGCCTTCCTGGCGGCATAGGCCTGGGGGCTGATGGTTTGCAAGGAAGCAAGTTCACTCTGGCACCGGCTCATACGAGTGGGCTCTGGCGGTGGGGGTGGAGCCGCAACGACAACAGGCTCCGCAGGAGGTGTGACAAGAGAGGTGACCGGGCTTTCATTCGCGCAGCCGGCCAACAGCAAACCGTTGCTGATGATCAGACTGGCAAGCAACCGCTGCCGGTATCCGCGGATTTTCTGAAGCTGTTTCAAATTTTATTCCTTCCTGGCTGGATAATGTCCTTCACCGCCGTACTAACAGGCACTCATACTGGTGATGGATTGTTCCGCTCGTTCTGGGTTGCCCCCCAGGCCATACTTACTGACGGCACCGTGGGGCTAAGCTCAATTTCCAACCAATAATCGCACAACCTAACTCACTAGGAAATATTCTTTCTCAACGAAAATAGTTCGCTGTCATTTTTAACCTGTAGTTTGCGCATGGCACTGCATTTATGCGCGCTGATGGTTTTGATGCTGCGATGCTGCACTTCGGCAATCTCCCGCAGGCTCATCCCGCTGAACAAGGAGGTCAGTACATCATTTTCACAACGGGTGAGATTATTCAGGCTGGAAGCATTATCGGGATCGCTACGAGCCAGGTAAGAGCCAATCAGCGGGCTTAATACGCGCTCGCCGTTGAATACCCGATGAAAGAACTCCCCCACTTGCGGCAGTTCATCCCCACGGGAGACCAAACTGATATTGGAAGCCTCAAGCAGTTTGCACAAATCTTCCCCTTTCTGGCTGCTGGTATAAACAATGACCCGCAGTTCAGGCTGCTGTGTACACAGATTCAACAGGATATCGCGGCCCTGTTCTGCGGTTTCATTCAGGCCATTGATTTCGGTGACGAGAATATCAACCGGCTGATACAGCACCCCTTCGGCAATCGCTGCCATGCTGGTTTCCTGCAGGGTGATCTCAGTGGTGGCATTGAGCGTGCCGATAAAGCAGGACAATCCAGCCAATGTGAGCGGGCTACGATCCATCAACGCCAGGCCGAGCGGTTTTTGTGATAATGGTTGCATATGCTACTCCTGTATAACTATCTCGCTTATTCCATCCAGGGAACGGGGCATATCGACAGCAAGCTTACCGGACGAACGCCGGGCCGGTTTTTGCCATCCACTTGCCCTGCAAATAGAGTTCGCCATCATTCTGAAAGCCCAGTTTATGCATGGCATTGCGCTTATGCGTACTGACGGTGCGCACATCACGATGCATCATCATCGCCGCCGTGGTCACGCTTTTGCCGGAGAACAGATAGGCCAAGACGTCCAGTTCGCGAGCGGTCAATGCTTTGTTGACCGTCGACTGATTGGTGAGCAATTGCCTGACCTTATGGCTATAGCTGCGGCGGCCCGAGATAACCTGCTGTACGCATTGTGCCAGCGCAATGGCAGGCTCCTGCTTGAGAACCAATCCTTTGATCCCCGATGCAGTCAGTAATTGCAATACCCGTGGATCGTCAAGTGCGGTACAAACGATCATCGATGTGGTTGGCCAGTGTTCCAGACACTGCGCAATCACTCGCAAGCCATCCAACACCGACTCTTCTTCACCGCACAGTTCCATAATCAGCAGCCTGGCCGGGCGATGGCGCATAATCCCAGGGATTTGCGCCAGATTGCTGACCCGCTGTACTCCGTCCGTCAAGCCACAGGATTGGGCCAAAATTGTTCGCATACCCAGCGCCGTGATGGGGCAAGACTCCATCACGATCACGCCCTCCCCTCTTTGCCCGTAGGGACTGGGGTAATGTGCACTTCCTCTCTGATAGGCATGAGCCGTAGTCATTTTGATTCTCCCATTTCTGCCGAATTCCCTTTTTTACTTCCTTGATAAATTGGTGTGCAAAAATGTCACTTCATTCCCCTATTTATTCACCGGGGTTATCTTTATTATTTTTATTCGCCAGTAGCCAAATGCAAATAGCCAGGCTACTGGCGTTTGCAATAGCCCCGATTTGCATACCCGTTGCCTGGCAAACCGTGGCTTGACATTCATCGGGTATAAAAACCGCTCATGAATCGCTCTGCCATTAAGAAAGTGGGGCCAGGCTTTCTTATGGTATTGAAGGTGTTATACCGTAATCAGTGGTAAACGAACCCTACTTGTACAGCAGTGCTGATACTACCTGGCTTGACACCGCCTTGCGCAGTATAAGCACGAGCCTTCAGATCAAAGGTCGCCACGTCAGCAACTACAGGGGCATCCATGGTCGAACCCGTGCCTAATTTGCGGGTTTCGCCCTTGTCAGTCAGGTGAATCTGAATTGCATCTGCATCACCACCGCTGTTCTTATACATTTCAATGTCTTCATCAGCTGGATCGCCAGTGAAGGTGGCTGTAACTTTGGTTGTTGCAGCTGGGCAGTCTTTCAGCGTCAATGAAAACTCTTTAAAATCAGTATGGCTTTGCGGATTTGCCATACTCGCCGCTTCAATAGCTTTACCTCCATTCAGTTGAACTTCAATATTGCCTTTGCCATCAGTCACAACCTGGCATGGTGAAGCTTTAACCGTCCCGTTAATATTTAACGTTACATTTGCCGATGCAAAACCCGTGAATCCCATTCCCCCCAGAGCCAAGCACAGAGCAGTCGCTTTAAACATTCCTTTCATATCCATTATAATCTTCCTTTCCTTTAGTTAGCACATAATTACCATTTACAACAATAAATTATTAATAAAAATCAATCCAATCGAACATTGAGAGTGGCAGTGGCATTAAACTCACCGACCCTAGGAGGCTTCCCGGTCGCGCTGATTGGGTAAGCGGTAAAACTGGTACTGCCAGTACTATTTATTTCACCCAACCCCTTCATATCAACCTTCAACAAACCATCAGTTGAGTCACCTTCTTGACCGACCGGGGTAGGTTTAATGGGCCTATTTTCTTTATCGATAAATCTTATAGCGATATCCTCATTTTCGGTGCCGTCCGACTTATTAACCGTCTTTAATGCGTCTTTAATATTCACATTAGAGTCCCCTTTAAGCGACAAGAAGACTTTCACCCCGTCAGAAATATTATTGCATTTCATGGTAATCTCTTTGGTAAACTCTTTGTTAAAGCCAGTTGGCTTCTGCCCCGGAGCAACCTTGAAACTGTCGGACATGATATCGCCAAAGGGTATCGAAATAGATGAAACGGAAAACTGGCAGCTTTGCTTCACCGTCACTCTCCCTGACATTGATACCGAAGCAACTGGCGTGGAACCTCTGACACTAGGATGTGCAGAAATATAAATATTCAGAAATGTCACAGACGGTATAACCGTCTCACCCACAAATGGTTTTAGAAATAACAGATTAACTGTACCAGTACTACCGCTGGCATAATCTATATCTTCACAACTATCATCCCATTCAGTCCACTTATTACTAAGTTTAGTGAAAGGTGCATGAACCTGTGTGTTTTCATAGCCACCACCAACATTAACTTTCGAAGCTACGGCAAGCCTGCCATCAGTATTCGGCAAGAGAAAATATTGCCAACCATCTCTAGTTCCTTCGGATTTTGTCAACAGAGATTCAGCAGTGATGTATGACTCGTTCATCTTGCCAGTCGCATCACATTTACAGTTAACCCGATAGCCACCTTTCTCCCATTTACCATCGGCTGCATTCTGCACCTCGTGTCCAATTATATTCTCAAATGGGTCAGTTATATTTTTTGTAAAATCAAATTCATACCGATGAGTACCGCCACTAACCAAATTACACTCGCCGATCCCTAATGCTAGTGCCTGCTGAGTTAGCCCCAAGCCACCGAGCAAGGTTAAACCCCGTACTATGAATTGTATTTTTTTCATCTTTAAAGCCTTTATAAACATTGGCCATTCATCAAACGTATACCGGCGCTTTCTTTCTGTTCCGGCAGGCTATAAGGTACTTGGCACTGTTGACCAGCATCATTACCCCACTTCACATCCAGCATCCCGCTACCGGACATACCGGTAAGGAAGACCTGGCCGCCATCGCCAACAATACTGGCGTTGTTGCCCTCACCGTTGCTATCAGCCACCGTGGCACCAAACGGCACCGATGCGCCGCCCCGCATTAGCAAGGTCATCAACACACGTTCACCGATATTCGGCTTGAAGTCGGCACGTACGATGGCACCACGGGTTGGGATCACTGTCTGGCTGTTCAAGGCCATATCGACATCGTCCGGCAGCGTGGTGGTATCGACTGAGATAGTATTTTTGCGGTATGCCGAGGTATAGGGCACTACGGCGTAGCCACGCCAGTCGGTAGTTACCCCGGTCTGGTTGGCAATGTTGATGTTTTTGGCACCCGGTGCTTTTACCAGTACCGCCGTTTCACTCAATGATTGTGATAACGTCAGGCCGTTTTCGTGCAGCAGAACCCCCCCCTTCACACCATAGTTAACGCGCTGCAAGGAGTGGTCATAACCATATCCTACGTTCACCTGCCCCAAGCCACCGCGATAGTCAACGCTGACATTACCATAGGCACCTGTGCCCCCGCTGGTGTAACCCTGGCTGATGCTGTAGTTCAAGTTGTCATCTGGCAACGCAGAACCGCCAAGCCCAACCGAGTTACTGGTGCTGCCATTGCGGCTGCTATTCAGGTTATAGTTGGTATATGCGTTTGGTAGCCATTTGCTCAGTGGTACGTTGATATTAAAGGCAAAAATATGGTCGTCATTCTTGTAGCGATCGCCGTTGCTACCATAGGCATTTTTACTGTAGCTATAGTTCAAACCATAGCTGATGCTATTCCAACTATTGTTATAGCCAACACTTGCCGATTGGGTACGACGGTTATCATTCCAGTAATCCTCGTTGTACAGGCGGAGCGTCAGCGCTCCCGCGCCTTTCCAGAGACGTTGGCTCAAGGACAGCTCGGCACGACTCTTCCTATGATTATTGTATGGTGACGAAAGACCGTCGGTATAACTATCTAGCGTTTCCTGCAAGGTGTAGAAACCCGCCGTTGAATAACGATAACTGGCCAGACTGAAACTGGTGCCAACTTCGGCAAAGCTTTTGCCATAACGCATACGCCATGATTGACCACTCTCTTTGTCACGCTGGTTGGGTTTTGCCCAAGCCTGGGTCACATCGGCGGAAAGAGCTCCAATGGTTCCCATATTTTGCCCCCAGCCAACGGAAACGGCTTGATACTTGCTGGCTGCCTGCCCCCCCCCATAGAGAGTCGCGCCCCAAGGCAGACCATACATCGCCGTACCTTGAGTAAATGGCGTATCGTTGACATTGTTGTTTGACGAGCGATATTGGCCACTGGTCAGGCTGTATTTGAAGCGCCCCTGGCGTTGCAATACGGGAACGGAAGCGAACGCCACTACCGTGTTTTGTTCACTACCATCGGCCTCTTTGATAGTAACGTTCAGGTCACCACTACCCGCGGTCGGATAAAGATCGGTGATTTCAAAGGCTCCCGGTGGAACATAGCTTTGATAAATCACGTAACCATTCTGACGAATGGTTACCTGAGCGTTGCTACGGGCAATGCCACGCACCGTAGGCGCAAAACCTTTCAGACTATCAGGCAACATTTCGTCGTCCGAGGCCAGTTGCCCCCCACGGAAAGGTACGCTGTCAAAAATCTCGCTTGGTGAAGAGCTGTCACCCAGTATCAGTTGACTCTTCAGCGCAATGATATCGCGTTGCAAATAGGTGTTGATGGACTCCCAATGGTTTTCACCATCGGAGTTACGACTCCAGGTCGAATAGTTACGCAGACGCCAAGCACCGAGATTGATGCCGGAACGCAGATTGAGATAGTAACTGTTGCTACCTGTACTATCGCTGTTTCTAGCAGAACTATTGGCACCGCTAAAGTTATAGTTGACCAGCAATGCCGGGATGCCCTGATCCCACTTGTCAGGCGATACATAGCCACGAACTACCGAATTCAGTGCCGCCTGCGGAATACTCAATTCCAGTCGTTGCTGGTTAAAACGGAACGTAGCCGACGCATTGGGAATTGCCTGTGCCAAATCGACACAAGAACCAGCGGCCAAAATCGCTGGGAAGGAGGCGATCTTAACCCCTATTCCTTCCAGCATCTCTGTACTCAGACAGGGTTGCAGACTTTCTTCACCTGCCGCACTTTTCTGCAAGGAGAAATCGAGTTCCTGAGTATCGATCATCGAACCGTTCAGATAGACATCGACTCGATAGTTACCGGGAGCCTGATTCAGACCGTCTTCAAAAACCGTCAGGTCGACCCCTTGCAGAGAAGGACTGCCAAGTTCAAGCAGCGCCGGGTTAAAGTAATCGCGGGCCTGAACACCACCGGGGATCCCCGTCAACATGGCAATCTGACACGAGATCAGCCACGCCAGTGGGGTACGGTTAAATCCACGAGAGCTTATACTCTTCGGGTTTTTCATCCACTTAACTCCATTTATCAGCCGCGCCAGCAAATTCCGGCAAGCTACGTCCTTTCCCTACTACTGCCTGTTGCAGGGATTAACTTTATTTATTCTGGTGAGTGCCTTACAGACTCCCGATAAACGATTCACTGACGCCGCCATAATCGTTAATGATTTGCCAACTTAGTGCGCTACCACTGCTGCCGGCTGGCAGTTCAAAACGTTCGCTAGACTGTGGGGCAACCATGGTGGCGCTCTTCACCAAACTGTCGTTAATCTTGACCTTGAAGAAGGTGATGTAATAGGGTGATGAATTAGTCACCTGCAACGCATTGCCACTTCGCTGCCAGCTCAAGCCCTTGGCTGCCTGATCCAATGAACCCGCTAAACCCGGTGGCCGATAAATAAGCTTTATACTTGTCTTAATCGCGATTTGCAGAGTGTTACCCGCATCTTTACTCCCAGCTGGGATAGCTTTGACATGCAGCCAATAGAGTGACTCTTTATCGCTGGGTAATTCACCGCCAGCCCGCACCACACGCAGAATATTGCTTTGCTCGGCATCCAAGCGGAATAGCGGTGGGGTAATAATAAATGGGGCTTTAGCGTTAGTTCCTTTCAAGGACGAATCGACCCAAGATTGAACCAGATACGGAACTTTATCCGGGTTATTTAACCCCAGAGACGCCTCTTTCTGGCTGCCATCATAAATCAAACGAGTACCGCCGATGACAACGCCTGCCTGCACCTGGGCACCAACTGTAAATAGTAACGCCGCCGCTATTGCGCTCCGCCAAACTTTCATTTCTTGTTCACCCACTTAAACCATCGAGATAGAAGCCAGGAGAGGCTTGCGCCCCTCCTGACCAGAGTTTTATGCCATCCACAAAAAGCAGGACGGATAAAGCTTATGGGTAAACAATAGTGAAGTTGGTTACTGCATTAGCTGAACCTGCACCTACAGTTGCCGCTGTTGCATAATAACGAGCGACAAATTTCAAAGAGTTGGTACCAGCTTGCAGTGTATAAGGCGAAGACTCCTGATGTAGAGGAACCACTTTATCTTTGGCATCAGAGATCTGGATACCTACGCCAGTCGCTACGCCAGTCGTGCCTGCACCGGTAAGCGCCAGAACTGTGTCGTCACCAGCAACGCTGATGCCATCAAAACTTACGGTCGCGGTGCTAACGGTGGTTGGGCATTTTTCCAAAACCAGTTCAAAGCTTTTAGATGCAGCAACATTATTAGAGGTTGAACCCGCACCGGTAAATGAATTGGTTGCAATGGTCCCCATAGGCACTTTTTGGTCTTTGCTGCCGGTAATATCACAAGCATCTGCAGTGATTTTACCTTCAAAGTTAACGGTGCCGCTTGCTGCGGTTACTACTTGGGTGGTCAATGCGGAGGCAGTCAATACGGTGATGGCGATTAGGTTCTTGTTCATGCTACTTTCCTTTAAAATAATGCACTTTAGACGCGCACTTGTTTATTTTTGACATAACCCTATGTCATTCCTTTTTATTTAGCTCAGAGACTGGAGACTACCTCCGCAAATAGCGATTGGGCAGTATTGCTACCCCAGCCAAACGATTCATTTTGAACTAAAGTGACTCCTTTGGTTAAACGTGCCACGGATGGCCATCAGTAGAGTTCTCATCAAAATATTGAACTATTAATAAATGAAATTTTAGAGTTATGGACTAGGAGGATTACTACTGACTTTTTCGCATGATTTTTTTAGGGAGCGAGATCAGAAAATGCTTGGATTTAGCAAAGGAACTGCCAACGAAAGAAAACACTACAACACATTGTTATTAAAGAATTTTGCGAGCAACACCCAATTATCAAGTAGTTAGTATTGACATTATTTGGGTCTATCCTTAGAGTATGTTGCAATTTAGTTCAAAGTGACTCATTTGACATATTTACTCCTTGCCAATCACCATACTTCCTTAAACCTTCTGGCGTTACTTGCCGTATATAACACCGTGTTCTGAATATTTCTGTGGCCTAGATAATCCTGAATCAATCGCGTATCGATCCCACGATCCGCCAGGGCAAAACCGCAGCCATGGCGCAGCATATGGGGATGCGCATTAACCTCCAGGTTAGCGGCCTCGCTATAGTTACGAATTAACCAGTAAATACGTTGCCGCGAGAGACGCGACCCCCGATTAGAAAGAAACAACCATTCGCTATCTGCACCACGGTACTGCTTTCTCTTTGCCATCCAACGCTGTAAACACTTACGTTCACGAACATACAGAGGGTGAACCGTTGAGAAACCGTTTTTCAACCGGTGGATATAGATATTGCCACCCTCAAGATCGATATCTGACAGCCGCCAGCTATTGATTTCACTTACCCGACATCCATGAATAAAACACATCCAAATCAAACAGTAATCACGCTCAGGGTTTTTACCCCGTAGGGTCGCCTCAAGCAACTTTTCTACTTCGGAAGGGGTTAAATGTTTACGACTGGTCATAATACCTCATTACTTTTCACCAAAAGTTTGTGGATTTTTCCTCCTTTTTCATTTCCACAACGGTTTTCAGGGAACCAACTCCCTGTTTTCGGATAGCATCCTGAATCCAGAACCGAGTATAACCGATAAACACTCATGTAACATCCGGGACATAATAGCTCTTCGCAGCATCGCTGCCCGGTTAACCTTGAGATAAAATTGCCACCGCAAACCGCTAACAAATGAAATAATAATTTAATTTATCAAATGAAATGGATTTAACCAGAATGCAAGCATCAATATGCTAGCACCCTAATCAAATTTCACAATAATCTGACAGGTTGATTGTGACAAGTTTTTAACAACCTCCGAACACATAAACATAATTAAAATCAATAATGGCGGGTGAGTAAATAACTGGAGAGGGAGTAATATACATTACTGTTACTTATGCCAGGCTGAGATGAAATGGATTGTGGATTGATAATTACAGGGGATTGAGTGGAATTAAGAGAAAGTACACGAATAGACAAATGAAATAGTCAATCGTTCAGATAATAAAGGGTACCTGGCGATACCCTAAAAAGAGTTGCGATTAGCGTGGTTAGACCGTCAATCCCCCATCGAGGATCAGGCTTTGGCCCGTCATATAACGGCTGTCATCACCAATCAAAAATGCGGTGGTGCGCGCCACTTCGCTGGCTTTGCCGAGGCGGCGCAGCGGGATTTGCTTGCGCAGCGCCTTCAGCGCCTCCGGTGGAATGGCCTGCGTCATCTCGCTTTCTATAATTCCTGGCAACAGGCAGTTCACCCGGATACCAAAACGCGCCACTTCCAGCGCCAGGGATTTCCCCATGCCGATCATCGCCGCTTTGCTGGCCCCATAGGCCGTTTGCCCGGTGTTGCCCTTGATACCCGTCACCGAAGACATCAGCACCATCGCCCCCTCCCCCTGTGCCATCATCGCCGGCAGCAGATGGCGGTTCCAGTAGAAAATGGCGTTGAGATTGGTGTCGATCACCTGCCGCCAGCGCTCACCGGTTTGCTGGATATGCAGGTCATCCAGCGTGATCCCGGCGTTATGGATCACCGCAAAAGGCGCACCATGACGAGCCAGCAGCTGCGGAGCCACAACATCTACCGCCTGTTCGTCGCTGCCGTCACACACGCAGCTTTCCACCCAGCCCGATAAACCGGCGCAGGCTTCCTTCACTGCCGACTCCGCCTCCGAGCCACTACGGCAGGTAAACACCACGTTCCACTGCCTGGCCAGCTCTTCCACCAGCGCGCGGCCAATGCCTCTGCTACCGCCTGTCACTAACACCCATTGTTTTGTCATAGGATCACTGTTGCGCATCGGCCAGGCTTTGGCAGAGTTCACCCAGCGTCATATTCGGCTTGTCGATGAACATTTCGGCAGTCAGCGTGGCCCCAAACTCGCGTTTGGCCAGCACCATCAGCTCCACGTAGTCCAGGCTGTCCAGCTTCAACTGATGTAGCGGCATCTCCGGTGCCAGATCGCTCATCTCGAGATCTTTGGCATCACAAATCATTTCACTGACGGTGTCATAAACCTGTTGGTACTTTTCCATGATGATATCCCTATGGTTAATTATCGGCCAATGGCCATGTTTTTAAGGTTACCGAGGTGACGAGCAGCGGGTGCCGCTGCGTTCTGGCCTCGATCACCGCACGTAACGCAAACCCGCTGCTTCTGTCCCCGATAATCAACATCGGCTGGATGGTGTAATACAGCCGATCTTCGGGTTCAAACAGCCTCGCGGGGTTAAATAGGCGGGCGCTGAAGTGAGTTTCATGGTGCGTCTGCACCACCGGGATCTGGGCAAATACCTCGATCAGCGTGGCAGCCTGGAGTTCCGGTAGTGCGTTCGTCAGCGCCGCCAACGTCTCCGGGGACTTGACCAGCAGTTGGAACAGCAGGGCATCAAAGAAACTCCACGCCTGTGTAGCTTCCGATGCCTGCCCCGGGAAGGGCTGGCAGAGCGCCATCACCTCCGTCACGGTCAACGCATGCTCGTGTTCGGCAGTCACCAGTTCCAGCGATCGGGCCGGAGCCAGTTTGCTGTTGAAGCAGCTTTCCTGTGTGGCGCAGTCCAGCAACTCACCGGTGATCTGTTTGCCGTTGCTCCCGATCTGCAAGTAATACGGCGTCTCGCACAGCACTGGCCACCGCATGCGGGTGCTGAAAACATAAAAATCATGTTCCGGCGGGGCTGAAAGCAGCGTCGCACTCAAATGGCGTTTCATGTCCAGCATCGCCCGCATCCCATGGACGCTCAGTTGATCGGCCCCCATTTTGCGGACGTGTTGCAGATCAAAGTGGATCGGG
>NZ_JBOFZA010000025.1:0-5582 GCF_051654945.1 Serratia sp. (in: enterobacteria)
CCAACGACTGCCGACCATCCAATAATTTTTATCATTACTGCACCTGAATAATGACCTGCGCTGTCGCGCTGACTTTGCCCGCTGTCACCGTTTTGCCCGGTAAAGCCTTCAACGTGGCGTTAAGGGTTTTGGTGTACGAGGTAACACCGCTGACTACCGCGCCTGGCGTAGCGTCGTCCAATACCGGATACCACCCTGCCGCATTCCCCCCGAGTACCGAACCACTCAGTGTACTGAGCAGATTCATCGGTGTACCGTTAGTACGTGAGATCTGGATCCCCACACCGCTGGCGATCATCGGATCAGAACCATAGCCGTCTGACAGCAGATAGCTGACCCCCGACCCAGGGGTACCAAAACCGGCCGCCACCGCCGCCGCCGCATTGGCCGGTCTGACCAGGATCCCCATGGCGGTCTGATTGGCGGCAATGCCGCTGGCGAATGCATTTACGCCAGTATTAGCCGGGGCACCCGTCTGACAATCGAACCGGATAGTGATCGGTCGCTGGCGCGTAACGCCCGCTTGTAATTGTGCAACGGAAATAATCGGAAAAAGCACCGTTGGCGTTACGTTAGTGACCGAACAGGTCGCAGAGAAACGAATATAAGTACGGTTGAACAAGTTTACCGAGCCGGGCCAATAGGCTGTCCAGCCATCGATATTTGCCTTGGAATCCGCCCCATCGTACAATCCAGACGCGATCCCTCCCCCCCGGAACGCGATATAAGCGGCGGGTTCTTGTAGCGAGTAAATGCCCGATTGAGTCATTGGTCCAGAGGCATTGCTAAAGCGGAATAACTCCACGTTGGTGTTGCTGAAATCCTTGGCCTTCACCAGGATCCACCCCTGCGAGTCGGTATCCAGATTGGTTAACGGACGGGATTTCCAGTAGCGGGAGTAATATTCCCCCGTCACCATATTGGTCGCACGTAACGCCATACCGTTGACATACGTTTGGTAAGACTCCGGCAGGCCGTAGGCAGAACCTACCTCAACTCCGCCCCCATAAGGCGAATAGCCGTTGGTCGCATAAAATTCGTACAACTTACCGACTTCGTCGGCCGTACAGCGAAACAGGATCTGATCCGCACTGAACATGCTGGTGCCGGCCTCCAGAAAGTTGACCGTGCTGCTGGCCAGTAATGTCCCATCAGGCTGGAAAGTACTGCTATTGATGTTGATCACCGTCGGCAGTGTACCGGCAGAACCTGATGTCGCGGATGTTGTACTCCAACTGCCTCCGACGCCCTTGCCGGGTTCAGTATAAGTATTCGAATTAGGGTTGGTATCGGTGGCGGTTATTTTAAAGCAGGCCGCCCAGCCGGGGGTCGTCAATGCCATTCCGGTCAGCATCAATAACGCCGCAGTCAATGTGTTACACATGGTTATCCCTCTCGTTACGTTCTGCGTCATTTGCATGGCAACACCAGACGATACAGTGATTGTTTCATATCTTGCCCTTGTAGATCGTAGTCCAACGTACACTGTTCATTGGTGTTATCCCCCCATTTCACTCGCAGTTGTCCCTTTTTACCCGCGGCCCGCGCATAAATCTGATTACCTTGGCCCACCAGGCCAACAACGACGTTGTTGCTGTCATAAACATGGCTACCCAGTGGCAGAGTGCTGCCAGTACTGGGCAATTTTATCAGTAGTGCGTAGCCTTCCAGCGTTTTAAAACGCACTTTTATTGCAGAACCGGCATAGGGCGCGACGCGCTGCTGATTCTCGGTCAGTTCAGCGCTCTGATTTTCGATCCCCTTGGCATCGAGGCTGATTTCGTTGTAACGGTATGGCACCAGGGAAGGCACGATGGCATAGCCGAAATCGTTAATCTTTGCCCCCATGCCGTTCATCACTTGCGCCCCCGCAACGCCATCGGCTTCGACCAGGGCAAAGGTGTCACCAAGATACGGTCCCAACGTGACACCGCCGCTGTGGATCACCGCCGCGCCACGCGCACTCGCCCCCCCCTGCGTATAATTTCTACCCTGCGAGAAACTCCCCCCCACGGTGACAACAGGCAACTGTTTGGTCAGGTTGGCCCCGAAACTCCCGCCTTCGCCCCCGGAGTTGAATGCACTGTTAACGGAGTAGCTCAGGGTGTGATCTTCGCCAAGTGTACCCGCCATCGCCGCCTGGTAATTGTCATTTCCGTTGCTGCCCGTTTGGTGGGTTACTCCCGCCGAAAGCATCGGGGCACGCGGGCCACTTCCCCACGGGACAGACACCGAGAACGTGGCGATATCTTGCGTTGTACCTTGATTGACGTCACCTTTCGATACCACCCCGGTTGGGGTACGCCCGGTTTGTAGGCGGCCAAGCGACAGGTTGTAACTCACGCCATTATAGTTTTGTGAATATGCCAGTTGGTACTGGGTATCGTTTCCTCGCCCCCCCCGGTAAGTGCTGGCAGAACCGGAAAAATAGAGTTGGCCATATTCCCCCAGCCCCTGGCTGACGGTAGCGACAAACTGATTGCTCTGCTGATAAGAGTTGGAAAGCCAGACGTTATTATCCCCGCTCGCCTCACGGACCCCTAACACATCTGCCAGGTCGCGATAGCCTTCGGTTGAATAGCGGTAACCCGCCAATGCCAGCGTCGTCGAGGTTGGGGTAAACGTGCGGCTATAAGTCGCTCCGACCCGCCAGCCATCCACCGTCGTGTCCCACATATCCGCTCGTGAATAGGTGGCATTGACACCCAGCGCACCTAGCTGACTGGCAAAAACGGCACCGCCCAGCAATGCCTGATAGCCATCCGAGATACGCACACCCGAGTTGGCGGTGATGGCGTTGGTCAGGCCGGCCTGATAGGTCAGATCGGTAAACGCCGTATTGCTGTTGCCGATATTGCGAACCTGGCCCGCGGAAAAACTCACGCGAGATTGCCCAGGTCGCATTGAGTCAGATACTGCAGAAAATGGCACGGTAAAGGATGAAACCCGGCCATCCGCTTCCTGTACCTCCACCACCAGGTCACCCTGGTAACTGGTCGGATACAGGTCGTCAATGACGAAGGCCCCGGGCGCTACCGTGGTTTGATAAATCTGTACGCCAGACTGGCTGACGCTGACTTTGGCCGTGGTTGCGGCAACGCCACGAATGGTCGGCGCATAGCCACGTTGTGACTCTGGCAGCATGCGGTCATCGGTTTCCAACTGCACCCCCCGAAAGCCCAGACTACTGAACAGACGGCCTGACGTGAAGCTGTCACCCAGCGTCAACTGGCTGCCAATTGACGGCAGTGGACGCTGGACATAATTACGCACCGAATTCCACTGGCTGTTGCTTGGGGCCGCGTCGCTGGTGAAACGGGTAAAGGTCGACTGTTGACGAAATTGCCACAAGCCAAGGTTAAAACCGGTGTTAAGCCCCAGATAGGTCGATTCGGTGGTATTGCCCGAGGCCTGTGTTCGATAGTAATTGGTATCATAATTGGCAAAGGCAACAGTTTCCCCGGCGGATAAATCGCCGGTTGAAACTGTCCCTCGGGCGGTACGTTGCATCATTGCCTGCGGCACGAACAGATCGAGACGTAAACGGGCAAAATCGAAACGGCTCGAAGCCCCGTCAACCTGCTGCTCCAGATCCCGGCACTGCCTTGTATCACGGGTTTTCTCTTTGATGTTATCTGCCAAAATACCGGCCTCCATCAACAACTCCCGCGTAAAACACGCAGACACTCGATCCTGTTCCCCGGCAGCAAATACCAACGTTTGCCGTGACAGGAAGGCGCTGTTAATGAATAAATCGACCTGATATGTTCCAGGATCGACAACGTTTACATGATTAAAGCGCGCAATGCTGTTTTGTTCTTTGGCACTGCCCACCAACATGTTGTCATCAAACTCAAACACGTTGCCGCTTTCGCCTGCAAAAGCGGGAGGGAGTATCAGCCACAATAACAGCGCCAGTGGCTTTAATTGACTTATATTTGAAGGCGCTCTCAACCCTGGCATCATTTGGCCACTATCGGCATTACATCGTGATGTATATTTTTTTGCTTCCATGACTTGCGCGTCTCTTTACTGCAGGGGACAGGATGTCCATACAACTGGCTGGTCCAATCAGTTCAACGTCGCTTGCGCGCGACTTTGCCCACCGTAGTCGTTAACCAGGGTGAAGATAACTTTTTGTGCTCCAGCAAGGGGTGTGGCACTATTTTCTACTCTCCAGCTGACTTGCGATTTGGGCGGCACCATATCCGTCCTGAAAGGCACTTCCTGGTCACCCACCATCACTGCCGCCTTGATAAAGGAGGCGTAATAACCCGAATCGTTATTGACCGTCAGCCCCCATTGCCCGCGCTGTTGTTTCAGCGAGAAGCGGATCTGTTCGGCAACTTTTTCAGCCCCCCCCACGATCCCATTGGGGCGATAGAAGATTTTGACCCGATTGCGCAGCACTACTATCATCTGGTTCTCTGCTGCCCCGGCGATATTTTTCGGCGGAATTTGTACGCTGTTGAGATAAAACACAGATTCACGATCTTGTGGCAGATCTTTGCCGGTATACATCAAACGAACCGACTGCCCGGTTTTGGGTTCAATACGGAACAATGCTGGCACCACAATAAATGGGCCATCGGCATTATCCGGGGTGGAGGCGGGATTATTGACGTCCGACCACATCTGCACGACATACGGGATGGTATCATTGTTGGTCAGTTGCACTGTTTGTGATTGTGCACCCGCGGGATAAATCACCCGAGTATTGAGCATCACTACGCTGGCCATTACCGGGTCGACCAGTAATAAAAACAGGGCAGTTAACGTGCCAATGAAATAATTGGAATATCGGGTATTCATGCTAAACATCCTCATTGATTGTCATCCTTACATTTTTTGACTCAAAAAAATCCGAGTCCGACAGGGATAACAACGTTGACAGGTGTTATTGTTAACTTCATGCGCAAATAAGATTACTCATCCGCAGCAAGAAAAATCATTTTGCACTGGATGGAAACTCGCTGGTCAACCCACTTCGCTGACCAACGTTAAGAACAGGAATTTACTTGTTATTGGTAAGAAACAGAGTACTGCACGCTACCCAATACAGAACCTGGCGTGGCAGTGCCTTCAGAGTAATATTCCACAGCAAAATCATAAGCCCCAGAAGTGGCGTTGGCCGCCAGTGACAGACCGGCAGCGCCAGTCTGTCCAGTCAGGTCCAACGGAGTCGCGGGGGCCAGCGGGTCGACCAGTTGCAGCGACACCTTGCCTGCAGTACCGGTGTTGCCCATTCGACCATCTGCCGTCAGGTTGTTGCCGACAAAGACAGTTTGGATCGCGGTAGCACTGTCAGAAGCCGTACACCCCGTCAGACCAATAGTAAATGGCGTCTGTCCAGCAGTACTGCCACTGGTCGCCAATGCTGCAGTGGCTACCGTGGGCAACAAGATCAGTGGTGTCGAGGCATTGCCATTAATGCTGATATCGCACGTTTGATCGGCCACTTCACCCTGGAACTTAATGGTATTATCAGCCCATGTGGCGGTAGATAAAACCAGACCGGAGATCATGATTGCAATGTTTTTCATTTTCATACTTTGTATTTCCTTTTCTATTGTCGTGATGAG
>NZ_JBOFZA010000026.1:0-1180 GCF_051654945.1 Serratia sp. (in: enterobacteria)
ATCTGAAGGAAGGTCGAGGCAAACTCTTGGTCCGAGGAACACGAATCACATCAGGCGGGGATTGTGGACAAGGTGGCAAAACACACTGAAGTCCAAAGGATTACGTATTAAACAATCAATGTAAATGTGGCGGATAGATGAGAGGAAAGTGGTATGACCTTAACCCGGGAGATCTCGATACCTAAACCAAATACCTGTAGTGATGCAGGAGTGGGTAACGAGAAGTCAGCAGAAGCTATAGTAGTTTGGAAGTGTTTGTAATGAACATGGAGCGAAGGGCTGAATAGTAAATAGTAAAGACTACTAGGATTACCTAGCCTACAAAAGAGAACGAGATTGCTAGACACTGTGGTAAACATAGAAGGCATGTTGGTAGGTAGGGATATGAGAGAAAGGAATTACAACTTATGAAGTTATTAGAAGAAATACTAAGTGATGAAAATCTTGAACTTGCCTGTAAACAGGTAATTAAAAATAAAGGTGCAGCTGGTGTCGATAAGATGATGGCATTTGAATTGCGTGGATATCTTAAAGATAACCAAGAAGCACTAAAAGAGAGTATCCGAACACGGAAGTACCAACCGAAACCGGTTAGAAGAGTTGAAATACCAAAAGATGATGGAACGAAGAGACAATTAGGAATCCCCTGTGTTGTTGATCGATTCATTCAGCAGGCTATCGCACAAAAGCTAAGTCCAATTTATGAGGAACAGTTTTCAGAACATAGTTATGGGTTTCGACCGAATCGAGGAGCGCATAATGCGATTGAGGCAGCCCTTGCATATTTTAATCAAGGGATAGAGTGGGTCGTTGATATCGACTTAGAGAAATTCTTTGACCGAGTAAACCATGATAAGCTAATCCAAATTGTATCGGAGAAGGTACAAGATGGGGATGTAGTATCACTGATTAGAAAATTTCTGACAAGTGGAATCATGATTGAGGACGAATACAAGGAAGCGGTAATTGGAACACCACAAGGTGGCCCACTATCACCACTACTTGGAAACATTATCCTTGATAAGTTGGATAAAGAACTAGAAAGCAGAAATCTAAGGTTTGCAAGGTATGCAGATGATTGTCTTATCTTCGTAGGAACGGAAAAAGCAGCAAATCGAGTAATGAATAATATTAGTCGATTTATTGAAGAAGAGCTATTACTTCGAGTTAATATGACAAA
>NZ_JBOFZA010000027.1:0-56319 GCF_051654945.1 Serratia sp. (in: enterobacteria)
CATACCCTTACCCATAAGCCCAAAAGGTGGTAGTTTATTGATAAATTAACTATTATTTCAGAGGCACAATGGAAAATTGGGTTATTCAGGAACTGGAATCTCTGAATGTTGGCGACGCCAGGCTCGAAAGGCGAGTTAAGCACATTCTCAGCGTTCTTAGCCGGTCACCAAAGGAAAGCATCCCTGTATCCTGTCGCACCTGGAGTGAGACAAAGGCTGCTTACCGTTGTTTTTCCAGTGAAAAAGTATCTGCAGATAAAATAATGGCTCCTCATAAGGATAAAATTATTGAAAGAACTCGACAAGTTAAACTGGCTCTGGTTTTACAGGATACGACTGAACTAAATTATTCAGGACAAAAACAGAAGCAGGGTGTCGGACCCAGGAGGCATGAAAATGAACGTGATTTATTTATTCATCCTCAGCTGGTTGTAAGCGATTCAGGTGTTTGCTTTGGAGTTTATGATGATTATCAATGGTTCAGAAGCGAACTTAAAACACAGAGACAAAGCCGTAAAGAAATAACTAATGAATCTCTTCACAAAAAACATATCAGTGAAAAAGAAACTGGGCGTTGGGTCGAGGGTTATAAAAAGGCAACGGAGCTGGCAAGTTTCTGCCCTGACACTCATATAATCTCTGTATCAGATCGTGAAGGAGATATTTTCGACCTCTTTGAATGTGCAAAAAATGAAAGAGAATTAAAAGCTGACTGGCTCGTAAGAATGAAGAGCATTAACAGGGTTATACTGAATAAATCAGGAAAAAGAGATTCTCTACTCCTGAACGAAAGAGTAATGCAGTTACCCCCACAGCAAATAATTGAGTTTACCCTTCCTGAGGGACGAGGACAATCTTCCCGCCAGGTTCAACAGGAGTTACGTATTGCCAGATTGACTCTACATCCACCAACTGGTCGTAGAGGAAAGCTACGGTGTTCTCCAGTAACTGTAACAATATTACTTGCAAAGGAAATAAATGAACCGATTAATTCCAAGCCGCTAACATGGTGGATAATGAGCAGTATACCACCAGAAAAGCTGACTGAACCAGCACAATTAATTCAATGGTATTTATTACGCTGGCAGATTGAAATTTTCTTTAAAATATTGAAGAGCGGGTGTCAGGTTGAAAAGTTACAACTTGAGACATTTGAAAGAACAAGAAACTGCCTGGCTTTATATCTTATAATTGCATGGAGAATACTTTACCTGAGTTCACTGTATAAAACAGCCCCAATGGAACCTTGCAATCTAATTTTTGAAAAGAAAGAATTCGAATGCCTTTGGATTCTGATAGAAAATACTCCGCCACCGGAAACGGTACCAGATATAAAAACGGCAATTTTAATGCTTGCAAAATTAGGCGGATATCTGGCGAGGAAAAACGACGACCCACCAGGGCCTAAGGCTATATGGTCCGGGTTAACTCGATTAATGTTGTCAGTAAATGCAATAGAAGCAGCAAGAAATACTTATGGGTAAGGACATGGAATGCCAAACCGTGATCGATTCAGACGCCATTTTGCAACCCGCTGCAGCGGACTCAGTTTAGGTACCCGACGCATAGCCTCCGCGTCAGCGATGGCATTCTCCCAGGCGGGCTTATGCTTCGCTGATATGCAGGAATTGGCGCACCGGTCCGGATGGCAGTACGACATGACCGGAGATACCTGCGCATCCGTCTTCTCTCCTGCTAGGCACATTGCCGTTTCAGGTTCGAAAAAACAGTAATTCAGCAGACCCGGATAAAAATGCTTCGCTTTATGCCGAAGATAATACGCAACGTCATCATCCCGGCGGTCTCCGGCGCTGCCCCGAAACGCCTGCAGCATCTGCTCCCCTTTCGGCCCGGTAACGCAACCATCCACAACGTCATGCGCAACCTCATCAAGAAAATCAGCATTCGCCAGTAGCCGCTCCTGTCTCAGCAGGCTCCGCCAGGTGCTCAGGTTTTCACTGCCTGCATACCCCTCAAACGTCGCAACGTGAACATGCTTGTACTGCAGCATGCCGGCGATAACCCCGAATGGCTGCCGTGCGATATGGCGGGCAAGCGTGCGACGAAACTGACGGGTGTGGAACGGCCACGGGCCACCGTCCTCTCCCGGAGGAACGGGGTAAGACGGAAATAAGGTTGTCACATGGTCCCGGAACAGGTTGATGTATTTATTAATGACGCCCGTTTTCAGGGGCTGCCCCATGCTGTTTCTGAAGAGCACATCACCCGGGCTGGATCGGTACCAGACGGTGGCCGCCGCTATCGTTTTCAGCGCATTCGCCACCGGTGGTACAATAACCCATGTTTCCTTTCGCCCCTGCGGATCAGGGATCCCCTTGAATAGCGTTGATTTCACCTTCAGGTGCGGCTGGCCATCAGGCGTTTTTTCAGACACAACCGGCGCATCCCGGATGGCAAGGATTTCAGAAACCCGCATCCCGCTCAGCCAGGCCACGACGATATAACAGGCCGCGATAAGCATTCGCTCTTCATGGCGAAATTCCGAATAAGCAGCCCACACTTTACGCCAGGGATGACTCGTATCCGGATCGAGGGTCAGTGCAAGATTTTTAGTGAAACGTCTGAAGATATGCCCGTCAATCTCAGACTGGACCCGCTTCCGGCTGAGGCCCAGCGCCAGACGCTCGCATCGCATATCTTCCAGCCGAGTGCGCAGATGGATAATGTCTTTACTGAAAATATCGATATACCGGATGGCGTGTTTCCCCATTACCGCCAGAATGTCATCAGGAATGACCGGTGTTTTATTCTCTTCTCCCCGGTGTTTCTGAAATCCGGTGACAACGCGCGGATTTACTCCCTGCCAAGGATAAAATGAAAGTGGGACGGAAAGAACTTCTCTGTATTCCCATAGGCGCTGCAGGGTTCTCAGGATCAGGACAATCTGCAGCGTCTGCCTCTTCCCCCGGCGATCGCCTGTCTCCCAGTCCCTATTTATCATCAGATGTTCACGAAATTCATCGACCATTTCCTGGGTAACACCGGAGAAATGCCTGATGCCACGCCTGAGCAGCCAGCGGCTGAACAGGCTCAGATTACTCACGTCAATGATAACCGTGCTGGCTGATTTCCGGCGCATACCGGCGGGAGGAACCAGCAGTCGGGCGAAAGCCAGCTCTTTGGCAACCTGAATCAGGGACTGATCCGCTACGGCACTCCCTCTCTGACCGGGCGTGACATCAAAATCGAATCTCACCACCTTATTCCCCGCAGGAATGCTTGTTGCCCCGATAAGCGGAGCAACGTTCCACTCAGGATCGGAGAAACGGGTTATCACCCCATCCCCTTCCGCTATAAGGGTCTCGAGCCTGACAAAAGGCTCGGCCCGCGCCGCCGGAACGGCGGTTTCTGTCCGTTTCTGCGTGATACTCATCAGTTCCCCTTCATGGTTGCAGGGATATGAAGCACCTCATCCTGCGCAGCCATTTCCGCCAGAGAGATAATTTCTGGCCGGAACGAAGGCAGGATGGCCTCTGTGATTGCCCGCCATGGAAAACCAAAGCGCCGCTTCCATTCATCCGCGGGGAGATGCGTTCTCTGCTCCGTCAGAAAGTCCCTGAATCGGATAAGTCTGGGCAGTATCCTGGCCGTCCAGACGGCATTACGGCATGAAAAACAGGCAAACGGCCGATCGCAGGGCGTATCCGGAGGGCCATCAGGCCGGTTATAGAAGTCGCGACAGGAGGCAACGAATACGTCCTGTTCACCGGCAATCAGGCGCCGGGCTTCCGCCGCGCCTGTGCGAAGATTTTCTGATATCAGCGTGATTTCGTGCTCATCACGTTCTGGGGCAATGACCGTTCCGGCTAGGAGGATCTGAGCTTCCGTCTGCGCGGCACGGATGCTGGCCTGATGCAGCTGATGCGTTCCGGGGTTCGTTAAGTAATCGATCGTTGTCTGCATTTGTGCATGCCTCGCCCTGTCTTTAATCAGTGCCAGACTGCCGGTACGGCGGTACGCTCTGGACAGGCTGGTCACGCGAAACCGCGCGAGCTGAAGGCCCGGGAGGCCGTGTTTCTTTCCGAATGCCATCACCATCCGGGTGGTTTCACCCTGTGGAACCGTATGAACCGCTTCCGCTCGGCGGGCCAGATAAACCCACAAACTGTTTTTAATATCTGGATCATGTGTCCACTGACGTAATGAGCGGGTGATAAGTTCAACCATGCGGATAACGCGACCGGGCGACCAGATGGACGTATTCCCGTAGATTTTGGTGAATTCTTTCCGGACCGGACGTGTCTTGACGAAGCGAATACGGCAGAGCCGGGGGTCTTCAGCGGGTTCAATATCGCTCAGCTTCAGCGCCATGATGCAGTGCGGGTTTTCATCCAGAAGTGCGTGCAGCAGGATGATAAACGGCGTCAGATCCTCAATATGAGGATACAGATAGCGATAAATCTCATCTCTCGAGGGGTATCCTGCTTTCCGCTTCGCAAAAGCCGCACCCAGTGAGGTATGGGCCGATTTGTCGGTACAGGAATCCAGAAACGGGGCACCATTCATGGCATGATGCACATACCACAGAACGTTCGCCGGTGAACGCCAAGCTTCCCGCTGGTATCCGGACGGGTCTTTACCTGCTGCAATCAGCTTTTTTCCCGTTCTGAACCGGTGAATAACCGAAGCGATTTCTGCACGGCATACCCGGACTATCTTAAACATTTCCTCATCGGTATAGGGCTCCCGCCTAACGCCTGGTGTAGTCGCCAGCCGTTCGGGGAAAACCGGCACCACAAACCCGGACTGAAGTATATCGGGCCGGTTAGCCAGCAGGGCATGCAGACAGCCGCTCAGACAGTAAAATATCCCTGAACGCGAGCTCTGGGTGGGATAAGCCGACAATAACCAGGCCACAAAACGGACAAAGTGATGCGGCGTTAAATCACGGGCCGTCAGGGGGGCAGGCCAACCGCTGGCAATATCCCCGTTCAGGAAGGCGCAGAAACTACCCCACGCTGACAACACCGATCTGACGGAAGACCAGGCCGTCAGGCTGCCGTCAACCTGGGTCATATGCCAGACGGCAATCCCTGCCATTTCAGCGATAAAGGGGCGTTCAATATGCGCCCCGAGATCAAAAATTTTGCCGAAACGGACGCGCAGATCAAGTACCCCGGGGGCCAGCCAGGGCGTGTCATCATAAATGCAGTGATGTTCTGAGGTCATTGCTCATCCACCATGGGTTGTAAAGGCACCGTCCAGTTGCCCAGACTATCGTCAAGCAGCCTGTCGGCCTCCTCCAGGCAGTCGAGATAAATAAACGTCGTGGCCATACTCGCATGGCCCAGAAGCCGCTGCAGCTGCCGGAGGGGATCCCTGAGCAGTACCTGATAAGGCGGCTGTGACGGTGTTACCCATGCAGGGTCGGTCAGTAAACTCTGAATCATTGCCGTCAGCTGGTGAATAGCAAATGCATGACGCAGCATGTGGGGGGTACAGGAAACGCCTGACCGTTGTGACGCACGCCGGAAAACAGCGTGCCACCGCGCCGTTTTCATCGGCCTGCCGGACTCTGACAGCCACAGTTCTGCCGGACGTTCACAGGCGCTGTGCATGGCAACGGCATTTTCACGATCTTCTGCGATATACCGGAACACCGTGCGAAGCACGTGCACGGGAATACGGATGACGCGAACCTTCCGGCCCTTTGTTCCCCGGTGTAACGTCAGGGGAACCGTCTTTTTCCCTCGGCATTCCACGGCATCAGGATCGGGCAGGTCCCCCAGAAGCAGGCTGTTTGCCTCATTAATCCGCATCCCCGTTGAGATCAGTAAATCGGCAAAGGCACGATCCCGCTCCGCTGTTCGCGTACCGCCAAAGGCGGGCCTGAACTGAGCGAGGTATACCCTCAAGAGAAGGTAGCGAACCGGGCTGGCCGGGACTGACTCCATAATTGCTGACCTGACCTGCTGCGTACCCGGGGCGGCGGTCATGCGGCCCGACCTGATATCGCGATACGTGACGGGACTTTTGGCTATTTCTCCTGTCATGGCCGCCCACTCATAGAACCGCGTCAGCGCAGCTGCAATATTATTCCATGTTCGAGCAGATATAGGCCGCCTCTGACTAAATCTGCGCAAGGTATAGTAGGTGCGAAGTGTTCTGCGATTAACCTCTCGCCATGATAATTGATGTTGCGATAGCCAGGACAAGAACTTGGCAAGATGGTAAGAATAGGTACGCCAAGTATTAATACTTGGCGTTGATGGATCAACCAGAGATTGAAGGAAAGCATTAACTACACAATCGAATGTCCCATTGCACTCTACTATGAATGGTTGTCCGTCGATTATCCCAAGCTGATTGGCAACTTTAACTAAGTCAGGCGTCTTGCTCAAATCAGTAATTACCAACATAGAAACTTCCTATTTTTTAGGAGATAGGATTTATTACCCACTTAGTTTCGCATACTATTTAAACCATGCAATTACGCATAGGGATTTATCCAGGTTGGGAAGCGCAAGTCTTTTACTTTTTTGTCTGGCACAATAAATCCAACACTATACCTAGCTCTTGTTATTGCGACGTACATTTTATTCTGCGCCATCTCTGCATCTTCAGTAAAAGTCATCTCGCCATCTAATACAAACTGAATTTGACTCTCTGATGGTAAAATAAGCACACGATCAAAGCCCAGCCCTTTGCTACTACCAAAGGTGCAGCTACGCACATTCGTGGGCAAGATTTTTTTCCCTGAAGCTACACTCCAACGTAACACTATAGGATTATATTCTGATATATAAGAGCAGACATCAGACTCTTTAACGATGAAAACCCCAACATGATGATTTATTTCTTTTGGGATATGCGTGACTGCTGATTTGGTTTTGTCGTATGCACCCTTATGCACGGTATCTGCGATTGTGCAGATTGATTGAATACATCTCCAATTTAGCGTAAGTGATTCCTCCTGAAATCCCATGGATTTGAATGCTGCAATTTTATCGACTGCTAATTTAGGTGCTTTATGACCAAAGGTTGTATCGTAAACTGTCTGCCTAAAATCACCAACACAGCACATTGGTATCTTCATGGACTTGTTTAATATCTTTAGATTTTCATAATCCCACCCAACCAAGTCTTGTACTTCATCAAAATAAACTTTGCTATATATTTCACCAAGACGAACTGCAGCAGAATTCTGAGTTGCCTTTGCTATTCTAGTCGAGAGCTTTGCTAAAAATCCCGTATGCGCCAGAGTATTACAGCTAGTAAGAAAATGATTAGGATTATAGCTTTTGTCTTCTAATTGCTCTTTACGCCCCGGCAACATATATGTTGAACCAGCTTTAATATGAGGGTTTCGATCGTTGAAATATATGCCATCAATTCGCTGCGGAAACAGCACTTGCTGATATGGCCTCACCATGTCTTCTAGGTAAAATGAAAATAGGCCTTTAACTATAAAACGATCGCAGCTTCTACCAAACTTGGTTAAAAAACGCTGTCGCAGCTCTTGTTGGTTGCTCGTTGTGTAAGTAACAACCAGAACCTTGCCCCCGCGTTCAATCTCTTCTATCGATTCAGTGATGATTTTATTAGTTTTACCCGATCCCGCACCGGCAATGCATAGTGTCTTAACCAAAATTGAACACCTCTTGCAAGAAAAGAGGATACTTAAACGGCTTAGAGGTCTCGAATAACTTTATGGCGGAATCTACCTTCTTTTTACCTTTTCCATCACCATCCACGCTCTTAAACCAATTGACGAGAAAGTTTATTTTTTCTTCAAATGTATTCTCAGAGTTTAGCAAATTATAAGTCTGAGTTGAAAGCACTATCTTAGCGAAGCCTAAAAGCTCTTTTTCAGATGCTGAATTTGCTGAGATCATTGAAGGTTCCAACGAGAAGTCATTATTATCTTGGGATGAGACAAGTTTAATGTTTTTATATTCATCATATTCCTGTTTTACGGGGATAATATTTTTATTATAATCACCGTCATTGTCACGCAGCACATTTATTGCAGTGCCAATCTCTTTTCCAATTTCAATAAACGTCTTAAAGCCAACACCTCTCACGACAATAATATCTATTCCATCCTGTTCTGGAAGGCGCCCATTATTCTCAGTTATGTATAATTTCTTTAAAACTAATTCATCGGATGGCCCCTCCACTAAAATAACTTTTTTAGCGAGTGCCACACGTAGAGTATCGTAACCAGGTAGTCTCTTGAGAGTTTTAACTACATCTTTATCGAGAAGATGTAAGCGTGTATATGAATCATTCAATAGGCATATTTTATCAATGCTTAACTTGTTGAGTACATATGAACTATGAGTTGTTATAAACAACTGTTTACCTTCACGCTGCTCTTCAATGTTATGTACAAGTCTGCTTAGCTCGATATGAGAGAGATGGTTTTCAGGTTCCTCCATCATCAGAAGGTCAATATCTTTTGATTTATTATGGAGTGCTAGCTTTATTTGAACCTTGCTTTGCTCGCCCTTACCAACCATGTGAAATGGCACCGCATCGACTTCAAGTTGTAATGCATTCTGAAGTGCACCTACCGGCATTGTGTTTGAAGCAATAGTTAACTTTTTATCGGTGATTTTGTTGTCTGAATCGAGATCGTTATTAACCCCCCTGACTTCATCAGTATTATTAAATGATTGGAGGGTCTCCCGATAGTTAAGATTTAAGCGATATTCCTCCTCTTTGTTTAGGGCGGTATTAAGAACATTGGAAATATACTGGTTTTTACCAGATGAGGGATGGATTCGCGTAGGATCAATATAAAGAGCTCGAAATTTCTTTGTAAAAGGCTTAATTACATTCCATGAAAAGTCCATCCACTCCAATTTATAAAACTCAACTGGAATGCTTGTTATAGGCGCTCCACTATCTAAGTACTTCTGGTAAGCATCAATGAAATCTGTGTCAAAACTTGCTTTGACCTGTACTCCTTGAGTATCTTGAAAGCGGCTATTATTCGAGCCTCTATATTCAGGGACACCTTTCATATATGCCTCAATAACCAGAACTGGTAAATCCTCCGGTTTCATAGGAGATGCAAGATATGAATAAACGGCTTCTTTACTAAATAAGTCTGGAGAAAATTCTTTATTAAATGAACGACCACGGTATTGAAAGTTAAGTACAATTTCCAATGCTTCAAGAATAGTGCTTTTCCCAGCATTGTTATCGCCCACGAAAATATTTATATCTTCGTTGAACTCAAACGTTTTATCTGAGAATTTTTTGAAGTTCAATAAACGCAATGATTCTACTAGCACTTTTAGATCCCTCTGACATGCTGTCGTTAGACATGAATTTGTAATGTATCTCTTGTATGTAATCCATATAGTACTTTCTGTTATCTACATCACAATATGAAACATTGTCTCATTACACAATATAAGAGTAGTTGAACGATCCCGTCTGAGTCGTCACACCGTCAACGACCAGAAATTTATTGTGCTGAATCGCGTACCTGTCGTTTAGTCTTACCGGAATGCCCTTATGTTGTAGCCAAGTTACGGCAGAATAGCGTCCCCCGTTATCTTTGGCGTCTGCCACAACCCGCACTTTGATCCCCCGCAGACTTGCGTCGTTTAATGCCATGGCCACTTCTTTGCTGGTAAAGCTGTATGCGGCCACGTCGATAGTTTCACGTGCACTATTGATGGCTCTCAACACGTTAGTCACGGCACTTCCCCCAGGGGAAAATCCCGTAGTGATTTGTGCTTCAGAAGCTATGGTGGTCAGGGGTGTTAGTAAAATCGTCAACAAAAGCGTCGGAAGTAAAGTTCTGATACCAGTCATCATGATTTCGGTTCTCCGTGTACGGGGGGATCTCGTTCTGTGTGGGGAGGGGTGTCGGTATTACCGATTGTGCTGGCTGTTCTGCAACTGGTGAAGTGTCAGCGCCGGCGCTATTTTTGTGTGCTTCATCTATCCTTTTTTTCGATATGCGAATGTTTTCCCTCTCTTTCAGCCACTGGTAACGTCCCTGGGTTTTTTCCAGGGCGCTGATGGCCGTTTCAAACAGCAGAGCGCCGCGTTCTTCCGGGGTGTAAGTAACGTCATTGCGGTTATCGAGATCGGCGGCGATGGTAGTCAACGCCAGGAGGGTTTTGTCTGCAATACGGGCATTCAGGCGGCCGGACCATTCATCTGGTGCCCTAGTCCTGCAGATATCCAGTATATTGTTCGCGCGTTCCTGGGAGACCGGGCGACGACGAGCCGCAGCGGGCACTTCACGACACAGATCGCTGAAGTCTGGACGTCGAATCGGGACGTACCGGTTAATTTTTACCTCCAGCTTTGATATTTTCTCGTCATCCGGGATGTAAATGGAGTTGCTGCGCACCTGCTGGTCTTCGAATACGATGATGCCTTCACCAGATTTCAGTGCCTTGAGCTCGGACAGCTGGATATTGTCCCGGTCGCGGAATTCCACGCGGTCAACCTCCTGGTAGTTGCCCATTCCGGTACGGTCCATGGTTCTTTGCTCGGCGTACTGACCTGTACCACCCACGGCACGTATCATCTTCAGGGTATCTTCCGTGTCCTCTGTTTTCATGAACTGTTTGGTGCCCAGGTTGGCGTTGACTGAGTGGACTTCTTTGCTGCGATTCATCATGGCCTGAATGTCCTGGCCAAGGATGATAAGCATGAACGCCAGGGAACGTAATTGCGCTGCCAACTTATCCATCCCAGGAGCAAAGTAGTAGCCCACCTCGTCGCACAAAAGCAAAAATGGAAACTTACTGGCGAATTTCTTCACCGTTAGCGTGTGCTCCGGGGAGCCTTCAATTTTGTTACCCAAGTCTTTGGCGATGTTCATCCTGATGTCAGAGATGTAGAGCTTACCCAGGGTGGCGGCTTCGTTATCGGAGAGCTCCAGGGCGGGGATCAGGACAACCAGGGTACGGTCATTGTGCAGGATATCCTGCATATCGATATCGCCCCCGTTTTTGGGGAAAATATGGCCGTAGGTGTCGTTAAACATACTCAGCATGCGGGTGAACTGCTGGATAAGGTACCCGTGCTGGTCAAGAGCTCCCTGCGACCATTCTCCTGGGCGGTTGATGAGCTTCATATCAAAGCCGGCGAGGTTGGCCAGATAGTTCTCCATTGGCTTGAAGCCTTCTTCGTGCCAGCCTTCTTCCAGAGCTTCACGATACAGACCCACAAATTTCACCAGGGGGAGGTATGACTGGATAACAGCCTGGGTCAGCATGATGTTATCCCGTGAGCGCTTGTAACATAACGCGTAGATCAGGGCATTCATCATGGCGCGAGCTTTATCTTTCCATCCCTCATCGCTGCCGTTCCCCGCCGGCAGTAATGACTCCATCAGTTGGATGATAAATGTCGGGCTACCATAGGCGAACGGGTTTGTGCTGTTTGACTGAGGGCGGGATTTATCCCCGATCATCAGTCTTTTGAAACGGTCATCATTACCGGTGATGAAGTTCAGAACATGCCAGTCGTCTTCCTGGCCAAAGCGTCTGGCCATCGACCAGGTGGCAACCGCCAGGTCAATCTGTGCCTTACCATCCGAGATACAGCAACCACGAGCCCAGCACAGTGTATTCAGGTACAGAGAATACAACGTTTCCGTCTTGCCCCCGCCGGTGGTTGCCATAATCTGCATATGACGCAGGCTATCAGATTTAGAAAGCCATAATTCTTTACCTCTGTGACTCCAACGACCCGTACCAAGGCACAAAATACCTTCTGCTTTACTGCGCACAATTTTTGGCAAGTTGAGATTTAGCAGCGGGATATTCCAACTGAGTTCGCGATCGGTCGACAGGTCCAGGCCTCCCACATCCATTGGTATCCGGAGCGGTAGGCGAAAACGTTGATCACTAAAGGCAACCAGCATGGCAATGCTGGCGGGCAGGGAGATCAGCAGGGTCGCCTGCCATTGCACGCCAGCAATCAGAGATATCACCAGTACCAACTGAACCGTAAACGGGGCGAGCATGAATCGCTCTGTCAGCCGCCCCTGTACCTGACGGCTTATCAGCTGGCTTTCAACCGGCCCATGGCGTCCTTTTAAATCCATCGATATCTCCTCATTGTGCGCTGTTCAGGAACACCTGCAGAGCGGTATCGCTGGTCATGGCCTGCAACGGGATCAGACGGCCGTCATCGCTGATAACCGTCGGTGTGCCCGGGAGTTTGTAAAGTTCAAACGCCAGGTCGTTACGGGCCAGGGCATTCTGGCCAGCTTCGCAGGCTGAAGGTTCAGATTTTGCTTTCTTAGCCGGGTTCAGCATGCCGGCGCCAACGTCAAACAGGTCGCGCCACATGCCGGCACGCTTTTCCGCTGGCGAGCACAACAGCGGCACGACACGTTCTGCGGTTCGTGCTTTACCAATCAGCGTGACCGGGAAAATTTCAACGTTGTACTGTTCTGACAGAGCCTGAACGGTAGGTTCGAAAATGCGGCAGTTCTCGCACTCAGGATCCGCGAAGACGAACAGGGTTCGCGGATGGCCAGAAGAAAGGCTAACGGTAAATTCCTTTCTGGCGGCACCATTTTTCAGACGGGTTGCTAACATCCTGCGGGCCTCAGCCGCATCTTCTGGCGAAAGTGTGCTGCGTTGTGTCGGTGGCGTTATCTCTGCAGTGGAGGGATTAACTGGCGCTGCGATCGGGGCCGGAGTTGGTAGCGGAGGCAGCGGTCGTGTATTTGTTGCTGATTTAATCATGGAAGACAATTCGGCAGCCGCTTGCGGGGTCAGTTCTGGGTGAGGGAGTGTGCTGAGCCATGAAGCCCACGCTACGGTAAATATCGACCCGGCAAGTATCGCTCCGGCAAATTTCAGTAGGACAACGCCACGACGACGCAGGGGGGAGGACTGGGTTTCATTCATGGCCATGCGCTGTAGCGCGTCAGCCGTGATGTTCATGATGTTGTTGGCCAGCTCAGGGTCATCGGTTGAAAACAATCTGGCAAATACGTTACAGGGCTGGCGCATCCAGATGGTGTACTGCCCATTATTTTGCTCCAATGTCAGCAGATAGCGATCGGGTGAAGGACGATACAGGCTAAACAGGCTGTGACCATTAAGTCGCACCTGCAGGTGTTGGCCGTTAATTTCAATAGAGGTGTCGCAAGCTTTATGTTCTGACATGGGATTATCTCATTTTGGGGCGTAAGGAATTTACGTGGCGGTGGACATGTTGTTCAACTGACGGGGTCTGTGGTGAAGACTCATCACTGTCTTCGGCGTCATCATCGTCCTCTAGTTCATCGAGAGAAGGTCGAGCTTCCGTCGGGGTGTCATCAACGACGGCGCCAATATTTTTCAGGTCGTGTTCCAGCCCGTCTAGGGCTAGCGTCAAAATGGGTTTACTCAGTCGTACCCGATAGCGTGCAGCCAGCTTCTCCCAGTGGGAATGACTAACCACAGCGGCGCCCTCAACGAACGGCCAGGGGCGACCGGTTGACGCCAAGGCATACCAGAGTGTTCTGTCCAGACCTTTCAGCCAGCGGTAGCGCCTGATGGGAAGATGAAGGTCGTTATCATGCAACGCGGCAATAGCTGTCCGGGCATAGCGATACTGTTTGATCCAGGTCTGCGCGGCCGGTGATGCGATGACTTTCCGGAAAGCTGGATTTGCCAGAGAGAGGTTGGGGTAGCCAATTTTATTGCGATACCTGCGGTCTGACTTGAGCGTTGAACGGTTCAGCACGTCAAGCAACTGCTCAGCCTCAGACCGTTTATCAAGGAAATGCTGTAGGCCAAAGATGGTGAACATGGCGCGCTCATGGTCATTAAACTGCTCAAAGGCGTTATCAGCATCAGCGAATGGAGTGCCTAGTTGAGCGGTAAAGAGTGCCTCTGCCAGGTCGCGGCGGAGCCGATTGTTTACAACCAGCTTATGCTCGATGGCGAATTCGTCCGGTGACTGGGCGCTGCGATGCTCCTCGGGATCGACGTTCAGCAACTGGGTTTTTTTATCGCCATAGGTCAGGGCTGGAATAATCGCTGGAGAAAAACTCGACATGATGCGCGGTAGTGAATGGATGGATATATCGCGGCGGGTCCGGCTGGCCTGGTGGCGCCGAACGGCAATGATGCCGACGATGGCCAACGGGATCAGGACGACCAGCAGAATGCCGGCGGTGACATCCATCACAGCAAAGAATTCAGACCAGGTGACCGTCTCCGCGTTATTGTGAGTGGTGGCCAGCAGATTTATACGCCAGGTGGCATCAGCATGGAATCGAGGAAAGTCTGCCAGACTCCACATCCAGTAGAGTAGGGTAGTGATGTATTCAATGGTGATTTGCCGAAAGAAAAGGGCTGCGATGATCAGTGTGACAATCAGGCCGATAGCAGCCATTGTCCAGTCATTGCCTGAATGGACATCGTTGCGAGTGGGTTGCGCCATAGGAAGCCTTTGGTATTTTGCAGAAGCAAAAGAAGAGGCACCCTGAAAAGGGTGCCCCGACGTCATAAGGTTGAGTTACTGCGGGATGAAATTAGTTGGGAGGTAGGATCAGGTTAAGACCATGTTCATCGGCAATGCGTTTAGCCTGGTGCTCTACATAACCGGGAACATTGTTCTCATAAGTCCAGTCCTGGTTACGCATGGCGTTGATTTTCTCATACAACTCGTTTGCTTTACCGGTCGAGATGCTAATAGATGGAAGCTCAGGTTTGCCTGTGTAGATCGTGAGCGTTTTGCCTTCCACCTCAATTGACTTCCAGTCGTGCATGCCAAATCCCATAACACGGACATCTTTAGGCACGAAAAAGTTAAAGATGGTGGTATCTGGGTGATTAATATACAGCATCGTTCCATTTTTAGTATCGAGAGCCAGATAACTTAAACCGGTCCAACTTTTAGCTGTGTTGGATGGAGTTGCCTCATTGAAATGTTTTTCACTAAAGTAAGAGGTAAACGCCTTGATGTTTTTTTTCTGTCTAGAAATTGTTGTCAGTATAAGCGTGGCAATTAAGGCTAAAGAAACCCAAATGAAAATACTAAGTGTAATGTCAGGCTGCTGGAAGCCATAGAACTTGGCATAGGTATATATAAAAGCAGCCAGGGCAATGTGAATTGGAAGGCCGAATATAAAATACATCCCTGAAAGCGTACCCACAAAAGCTACTGGCCACTTCTTTGAATATGTATCTACATGTTTAACCGTCATATGAATCATCCTGATATTTTATTTGAGTCGTTTGTTGGCTTGGTTGTAAACTTCGCTATGTTCACGTTTTCCAACAGCAACGACGGCAATAATTAACTCATCATTAATGACCTGATAAACCAGCCTGAAGCCGGATGCGCGGAGTTTAATCTTGTAGCAATCCGGCATGCCCCTCAGCTTAGCTGAGGGTATGTGCGGGTTCTCAGTACATTTCTTTAGTTTTTTAGCAAACTGCTGCTGAATGGAACGGTCGAGACTATTCCATTCCTTAAGCGCATCAGTTCTGAACTTGACTTTGTAGGTCATACATAGCGGTCCAGATTGACATCATGCAGTGTCTGCTCCGAACGCTCCTTGACCAGGTTTGCCAGCTCCTGATCATCAATATACTCTAGCATCTGTTCGTACAGTGCCGCAGGGATACAGTAGAACGCAGGCTGATTGCGGTTCAAAATGGCGACCGGATACCCCTCTCCAGAGTTGACTGTGGCCATTGGATTCGTTTTCAGCTCGGTGATGCTGGCAGTCATGGTGCTATGAATGATGTTAGGCATGTAGCTTCCCCCGTAAAAACCGTTTTATAGGTTAAATTTTACCACTTTAAAACCTATTAACAAGTCTTTTGTGCGGTTATTGCCCAGTTTTCCTCGGGCAACAGGGTTATTTGAAGCCGTCAGAATTGCCCCCAGGTTTGTTCTGATCCATCCGTTTAATGCCTGGCGCATGGCCAGCTTTACTGCCAAATCCAGCAAACATGTTCCGTGCCGACTCAACAGCACCCTTCATCATCTGTGCCGCCTCGCGTCCGCCCAACCACGCGATGACATAATCTGGCAGGTATACTTGTAAACTGAACGCAGAAGAGACTAAGGTGGTACAAATTCGTGCGTAAATCATCAGTATACCTATGATACTGGTTAGCCCGGTGATGGAGTCTGCTTGAATATTAGCCATCGCAGGCAAGATTAATATATTGAGCAATGTCCCAATAGCAACCACAACCAGGCTGGCAAAGAAAAAGCCAAAGACCATCAATGATGGGCGAATAGCTGCATCAATCAGGAATATATAACCATAATTAGCACGACTACCTTTGTCTTCCTCCGTACCTATATGTGTTGCGGACCATAATGTTCCAGCTGTCGTACCAATAAGAACGCTTCCTAGCCATGATGTACAAGAAGTAATCCAGTAAATCAAAGGTATGAATGGAAGAAATATCGACAGGGAAAATCCGATGCTCAGTAGTATAAGCAGGATGAAGTAGACAATTGGAGCGATAGAGCCAATAACACTTTTTGCTAAATAGCCGGCACCTGATACAGCATTGACTACTTTTCCCACCCCGGTTCCATTCCCCCAGTCAACGAGCCCCTTTGCAATGGTAAATGCAGCGAAAGTCGATTGAGCCGCACCTAAGGTGTAATCGCCGATAGACTTCATTTTTAGAAGCGGGTTAACTTGACTGGAATTATTGGAGTTTTCACCATCCATAACTGAGTGAACAATGAAATTTGCAAACTTTATCCCGTAAGAGTTATTCAGTATTTTCAGCAACGTTGAGTTAGCCGATTGCCCATCATCAATGTTGTCGTTGCCAGGCATGTTTGCTGAACCCAGTGGTGGAGTAAACGTTGAGTTTTTTTTCTGAGCCAATAGGGCTGTCTTAATTTCCTCCTGCAGCCGTCCAACGCCAACTTCACCAACACTGGAAGATCCCGTGACTATAGGACTCTGATTAGCCACACTATTTACTTTTTGGTTCGCGGTGGCAAACGACTGGTACCAGGCACCTAATGAGATCCAGCCGCTCTGTTTGAGATAGGTGGCTAATTCTCCCCGGATAGCCCCTTCATTGTTGACTGCAGACGTTGCTGCGTTGATGGTGTCCTCGTATTGTCTGGCTGCCTGCTGGATTTGTGACTCGACGTCTGGAAGTTGGGACTGCCCACCATCCTGGTAGTTGAGCCAGGCGCTAACAAAGTTATCTGCACTGTTCGATAACGAGCTGTTAATCGTAGTAAACGCGGTGTTTTGTGCATTCTCCAGAGGTCCAGAGTTGATAGGAACGCTGAACGAGAACCAGGAGGTATTGTCTGTGGTCTCCGGGAGCCTGGCGCTGCCGCAGATAGCGCTGCCGTTCGTTACCCGGACTTCTCTATTGTCAGTTGAACGCTGTACCGACATGGGAGGGGTACCGCTGCTACCGTTCTGATGCATTTGCGACTGTTCAGTGTTCAGCGCGGCCTTGCAGAGATACATATCGAAAATACCGCGGGCCGCTGAGATAGTTTCGCCAGCGACCGGCTGCATAATCATTGACTGTCCTTCCATCACGGAGTCTGCGGCTTTATCAACCAGAAGGTTGGCACTGCCAATGCCCATGATGGAAGACATCCAGAGAAATGCCAGGTTGGCGATAGACCATCCGGAAGGCGTTGGAACCATGGCCATGAACCCGGCCAGAGAGGAAACGGGTGCCATCATCGTGGTGCCCCGGCCGAAAACCTTACCCCGGTTCCCGGTCAGTACGGTTGCCCGTAGCGTGACCCCCATAAACCAGATAAACGCGAGTCCAGCAATGATGCCATTGAACACACCATACAACTGGCCGATAAAGCTTACGTTCGCGGGCTGCAGCGGGTTATTTACCACATCCCCGAAGACCATGATCAGCAGTTGACGGGACAGGTCGGTGTTACGGGTTGCCGCAGAGTTTATCGTGTCAAAATTGATGTTATCAGCGAATGCTGGCAGCACCAGGCAGGCCAGCGCAAAGGCTGACGCCAGAAGAAGGTATCTTTTCATGGAGAGTTTTCCGTAGTACGGCTGAAGCGGCTCCCGGACGGGAGTCATCGAAGGGTGAAGCGACCTCTCAGCGCAGTTGCCAGCTGAAAATATCCCGTAGCCAGTGACCGGCAGCTTTCCATTCAGCAAACGTCCCGAGGTAGCGGGCCTGCAACTGCCACAGGTGGTACTGACTATTCAAGGCGCGCGCAAACATCAGCCCGGCAAATCCGACCAGCATGAATGCCATGCTCATGACTCGGACAATCAGGGTACCCGAGACAGGGCCCTCAACCATCAGCGTTGCGAATGGCAGTAACACGATGAAGATTACTGCTACACCAAAGAGCATCAGCCAGATCCGTTTGGTGCTGAGATAACGTCGTATCAGTGTCTCGTGACTCATACCACTGATTCTAATTGCCTCATCAAAGGACAGTATTTCATTAGAAACCGTCTGTTTTTCCTGCTTCAGGCGGCGGGCCTGCTCTGCCAGTTTAGTTCCTGAATATTTCATGGTCCGCAAGATGCGGGCCGTTTCTGACAGGGGAAGCAACACATTGGCGGCATACCAGGTGACTTTATAGATCTTTTTCATCAGCGGGTGGCTCCGGCTGCTGCCTGCTGCAGTTTTTGAGCGAGGCGGGGTTCATAGTACTGGGCGCTACTGAGGCTCAATTGCTGGCCAGACAGAATGGCATTCTCCTGCAACTGCTGTTTGATACCCAACAACAGGGCATTTTGCAGACTCTGTACACGAATGGATTCGCGCATCAGGTTGTCGCCATCCATCTCCTGTAGGTCGGTCAGATAGTCGGTATTGGCATATCGTCGATTGACTTCAAACGATTCGAATTCACGCAGGGACATCGTGCCGGTGCGTTTAGCCTCTGCAGACGCGTTCTGGTCATACCATGCTTTACTGGACGGGGTTTGCAAGGTTTCGGCCAGCACGTCTTTAGTGGCTTCGTTGGGCTGGCTGGCTGCGACCATGGCCAGTTGAGGCTGTTCAGCTGCACTCTGAATGGCGTCATGTTCGGTCATCATGCCAATGTATTGAAGGCCACTGTCGGTCTTCACTTCCCCTTTTTTCAGGGCACGACCCACGCTGCGACGTGATGAGTTTTTCAGGTACATCATGGCAGCATCCGTCTGCTCCTGGGTGAATGTCAGATCCGGAACCTTATCTTCTGCGCCGGCGCCGCCCAACAGTGAACGGATCTGTTTATCGCCCCCTGGCAAATCAGAGACGCCATTACACATGCTCCCCCAAGCATCGGCATCTTCTTGTGTGCAGTATTTTCGGTGTATGTCTGCCGTGGTGAACTGATCTTTTTCCGGGGCATCAGGTTTTGACGACAACGCTTTTTTAATGGAGCTGTTGCTGACGCCACCGCCCCTGGAGAGGCTGGCCTGTTTGGCACCTGCCTGACGGGCTATCTGTGAAGCTTGCCCGGAGGCAGATTCACTGCAGATGGTTTCCGGTACCGTGTAGCTGCGGCGCGCCGTCTCCAGATTTTGCGCCTGCTGCGCATACGTGGCGTATTGCTGCATGTTCTCCGTGGACTGCTGGATCATAGCGGCAATCTTGTCGTTGCCGGAGCTGATAGCCCCGCCAATTTGTTGCCCTGTCGAGAGAATACTGCCCAGGGTGGCATTGGCCGTGCTCAACTGCGGTACAACCTCTGTGGTGATAGGAATACTGCTGTTAACATTCACTGTATAGGCTGAGGCCTGAAAGGCAGACAGCACCAGCCCGCCAATACAGGCGGTAAGGACAGATTTTCTCATGGGGAATTCCTGGGTCAGATTTGCAGGCCGCGTTCGGCAATGAGTTCGCTGGCCAGACGGTTGATGACGTTGCTGTGATCCGTTTCTTTTGCTTCTTTCTGGCGAAGATCAATCAGCCTTTCCGCGCTGCCGGTTGGGAAGGCCGCTGCCAGAATGCTGCGGGCGGTAGTCCCGTCGAGTCGGTCATACAGCTGATCGCGCAGTTGTGCATCTTTCGGGGTGGAGTTCAGCGCCCACAGTTCCTTTGGCCCAAGGGTGTTTTTCAGGATTTGTACCACCCGGCCAGTCTTCAGGCGGAAGCATGCTAGAAAGTGGGTCCCGCTACCGTCGGGAGAGGCCCCGGAGCCGATATGGCGGAAGGCCTGGGCCGTGTGCGCGGGCACGCCAAAGTGCTCCGTCAGAAGCGGTAAGTCTTCGTGGCTGATCTGCATCAGATACATACTGTTAGCGGACTTCAGGATCTCTTGCGGGAAGTGATTTAAGTACTGTGAGCTGAGTACGGTGCGGATAAAGAACTTACGGTTTTCAAGATCCTGAGTGACCAGTTTGTTCATGATGAAAGGGATGTCTTTCGCATTATGGAGCTCATCATAGATTTTGGTTTTTACCTCCTGCGCCAACTGTGTCAGGCGTTCGTGATGGAAAGGACGGTACATCTCAGGCAGATGCTCCATCAACTCATTACGGTACTGTGGGAGTTCGTAATGACCGGCGGCCAACTGACCAGCGTACAGGTACATTAGGCCAGTTTTTACCTGACCTGAACGGGTTTTTCCGCCGACAACGTTGTTCAGGTCAATGGCAATTACCCGGGTATCCGAATTGAGTTCGAAAACCGTCCGGCTGGCCAGCATTTTGTAAGTACCCAGGGCATCAGACAGGCAGCGACCAATATAGGACAGAAGTGTTTCACCACTGCCGTCGCGGGTGATGGAATCGAACTGCATGCGCACATCTGCATCATTGAGGTAAACCTGCAGATCGCTCAGTTCCGGCATTGCCTGGTAATGTGCCCGGGTGGCCGCTTTTATCTCGCCCTTGGCGAACAGCATATCCCGGACCTCATACCACGTGGCTTTTTTCCACCAATGCTCATCAAATTTATGATTTAGACCTGTTTTTTCCAGTGCGGCATCAACGTCTGGTTCAAGTGTTGGTGCGTAGCGGATGGGGTCCTTATCCGCATTGTTCTCATATGCGGTATCGATGATTTTGCTCAGGATCTGCCGACAGTCCTGGGCGTTTGGGGGAATGCCGGATTCCGGATTCACACAGAGTGTTTCGCAGATATTAACCAGATATTCCTTCTCTGGAGACAGTGGGTATTTCATCCCCAACTGAACGTCGAAAGGGTTTTTGCAGTGATTACGGCTGTTTTCCAACACTAGGCCAACTGCCTCATGTTTACGTTCTAGTGGCAGAGCGTCCTGGATAAGCCGGATTACCCCCAGTGCGGAAAACCCCTTGTCCACGTAAGACAGGAACGGAAGGCGGTTCTGGCCGGAAAACAGGATCGCCTCGCTGAGTGCGCCAAGCGCGACTGATTTACCGGTACCCGGTTCACCAGCAACGATTTCGGTGAATTTTGTCTGCAGCGTACTGGCCAGTTTCACAGGAAAAATTTTTCCGTCCGGTGTGGAAAACACGATGCTGGCATCATCCGCCCAGGGCGTATTAGGACGCTGCAGGGGCAGCAGGGCGAGCGCCGCAGATAACGGTGGGAACATCATCGACGGAATACTGAGGGCGTTGGCACCGGCCAGAGTGGCCACCCAGGCACCCAATGGGTCACCGAATGTACTGGTGACCTCACAGACTCCCCAGGACTGAAGACCTTTCTGTAGCAACGTACGGTTTCGTTTGGTCGTTTCCTTTGTCCGTCCCCATGTGCTGGCGCAGATGGTCATGGCACAGACCGGATCGCTTTTACTGGCCTCCTCAAGCCATTGAACGGAGTTATATACCGGACGGAGCGGAGGAAGCAGTGCGGCCATACTCAGGACGACTTTTTTCCCTCCCAGGATTTTCAGACCGTTTGGCATCAGGTCCATCCGGATGCGCCAGGGGAGGTGACGACTCATTTTACTGAACAGCTCGCTGAAGGTTTCGGGATGCTGTGGCCCCAAAGACAGCGCCAGGGTTGCGTGCCAGTATCCATCGAGACGTACGAAGTTACCCTCCACTTTTGGCTCACTGTTGAAGAGTTGGTAGCGAAGGTGCGGTGCCAGGAGCGTGGAGTGGTCATCTCCCTTTGGCACGCCATGTGGCCAGGTGACATCACCAGGCAAGAAAGGGCGCCAGTCAGGGGAGGTACTTTCACGCTCTACCTCTTCACGGAGATCCAGCCCGAATTCGCGGGCATCCATCAAGCGAATACGTGTCCCGAAGTCACCCTGACAAAACTGGCTTTCCAGCGTGGTGACGAAGGTATCGTGACGGATCTTCAGGCCTTCCAGTTCGTGGAACAGTGGGTTCTGGCCGTATCGTGCGCCTGGGGCAGACTTCATTACGGCTTCACGCCGCTTTTCTTCATCACGAATTTCGGAGGAAGAGATCGCTTCACGCGCGGTATATACCACCAAGAAAGCGCGCTCACGGGCTACAAAGGGCGCCATTTTTTCAATGCGCTCGTCAAGGATATCCGACAGGTCGAGGCCCATACGTTTAAGCCCTCGGTACTGGTGAGACAGCAGTTTACGCAGCTCTTCCTCGGCTTTATCTGGATCACGCTCAAAGACGAAACTGAGTTTATGGCCAACGTCCTGAAATTCGCTGGTCAGCAGCGTATGCAGCCGCTGGACGTAGTTACTGAACAAGGCCTTGTCACGACGTTCTTCCTCGGTGATGGCCTGTTGTTCGTTGAACAGGCAGTAAGTTCCTTCAACTTCGAATACGCTGGCATAATGCCCTTCTTCGGTGACAAAAATATACGGTGAGGCCATTCTAGGGCGACGCTTTATGTCGTCCTCAGTGAGGCCAATGACCGTCTGCAGATCGCAGTAGCGGGTAAAGTCATGCCCCAGTGCATAGCGGGAAGCATAAGCCAGCGCTTCTTCCACCCCTTTCATCGCGGACACTAACGGGTTCTTCATGAATGTTTCTCTCTCTGAGGGGCTGTCAGGCCAGACTGTGATACTGATTGAACAGGGAAAGCCAGGTGTCCGGGGTGAGCGCGGCCGGGCCGATATGCCGGGCAAGCAGGTCCGGGTTGGGAATGAGCGCAATGTGCCGCAGGCGTTGCTGCAGGTCTTCCCGAAGCCTGACTGGCGCCTGCATCAGCGCCTGCCCAAATTCGCCAGGATGACTGGTTCCCCAAAATGATTCTGCTTCTTTGCGGTGTTCGGCCAGCCAACGAAGCACAAGAGAGGCCCCCTGTTTCTGGCGTTCATCTCCCTGCTTCCTCGCAATGACGACAGCTCTCAGCAGATGACTCAAATCGGCAGGGGCCAGCTCCGGCAGATACACCATGACTCCATCATTGGCTCCTAGTCGATTCAGATGACGACTGCAGGCGCAGACCGCACAGGCAACGCCGAGATTGTTTTCTGCCTGGTTTTCCGGATTGTTGTCCCGGAATATCAGCGAATTGTGCTTGCTCTGGTAGTGGCAGAAATCACAGCAGTCACCGGTCAGTTGCCGTGCTTGCCGACGCAGGGCCAGCGGGTAACCTGCCGATTCATGGCCCCATACCTGCTGCTCGATGCCGAAATTCACCTGCCTGCGCGGCAGTGTCAGCCTAATAAACTCGACCTTCAATTTGCTCCAACGTCGGCAGGCCTTCAGCACTTGCTCCGTTAAGGATGATGACGGCTGGTTTTTCAGCAGGTCTGTGACGGGATCCAGTGGGAGTAGTATCACATCACAGTCGTAGCCTGCTTCATGGCGGGTGATGCCACAGTGCCAGAGCTGGCTGGCCAGTGGGGTGAGTAGTTCACAGCAGGTGAGATTATCCGGTTCGTCCAGACGAATGACCGGGGCAGCCGCATCGGTTTCATAGTCGGGTAGACAGGGCTCCAGCATTACCGGATAAATCATGCTGGCGTTTTCCAGACAGGTGTTCAAGACCTGACTCCTTCTTGCTGATGGAGCCCTCCCCGGTACAAAAGAACCGGGGAGGGTGATGGATTAGCCGACGTCAACTGGGTTCAGCTTGATGGTGGTCTGGCCTTTCTTGATGAATTGGTCAATGGCGATCAGAATAAAACCGGCACCCATCGGGGTGAGGATCCAACCCCAGGTGATCTGCGGGTTTTTCTTTTTGGCCACCCAGAGACCTACACCAACCAGCACCAGACCGATACCGCCAAACTTAGCCAGTTTCAACAGGCTTTTCCCTGAGTTATCCGCACCGTCAGCCACGCTATCGAGCATGCCGAACATATCATCTGCAGCCCAAGCTGGCAGGGTGAATGTCCCTAGAATGGCGCTGAGTGTAGCGACAGCAGCAGCACGTGCTGCATGCAGAGACAGCCAAAGACGAACGGAAACGAACAGTGTGAAATTACGCATTATTACTACCTCTTTGTTGTTGAATTAATTCCAGGTGAGACCCAGTGTTTTTTGCAGTGCATTAAGTAGTTCGGGGTTACAGACCAAGAGAATGCCGGTGATGGCCATCACCAGGCCTGTAGAGACGTCTTCCCGGGCTGACAGGCCGGTGTGGCCGTCAACCAGGGAGCGCCGGGCGCGAACCACACCCATATAGAAAAACAACACGCCGACCGCACGCAGCAGCGTGAGAACGGCATCAATGGCCAGCTTGGCTTGCCCCATGGAGTCAGGGGCATAGGCAATGGCATCAAAGGAAACATCCCCGAAGTTCAGGGTATGTGCGGCTTTGTTCATCATTTGCTGCAGGGCAATCAGGGCGCCGCCTAAGCAGACCGAAACCAGCGCTTTCATCACGCTGGCCGGTTTGCCACTGCGGGACTGACGGGCCACAGAGACGAGCGTGGCGATACAACCGGCGAGACCAAACATAAAGCCGAGCGCCAAAATGAGACGGATCCCGCTGCTCTTCAGGTTGTCCGCCACGTGAACCAGGATCTGAATGGCGTCCATTCACTAGTCCTCTTGTCGGATGTTGCCTTTATCTGTCACCACAACCCGGCGTTGGATATCGATGCTGCGGATAGTCAGCCCTTGCAGGACGTCTCCGGGGCGAACGGACCAGGTGCTGCCGCTATGAGTTATCCAGGCCATACCGGGGTAGAGAGTGTGAACGCGCCAACCTTTCATACTGGCTGTGGAACCGGCGACTGCGGTGCTTTGATCCGTGCGTTTTACCCGGTGCGGCGTGGTGGTAGTTTTCGCTGACCGTGTTGCCGTTGCTGTGCTGGTGAGGGTGGCACGCTGTTGCTGTGCTCGAAGCTGCTCTTCCAATAATGCCAGTCGCCGTTCTGCATCGCTCAGGCGCCCGTTCAGTGTCGTAATCGCTTCCCGATTGGCGACACCGTATTGTCGGATTTCATCGGTCTCCTTTTCCGTTACTGTTGGCGGCATGGTGTCAGCCGTGTCCATCTGTGAAGGTGGATCAGTGTCCGTTACTTCAGGCGTGGGCGGTGTGAAAGGCGGCTCTGCGTGATTCAGCGGTGCGGTATTATCGGGAATAAATGCCTGTGGTGGTGGGGAGTCTGGCCACACGGCATAAACGGTCAGGGCAATTAACGCGGCGCCAGCAATAAGCAAGGTACTCAGGTCATACCCCATAATCTGACGCTTGCGGGGCGTCTCCTCCACCGCCGGTGGATGCGAAGCCGTGCCCTCTGTGTCGGCGTCTTCTGCCGGACCCTCTTTGGGTAGCACCGAGTCCTCCAGTTCAAGGTCAGAGTCAAAATATTCATCTTTCATGGCGTTTCTCTTCAGGGATGAGAGGCGGGGGTAAAGGTGCCAGCAGGTTGTAGCCGTACACCTGTCGGTGCGCTGTCCGTCGGTGTGTTGGTTTCCTTATCACTCTCTTTCACCGCAGACATAAAGATCACGGCGATACTCTGGCCGCGATTAACGAGAACCTGTTTAACGGGGAGTTTTTGGGCATCGCTGGCGATGACCTGGCCTGCCTGTTGCGCAGCGCCACCGAGTACGGTACCAGCGACTGCTTTACCATCAGGCATGCCAACGCGGCCTTCAAGGGTATTGAACCCGTTACTCATGATCTGAGTGTTAGCACTGGCATACAGTTGGCCCCCCAGTCCAAGGCCGTTGGCCAGCGCTGGAAGCAGAATACGTGTCGCGTATCGATTACTGACCTCGGACGCGACAGAAGACTGCAGAGTATCCGGCATCGCTGCCCAAGCATTGATACGCCAGGTATCGTTGTTCCAGCTCATGCTCGTGAAATTGATAGAAACGCCATCGCCGGCGAGTTGCACGCCATTGGCCGTGAGCGTCGCGCCGGCATAGGGACCGACTGGAATGTGCGCCAACACCTGGGACCTGGTGTTATCCGAATCAATGGCCGTATCAATCATGGCTCCAGGGCGGCTGCCGATCGGGATAACTACGCGGTTGGTACTTCCGGACTGAGGCCCTGACGAACCGTTCCTGACACTCACCGGTGTCAGGCTTTCTGTCCATCCAGAATAGGGATTGCTCTGTGCACCACCAGGGGCGTTGCCGCCAGTCTGTGCACTGGTTGCCCCAGTAGCACTGGCCAACTGTCCGGATGGTGCGCGGCGCTGGGCGACCAACTCCTTAATCAGAGCCTCTAGCGCTTTTTTCTTATCGGGATCAACGATGGCGTCCCCGGAAATCGGTGGCGGTGCATATTGCTGAACCTGTATGGGCTGCGGGTCCGGTAGCGGGGCTGGCTCCCGTGATATCGGAGGAACTTGCCTCACGGTGCCGGATTCCACCGAGGAGATGAAGCTGCCATTTGTGGCTTGGGCCTGTTGGGCGCCATCCGCATTATTTTCGCGGAGGATTTTCCGGTACTGCGCGCTTTCTGGGGCCGTTTTACCGGAGCCTCCCGCCGCTTTGTCCACGTTGATCCGGGACGCTGCCGGTGGGGGCGCACTCACCCAGGAGACCAGAAGAAAGCCGCCGGCGATCACACTGAAGATGACCGTGGCGACAATAATGACGGTTTTTTTCACGTCCCGGCTGACGTCTTTTTCGGCGGACATAGTTACTCCAGAGAAATGGACAAATACACGGTTTTACCGGCGTTTGAGAACGCCACTTCCGGGGTCAGAGGGAGCTTATAAAGCCAGGTTCCATCTCCGGAGGACTGTGTAAGTTCGAATTCATCACGGATCTTGCTGCGGGTGCGGATATACAGGTCATCGCCCATCTGCCAGACCTGCGTGTAAGGCAGTGTGCCCTGAGTTTTCAGACGACGGGCTTCTTTGGGCGGTACACCATCGAGGAATGCCTGCAGTGTGGCATCGTTGAGGCCGATTTTTGCTTGCCCTGACGGCATGCGCTTCGCCTGAGGGCCCTGTTGCGGAATGCGCAGATCCAGTCGGCCGTCGACGATACGGGACTTTGATTTATCCGAGGCCTCACCGCTATTCACGTCAACGATGACGGGAACGGGCAGACCTTTCAGGTACACGGTAATGTTGCCCCGGTCATACTGTCGCTGGGCCTGAACAGTCATCACGCTGCTGTCCGGGATGTAGTTCACCACAAAGCCCTCTGAGTTCCCGTTATACGGTGGTGCAGCGAGTGGCCATGGTGCGCCGGTGTTATCGGTGAACATCACGGAACTGGCCTGGGAGGTGGTGGTCCGTAATACGGGAAGCGAGGCCCCTGGGGACAGGTTGACGGTAAGAGAAGAAATACGCGGTACCACATCTGCAGACTGCCATGCACGTCCCCTGCTGGCGCCATCCATCGCCTCGCCCAGCATTTCTACCCCCTGCTGGCTGCCTAACGGATTGACCTGACTCATGGCCCACGCCTGTTCTGCGGTCGGCGGTGCCGGTGGCGCGTACTGACGAAGTGGGGCGGTAATATCGTTCTGTGGAGGAGTAGCCGCCACAGGTTGTCCCTCCGGGGCGGGTTGTGCCTGAGTGGGGGGTGGTGACGGCGCTGCAGGCAAATTAGTGGTGGGTGAGGTTCCGGAACGTGCCGGCACCCATTCTGCTGCCAGTGCGGACGTGGCCGAAAGCAGCAGAGCTACTGCTGTAAGAGTTCGTTTATTCATGGGAATACCTGAGAGTGTTAACGGGCGTCGCGTGTGACAATGGAAGCCGCTTCAATACCTTCCGGTTTTACGCTGACGTCAGTTCGCTGGATGCGGACGGTGAAAATAAAGGTCTGTGGCGGAAGACTGCGGGTCTGACCATCCAGGCTCAGGGTGACCGGATACTGCACGTCCCACATGTAAGGACCATTTGAACCCTCCCGGCCACGGCGATAAATCATGCCCTTACGGGTGATATTTGCTGACATCAGCATTTTTTCTTTCACAACCTTGTCGAACAGATTTGAACCGGTCAGTGCCGCGTAGTAACTGGAAAATCCGGCTTCTGAGAATTTCTGCTGCTGTTGACTTATCTGGACGCGGTAGTTTTTGAAATCAAGCTGGAAAGCACTTCGGATGAGTTTGTCTCCGAAATCCACGATGTCATCATCCGTGTAGGCCGGTTCCGACGTCGGATACTGCGCCAGCACACTGCCCTTGTACGTGGCGAAGTATTTTGTGGGGGGGTGAGCAACTTGCCACCCCAGCCAAGCCGTCAGCGGTAGCTGAAGCAGGCTGACTGTTGATGCGATAAGGGCAACTTTCAACGTTCTCCGGGCAAAGTCAGCATCGAGCATGCGCTCTTTCTGAAGTTGCAGGGTTGCCATGAAGGGCCCCATACGTTTTTCAAGCTCAGCATTTTCTTCAGCTGTGGCCGAAGAAGCCTCCCGTGGGGAGGCTGGATTTTTTTTATGCACTGGATAGTTTCCGTCAGTTCAGGGAGATGAAAGAGGAACTTCCGCCACTGGTGTCTGAGGTCACCGGTGCTGTCACCTGCATGACCGGCTGAGAGCGGGGGGATGGAACATTTACGCCGTAAGATGAGAGTCCGGCCGTCGACGGTAAATCTCCCCATGGGTCAATAGTGGATGGGACATAATCATTAATTTTGTCCCGGGCAGCCTTACAGATTTTCTGACCAATCTGATTCATTATATCGGCCAGGTTTGGGAAGGTCGGGGCGGTGATGGTGGTGGAGATATTCCCTAGACAGTCTCCCAGTGACGCAGACACGTTGTTCTGACGTTGTGACCAGGCTTCTGCCGCTTCTTTTGCCCGGTTGTAGCCAGCTTGACTACCGGCCTGTGCGGCGGTACCCGCCCGGCATGATGCGGCATCAGCTGCAGGCAGACACGTCAGAAATAGTAGGGTGGAGCAAAGTATACGACGCATGATGACCTCACATCGGTTGTGGTTGAGCCGGCTTAACCTGCGCACGAGGTGCCTGAACGGGTTCTTCAGCTTTCGGCGGTGTATATGCCTGAGAGAAGCCCAGTTTGCTGTGCAAGGCCGGCGGGATCTTTTCCGGGGAAACTAGAGGAACGGCAAATTTGGGTGCATCCGCTCCCTTCATCTGGAAGGCAAACGTGTCGTAGCTGGAGATGCCATTTTTCAACGAATTCACTGCAGAAGCGTGACCGATAAGCTGCGGTGACCCGTTGTCCTGAACAGCGTTCAGGGCAAGGAAGGTATGGCCGTTATCCCCGGTGCAAATCCGGGCCAACACGTTGTGCAGTTGTCCTTCATGACGGACAACACCCTGCAGATAGTCACCGTGTCCTTTGGCCAGATGAGCCAACATTTCACCGTCAGCGGTCAGTGCCTGCATCACCACCGAGCCTGCGGCTTTTGAGGGTTCCGGCACTGGCGCGTCTGCCGGCGGTGTTTCAGGAGCGACGTGTCCTTTGCCATCAGGTCCGGTGTACAGCAGACCGTGGCCAATGGCTTCCGGTACCGAGACGGACAGTTGTGCAGACAGAACGATCTGCTGCTGCAACTGCCAGAAGACGTTGCCGTCATAGGCTGACAACGCGGCCGGCGCAACGGCGTTTTTGTCCGCGACCAGCAGGCGGTTGTCTGCCGCCGGTGTGACTGCCCAGTGGTTTCGGTGCGTTTCGAGTCGTTCATAACGGGTAACTGTTCCGTCGTCGTTGGCGACCGGGACGTTGATGGTGACCGGTTTCTTGCCGAGGTACTGCAGCTTCACCATATCGCCTGCCTGCTTACCGCTGTCCTTCAGAGCCTGCTCCAGTTCGACACCCCAGAAGGTTTTATTGCCGGTTTTGGTACGCAGTTGCAGATAAAAACTGTCGGTGTTGTTTTTATCGAACTGGTACGGCGCCTTACTTGCATCGAGCAGCTTACCGGTGAGACCGGTACGCATGCTCTCTCTTTCAGGAATGCTGAGCTCTGGTGCTGCCAGATGAGCGGCTGCTCCGCTATTTACTGGTGCCTCCATCGGGGAGACTACGGGGCCCGAGCCTTGCGCCGGTATGGTGGCGTCAGGAGTGGGGGACTTTCCCCCTGGTGCGGGTTGCGTAGCCGTGGGCACCGGACCTGTTGCGGTGTTTGCCGCGCCGATATTCAGTCCATTCTGTTGGGTGGTGTTCTCAGTCCGGGCCTTAAGCAGCGCTCCGAACTGTTCCCGCTGCTGCGGATTTTTCAGATGCACATCAATGTTGTGATCGGCAATCAACGTCAGGGTGCGTTGGATAAAGTCATCGCTGCCGGTGATTTCCACGGCACCGCGCTGGTTCGCTTTTGCCGAGAGCAGAGCCGCCAGGATCATACGATCGTTCTCACTGGCCTGTGGTGTGGCCATGACAATTCGATCGCCGTAATCCCGGAACGCATCCTCGCCATTAAGTGCATACACCCAGGTCTGCCCGTCCTGGCGACTGGTCAGCCCCTGCAGCAACTCATCCAGGTTAATTGGTGTGACGGAGGGTTCCGGGGGGCTGACATCACCAGGTAGGCGGCCAAAAGTGAAATTAAAGCTATTTTCAGACTCTGTTACAGGAGCGGGATTTCCGGATGGTCCGGCAGTATTCTCTTCGGGCGCGGCAGAGTCAGAAGGTGCAGGGAGGGGCTGCGCTGGCTGCTGAACGGGGTGCGGTAATGGTGGAATGATCTCAGCCTGTGTGGTGTCGTTCTCTGGTTGTTGTGGTAATGGTGTTTGCTGTTCTGGCACTTCCTGGGCTGCTGACGGTGTGGGTTCAGCTAATGGCGAGATGACTTCTGTCTGTACGGTGTTGTTCTCTGGTAGTTGTGGCTCCGGGATTTGCGGTTCCGAGAGGGGGGATGCAATCGCCCCCGATACTGGCTTCTCCTCAACCGGCATCGGGACGGGCTCCTGAGGCAGTATCGGTGCGGTATCTGTGACGGCGTGGGTGACATTATTATCAGTCATGGCCACCGCGTTTGGTTGCCTGTCTGCAGGGTTGTCCTGCAGAGGGGTCGTATCTGGCATGGTATTTTCCTCTGAGAAGGTCTGACGCCAATGAGGGAGTAAAGGGTCAAGTGCTGGTGCCAACTGGTCGCGAACGGCATCGAGCCCACGGGAGGCATGAATATCGTTAAAATCACTGAATGAAGCCGTACCGGCAAAGGCCTGTGCCCGTTCACCGTAGGTGAACTGTGGGATGATGTACGTTCCGTCGATGGCTTTTGCTGCTTCCTGGGCCTTGTTCAGGCCCTTGTTATCACTTTTGGTGAAGTCATCCTCACCTAGGATGACGTGAGCCGCGTCGGGATACTGTTCCTTCAGTTTTCGTGACACTGTCACCATGTTACCGGCATCCACCGTCATCACAACGGGGATCCCTGTGGCCATATGAAGGCTTGCGGCTGTAGCGTAACCCTCGGCATAGAGGAGGGGCTGACTCGCACTGAGTGATCCACCGACAACGAAAAAGTTACCGGTTTTCTCGGCGCCTTTTTTCAGGTTCTTGGTACCGTCAGGCTTGATGTATTGCAGAGTTCGTATGTCTCCACCACTGTTACGCAGGGGAATGACCAGGTTGTCGTACTTGTCCAGCCTGACACCTTCTGCCGCCGGTACTCCCTTGCGGGAAAGGTAAGGGTGTGACGCCGGCGCGGGGGGCATTTTGCTCCACTGCTGTGTCAGTTTTTTGCCAATCTGCGTGAATTCCACCTGAGACTGTATTTCCCTGTCCCAGCGTTTCTGAGCAGCCAGCGCCCGCAGCTTAATTGCTTCTGCTGGGTCATAAGTATGTGAGCCGGTGGAAGTCCAGTTCACCTTGCCTTCACTTGCCCTGTGATCCTGGTACCATCCCGCTGGTCGGCCATCGAGAAAACCCTGATAGACACCCGAAGTGGCTCCGGGTTTATCATCGTCGGTGGCTACTCTGTGTATTTTTCCATCCATTTCAGGCAGGTCGTTGCCGGGCAGAATGAAACCCGCGTCCCTGAGCACCTGTGCGAATTCTTCTGCTGGCGTCAGATTATCGGTAATGGTCCGGTTAAGGTCCGTCACGGTATGTGCAGGCAACCAGGCTTTCACCTTCTCCAGGTCCGCGTCCGCCACTGCAAACCAGAGTTTTTCTGAACGATCATACTCAAGGGGGTATCCACCACTAGGAAGACGACCAGCTGCGCGGATCGCGTCCTTTTTGTTATCCCGTGTGATAGTCAGGTACGTGCGTTTCTGCATGGTTCTGTCCCTCTGTTATTCAAAGAATTTTCGATACCACCAAGGACGCCCGGTCAGACGCTGGCCACGTATGCGGAAAACCAATCGTTGCCAGAGCACGGTGATGGTGAAGCCGAAGAATGAGAGAAGCCGAAAGAAGAGGATGATGCCGGTGATGATGTATAACGTGCTGGTCTCAGGCCACTGAAACCAGGCGGCATACAAGGCAAACAGCAGCACCGGAATACCGAATATCTCTAGCCGCCGTCCGGCATCCCGCCATTCGCATATCTTCACATTGCGGTCCTCCTGTCGATTTCACGGGGACTGATAACGGTCAGCAGCTCTTTCCGGTCGATGCGACCAGACTGATAAAGACGCCAGGCCTTGTCAGCCATTCGTTCCCCGCGTTCGCTGAGATGGCGGTCAATCCAGTCACGCCACTGGGTGTAATCCAGCTGGCCAAGCGCCTCTTTAACTTCGTCGTCAAACACCAGGTATTCCCTGATGGATTGGCGTTTACCATCGGTCGTGCGCAGCAGCCGCTGGGCAATGACGTACTGCAGGTTACTGAGCAGGTTGTGGGCCATAGCCTCACGTTGCTCTACTGGAACCAGCATCAGGGCGCGGGGGATGGTCTCCCCGGGGGAATTGGTATGCATGGTGGACAGGCAGGCATGTCCGGATTGACCGTTCATGATTGCACCGTTCAGCGTCTCCGGGTCACGAATCTCACCGACCCCAATCACGCCCGGTGCACGACGCAGGGTAAGGCGGAGATGTTCGGCGAATGAGGCCACGTCTCTGCCTATCTGCGACTGCTCTGGCATCAGTATCGCGTCGGGGAAGTTCAGAAGAAACTCGATCGGGTCTTCTGCAGTGACTATCTTGCGATCGGGATCGTGCAATGCGCAGTACTGATAAATCGACGCCAGGATAGTGGATTTACCGGACCCTGTTTCCCCGACAACCAGGCCAAGACCTTTATGCGGCAGAAGGCAGGGGAATAAATCCTCTTCCAACCCCAAGTTTTCCAACTGCGGGATAACCGTCGGGATGGTCCTGAGTGTCAAGGCCGGCACCATGTCATAGTCGCCGATAGTTGCCTGTACGAAGTTACAACGAAAGCGCAGACGTTCGCCGCGCTCAAGTCCGTAACGGTTGTACATGTCGCCCGTCAGCTGCAGTGCTCGGTCGACCCCTTTACCGGCTTTCAGGTCCCCTTTAATTTGCTCAGAGAACACTTCATCCATGAGGCGCGCCAACTGGGGCGGCTCGATACGAAACTCACTGCCCCTGACCTTTCGGCCGTGCAGGTCCACCACCAGAGGGCCACCCCCTTGCAGAAAGATGTCGGATACCCCGTGGCGGGCGCAGTGAACCAGGAATGTCCGCAGGCTGTCTCCATTTATCCCTCCATGCTTATGAAACTCAAAAGCCGGGAACGTCATTGTGCCCCCTTACGAATTGCTGGTTTCCATTGGTTTTTGTCCACCACAAAACTGGCCGGATCTTTAATGCGTTTCACTTTGTCACCGATCATCAGTTCGTCACGTGTGCCGGTGACGCTCTGCTGGGTTTCTTTAACGTCTGGTGCCTGAATCATGCCTTGTTGTAACAGAGTGGAATAACGCAGCATGCCGGTGAAATCGCGGGTCAGGCGGTTAAAGTTGGCTTCCAGCGTGCGGTCGGCACTGAGGCGACCTTCTTCCCATCCACGGCGTACCGCTTCTTCCCAGACAGTTTTTTCCTTGCTGTTTTTGGGTCGGACGCTGACGTCTGGCGCGTCGATCCGTCTGGCTGCGAGTCCTGGCAGAAGCCAAGTGCGCCATCCCGGTGGATTACTGACAAAGCGTGCCGGCACAAGAATGTTATAGGTGCGGTACGCTGACCGGATCTGATCTGGCGTCACGTGTGCCATGTCGCTCGCCGTGGCGATCACTGGCGGTAGATAACCCTGTTTGCTGATAAGCGGTCGAAAGTCGTACATGTTGTTCAGTACGCTGTCTCGGGCGGTTAGTATTTGACGAAGTTCCCAGGCGCGCTGGGCTTTACCTCCCTGAAATCCGACCGTCTGGCCCGCATCATTGAGCATTTGCCAGACGGTATCGCTGAGACCGTTGAAATCATTCACTGCCGGGTTAAGGTAGTCGGAAATACCCGTCGGTGGGGTGTCTTCGGCGAATGAAGGCAGGGCAAAGCACAGCAGCAGGCCCGCAAGTAGCTGTCGTTTCATGCGAGGCGACCTCCTTTATCCGGCAGGGAGAAATACAGGTGCAGTTCCAACGGTTGCTGTTTCAGGGTGGCACGCCAGCCAATTTGCGCTTCCAACTGGCGCAGCAGATTTTCGAACGTGATGTTATTGACGTGTACGCTGATGGGTAGTGGCAGGCGAACGCCGCTGTATGCAAAATTAAGCCCGCGCTGGCGGGCGAGCTGGGCGAGCAGTTCAATGGCGTCACCCTCCCAGTCCAGTGAGAGGCGATCGCTATTTTCCGTGAAGCTATCTGGGAACCGGGCAGACCTCTGATTGAGTGCGCCGTTCAGGTAAAGTTGTTGTTGAGTACTATAAATGCGTGAAGCATCGTCTGATACGGACTGTGGCTGCCGTGGGCTAGTAGTGTGAGGTTGTTGTGCCTGACAACCGGACAGCAAAATAAATGCCAAGCCGGCCAGATACGTGGTTTTCATCATATAGATTCCTGCAGTAATACGGCATTTAATGGAGGTTATTGCGTGAGTTAACAGATTTATGCGGAAGGATAGTTAAATTTGGATAGTTGTTTTTGGCTCTTCAATACTCTAGCTGTAGGTCTTTGTTGTGAGGTTAATTGATGTAAATAATTCTGCATGTGACAAAAGAGGGCGTTGCGCCCCCTTTTATTAACTACACAGTCTCATGCCTTACTGTTTTTTGTTTTCTCATGCTCACTGGCCTTTCAATAAACTTATACGACAAGTAGGCCAGACCGATAGAGACAGCACATGATAAAACAAATCTTGGCAAACCGTCAGCCACACCAATATCTTCAAACCGTTTACCTATCCCACTATTCATTAGCGTGTGTATGAGATAGAGAGAGAATGATATCTCTCCCAAGGTAATAATAAATCCAGGAATACATTTCGTTATGAGTTCATCATTTAAGACTACAGCAATAAACAAAATTGACAGATACCACCCTGACATCGTCAGTCCATGACCCAGTCTTGGTGTAAAGAGAACGAAGTAGCCTGTAACAACTGTTGCAATAACTAATGTTGCTAAGCGTAACTGACCATTGAAGTTTTTTGTAAAGGGATAGATAAGACCAAAGCCAACACCCACCAAAAACTGCCATATGATGGGGTTGGTCATTAAGTTCAAGTAAGCTGAATTGAATTGATAACCACTAACATCCAAGGTCGGTGAATGTCCTGCCAACATAGGGAAAACAACCAGGCTTAACGAAAACACGCCAAGCAATAGTGGCCATCGATATTTTGATATAAGACAAATTGCCATTACCAAGTAGAACAACACTTCGTAATTCAGTGTCCACCTAATACCATAGAAACCGCTATCATCCACATAGAAAGGGGCATGGTTGGCATCGATTGGGGAGAACGTGATTGCACTTATCAAGTTACTCACTTTCTCTGGATAATGGAAAGTGCTCATAGCTCCAGATAAAAGGAAAGTAATTAGCAGGATGATAAAATAGACCGGAAGTATTCTCCTTGCGCGGTGTTTCAAAAACACCCTTGCCGCCGATAGTCCTGGTGTTAGTTTTTTCGCTGAAAGCGTGATGACAAATCCGCTTATTATGAAGAATACATCAACACCAATAGCCCCCCATCCGAATAACTGATCACCCAGATTAGGATAGGAAAGGTTTATATTCCAACGAAAGTGAAATAACATGACAGCAAGCGCTGCCAGTCCTCTCAGCGCTTGGACGCTAGCTAGTTTATCTTGTTTCATGAAGATTCTTTAAATTCAGTGAATTAATAAGTCATTATATTACATTGTGTTATGCAATTCCACCTCCGATAAATGAGTGTTATTTAGTACAAACAGCAATCGCTTGGAAACATGTTGTTCGATCTTGGTTGTTAGGCGTCACGACAATCCAGCTATTTGAACCGATATCAGGATAAGCAGCGTCCGGACTGTTGTGATTAGCACTCTCGTTAGTCCATCGAGAGAGCCGATATCCACCGGATACTAACTTCGTCCCTGCCGGGCAATATGCCCGTGACTCCTTGAGATTTTGACATTGTTCACCACCTGTGACATTAAACGTATCTAATGCCCCCAATGATTTCCAAATCCCATTTTGGCAAGAGAGGAGAACACCTTCCGATGTTCTGCCAACAAGTCCATTAGGACTACATCCCCATCCTGCATTTGCCGTACCATCAAGTTGCAAATATTCACCGACTGACGCCCGTCCGTCAGCACGAACGGTCCCGCCTTTGATTTGCCCACCGGTATAGATCCCCTTGTTGTTCACCGAACGGATCCAATCGTTATCTTCCATGTAGAAACCGCCGCCGTGGTCTTCATTGAGCCAACCTTTACCATGCTTGGTAATAAGCCAGCCGCTATTACTGCGAATGTCTCCGATTGAGTTGATCCACCCGCTGGACCAGACACTATCGTGTGCAATTAACCTTTTTCCGTTAACATCTTCACTAAAATTACCCGTTTTAGCATTGATATTATTCGCATTATTCAAGTCATTGGTGCCCATATCAATTGCAGTATGCATCTTGTTAAGGTCGGGACGACCGTTAACCTTGAATCGATACAAGCGATCGCTTTCTTCCGCCCCGCCAGCCAACACATCGGACGTTAGGTAAGCAGCCAGATGTCCACTCTGCCCGCTGAGGCCCATAGTGGCCAGATTGACTTGCCAGCCTCCTCCCGCACCGTTGGCAATATTGGCGGGGTAGATATATCCCCCAAGGCCAGAGGTGTTCTGGGCGATATACCGCTGCCCCTTGAACGCAATATCCTGACCGCCGGCCGTCAACACAAAGGCAACCAGTTTGTCGGTCTGCGTGGAATTGCGTGTTACGGTGAGGATATAGGTCTGGGTATTATTGTTGGTCAGGGAAAAACCCGGCGGTAAATACCCTTTATCCCGTAGGGTTTGCCCCGTTACCGTGACGTTACCGCCCCCTTTGACCTGGTTCAGTAACGTGTCGTAGTTATCTTTAACGTATCGGCGTGCACCCTGGCTCACCGTGCTCAGGTGTGTGGCAGTCACGACCCAGGTTTGTTCCTCCACATAGTCAGAATATCTTTCCAGCCCGATAGGGGCGGCAATCAACACAATCCCCAGCACGATGGCCATTGAGATCAGCGATAGGCCCCGGTTGATACGAGGGTTGGCAGCGTCAACAGTCATAAGGCACCCGAAATAGTCAGTTGAGGGAAGCATCCGGCCAGCCCCGCCAGTAAGGCGAACAGCCAGGGAGCATAAGGTTGGGCATTTTTTCGCGTCAGCAACGCACCAACGATAAACAGCAAGAAGGCACATCCGCTCAGCACGCTGGCCAACTGCCAGGGAAACCAGGCACACAGCGCGGCGATCAGATGAACATCGCCCAGGCCAAACCCTTCTTCACCCCGCAGGCGTTTGGCACCGTAGTGAAAGACATAGAGGAATATAAACATGCCGAGACTGCCTGAGAGCGCCGCCGTTGGGGTGAGCGAGCTCCCAGGTAGAAAGGTAAACAGCAGACCTGTCAGCCAGAATCCGGAGGTATAACGCAGCGGTAGCCAGTAATTGCGCATATCAAGCAGCACCATGGGAATACCCCACGCAAACAGCCCCAGAATTTTGACAGTGCCTAACCAGGAGGACCCCGCGAGTGCTGTCGTTGCGATCAGGACTGTGCCGGTACCGGCGAAAACGAGGGTGACGCCCCTGATCTGCAGCCGAGTGAGTGGCGGGCCATCATGCTCAAGCAAGAATTGTTTCGCCCGATGAACCAACGGTTGGGCACCCATGAACAGAGCGGCGCTGGCCAGGGCTATCAGTAGCGAGAACTTCAGGGTATACGGGGCCATCATGCGGCACCGCCCCTGAGCTTCGTATACATCGCATAGATCTTACGAGCATAAATCATTCGCCGTGGACCGTTGTCATCAGCAAACCCGGCATTGTATGAACCGAGGCATTGCCAATTGACGCCACATTGTTTGAGGTGTTTAGCCAGTATCCAGGCGCCGATTTGGACATTGAGGCACGGGTTGTTCAGCAAGTCTTGCTCATTGCTCAATATCCCCAGGGTCCGCAGCGTCGGAATATGGCGGTCATTGATCTGCATCAGCCCAAAATCGCGGCTGGTGACCCGCCCTTTTTTATCGCGATTCTTACCGATAGCGTGAGGGTCAAGGCTGCTTTCGACGATGGCCATGGAACGCAGTAACAAGGGGTCCACTTTATAGCGGGCGCCCGCTTCGTTAAAACAGAACGCCTGCGCGGGCAACGAGAGCAATAACGCACCGCCCAGAACCAGAAAGGACAAGGCACGTTGAAAGGAAAACAACATAAGAATGCACTCCAGAAGGAGGCCGGCAACAGGACGTTACCGGCGGGATGGGCATTAGGTGTTGCTGGTGAACGTGAGGGTGTTTTGACCGACAGAGCCTTTATCGGCAGTGCACTGTGCCCCAATGGCACTGGCGGCGATCGCCCCGTTGGTCGACGTGCCGTTGACCAGGGTGGTCACAATACTCGGCGCCGCACTCAGCTTGGTCGCCAGGGTAATGCAGGCTTCCTGTGGAACTGCCGCGTAGGTCAGTGAGAAGGTCGACTTCTGCCCGCCTGCCGTCGAAACGGGTTGTATGGTGACAGCCCCCCCCCACAAGTTTTGAAGCTTGGCACTGCCGGAGGATTTGGTACCAACAACCGTCATGTTGGCTGGCGCACCGCCAAACTGGATAAGCGCACCGGTCATGGCATCTGCAGCAGCAAAATTATAGATACCGGACGTTTTCAACATGGTGCGGGTATTGGTCATCAGCTCTGCGGCATTACTGTACTCCGTGCTGGCGTCGTTACGGTTAAACAAACTGCCCCCCTGGGTAATGGCGATAGCCAATACTGCAAGGGCAAGAACAAAATAGATGACGGCTTCAAACAGGGTTATGGCTCCACGGTTGATAGCCGAGTGAGGAGTGTGTGTCAGTTCCATTATTATTTCCTTTAGATTTTGATGAGAGTGAACGCCTTAATGCGCACCCACGAGGTCGTTGAGGTTTTGTGTGGCCAGGAGGATCAGGATCATGTAGCCAGCGTTGGTGCTCAATGCGATGTAAGAAAGCAAAGATGCCGTCCGCTTGATCCGGGCTACGGTTTGCACAAGCCAGGCCCGTGCAAAATTTTCAATAATCATTTCAGCGTTATCGCCATCGGTCAGCAGGACCAGTTTGTCGATAGCACGTGGGGAGGGAAATCCGTAGCCGGCATTGCGTAATGCCAGCCCCAGGTGGTCACCTTGTTTAACCTGACGCTGGGTTGCGGCCAAGCGTTCATACAACCAGGGCGGTGCATAGCGGCTCAGCATCTCGATGGCGTCTTCCGTCTTCACCTGTGCACGCATCAGTGCACTGAAATTCAGCAGGAAGCCCACGCCAAGTACGTCGCGATACACGCTCCAGGGCAATAAACGGTCCAAAACATGCTGTCGTATTTTCCCAATCAAATTTGGCATTGACCAAACAATGAACCCGATTAACAAGATCACCAGCCCACTGAGAACCAAGGCATTATTGACAAAAAATTCTGAGATGGCACTGAGCCACCACAGCCCACCTGCCCAGTGTTCTCGGGAGGATAATGACGCCAGGCGAGGCAGAAAATAGACAGTCACCATCTTCATCATGGCGAACGTGGTTGCCAGCAGTAGCGTCGGATAAGCCAGGGTGGAAACCAACGCTGATTTCATATCCGCCATTCCCTGAACTACGGTGATCGCCCGGTATAAGGCGGCGGCCAGGTTGCCATCTTGAACACCGGAACTGAGGATGGCGGCCTCTTGTCGGGGTACCCAGGATGCCAAACCCTGATCGACTGATCTGCCCTGACGCAGCGCTCTGAGCATATCTTCTAGGCAATAGACCACGGGGGGGCGTTTGTGCCCGTAGCTCCCAATCATCGAATTGATGGCTTTTTCTACTTTAAGGTTATTGTCGAGCAGGAAAGCCAGGTCCTCGTAGAGCGTCAAACGGTCAGCGGTGGAGAAGGTCTTTTGCGCCAACCAGCGGCCTAGCCCCTCATTCATTTTTTCCGATGACGGCACTTTGCTCCGCAGTGCCGTCAGACGTTCGCGCCAGCGGGAAATCATGATGTGACCTCCGGGGCGAGCAAGGTCAGGCTGTCTTCGTCAAGCGGGCTGATGTAATCCGCATCAATCGGGTCGACCAGTCCTGTGTTGAGGTAACGGAGCAGGTGTTGACCGCGAGTAATACCGCCCAGCTCATTCACCCAATAACTGCGCGCGGCCAGTTTGCCCTCATGGCGAAACAGCTCCATGAATCGGGCATCGGGACGAATAACCTCAGCAATAACACGCCGGCCAGTCACACCCTTATAACAGTGCTCACATCCCTCTGGATGGCGAAAGGCCAGAGTCTCCACGTGGCAAAAGCGCTCAAGCAACGCTTTCTTCTCTTCTTCCAGGTTGCCACTGATCGCTCTCCAGCTTTTCTTGCAGTGCGGGCACAGCAACTGCACCAGGCGTTGAGCGATTAACCCGATCATGACTTGCGGATCGGCCACCTGACCCATTGGGATACCCAACGTGTCGGTCAGGCGGTCAAGAATGCCGACAGCGTCATTGGCATGCAGCGTCGTTTTCACAAGGTGGCCGGACTTGGCCGCCGTCAGCGCTGATTTAACCGAGTTGGCATCACGAATTTCACCCACGACCATGGCATCAGGGTCCAGGCGCAACGCAGCAGAAATAGACCGAACCCAGGCACGACTAACCGCATCCGGATCGTTTTTATCAGCAATGATGGGGGTTTGTACGGCCCCGAGGATCAGTCCCTCCGGTGGATCTTCCAGCGTCATCAGGCGTTTTTGATGGCCCGTAAAAGACAGGTACATTTCGCTGAACGTGCGCAAGGAGGTACTTTTCCCCGAGCCTGTGGGACCGGAGAGGATAATGACGCCCTCGGGACGTGCCAGCATGCGGCGAATGAGCCTTTGCTGTTCCGGTAGAAAGCCCAGTTCGTCTAGCGTGGGTGGAGCCATTCCTTCATCAGGTAAAATGCGCATCACGACATACAGTCCAAACTCTGCTGGCGTATGCGCATAGCGGGCACCGAAGAGCTGAAGTCCTTGCAGGAACTCCTTGCGCACCCGCCCATCCTGGGCGCGATTGGGATTAAAGCTCTTCTCGGCCACATCGCACATCGACATCACAATCGTCGACGCCAGCGTCATGCCTTCGGCACTATCCAGCTGCATCACCGTTTCGAGGTCGCCATGCACGCGAAATTGCACCACGGTCACATTGTTCATCCCGATCAGCAGATGAATATCGCTGGCCCCTTTCTTCTTGGCTTCCCGAAAAAAACCAATGATTTTCGACTGTTGAGCGGAGTAATCGTTAGCATCGGGGTTGTCTGTTACCTGGCTTTGCTGCAATTCTTTCAGTTTGTCGAGCTGGACCCGCTTCACCTGCAACCTGGGGTATTGCTTAAACGCGCCGGCAATCTCTGACGTGACGGCCAGACTGTTATTGTGCGCGTCAGACACATACAAGGTCGGGGCGTCAGAATTGGCCACATCTAAATGGATATAGGTTGAGCCACGTTTCTCATACATATTGGTTACCCCGCAAAGGAAAGAGACACCAGCGTTGGGTTCTTCCCGGAGACAACGACCTCATTGAGGTTGATCCGTTTCACAACGTATTCCGTACCCGGAATGCGATCCCCTGACTGCACCGTCACCTGGTTGCCGTTGCTGAGTGCCAGCACGGCCGTGAAACCTTTCCCCGTGCCGGTGATCTCGACAATCTGTGGCGGAACGGCATCTTGTACCGCGCCCTTGACCTCAGTTTTGTTGTCCTGAGAAGGGGGGGCTGGGTTGAAGGGCTGATCCAGTGCACGGTCATAACCGTTCTTTTGCAGTTCATTCAAGGCCTTTGCCCTGGCAAGCTGGGCCTCATACAGCACTGTCTCAGCCTGTATCGCTTCCAGTTGGCCAAGATTTAATGCACGTCCCGCTTCCGCGTGCGTGAATGTGGTTGGGAGAGGAATATCTGCTGACGTTGGCGGTTTCACTGACTGTTCAACCGAAGACGAAGGTGTAGCAGATGGAGCCGCCGGTATGTCAGCGACAGGCGCGGCGAATACACCCGGTGCGGTTAGCACCAGGCACAACGCCCAGGGAGTGATCCCGAATTTAACGGTTGGCATACAGAAGTCCCTCAATGTTGTATTCCAGACGGTTGTTCTTGAGTGTCGTCGTGATACTGGACGCCCTTATCCCACTGCTGTTGAAGCGCGTCGGCGCAAACAACCGATCCGGCGGAATATCGGTAATGAACGTAAAGCTGTAGGTTCGCCATGGCAGGTTTTGTACATCGCCCTGCGCTAACTGCGTGCTTACGTCCATTTCGCTAAGGCGCAAACGGGCATTGATACGTTGGGCATAGCTGGTCAGATGCTGAATTTGCTGGCTGCCCGGGAGCAGTGCTTCGGGGTGTTCTGGGAGAGAAAGCGACACGGGTAACGCAAAGGAAGCGTCATCAGCGCTGCCGGGAATATTAAACACCGGCTTAATGTCTGCGCCATAGAGTACGGGTAACCGCAAGGCAAAGTCCCCCACGGTGCCCCCGCTCGGCAAAGTGTAGTGCAGCGTGATCTTGCCGTGGGCATCGCACGTCGCCGTATTGAATACCCAGCCGGCAATAGAGATCTGCGCGTCTTTCCACACGTTACTGCAGGCGCTGAGCATCGGCGGGAATCGCGGTTGCGTTGCCCAGGGTTTCAGGTTGTCGGCCGGAGCCTGTTGCTCCAATTGTTGCCTGGCCAACAGCGCAGCCTGAGCAGCGGCAATACGCTCATCTTCTTGATGCGTCTGCCATGCCGAATAGCCCACATACCCTGCTCCCAGGGCCACCACCGCAATGCCCCACAGCCACAGTATCTGCGGATTATGGGTTTGGCTCAGACGCGCTCGTCGCAAACCCACCTTGTTGTCGATCAGTGTCGAGAGTGCCTTATCTTCGGCGTCAAGCTCGGGAAAGAAGCCGCTTGGGGCATATACCGTCCAACCCGCCGCGGGATCAGCGGTGATTTGCAGAAAATTGGACACGGCTATTCGTATCGCCGCCTCATCCCCCACGATATCGCCGAACGGTGACAACATGCCGTCGCTGACAGCCACGAACCAGTATTGCTCGTTGGGCAACGGGAAAACACCGTAACAGGCCTCCGGTAATGCCGGCAGGACGGCTAACGCCATTGATGCCAATGTATGTCGGCCGCCTTTTCGGCGCGTTTTGTCCGTGAGGGTGACGGTGCCCAGAAGGGTACCTTGTGCCTGACCGTCGCCGGTAGGTAATACCGCCCAATGCGTGGCATGAGCTTCTTTCGCGCGTAAGCGCATGCTACGGCGCCCACGTAGCGGCAGATATTGCCAGTGCAATCCGGCAACCAGCCAGGCACGCCCATTCTGCAGCGTATAGGTAGTCTGTTGTTTCATGGCTTATCCCAAAATGACCGGAGTGATAAGAATGACCAGCATGGTTTTGTTGTTTTCACCGTTGGCACCGCCGCCGAGTCCGAAGAAGCGGAAACTGCCGACGCCCTGGCGGTTGGCGGTGTTATTGAGAGACTGGTAACCACTGAGCACCAACGTCTGTCCAGACTGCATGATGACGCGCTGGGTAAAGGTCTTGAGGCGCGTCTTCATGAGTTCGACCGAGGTGTTGTCGCTGGTGAACGTGCGCATGGTCGGGTCATCCGACATATTGATCGCAAACTGCAGCTGCATTTTTGGCGACTGGGGCATCAGGAACGGCAGTACCGTCATGTTGAAGCCTGTGGTGATGGTCGACTTGGTGATACTGCTTGAGGAGCCGACGTTCGCCGTGTTCTCGGTAGTGACGTTCGAGGCATAGTCCTGTTGCAGCGCAACCTGGATTGGCACCGCTGACAGGTTGGTCGTCATGCTTGAGGCTTCTGTCATCACGCTGACGTTCGCCTGCTCGGACAGGGCTTTGATAAAGGCCTTGGTGCCCGCCCCTTTGCCGTCAAGTATGGAAATACCGCCATTCAGGGCATCGGATGAACCCCCAGTGAACGCATTGGTCAGAGACAATCCGATGCTGCCACTGTTGAATACGGCGTTCCAGTCAATGCCGTACTGATCCTGCGTACGTTTCTCTACGCTGTAGACCTGGACGTTGAGCACAACCTGTCGGTTGAGTTCTTTATTACGATCATCCAGATAGCGGCCTATCTGCTCAAGCACGCGCGGCGTATCCGTCACCGTCAGAACGCCGGCGGACAAATTCATGCGACCGGTGCCCGGTGTCAGCATTGACTTGATGGTATTGGTGACGTCCTCGTACAGACTGGACTTGATTTCCATCTCAGTGGCCTGTGAGGTATTTGAGTCGCCACTGAGTCCACCGCCGCTGCTGTCGCCCGTGGCCCCCATGGACGACGTTGTGCCGCTCACGGTTTTGGAGCCAAAGCTCGCCTTACTGTCCATGAACATGACCGGGAACGTCCGGGTGTCGAGATAGAAAATGGCGATCCGGCCTTGCTCATAACGCCATGACAATCCCAGGCGAGTGGTGACATTGTCGAGTAAACCGCCCAACTCCCCCTGCCAGAACACACCCCTGAGCGCAGTCCCCGTGGTAACGGCCGGTGCGGTGCGAACGGGTGAACCGCCCAACGCGGCCAAAGGTACCATCCCATTCGGGTCGGGTGTGGGAATGGGGCCACTGAGTTGCTCCGTTTTGCCACCTGTCGGCGCTAATATGGCCTGCGCATCTGGCGTCACCACCACGGGCAACTGGCAACGTTTACTGATAAAAGCGCCGACTTCTGCCAGCGTGATGCTCCCAGGCCGATTGATGGCCACAGCACAAGGTGGCAGTAAGTTATTGCCGCCTGGTTGGGAATTTAACGGGTAAGGGTTGATCCATTGAGAGGTAAGATCACGTACAACTGACCCCTTTTTAAGCGCATGAAGATGCTTATCTGCCCGTTTTTCGTCCTGTGAGACCGTGTTGTCGATCTTGTCGATGCGCTCAAGCGGCGCACAGCCGGAAAGCAGCAAATACAATGTCGCCGCCAGCCCGGTTAGGGGGAGGTGTTTTTTCATTTTTAACCTTACGGTGAGGAGAGATTAGTTGAGGTACACCAGCCTGCCGTCAGCAATGCTGTTCGGTACATTGACCTGCATGTCATTGCCAAAGCTGTCGATCAGACGTCTTCCGACGACCTTTCCAACCAACGCTGAATGCCGACTCTGTGCCAACAACGCGGCCATCAACCCAGGTTGGTCCGGCTGGTAGACATACACACGGTCAGCTTGCAGCACATTGTGTAATTCAGGTAGGGATGACCAGCCGAAGGCGCTGTCGGGGATCACACCGTCTTTTTGCGAAGGGTTGTTATAACGCCAGTCATTGATGTCATTGATGTAACTGACGGTTTGAATAGCGCGCTGGCTCAGCGTGCTATCCTGCATCTGTGCACCTGTTTGGTCATGGGGTGATATGTTGACCCATACCAGGAGCCCCAGAAATACGGAGAGCAACCAGTAAATCATCGCACAATTCCCCAAATCAGAATCCAGAACACAGCACACAGGACTATCACGCCGATGTTCACTTTGCCGCGATAACTCATTTGTACCTCCAGAAATTAAGGCTGCGAATGCAACCTCTTGGACAGAGGGGTATGGAACCTATTGACTGGCCATCAGTGGATTTCCTTGTCGTCAACAGAAATGACGCACTGAGCATGGCGAATGCCGGCATACAATGGCACTTTCGCCGTACCGTACAAGGTAAACAGGCTATTCAACGCATCACGGAAACTGCCTTCAAATTGGAGCGGTGCATCAATACGGTAATTTGTCGATGTCAGCCAGGCTACAGTCCAGTTAGCCACTCCTGGAGTAGAGCACTTCTCAGCGGCTGACCAACTGAATAGGGTATCTTTCAGCGTACTACCCGCTTCGATCCGCCAAACTTTAGGAGTCGGCACTGCTTTTACTACCGGTACGGCCACTTTTTTGGGCTGTGCTGGAGTTGATTTATCTCGAGTACCGTTGAAAGGATTACGCGAGCCTGTGGCGACGATCGCAGTCGGAGAGGATGGATTAGTCGCGTTCGCAGCTGTTTCTGGCTTGGCCACTATTTGTGTATTGACCGATTTGGTCGCAAGCATTGGTGTGCCATACGCCACGGAGACCTGTTTCTTAGGCCAGTCAATCAAAGCTACCCATCCATGTTGGCGTAATAATTCGTCGAGAACGTACGGCCACTGGTCGTTAGCTTCGAGGGTTATCCGCTGCCTGGATTGCATTTGAATATCGGCAGAGATTATTGCGGTCCAGCCTGCCGGGATCACTTTATTCAGTGTTGCCTCTAGCCCCAGATTAAGAGCTTTGACCCTGACCAGGGTAAAAGACTCTGGTGTGCCGAGAGATTTGATCCGGGTTAACCCCCGCAACGTATCTGGCGCACTAGCTGTAGCCGTCGCTGGCGGTGTGGTTATGTTGGTTTTTGTCTGTGGGGAACGGACGGGCTGCATCATTGCGCTAGCTTGCTTCACGCTTTTTTGAGCCAACTCGATGTGTTGCAAGTTAGTGCTTATCAGGGCATCCACGAATTGTCGGGCATCACTGTCAACTGGCCGGTGATTTGGCAAGCTGCAGCCACCCAATAAAACGGGAAGCAGCATGGATGTGTGAATGATTTTCATAGGTTTCATCAGGTTATGGAATAACCGCACCGCATGAGGCGTTGGGGAACGGTATTGCCTGGGTGACGAGGGTAAGGTTAACGGAGGTAGTCTTGTTGAAACTCTGCGATTCTTTCATCCGCTTCATCGATTAAATTACGCAAAGAGGTCAATGTACTGAGTGGCATTTTATCCGGGGTTTTGGCCCTAACTCGGCAGGCACGTTTGAACTGAATAACCCGCGCGGCCCGGCGGATATGCAATTCACGCAAATCCTTTTCGGTGACGGTGATACACATATCAATAATCCTCAGAGTTTATATCGGTATTTCCAAAGTGAGGGGGCACATTATCAATGATAACTCTCCTTTTTGAGGCTAATTGAGTTACTAGGTGGTTGCCATATGTCGTCCTTCCGTGGATTCCACTCGTTAGTCGTCAGCGAAGTGGTGCCGATGTGCAGTGTGCGGACGAGTCGTCGGTTATCCAGCGCTAGCTCTAAGTGGGCCACCACGACTTGAAATCCTTCCATGTGAAATACTATTTCCGCATCTTCACTGATCTCTGCTGTGCTATTAAGCAGAAGCTGAAATGTCACAGGCAGTACCATGTTCCCGGTAGACTGGAATGCGTTTTCGGTTCGCGTCAGCTGAAGTGCATGTTTGCGGCGGTCTCGCCGTCGCTGCATCAGCTCAGCCGTTATGTTTTCCGGGAATCGGCAAACGGCAAGACGCCAACCCTTCTGTATCAGAGAGTTCAATGCGGAGCGAAAACGGAACAGGTCGCAGTGTTCTGCAGCGAAGGCATGGTTCAGCAGGACGCCGAGGTTTCCATCGACCGAAACGGATTTATCGCTGGTTTCTAGTAATTGGCGCAACGAGGAGAACTCGGCATTCATACCTCGGAAACTGGGATGAGTGCGTGCTGTATCAAGCCAGTTCGAGATAAAGCGCCGGCGGGCTGTTTCCGAGGTGAAAGGCTTTTCCTGTTCGGCTGTACGAATTGCGATCAGAATGCACCAAAGCAGATGGTGGACTGAATTATCTGCAGAGTACAAAGGTTATCTCCTTTTGTGAGTTTGCGTACCGAATGCTGGCATTGTGCGTGCGGGAAGGAAAATCGGTGAAAAGAGCCCGGCAAGATCCGGGTTAGCTAAAAGTTGTTGAGGTTTGCAATTAAAACCCCGCTAAACTGGGCTCAAATACTAGTTGCATCAGCAATGCCACTCTCGATACAGGGCGGGAATCTTGCTCCATGCGGAGAAGATACTGGTACTGCGCTGGAGTCAGCCATGTCTGGGAGGCCGCTTTCAGCTCATCCTGTGCCACCAAACTCAACTCCGGATCAGGATGAAGTTTCATCAGCCCTTGAACTACCGAGGGACGAAGCGGTGCAATCTGTGACCCATTCATAACAAAACTGCAGAAAGCTGAGTGACGGCGGATCGTATCCACGGTCTGTGTGGCTAAGTTGGCCTTAAGGAAAAAATACCCAGGAAAGAGTGGTGAGATTTGTTTACGCAAACAATTGATTTTATCAGTGCGGCGGATGGTTTTAATGGTCAGCGGTGTCCAGGGAGTGATGTGCTGGTCACTGAGCCAGTCGAAAAGTCTTTCGCGGTTTTTGCCTCCGGTAATGTATTGCGCAAGATACCAGCATTGTCCGTTAAGTTCTTCAATGTCCATCATGCTCTCGCCCGAACCGATCCCCCTAAGGGTTCATTCTGTATCCGGCAGGGGCCGAATACACTGGGCGATAGCGCTGAAACAGTGGCTGTCTCACTCAGCCCCCTGTAATTCAGACAGCGGCATCGCCCAGTACATTCTTGTGTAAAAACGTGCTTTATCCTCTTGGCGGTAGGACGCACACAAATCGCATACTATCATTTCAACCCATAATATCAAGTATCTTGTAAAATGAATAATGAGGGGTTCTTCTACTGAGTATCATGGATCCCCCTCATTAAAGGTGAATCTATATGGTACCCAAGCGCTTAAAGGAAGCCCGCGAAGCTGCTGGGCTTACCCAGAAACAACTGGCTGAGCTAGTTGCTATCGAAGGCGTTAACCTCACGTCGAGGCTCTCCAACTATGAAGTGGGTAGATTTGCCCCCTCGTTTGACTTCATTGTACGTGTAGCTAAAGCTCTCGATTACCCTGAGTACTATTTTTATGTAGTAGACGATGACGTTGCTGAATTATTGTTACAGCATCATCATTCAGCAGGAACTACGCCGTTAGTTACGCATTCTGCTGAATATATGAACAGAGATAGCAAGAAATACAAGGCTTCACTAGAAGAGGCTCTAGGCATGGCAGAGCGTCTTACGTCATATATTAAAAAATCGATAAAGTAAAAATGACTTATCCCAAATTAATGGTCTCTTATCTTGGCGGGGATAAGAAATAATTTGGTATATGAGTCAATGTGACGGAAAAAATGATCTCATAAATTATGTAATAAATACAGACCTCTACAGGGGTCGATATGTTAAATTTAGCTTGTAAAAATTAACATTTTAGTTAAGTGAAGTTATTGGATAACTATGATTTAGGTCATCATGTAACTAATTCTGTAAAAATAATCCTATGGAATTTTGTGCTTATTATTTGATTTAATTCAAATTTCCGTGAACACTCCGCATTAAATAATGTGGAGTGTGGTGATTATTTCATCTGGTTAATTTATAGTCTATTGCTCATGGCCTCATAATATTTTTTAGGAAAATCATCGGGTGCCATCATCGCAGTATGAATTCGCGAGTGATAGATAATTCTGACTGTTTCTAGTTTGTCAACCTTCATGTTTTCTTTGATCCTTTTTAAGGATAGCTTAACCGCGTTTTGCGAGCATTTTAGTATGTCAGCTATGCCTTCACTGTTAGAACCGAAAGCGTAATACATCAAGACCTTGAACTGAGATTCGGTCAGTTCTGGGAACATGAGACGCTGGTTCCAAAATGTGTCTAAATTCAACATGATATACCCCTTATTTTATGAAAGAATGTATTGGGGTGACGCTCTCATGTGAATGAATAATCTGTTAAATTGTTCAATGGTAAGACTTTGAGATTTTAGGGGTATTCATTAAAGGCATATTATTAATATGGGTATTGGAAGTGATACACCTTCAGTCGTGTTCACTACATACAGGTGTTGGCTCATGGAGAATGGTAGACCGGCAAAACAGATCAAAATTTTAACCTGCTTTTCAGGGCTATGGTTCCACTCATCGAGAGAACTCCCGGGCGTAGCATTCAGAAAATCAGCCATGCACTGTTCACTACTTAATCATTATAAATTAATAGGTTATATAAAATAGAAAGCCGCTCTTAACGGCGGCTCGGTTTCCCTGGTGAGGCGGTATGTTTAGATACTATTTGACACTATATAGTGCCTATCTTCAACCACTTTAATCTATTGCATGACTATTTACACTACCCGTACATTTTTTTACGGGCAGGTATCATATGGCAGAGCCATTTTTAAAAAACCGAAAAAGGTTTACATCCTCACTGGATAACAAACTCGTTCCACTTTTCGATGAATTATCGCGCACCACCCGTATCCCGAAGAGTCGATTGCTTGATGAGGCAATCGAGGATCTACTGAAGAAACACGGCGTAACTCCATCCGTGGGCGAAAGGAGCTGATTTTGGTTGTCTGAACGGAGGTTGAGCCGGAGTTGCCGAAAAATTCACTTGTGCTGGGATCGGGATCTGGAGGAATCGTTTATGCACGATCCTTCGGCTCTTCGTTCTTAACGATGAGCTGAAGGGGGCGTTGGGATTCGAAAAATAGTGTACGGTAAGCCTGTTTTTTGAAGAGGAATCACTATCACAATAGGGCGCGTTCTTTATTTATACGTTATTTTTCAGGTGATTATTGTTAATCTGATAACCTAAATGCTGAGAGCGTGGTAGTAATCTGCAACTAAACTCTGCCTATCAGCAGGAGCAGGAGCAGGAGCAGGAGCAGGAGCTGGGGGTGAGCGCACTCCGTGGAACGAGCGTTACTGAAGGGGGGAGCAAATATGAAAGCGCAAGAAAGGGGTTTTCCGTTACAGATTTAACCGTTTTAAGGAGAGCAATCAGAGAATAGCATCAGAACATCCTGCAGATGTAGATGGTTGGCTAGTCGTTTTTATCAAAACTACTCAATGCTCATGCAATTACATGAGCAATCGGTCACTATAATTTACTGCTAACCACCGAAAATTGTAGTAGTCTCTGTCTCAATGATCCTTTTTTGATCCTTGGGGAGGCAGAAATGTCGCAGACGATTGGTGTAGTTACCCCCTCAACGAAAATGAGGCGAATTTACCGTAAGGGAAATCCTTTGAGTGCCACCGAGCGGCAACAGGTTTCTCTTGCGCGGAAAAAAAGCACACATAAAGAGTTACGTGTCTTTGTTAGGGGCTCACTGAAAAGCCAGCTTCAAAACATGTGCCAGCGAGAAGGCATAACCCAGGCGGAAATGATTGAACGGTTGATAGAAATGGAGTCAACGCGTCATATTTAGAATGTAACGACGTCACATTCTTGATCGTTATGGTTGTGAGTGCTAGATTACTGATCGTTTGAGTATTTAAGGTTGGCCACGCCAGTAAGGTGGCAGGAACAGAAGACGTTGAGAAAGTTCTCCGGATTCTGAAAAGCAAAAACCCCGATAATCTTCTCTATCTTGGCGGACGGGAAAGATTAACGGGGCTCACTCAAAACTGTATAGAAGCGTTGCTCTATGCAGGGAGTATAGAATTGTGCCAAAAAAAATTCAACTCCTATCGTGCAGCATAAGCGCAGGGCTATTTGACTAGCCTGAATTACACGTCTGATGCACCGATAACCGAACCCAATCGTACCCGCCGTGGGGAAGCTAATGCCTTACGCAAAGGGACGTCAAAAATCCATCGTCGCTATCAGCCTGGGCTGAAATGTGCTGTGCCACGTGGCATGGCGTCTAAAGTAGTCGCCCGCGTCAGCAGTCACAATTGGCATCGCAATCCCGACCTGGTCGAGCTGCGTCAAAATGGGTACATTCCGTACACCAAACGCAATGATCCCTATTACATTCCCAAACCGATGCGCGTTCACGCACGTTCCGAGGCCTGTGAGGCGTTGACGGCTTTGTCACAGGTGATGGCTGCCAACTGCGACTTTAACCCGGACAGCGACTATCCGTTCGAAATCATGGCTCCGATGGAGCAATTGGCGCATTACATGGGCGTATTGCATGTCTACGACAGTGGCCGCAAAGCCTATGACGTGGCGCTCAATGCTCTGTCGGTAATGGAGCAGCTGCAGTACGCGATCGTCCTACATGGCAAAGATACCGACAGTGGTCAGAACAAACCGTTACGTGTCTGGCTAAGTGAGAAATTCTTCACATCCCGCGGTATCGCGGTCGATGAAATCCGTCAGTGGCTCGGCCAATTCCGTACCTGGGCGATCAAGAACGGCCTGACCGAAACGCTGCGCACCAAATATGAGCGCCATTTACTGCGTATCGAGCACATTGGCATCGATATCAAGAACCGTCATTCCTTGCGTAACCGGCTCAAGCAGATCAAACGCTGGGTGGTCAACCCGGACTTGGCGCGTGAGAAAGAGAAGGTGGTTGGCCAGCTCGAAAACGCCCTCGATACGTTCGAGCAAGGTGATCGTCTCGATCTGCTCCTGGACGGTCTACAGAGCAAAATCAAAGCCGATGGTAAAGGCCACAAAAAGGCGCAGAACATGATGTATCAAGCCTATGTCGCCTGGTCGAACAAAACCATGCGTCACGAGGTTGTGTCGCTGGAAATAGCGCTCCAGCGCGACAAACCGGGTCTGCTTCACAGCGATCCGGAAACCTATTATCAGTTGTTGCTGGAACGCGCCGGCAAACTCTAATCCCCAACACCTCGCTTGAAAACCCGCGTCCACCCCGACGCGGGTTTTGTGCTGCCTGGCGTTCAGGCATTGCTGTTTTTGCACGCGATACGCGCGCCGGCGAGGGGCAAAATGAGGCGGGTTGAGCATCCTCTTCCTGAACCAGATATCCGGGAGCGTCAATGACAACAGTTAACTTCGAAGAAGGTAATTAATTTCGAATCATAACGTACCGATATCCTTATTTTCGAACGTTAATCCATAACAAAATAAGCCTTTTAAAAAAGGGGATGTCATCGCGCTCAACAGCGCTCGATGATACCTCCCTCGCTTTGCTCAGGCAGAACACCCCGGAAAACTCGAATACCGAGCAAAAACTCAACCCATCGGCTACGCCGGTAAAGTAGCTCCCGCAGAGCGGGCTATCTCACTGCATCTAATTACTCAATGAAACAAGACCATCGTGGCCAAAAAAATCAGAGGCTCCTTCTGCTACAAACAACTCCCCACCCACTGCAAAGCCGCCGCCGCCCCGGCCTTTGGCCGGGAACAGCAGTGGCTTTATAATGGGTGCTATAACTAATAACTGAGTAGCTTCAGGATATATCGCGGTAAGCATTATATACACGCTCGTAAACGGCCCTTACGGCCCGTTAACGCGGAGATACGCCACGCCTTCGGCGTGACCACTCCGACCGCGCAAAATTGCTTCAACGTCGCTTTAAGTGGGTTTGACTCTCCAGGGCGAGGGATGGAATTGGTGAAACCTATCAAACCGGAACCGGCTTCGCCGGGCTAACGGCGCCATTCACCAACAGAAGCATTATTCAGCACCATTGGCGCCTTCATGCCGCTATGCGGCATTTAGATGGAGAGCATGAAAAACCCTGGGGCAGTCATCGAATGGGGTCTCTTCAGGGGTTAAAATACCCACCACCACTTCATAACAATACCTGCTGACTATGAAGATCTACGTCATCAAAATAGCAGTTCGTGGAGTCAGTCCGATGGTCTGGCGTCGGCTGAGAATTGCTGCCGACACGTCACTGGCCGCGCTTCACTTCATTTTCCAGATCGTGCAGGGCTGGGGGGACGACCATCTCCATCAATTTCACATTTATGGCAAAGATTACGGTATCTCCTACGAAGGAGGCATCGGTTTTGTCGATAATCCGTTCCGGGTCGTGATTGATGATTTTGTTTTTGATGCTGGCGATCGCTTTACCTATGAATACAATTTCTTTGAGCACTGGCTTCATGACATTCGTGTTGAGGCCATTCATGAAAACTCTACGCTGAAAGCGCCGTTTTGTATAAGCGGCCATGGTATGCCCGGAGCCACAGCTGCGGATGAGTTCGATAAAACCCTGGCGTTTCTTGAAGCTATCGTTAATGCGGATGATGAAACAACGGTCGGCGAGATTCGCCCTTTTGCTGACGACCTGGATGCTGTCCGGTTCAACCGCCACAAAATCAACCGGCAACTGAGTAGGCTCAACCTTGCATCTCCAGTGCTGGAGCCTGAAGTGATTTGGCTTGGTCGTCGTCGCTGACGGATGTCTATAAAGGTATACGTTTTCAACATGCCTCTCAGCTCCCCGGAAAAACGTCTATAAACCTCCCTAAATCGGTGTTTATGGATTATTCTTTAAATCTCTATAATGTTTAAAGACCTTCCGGAGGTTTTACGTGCAATATGCCTACATCAGGGTGAGCTCGGCCGATCAGAATACAGCCCGTCAGGAAGAGGCACTGTCAACGGCGGGTTTTCAGCCTGATAAAATTTGTGTTGAGCATGCCAGCGCGAAAGACACAAACCGCCCGGGGCTACTGGAACTCCTGGGGCAATTACGTCCTGGTGATACGCTTCTGGTTCATTCCATCGATCGCCTTTGCCGGAATATGTCGGATATGTGCGCTGTCACAACCCGGCTGCGCCGCCAGGGCGTTACCCTTATTTTTCTGAAAGAGCAGCTTACGTTCAGCGCCGGCACAAACAATCCGATGCAGGAACTACAGCTGCACATGATGTCGGCATTCAGCCAGTTTGAACGGGCTTTACTGAAAGAAAGGCAGGCAGACGGCATCGCCGCGAAAAAAGCACGGGGTGAAAAAACCGGGCGCCCCAGTGCCGATATCAAAAAGATCCAGGAAATTGACGCACTCAGAAGCAGAGGGGTCAGACTCAGGATCGCCTGCGACCATGCGGGCCTTGGCGTTTCCACATACTATAAGCTTCGTCACCAGATGAACAACCAGTAGCCGGGAGATAATCATCCACCACCGCAGGAGGCAATGATGCAACTGACGCTCCAGATAGTCATCACCGATGAATCAGGCTCTAGTCGAACGGAGGAACTGATGACACTCCAAAAACTAGGGGAGGCCCGGAACGACATCGGATTATCGGTATCAGAATCTAAGCTGTTGCTGAATACGGTCCAGCAGTCGGTGGTCCAGCTACAGGCAGACGAATATACTCAACACCATATCCGGTGCCCTCACTGCCTTGCTGCACGCAGAATCAAAGGCAAACAGAAAATACAGTACCGGACGCTGTTTGGCGTTATTCCGGTATCCGGGCTTCGGGTGTACCGGTGCGGTTGTGAAGACAGTGATACAAAGACCGTCAGTTTGCTCGGTGACTGGGCTGGCGATTATTCTCACCCGGCACTGAAATATATAGAAACCCGCTGGGCCTCGATGATCTCGTATGAAATGACGACCCGTCTGCTGAAAGATATTCTGCCAGTGGGCCACAGCCTGAATGCCTCAACAGTGAGGAATCATTTATGCCAGGTGGCGCAGCGTCTTGACGCTGAGGCTGAAGCCCATTCAGGTTGTCTTTCCGGCTGCCCCCGCGACTGGGGGAACCTGCCCCGGCCAGGAAAACCGCTTGTGGTGGGTATCGATGGTGGTTATGTTCGCGATCGGGATGACAAAAAGCGTAATTTTGAAATTATTGCCGGTAAGTCTTTTTCCGTTGGCTCGCCAGCAGAAACCCGCCGCTTCGGTTTTGTCCATGGTTAGGAGATTGAATCGACCATTTTTGAGATCCCTAACCATAGATCGTAGCGTGTCATACTCCCAGAGGGCGGGGAGTGCCGAGCGATTACGCGTAAAAATGCCAACTTTGCTGAGTTTTTAAACTAAAACCCAT
>NZ_JBOFZA010000028.1:0-218535 GCF_051654945.1 Serratia sp. (in: enterobacteria)
CGAGATGAGTCTTCCCTGGGCCTTTAAGGCCCCTGAAGGAACGTTTAAGACTAAGACGTTGATAGGCTGGGTGTGTAAGTGCAGCGATGCATTGAGCTAACCAGTACTAATGATCCGTGAGGCTTAACCTTACAACACCGAAGGTGTTTTAGTAGAGATTGTAGAGATTTTCAGCGATGTTCCGAGATTGGTTCTGATGGCGACACGTAAGTGAAGCGGTTGGAATGAAACAGATTTGCCTGGCGGCAATAGCGCGGTGGTCCCACCTGACCCCATGCCGAACTCAGAAGTGAAACGCCGTAGCGCCGATGGTAGTGTGGGGTCTCCCCATGCGAGAGTAGGACACTGCCAGGCATCAAATTAGTGTGCTGATATGGCTCAGTTGGTAGAGCGCACCCTTGGTAAGGGTGAGGTCCCCAGTTCGACTCTGGGTATCAGCACCACTTTATTCGAAGTGGTTTAGAAGTTCGGCAGAAAAAGAATTAGAAAGAATTTGCTTGGCGGCAATAGCGCGGTGGTCCCACCTGACCCCATGCCGAACTCAGAAGTGAAACGCCGTAGCGCCGATGGTAGTGTGGGGTCTCCCCATGCGAGAGTAGGACACTGCCAAGCATCAATTAAGCCGAGAGGCCATCCGTAAGGATGGCCTTTTTGCTATGCGCCGAAAACAGAAATCCCCTCATCCCAACCCTCTCCCACCGGTGGATCGAGAGCACCATAAGCACCTGTTTGAGGGAGACGGTCCGGTGTCGTGGTTAAGCCTATGCTGCCTCGGAAAGTATGGGGAGTTTCAGCGGACTCAGTCGGTCCCCTCTCCCTGTGGGAGAGGGTTAGGGTGAGGGGCTATCCCAATTTAGAGTTTTAAACGACCTTCCCTGCCTGGCGATGAAACATTTTCACCTTCCCGCTGAATCCTCGACATGACACGAAAAAGACGCTATCGTCAGGCATCTAGAAGTCTAAACGTATAAACGGATGTGTGAGGGAAAAGCAATGCCGATTCGTGTGCCTGATGAGTTACCTGCGGTCAATTTCTTGCGTAATGAGAATGTGTTTGTCATGACATCCTCACGCGCAAAAACACAGGAAATCAGGCCGTTAAAGGTGCTTATCCTCAACCTGATGCCGAAAAAGATCGAAACGGAAAACCAGTTTCTGCGTTTGCTTTCCAACTCGCCACTACAGATCGATATCCAACTGCTGCGTATCGATAGCCGCGAATCGAAGAACACGCCGACAGAGCACCTGAATAATTTCTACTGCAACTTTGAGGATATCCAGGATGAGAATTTTGACGGGCTGATCGTCACCGGGGCTCCGTTGGGCCTGGTAGACTTCTGTGATGTCGCCTACTGGCCGCAGATCGAGCGGGTGATCGAATGGGCCAAGGATCATGTGACCTCAACCCTGTTCGTCTGCTGGGCTGTGCAGGCTGCGCTAAACATCCTGTATGACATTCCAAAGAAGACGCGGGAGGTGAAGCTCTCTGGGGTGTACCAGCATCGTACGCTGCATCAGCATGCCTTGCTGACCCGAGGTTTTGATGAAACCTTCCTGGCGCCGCATTCCCGCTATGCCGATTTCCCAACCGAGATCCTGCGGCAGTACACCGATCTGGATATTTTGGCGGAGTCGGAGCTGGCGGGTGCCTACTTGTTCGCTACCAAGGATAAGCGCATGGCCTTTGTCACTGGTCATCCGGAATACGACACCCTGACGTTAGCGGGCGAGTATTGTCGCGATAATGATGCAGGCCTCAACCCGACCGTACCACTAAATTATTTCCCCGATGATAACCCCGAACTGACCCCCGCAGCCTCATGGCGTAGCCATGGCCACCTGCTGTTTTCCAACTGGTTAAACTACTACGTCTACCAGATCACGCCATACGATCTGCGTCATATGAACCCAACCCTCGAGTAACATTTTTCTCTGCACGAGGTGGCTGAATCGAGGCCGCCTCCACTTACCCCACCGTTTTTCCTGTCAAATCTGCAACGTTTCAGCATCAATAATTCCTTTTAAAACAATAGATTGTTTGGTCTCCGTTATCTTAATGGAACCGGTTTCCTTGTTTGTTGCCAATGATAAATATTCTAATTAATTGATAATAAAAGGTTAATAAAATATTTATTAAAAAAATGGAAATCGTTTTTGATTTTTAAATTTTGTTGGTTATTCTAGGATCCTGACGGGATGACATCTGACCAGTTGGCGGCTGTTTTTTACCCGATTTCCGACAACAATGCTTCGCCTGGCCAGCAATGGCGGCGTGGAATGATGGCAAGGATCAAGACAATGACGCAACAGATGGTAGGTACGGAATTAGCATTCACACAGGCCTTTGGCGCAGCAGAGCGGCAGATACTGACTGATGATGCGGTCGAGTTCCTGGCGGAACTGGTGGGGAAATTCACGCCACAACGCAACAAGCTGTTGGCAGCCCGCGCCAGCTGGCAAGAGAAAATCGATGGTGGTGAGTTACCTGGGTTTATTTCGGAAACGAATTCCATTCGGCAAAGTGACTGGCAGATCCGTGGCGTTCCTGGTGATTTACGCGACCGTCGGGTAGAGATCACCGGTCCGGTTGAGCGCAAAATGGTGATCAATGCCCTGAACGCCAACGTCAAAGTGTTTATGGCAGACTTTGAGGACTCATTGGCCCCAAGCTGGGACAAGGTGATCGATGGGCAGATCAACCTGCATGATGCGGTTAATGGCACCATCTCTTACACCAACGAAGCCGGTAAGGTTTACCAACTCAATGCCAACCCGGCGGTATTGATTGCTCGCGTGCGCGGCCTGCATCTGCCGGAAAAGCACGTGCAGTGGCAGGGCGAAGCTATCCCCGGTGGGCTGTTCGATTTCGCCCTGTATTTCTTCCATAACTATCGTCAGTTGCTGGCAAAAGGCAGTGGCCCGTATTTCTACCTGCCGAAAACCCAATCCTGGCAAGAGGCGGCCTGGTGGAGCGAGGTGTTCAGCTTTACCGAGGATCGCTTTGAGCTGCCACGCGGCACCATCAAGGCCACCGTGCTGATTGAAACGCTGCCAGCGGTATTCCAGATGGACGAGATCCTGTATCACCTGCGCGATCATATCGTCGGGCTGAACTGTGGCCGCTGGGATTATATTTTCAGCTATATCAAAACGTTGAAGAATCATGGCGATCGCGTGTTGCCGGATCGTCAGTCCGTCACCATGACCCAGCCTTTCCTCAGTGCCTATTCACGCTTGCTGATCAAGACCTGTCACAAGCGCGGCGCTTTCGCGATGGGGGGTATGGCCGCATTTATCCCAAGCAAAGACGCTGAGCAAAATGCGGTGGTATTGGGCAAGGTGCGTGCGGATAAAGAACTGGAAGCGACCAACGGCCATGACGGTACCTGGGTGGCACACCCAGGGCTGGCAGATACGGTGATGGAAGTATTTAACCGCATCCTTGGTGAGCGACAGAACCAGCTGGAAGTGCTGCGTGAGAATGATGCTCCTATCACGGCGGCGCAGCTGTTGGAGCCGTGTGACGGTGAACGTACCGAAACCGGTATGCGTGCCAACATTCGCGTGGCGGTGCAATACATCGAAGCCTGGATTTCCGGCAATGGCTGCGTACCGATTTACGGCCTGATGGAAGATGCCGCCACCGCCGAGATTTCACGTACCTCCATCTGGCAATGGATCCACCATGAGAAGAGCCTCAGTAATGGCCAACAGGTGACCAAAGCGCTGTTCCGGCAGATGCTGCAGGAAGAAATGCTGGTTGTCCGTAAAGAATTGGGCGAGGCGCGTTATCACGCGGGCCGTTTTGATGAGGCGGCACAGCTGATGGAGCGCATTACCACGCAAGACCAATTAATCGATTTCCTGACCTTACCCGGCTACGAATTACTGGCCTGAAACCGTTCCTGACCTTTAACCCTACCGTATTGAAAAGGATAAAATTATGACGACCTCTCGTACCCAACAGATCCAACAGCTGGAACAGGAATGGAAATCGGCACGCTGGGAAGGCATCACCCGCCCCTACAGCGCTGAAGACGTGATTAACCTGCGTGGATCGGTCAACCCGGTTTGTACGCTGGCGCAGAACGGCGCGGCCAAGCTGTGGGAGCTGCTGCACGGTAAATCCCGCAAAGGGTACGTGAACAGCCTTGGGGCGTTGACCGGTGGCCAGGCGCTGCAACAGGCGAAGGCGGGTGTAGAAGCGATCTACCTGTCCGGCTGGCAGGTCGCGGCCGATGCCAACACTGCTTCCGCCATGTATCCCGATCAATCACTGTACCCGGTAGACTCCGTCCCGACGGTGGTTGAACGCATCAATAATACCTTCCGTCGTGCGGATCAGATCCAATGGGCGAACCAGGTTGAGCCGGGCAGCAAAGGCTATACCGATTACTTCCTGCCGATCGTGGCGGATGCGGAGGCCGGTTTTGGTGGCGTACTGAACGCTTTTGAACTGATGAAGGCGATGATCGAAGCGGGTGCGGCCGGGGTACACTTTGAAGACCAACTGGCGGCGGTCAAGAAGTGCGGTCATATGGGCGGCAAGGTCTTGGTGCCGACTCAGGAAGCGATTCAAAAACTGGTTGCGGCGCGTTTGGCGGCTGACGTACTCGGTGTACCAACCTTGCTGATCGCCCGTACCGATGCCGATGCGGCAGATCTGCTGACCTCTGATTGCGATCCGTATGACAGCGCCTTCGTGTCTGGCGAACGTACCGCCGAAGGTTTCTATCGCACCCATGCCGGCATTGAGCAGGCTATCAGCCGTGGTTTGGCCTATGCCCCTTATGCCGATCTGGTGTGGTGCGAAACTTCTACGCCGGACCTGGAAGCGGCCCAGCGCTTTGCTGACGCGATCCATGCCCAATTCCCTGGCAAGCTGTTGGCTTATAACTGCTCACCATCATTCAACTGGAAAAAGAATCTGGACGATCAGACTATCGCCCGCTTCCAGGACGCGCTGTCCGCCATGGGTTACAAGTACCAGTTCATCACGCTGGCCGGTATCCATAGCATGTGGTTCAACATGTTCGATCTGGCACACGCTTACGCACGCGGCGAAGGCATGAAGCACTATGTGGAAAAAGTGCAGCAGCCAGAGTTTGCAGCGGTTGAGCGTGGTTATACCTTTGCTTCGCATCAGCAGGAAGTGGGGACCGGCTACTTCGATAAGGTCACAACCATTATTCAAGGTGGTGCTTCCTCGGTAACGGCTCTGACGGGTTCTACCGAAGAACAGCAGTTCTGATCCCTCAAGGAGCCTGGCTCGGTGTCAGGCTCTGGTTTCATTCCTGAATGGCAGAGGCAAAGATGGCGGAAAAACTGGAGCTGTTGATTGCACAAACGATCCTGCAGGGCTTTGATGCGCAATATGGCCGCTTTCTTGAGGTGACGGCCGGGGCACAGCAGCGTTTTGAGCAGGCAGACTGGCCCGCCGTGCAGCAGGCAATGAAACGACGTATCCATCTTTACGACCACCACGTCGGTCTGGTGGTCGAGCAACTGAAATGTATCACCGGGCAGAAATATTACGACGCGGACTTCCCCAATCGGGTGAAAGCAGTTTATACCGAGCTGTTACCGGACTATCCGCGTTTTGAGATTGCCGAAAGCTTCTTCAACTCGGTGTACTGCCGGCTGTTTAAACACCGGGACTTAACCCCAGATAAACTGTTCGTCTTCAGTTCGCAGCCCGAAAGGCGCTTTCGTGATATCCCCAGACCATTAGCCCGTAATTTTACCCCCAACGGTGATTTGGCTGCCATGTTGCACAGCCTGCTGACCGACCTGCCTCTGCGCCTGCCGTGGGAAGATCTGCCGCGCGATATCCGCTATATCACCCAAGCTTTACTGCAAACGTTCAGCTCACAGCAACTGGCTGGGGCGACGTTCCAAATCGGTAACGAACTGTTCTACCGTAACAAAGCGGCCTGGTTGGTCGGGAAACTGCGGTTGGCCGACGGGGTCTACCCGTTTCTGCTGCCAATCCACCACAGCGAGTCTGGTGCATTATTTATTGATACCTGCCTGACCAGCAAGGCAGAGGCCAGCATCGTGTTTGGCTTCGCACGTTCCTATTTTATGGTGTATGCCCCATTGCCCGCGGCGATGGTCGAGTGGTTGCGGGAGATCCTGCCGGGCAAGACCACCGCCGAACTGTATATGGCGATTGGCTGCCAGAAGCATGGTAAAACCGAGTGCTACCGCGAATACCTGACCTTTATGGCCCAGTCGCAGGATCAATTCATCATTGCGCCGGGTGTCAAAGGCATGGTGATGTTGGTATTTACGCTGCCGTCTTTTGATCGGGTGTTCAAAGTGATCAAAGATGAATTTGCCCCACAGAAAGAGGTCACGCAGGCACAGGTGATGGCCTGCTACCAACTGGTTAAAGAGCACGATCGTGTCGGGCGGATGGCCGATACTCAGGAATATGAGAATTTCGTGGTGGATAAAGCGCGCATCAGCCCGGAATTGTTGGCGGAATTACAGCGCGAAGTGCCGGAAAAATTGGAAGATCTTGGTGACCGGGTGGTCATCAAGCACCTGTATATGGAACGGCGAATGACGCCACTGAACCTGTATCTGGAGCAGGCCGACGAGCGGCAGATGCACGATGCCATCGAAGAATATGGCAATGCGATCAAGCAACTGGCCGCCGCCAATATCTTCCCCGGCGATATGCTGTTCAAAAACTTCGGTGTGACACGGCATGGCCGCGTGGTGTTTTACGACTACGACGAGATTTGCTACATGACCGAGGTGAACTTTCGCAATATTCCGCCGCCGCGCTACCCGGAAGATGAGCTGGCCAGCGAACCCTGGTACAGCATTTCACCCAACGATGTTTTCCCCGAAGAGTTCCGCCATTTCCTATGTGGCGACCAGCGCATTCGCAAGGTGTTTGAGGAGATGCACAGCGATCTGTTCGAAGCGGACTATTGGCGAGGGTTGCAGCAGCGCATCAAGGAGGGGCATGTCGAAGATGTGTTTGCCTACCGTAAAAAGCGGCGCTTCAGCCAGCGGACTTTACCTCCCGCCATGCCTAAATCAGCTTGATAGCAAGGAGCGGCGTTGCCAAGCCCGCTCCTCAGGTGGGGCAATAGTTAGCTCAGGCGTTCAATAATCATCGCCGTGCCTTGGCCACCGCCGATGCACAGCGTTGCCAGCCCCAGGGTTTTATCTCTGGCTTGCAAGGCGTGTAGCAGGGTGACCAGAATACGTGCACCGCTGGCACCTATCGGGTGGCCCAGTGCGATAGCACCGCCGTTGACGTTAACCTTCTCCTCAGCGAATCCCAGCGTTTTACCCACCGCCAAAAATTGCGCGGCGAAAGCTTCATTGGCCTCAATCAAATCGATATCCGTCAGTGCCAAACCGGTTTTCTTCAGCGCATTAAGGGTTGCCGGTACCGGGCCCATTCCCATCAGCGCCGGAGCCACGCCACCGCTGGCATAGCCGCGGATACGCGCCAGAGGGGTCAAGCCCAGCTGGCGGGCATGGTTTTCCGCCATCACCACCAAGGCGGCGGCGCCATCATTAATCCCGGAAGCATTACCGGCGGTGACGCTGCCGTCTTTGCTAAAGGCCGGGCGTAACTTGGCCAAACCTTCCGCCGTGGTAGCCGCTTTAGGGAACTCGTCGGTATCAACGACAATATCGCCCTTCCTGTGCTTCACCGTGACGGGCACGATTTCTTTCGCAAAAGCGCCGCTGGAGATGGCGGCGACCGCCTTCTGCTGCGATGCCAGCGCCAGCGCGTCTTGTGCTTCGCGAGTAATGCCATATTCCTTGGCGACATTCTCTGCGGTGATGCCCATGTGGTAATCATGCATGGCACACATCAAGCCGTCTTTCAGGATCACGTCAAACAGTTGACCATCCCCGAGTCGATAGCCCCAACGCGCTTTGCTATCCATCAGGTAGGGCGCCTGGCTCATATTTTCCATACCGCCAGCGATAATGGTTTGTGCATCTCCGGCTAAAATGGCCTGCGCGGCCAAGGCCACGCTTTTCAAACCGGAACCACAGACTTTGTTGACGGTATAAGCGCTGACGGTGTCGGGTATGCCACTTTTCAACAGCGCCTGCCGTGCCGGGTTCTGGCCTAATCCAGCCTGGAGCACATTGCCTAGAATCACTTCATCAACCTGCTCGCCGCCGATACCGGCACGAGTCATGGCTTCACGCAGGACCAACGAACCTAAATCTGTTGCGCCAACGGGAGCCAACGCGCCATTGAAGCTACCAATTGCCGTGCGTACGGCGCTGACGATAACGATACTCTCCATACGGTAATTCCTTATGTGACAACGCTAGAATAGGGTGAGGCCGATCACGAAAATGACGCCGGAGAACAGCAGGGCGGTGACGCAGTAACCCATGATGTCGCGGACCCCCAGACCGGCAATAGCCAGGGCGGGGAGCGCCCAGAATGGTTGCGCCATGTTCATCCACTGCTCGCCATAGGCGATAGCCATCACCGACTTACCTAAATCGGCCCCTAAGGCCTGAGCGGCAGGAATAACGAACGGCCCCTGGATCACCCAGTGACCGCCGCCTGATGGCACGGCAAAGTTAATCAGCGCCGAGCTGAAGAAGGTCATGATGGGGAAGGTGTCTTTATTGGCCACGTTGATGAAGAACTCGGTGATCAGGCCGCCGAGGCCGGAGTGTTCCATCATCAGTTGGATCCCGGCATAGAACGGGAACTGCACCAAAATCCCTGCCGTACTCTTGGCGGCCGCAGAGATGGCGCGCATATAGGCCATTGGGGTTTTGTGCAGCAGGATCCCGGCAATCATAAACATCATGTTTACCGTATTAATCGTGATGTTGAAGCCCTTTTCCCAGAAGTTCATCCCTAAATAGGCGATACCCAGCGCGCCGATGATGAAGGCAATAATGCGGCTTTCTTCCATTTTTTCGGCAATCGGCGCATCAGCAGACAGCTTTTTCTGGAAGCTAGGTTCTTCTGCCAACAACGCGGGATCGACACTCACCACTTCGTGTGGTTTCGGCATCATCATGCGGGTGACAAAAGGCATCACCAGGATCAGACCTAAAGTAATAAACAGGTTATAGCCAGTGAACATGGTGTCGGAAACCGGGATCAAACCGGCGATATGCTCCACCGGGTTGCCTGGCGTGGCAGCTAACAGCGGCATCGAGCCAGAGAAACCGCCGCCCCAGGTCAGGAAACCGATGTAGGCACAGGCAATTAACAGCGGATAATCCGAGCCGGGAATGCGGCGTGCAACTTCGCGGGCAAACATCGCGCCGACCACCAGGCCAAACCCCCAGTTGATGACGCAGGCCACCGAACCGAGGAAGGTTACCAACATCACCCCTTGAGCTGGGGTTTTAGCGACCGAAGCGGTGAGCGTCAGGATGCGTTTGACCGGTGCAGAGGTTGCCAGAGCATGGCCGGTGACGATAATCAGCGCCATCTGCATGCCGAATGCCAGCAGATTCCAGAAGCCATTACCCCACATATTCACCATTTCGATCGGTGTATGCGGCGTGAGTGCCAGTGCGATACCAAAGGTCAGCATCGTCAGCAGCATGGCAAAAATCAGCGGATCGGGCAGATAGCGGCTCACGAAACCGGTTAAAAAGCGCGAGATGCGGCCAATCATACGGCACCTTCCTCTAGCGCAATCGGCATGACTGTGAAGCCCGGAGACACGGAGAATTTAGCCGCTGTTTTAGCCTGAATGGTGTCCAATGTGACACCCGGTGCATGTTCCTTCAGTACCAGTCGGCCTTGTTCGAAGCTGAAAACGGCCAGCTCGGTCACTACCATGCTGACCTTGTTTTTCGCGGTCAGCGGCAGTGTGCAATGCTCAAGGATTTTGGAGGAGCCATCTTTGGCGCAATGCTCCATCGCAATGATCACCCGCCGTGCCCCGGTAACCAGATCCATCGCTCCGCCCATGCCAGGGACCATTTTCCCCGGCACCATCCAGTTGGCGAGGTTGGCCTGCTGATCGACCTGTAGGCCGCCAAGCACGCTGACATCAACATGGCCGCCACGGATCAAGGCAAAGGAAAATGCGCTGTCGAAGGCCGCTCCGCCTGGCAAGATACCGCAGGGCTGCCCACCGGCATTGACCAGATTGGGATGTGCCTCGGTAACCGGTGCCAAACCAAGAAAGCCATTTTCAGATTGCAGGGTGATATGAATATCGGTGGGTAAAAAATTAACCACCTGAGTGGGCAACCCGATACCCAGATTGACGATGTCCCCATCGTGCAGTTCAAGGGCCACGCGGCGGGCGATAAGTTCTTTGGCGTTCATTATTGGTTCTCCTGCGGGCAGACAATGTGATCAATTAACGCGGCGGGGGTGATGACGCAGTCAGGGGTAATGCTGCCGATATCCACCACGGACTCCGGTTCGGCGATCACAATGTCTGCGGCCAATGCCATCAGTGGGTTGAAATTGCGGGCGCTGAGTTGGTAGGTCAGGTTGCCCTGATAGTCGCTAAGGTGAGCGCGTACCAAGGCCAGATCGGCGCGCAAAGGCAGTTCCAGCAGATAGTCGATATCGTTCAGCGTAATTTTTTGTTTGCCTTCTTCGACCACGGTGCCAACACCGGTGGGCGTCAGAAAACCGCCCAGACCGGCACCACCACAGCGGATACGTTCGGCCAGCGTGCCCTGCGGAACTAACTCAACCTCCATCTCGCCCGAGATCATGCGACGGCCGGTTTCGGGGTTGGTGCCGATATGGGAGGCGATCAGCTTTTTCACTCTGCCGCTGGCGACCAAGGGGCCGACGCCGGTATCGACGAAGGCGGTATCGGTCGTGATTAAGGTCAGATCTTTTACGTTCGCCGCCAGCAGGGCTGAAATAAGACGGGGTGGGGCACCCACGCCCATAAATCCCCCAATCATGATGGTCATGCCATCACGAAAATAGGCCGTTGCCTGCTCAATATCGATGAGTTTTCTTTTCATGGTTATCCCTTATATTTGACGCTAAAAAAGAGTTTCAATTAAGGAATTGCAACCTTCATGCCAATTGAGCTTGATTGCTAAAAAACCATTAACGGCCTGATATTCACAGGGATCGCTGGGTTGTTATTTAATTGTTTAATAAGATGTCGAGTTAATTAACAATGAGGTGTGCAATTTCTTGCACAGGGGGTGCACATTTTGTTACTCAGAATAAAAATAAGCGGTGACGCCTGACGATCAAAGTAATGTGATCTCAGGCGCTATTTCGGGGAGGGGTAAATCGCACAGTTAATATTTGTTTATATATTATCTGGTGGTGTGGAGGACTGAGAGTCGATGCGATATTCTTGTAATTTATACATCAATGCTCTGCGGCTAATACCTAACGCGCGTGCGGTTTTAACCCGATTGTCCTGATTATCTGCGAGCGCAGAGCAGATCAGCTCGCGTTCGTAAGCTTTAATATTTTCTTTTAAGTTTAAACCCGGTTCGGCAAACAGAGGGCGCTGACTATTGGATTGGACGGGGGGGGATTGTTGTAAATGTTCCGGTAAATCCTCCGGGAAGAGGATAAAGCCGGTACTCATAATCACGGCTCGCTCAATCGCATTGGAAAGTTCCCGGATGTTACCCGGCCACGAATAAGCATCAAGAATGGCCTGTGCGCTGGGGTCTATCTCAATGATCTCTTTGCCATTTTCGGCATTGAACTTCTGCAGGAAATGCCGGGCCAACAACGGCACGTCTTCCGGCCTTTCGCGCAGTGGCAGCGGGGAAAGATGGATCACGTTCAGGCGGTAAAACAGATCCTGGCGGAACTCGCCTTGCTCTACCATGGCCGCCAGATTGCGATTGGTCGCGGCAATTAGCCGAATATCGGTTTTAATGGTTTTGCTGCCGCCGAGTCGCTCGAACTCTTTCTCCTGTAGCACCCGTAGCAATTTAACCTGCAGATTGTGCGGCATTTCGCCGACCTCATCCAGCAGCAATGTCCCAAGATTGGCCCGTTCAAACAGGCCCTGACGCTGCATATGTGCGCCGGTAAAGGCTCCTTTCTCGTGGCCGAAGAGTTCACTCTCCAGCAAGGACTCCGGTAGTGCGCCGCAGTTGATCTTGATAAATGGCCCTTTGGCTCGCGGGCTGTTGTAGTGGATCGCTTTAGCGATCAACTCCTTGCCGGTGCCGCTTTCACCGGTTATCAGCACGCTGGCGTGGCTCATGGCGATTTTTGCCGTATCGCGGCAAAGCTCCATCATTTTGGCGCTGTTGGTGAGCAATCGGCCCCATTGATAACTGTCCGACAAGGCACGGTGCAGGCGATTGATCTCCAGCTTCATCTCCTGCAACTGCATGGCACGGCTGATAATGATTTTCAGCTCATCCAGATCGAAGGGTTTAATCACATAATCAAAGGCACCCAGGCGCAGTGCCTCAACCGCTGTCTCTACGGCGGCATAGGCGGTCATGAGGATCACCGGTGTTTCTTGTCGTGTCTGGCGCATGACTTGCAGGGCCTCAAGGCCGCTGATTTTTGGCATGCGGATATCCATCAACACAATATCCGGGGCCTGTTGCTTAAATTGTTCCAGCGCTTGCTCGCCGTCAGCGGCACAGATAGGCTGGTGGCCATCAAGGCTAAACACGGTGGTTAACATGCGGCGAACGTTTTCTTCATCATCCACGATCAGAATACGGTATGACTTTTTCATCAGAGATCCCCTGCGTCATGCTTGACTGGCAAGATAATAATAAATGTGGTTCCTTGATGCTGCTGGCTTTCTAGTTTTATTTCGCCATCGTGAGAGGTAATAATACGCTGACTGATAGACAAGCCTAATCCGGTGCCAGAAGGCTTGGTGGTGTAAAACGGATCAAATACTTTCGACTTAATCTCATCGGCAATGCCACAGCCGTTATCCTGAATGGTGACCTGCTGCCGGTTTTCATCCATCGCTTGGGTGGTAATGGTAATTTCCCCTCTGGCAGCAATCGACTGGACGGCATTAATCAGAATATTAAGCAGCACCTGTTTTAATAATTCACCGTCGGCCTCAATATCACTCAATCCTTCATCCCAATGAACATGAAAATCAACCCTGGCCTCTACGCCTTTGGTTTTCACCAGGATCAGGCTTTCCCGCAGGATTTGATTTAAATTGACCTGATGATAGCGGCCAATGCGCGGGCGAGAGAAATCGAGCAACTGCTGGATCACCCGATTAATCGACTGTACTTCTTTCAAAATGATGTGGGTATATTCGAGCCGCTGCGGATCTTGTTCACTGTCTTTGAGGATTTGCACAAAACCGCTGATGGCCGTTAATGGATTGCGAACTTCATGGGCGACCCCAGCCATCAGCTCACCAAGCGTTGCCAGGCGTTCGGCTTGCTCAATGCGGCGCTGGACTTCCTTTTTGGCGGTTAAATCGGTGAAGATGGCCAGCGCCCCCAGCGTTGCTCCTTGGGCATTACGCAGTTGGCTGGTACTGATGCTGAGTTGTATGGTGCGAGTTTTACCTGGGTAATCAATTTCTAACGCGACATGCTCGATGCCACGGAACAGGGTGTCCAATACCGGGCTATTAAAGTCGACCTTTTCAAACACGTCCGCATAAGGTTTCCCCATCAGTTCTTTACGGCTGTAGCCGGTGATGAGCTCTCCTGCGGGGTTGATCATGGTGACGCAGCCATTGATATCCACCGAAATAACTCCGTCGGCGGCGCTCTCGAGAATTAATTCATTGAGCGTTTTGGTTTCCCGCAATGCGCGGGATAAGGCATTAACGCTGGCAGATATTTCCCCCATTTCACCCTTCATCGCCGGAAGGTCGCTATTCAGGTTTAGCGATAAATTGGTCAGGCTGGATTTGATCACGTCAATATCCGAGGCGAAGCGGCGTGAAAAGGCCACGATCAATCCTAAGCTCAATAGCAGGCCGATGCCGATCACCAGCATAATTTTGATATCCATCGACAGCGCCTGACGATCGATATCGTTCGACAGTTCGTTGGCCCAGATATAGCCGAGGATCTGGTTATCGCGTTTGATGGGGATCATAGCGTTCATAATGTTGCCACGCACCTGCGAACCACTGCTTACCTGCGGTTTGCCGCTGGCCATCACTTCATGGCCGGGGTGATCGGGATTAATCGAAATACCGACCGCATTGCCATATTGCCGCTGTGGGGCGTAGGTAATAATAGCGTCCAGTTCCTGATTATAATAACCCGCCCCAACGCCGGAAAATGCACGGGTGATCTCATCGGTAACCGGGGCCAGATGCTGGTTCAGTGCCTTGATGCGCTGTTCTCTGGGCAGCTCACGATATAGCGTAAAGCTGTCGCCCAGCGCAGTATCCAGCAAGGTGGTGACGGCAAACAGCTTGGCCTTCTTCTCTTGCAACAGGGCTTCGCGCCCTTCGTTTTCAACCAGATAGCCGATGATTAAGGTGGGTAGCGAAACCATGATGATGGCCAGGACGATCATTTTGCTGCGCAGGGTGTGAGGGAGTCGTTGTTGGATGAAGGCGTGTAAACCTGGCAAAAATGAATTCATCAGACTATATCCTGGCGTTATCGTCTGTCGGTCAGGGCAAGGTCATCAGTAAACAGCGCCAGATGCACTTTCAGGCTGGCCGAACCGGAACGGGTGGGTTGAGTGTACGCATGTCCTCTTTTTAAGCAATAGTTGTACCAGTTGTTCGTGAGGCACGTAGTAAACCGGTGGGAAGATCGTGGGTAAGGCCCAGTTTACTGGGCCCTGGCAGGATTAAAACGTGATGCAGCAAGCCCCCTGCTCAGCACCGGAAAGCTGGCTGCGTAATGCCCCAAACAGCTCACGACCACAGCCGTGCCTTTCACTACTCAGGTCTGGTTGGCATGGGGAACGCTTGGCCAGCTCAGCCTCATCGACCAGCAACTGCAGCTCGCCGGTAAGGCCATTCACGCGGATCAGATCGCCGCTTTGTACTTTGGCCAACAGGCCGCCGGTGTAGGCCTCCGGGGTGACATGAATAGCCGACGGGACCTTACCGGAAGCACCCGACAGGCGGCCATCGGTCACCAACGCCACCTTGAAACCGCGATCCATTAATACGCCAAGCGGCGGCATCAGTTTATGCAGTTCAGGCATACCGTTGGCTTGCGGGCCCTGGAAACGCACCACTACCACACAGTCCCGATCCAGCTTACCCGCTTCGAAGGCGGGGACGATATCGTGCTGGCTTTCAAAGACGATCGCCGGAGCTTCGATAATCTGATTATCGACGGGCACCGCCGACGTCTTCATCACCGCGCGGCCCAGATTGCCAGCCAGCACTTTGGTGCCGCCATGATGTTCAAACGGCTTGGCGACGCTGGCTATCACGTTGGCGTCCAGCGAGCTTTCCGCCCCGTCGCGCCAGGCCAGTTGGCCATTGTCCAGCCAAGGTTCCTGGGTATAGCGTTCAAGGCCGAAACCGGCGACGGTATGCACATCCTGATGCAACAGCCCGTGGTTCAGCAGCTCGCGCACCACTAATTGTACGCCGCCTGCGGCCTGGAACTGGTTGATATCCGCCGGGCCGTTGGGGTAAATACGGCATAACAGCGGTACGGCGTCGGAAAGCTCGGAGAAGTCATCCCAGTTGATGATGATGCCCGCTGCCCGAGCCATGGCCACCATATGCATGGTCAGGTTGGTCGAGCCTCCGGTCGCCAGCAGCGATACGATGCCGTTGACGATCGCTTTTTCATCAACCAACTGACCAATTGGCAGGTAATTACCGGCGGTTTCTGTCAGGCGGGTTATCTGGCGAGCGGCGGCATCATTCAGTGCATCGCGCAGTGGCGTGTCTGGATGCACGAAAGAGGCTCCAGGCAGATGCAGGCCCATCACTTCCATCACCATCTGGTTGGTATTGGCGGTGCCGTAGAAGGTGCAGGTGCCAATGCCATGATAAGAGGCAGCCTCGGCCTCCAACAGTGCATGACGATCGGCTTTGCCTTCGGCATACAGTTGGCGCACTCGCACTTTCTCTTTATTCGGCAGGCCGCTGCTCATCGGCCCGGCCGGCACGAATATGGCGGGCAAATGGCCAAAGGAGAGGGCAGACATCACTAATCCCGGCACAATCTTGTCGCAGATCCCCAGGAACAGCGCGCCGTCGAACATATTGTGAGACAGGCCAATGGCGGCAGACATGGCAATCACGTCGCGGCTCATCAACGAAAGCTCCATGCCGTCCTGCCCTTGCGTCACGCCGTCGCACATGGCCGGCACGCCACCGGCAACCTGGCCTACGGCCCCCACGCTGTGCAGCGCCTGCTTGAGCCGTTGTGGGTAGTTTTCATAAGGCTGGTGGGCGGAGAGCATATCGTTGTAGGCGGTGATGATGGCGATATCGCTGCGCACCATGTTTTTCAGGGCGGCCTTATCGTCGGGCTGGCAGGCGGCAAAGCCATGGGCCAGATTGCCACAGGCTAGCTGAGAACGGTGTACCGTCTGCGTGCGGGCCTGACTAATGCGTGCCAGATAGGCGGCTCGGCTCTCTTTGGAGCGTTCAATGATGCGTTGTGTTACGCGGTCCAAGGTGTTGTTCATCATGGCGTCCTCTCTTTATGCGCAGGCAACCTGTGGCTGGAAGCTCTGGATATGCCGTACGGTGTCGGCAATGACCCCATCCAACGGCTGATCGATGTCGATATCTTTGACGTCGCTTTCATCTTTGCCCGGCTGTTCCAGCGTGGCGAACTGGGTGACCAGCATTTGGGGTTTGAAAAAATGCCCCTTGCGGGCGGCCAGCCGTGCCTCGATCACTGGGAAATCACCGTGCAGATAGATGAAAGACAGGTTGTCGTTACCGGCACGCAGCCGATCGCGATAATGCTTTTTCAGCGCAGAGCAGACGATAATCGAGACCGCATTGGTACGCTGCATGGCAAAGGCGGCATCATTCAGGGCAGCCAACCACGGCGCGCGATCGTCGTCATTGAGCGGTTCACCCGCGGCCATCTTCTGGATATTACGGCGCGGGTGGAGAAAATCACCGTCCAGGAAGTTGGCGGAAAGCTGTTGGGCAACGGCATTGGCTACGGCAGACTTGCCGCTGCCGGAAACGCCCATAATGACGTAAACACGATTCTGACTATTGGCCATGGTTTGGTTTCCCCTCTCTGCGAGCCATATGACTTTGTTACCGGTAACATGTTATCGGTAACAATATCGGGGGAAGTGCGAAAGGTTGCAATCGGCTTCGGTTGCCAAGATCGCTAACTGTGATCGATTTCATACTTTTCGCGGGTAGGTAAACAAACTCTCTACAGGGCGATACAGAAATATAACAGGGGAAGGTCGGACTCTCTTTTCAAGCTATGACGTAGGGGCGCCGCATGCCGCGCCCGCCAGGTTAACGTACGCCGCCATACTCCAGGCTGATCTCTTTTGCCGCGTGGATCACCAGCGCGCCTAACTCAGTCACGCGATCGTCGGTAATGCGCGACACCGGGCCGGAGATGGAGATAGCCGCAAAGGCTTCGCGGTGCTCGTCAAAGATGCAGGCGGCCAGGCAGCGCAGGCCGAGGGCATGTTCTTCATCGTCAAACGAGAACCCTTGTTTACGGATCACTGCCAGCCCTTCTTTCAGGTTATGCGGCGTCAGCGTGTGCGGGGTATAGGTATGCATGCCTTTTTTATGCAGCAACCGGGTCACCTCATCATCCTGCATACTGGCCAGAAAGGCTTTGCCCGCACCAGAGGCGTGCATCGGCAGTTTGCCGCCAATCGGGGCCGACATCCGCATCAGCGCGGTACATTGCACCTGATCGATAATCACCGCCTGATCTTCGGCTTTGTCCATCACCGCCAGGTTGACCGTTTCACCGGATTCTTCCATCAGGCGGCGTAGCGTTGGATGCACCATCGCCAGCAGGTTACGGCTTTGCAGGAAGCTGCTGCCCACCACAAACGCATGAGCCCCCATCGTCCACAGGCCCAAATCGCCCACCTGACGCACAAAACCCTGCTGTTGCATGGTTGTCAGTAGACGATGGGTGGTGGAGTTGGGCAACCCGGCCTGCTGAGCGAGATCGGTCAACGCAACATTGCCCTGGGCTTCGGCAATATATTCCAATAATTTCAGACCACGGGTCAGTGATTGGACCTGGCCGGTCGCCGTACTGGCGGCGGGCGCGGCAGCGCGAGGTTTTTTGCCGCGCTTGGCGGGAACGGGAGTGGCCATGATTCACCTTCTGCTTTCCGTATGATGGAATTCATTTTCGTTTTTTGCGGATGAATTGCAAGTTGCTTCTCCGCTCATCGGATCTGTTGGTTCACGAACCTGAAAAACTCTCAATACCCGCTCGCAACTTTGCCGCCATAACCTGTGCTAGGATGTCAGACCCTCCATCTTTCAAGTTGCAGGATGCATGACGGGCGCAGCGTGCCGCGCCGCAACAACATTGGGATGTGGGGTAATAGTCGTCGGGCGGATAATCGGGTGTGAAGGGGCTACAGTGATAAATCGAGAGGAACAACTGCGTCAGCAGTTAGCGCAGCGAATTTTAGTGTTGGATGGCGGTATGGGCACCATGATCCAGAGCTATCGGCTGGAAGAGGCAGACTACCGTGGTGAGCGTTTTGCCGATTGGCAAAGCGATCTCAAAGGCAATAACGACCTGCTGGTGCTGAGCAAGCCAGAGGTGATCGTCGCGATCCACAACGGTTACCTGGAAGCGGGGGCCGATATCCTCGAAACCAACACCTTCAACTCGACTACCATCGCGATGGCCGACTACCATATGGAGTCACTGTCCGCCGAGATTAACTATCAGGCCGCCTTGCTGGCTCGCGCCTGTGCTGATGAGTGGACCGCACGTACCCCGGAAAAACCACGTTACGTGGCTGGCGTGCTTGGCCCAACCAACCGCACCGCCTCCATTTCCCCAGACGTTAACGATCCGGCCTTCCGTAATGTTTCCTTTGACCAACTGGTTGAGGCATACCGCGAATCGACCCGTGCGCTGGTGGAGGGGGGCGTCGATCTGATCATGATCGAAACCATCTTCGATACCCTGAATGCCAAAGCGGCGGCCTTTGCGGTCGAAACCGAATTTGAAGCGCTGGGCGTAAACCTGCCGATCATGATTTCCGGCACCATCACCGACGCTTCTGGCCGTACCCTTTCCGGCCAGACTACGGAGGCGTTCTACAACTCGCTGCGTCATGTTAAACCGCTGACCTTTGGCCTGAACTGTGCGCTCGGGCCGGATGAGCTACGCCAATACGTGGCGGAGTTGTCCCGCATCTCTGAAAGCTATGTCACCGCCCACCCGAACGCCGGTTTGCCCAACGCTTTTGGTGAATACGACCTTGATGCCGAAGAGATGGCGAAACAGGTGGGTGAATGGGCGCATGCCGGCTTCCTGAATATTATCGGTGGTTGCTGTGGCACCACTCCGGCGCATATCGCTGCGATGGTCAAAGCGGTAGAGGGCGTGCCGCCACGGCAGTTGCCAGAGTTACCGGTAGCCTGCCGCTTGTCAGGCCTTGAGCCGTTGAATATCGATGCCAAATCGCTGTTCGTCAACGTGGGGGAGCGTACCAACGTCACCGGTTCGGCTCGGTTCAAGCGATTAATTAAAGAAGAAAAATACAATGAAGCGCTGGCCGTGGCCCGCCAACAGGTGGAAAGCGGTGCCCAGATCATCGACATCAACATGGATGAAGGGATGCTCGACGCCGAAGCGGCGATGGTGCGTTTCCTCAGCCTGATCGCCGGTGAGCCGGATATTGCCCGCGTGCCGATCATGATCGACTCCTCCAAGTGGAGCGTGATTGAACAGGGTCTGAAATGTATCCAGGGCAAAGGCATCGTCAACTCAATCTCGATGAAAGAGGGCGAAGAGGCCTTTATCCACCATGCCAAACTGGTACGCCGCTACGGGGCTGCCGTGGTCGTGATGGCCTTCGATGAAGTTGGCCAGGCGGATACCCGTCAGCGCAAATTCGAGATTTGCCGCCGGGCATACCAGATCCTGACCGAGCGTGTGGGTTTCCCGCCGGAAGATATCATTTTTGACCCGAACATTTTTGCCGTCGCGACCGGTATCGAAGAGCATAACAACTATGCCGTCGACTTTATCGAAGCCTGCGCCGACATCAAAACCCATCTGCCGCACGCGATGATTTCTGGTGGTGTGTCCAACGTCTCCTTCTCGTTCCGTGGCAACGATCCGGTGCGTGAAGCGATCCATGCGGTATTCCTGTATCACGCTATTCGCAACGGCATGGATATGGGGATCGTCAACGCCGGGCAGTTGGCGATCTATGACGATCTCAGCACTGAACTGCGCGAAGCCGTGGAGGATGTGGTGCTCAACCGCCGTCAGGACGGCACCGAGCGTCTGCTGGAGCTGGCGGAGAAATACCGGGGCAGCAAAGACAACGAAGTGGCGGTGCAGCAGGCCGAATGGCGCGGCTGGCCGGTAGTGAAGCGCCTGGAGTATTCGCTGGTCAAAGGCATTACCGAATTCATTGAGTTAGACACCGAAGAAGCGCGCCAGCAGGCAGATCGTCCGATCGAAGTGATCGAAGGGCCGCTGATGGCCGGGATGAACGTGGTGGGCGATCTGTTCGGCGAGGGCAAAATGTTCCTGCCGCAGGTAGTAAAATCGGCCCGCGTGATGAAGCAGGCGGTGGCCTACCTCGAACCATACATTGAGGCCAGCAAACAGAAAGGGACCACCGCCGGGAAAATTCTGCTGGCGACGGTGAAGGGCGACGTACACGACATCGGCAAAAACATCGTTGGCGTGGTGCTGCAATGTAACAACTACGAAATTATCGATCTGGGCGTGATGGTACCGACGGACAAGATCCTGAAAACCGCCCGCGAGCAGAAGGTGGACATTATCGGCCTGTCTGGCCTGATCACCCCGTCGCTGGACGAAATGGTCAACGTGGCTAAAGAGATGGAGCGCCAGGGCTTTACCCTGCCGCTGCTGATTGGCGGCGCGACGACCTCCAAAGCGCATACGGCGGTGAAGATTGAGCAGAACTACAGCGGCTCGACCACCTACGTGCAGAACGCCTCGCGTACCGTTGGCGTGGTTGCGGCACTGCTGTCCGACACCCAGCGCGACGAGTTTGTCGCCCGCACCCGCAAAGAGTACGAAACCGTACGTATCCAGCACGGGCGTAAAAAACCGCGCACGCCACCGGTTAGCCTGCAACAGGCGCGCGACAACGCCATGGTGCTGGATTGGGAAAACTATCAGCCACCAGTGCCGAACCAATTGGGGGTGTTCCCGGTTGAGGCCAGCATTGACACCTTGCGCCACTATATCGACTGGACACCGTTCTTTATGACCTGGTCGCTGGCGGGCAAGTATCCACGCATTCTGGAAGATGAAGTGGTGGGGGAAGAGGCCAAACGCCTGTTCCAGGACGCCAACGAGATGCTGGATATGCTGGCCGCTAACGGTAGCCTCAACCCGCGTGGCGTCTACGGCCTGTTCCCGGCCAACCGCGTCGGGGATGATGTAGAAGTCTACCGCGATGAAAGTCGAGATGAGGTGCTGGTGGTCAGCCGTCACCTGCGTCAGCAAACGGAAAAAACCGACTTTCCGAACTACTGTCTGGCCGACTTTGTGGCACCGAAAAGCAGCGGTAAAGCCGACTACTTTGGCGCGTTCGCGGTTACGGGCGGGCTGGAAGAAGATGAACTGGCGGCGGCTTATGATGCCAAGCATGATGATTACAACAAGATCATGGTCAAGGCGTTATCCGATCGTCTGGCAGAGGCCTTTGCCGAATACCTGCACGAGCAGGTGCGCAAGCTGCATTGGGGCTTCGCCACCGATGAAAATCTGAGTAACGAAGAGCTGATCCGTGAGAATTATCAAGGCATTCGCCCGGCACCCGGCTATCCTGCTTGCCCGGAGCATACCGAAAAAGCGGAGATCTGGCAGCTGCTGGACGTTAACCGCCATACCGGTATGGAGCTGACAGAATCCTTCGCCATGTGGCCTGGGGCAGCGGTATCCGGCTGGTATTTCAGCCATCCGCAGAGCAAGTACTTTGCCGTGGCGCAGATCCAGCGCGATCAGGTAGAAGACTACGCGCAGCGTAAAGGGATGAAGATCGGCGACGTAGAGCGCTGGCTAGCCCCGAATCTGGGATACGATGCAGATTGATTTGCAGCCGGCAGGCTGAAAGAGACAGGGGAACAACGTGTCTATCGACGAACTGTTAAAGCTGCATCCGGTGATCGCAGCGGTAAAAGATAATGAAAGCCTACAGGTTGCGGTGAAGTCGGACTGCCAGATCATCTCGGTGCTGTACGGCAACATCTGCAATATTGGCCGTATTGTGCAGCAGGTGAAAGAGGCGGGTAAGTATGCCTTTGTGCACGTTGATTTGCTGGAGGGCAGCTCCAACAAGGAGATCGTGATTAATTTTCTGAAGATTGTCACGGCGGCGGACGGCATTATCAGCACTAAGGCTTCAATGGTGAAGGCGGCGCGTCAGCAAGGCTTCTACACAATTCACCGGCTGTTTATCATGGATTCGATCTCTTTCCACAATATCGACAAGCAGGTCGCGCAATCGACGCCGGACTGCATCGAAATCCTGCCGGGTTGTATGCCTAAGGTGCTCGGTTGGGTGGCAGAAAAGATCGACCTGCCGATCATTGCCGGCGGTCTGGTGTGCGATGAGGATGATGCACAAACTGCGCTGAATGCCGGGGCCATCGCCGTCGCCACCACTAATCACCAAGTGTGGAAGCTGAAGCTGTAATCGTGAGAAGGGCACCGCGACGGGTGCCCTCACCTGCTTAATCGACCAATGGACTGAGCGCCTGTAACAGTGGATCCAGATGTTTATTCACCTGCTGATACACCTGTTGGTTGAGCTGACTGTAGAACCGATGGTTTTTCATATTCGGTTCGAAACTGTCCCCCATTCGTACCAGCTTCTGCGCGGCCTGCTCGTAATCAGTAAAGACGTTCACGGCCATCCCGGCATTGATGGCGCAGCCAACCGCCGCCGACCCTTTCATCACGTTACGGCTGGTAGGGATGCCAAACACATCGGCAAAGATCTGCATAAACAGATCGCTGTTGGCCCCGCCGCCAGAAATGATCAGGTGCTTGAACGGGGTTTTCAGCTCCAGCGCCATTTTGTCCATATGGTTCTTCATGGTGAAGGCAATGCCCTCCAGCACCGAGCGGTACATATGGGCGCGGGTGTGGCGGCCATCGAAGCCAATCATGGCTCCTTTACGGAACTCCGCTTCTGATGGTGGTGCCCAGTCGTGTACGGTGATGAGTCCTTCACAACCCGCAGGAACGCGTTCTGCCTCCTGATTCAGTAACTCCTCAATGCTGGTTCCGGCATCATGGGCATCCGACAGGGCAGCCGCGCCAAACTGATCGCGGAACCAACTGATGGTCCACATACCGCGCCGCACGCCCATGCATTCATACAGGTAACGGCCAGGGATCGAGGCCTGGAATGGCCAGAAGTTTTGGGCATCTTTCACGTTGGCATGGCCGTGAACCATGGCACCAATATAGGTTCCGAGGGAAATCAGCGCCACGCCTTCATCCAGTGAACCGGCGCCCAGTGCTTCCACCGCTTTGTCATGCGCGGTAGCAACCACAGGAATACCTGCGGGGATGCCAAGCTGCTGAGCGACTTGCTGAGTGATATGACCGAGGATGTCACCTGGCTTCACTACGTCCAGCACCATGTCGCGCGTCAGGTTGCAGCTTTGCCAGGCGGCGGGATCGGTACTCCAATCGAGGCTGTCGTTGTCCATCGGCCACCAACCGATGTAGTTGGCGCAGGTGTCTTTGAACTCGCCGGTCAGGCGATGGGTGATGTAACCCGACGTGGTCGTCACATAACGCACGCCTTGATAGGCATCGATATATTCGTAAGGTTTGTTCAGGCGCTTATCCATCCAGTTGATCACCGGATAGGCCAGTTCACCATTTTCCTGCAACAGTACCCGGCAGCAGCGCACGATACAGATGCCCATCGCCAGAATGTCCTGCGGTTTACCACCCCGTTCGTCGAAACGTTGCATAGCACGGCGGAAGGCGACCTTCAGTGAGTCCCACAGGTCATCATCTGGATGTTCTGCCAGCAGCGGTGCCGGGATATCCATCTTGCGTAGCTGCTGTTTCCCTTCGCAAATTGCGTTGCCGTCCAGATCAAAAATCACCACTTTGGCGCTTTGGGTGCCCACGTCCACGCCCATCAGATACTTGCTCTTCATATCGCAACTCCTTGAAATAATTATTCGGTGACCGGCTGTGTCGCTGTGTTCTTGGCGCCAGCGCGCTTGATGTTGTTAGACAGCAGGAAGGTGAACACGACTACCAGGCTGGTGGCACCCAATCCCATCAACCACATGTTGTGATAGGCCTCGGCGGCGGGCAGGGTGTCTTGCCAATGGCCGATAATCGGATAAACAAACACATCAGGCAGGAAGCCGATTACCGAGCAGATCCCCACGGTGGTGCCCATAATGTATTTTGGCGTTCTGGCTTCGCCGATGCAGGCGAAATACAGCCCGCGTGAGGCGTAGCAGGTGAAGGCCAGCAACAGGATCAGGCCAATACCCACGGCTACCGAAGTCGGGTTCTGATTGGTGATCAGCAATACCACCAGGGTGGCAATGCTCACTAATGCCAGCAACTGGATGGCCCGCGTCGGCGATTTCAGCCGGGTATAAGTCGTGATGATCCCACCGAGTGGCCCGCACATGGCCCGGAAGATCTTGTTGATCACGATCCCCATATAACTGGCGGCGACCAGGGTCATACCGTACATTTCGGTCAGGTAGTTGGTGGAGTAGCTGAGGATGGCGTAGATGGTATAGACGCCAAAGATGATCATGCTGCAATACCAGGTGGTGCTGATTTTGAGCACCGAGAGAATATCGCCCAGGCTGAATTTATGGGGTTTCTCGGTTTCGTCACTGCTGACAAAGCCGTCGGTGACAAAGAACCAGCAGAGAATGCCCAACAGGATATACACGCCGCTGTAGATCAGGATCACCGCTTTCAGGCTATTAGGGTTTTCCGGCGCGAACAGCGAGAAAATCCACATGGTGAATACCGCCAGCGCCATCACGCCAACGCCGCGTAGCCCTTCCATCCAGCCCATGATTTTGCCCTGTTCTTCATGGTTGCCGAGCAGCGAAGCGGCTTTGATCGAGACTGACCACAACAGAAGGATGGTGGTGATTGCGAAGGCGACCTGGATCAGGATCATTACCAAGAATGGCGGGTAGACCGCCATCAGCAGCCCCAACAGGCCGGTGGCGATCATCGCGAAGGTCATCATCTTGCGATGAGAGAACTTATCGGCAATGATCCCGCTAGGGGCGTAGAGAATAATCGCGGTGATACCAAAGGTGCTCATAATCAAGCCGATTTCGGTATTGGAGAATCCCATAAACTTGGCCATCGGGATTTGATAAATATAACGCAGATAGGCGAGATCGAAACTTACTCCGCCGCTGATACTTATTATTGCCAGCGTTAACCAACGGTGGGAATTATTTTTTTCCATGGTAAAGTTCCGCATAAATATACCCATTAATTGTTAATTTAACCGTTATTGGGTACATCGCGTTAAACAAAAAAAGAGAAAAGCAAGCTTCCCGCAGTGCAGGAAGTTACTTTTCTCTTCGTCTCTTTCAGTAACTGCGTTAATAAATAACACGGCAGGCTGTATTTCATCTGTGAGAGTTATCACAAAACCGAGGTGGGACCATTTGGTTAGATCCTAATCGTGCAGTAATTCACCGTATTAAACGGGGGTAAATAAGTGACGTCAGTAATTAATCTTAATCCTGCTCGCCAAGAAATGAATTTGTGATTGGCATCACGGAATAGTCGGGATCGAATGTGTTACTTTTTTTGCCAGTTACTAGAGACGATGAGAAAAGTAACTTCTCTGCCAAGCGCAGGGGAGGTTGCTTTTCTCTTTTTTTTTGCGTTTTTTCCGGACCAAGGGGCAAAATCATGTCAACAAACGCGTTAAATGAGTTCTCATTAGATTTCTTCTCGCTAAAAGGCAAAACCGCCATTGTCACCGGTGGTAACAGTGGTCTGGGGCAGGCATTTGCCATGGCGTTGGCCAAGGCCGGTGCTAATCTGTTCATTCCAAGCTTTATCATGGATAAGGGCCAAACCCGCGAAATGATTGAGCAGCAAGGGGTTAAGGTTGAGTTCATGCAGGTAGATATCACGGAAAAAGGTGCGCCTGCCAGAGTGATTGGCCAGTGCCTGGAGACCTTTGGTTCAGTGGATATTCTGGTGAACAACGCCGGTATCTGTAAGCTGAATAAGGTATTGGATTTCGGCCGTGAAGACTGGGATCCGATGATCGACATCAACCTGACCGCGGCCTTTGAATTGAGCTATGAAGCGGCAAAAATCATGATCCCGAAAAAACAGGGGAAAATAATCAATATCTGTTCCCTGTTCTCTTATCTGGGCGGCCAGTGGTCACCGGCTTATTCGGCCACTAAACATGCGTTGGCGGGTTTCACCAAAGCTTATTGCGACGAATTGGGGCAATATAATATTCAGGTGAATGGTATTGCTCCGGGCTATTATGCGACAGACATTACGCTAGAAACACGTAAAAATCCTGAAACCAATAAGCGCGTACTTGACCATATTCCAGCCAATCGCTGGGGTGAAACACAAGACTTGATGGGCGCAATGGTATTTTTAGCTAGTCGTGCCTCAGATTATGTTAATGGTCATTTGTTGGTAGTCGATGGGGGTTATTTGGTTCGCTAAATTAATGGGTGGTTCCTTTTAATTTTACTTAAGCTCATTTTATCTATTCTTAAATTAGGAAGGGTTGGTTATGTCTCTATCCCGTGAAGAAATTGTCGTTCAGTTAAAAGAAATGGTTGGCCCTGAGCGGATTATTACCGATGAAAAAGTGCTGCAAAAAAATAGCGTAGACCGTTTCCGCAAATATGCCGATATTCACGGCGTGTTTACTCAACCGCTGCCTGCGGCCGTGGTGAAGTTGGCCGATACCCAACAGGTTTCCGACGTGCTGGCGTTTATGAATCAGCACGGCATTACTGGCGTACCGCGCACCGGGGCTTCGGCCACTGAAGGCGGGTTGGAAACGGTGGTGAAGAATTCCGTAGTGCTGGATGGCTCCGGGATGAACAAGGTCATCAACATCGATATCCGTAATATGCAGGCGACGGCGCAGTGCGGCGTACCGTTAGAAGTGCTGGAAAATCAATTGCGCGCCCAGGGTTACACTACCGGCCACTCCCCGCAGTCCAAACCGCTGGCCCAGATGGGCGGCCTGGTCGCGACGCGCAGTATCGGCCAGTTCTCCACGCTGTACGGGGCGATCGAAGACATGGTGGTTGGGCTGGAAGCCGTGTTCCCGAATGGCAATATCACCCGCATTAAAAACGTGCCGCGCCGTGCCGCTGGCCCGGATATCCGCCACGTGATTATCGGTAACGAAGGCGCGCTGTGCTTTATCACCGAAGTGACGGTGAAAATCTTTAAATATATGCCGGAAAACAACCTGTTCTACGGTTATATCCTCGATAACATGCCAACCGGTTTCGACATCCTGCGTGAAGTGATGGTCGAAGGCTATCGTCCTTCCATTGCCCGTTTGTATGATGCAGAAGACGGCACCCAGCACTTTACCCACTTCGCCGAAGGTAAATGTGTGCTGATCTTTATGGCCGAAGGGGCCAAAGGGATTGCCCAGGCGACCGGCGCGGGGATTGATGAAATTGTCAAACGCTATCCGGAATGTAACAAGGTCGACAGCAAGCTGATTGAAGCCTGGTTCAACAATCTGAACTGGGGCCCGGAAAAAGTGGCGGCAGAACGCGTGCAGATTATGAAGACCAACAACATGGGCTTCACCACCGAAGTTTCTGGCGATTGGGGCTGCATCAATGCGATTTACGAGAATGTGATCCGCCGCATCCGCGATGAGTTCCCACATGCCAGTGATATCACTATGCTGGGCGGCCACTCGTCACACAGCTATATCAACGGCACCAATATGTACTTCGTGTACGACTACAACGTGGTGGACTGCAAGCCGGAAGAAGAGATCGACAAGTATCACAACCCACTGAATAAAATCATTGTGGAAGAGACCATCAAGCAGGGCGGTTCGATGGTGCATCACCATGGCATTGGTAAGCACCGCGTGCACTGGACCAAGGATGAACACGGCAGTGCCTACTACATCCTCAAGGCGCTGAAAGAGGTGTACGACCCGAATGGCATCATGAATACCGGCACCATTTATCCGATTGAAAAATAAAGGCACTCTCACCCCGTCCCTCTCCCAAAAGGAGAGGAATGGGGTGCGGAGTTGCTGTTGAGGCGGGGGAAGTCTCCGGCTTATCAGTCCAGAGTTGCGGATAAACGCAGAAGTTGAGTTGTGGCTCGTTCGGTCCCCTCTTCCTTTGGGAGAGGGTTAGAGTGAGGGGGAACATAGCCGTAACTAACCCCCCTTATGTCATGGTTTTTTAGCGCAGTAATTGGGGGTAACGATGACATCACGGCTGCCTCGGCAAGTGCGCATGGATGATATTCCGCTTAACGCTTTTCATTTTAAAATGGCGGGGCTGACCTTTGGCGCACACCTGACCGACGGCTATGTGCTGGGGGTGATTGGTTTTGCGCTGGCCCAGCTCAAGCCGCAAATGGGCCTGACGCCATTTTGGGAAGGGATGATCGGCAGTTCGGCGCTGATTGGCCTGTTCCTGGGTAGCCTGGTATTGGGTTGGGTCTCCGACCATATTGGCCGCCAGAAAATTTTCAGCTTCAGTTTTGTCATCATCACGTTGGCTTCCGTGATGCAGTTTTTCGCCACCACGCCGGAACAGCTGTTCTGGCTACGGGTACTGGTAGGGATCGGGCTAGGGGGCGATTATGCCGTCGGCCATACCATGCTGGCCGAGTTCGCTCCGCGTAAGCATCGTGGCATCCTGCTGGGATCTTTTAGCGTGATTTGGACGTTAGGCTACGTCGCGGCCGGGTTTTCCGGTCATTTTATGGCCGATCTGGGGCCAGAGTCCTGGCGTTGGCTGCTGGCTTCAAGCGCCGTGCCTGCGCTGTTGATTATGCTATTACGCATCGGCACGCCGGAGTCGCCACGTTGGCTGATGCGCAAGGGGCGGATCGCCGAGGCGCATCTGGTCGTGCTGCGCTGTTTTGGTCCGCAGGTGATCCTCAATGACGAAATCCCGGTAGAAACCGCACGCCATATGCACACCTTGTTTTCGCCGCGTTACTGGCGGCGCACCGCCTTCAACAGCCTGTTCTTTGTCTGTCTGGTGATCCCTTACTTCGCCATCTATACCTTCCTGCCCTCGATCCTGACCACATTAGGGCAAAGCCAAAGCTTTGCTACCGACCTGCTGCTCAATGGTTTGCTGATGGTGGGGGCGGTGATGGGGATTGCCTTGACCCAATGGTTACCGCGCCGTCGCTTCCTGATTGGCGCGTTCTGGGTTTTGGCCGCCAGCCTGGGGGCATTGGCCTTTGTACCGCCAGGGCAGGGGGCGATGTTGCTGCTGTTTGCCATCTTTACGCTGACGATTTCGGCGGTCAGCAATCTGGTCGGGGTGTTCCCGGCGGAAAGTTTCCCGACCGATATTCGTTCATTGGGCGTCGGTTTTGCCACTTCGATGAGTCGGCTCGGATCGGCTATTGGTACCGCCTTATTGCCGCTGTCGATGCTTTCGTTGGGTCTGCAAGGCACCATGCTGATCCTGACCGGCGTGTTGGTGCTGGGGGCGGTAGTCTCAATCTTGTGGGCACCGGAAACCAAGGATATGACGCTGGTGGGCGCCTCCTCGGTAAAGCCGTTAATCGCCCACTGACAGGAGAAACGGATGAACCTGCTGTTGGCGATTAAGGTCGCACCGGATCTGGGCATGTTGGCACAGAGCGATTGGCAGCCCGATGAAGGGTTACAGATTGACACCCGTTTTGCCCGGTGTCTGTTAAGCGGCTACGACGAAAGCGCGGCGGAGATGGTACTGATGCTGCGTGATGAGATGGACCTTAACCTGAGCGTCTTGACGGTGGCCGATGCGATGGCCGAACCGGCGCTGAAGCAATTGATGGCGCTGGAATATCAGCTGGCAGTACGCATTGAGCCGCCTGCGGATTGGGATTTACGCTTTAATCCCGCAACGGTTGCCGCGTTGGTCGCGGCTTATCAGCAACAGATTGCCCCGCAGCAGGTGATCGTCATGGGCGCACAAAGCCTCGAGGGGCAAAATAGCCAAACTCCTTTGATGTTGGCAGAACGCCTTGGCTGGCCCTGTATCACCGGCGTTTGCCAACTAGCAGCGGCCGAACAGGTGGGGGCGCTACGGGTTACCCGGCAAACCGCTTATGGTCAGGAGGTGTTGACTGTGATGCCTCCTTTGGTAGTGGTGGTGGGGAACTCGCCACAGGCGAGTGCGTTACGCGTTCCCACGTTGCGGCAGAAGCTGGCAGCGGGTAAACGGCAGATCCAACGTTTATCACCTACCGATCTGGCGATGACGGAACAGCCTGCCGGTGATGTGCATCTGCGCGGCTTAACGTATGTAGAACATCGACGTACCGGGGTCGTGATTGAGGGGGACAGCGTGGAGCAGAAAGTGCAGCAGCTGTGCCAGGCTTATCTTGGTGAACGGTGGTCATGATGGATATTGCGTTGATATTGGATGCGGATGCTCCCGGTTTTCATACCCAGGCAAGCCAGATCAATCAGTTCCTGCAACTGAGCCAGCTTACCGCAGAGCGCCTGGAACTGTGGCTTTTCAGCGATGAAGCGCCGCAAAACCTGCCACGCCTGGGCGGTGAAGTGGCGCATATACGTTGGGTCAGCACTCCCCGGTTGGCAGAAGTGCGGATAGCGGTATTGGAGCAGATGCGGCACGCCTTCGAACCACGGCTAATGCTGTTTGCAGGCGATGAAGGTGGCGAGTGGGCAACGCGTCTGGCCTATCGGAGTGGCGGTTCTGCCTGTTGTGCCGTGGAGCAGGCTCAGATTAATGGTGCGGAATGCCGGGTCACCAAAGCGGCCTACGGTAATCATCTCACCGCCGAACTGGCGATGACGCGGGAACCTTGGTGCCTGAGTGTGGCCCGCAGCGGTGCGGCAAGCGTGGAGGTAGTGCCCAGCCCTGTTGCAGCCCAACGCTTTGAACCTGCCAATATAGCCGATACAGCGTGGCTATTGGCCTCGATCAGTTCACCGCAACCCGCAGAATCGCCACTAAGTCGGGCACGCTATGTATTGGCTATCGGAGAAGGGGTTGGCAGTGCCGAACAGGTAGCCAATGTACAGTATTTGGCCGCCCGCATGGGGGCGGAGGTAGCAGCCAGCAGGCCGGTGGTGATGAACGCCTGGTGTGAGATGGATCGCTTGTTGGGCATGTCCGGCGCCATCATTGCTCCCGAAGTGTGTATCGCCGCCGGAGTCTCCGGCGCTCCGGCGTTCGCCATCGGTATCCGCCACAGCAAGTTTATTGTGGCGATCAACCAGGATCCGCAGTCAGCTATTTTTGCCCAGGCTGACGTGGGGATTGTGGGCGATATGCATGAGGTGCTGGCGGCATTGTCGAAAGCCCTTTAACCGAAGCGGAATTCAATCCCGTTACCCGCCTGTGGATAGCGCCAACGGGTGATGGTTTCTTCCCCACACAGCAGGCGACAGGTGCCGCATTCCAGACAGCCCTGCACGTCGAAACGCAGGCTGCCGTCCGGCTGGAATTGATATAATCCGGCCGGGCAGGCGAGCACCAAACGCATCAACATCATCCGATCCTGTGCATCGGCCAGAATGATGTGTGGGTTAGCGTGATCCACCTGATAATGGTTGTGGCTGAGATCGGGCTGGTTCATAAACTGCGCATTCCATTGACGGTATCTTTCAGTAATTGCTTCAGGCCGATGCGGCGCGCATGGCGCCACAGTAGCTTACGCAACGGTGTAGGGGAATTTCCATTAACCTCAAACATCTCTTGCAGCACGTCCGCTGCCAACTGTGGGTAGCGGTTAAACCAGTGCGGCGATTGCAGCATCATTTCCGGCAGGCGGCGATACTGCTGGATCAGCGCCCAGAGCGAGCCTTGTTGCAGCCGCAAAGGATAATGCCGCAGCTCCTGCCCGGCAATCAAGGTTTCCGCTGCGGCCTGTGCCGATAGCATTGCCAGATCCATGCCCCGCACGGTATGCCCGGTATTGATACACAACCGGGCGGCATCGCCAACCAACAGGTAGCCGGGGCCGTAAAGTGGTGGCATGCTTGCCATCCCCCCCTCGGGGATCAGGTGGGCGCTGTACTCGCGCAGCTCGGCGTTTTTCAGCAAAGGTCGCACGGCAGGGTGCTGTTTGAACTGTTGCAGCATCTGCGGCAGGGCCACCTGGCTATCGGTAAGGCTGGAGAGATTGCACACCACGCCGAGCGACAGGCTATCGCGGTTGGTATACAGGAAGCCACCGCCGACTTTGCCCTGCGTGGGCTGACCAGCGAAGAGCCAGGCGCAACCTTGATGATCTTCCAGTGCGAAACGCTCTTCCAACCGTTCGCGCGGCAGTGCCAGCACCTCCTTCACGCCAATCGCCATCGTTGAGGCTGGTGGCTTCGGTTGTAATCCAGTACGCTCGCTCAGCAACGTGTTGGCCCCTTCCGCCAGGATCACCGTGTTGGCGTATAACGCTTCTCCTGCCGCCATAACGCCAACAACCCGGCCTTGCTGCACGATCAGTTCATCGACCAGCGCGCCAGTCAGGCATTGCGCACCAGCGGCTTGCGCCTGCGCCAACAGCCAAGGATCGAAACGAGCGCGCAGCAGGCTGTAGGAACAGGGCAAGGTGTGGCGAAAATCCAGCGTCACCGCACTATCGCCGCTCAGCACCGAAAGCCTTTCCTGGGTGATATGGCGTTCCAGCGGGGCGGAGGCGGCAAAATCCGGCAACAGTCCTGCCAAGGCGTGAGTGTACAGCCTGCCACCACTGACGTTTTTACTGCCCGCCTGAGTACCCCGCTCCAATAACAAGGTATTGATGCCAGCGCGTGCCAAAAGCAGTGCCGCCGTGCAGCCCGCAACGCCACCGCCAACGATAATGGCCTCAAAACCTGGGTGTTCCATCAGCATTGTTTACCAAGGGTTGAAGTGTAACGGTTAGAATAACATTCGTGCTTTAGAGTTCATTGATTCTGCACAGTTTTTACACACCCGAGGCCGATTCCCACCCGAGGGCAGCCAAATTGGGCTACAATTACAAACTGTTAGTTTTCGGGTAGTTGCATGATTTCGCTGTCGCACCGTTTGATCATTGCATGGTGAGCTCTCCCTCTCTCTAGATAGAACGACATGATTTGCCGCTGTCCTGCTTAACTGGCGCCTGGCAGGCGGGATAGCCTGTGGTGCCTGCCGGGCGTCAATGGAGCGAGCCTTCCGTGTTGACCCTTCTTAATCTGCTTTCCGCTATTGCCATGCTGGTATGGGGGACCCACATCGTCCGCACCGGCATTATGCGAGTCTATGGTGCCAATCTGCGCCAGGTTCTGAGCAGCAGCATAGAGAAAAAACCCTTGGCGTTTGTGGCAGGTATCGGTGTCACCGCGTTGGTGCAAAGCAGTAATGCGACGGCGTTGCTGGTTTCTTCCTTTGTCGCACAAGGGCTGGTGGGGCTTGGGCCTGCGCTGGTGATTATGCTCGGGGCCGATGTTGGCACAGCGATCATGGCGCGCGTGCTGACCTTCAACCTCTCCTGGCTTTCGCCACTGCTGATTTTTGTCGGCGTGATTTTATTCCTCAGCCGCAAGCAAACCCGTGTCGGCCAGATGGGACGCGTCGCCATTGGCCTTGGCCTGATTGTGTTGGCGTTGGAACTGATTGTGGCAGCCGCGACGCCGATCACTCAGGGCTATGGCGTTAAAGTCATCTTCTCGTCGCTGACCGGCGATGTGATGCTCGATGCATTGATCGGTGCTCTGTTTGCCATTATCAGCTATTCGAGCCTGGCGGCGGTGCTGTTGACCGCGACGTTGACCGCCTCGGGCGTGATCTCTCTACAGGTAGCGCTGTGTCTGGTGATCGGGGCCAACCTGGGCAGCGGCCTGTTGGTGATGCTTAACACCAGCGGCCAGAATGCCGCAGGCCGGCGCGTGGCGTTGGGTAGCCTGCTGTTCAAATTGCTGGGTAGCGCGCTGGTATTGCCGTTTGTATCGCTGATTGCGCACGGTATGGAGCGGCTGCCTGGTAATACAGAAGAGTTGGTGATCTATTTCCACATGTTCTACAACCTGGTGCGTTGTCTGCTACAGGTACCGCTGTCCGGGCCGATGGCGCGTCTGTGCGAAACGTGGATCGTCGATGCGCCCTCGGAAGATCCCCGTTTGCGGCCACGCCATCTCGATGTCAGTGCACTGGATACGCCAAGCCTGGCACTGGCCAACGCGGCGCGGGAAACCCTGCGGATGGGGGATGTGGTTGAGCATATGATGATCCTGCACCATGAGGTGTTGCACGGTAAGCGCATCCAGGCCAAAGAAGTTCGCCGCCTGGACGATGATGTTCACGTGTTGTACACCGCCATCAAGCTTTATCTGGCACAGATCCAGAGAGAAGATCTGGGGGAGGAGGATTCGCGCCGCTGGGCGGAGATCATCGAAATGGCCCTCAACCTGGAACAGGCTGGCGATATCATCGAACGTATGGCCAGCGATGTCGCGGATCAATCGCATGGGGTGCGTAGTTCATTCTCGTCTGAAGGCTTGGCCGAACTCGATCAGTTACATGAAAAACTGACCGATAACTTACGCCTGAGCCTGTCGGTGTTTCTCTCCGGGGATATCACCAGCGCCAAGCGGTTACGCCGTGCCAAGCACCGTTTCCGTATCCTGGATCGTCGCTATGCCCATGCGCACGTCGATCGCCTGCATCAGCAAAACGTACAAAGTATCGAAACCAGTTCGCTGCATCTGGCGCTACTGGGGGATATGAAACGGCTCAACTCGCTGTTTTGTGCGGTGGCCTATAACGCGCTCGATCAGGATGAGAAAGATGACGACCGTGACTGGGAAGAAAACCCTAGAACGCCGTAAAGGATGCTGGAAAATCGGGGGCGCAGCATGGGCATGCTGCGCCCGCTGGTTATTAATCCAGTTTCTTGATTGGGCGACCTGACCAGTAGCCTGCCAGCAGTGAGCCAGACAGGTTGTGCCACACAGAGAACAGCGCACCCGGCAATGCGGCCAGCGGTGAGAAGTAAATCTTGCCCAGCGTTGCCGCCAGCCCGGAGTTTTGCATACCGACCTCAATGGCCAGCGTACGGCAGGTGGATTCGTCGAACCCGAGCATTTTTCCGCCCCAGTAGCCCCCTAGCAGACCGATGCCGTTATGCAGGATCACCGCGATAATCACCACAAAGCCGACCGAGGCAATATGGCTCTGGCTACCAGCCACCACCGCACTGATGATTGCCACAATACAGACCATCGACAGGGCTGGCAGATAAGGCTCAACCCGTTTGACGGTTTTGGTGAAGCTGTGATGGACGATCAGGCCCAGCCCAATCGGGATCACCACGATCTGCAGAATGCTTAATAACATTCCCATGATATCCACGCTGATCTCGGCATCGACATACAGGCGTGTCAGCAGCGGAGTGGCAAAAACGCCAACCAGCGTAGAAACGGCCGAAATGGTCACCGATAGCGCGACATCACCTTTCGCCAAATAGATCATCACGTTGGAGGCGGTGCCGCTGGCTACGCTGCCCACCAGCACCATACCGGCGGAGAGATCGGGTGGCATACGGAACAGCATTGCCAGCAGCCAGGCGGCCAACGGCATAATCAGGTAATGCAGGAAAATCCCCGCCGCTACCGGGCCGGGGCGCGACAGCACGCGTTTGAAGTCGTCCAGGCGCAGGGTGACGCCCATGGCAAACATGATCAACATCAGCAGTATGCTGACGTAGGGGCTGAGACCGGTAAAGGTTGACGGGCTGTAGTAGGCCGCAATGGAGAGCAGCACGGCCCATAAGGGGAATAAACGAGTGATTTTTGCCAGCATGAGAGAGGTTATCCTTTGCCAATATTGAACGGGAGGTAGTGGTGTGTGTTGTAGCGGGCTCAGTGCGCTGAGCCTCTGTAGATTCAGTTAAGGCCAATCAATCTCCCATCACCCCGGCCCTCTCCCGATATGGCGTCCAAGGATGCCCTGCGTACTGTGGTGGTGAGAGGGGGCGAGTCCGGAGCTACAGGTAAGTGCAGATATTAACCTGTGGCACGTTCTGTCCCCTCTCCCTGGGAGAGGGTTAGGGTGAGGGGCTTACTCAAACAGATTGTGATGCAGCGTTTGTACCACGCGTTCCGCATCATCGCCCGGCACCAGGAAGCACAGGTTATAGCTGCTGGCTCCGTAACAGATCATGCGGATATTGAACGGATCCAGTACGCCGAACACCTCTTTACCGACGCCGCAAGCCTGTGACAGCTTGTTGCCGATCAGGGCGACCAACGCCAGATTCTCTTCCACTTCTACCCGGCACAGTGATGACAATTCGGTGAGTAGGGAGGTCGTCAACAGGCTGCCGCCGGTGGTGGTGGATCCGGTGGTATCCATGGTCAATGCTACGCTGACTTCCGAGGTGGTGATCAGATCGACCGAGATATTGTGCCGGGCCAGGATGTTGAACACTTCGGCCAGGAAGCCGCGTGCGTGCAACATGTTCAGGCTGTGCAGCGTCAGCAGGGTTTGCTTACGGCGCAAGGCCAGCGCGCGGAACAGCGGCGGGTTTTCCGTGGTATTGCACACCAGCGTGCCGCCAGCGGCAGGATCTTTGCTCGAGCCGACGAAGACGGGGATGTCGCTGCGTACGGCGGGCAGCAGGGTAGCCGGGTGCAACACTTTGGCACCGAAGGTCGCCATTTCCGCCGCTTCTTCAAAGGCAATTTTATCGATACGCTTGGCGGCAGGCACCACGCGTGGGTCGGTGGTATAGATGCCTGGAACATCGGTCCAGATATCCACGCGGCTAACTCCCAGCGCTTCGCCCAACAGGGCCGCGGTGTAGTCACTGCCGCCACGGCCTAGCGTGGTGGTGCGGCCTTTCGGTTCGCAGCCGATAAAGCCCTGGGTGATCACCAATGCCTGTTGCAGGCGCGGTTTTAACAGGGTTTGAGCTAATTCGGTTAGCGCAGCTGCGTCTGGCACAGCACGGCCGAAATGGTCGTCGGTGCGCATCACTTTACGCACGTCGAACCATTCAGCCTGCACTTTACGGCCACGCAGAATTTCCACAAACAGCAGGGTAGACATCAGTTCGCCATGGCTGACCAGCTCGTCAGTCAGCGCGGCAGAGGTCGCCAGCGCAGCGGCTTCCGACAGCGTGGTGATATTTTCCAGCATACGGTCGATTTCTTCGCGCACCACCACCGGGTTATCGAGGCGTTCAAGGATGGCGTATTGAATGCGGCGGATCTCTGCTAGCTGCTCATGGCGCTTTTCAGCTTCGCAACCGTCGGCCAGAGCGACCAACAGGTTGGTGACACCGGCAGAGGCGGAAAGCACCACCAAACGGACATCGGGATTGGAGAGTACTACGTCGGCGCTGCGGTTCATCGCCTCGAAATCGGCCACGCTGGTGCCGCCGAATTTGGCTACTACGGTTGCGTTTTGGGGTGCTGCTTGAGTCATGTAAAACCTCGTGTCAGGGACGCCATTCAAATTGGCATTTTATTTCCATAAGCCTTGGCACAAGGGAAGAGCGGTAAACAGGGAGCAGGCGTAGAGGTTGAGGCTACGATACACCCAGAAGCGCCCCACCTTGCTGACTGCCGTTCGGGCAGCCCATGGTGACAACTCAGGGGATTCAGCCCCTGTAGCCGACGTGATGATTGCCGCAAGCATCTCGCCTCGGCGTCGCTCCCCCTCCTGTGTCGTCATCGGATACGGGCTCCTCTGACACTCTACCTGGGCGACGCGCCTCTTCTGGCTTGCACAACGGATGTGCAAGTAGGTGATTAGGAATAACGGGTTTGAGCGCTGCTGTCAACGGGCAGACGTTGAGGGATTTTCATCTGCGGGCTGGAGGGGGCAGGGCGACCGAATAACGCGGACCGAGCATGAAGAGAAAAGCGTGGCCAGAGGTCCGTTTCAGCGTAGTGATAACAGGCTGTTAGCTGAAATATCAGCAGATTGTTGTGGAAAGGTAAAAATGGCGCGTGGCGAACTGACAGTTAACGCCTATCGCAAGAAAAGAGATCATAATCACAGACGAACAGGCTACAATCGGTCAATCACCTCAAATTCATTCTCAAGCATAAGAGCGCCGCTATGAAAAATATCGATCCTAGTCAAACCGCTGCTTGGCAAGCCCTGCAGCAACATTTTGAACAAATGAAAGACGTCCAGATCCGTGACCTGTTTGCTCAGGATAGTGAGCGTTTCTCCAAGTTCTCTGCCACCTTTAACGATCAGATGCTGGTGGATTATTCCAAAAACCGCATCACCGCAGAAACCCTGGAGAAGCTGCAGGCACTGGCGAAAGAAACCGATCTGCAAAGCGCGATCAAATCGATGTTTGCCGGTGAGAAAATCAACCGCACGGAAGATCGTGCCGTGTTGCACGTTGCGCTGCGCAACCGCAGCAATACGCCAATCATCGTCGATGGCAAGGACGTGATGCCGGAAGTCAATGCGGTGCTGGCGAAGATGAAACAGTTCTGCGACCGGGTGATCGGCGGCGACTGGAAAGGTTACACCGGCAAACCGATTACCGATGTAGTCAACATCGGCATCGGTGGTTCAGACCTCGGCCCTTATATGGCGACCGAGGCGCTACGTCCGTATAAAAACCATCTGAACATGCACTTTGTTTCCAACGTAGACGGCACCCATATCGCCGAAACGTTAAAACCGCTGGACCCGGCGACTACGCTGTTCCTGGTGGCGTCTAAAACCTTCACGACTCAAGAAACCATGACCAACGCCCTCAGCGCGCGCGACTGGTTCCTGAGCACCGCAGGCAATCAACAGCACGTTGCCAAACACTTCGCCGCGCTGTCTACCAACGGTAAAGCGGTGGCCGAGTTCGGTATCGACACCGACAATATGTTCGAATTCTGGGACTGGGTGGGGGGGCGTTACTCTCTGTGGTCCGCCATCGGCCTGTCTATCGCGCTGTCTCTGGGCTTTGAAAACTTCGAGCAACTGCTGAGCGGTGCGCATGAGATGGACAAGCACTTTGCCCAAACGCCTGCCGAGCAAAACCTGCCGGTGCTGTTGGCACTGATCGGCATCTGGTACAACAATTTCTTCGGCGCAGAAACCGAAGCGATCTTGCCGTATGACCAGTATATGCACCGTTTTGCCGCATACTTCCAACAGGGCAACATGGAATCTAACGGCAAGTACGTTGATCGTAACGGCAATCCGGTAGATTACCAGACTGGCCCGATTATCTGGGGTGAGCCAGGCACCAACGGCCAGCATGCGTTCTATCAACTGATCCATCAGGGTACCAAGCTGGTTCCTTGTGACTTTATTGCGCCAGCCATCAGCCACAATCCATTGAGCGACCACCACGCCAAACTGCTGTCGAACTTCTTCGCACAGACAGAGGCGCTGGCGTTTGGTAAATCACTGGACGTGGTCGAGGAAGAGTTCGCCGCACAGGGTAAAAAGCCGCAAGAGGTTAAGCACGTTGCCCCATTCAAAGTGTTTGAAGGCAACCGCCCAACCAACTCCATCCTGCTGCGTGAAATCACTCCGTTCAGTCTGGGCAGCCTGATTGCCTTGTATGAACACAAGATCTTCACCCAAGGCGCAATCCTCAACATCTTCACCTTCGATCAGTGGGGCGTAGAGTTGGGCAAACAGCTGGCTAACCGTATTCTGCCGGAACTGGCAGGCAAAGAAGCGGTAACCAGCCACGATACCTCAACCAACGGCTTGATCAATCGCTTTAAAGCCTGGCGTTAAGTGGTTCTGAATTGCAGCCAATAAAAAACCCGCCTCGGCGGGTTTTTTGACGTCTGTAGGGATCACAGATTGATCGGTACTGCCATGCTGACACCGGCACCCACGTCATCGGCGGTGCTGTTGTTGTTATCGGTGTACCACAGGCTGGTATCAAACTTCACCTGGTGAGGGAAGGTATAGCCCCAACCCAACTGAATGCCTTTCAGCGTGTCGGATTTCGGGAATGCCTGGTTGATGCTCTGGTTCATCGGGTTCACCTTGGCGTACACCAGGCGGGTGCTCCAGCGTTGGCCATCTTCCAGTACCAGCTCTACCCGGCCGGACAGCATTTGACCGTCACCGCCCATGGCGTGGCCCAGCGGGTAACCTTGCTGGTAGTAACCGTCTTTATAGGTATGGTGCGTATAGACATAATTCTTACGGCTCATATCGGCGCGGGTATCCGCCCCTTCAATATGCCAGTTGATCACGGTAGGGCCCCACTCTGGGTGGCCTTCCAGACCAAGCAGGTAGGTGTTTTGTGATGGCAGGAAGCCAGCTTCATCTTCCCCTACCAACTGACCGTACAGGCTGACCGGCATACCGATCAACGGCTGCATTTTCAGCTTGAAGTCGAAACCGGCAAGCTGGTTGCCCGGATCGTTACCCTGGCCGGAGTCGTCGTTATCACGGCCGGTAAAACCATCCCAGAATGAGCTGAAGGATTGCGTACGACCTTCGCCGCCCCACTGCATAATACGTGAGGCACCCAGTTCCAGGAAGTCGGTTGGCATCATGGTCAGACGGCCACCGATCAGCTTGGTGTCAGGAACAGCGGTGTATTGTGACAGTTGGCCTGCGGTGATCTGGTACTGCCAACGACCGATCCAGGACAGCCAAGGTGTTTCAAACGGAGATTGATCGGCACGTTGCAGCATAAAGCCAGCGACCGGGCGAGCCGCGTCGGAACGGATCAGGCTGCCGTCATAGCCTGGGCCCCACCATTGAGAGACTTCGCCAAATGACAGCCATTGGTTCCATACTTTGATGGCACCGTAAGAACCGTTCATATTGAATTTGGAACCATCAGAGACGCGCTGATCGCCTTCAACTGCCCCTTGCAGGCGCACATCCCAGAACTCACCGTTGGCACCAGCGCCGATGGTCAGGCTGCTGTCGGCATAATGACTCTGACCGAAGCCCTGCGGCGTGCCCGGTTTGTCGGTGGAGGTGTAGCCGGTGACGGTAATGTTGGCTTTCAAGTCACCCACGCGGCGCTGTACGCGGTCGATGACGTTTTTCTCGGTGTTGGTCACCGGTTTGGCTTGCGCCAGCACCGAATTGATCTCTTCCTGGCTCAGTGGCCAGGTAGACAGGCTGACGTTAATCACACCGCGATCGGATAACCAGGCGAGGTCATTGCGCAGATCGTTATCAGGAGTCACCAGTCCACCAGCGTAGCTGGCAAACGAACAGGTGAAAAGGCCCGCCGCGACCAGTGCGTGAAGTTTAGCTCGCATGAAAGTTCCTTTCTTAATTACTGGAATTTATAGGCATAATGCCTAAGGCTATGCCCATGATAGAGGACATTTCAATTTGCTACAAATATATACAAGCGTAATGAATTCACGCAACTGATTGAAAATAGGTTAATTGGTTTGGAAGTAAACAATCAGCGCAACTTTAGGAAAAAGCCCATAAGGCATTTTCGACACTCATGAATGACAGAAGGACGGGAGAAGTCATGGCAAAAACATCGCGCTCATTGATGATAGCAAAAGGGTTACAGCGGGTTTTGAACGTGGGATTGCTACTATTGGCAGCGATTTTGGTGGTTTTTTTGGTCAAAGAAACCTTTCATTTGGCGAAAGTATTATTTGTTGATAATGAGAAATCCTCATCGTATCAATTGATCGAAGGCATCGTGATTTACTTCTTGTATTTTGAGTTTATCGCCTTGATTGTTAAATACTTTGAGTCGGGTTATCACTTCCCGCTACGTTACTTTATCTATATTGGCATTACCGCGATTATTCGCCTGATCATCGTTGATCATGAGAACCCTTTCGATACGCTGATTTATTCCGGAGCAATATTAGTATTGGTAGTGACCCTGTACTTGGCCAATACCGATCGGCTGAAGCGGGAGTAGCCGATAAAAATGGCGGCCCGCGCAGGCCGCCAAAGACACAGAGACTTTTCAGAGAGAAACCAAGTACATCAAACGTATTGCAGTGGCCTAAACGCAAAATCTCACCATGACTGGGCCCAACCGAGCCCGGCACATCATTAACCTTTCACCCCACCCGCCGTCAGGCCACCGACCAACCAGCGTTGTGCCAGCAGGAATACGGCGGTGATCGGAATGGCGGACAGCACCGCTGCGGCGGCAAAGTCACCCCACAGGTAGTTCTGCGGATTGAGGTATTGCTGCATGCCTACGGCCAGCGTGTAACTGTTCACATCACGTAACAGTAGTGAAGCCACCGGCACTTCGGTGATCGCCGCGATAAACGACAGAATAAATACCACCGCCAGGATCGGAACTGACAGGGGCAGCAGCACCAGGCGGAACGCTTGCCAAGGTGTGGCACCGTCCAGAGCGGCGGCCTCTTCCAACGAGTTATCGATGGTTTCGAAGTAGCCTTTGATGGTCCAGACGTGCAGCGCAATGCCGCCCATATAGGCAAATATCACGCCACCATGGGTGTTGAGGCCGATAAACGGAATGTACTGCCCCAGACGATCGAACAGGGCGTACAGTGCGACCAAAGACAGTACCGCCGGGAACATCTGGAAGATCAGCATGCTTTTCAGCAGGGTGCTTTTGCCACGAAAACGCATGCGGGCAAAGGCATAGGCACAGGTGGTAGAGAGTGTCACGATCCCCACCGCGGTGATTGCCGCGACCTTAACCGAGTTCCACAGCCACAGCAGCACCGGGAAAGGTGGAGGGGTCACGCTGCCATCCGCCTGGGTGACGCTCATCCCCAGCGCCAACCGCCAGTGATCCCAGGAGATTTGCTCCGGGATCAGGCTGCCGGTAGCAAAGTTACCGGAGCGTAGCGAAATCGCTACCACCATCAGCAACGGGAACATGATCAGGGCAATAAAGCTCAGCATCAGAATATGGGTGATCCACAGGCGTACGCGCTGGGATTTGGGTTGCACCATGGCCATTGTCGTTCTCCCTTAGTCAAAGTTCATCTTGCTGGCTTTCAGGTTCAGGATTGCCAGTGCGCCAACCAACAGGAAGATCAGCGTGGCAATGGCCGCCGCCAGCCCGAAGTCCTGACCCCCACCGCCTTCAAACGCGATGCGATAGGTATAGCTCACCAACAGATCGGTATAGCCGGCCGGTGTCGTGGTGCCGATCATGTCCGGCCCGCCACGGGTCAGCAGTTGGATCAGCACGAAGTTGTTAAAGTTGAAGGCAAAGCTGGCAATCATCAGCGGCGTCAGCGGCTTGATCAGCAGCGGCAGGGTGATGCGGAAGAAGTTTTGCATCGGGCTGGCGCCGTCCATTGCCGAGGCTTCATACAGATCGTCGGGAATGGCTTTCAGCAGGCCCATGCACAGGATCATCATGTACGGATAACCCAGCCAGGTGTTGACCACCAGGATCATGCTTTTGGCGGTGAGCGGATCGGTGAACCAGGCCGGCTTGATGCCGAACAGCGCGTTGAGCATCAGGTTGATTTCACCGAAGCTCTGGTTAAACAACCCTTTGAAAATCAAAATAGAGATAAACGAAGGCACCGCGTAGGGCAGGATCAGCAGTACCCGATATACCGCTTTGCCTTTCAGCGCTTCCCACTGCACCACGCAGGCCAGCACCATGCCAACGGCAACGGTGAAGATCACGGTCAACACCGAGAAGATAATGGTCCAGACAAAGATGGAGATAAACGGCTTCTGGATCCCTTCATCATTGAGCACCCGTAAGAAGTTTTTCCAGCCGATCGTGACGGTATAACCCGGGCTGAGCGTATCGGTAGCCCAATTGCCCTCGGCGTTGATAGCCTGATAAAAACCGATTTCCGGGTTAGGGCGATAGTGTACCTGGGTCTGATTATTGGTCAGCGTGCTGCCGTCTTTGGCTAGCGTATACAGCGGGCTGGTGCCAGAGAACTGACGCAGGGAACTCATGCGTAGTTCACCGCCCTCCGGCAGGATGGCGACAAGCTGGCTCAAGGTCTGGCGATTCTGAGTGATCACGCGCAACGTAGCGCGTTCACCGGCAGGCTCAGCGCTTTCTACCGCCAGTTTCAGCGTTTGCGGCTCAGTGCCGGTGAGGCTGAATGGCTCGGAAATCAGCAACTGGCCGTTATCTGGATGAGTTAACTGCAAACGCCACTGTTGGTTATCTGCCGGATACAGTCCAAAGGTGAAGGTCTTACCGGTCTGGAACTGGCGCTGCATCAGCACCGACTGGGCGCGTTCAAAGGTCAGCTGGTTGGTGCTGCTGTAGTTGGTAAAGGCGATGGCGATGGTACAGATCAGCGGGAACAGAACGAAAAGCCCCATCCCGGCGACGCCTGGATACACATAGCGCCAGGCGTAGGCGCGGCGGTTGGCGAACACGTAGAGCCCGGCACTGACCAACACCAGCGTCAGGATGGCGAACAGATATTCTCCCTGTGCATACATCACCACAATCAGATAGCAGGTCACCAGGCTGAACAGGCCGACAATCAGCCATTTCAGCAGGTCACTCTGCCACCACTTCGATTTTTTTCGCGCAGGTGTGCCGGCGTGAGTTAGTTGCATAGGGCTTTCCTTTCAGGTGTTACCGCGAGAGACCGACTGCCTCCCGCACAGCAGGGCAAAGGCGGGCATCACGGCCCGCCAATGGCCAGGGTATTACTTGGTGATACGGGTATGAGCATCTTCCAGTGCCGCTTTCACCGTCTGGCGGCCGGTGATGGCGTTGATCACGGCACTACGCATCGCGTACCAGAAGGTACTCATCTGCGGGATGTTTGGCATGATTTCACCGTTTTGCGAGTTCTGCATGGTGGCGGCAATCTTCGGATCCTTCGCCAACTGCTCCTGGAACGATTTCAGCGCCACGGCACCCAATGGTTTGTCTTTGTTAACGTCAGCCAGACCTTGATCGGTGATCAGGTAGTTCTCCAGGAACTCGGTCGCCAATTCCTTGTTCGGGCTGGCGGCGTTGATACCGGCGGTCAGCACGCCCACGAACGGCTTGGACGGCTTGCCCTGGAAGGTTGGCAGCAACGTCACACCATAGTTGATTTTGCTTTGTTCGATGTTGGTCCAGGCCCATGGCCCGTTGATGGTCATTGCCGTCTGGCCCTTGTTGAAGGCCGCTTCGGCAATGGAGTAGTCGGTATCGGCGTTGATATGTTTGTTCTTCACCAGATCGACGATAAATTGCAGGCCAGCCTGTGAACCGGCGTTGGCTACGCCCACGTCCTTGATATTGTATTTGCCGTCTTCAAACTTGAAGGCGTAACCGCCATCGGCGGCAATGATTGGCCAGGTGAAGTAGGGTTCTTGCAGGTTCCACATGATGGCGCTTTTGCCTTTGGCGCGCAGCTCTTTATCCAGCGCCGGGATCTCTTCCCAGGTTTTTGGCGCGTCTTTGATCAGGTCTTTGTTATAAATCAGCGACAGGGCTTCCACCGCGATCGGGTAGCCGATCAGCTTGCCGTCAAAGCGCACGGCATCCCAGGTGAACGGATAGATTTTTTCCTGGAAGGCTTTGGAAGGATGGATCTCTGCCAACAGGCCCGACTGCGCGTAACCCCCGAAACGGTCGTGAGCCCAGAAGATGATGTCCGGGCCGTCACCGGTAGCGGCAACCTGCGGGAACTTCTCTTCCAGTTTGTCCGGGTGTTCGATGGTCACTTTGATGCCGGTGTCTTTCTCAAACTTTTTACCCACCTCGGCCAGGCCGTTATAGCCTTTATCGCCGTTGATCCAGATAACCAGTTTGCCTTCTTCAATCTTGGCGAACGCGGAGGAGGAGAGCACCAGCGTCGTTAATGCCGAAAGCGCCAGCGTGCGTACGGTTGTTGTCATTGTGCGATTCATAAATCCAATCCTTCTGTGGGGACTGCGGTAAGGAGAGCGGTTACGCGTTAATAGTGGGTCACAACCCGCTGTGTTCTCATCCTCCCCCCGTCTACGCCCCATGGCTGAGTAGTGTGATCCAGCTAGCAAACCGCTCTATTCTGTGGTGTCGGACACTAAAAGGGAGGGCTATTTTTGCAGGGGCGATCACAGATTTGCCTTATGCCGGGAACTTTAGCCGTCCATCGTCGTTCTCTCATCCTCCCATCTCCTCCCCCATGAAAAATCCTGTTACGGATGATTACCCCCCCTTGCCATTCCCTCACTATTGGCAACATTGATTTTCACCGCCCAACGCCGCAGGAACCAGGACCTATGTCACCAATGCGTACCGTCACTCACCCCACGTTGTACCGGATCCATCCGGTCAGTTTCCGCGATGGAAACGGCGATGGTGTGGGCGATGTGCACGGCATGATGACGGCGTTGCCCTATCTGAAGGCGCTGGCGGTGGACGGGCTGTTATTACCGCAGGCGTTATCGCCAGAGGCGGGTGCACAGGTCGCTGGGCACGGGTTGGCACTGTGGCACAGCGAAGGCACTCAGCGGATCTGCCGTAGCGCCGCTCCCGAACAGCACTATGCACGCAGTGCGCTGGCGCTGGAGGTGGTGCCGTTCAGCTGCGAAAAGCTGGTGGAGGTATTGCATACCCAGCGCCATCGGCTGGGCGAGAAGGTCTGGAGCACCGGTGAAATCGATCAGCCGCGGGTGGTCAGCCATTGGGGGCAAGGCGATCTGCGTTCCGCGCAGGCATTCCTGACCCTGTTGGCCTTGCTGCCCGCTCCAATCTGTTTGTATCAGGGTGAAGAACTGGGCCTGCCACACGCGGCGGATCTGCAAGAACCGCAAGGGGCACAAACCCCAATGCCTTGGCATGAAGCTCCGGAACAGGTCACCGCAGGAGAGATCCACTGGTATCAACAGGTGGCGATAGAACACCGTGCGCTGGCCATCAGCCGCCAGCAACACGACAGTCAGTCAACCTTACGTTACTGCCAGGCTCTGTTGGCACTGCGTCAACATCCGGTGATCCAGTGCGGGGTGCTGAACCAGGTCAGCCAGGAGAATGGCGTCATTCGTTTACTTATTACCCATCAGGATCAATGTCTTGAAGCGCTGATCAACCTACAGCCTTATACTCAGCCGGCCGCACCGGCTGAGGCGACCAAGCCTATGGCATGGCAGTACGGTGCGCAGCAAGAGGGTCATCAATGGGTCTTGGCGGGCTTCGGTTCCGCCATCTTTACACAAAATATTAACTGCGAAAGCAGGGGAGTAACGCATGGCTAGCGTCACACTGCGCAGCGTTTATAAGGCCTTCGGTGAGGTCGTGATTTCCAAGGACGTCAATCTGACCATCGATGACGGCGAGTTTGTGGTGTTTGTCGGGCCATCTGGCTGTGGTAAGTCGACGTTGCTGCGCATGATCGCCGGGCTTGAGGATATTACCTCTGGCGATCTGTTCATCGGTGAAAAACGGATGAATGAGGTGCCGCCTTCCGAGCGTGGCATCGGCATGGTGTTCCAGTCTTACGCGCTGTACCCGCATTTGTCCGTGGCCGACAACATGTCATTTGGTCTGAAGCTGGCCGGGGCCAAAAAAGCGGAAATTGCCCAGCGGGTTAACCAGGTTTCAGAGGTGCTGCAACTGGCGCATTTGCTGGATCGCCGTCCAAAAGCCCTGTCTGGTGGGCAACGTCAGCGTGTCGCGATTGGCCGTACGCTGGTGGCTGAACCCGACGTATTCCTGCTGGACGAACCGCTTTCCAACCTGGATGCCGCACTGCGGGTACAGATGCGCATCGAAATCTCACGTCTGCACAAGCGCTTGCAGCGCACCATGATTTACGTCACCCACGATCAGGTCGAAGCGATGACGCTGGCCGACAAAATCGTAGTGCTGGATGCCGGGCGTGTGGCCCAGATCGGCAAGCCGCTGGAGCTTTATCACTATCCGGCCAACCGCTTTGTCGCCGGCTTTATCGGCTCGCCAAAAATGAATTTCCTGCCGGTGAAAGTGACCGGTGTGGAAGCGCAGCGGGTGCAGATCGAACTGCCGATGCCCAACCGCCAATTGGTGTGGCTGCCGGTTGAAGGGCAGGGCATTGAGGTTGGAGCCAACCTCTCGTTGGGCATCCGCCCTGAGCATCTGTTACCGAGTTCTGAGTCTGAAGTGACATTGATGGGTGAAGTACAGGTGGTAGAGCAGCTCGGCAACGAGACGCAAATCCATATCCAAATTCCGGCAATTCGTCAAAACCTGGTTTACCGCCAGAACGACGTGGTGCTGGTAGAAGAAGGTGCAACATTCGCTATCGGCCTGCCGCCGCACCGCTGTCACCTGTTCCGCGAGGACGGAACGGCGTGTAAACGGCTGCATCAGGAACCGGGTGTTTAAAGCATCAAGGTCTGTATAACAGGAGAATAATGATGACTACTCTGCGCAAACTTCCTCTGACGCTGGCTGTCGCCGCTGGTGTCTTGTCTTCACAAGCGATGGCGGTGGATTTTCACGGCTATGCGCGTTCCGGTATCGGTTGGACCGGGAGCGGCGGTGAGCAACAGTGTTTCCAGACAACCGGTGCCAGCAGCAAGTACCGTCTTGGTAACGAATGTGAAACCTATGCGGAACTGAAACTGGGCCAGGAAGTGTGGAAAGAGGGCGACAAGAGCTTCTACTTCGACACCAACGTTGCCTATTCCGTATCGCAACAGTCTGACTGGGAATCCACCAGCCCGGCCTTCCGTGAAGTGAACGTGCAGGGTAAAAACCTGATTGACGCGTTGCCAGGTGCCAACATGTGGGCCGGTAAGCGCTTCTATCAGCGTCATGACGTCCATATGATCGACTTCTACTACTGGGACATCTCCGGTCCTGGTGCCGGTCTGGAAAATATCGATCTGGGCTTCGGCAAGCTGTCTGCTGCCGTGACCCGTAACACCGAATCCGGTGGTTCTTTAGGTTATATCGACAATCAACGTGACGAGCGTCCAACCGTCAACGATACCTACGACCTGCGTTTGGCTGGCCTTGAGCTGAATCCGGGCGGTACGTTGGAACTGGGTGTGGATTATGGCCGTGCCAATACGCAAGACGGTTATCACCTGGCCGATGGGGCAAGTAAAGACGGTTGGCTGTTTACTGCGGAACATACCCAGAGCATCCAGGGTGGCTACAACAAGTTCACCGTGCAGTACGCCACCGACTCCATGACTGCGCAGAATAACGGCCGCAGCCAAGGGGCAGCGATTGATGACAATGGCAAGATGATCCGCGTGCTGGATCACGGTGCCATCGATTTCAACGATGATTGGGCAATGATGTACGTTGCCATGTATCAGGACATCAACCGCGACAACGATAACGGCACCACCTGGTACACCGTGGGCGTGCGCCCGATGTACAAATGGACGCCAATCATGAGCACCCTGATGGAAGTTGGCTACGACAACGTGAAGTCTCAACGTACTGGCGATCGTAACGGCCAATATAAAGTCACCCTGGCACAACAATGGCAAGCGGGTAACAGCATCTGGTCACGTCCGGCGATCCGTGTCTTCGCGACCTATGCCAACTGGGACGAGAAGTGGGGCTACGCCAACAACGATTCCGGCGCAGGTTATAACGCAGGTACCGCCTATAACGATACCAGCATGCACACCTTCAGCCGTGGTAAAGACAGCGAAGTCACCTTCGGTGCCCAGATGGAAATCTGGTGGTAATACTGGCTTGACGGGAGGGCGCCTGCACGCCCTCCTTCTTACTGTTTGACCGGCAGTTGTGCGCTTGCCTGCCCGCTGCCGGGATGCACGCTCAAAGCGAGAGGGTATAACAATGAAAAAAAATCTACTGTCACTCTGCCTGTCTCTGGCACTGACCGTCGGCGCACCGCTGGCGACCTATGCCGATACCCCGGCCAACGTTTCCGTTGCACCGGCCATCAGTGCCACCACGCTGCAAAGCTTGCCTTGGCAGCCGTTGGTACCGCCGGTAACCCAGGATGTCCAACTCAATAACGTCAGTCCACAGATCAATCAGGGCCAGATCCAGGGGGCCGTGGCCGCATTTACGTTGCCAGCCGATCGTGGATCGCTGGAAATCCAACTGAGTAGCCTGGCCGGCAAGGATTCGATCTATTCTCCTAGCGTATTGGTGCTCGATGAGCATATGCGCCCGGCGGCCTATTATCCGAGCAGCTATTTCGCTTACCAGCCACCGGGGGTGATGTCCACCGATCGGCTGGAAGGCACCTTGAAACTGACCCCGGCACTGGGGCAAAAACAGATTTATATGCTGGTGTACACCACGCAACAGGATCTGGCTAAAACCACCACGCTGACTGACCCGGCCAAAGCCTATGCCAAAGGGGTCGGTAATGCGGTGCCGGATATTCCGGATCCGATCGCCAGCCACAGCACCAGCGGTACGCTGAAGCTGAAGGTGAGCGCAGAGCAAGGGGCAAGCAACATCATGATTGGTATGTTGCAGTCGGCTCCGGCAACGCCACCGGTTGTGGTGGGTGCCACCGCTCCTGCCGCTGCTGCGCCAGCACCGGTTGCCGTAGCTCCGGCAGAGCCGATGCTTAATGACACTGAGGCCTACTTCAATAACGGTATCAAACAGGCGATCAAGGCTGGGGATATCGATAAAGCGTTGAAGCTGATGAATGAGGCTGAAAAACTGGGTTCCACCACCGCACGAGAAACGTTTATTAGTAGTGTGAAAGGCAAGGGGTAATCCCCCACGCTACCGATGCTGGCTTGATGATTGGTGCGCTTCGGCGCACCTTTTTTCATCTGTGGGCCAGCATCTTGCCAGTCAGATCCACGCTTGCCCCTTACCGCACCTCTAAAAGAGTTTTCCCCTGATAAACGGCGATGCGATACGCCACGAATCTGCCTGCCGCTTTTGCATTTCTGCGTTACAATGGCTTTCTGTTAACAGTTTGTATGGTTTGGCGCGGCACGCAGGGCGTAGCCTCCGGCCTGGAGTAGCAACATGTCTGGCACTAGGGAACCCATCCTGCCGCCGATTGAGTGGCTGTCTGAACATTCCTCAATACCTGCCGCCGTTAGCGATTGGCTGATGGAGCCAGGTTCCATGACCCGCCGTTTTGAGCGCCACTGTGGCCGCGTGCAGGTAGAACCACAGCGTGAATGCTTTATCACTCGCGACCAGCTTGCCGAAGAGGCGGTTCATCTGCCCTACAGCGAGCGCTATTGGCTGCGTGAGATCGTGTTACTGGGTGATGGCGAGCCTTGGCTGTTGGGACGTACGGTGATCCCGCAAGAAACCCTGACCGGGCCGGATTTGGCACTGGTCGATCTGGGAACGCTGCCGCTGGGCCGCTATCTGTTCAGCAGCGAAAGTTTAACGCGCGATTATATCCATGTTGGCCAGCAGAAGGATCTGTGGGCGCGGCGTTCTCGCCTCCGTCTGGCGGGAAAACCATTATTACTGACGGAACTGTTTCTACCGGCCTCTCCACTGTATGCGGTGGAACAGGACACTCCGGCATAATTAGGGGAGAAAGCACTTTGGAAGGGAGCGTGATTCAAAGCAAATGGCAGGCCTATAGCCATCTGATGCGTATCGATAAGCCGATTGGCACGCTGTTGTTGCTGTGGCCTACCTTGTGGGCATTGTGGTTGGCAGGTGGCGGTGTTCCTTCGCTGTCGGTATTGCTGGTGTTTGTGCTGGGCGTGTTCCTGATGCGCGCCGCTGGCTGCGTGGTGAATGACTATGCCGATCGTGCATTTGATGGCCATGTAAAACGCACCGCAGGCCGCCCGATGCCGAGTGGTCGCGTGAGCGAAAAAGAGGCCAAGATCCTGTTTGTCTCGCTGGTGCTGGTTTCCTTTGCGCTGGTACTGACGTTGAACGCCATGACCATCTGGCTGTCGCTGGCGGCTCTGGCGCTGGCTTGGGTGTATCCGTTTATGAAGCGGGTGACCAATTTGCCGCAGGTGGTGCTGGGGGCCGCGTTTGGTTGGTCGATCCCGATGGCCTATGCCGCCGTAAGCGAGTCGCTGCCACTGAGTTGCTGGCTACTGTTTCTGGCCAACATCTGCTGGACGGTGGCTTACGACACCCTGTACGCCATGGTCGATCGCGATGACGATCTGAAGATTGGCATCAAATCCACTGCGGTGCTGTTTGGCCGCCATGACAAACTGATCGTCGGGTTGTTGCAGTTTGCTACGCTGTTGCTGATGCTGTGGGTAGGTTATCTGATGCAGCTTGGGGGAGCGTTCTACTGGTCGCTGTTGCTGGCTGGTGCGTTGTTTATCCATCAGCAAAAGCAGGTGGCTGGCCGCGATCGCGATGCCTGTTTCCGTGCCTTCCTGAATAACAACTATGTTGGTCTGGTGCTGTTTATCGGTATTGCGCTTAGCTACGTTTGATTTTCCCCTCTCCCACAGGGAGAGGGAGCGGTTAGTCCCTGCTCTTTTGGCAGCAAAGCGCTAATTTCAGCAAACTCGAACACCCCCTCATCTGGGGTATATTACCCAATTCTCAGATCTACTCGATCGGTCCCTCATTCAAGGTGCGTCATTAAGTTTTCAGAGCTACTCGATCGGTCCCCTCTCCCAGTGGGAGAGGGTTAGGGTGAGGGGCTGTTACTCGGCTTCTTTTTCCACTTCTGCGGTCAACGCTGGGGTATTGGTTTCCTCCGGCATGCTGACGCTTTCGATGGTCAACTTGATTTCCGGGGTGATCAGATCGCTCAACATGGTGTAAACCTCCATGGTGTGCTCGCGGATCGCATCGCCAATATCGTTGATAAAGCCTTCTTCACGCAGCGTTGCCACCAGGGTGGAGAACACCGCTTTGTCGAAGAATTCCGGCGCGTTGATGCCGTGCAGCACCGACAGACGCTGGGCCATAATGCGGCTTTCTTTCTCCAGCGCCCCCCGGTTGATACTTGGGTTGGCGCTGAGGATCGACATAGTGATGGCATAACGTTGCAGGGTTTCACGCACCCCGGCGGCCAGCAATTGCAACGGACGGATGCGTGCAGGGTTCAGCACCAGCTCATCGCCTTTGCTACAAATCAACTGCTGGCGTATCAACTCCTCAATCAGCGGTTGCAGCACTTCTGCCAGCTGTTCTTTGTCGTAACGCAGGAACAGCTCGGCCTTCAGCATCGGGTAGATCAGGCTGACCTGACGCAACAGCTCAACGCGTGACACGCGGCGGTGATGCATCACGATAGAGGCGATCAGCGAAGGCAGTACCAGCATATGATGGATGTTGTTGCGATAATACGTCATCAGCACCGCTTGCTCGCGCGGCAGAATGATGATGTCGCCGATGTTGTCTTTCTCTACTTCAAACTTGTTCATGTTTAAAGCGTGATCCAGCAACTGGTCTGGCGTGTGCGTGGGTACGGTAGCGTCGGGCGCGTAAGGCACGTTACGCATCAGCTGTAGGTAACACTCCAACTGCTCAAGCAACTGCTCACGGGTTAGTGAACGTTGGCGCGAGGCCAGCAGCGCGGTTGAACACAGGTTCATGGCGTTGGCGGCAGCGGCGTTGTTGATGCGCACCATGATCTGAGCGGCCAGATCGTTGACCGAAGGCGTCAGCCAGCTTGGGCGCTGTGCTTCGATCGGATCGATTGACTCGCGCCATTGCGGCACATTCTGGTTCAGGTAGGTGGTCAACGGCAGTGGTTCGCCAAAGTTCACGTAACCCTGGCCGAGGTTGCGCAGCTTACGCAAGCCGCGCACCATTTGCAGCAGGCTCTCTTTCTCTTTGGTCGCACCACGCAGTTCTTTGGCGTAGGTGCCCACTTCCATCACGTGCTCGTAACCGATATAAATCGGCACCAGGGTGATCGGACGGGTACCACCGCGCAACATGGCCTGAATGGTCATCGACAGGGTGCCGGTTTTCGGTTCCAGCAGGCGGCCGGTACGGGAACGCCCACCTTCCACAAAGTATTCCACCGAATAACCACGGGTGAACAGTTCACCGAGGTATTCACGAAACACGGTTGAATAGAGTTTGTTGCCCTTGAAGGTACGGCGGATAAAGAACGCGCCCAGACGACGGAAAATCGGCCCGGCAGGCCAGAAGTTCAGGTTAATGCCCGCCGCGATGTGTGGTGGCACCAGCCCTTGATGGTAGAGCACGTAGGACAACAGCAGATAGTCCATGTGGCTGCGGTGACACGGCACATAGACGATCTCGTGGCCATCCTGCGCCAACTGACGCACGCGTTCGGCGTTGGTGACGTTGATGCCCTGATACAGGCGGTTCCAGGTCCAGCTCAGGACGCGGTCGGAAAGGCGCACCGTTTCATAGGAGAAATCGGCGGCAATCTCTTCCATCAGCGCGATTGCGTTCTGCTGGGCCTTTTCATGGGAAATCTTTTTGCTGCGCGCTTCGTCTTCGACCGCTTTCTCAATCGCCTTGGAAGCCAGCAACTTGTTGAACAGATCCTGACGGGCAGGCAGGCTTGGACCAACGGCAGCCAGGCGCTGGCGAGCAAAGTGCATGCGTGCGACACGGGCCAGTTTTTGCGCGATGGTCTTATCGGTGCCGTGCTCGGTTGCCATGCGGCGCAGTGACACGGTGTTGGAGAAACGGACAAAGCTGTCGCGTCCCAGCCACAGTACCGCGAAGAACTTCTGTACACCGTTCAGCAGACGCAGATGTGGCGTGCCGTGGCCTTCGCGCCCAGGGGAGCGGCCAAACATTACCGAAACCGGCAACATCTGAATATCGAGATCCGGGTTGCTGCGGTGCAGATCCAGATAATCGTGGAACAGTTTTACCGATTCTTCTTTGGGGGTGTAATAACGGAAAACGCGCGGGCCATCGTGGATAAACACGTAGCTTGGCAGCACGGTGCCATCGATTTCCAACGGGTTAAGGGGGTCGGGCAGATCTTGCGCCAGGCACTGGGTGCGCAAGGTGAGTAAATCCGCCTTGGAATTGTAAGGTAAAACATACAAAATCGGTCGTGAGGGATCCAACCCTAACTCCGTGACCGGATCTGTTGGGATAACCTTACTTCTTACCAGCATTTTTAGCGGTAAGTTCAATATCTTATAATAGATTTTACGCCAACCTGACATAACAACGTGAAGCCTCTTGTTAGCAATGCGCCGCAAGCATACCAGAAACCCGGTAGCAGATCTGTGGCGTTGGGAAATCCAGCGCCTTGACGGCAATGGAAGTACATAGCGTAATTATACCCGATGGCTTGCAAGATGTAGCTAGGCAGCAAAGGTATTCCTGGCTTGTTGTATACTGCGCTGCGATAAAATGTGACTGGGCTGGCAAATCTGTCTGGAACGTTGCGGCTGGCAACACCGCGAGTACATGACTCATTTTGGAGAAAGGCATTCTTAACTATGGCAAATCAAGCAACGGGCCTGACACGCATCTTCAAAGCGGCAGGCTATTCCTATAAAGGTCTCATCGCGGCCTGGCAAAACGAAGCCGCATTTCGTCAGGAACTGGTGGCGACCGTGGTGGCCATTATCGTGGCGGTTTGGCTGGATGTGGGGGTGATAGCGCGCATCTTGTTGATTGGCTCGGTGCTGCTGGTGATGATTGTCGAAATCCTCAACAGCGCGATTGAGGCCATCGTCGATCGGGTGGGAACGGAATATCATGAGCTTTCTGGACGGGCCAAGGATATGGGGTCGGCGGCCGTCTCGTTGGCCATCATTTTGGCGTTGTTCGTTTGGGCTTCGGTGCTTTGGCAACATCTGGCGTGAAAACCGGCAGGCAACGTTGCGATCCCGCTCGCTACCTGCTGATTTTTATTTATTCTTCGGTTCCCAATCCTCACTTAGCTGTATATACTCACAGCAAGACTGTATAAACAAACAGGGGGCGGAATGAAAGCACTAACAACCAGACAGCAAGAGGTCTATGACCTGATTCGCGATCATATTTCGCAAACGGGCATGCCACCGACGCGTGCCGAGATCGCAATGCGTCTGGGGTTCCGCTCACCTAATGCCGCAGAAGAGCACTTGAAGGCGCTAGCCCGCAAAGGTGTGATCGAGATTATATCCGGTGCATCACGTGGTATCCGCCTGTTGATGGAAGATGAAGAGGGGTTACCTCTGGTGGGCCGTGTGGCTGCCGGTGAACCTTTGTTGGCTCAGCAGCACATTGAAGGGCACTACAAGGTGGATCCTTCTCTGTTCAAGCCTAATGCCGATTTCCTGCTGCGCGTTAGCGGCATGTCGATGCGTGACATCGGCATTCTGGATGGCGATCTGCTGGCGGTGCACAAGACTCAGGACGTACGTAACGGCCAGGTTGTGGTTGCCCGCATTGAAGATGAAGTTACGGTCAAACGCTTGAAGAAACACGGTAACGTCGTTGAGCTGCTGCCGGAAAACAGCGAATTCCAACCGATAGTGGTCGATCTGCGCCAGCAGAACTTCACCATCGAAGGCCTGGCGGTGGGTGTGATCCGCAACGGCGACTGGATCTAACCGTTCAACCTCCTCGTATTGCTACCCTTTAAAACGGGTAACGTCGCCCCAATTCTGGGGCGATGTCGTTTCTGAGTAACTCTCAATTTTTTGCCACGGGAACATATCGCTATGCGCCTGCTTTCTGCCTTTACCAGTGACACCGACAAAGCTTTGTGGCGCCTGGCATTACCGATGATCTTTTCCAATATTACCGTCCCTTTACTTGGCCTGGTGGATACAGCCGTTATCGGCCACCTCGATAGCCCTAGCTACCTTGGCGGGGTCGCGGTTGGGTCAATGGCCACCAGCTTCCTGTTTATGCTGCTGTTGTTCCTGCGTATGAGCACTACCGGGCTGACGGCACAGGCGTTAGGTGCGCAAGATCCCTACCGGCTGGCTCGGGCCTTCATGCAGCCGTTATTGTTGGCACTGGTTGCTGGGTTGGCCATAGTGTTGTTACGAACCCCGCTCATCGACCTGGCGTTGAAAATTGTGGGGGGCGATCGGGAAGTGTTGGTGCAAGCCAGGCTGTTTTTGGAGATCCGTTGGCTAAGTGCCCCGGCGGCATTGGCCAACATGGTGCTGCTCGGCTGGCTGTTGGGAGTGCAGTACGTGCGTGCGCCGGTGATCCTGCTGATTGTCGGCAATCTGCTGAATATTGTGCTGGATATCTGGCTGGTGATGGGGCTGGGCTGGAACGTGCAGGGGGCCGCTACTGCCACGGTGATTGCAGAGTACGCCACGTTGCTGCTGGGGCTGTGGTTAGCCTGGCGGGTTCTGCACTTACGCGGTATTTCGTTGGCGATGCTGCGTACCGCCTGGCGCGGGGATCTGCGCCGCCTGCTGGCGCTTAACCGCGACATCATGCTGCGCTCATTATTGCTGCAATTGTGCTTTGCCTCGTTGACCATTCTGGGAGCCCGGATGGGCGGGGAAGTGGTCGCGGTGAATGCGGTACTGATGAACCTGCTGACCTTTACCGCCTATGCTCTGGACGGTTTTGCCTATGCGGTGGAGGCCCATTCCGGCCATGCTTATGGGGCAAGAGATGGGCGGCAATTGCGTAAAGTATGGCGTGCCGCCTGTCGGCAGGCGTGTCTGGTTGCCTGTGGCTTTGCGGTGATTTATCTGTTTGCCGGGCAACAGATTGTGGCGGCTTTAACCTCACTGCCGGAGCTGCGAGCGCTGGCTAATCATTATCTGCCCTGGCAGGTGGTGCTGCCTCTGGTGGGGGTTTGGTGCTACCTGTTGGACGGCATGTTTATCGGCGCCACCCGCGGTGCAGAAATGCGTAACAGCATGGCGATAGCCGCAGCGGGCTACGGACTGACGTTATTTACCCTACCGGTATTGGGCAACCACGGATTATGGTTGGCTCTGGCGGTCTTCCTGGCATTACGTGGGGCCGCACTGGGTTGGGTATGGCACCGTCATCGTGTACAAGGCACCTGGTTTTCATCAGCGGTGAGTGGTAGCTAATGTTCGGCAGATAGAGCGGATTTATTGATGCTTAAGGCTGATTATTTACAAATTGTAACATGTCTCACGCTGGTTATGGTTCGCTTGCTTACTGTTTTAACAGCGTTTTTTGCTATTAAGATTTTTCTCATCCAGATTTCATGCTGATTTGCAGGCGCTTTTCATGATGGCTGACTATAGTTATTCACGTGGCTGGCGAATTAAGCCGACGCTTAATTGGCAAAGGATGTATTAGATAGACTTAAATTTAACTCAGTTAAGTCCAGCCAGATTTATCTAAAACTGACAACCAAGAGTAACGGAGAGATTATGAACAAAGATCAAGCCGACGGTAACTGGAAGCAGTTTAAAGGTAAAGTGAAGGAAAAATGGGGCAAGCTAACCGATGACGATATCACCGTTATCGAAGGGAAACGCGAACAGCTGGTCGGTAAAATCCAGGAACGCTATGGCTACCAGAAAGAGGCAGCCGAAAAAGAAGTCAAAGCCTGGGAAGAGCACAGCAAGTATCGTTGGTAGCACGATGAGCCGCTGAGTATCGCGGCGCTACGGTACCATCCGGTCTGGCAGATTTTCCCCCTGCCATGGCCACGGGAACAAGGACGTACCCGCTCCCCTCTGCAATACAATCCGCTTATTTTTTTTTCACCACAATGCTGTGGTCATGATCGCAATCGTGTTTGTTCTCACAACTTTCTACTACCACACAGGCAGAACACAGGCCATGGGCTTCAACTACGCTGTGACGCAGGACAAATCCTGATTCCTGGGCCAGTTTCTGCAAGGTTTCTTCCACCCCTTCGGTGGTGCGTTCAGTGACCTGGCCACAACGATCGCAGATAAACAGGGCTGAGGTATGCATCGGTTGTTCGAAGTGATGGCACAGCACATAGCTGTTGGCCGATTCGACACGATGGATAAACCCCTGTTCGAGCAAGAAATCCAGTGCACGATAGACCGTGGGCGGTTTAGCCTGCGGTTCCGCGACACGCAGTAAATCCAGTAAATCGTATGCGCTGATGGCTCCGGGTTGCTCAGCCATCAGGCGTAACACTTCCAGCCGTTGCGGGGTCAGTCGCACGTTGCGTTGCTGACAGAGTTGTTCAGCCTGCGCGAGCAGCTTTTCCTGGTTGGTTGAGTTCATGGCAATCATCCGGCTACGCAAAGAAGCCGATTTTATCATGTTTCAGCGCAATCGCCGAGAGTTGCCCCAATTTCCCCGGATAACGTGGCACAACGGGCGATTTTCTGGAGCTATGCTGATAAGAATGAGAGGCTGGTCACGATTTGCCGTTTTGGGTAGGGCTGGCTAAACACTTTTCGAATACGGGCCTGGATGAGACCCGTAAGGACTACTGGCGTAGACTTATTTGACAGCTATTTATTTCAAACCCATCGAGGCTTTCATCTTGCCCATCATCTCAATCCCTTGCTGACAAGCGGGATCTTGCTGTTCAGCTGGCATGGCAGCCATCTGCTGTTTGGCTTGATCCATCTGGGCTTTTAACGCATCCATCTGAGGTTTGGCGGCTTCATTTTTAGAGGCTTCAACAATTAAATCGTCAACTTCGCCAACATATTTTTTACAGGTATCGGTTAATTCACCGGCAAAAGCGGAAGATGACATGGCTAACATACTGAAGATAAATACAAACTTTTTCATAAAGCATCCTGCTATTTATAGTCCATCCCAATGATGGTGATAGGATTATCTTTAAACCCAAGCGGTAAAACAAGCGACGGAATAAAAATAGGATAATGTTTAAGCTACCGTTTTTTTTCATGGTGTAGATAACCTAAAGCTCATTTTTAGTAGCGGTTTTATCCCCCCGGCCGGCCGTCGGACTTCGTCCATTGCTCTATGATATAGTATGCTATGCCTCTCCTACCCCCAACGATCTGGCTTTCTAACCAGTTGGCAGATGGACGGAGAACGAAAAAATACACAGAACGAGCGAACATGAACCAGGACCACGAAAAAGCCACTCCTGCTAAATCAGCACACCAGCCAGGCAAGTATGCCGCCAATCGCTTCTCCATTGCCCCTATGCTGGACTGGACCGATCGCCATTGCCGTTACTTCCACCGTCTGCTGAGCAAGGAGACGCTGCTGTACACCGAAATGGTCACCACCGGTGCGATTATCCACGGTAAAGGCGACTACCTGGCTTACAGCGAGGAAGAACATCCTGTGGCGTTGCAGTTAGGTGGCAGCGATCCCGCTGCATTGGCGCACTGCGCCAAACTGGCGGAGCAGCGTGGCTATGACGAGATCAACCTCAACGTAGGTTGCCCGTCCGATCGGGTGCAGAACGGTATGTTTGGGGCTTGCCTGATGGGGCAGGCGACGTTGGTGGCCGACTGTATCAAGGCAATGCGCGACGCGGTGTCGATCCCGGTGACGGTCAAAACCCGTATTGGCATCGATGACCAGGACAGCTATGAATTCCTGTGCGATTTTATTTCTACCGTCGCTGGGCGCGGGGAATGCGATATGTTCACCATTCACGCCCGTAAAGCCTGGCTTTCCGGCCTGAGTCCGAAAGAAAACCGTGAAGTCCCGCCGTTGGACTATCCGCGCGTTTATCAGCTGAAACGTGATTTTCCAGCGTTGACTATCGCGATCAACGGCGGAGTGAAAACGCTGGAAGAAGCCAAACAGCACCTGCAACATCTCGACGGCGTGATGATGGGGCGCGAGGCGTACCAAAACCCGGGTATTCTGGCGCGGGTGGACAGCGAGATTTTCGGCCGTCAGAGCGAGGTGATGGACAGCGTAGCGATTATCGAATCGCTGTATCCTTACATTGAGCGTGAATTGGCGAACGGCACCTATCTGGGCCACATCACCCGCCATATTCTTGGCCTGTTCCAGGGTATTCCTGGGGCGCGGCAGTGGCGTCGTCATCTGAGTGAAAATGCCCATAAGCCAGGAGCCGATGTGCGCACCGTCGAACAGGCGTTGGCTTTGGTACGTTCACCACGCACCGAAATGGCGTAATCTGTAAAAAATTGACTAAAAGTTGGTTTTTTTGACCAATGGCATCACCAGCTGTGATGCCATTTTTGCATTATTTCAATGAGTTAACACATCTTCTAAATTGGCACGTTTCTTGTAATAAACAATACAGACCTATTGTTTGCCAAGGAGCAACCCATGTTAGAACTCTTCTTCCTGATCGGCTTTGTCGCCATGCTGCTGGTAACCGGGATTTCACTGCTGGGCGTGATGGCTGCGTTATTCGTGGCTGCGGCCTTTATGCTGTTGGGTGGGCTGTTTGCCATGGTGTTCAAACTGCTGCCGTGGCTGATCCTGGCGGTGGTTGGCGTGTGGATCTACCGCTCGATGCAGAAACCACAGATACGCCGCTATTAAGATTTTTTGCCTAGATATCAGTCAGTCACGCTGAAATAGGCTATGCAGATTGCTTGCTAGTGTGGCAGGGATCACAGCTTGATGTTTTAAATGCGAATGCGGCACATTAAACATATTTTTTACTTATGGGGGCTGCTAGGATGGCATCCGCAGCAGTGATGCTAACCATTTTCATCACCGCAAGAGCTGACAAGAGTGTTGCATAAAGCAACCCCCATCTCTGGCGGACTCTGCTCTACCCCTACAAAATGCAGTAAACAAGAAAGGGCTCCTTACGGGGCCCTTTTCTTTTGTTGCTACAGGCCTGGGATTAACAGACTGGAACCACTGGTCTGGCGGCTTTCCAGTATTTGATGTGCCTTCTGGGCATCGGCCAGTGCAAACTTTTGCTCCTCTTTTACGTCAACTTTGATCGCACCGCTGCCAATCAGTGAAAACAGCTCATTGCTGGCAAACTGCAATTCCTGGCGGTTGGTGATGTAACCATTGAGCGAAGGGCGGGTAACGTACAGAGAGCCTTTCTGATTGAGCAACGACAGATCGACGCCGGTCACCGGACCGGAGGCATTGCCAAAGCTCACCATCAGCCCACGATGTTTCAGGCTGTTCAATGAGTCTTGCCAGGTACTTTGCCCCACGGAGTCGTAGACCACGTTGACCTTCTCGCCGTTGGTCAGTTCGGCGACGCGCTGGGCGATGTTTTCTTTGTGATAATTGATAGTGGCCCAGGCTCCGGCGCGCTGCGCCAGTTCGGCCTTCTCATCAGAGCCTACGCTGCCGATCAACCTGGCCCCCAACGCTTTGGCCCACTGGCAGGCGATCAATCCAACGCCCCCGGCTGCGGCATGGAACAGGAACACTTCACCCGGTTTGACCTCATAGGTCTGACGCAGCAGATAATGCACGGTCAAGCCTTTGAGGAACGAGGCGGCACCCTGTTCGAAACTGAGGTTATCCGGCAGGATCGCCAGCTTTTCCAACGGGACGTTGTGGATCTCGCTGTAGGCACCCAGAGCGGACTGGGCATACACCACGCGATCGCCCGGTTTGACCGCGCTGACGCCAGCCCCGACCTTGATGACCACGCCAGCGGCTTCGGTGCCCAACCCACTTGGGAAGTTTGCCGGTGGGTACAGGCCGCTACGGATATAGGTATCGATATAGTTGATACCGATCGCTTTGTTCTCGACCTGAACTTCGCCCGCTGCGGGATCGACAGGAATAAAATCAACATACTGCAGCACTTCCGGGCCGCCGATGGCGGAGAACTGGATGCGTTTTGACATGTTGCTACCTCGTTTAAATGGCTATTTTTACCCTACGCTTTTCAGCCTCGACTATCCAGCCTGTCGCGCAGCGATTAATATTTTTGCACAGGATTGTCGCGGGAAATCACGTATACTCTCGCGTCATGCTCCTCCATTCGCAACTGAATAAAGAATAGGCTTCATGGCAGGCAAAAAACCAACCAACAAGACAAACACGTACGAACCTAGAGACCGCCAGATGGAAGGGCTGAAGATGCCGCCACATTCGTTGGAGGCGGAGCAGTCCGTGTTGGGCGGTTTGATGCTGGATAACGAACGCTGGGATAACGTGGCGGAACGCGTGGTCGCCAACGACTTCTTCAGCCGCCCACACCGCCTGATCTTTACCGAGATGCAGCGTCTGCTGGAGATGAGCCGGCCAATTGACCTGATCACCCTGTCCGAATCGTTGGAGCAACGGGGCGATCTGGAAACGGTGGGCGGTTTTGCCTATCTGGCCGAATTATCGAAAAACACGCCAAGCGCGGCCAACATCGGTGCTTATGCCGATATCGTCCGTGAACGTGCGGTAGTCCGTGAAATGATCTCCGTTGCCAACGAAATCGCCGATGCGGGTTACGATCCACAAGGGCGCAGCAGCGAAGATCTGCTCGATCTGGCCGAATCCCGCGTATTCCAAATTGCGGAAAACCGTGCCAGTAAGGATGAAGGCCCTAAAGGCATCGAACGTATTCTGGAAGACACCGTCGCCCGTATTGAGCAGCTCTATCAGCAGCCGCACGATGGTGTCACTGGCGTAGACACTGGCTATCACGATCTCAATAAAAAAACCGCCGGTCTGCAAAAGTCTGACCTGATCATCGTCGCTGCCCGTCCAGCCATGGGTAAAACCACCTTCGCGATGAACCTGTGCGAACACGCCGCGATGACGCAGGACAAACCAGTGCTGATCTTCAGCCTGGAGATGCCCTGTAACCAGATCATGATGCGTATGCTGGCCTCGCTGTCGCGCGTGGATCAGACCCGTATCCGTACCGGCCAACTGGACGACGAAGATTGGGCGCGGATCTCAAGCACCATGGGGATCCTGCTGGAGAAGCGCAATATGTATATTGACGACTCCTCTGGCCTGACGCCAACCGAAGTGCGCTCCCGCGCGCGGCGTATTTTCCGTGAACATGACGGGATCAGCCTGATCATGATCGACTACCTGCAGTTGATGCGCGTGCCGTCGCTTTCCGACAACCGAACGTTGGAAATTGCTGAAATCTCCCGCTCGCTCAAAGCCCTGGCGAAAGAGCTGCAGGTGCCGGTGGTAGCGCTGTCGCAGTTGAACCGCAGCCTGGAGCAGCGCGCCGATAAACGCCCGGTTAACTCCGACCTGCGTGAATCCGGCTCGATTGAACAGGATGCCGACCTGATTATGTTCATCTACCGTGATGAGGTTTATCACGAGAACAGCGATCTGAAAGGGATTGCCGAAATTATTCTGGGTAAGCAGCGTAACGGCCCGATCGGTACCGTACGCCTGACCTTTAACGGCCAGTGGTCGCGCTTCGATAACTACGCGGGGCCACAGTATGATGATGAATAATCAGCTAAGGAATTGAAATGAAAGCGGCAACTGCTGTAATCGATCGCCGTGCCCTGCGCCATAACCTGCAACAGGTGCGCCGCCTGGCACCGCAAAGCCGCCTGATTGCCGTGGTGAAAGCCAACGCCTATGGACATGGCCTGTTGGAGACGGCTCACACCTTGCAAGATGCCGATTGTTACGGCGTGGCGCGTATCGGCGAAGCTCTCATGCTGCGTGCCGGTGGCATCGTCAAACCGATCCTGCTGCTGGAAGGTTTTTTCTGTGCCGAAGATCTGCCCGCGCTGGTGGCGAATAATATCGAAACCGCCGTGCACAGCATGGAACAGCTCGAGGCACTGGAGCAGATTGAACTGGCGCGCCCGATCTCGGTATGGATGAAGCTGGATAGCGGTATGCACCGTCTGGGCGTGCGCCCTGAACAGGCGGAGGCGTTTTACCAGCGTTTGAGCGCCTGTCGCAACGTGGTGCAACCGGTCAATATCATGAGCCACTTCAGCCGTGCCGACGAACCGCTGGTGGATGCGACCGAAAAGCAAATCAGCTGCTTTGAGCATTTCGCCAACGCCAAGCCGGGCTTGAAGTCGATCGCGGCTTCCGGTGGGATTTTGCTCTGGCCGCAGGCTCATCATGACTGGGTACGCCCGGGGATTATCCTGTATGGGGTTTCCCCGCTGGAAACGCCTTACGCCGATCACTTTGGGCTACAGCCTGCCATGACGCTTAAATCCAGCCTGATTGCGGTGCGTGAGCATCGAGCCGGGGAACCGGTAGGTTACGGTGGGCTGTGGGTGAGTGAGCGAGATACTCGTCTGGGCGTAGTGGCAATGGGCTATGGCGACGGCTATCCACGCAGTGCACCTTCTGGCACGCCGGTGTGGCTGAACGGCCGTGAGGTACCGATTGCTGGCCGCGTTTCCATGGATATGATTTCCGTCGATCTGGGGCCGGATGCTACGGATAAAGTGGGTGATGAAGTGGTGCTGTGGGGCAAAGCGCTGCCAGTTGAGCGTGTAGCGGCCTTCAGCGGTATCAGTGCCTATGAGTTGATCACCAAGCTGACCCAGCGGGTAGCGATGGAATATATCGGCGAGTAATTTCCCCCTCACCCCAACCCTCTGCCACAGGGAGAGGGAGCTGGAACGGTGTTGTAGTTAGGTACAATGATCGATCCGTTGCCCTACGTAAAATGAAGTTGATTTGATGCTATGGTTAGGTAAGTTTCTAGCTGAAAGCGAACTCGATCGGTCCCCTCTCCTGTGGGGTTAGGGTGAGGGCAGGCTTACTTCTTCACCGCCAGCCACTGGCCGATAATCTTCTGATACTCCCCGCTGGCCTTGCTCAAGTGCAGCCACTGATCGACATACAGCTTCCAACTCATATCATCGCGCGGCAGCATATAAGCCTTTTCGCCGTATTGCAGCGGCTTGTCCGGGTTCACGGCGCACAGCTTGGGATAACGCTTCTGCTGGTACAGCGCTTCGGAAGCGTCGGTGATCATCACGTCGGCCTTGCGGTCTACCAACTGTTGGAAAATGCCCATATTGTCGTGGGACAGCGTCAGATTGGTCTTGGGGAGATGAGCGCGGACAAAGGCTTCATTGGTGCCACCGGCAGGCTCGATCAGCCGCACCGCAGGTTTATTGATCTGCTCGACGGTGCGGTATTTTTTCACGTCGGTACAACGCACCAGCGGGATCTTGCCGTCGGTATCGAGCCGCTCGGCAAAAAATACCTGCCTTTGGCGCTCCAGCGTCACTGAAATCCCGCCCATGGCGATATCACATTTCCCGGCCACAAAGTCAGGCATCAGGGTTTTCCAGCTGGTTTTTACCCATTTAACCTTGGCCCCCAGACTGCTGGCCAGTGACTCGGCCATGGCGATATCGATGCCTTCATAGCTGCCATCCTCTTTCAGGAAGGTATAAGGCTTGTAATCACCGGTAGTGCAGACCGTCAGCGTTTTTTGCTGCAATACCTTGTCCAGATTAGATTGCGCGCTGGCGCTCCCGGCGGCAACCAGCAAGGCGAGAGGAAGTAGTTTTTTCATCAAATTTCCTTTTTATGTCGGCAAATACTTTTGTGGTTTTATGCGCGGCTTTGCCGCTAATTGTTGTTGGTTTGCATGATTTAGCCGTTTTTTATGCCATTTCTGAGTGGAGAAGCTGGCTTTGCTGCTGCGTCTCTCACAACCCGTAAGCCCGGATGGTTGCAAGGCTAAAAAAGCTGCTAGTCTGTAACGTCAACATTTATTAACACACTTTACAGGTGGCTATGTACAACATTGACGATTTTGATATGAAAATCCTGACGCTGTTACAGGCCAACGGTCGTCTGACCAATCAGGAACTGAGCGAACTGGTCGGGCTTTCGGCCTCGCAATGCTCGCGCCGTCGTATCAGCCTGGAGCAGGCCCATTTGATCAAAGGGTATCATGCCCGGCTGGCACCGGAGGCGGTAGGATTGGGGCTGGTGGGTTTGATCGAGGTGAGCCTGCTGACCCATACCCAAGAGCAGATCGACAGCTTCCATCAGATGCTGGCGGAGGTAGATGCCATTGTTGATGCCTACAAAACCACTGGCGATGCTGACTACCTGCTGAAAGTGGCGGTAGCAGACCTGCCCGCGTTAAGTGACTTCATCAGCCAGACGCTGTCGCGCCATAAAAGCGTGGGGCATATCAAAACGGCGGTGGTACTTGAACGGATCAAAGAAAACGGTTTGCTGCCGGTGACGCGATAAAGGTGAAACCCAACAGCGATTTGTGGCTATATTAGTGGCAGTGCCCGAACAACCCAAATCAGGAGAATCAACCCGTGTTCCAGAATGTTGAAGCCTATGCAGGTGACCCGATCCTGTCGCTGATGGAAAAATTCAAAAAAGATCCCCGTGCGCACAAGGTGAACCTGAGTATCGGCCTTTACTACAACGAGCAAGGCATCATCCCACAGATGAAGGCCGTTGCTGCTGCTGAAGCCCAGCTTAACAGCGTTGAGCAGGGGGCTTCGGTGTACCTGCCGATGGAAGGTCTACAACCTTACCGTAGCGCGATCCAGCAACTGTTGTTTGGTGCTGAACACCCTATGCTGCAACAGGGGCGCATCGCCACCATTCAAACCGTCGGCGGCTCCGGCGCGTTGAAAGTGGGTGCCGACTTTCTGAAAAGCTATTTCCCGGATTCGCAGGTTTGGGTCAGCGATCCTACCTGGGAAAACCACGTGGCTATCTTCGGCGGCGCGGGCTTCAAAGTGAATACCTATCCCTACTTCGACGGTGAAAAGCTGGGGGTGAAATTTGATGCCATGTTGAGCACGCTGCAACAGTTGCCGGCCAAGAGCATTGCGCTGCTGCATCCTTGTTGCCACAACCCGACCGGTTCCGATCTCACCAATGCCCAGTGGGACCAAGTGGTGAAAGTGATTGCTGAACGCGAACTGATCCCGTTCCTCGATATCGCCTATCAAGGCTTTGGCGGCGGAATGGAGCAGGATGCTTACGCCATTCGCGCCATCGCGGCTGCCGGTTTACCGTGCCTGGTGAGCAACTCATTCTCGAAAATCTTCTCGCTGTACGGCGAGCGCGTGGGTGGGCTCTCGGTGGTGTGTGAAAGCAGTGAAGCCGCCGAGCGTGTGTTAGGTCAGTTGAAAGCCACCGTACGCCGTAACTATTCCAGCCCACCGAACTTCGGTGCGCAGGTGGTGGCAAAAGTGCTGAACGATGCGCAGTTAAAGGCGCAATGGTTGGCCGAAGTGGAATCTATGCGCACCCGTATTCTGGAGATGCGTAAAGCGTTGGTCGAAACGCTCAAAGGCGCACTGCCGCAACGTAATTTCGATTATCTGCTGGAGCAGCGCGGCATGTTCAGCTACACCGGTTTCAGCGCGGCTCAGGTTGACCGGCTGCGTGAAGAGTTTGGTGTCTATCTGATCCACAGCGGTCGTATGTGTGTGGCTGGATTGAACCACAATAACGTCCATCAGGTCGCCGAGGCGTTCGCAGCGGTGCAGTAATTGCCTGAATGCAGCGATCAAGGGGCGATAGCAATATTGCCCCTTGTTGTTTCTGCGTGCTGGCGGTTGCTGCCAACGGGATAAAGAATATACTGACTGAGGGCGCTCAGACTTTTCGTATGCGCCATCAAGCCTTGCTTACAGATAGTGGGCGCGGTTTTCAAGCTAACCGGCGAGGCATCTGGCTGACGACAGCATATTCACAGTGGTTCGCGCCGCATTGTGCCTGATCGGGAAAAGACCAATGAATAACTCAGCACTGCTGGAATACTGCATGGCGAAACCTGGCGCACACCAAAGCGATCAAAACCAATGGCAGGCTAGCCAGATCAAGGTGGGTGATGTCATGTTCGCTATGGTGTGTGAAGTACAAGGACGCCCGGCATTGGCGATCAAAAGCAGCCCGGAGCTGGCGGAAAGCCTGCGTGAGCAGCACCCGGAAATCGTACCCTGCGAACATCTGAACAAAGCCCACTGGAACGCGGTATTCCTCGATGGCAACCTGCCCAATTCGCAGTTTTATCACCTGATCGACAGCTCGTACCAATTGGTGTTGGCTGGGCTACCTGAACAGGTGCGCCAGACGCTACAAGCATAAACCTCCCAGAGCTGTATTGAACCTTGTCTACAAATTTGTGATGTCTATCGCTGATTGGGAACGTTCCCGTTTTGTTTTAGCGCCACAGGCACTAGGCTGATAATACATAGAGTCACTAAAAGGGCGCGAGGATGGGCATAAGTGAAGAGAAACGCAAAATGATCGCGGGTGAGTTGTACGACGCAGGTGATGAGCTGTTGCGAAGCGAACGCCAACGAGCCCGCCAGCTGGTTCATCGTTACAACCATTCCTCCCCGGATGAAGGAGCCTTGCGTAAGCAGTGGTTAGGGGAACTGTTGGGGCAATATCAGGGCGGCACCATTGAACCTAACTTCCGCTGTGACTACGGTTATAACATCTACCTTGGCAAGAATTTTTACGCCAACTTTGATTGCGTGATCCTGGACGTTTGTGAAGTCCATATCGGTGACAACTGCCTGCTGGCACCGGGGGTTCATCTGTATACGGCAACACATCCGCTCGATGCGCAGACCCGTCTCGGTGGTGCCGAATTCGGCAAACCGATCAGGATAGGTGATAACGTCTGGATTGGTGGCCGAGCAGTGATCAACCCAGGCGTGACGCTAGGCGACAACGTGGTGGTAGCCTCAGGTGCGGTAGTGACAAAGGACGTACCGGCAAATTGCGTCGTGGGAGGCAACCCGGCACGGATCATTAAACAGCTATAAAACGGGCCGTGAACCGGCCCGCTGAATTGGGGATTATCTGGCCAGCATTGGCTTGAGGAACCGCGCGGTATGGGACTCTTTGCAGTTCGCCACGGTCTCTGGCGTGCCAGATACCAGGATCTCACCGCCGCCGCTGCCGCCTTCCGGCCCCAGATCGACGATCCAGTCCGCCGTCTTGATGACATCCAGGTTGTGTTCAATCACCACGATGGTGTTGCCCTGATCGCGTAACTGATGCAGCACTGCCAGCAACTGTTGGATATCGGCGAAGTGCAGGCCGGTGGTTGGCTCATCAAGGATATACAGCGTTTGGCCGGTACCGCGTTTCGAGAGCTCACGCGCCAGTTTCACACGTTGTGCTTCACCGCCGGAAAGGGTGGTTGCCGACTGCCCCAGACGGATATAGGAAAGCCCTACCTCCATCAGCGTTTGCAGCTTGCGTGCCAAGGCTGGTACGGCATCGAAGAAATCACGGGCTTCTTCAATGGTCATTTCCAGCACTTCGTGGATGCTTTTGCCCTTGTACTTCACTTCCAGCGTTTCGCGGTTATAGCGTTTGCCTCTGCACTGATCGCAAGGTACGTAGATATCCGGCAGGAAGTGCATCTCTACCTTGATCACGCCGTCGCCTTGGCAGGCCTCGCAGCGGCCACCCTTCACGTTAAAGCTGAAGCGGCCCGGCGTATAGCCACGGGTACGGGATTCAGGCACCCCGGCAAACAGTTCACGCACCGGGGTGAAGATCCCGGTATAGGTGGCCGGGTTTGAACGTGGTGTACGGCCAATCGGGCTTTGATCGATATCGATCACCTTGTCGAAATGCTCCATGCCGGTGACTTCACGGTAAGGGGCCGGTTCGGCAATGGTCGCACCGTTGAGCTGGCGTTGGGCGATCGGGAACAGCGTATCGTTGATTAGCGTTGATTTACCGGAGCCGGAAACCCCGGTCACGCAGGTAAACAGCCCAACGGGCAGCGTGAGCGTCACGTCTTTCAGGTTGTTGCCGCGCGCGCCGCTGAGTTTCAGCACCTTGGTGGGATCCGCAGGCACGCGTTCGGCCGGAAGGGCGATAGAACGCTTACCGCTAAGGAACTGGCCGGTCAGAGAATCTGGCTGTGCCATGATGTCTTCAACGGTTCCTTCCGCTACTACCTGACCGCCGTGGACACCAGCACCCGGGCCGATATCGATCACGTGGTCAGCCGCGCGGATCGCGTCTTCGTCGTGTTCTACCACGATCACCGTATTACCCAGGTTACGCAGATGGATCAGGGTTTCCAGCAGGCGTTCGTTATCGCGCTGGTGCAGGCCAATGGAAGGCTCATCCAGCACGTACATCACGCCGACCAGCCCGGCACCGATCTGGCTGGCCAGGCGGATACGCTGGGCTTCACCACCGGACAGCGTTTCCGCAGAGCGTGACAGGGAGAGATAGTTCAGCCCGACGTTAACCAGAAATTTCAGCCGATCGCCAATCTCTTTCAACACTTTCTCGGCGATTTGGGCACGTTGACCGCTCAGCTTCATATTCTGGAAGAAGGTCATGGCATGGCCGATGCTCAGCTCGGAGATTTCCGGCAGCGTCGTATCTTCCACGAATACGTTACGGGCTTCTTCACGCAGGCGGGTTCCTTTGCATGATGCGCAAGGGCGGTTGCTGATAAATTTGGCCAGCTCTTCGCGTACCGCACTGGATTCGGTTTCTTTGTAGCGGCGCTCCATATTATGCAGCACGCCTTCAAACGGATGGCGGCGCACGGTGGTGTCACCGCGGTCATTGATGTATTTGAATTCGATCGACTCTTTGCCCGAACCGCTCAGCACTGCCTTCTGCACGTTGGCGTCCAGGCTGCTGAATGGCGCTTCCACATCAAAGCCATAGTGTTCCGCCAGCGAGCGCAGCATCTGGAAATAATAGAAGTTGCGGCGATCCCAACCACGGATAGCGCCACCGGCCAGGGAAAGCTCCGGATTTTGCACGACACGCTCAGGGTCGAAGAACTGCTGCACGCCCAAGCCATCACAGGTTGGGCAAGCACCGGCCGGGTTGTTGAACGAGAACAGGCGAGGCTCCAGTTCGCGCATGCTGTAGCCACAGATCGGGCAGGCAAAGTTGGCGGAGAACAGCAGCTCATCGGCTTTTTCGTCGTCCATATCGGCGACGACGGCGGTACCGCCGGACAGTTCCAATGCGGTTTCAAACGACTCGGCCAGGCGTTGTGCCAGATCGTCACGCACTTTGAAACGATCCACCACCACTTCAATGGTGTGCTTCTTTTGTAGTTCCAGTTTTGGTGGATCGGACAGATCGCACACTTCACCGTCGATGCGTGCGCGGATATAGCCCTGGGTTGCCAGGTTTTCCAACGTCTTGGTGTGTTCACCTTTACGATCTTTGACCACCGGTGCCAGCAGCATCAGGCGCTTGCCTTCCGGCTGGTTGAGCACGTTATCCACCATCTGGCTGACGGTTTGTGCCGCCAATGGAACGTGGTGATCCGGGCAGCGCGGTTCGCCGACGCGGGCAAACAGCAGACGCAGGTAATCGTGGATCTCGGTGATGGTCCCGACCGTAGAGCGCGGGTTATGCGAAGTCGATTTCTGCTCGATGGAGATTGCCGGTGACAGACCTTCGATATGGTCGACGTCCGGTTTTTCCATCAGTGAAAGAAACTGGCGAGCGTAGGCAGAGAGCGACTCGACGTAGCGCCGCTGCCCTTCGGCATACAGTGTATCAAAAGCCAGTGAGGACTTGCCTGAACCCGACAGGCCGGTGACGACGATCAGCTTGTCGCGCGGGATAATCAGGTTGATGTTTTTCAGATTGTGGGTTCGAGCACCACGAACTTCGATATTGTCCATTTACACTTCCCGTCTTGATGATACACCGCGCCTGTCTGCGTTCTTTTGTGGGCGATTATGTGATCTATTGCGCAAAAAAACGGCTCGGCCAGTACGAAACGCATAATTATGGCACAAAAAAACCTGAATGAATATCCAGTATACGAATGCAACAAGGTCGATTGCCGAGACATTTTTGGAAGGCACTTCGCAGGTATAATCTAAGCAGGTGGCATGCTACAATTTGTGGTTTAGACTATCCAAAATGTGGTCTGAATCCACTTTAATGACTCATCGGGAGATCGAACATGGCCAGCAGAGGCGTAAACAAAGTAATTTTGGTCGGGAACCTGGGCCAAGACCCAGAGGTCCGTTACATGCCTAATGGCGGCGCAGTTGCCAACATTACCCTGGCGACCTCCGAAAGCTGGCGTGACAAGGCTACTGGCGAGCAGAAAGAAAAAACGGAATGGCACCGCGTGGTGCTGTTCGGCAAGCTGGCAGAAGTGGCGGGTGAATACCTGCGTAAAGGTTCCCAGGTTTACATTGAGGGCGCATTGCAGACCCGTAAATGGACCGATCAGGCTGGCGTAGAAAAATACACCACCGAAATCGTGGTCAACGTGGGTGGCACCATGCAGATGTTGGGTGGCCGCCAGGGCGGTGGTGCACCAGCAGGCGGCGGCGCTCCAGCGGGTGGCCAGCAGGGCGGTTGGGGTCAACCTCAGCAGCCACAGGGCGGCAACCAGTTCAGCGGTGGCCAGCAGCAGCAGGCTCGCCCAGCGCAAAACAGCGCACCAGCAACCAGCAATGAACCGCCAATGGACTTTGACGACGATATTCCGTTCTGATATCTGGCTGCTTAAAGCTGTTTGCTAAGATGAAACCCAGCCAATCCTTTGACTGGGTTTTGTTTTTTTGAGGCCAAGGGGCAGTGAGTCGGGTATTTTGTTGGTTATATGTTGTCAGGCACTACGGAGGTTGGGGTGATTGAAAAAATAACGATAAAAAATTTTAAGTCACTAGTTGATGTGAAGATTGAACTCGGCCAGTTCAACTGCTTTGTGGGTATGAATGGTGCGGGTAAAAGCACGTTACTACAAGCTTTGGATTTCATTTCCCAACAGATGCACGGTTTCTTGTATAGCTGGCTTGATTCCCGTGGCTGGACAAGCAAAGATCTCTACTCTCGAACTGGCGGTCTACGCGCAGCCCATCAAGGGATCTCTCTGGCGGTGCATTATCGTCTTCAAGATGGCAGTGGGTTAATTTGGGGAGGGAATTTTAATCGAACCTCGATGCGGTTGACTCGTGAGTTTATTTTGTTGGGAGATAAAGATAGTCAGGAAACGGTTCTGGAAGTTATAGACGGCAAATGTAAATTGCCAGACCAACAGTTTCCTATTCCTTTCGAGTACCAGGGTTCTGTGCTATCCCAACTCAAAGACAGTGTGTTACCTGCATCCGTGCGTGAGTTTCGGGATGCGATCAGAAATATTCGCTCTTTGGAACTACTGTCACCGCATTTGCTGCGCAAGCGTTCCCGCACCCAAGATAAAGATATTGGTGCGGGGGGTGAAAAGCTTTCCGGTTTTCTTGGCCAATTAAACGCGGCAGAAAAAGAACGGCTGTTAAGCCTGTTGCAAAAATTTTACCCGCGGCTGCAAAATTTTCGAGTAGCCACGGTAAAAGGAGGATGGAAGCGCCTTGCTGTATCCGAATCTTATAATATGACAGATGGACTATTTCCCGGAAAGGAAACAACTTTTGAAACGGAGGCCAGCCAGCTTAATGATGGTCTGCTGCGCATCCTGGCTATTTTGGCGCAAGCTGCATCACAAAGTTCCAGCCTATTGTTATTGGATGAAGTTGAGAACGGCATTAATCCCGAAATTATTGAGAAGCTGGTCGACACATTGGTGCAAAGCCCAATGCAGGTCATTGTCACAACGCATAGCCCAATGATTTTGAATTATCTTGAGGATGATATCGCTCGTAAGGCGGTTCAATTCGTTTATAAATCTCCTGAAGGGCACTCTCAGGTTCGTCGATTCTTTGATATCCCCCGTATTAACGACAAGCTCAGTTACATGGGGCCCGGGGAAGCTTTTGTCGATACTAATCTGCAAGAGCTAAGTGATGAGTGTGTTTCTTTGGATATACAGAAAGCAGTAGAAAAATCTAACAGTGGGAAAATAGCTAAATCTATGGGGGCCTGATGATAGTTGTTTTAAGTGGCGAGGGAGCGTCCGATTTGGGGCAATGCAGCAATATGCAAGGTATCTGTCAGATACCTGAATTTGTTTTCGGACCAATGGCTATGCTAATAGATAAGGAAATCGAGTCCGTTTATCATTACTCGGTGTTAGATTCTGCTCCTCAAAGTTATGTGTACATTAGTGAAGTCCGGCTAAAGGAGTTGGAGGTTCAGCGTAAAAATCAGCGCCGCCAAGTATCGTTAGTAGGCAAAAAAAAGGAGCAGGAGATGGGGTATTTTTCCATCAATGCCTGGATGCTAGGGGAAGAAGCATTAAGGATTGAGGAGCGATGCCAGGATCGTGCTATTGCCGTTATGTTTCGTGATTGTGATGGTTCTCGTTCTGCTGCGCGGGGCCTCTGGCAGTCTAAATGGGACTCGATGAAATCCGGTTTTGATCGTTCAGAGCTGGGTGTGCGTGGAGTCCCAATGATACCCAAACCGAAGTCTGAATCCTGGATGCTTTGCGCTATCAAAAACAACTATCAACATTGCGCAGCGTTAGAAAGCTTATCCGGTAATGATGATGCCCCAAATTCGGCGAAAGCACGGTTAACTGATGCAATGCATGGGCAATCGTCAACACAAGAGCAGCTTAATTGGTTGCAAGATAACGGTTTTGATTCGGTTGCTGTCGCAGCGCAAATGCCAAGTTATCAGAGTTTCAAAAGTGCCATGCAAAGTGCACTGGCTGCGATTTAGTTGATTGAGTCGTGGCGATTTAAAACATCGATACGCCGTGATCACGTATCGATGTTGTACAACGTTTGTTTACGCCGAGAAGCCGCCGTCAATCGTCAGGCTGGCACCGGTGATATATCCCGCTTCTGGCCCCGCCAGATAAGCCACAAAGCTGGCAATCTCTTCATCCTTGCCATAGCGGCCAATGGGCAGCATGGTCTTCATCAGTTCGGCAAAGTCGCCATCTGCCGGGTTCATATCGGTATCCACCGGGCCAGGCTGAACGTTATTGACAGTAATGCCACGTGAGCCCAGATCGCGAGCCATGCCTTTGGTTAAGCCGACCAGCGCCGACTTGCTCATGGCGTAGATCGCCCCGCCGGCAAACGGCATGCGTTCAGCGTTGGTGCTGCCGATGTTGATAATGCGGCCGTTGTCGTTCATGTGGCGTGCGGCCTCCTGGCTGGCAATGAATACGCTGCGCACGTTAATGGCCAGCGTGCGATCCAGATCCGCCAATGACAACTCCTCCAACTGACCCATTGCCAGCACGCCCGCGTTATTCACCAGAATGTCCAGCTTGCCAAAGCTGTTTACCGTCTGACGTACCGCCTGTTGCAAAGCCTCTGCGTCGGCGCTGTCTGCCTGAATGGCGATAGCTTGACCTCCCGCCGCGGTAATGGCCTCGACCACTTCATCGGCTCTATCGGGGGAGGAAACATAGGTAAAAGCGACGATGGCGCCTTCACGTGCCAGACGTTTAACGATGGCAGCACCGATACCGCGTGAACCACCTTGGACAAAAGCCACTCGACCTGACAGAAGCTGAGTTATCGACATGATATATCTCCAAAAGTCGTGAAGGTTATGAGTAGAAAAAGCAGTGTCGGGAAATAACGGACTAGGGATTGCCAGAGCATGGCTCTGTCTGGAAAGTGCCGGTTGGCTGGTAAATTATAGAGCAGTTTGGTTTTACTACCGGTCAAAACGCGAAAAGCCCCTTGCGGGGCTCGTAATCTGGCGATTAGTTGAAGATTTCTGCCGTGCCGTACAGTTTGTTCTGACCACCGGCTGAAACGATGCGATAAGAGTTGGCACCGGATGCGGCGGCTTTGCTGGCCAGTTCGGCTTCCAGGGCGCTCAGGTTGCTGGCACCGCTGACTGAAACCACACCGATTTTTTGTGAGTCGGCGCTTGCTTGGCTGGTGACCTGGTCAGCGGCAATGCTGGCGAAAGAAGCGGAAGTTAACAGTACAGCGGTAGCAAAAATTTTGATGCTTTTCATGGTTGATTCCTCAGAGATTTTGTTAGGTGAGAGGCCGTTGTCTCTCGATGTGTTAAATGATAGGCCACGGCTCCGGATTAGAAAATCGGAGAGTTTTGAGTATCTACTTCAAATAAACTGAAATAAGCGTAGGGTTGGCGATCGTTGAATTCACAACTACCTTTTAACCAGGGCTGTTAGGGAGTGGGTGTGATGACAACGAATCCGTTTATTGGCAGCTGGGCGCTGGTTTCTTCCGTATTTAAAGGGGAGGATGGTGCGATACATCATCCTTTGGGTGAGCAAGTGTTGGGGCGGATCAACTACGAAACCAACGGCACCATGGCGGCGCAGCTCTATAGCGCAACGCGGCCAAGGTTTGCCTCGGAGGATTTGGCGCAGGGCAGCGATCGGGAGATCCGCACCGCCTTTGTTAACATGCTTTGCTACTTTGGCCGCTACCGGATTGATGAAGATAAACACTGTGTCATTCATCAGGTCGAGGGGTGTTCGTTTCCCAACTGGCTGGGTAGCCAGCAGATCCGTTTCTACAGTTTCACCGACGATATGCTGACATTACGCACCGTACCGTTGCAGTTAGGCAACAGCGTGCAGATTGGCGAGTTGGTATGGCAACGGCTTCAGGCCGCCGAGGGAGAAAAAGCATGATTATCGTGCATCATCTGAATAACTCGCGTTCACAGCGCATCTTGTGGTTCCTGGAAGAATTGGGCGTTCCCTATCAGGTGGTGCGCTATCAACGCGACAAGACCACCATGCTGGCTCCGCCCGAATTGAAAAAAATCCATCCATTAGGGAAATCACCGATCGTGGTTGATGGCGATCTGACGCTGGCAGAATCGGGAGCCATTATCGAGTACCTGCAAGAAGCCTATGACGCACAAGGGTTATTTACACCTACTGATTTCCACGCTCGCCAGGAGTATCGCTATTGGCTGCACTATGCAGAAGGATCGTTGATGCCGTTAATGGTGATGAAACTGGTGTTCAGTCGTTTGGGGCATCCACCGATCCCGTGGGTCATGCGTCCGATTGCCGGGGCGATAGGTAAAGGCGTGCAGAGGGAATATCTGGATAAACAGATAGCGACGCATCGCGACTATCTTGAGCAGCACCTGAATAAAAGCACCTGGTTTGTAGGCAACGAATTCAGCGCGGCGGATATCCAGATGAGCTTCCCGGTGGAAGCACTGGCAGGCCGGGGTGGGCTGGAAGGTTGCCCGAAACTGCAAGACTATCTGCAACGTATTCATGCACGCCCTGCCTATCAACGTGCGCTGGAACAGGGTGGGCCGTTTAACATAGTGGGTTGAGGCATGAACTATACTCGATAGGGTCACTTTCATAGGAGGTAGCCCATGGCTACGCAAATTTTTATTAACCTGCCCGTTGGCAATTTGCCCGCTTCTATCGAGTTTTTTCGCCAACTGGGGTTTATCTTCAATCCGCAGTTTACCGATGACACCGCCGCCTGCATGGTCGTGAGTGACAGCATTTACGTGATGTTGCTGACCCACGAGAAATTCCAACTGTTTACCCCCAACCCCGTCAGCGATGCCAACAAAGCGACGGAGGTACTGATTTGCCTATCGCAACCCAGCCGTGCTGCCGTGGATGCATTGGTGCGTAAAGCCATTGCCGCCGGGGGGAACACTTATAATCAGCCACAGGATCACTGCAATATGTATGGCCATGGCTTCCAGGATTTGGATGGTCATATCTGGGAACTGATGTACATGGACGAGCATGCACTGCAGGCGTGATAATCTTTTCTGCCCCAGATCATCGGGGCATTCTTCTTCCCAAGCTGTAATGTGATAAACCTCACAGTTGCAACCCTGACGCTCCCCAATGCACTTTTGCATAAAATGTCGCGATCTTTAGTTGATCCGACGGCATAGAAGGCTAGATAATCGTTTGCCTTAAAAACCCTGCCTAGTAACGTTTGGGGTTTTCGAGGGCAAGACCACCATAAATCACCCGCTGCATGCGATGAGAGTTAAACGTTTGCCTGTTACACGGCGTCTTTTTGCCGCGTTCCTGAAGGGTAAGGAAGCGAACGTGACGGAAACGGTTTCGTAATGACCATGCATCAGTGGGATAACAAGCCTTTTCATCCAGGCTGGCAATGAAAAACAGGGGACAGCAACATGTCGAATTCTCAAGCAAATAACGCCGTAACACCCAAAGGCGGGCTTGATGCGTATTTTAAACTTACAGCACGGGGTACCAACGTGCGTCAGGAAGTGGTGGCAGGGTTAACCACCTTCCTGGCGATGGTCTACTCGGTGATCGTGGTTCCCAGCATGCTGGGTAAGGCCGGTTTCCCACCGACTGCAGTATTTGTTGCCACCTGCCTGGTTGCCGGTTTGGGTTCGTTGCTGATGGGGCTGTGGGCCAACCTGCCGATGGCGATTGGCTGCGCCATTTCACTGACCGCATTTACCGCCTTCAGTCTGGTACTGGGCCAGCACATCAGCATTCCCGTGGCGCTGGGTGCGGTATTCCTGATGGGGATCCTGTTTACCATCATCTCGATTACCGGCATTCGCTCCTGGATCTTGCGTAACCTGCCGATGGGGGTCGCGCATGGTACCGGTATTGGTATCGGTCTGTTCCTGCTGCTGATTGCGGCTAACGGTGTCGGCCTGGTGGTGAAAAACCCGCTGGATGGCTTGCCGGTGGCGCTGGGGGCATTTACTTCATTCCCGGTGGTGATGACGTTAATCGGGCTGGCGGTGATCTTCGGTCTGGAAAAACTGCGCGTGCCTGGTGGGATCTTGCTGGTCATTATTGCCATTTCGGTTATCGGCCTGATTTTCGACCCGGCGGTGAAATACCAAGGGCTGTTCGCCATGCCTAGCCTGGCGGGGCCAGACGGTAAATCGCTGATCTTCAGCCTGGATATCATGGGGGCTTTACAACCGGTCGTGCTGCCAAGCGTGTTGGCATTGGTGATGACGGCGGTGTTCGATGCCACGGGTACCATCCGTGCGGTTGCCGGGCAGGCTAACCTGTTGGATAAAGATGGTCAGATTATTAACGGTGGCAAAGCGCTGACCTCTGACTCACTGAGCAGCATCTTCTCCGGGCTGGTTGGGGCAGCACCAGCGGCGGTTTATATCGAATCTGCTGCGGGTACGGCGGCGGGCGGCAAAACCGGCCTGACGGCTACTGTAGTTGGGTTGTTGTTCCTGCTGATCCTGTTCCTGTCGCCATTGTCTTATCTGGTGCCAGTGTATGCTACCGCTCCGGCGCTGATGTATGTTGGCCTGCTGATGCTGAGCAACGTCACCAAGCTGGACTTCGACGACTTTGTTGATGCCATGGCCGGTTTGCTGTGTGCGGTGTTTATCGTGCTGACCTGTAATATCGTGACTGGCATCATGCTGGGCTTCAGCTCGCTGGTGATTGGCCGCGTGTTCTCTGGTGAATGGCGCAGGCTGAACATCGGTACCGTGTTGATCGCCGTGGCTCTGGTTGCGTTTTATGCGGGTGGCTGGGCAATTTAAGCTTCCTTTCAACGGGGCCGCCCTTCGGCTCCGTTGTTTAACTCCTTAGGACTATTCTCCTTATTTTCTGCGATGTGTTTTTAAAGGCACAACAAGCTTTATCCGTACTAAAAAAAGTGATCTACTATTCGGATACATTTACCCGCACGCTTGGTGATCTGAACTTAAGAGTCTAAGGAAAGCATGGAAATCTTTTTTACAATCCTCATTTTGATCCTGGTGGTCTCCCTGTCTGGGGTGGTAACGCGCATGTTGCCGTTCCAGATCCCGCTACCTTTAATGCAGATAGCCATTGGGGCCCTGCTGGCCTGGCCGAATTTCGGGCTGCACGTTGATTTTGACCCCGAGCTGTTTTTAGTGCTGTTTATTCCGCCGCTGCTGTTTGCTGACGGTTGGAAGACACCGACACGCGAATTCCTCCACCACGGGCGTGAAATCCTGGGGCTGGCATTGGTGCTGGTGTTGATCACCGTGGTCGGAGTGGGTTATCTCATTTACCTGATGGTGCCGGGTATTCCGTTGGTTGCTGCGTTTGCGCTGGCGGCGGTGCTGTCACCGACGGATGCGGTGGCACTGGGCGGCATTGTCGGCAAAGGGCGCATCCCCAGAAGTATCATGGGCGTGCTGGAAGGTGAGGCGTTGATGAATGACGCTTCCGGCCTGGTATCGTTGAAGTTTGCCATCGCGGTAGCGATGGGCACCATGGTATTTACCGTCGGTGGTGCCTCCATGGAGTTCCTGAAGGTGGCGATCGGTGGTCTGCTCGCCGGCGTAGCGGTGACCTGGACATACAGTAAATCACTGCGCGTAATGAGCCGTTGGAGCGGGGACGATCCGGCCACGCAGATTGTATTGTTGCTGCTGTTACCTTTTGCCTCTTACCTGATTGCCGAACATATCGGCGTGTCTGGCATCCTGGCTGCCGTTGCGGCGGGGATGACCATCAGCCAGTCCGGTGTGATCCGTAATGCCCCGCTGGCCATGCGTTTGCGTGCCAACAGCGTCTGGGCGATGCTGGAATTTGTGTTCAACGGTATGGTGTTCATCCTGTTGGGGCTGCAATTGCCGGGGATCCTGGAAACCTCGATTTTGCAGGCTGAACTGGATCCGACTATCGAGACCTGGTACCTGTTCACCGACGTGGCGATTATCTACGCCGCACTGCTGGTGCTGCGTTTCAGCTGGTTGTGGCTGATGAAAAAGGCCAGTAATCGCTTTATGAAAAAACGCCCACTGCAATTTGGCGAGTACAGCATGCGTGAGCTGTGGGTTGCTTCTTTCGCTGGCGTGCGTGGGGCGATTACCCTGGCTGGTGTGCTCTCCATCCCGCTGTTACTCAGCGACGGCACCGCCTTCCCGGCGCGTTACCAACTGGTGTTCATCGCCACCGGCGTGATCTTGCTGTCGTTGATTGTTGGCGTACTGGCCTTGCCGTTATTGCTACGCGGTGTGCATGTGGCGGACAAGAGCGTCAGCAAGACCGAAGAGCGCATGGCGATTGCCATGGCGGCCGAAGTGGCGATCGAAAGCATCAACAAGATGGAAGAACGGCTGGTGGCAGACACCGAGGAAAACTTCGATCCGCAGGTGCTGAAAGAGGTGAGCTCCCGGGTGATCGGTATGCTGCGACGGCGCATAGCCAGCAAAGATGATATCGAAAACGCCTTGGCGCTGGAAAACCTTGAGCGGCGTTTCCGGTTAACCGCGTTGCGGGCGGAGCGTGGTGAGCTTTATCACCTGCGTGCCACGCAGAAAATCAGCAACGAGACGCTGCAAAAACTGCTGCACGATCTCGACCTGCTGGAAGCCTTGCTGGTTGAGCGAGAAGGCTGACCCTCTCCTTAAGGGCCGCTCAGCGGCCCTTTTGTTATTCTTACGAGGCTTCCGCCTTGCTCTCTTTACTCTGAATCAGCTTCAATGCCAGATACAGGTCAGGCACCAGGATCAGGCTGCGATCTTTACCGCTGGCGCGATCGACGCGAAACCAGCGTGTCAGTTCAGTACGCCGGCCTGCCAGCACCAGGCTTATTCCCCGCTGTTGCAGATCCCGCTTCAATTCCTCGATAGCGGCCAGCACGCTGATATCCGCGTGGGTAAAGCTGGCCACCGCATCAATCACCACCCAACGTGGCTGGAGGGGCGAGCCATCCACCAGGCTGGCGATCCGCCGCTTGAAATAGGCCACGTTAAAGTAGGTCAACGGCGAATTGAAGCGGTACATAATCACGCCGTCGACCGGCTTTATCTCGTTGCTCTTACCTATCGAATGGATCATACCGTCGGCGTTGACGCCGAGTAGCTGTTCGGTAGGCCGGAAAACCGTTTGTAGAAACTGCAACAGGCCCAGCAGCACTGCCAGCCCGATACCGGGAATGATCCCTACCAGCAGCACGCTCAAGAAGGTAAACAGTGCCAGATAGAACGCGGAACGATTGCGCTTACGCAGCCGGAAAATGCTGCGCATATCCAGCAACGACCAAGAGGCGTAAATCAGCACCACGCCGAGAACTGCGATGGGAATAAACTGCAAAGGCTCGCTAAAAAACGCGACCACTACCGCGATCGCCAATGCGGCAATGATCGAAACCAGCTGGCTCTTGCCCCCGTTGGCATCATTAACGGCGGTACGGGAGTTGGCACCGCTGATGGCAAATCCCTGTGAAAGCCCGGAGACGATATTGACCAGCCCCAGTGCGCGAAACTCGCTGTCGGCGTCCACCTCATAACCATTTTTGGCCGCAAAGCTGCGGGTGGTCAGCATCATACTGACGAAGCTGACGACCGCCAGGTTGAGCGCCGGGATCACCAGATCGCGCAGCAGTCCCGGTTTAAAATCCGGCCATGTCACCATCGGCAAACTGCCGCCGGTATAGCCGCCGACCGTCTCAATGCCAAAGTGCGGTAAATTCGCTGCCCAGGTCAACGCCGTCGTCAACACCACGGCGAATAGCGGTGCGGGCCAGTTAGGCCGGGCGTAGTGGACGCCGAGCAGGATCAGCAACGTCATCAGCGAGATAGCCATCGTCGGCCAGTGGCTGTTGAGTAAATTGGTCGGCAGCGCGTAAATGCGTTCAATCAATTCGCTGGAGGGCGAGGGATAGCCAAACACCTTACTGATCTGGTTGACGATAATTGTCAGCGCCACGCCGTTAAGCAAGCCATTCAGGATGGGGCGTGACAGCAGGTCCGCAATCGCCCCGAGCTTGAAGCGGCTGGCAATCAGGCACCAGGTTCCCATCATCAGCGTCATCACGATGGTCAATTGCCAATGCAGTTCGGTATGGCCAGCCGCTAGCGGCGTGACCACGGCGGCGATCACCGCACAGGTTGCCGCATCGGGCCCGACGATCAACTGCCGCGATGAGCCAAAAATGGCGTAGGCGATCATCGGCAGAATGCAGGAATACAGCCCGACAATGGCGCTCACGCCCGCCAACTCGGCATAGGCAATCGCCACCGGTAATGCCACTGCCGCCACCGAGAGGCCAGCGCGGATATCAGGTTTCAGCCAACTGCGCTCGTAAGCGAGCAGATTCATCAGGCCAGGAGCGATACTCTGGAGGGATTTCCGCGGCATATTCTTCCATCCGGCTTAGTCATGGGCATGCTGTCTCTTTCGTTAGCCGGAAGAGTAATTCAGCGGTTGTGGTGAATTTTAGCGCGTATTAGCCGAAGTATAGCAGGCGATTGTGACCTGAATTTGGCAGCCGAAGAATGGGGAAAAGGGAGTGAAAGTGCTACAGATTAATTCCAGTACCTGACTGTGGCTCAGGACTAACCCCCTCTCCCTGCAACGAGTATTAAAAACGTCCTCGGTTTATATTTTGGGAGAGGGTTGGGGTGAGGGGCTGGCTACGGCCAATACTCGCGGCAGCAGGCAATCCAGGCCTGGGCGCTGTGGGAAAGATAGTTGCCCTGACGCCAGATCAGCCCTACCTGCCACTCCATCCGTGGTTCTAACGGTAGCCAAAGCAGGCTTTCTTTATCCAACCATTGGCAGACCGGCTCCGGTAAAGTAGCAATACCGACTCCGGCCTGCACCATCGCCGCCAAAAAGTCCCACTGGCCGCTGCGTACGGCAATCTTGGGTTCGAAACCTGCCTGCTGAAAGGCCGCCATCAGCATTTTGTATAGCGTGAAATCTTCGTTATATATCAGGATTGGCCATTCGGCTAACTCACTGATAGCAATGCTGGTTCGATTGAGCCAGTGCGGAGATTTTGGCACTACCACACACATCGGATGGCTTAACAAGGGTAAAAAGGTCAACGGCTGGTCAGAGACGGCGGGCAGTATCGTCATTGCCAGATCCAGCTCCCCGGTTAACACCGCCTGCTCAACCGACTGGCCACCCAGCTCGGAAATCCTCAGCTCGATCCCTGGATAGGTCTGACGGAACTGGCGGATCAAACCGGCGATCTGTCTGCCCACCATGGGGGGAATACCCAGCCGCAGCACACCCTTTTTCACCGAGCTGATATCTTCCAGTTCGGCTTCCAACTGGCGGAACTCGTCCAAAATGGCCAGACCGCGTTGATAGACCGCCTGCCCGCTGTCGGTGAGGTGTAGCTTGCGTCCTTCGCGCACCAGCAGCGTACACTCCAGCTCGTCTTCCAGATGGCGCAGCATCTTGCTGATGGTGGGTTGGGTGACAAACAGCTTCTCGGCCGCGCGGGTGAAGCTTTGCTGACGAACCACTTCCACAAAGTAACGCAGGGTGCGGACATCCACGTTGGACTCTCCTGATGGCGATACCGCCGGGAAAGTATTCCCATACGGCATGATATTGATGATTTTAATTCATTTCAGGCAGGGTTTCCCGGCTGCGTATACTGTGAGCCGTGATTATTTCCGAGGTTATTTCCATGTCTCTGGCGTTACGCCGTGCCGCGCCTGCTGTTCTGACCCGCCTACAGGTGCCGATCCAGGTGGTGCTGTATGCCTTGTTATTCCTGCTGGCCGATCGGCTGGTGCAACAATTTCATCTGCCGTTACCCGCGAACATCGTCGGTATGTTGCTGCTGTTGGCGCTGATCCTGTTGCGTATTTTACCGCTCAACTGGGTGAAGGCCGGGTCACGCTGGCTGCTGGCTGAAATGCTGCTGTTTTTTGTGCCAGCGGTGGTGGCGGTGGTGAACTATGCCCAGTTGCTGATGGTGGAAGGCTGGAAGATTTTTCTGGTGATTGCCATCAGTACCATGTTGACGCTGGGCGTGACCGGGCTGGTGGTAGATCGTGTTTACCGGTTTGAGATTTGGCTGCAACGGCGGAAAACGCATCATGAATGACCTTATCCTCAGCGTGACCTGCTTGGTGGTGACGCTGGTGCTTTATTTTGCCAATAAAAGGCTTTATCGCCGCCGCCGTAGCCTGTTGTTGATGCCGTTGGTGCTGACGCCGATGGTGTTGGTATTGCTGCTGGTGGTGACGCATATCTCGTATCAGAGCTATATCGGTGAAACGCACTGGCTGCTATGGCTGCTTGGCCCGGCAACTATCGCCTTCGCCGTGCCGGTATATGAAAACCTGCATATTATCCGCCGTCATTGGCTATCCCTTAGCGCCGGGGTGCTCACCGCAGTGGTGGTCGCCGTTTACAGTTCGGTGTGGCTGGCTCGTTGGCTGACGCTGCCGGATGAAGTGCAGCGCAGCTTGGCGGTGCGTTCCATCACGACGCCGTTCGCGTTGGAAGCGGCCAAGCAGATGGGCGGCCAGCCGGACTTGGTGGCACTGTTTGTGGTGATCACCGGCGTGTTTGGCATGGCGGTGGGCGATATTCTGTTCCTGCGCCTGTCGGTGCGTAGTGGTTTGGCGAAAGGGGCGGGATTTGGGGCTTCTTCGCACGGAGCCGGAACGGCCAGAGCCTACGAGATTGGCCAACAGGAAGGCGTGGTGTCCAGCCTGGTGATGATGCTGGCAGGGATTATCACGGTGATCGGTGCACCCTTGATTGGCCGTTTGATGTGGTAATTGGGGGCAGGAATTAGCCCCCAGAAATACTCAGCGAGCAGCTTGGATCAGGGCCACAATCAGCGGAGAAAGCTCACCACGTAACGCCGCACGTTCGGATTGGAACAGAGTGGCGGCGTAAAAACGGTGCCCCGGCAGCTCCACCGAACGGACATCCCCTTCAGTATCATGCCCGCTGATAATCAGCGGATGCTGTTCCAGATCGGCGACAAATTCAGGATTCACCCCAAAGTTGCAGTGGTAGCCCTCATGAGTTTCCAACTTGCCATAGGCACGGGCGATCATGGTGTTCGGCTGGAACAGGATGTTGCCGGTTTTCTCGACCAGTGAACAACTCAACGGAGCGATCACCAGGCGGCCACCGTTATCGGTCTCCGCGTGACCAGCATCGTGCCAACCCATCACATTACGAGCATATTCCACCACGGCATATTGAAACCCACCGCAGGATCCCAGGAAGGGGATGTTCTGCTCGCGGGCATGGCGGATGGTCATAAAGACGCCGTCATCATTGCGATAGGGGCTGCCAGGTACTACCCAGATAGCATCGTAGCTCTGTAGGGCAGAGATATCGGTCAAGGTTTCTGTGGGAAGCCACTGAGATTGGATATCAATATCCAGGTGTGAGGCGGTGAGTTGCAGAGCGACGGGGATGGCTTGGTGGGCAACGGCTTCGCTGCGGTAATCGCCGACCAGAGCAAGACGAACCTGCGTTTTCAACATTTCCATTTTCCTGTGCGGGTAAAAAAGGATGTTACAGCAGAGTTAAATTTTGATCTGTGAGTTTTTCTGGGCAGAGCACGAAATGCGTGGGGTCACCAGAGCTGGCACCCCAAGAAAGTGAGTTTAATACAGTGACGGCGAACCGGCCGGGCGCGTTTTGAAGCGGCGATGCAGCCACAGATACTGTTCTGGGGCGCGCATGATTTCTTTCTCTACCACTTTGTTCATGTAGGCGGCTGCGGCGACCTCATCGTCGAGTGGGTAGCCCTCCAGTGCCGGCTGGATCAGCAGATCGTAACCACAGCCTTTCGGGCGGCGGATCAACACAACAGGCACCAATGCCGGTTTGGCCATGCGGGCCAGCATAAAGGTACCGCTGGTGGTGGCAGCCTGATCGACGGCAAACAGTGGGGCAAACACGCTGCCACGTGGGCCGTAATCCTGATCCGGCGCAAACCAGACGGCTTCGCCGCGTTTTAAGGCTTGTACCATACCGCGCAGGTCTTTGCGATCCAGCATGGCTTTGTTGGAGCGCATACGGCCTTTAGTCTGCGCCCACTCCATAGCTTTGTTGTTGTGCGGGCGATACATCGCCATCATCGGCTGACACAGGCCCATCGCCCTGCCACCCAGTTCCAACGACATGAAGTGCACACCAATCACCAATACACCACGGCCATCCTGCTGGGCCTGTTTCAGGTGGTTGATACCGGTCACGTTGAACCAGCGTCTCACGCGCTTATCTGACCAGAACCAGGCCATGCCGGTTTCCAGCAGGCCCATGCCGAGGGATTCGAAGTTACCGATAATTTTGCGTTCACGCTGGGCTTCATCCATCTCCGGGAAGCACAGTTCAAGATTGCGGCGGGTGATTGACACGCGGCGTTTCAGGAAGCGCATTGAGGTGCGGCCCATCCACCCGCCGAGCTTGTGCAGCACGGGATAGGGTAGTTGAACCAGCAGGAACAGAACGCCCAGGCCAAACCAGGTCAGCCAGTAGCGTGGGTGCAGTAATGCACGTTTGAAAGTCTGTGGACGCTTCATATTAACTCTATATGCGAAATGGGGTAGAAACCTGTAGCGCATAAAGAAGCGACTCGATAGCGATACAATACTCAGACACCCGGTCATGGTGATCGTTTAGCCATTGACTAAACCTTTACATTCGAAGGGCGGTTCGCACTGCTATCAGGCTTCGGAACAACGGCTGCTTGCCAGCGAAGGAGGCTCTCGTAAGCGGTATGATACCACACAAAACGTGGGTGTGAGAGCGGGGGGGAATGCGAAGATTCTTATTTGACTGACTGCCTGGTTTGGCCGCGTGCCAGGTGGGAATTGCTGCAGTGCCGCTCAGATTTTTGCATAAGGCTGAGCAGAACAGGGAAAGACCGCCATTATTGGCCAGATCCCAACGGGCATGTTTTAAGGGTTGGCTAGCGGCACGACCCGCATCAAATAATTTAATTAATCATATGGCGGGTTAATGGTCTGGTAGCGATAGGATTTATATTGATATGTATTAAAATTGCAGGCAATTTATTCATGACTCTCTATACAATAATGGAAGAATCGCTCATTTCTCTTCTGGTTCAAGGATGGTTGGTATGAAAAGGCTCATTATAACGGCGGCATTAACCAGTTTATTACCTGGTTACAGTACCTACGCCGAAGAAAGTTATCTGGTCTATAACCCAAAGAATACTGCGGTATTTCAGGTGCGTTTCTTTGATGTCGGTGATGGTCCTTTTATGGGCGATGCCACGCAGCCGTATGAGTCGACCTGGGATTTGAATCGGCAGCAGAAAGCAAAAATACTGGATGCCATGCATTATTGGGCCGAAATTATTACCCCCAAACCAGGACAATTACCTGCGGTCGTCAATGTGGGCACGTTTGATATGGCTAACGCAGCAGGTTCCAGCGATTCCGTAACCGATGGAGTCACCAGCATTACGCAATTGCAGGGGGCGCTAAACGGTGTTGATACTGGTGAGTTAACCTTTGGCTCTCATGCCCAATTTGTCATGGGAAAATTGGATTTTGATAATATTCCCTATGTTCCGGCGCAATTACCCCGCTCTGGCAAGACAGATCTGGTCAGCGTTGCTGTCCATGAGTTAGCTCACGGGTTGGGTATTTCCAATATGGCCTCTGACCAGCAGGGAACTGAGACATTCACCCCGGCTTTTGACAATCAGCCTTTTGGTTCGTGGACCGAGCACCTGCGTGATGACAATGGAAACCCAGCCCGGCCCGGTCAGGTCATATTATGCGAGGGATGTAAGAACCCATGGGATCCGCATGGCTTTGATGTACGCCTCGATAAGGGGTATTTCGCAGGTAAAAACGTGGATCAAGTGCTGGCGGGGGCCATGCCCGGAGTTCCGGTGAGAATGTTGGCTGATGATGGCTCGGTTGATGATAACTATATGAGCCATATCGAGCTGAAAAACAGCATGATGAGCCACCAGAATTACCGCAACTATACTACGTTTATGGAAGCTGAGTTGGCGTTATTGCAGGATATGGATTATCAGATCGATCGGCGTAATTTTTTCGGTTTTTCGCTCTACGGTGATGGGCAGACGCTGGTTAATCGGCATGGCTACTTCTTACGTAATGAGCAGGGCAATAGCTACGTAGTGGGGCAATATAATACCGCAACATTGGGCGTTGGCTTGCATGTTTACGGCAGCAATAACCACATCTTTCAGCAAGCGGATCTGCTAACTGAGGGAACTGGTGGGGCTGGTGTTCGCATCGACGGGCAAAGCAACACTTTGAACGTGGAGCCTGGGACTCGCATTTATGCGGATGGGGTCAATGGTCGTGCGGTGATGTTTGCCTATGGCAAGGATCATAACCTTATTCATCGTGGTGATATTCAGGCGTCAGGCATCAATGGTCTGGCCCTTAGTTTTGATTTTGGTAATAACCTGCTGGGCAACGATGTAGATTACCGGGGGTCCTGGATACACTATGTTGGCGAATATTCTGCCAAATTATTACCTGAGCTGGAGGGAGGGTTGGTGGATCGCGCCGACATTAGCGGACGGGTTGCCGGTAAAGGCGCGGCTATTTATATCTCGCCAAACGCGCTGGTCAACAATATTAATATATTGAACGGTGCGCGGCTGGAGGGTGATATCTACGCTGCGTATAATCAGTTGGATAATGATGGGCATCAGCGCCTTACCCAGTTAACCTTTGGGCGCATGGCCAATTCGCAAGGGCAGGCAACCGATCAACCCGATCCCAATTTCAGGTTTGACTACCAGAGCAATATTTATGGTATCTACAACCTGGCGCTAAGCACTCGTGGTGGGATCACGTCGCTGAATGGTGAGCATTATATTTACAGCCTGTTTATCGCACCGGGTTCTACGCTGGCAGGCAACAGCGATTATACCCTGAACCCGGCGGGTAGCTTGGTGAATGACGGTATTCTCGCCCCGGGTAATTCGCTAGGGCAAATCGGGATTACCGGCCTTTATCAACAGGGAGAGAATGGGCAATTGTTGTTGGAGGTTGATGGGCGCGGTGGGCACGATACGCTGGTGGTTAACGGTCATGCTGAACTCAACGGTCAGTTGACGTTGGCACCGCAGCCAGACTGGTACGCGCCAGACTGGCGGCAAGACTCGGGCGAGATGCTGAAAGCAACCTCGTACAGCGGTGAATTCCGTAAGGTGAACGCTTTGCTCAGTTCGCCCACGTTGACCTTGCAGGCAACACCGCAAGGAGAGAATCATTGGCAGCTTGCGATGCTGCGTGCTGACAACGCCTACAGCCAATATGCTCAGGACGGCAACGCGCGGCAGGTCGGTCAGGCGCTGGATCGCATGGTTGCGCTCGTGGGTACCGATATCCAACCATTGTATCAAACGTTGGACTTTTCAGCCGCCGATGGCAGCAGCGTGAGCAGTGCCTTGCAGCAACTTTCCCCCGCAGCTTACAGTGCGATGTTCGCCAGCTCGCTCAATCGTGAACAACAGATTACGCGGATCGTTAGCGGCACCACGACGCCAGAACCGCAGGTTGCCGGAGAGTGGCACAGTTTTGCCATCCCGTTTGGCGGCGGTTTCTGGCAGCAACGGCAAAGCGATCGGGTTGGCTATGATGCCAGCAGCTATGGCGTCGTGTTTGGTGCCGAAAAGCAGAGCGAGCAGCAGCGTAATTGGGTGTATGGGTTCCACGGTGCGGTCAGTGGTCAATCGGTAACGGTAAAATCACCGGAAAACGCGACCGGTAAAACCACGGCTTTCGATCTGGGGATTCAGGCCCGTTACGCCGTCGATCGGCAGGCTGGAATGTATCTGTTCGGCAGTGGTCGCTTTGGTATTGAAGATAGCCGCGTGGATCGCAGCATCAGTGTAGAGGCTTATCAGGCGAAACAGCAGGCCAGTTGGACCGGCTTGGCTGGGTCTGTTGCCGCCGGTGGTGGCTATCGTTGGGCATTGAACGACCATCTGAGTGCTGGGCCGGTGGCCGCCTTGAATTACACCACCTTGCATCGCCCAGGCGTGAAGGAAACGGGCAGCGACGGCAGTCGCCTGGCGTTAAACTCGAGCACCTTTGATTCTCTCCGCTCCAGCATTGGGGTAAACGGCAGTTGGGATGTGCCACTCACTTCAGGCGCTGCGATAGCCGCCGATCTGCAACTCACCTGGGATCATGAGTTGCTGGATACCGATGTGTCGCAAGAGGCCTATTTCGCCAACTACCCTACGCAGAGCTTTAGCAACAACAGTCAGGTGGCCGGGCGTGACGCAATGGGAGTAAAGGCCGGGGCTCGTTATCAAATCAATAAGGATGTGGAGCTGGGAGTGGGGGTTGAGAGCGAACTGTTTCGTCCAGGCTTTGACTCCGTAGCGGGCAATCTGTCAGCCGTCTGGCGTTTCTGACAGGTAAAGAAAAAGGCGCTTATCAAATGAGATAAAAGCGCCTTTTTTCAACATGTTAACTGATTGTTATCAGTTCATGCCGTATTTTTTCAATTTCTTACGCAGTGTACCGCGGTTGATCCCCATCATCAGGGCAGCGCGGGTCTGGTTGCCACGGGTGTACTGCATCACCATGTCCAACAGTGGCTGTTCAACTTCAGCCAGTACCAGCTCATACAGATCGTTAACGTCTTGACCATTCAGTTGAGCAAAATAGTTCTTCAGTGCTTGCTTAACCGAGTCACGCAGAGGCTTTTGAGTCACTTGGTCCTGTGAGTTCACGGTTGAAACGGTCAGTACGTCAGAATTTACGCGTTGTTCGAACATAGTTCTGTCAGCTCTTTTTTTACGCTAAGATTTTCGAAATATGCCTCCAACGCCTCCAGCTGTTCGCTGGCATCCTCTATGGCGTTGAATGTGCGCCGAAACTGGTCATTAGGGGCATGCTCCTGTAAGTACCAAGAGACGTGCTTTCGAGCAATCCGGAATCCCTTGCCTTGGCCATAAAAGCCGTGCAATTCCCGAATATGCTCTATTAACAAGCGCTTCACTTCGCCAAGTGGCATCGGTGGCAGCAGCTCCCCAGTGTCCAGATAATGCTGGATTTCCCGGAAGATCCAGGGTCTCCCCTGAGCAGCACGGCCTATCATCAGGGCATCAGCCCCAGTGTAGTCGAGCACTGCTCTGGCTTTATGCGGGTCAGTAATGTCGCCATTCGCGATAATCGGAATGGAAACATTCTGCTTAACTGCCCGAATGCTGTCGTACTCCGCGTTGCCGTTGAACAGGCAGGCACGGGTTCGGCCATGAATCGTCAGGGCCTGTATACCACAATCTTCGGCCAGTTGGGCAATTTCTACACAGTTACGGTTCTCTGGATCCCAGCCGGTGCGGATCTTAAGTGTTACCGGCACATCCACCGCGTTAACTACCGCGAGGAGGATCTGCTTAACCAGATCCGGGTACTGCAGTAACGCAGACCCTGCAAGCTTCCGGTTCACTTTTTTGGCTGGGCACCCCATATTGATGTCGATGATCTGTGCACCGCTGGCCACATTAATGCGCGCCGCGGCAGCCATATCATCAGGATCACATCCGGCAATCTGCACGGAACGGATCCCGGGTTCATCACTATGTACCATACGCAGACGTGACTTATCCGTGCGCCACACCTCCGGATTGGAGGAGAGCATTTCGGATACAGCCATCCCAGCACCCATTGCATGACATAAGGTTCTGAATGGGCGATCTGTGATGCCGGCCATCGGGGCCGCAATCAGGCAATTTGTTAACTGGTGATGTCCAATGCGCATAGACAAAGACTGACCATACTGTGTCCGCAAGGGCGCGTATATTACGCATTTTTTCATTCAGATGAAAGGCCAAACTTTGACCAATTGATGATTATTGAGTAATAAAAGTCCGGTTCATTATGCAGCGTGAAAATATAATGGTTATTTAACAATGTGTTGGGTGGATATGCTTGATTTTAGTGCGCTAAAATATTCCACAATTGGCAGGATTTTATCTTTACGCCTTGGCAATAACAGATCGTAACATCAGGTAAATTGTAACATTGTCAGGTTAATACTTTGACAAATCGGCAAGAAGGGTGTTGGGAGTTACCGCACCCCTCTTGTGGTCACTGCGCAATTAATCGACGATGACGCGGCCGTTCAGCGGCTGTACCGGACGATTGTTGGCATGGTGGACTACCGAGTGGAATTGGCTGATTTGCTCGGCAGAAGCGCTTACAGGCTTATCCAGCACCAACCAACTGACCCCTTCAGAGCAGGGTGGTGTGGTCAGCGAACCGCTGAAGCGGTAGAAGTTAAACTGTTTCGGCAGCAGCGCCTTGATATCTAGCGGTTGGTTCAGCGTCGCGGTTTGATCAACCGCTGCGGGCATTTGCTGCCAGGCCTGTGCCAGTTGCGGATTGGCTTTACCTTCCTGGAACATCAGCGCCAGCACCGCCAGAGCCCCCTCTTTGTCCTTGTAGACAAAATGCGCCTCCAGTGGGAACTGCTTACCGTCGATCTCGTTTTCGCTTGGGGCGTGGAAGTGGAACTGCTGTAGCGTGAAGGTATCGTTATCCAACCGCAGGGTGTTGCCTTCGCTGACGTTAACCTGGATGGTGTGGCCGTTATTGACGATTTGCTGTTTGCCCGGCTTGAAAGCCAGTTCAAGCTTGCCGTGCTGAGTTTTCAGCGCGCCCTGGATATTCACCGGGGATTGGTTTTTACCGGTTTCACACAGCGAAAAATCGGGCGATAGCTTGCCCCAATGCGCCGGATCTTCCTGGCCTTCATAACCCCAATGAGCATGTTCTGCGGCACTGATTGAGAAGCTGGCGGCCAGCAGGGCAGCAAGCAACATTTTTCCTTTCATTTCCTGATCCTTGTCCAAAGAAAAACCCATTATCCTGAGTGGGCGGCTCATGTGTTGCGGGCCACCGTCACTGCGCGCAGGAGAATACGCCCGGCTGGCGTGGGGATAAATGGGGATATTCCTAGGAAAACAAAAAAACCACCGAAAACATTTGAATTTTCGATGGTTTTTTTGATGGTGGGAAATGTAACTAGTTGCGTTGACCGGTGATGCGGCACCACTCTTCGCGCTCGGCAACTGGGTCAAGCGTGAACTTGTCCTGATAAGCTTCGGCAACGCTGGAGGCCTGGGTTGCCAATACGCCCGAGAGGCCCAGATAGCCGCCGGGCTTCGGCAGGTCGCTGATCAACGGAGCCAGTTCACGCAGTGGGCCAGCGAGAATGTTCGCCACCACCACGTCGGCCAGCAGGTCAGCAGGCTGGTCTTTTGGCAGATACAGCTCCAGACGCTCTGAAACGCCGTTACGCTGCGCGTTATCACGGCTGGCCTGAATGGCCTGGGGATCGATGTCGATGCCAATGGCGCGGGCTGCACCGAGCTTTAATGCGGCGATCGCCAGGATGCCGGAGCCACAACCGAAGTCGATAATGGTTTTACCGGCCAGATCCAGACCATCCAGCCATTGCAGGCACAGCGCGGTCGTTGGGTGGGTACCGGTGCCAAACGCCAGACCTGGGTCGAGCATGACATTCACCGCATCTGGATCCGGCACGTCGCGCCAGCTTGGGCAAATCCACAGGCGCTCACCGAAACGCATCGGGTGGAAGTTATCCATCCACTCGCGCTCCCAGTCCTTATCTTCCAACTGCTCGATTTTATGGCGGAAACCGGCACCCAGCAGCGGATGTTGCTCCAGTATGGCGACCACCTCGGCCATATCGGTTTCAGCATCATACAGGCCGATCACATCGGTATCGCCCCACAGCAGGGTTTCGCCCGGCAGCGGTTCAAATACCGGGTTGTCGTGGGTGTCCTGAAAGGTGACCGACACCGCGCCGCTTTCAACCAGCGCGTCGCTCAGGTCTTCTGCCTGGCTGCCGGTGGTGTTCAGTTTTAGTTGGATCCAAGGCATAACAATTCTCTCAAGAAGGTAAGGACGACGCCAACTGGCGCTTTTCGCCGTAGACGTTACCGAAATAAAACGCCAACAGGCTGATTAACAGCGAGGGCACAATAGGGTGCAACCCGGCCAGATGCAGGTCGAAGCTGGCTAATAGCGTATAGCATACCGCACCGGTGACCATTGAGCTAAGGGCACCCTGCGCGTTGGCGCGTTCCCAGTACAAGCCCAGCACCAGCGGCCATAGGAATACCGCTTCCAGCCCGCCGAACGCCAGCAGGTTCAGCCAGATGATCATTTCCGGTGGACGCCAGGCGGCCAGCAGCACCAGCAACCCGAGGATCAGCGTGGTCAGGCTGGAGAAGCGTTTGATCATCTTCTCATTGTTCATCTGCTGCGGGCGTACGCCCAGATACAGGTCTTTGATGATGGTGGCGGAAGATTGCAATAGCTGCGCGTTGATGGTCGACATGATCGCCGCCATCGGCGCGGCCAGGAAGATCCCGGCGGCGAACGGCGGCAGCACGGTGATCATCAGCGTTGGGATCACCTGATCGGGGATCTTCAGATCTGGCAGCACCGCACGGCCCAGAGCACCAGCCAGATGCATACCAAACATCAGAATCGCCACCACGATGGTGCCGAGGATAATGCCACGGTGCACGGCCTTGCTGTCTTTATACGAGATACAGCGCACGGCAGTATGCGGCAGGCCAATCACGCCAAAGCACACCAGGATCCAGAACGAAGCCATAAACGGCAGGCTGAGGATCTGATCGCCGCCCTGCGGTGAAACCAATGCTGGATCAATCTGTTGCAGCTTATCTACCGCGCTGTGCAAGCCACCCGCCGCGTGGACTACCGCCACCAGCAGCAATATCGTGCCGATCAGCATCACCAGCCCTTGCATGGCATCGTTCAGCACGCTGGCACGGAAGCCGCCAAACGCGGTGTACAGCGCAATACTGATACCAAATATCAGCAGGCCGGTGTCGTAAGGGATCCCCGCCGCGGTCTCCAGCAGGCGGGCACCGCCGATAAACTGTACCGTCATCGCCCCAAGGAAGGCCACCAACAGGCTCAGGCTGGCCAGCCAGACCAGCAAGCGGCTCTGATAGCGGGCGAACAGCATGTCATTAAGCGTAATGGCGTTGTAGCGCCGCGCCAGAATGGCAAACTTTTTCCCCAGCACACCGAGTGAAAGCCACACGGCGGGTAGCTGGATCATCGCCAGCAGCACCCAGCCCAGGCCGTACTTATAGGCGGCCCCCGGCCCGCCAATAAACGAACTGGCGCTGATATAGGTCGCGGTCAACGTCATGGCCAGCACAAAGCCGCCCATCGAACGATTGCCGAGGAAGTATTCACTCAGGAAGTTACCACTCTGGCGACGGGTATAGGCATAGACCGACAGGCCAAACACCAGCAGCAGATAGGCGATCAGCGGCAGAATGACCTCAGTTTGCATCGCTATCCTCCAGGGAGATATCGCGGAAGATGCCGCGCACCATCAGCCAGCACAGGCCGATAAACAGCAGTGGTACCAGCAGGCAGGCCATTTCGAACCAGTGTGGCAGGCCAGTAATACCGGCGGTGCTGTCTGGCAGGTAAGCTGCCAATGACCAGGCCAGCAGGTAAAGCAGCGTCAGGCCAAATGCCCAGCGTGCTTCGCGGTTAGCTTGAACAAAGCGTTGTTCCATCCGTGCCTCCAGGGGGTTTACGGTTATGGATTGGCAAAGGAGGGGATTTTACGACAAGGGACGGTTTTGCCAAGCCGTTATGTGAGCTACGGGGATAAAAAAACCGGCCATGGGTAAATGCTGGTCAGTTAGTAACGCAATACGCTGGCTAGCGTGCCGTGGCCCCCTCACCCTAATCCTCTCCTACAGGGAGAGGGGATCGAATGTGCCACAGATTATCTCCTTTACCTGACTGCGGCTCCGAGTTAGCCCCCTCCCTCATGCAAGTGTTCATGACGCTCTCAGCCGGTACCCTGGGAGAGGGCTGGGGTGAGGGGAAACCGCTAATCTTAGCTGACCAGCATTAGACCAAGGGCTGGCCGGTTGATGAGGATTATGCCTGTTGCTCGATAAAATGCTCGATCTGCGCCAGGCTGGATAAGCCTTCCATCGGCCCCTTATGGGAAACCGCCAGTGCGCCGCTGGCATTGGCATACTGCAACGCCTTTTCTGCGCTGAAGCCGGACAGGAACAGGCTGACAAACGTAGCGCCAAAGCAGTCGCCTGCGCCGGTCGGATCGACCATTTTGCTGGTGTAGCCTGGGGTGTGTCGCTCCTGGGTCTGACCGTTTTGCTGTTGATAATGGCTGGCCCCTTTCTGGCCACGCTTGATCACGATATGGCTTACGCCGCTGGCCAGCAGTTCCTGCACGATATCCGCTTCCTGCTGATTTTTGCTGCTGGCAAAGTGGTGTACCTCGCCCTCACTTGGCAGGAAAATATCGGTATATTCGAGGATGTAATCGAAAGCCTGGCTCATCTCGGGGATATTGAGCATCTCTTTGCGAATATTGGGATCGAACGACACCGTCCCTTTGTTGGCTTTGACGATCTGGATCGCCCGGCGCATGGCGTCGATGATGCGGAATGAAAACAGCGACGATCCCATGATGTGGAAATGCTGGCACTGGTTCAGCAACGCCAGATCGATATGGTCGGCGGTAAAGAAGCCACAGGCGCTGTTGGGGATGTTGAAGATAAAATCGCGCTCAACGGGATTGCGATAGCTGACAAATGCCGTGCCGGTTGGGGCTTTGTCGATCACGCTGATGCCGTCGGTGATCACGCCTTCCAGACGCAGGCGTTCGATATTCAGCCGGCCAAAATCATCGTTGCCCACGCAGCCAAACAGCGTAGAACCAAAGCCAAGTCGTGCCACCTGAGCGGCGTAGATAGCCGGTGCCCCGCTGGGGAACGGCCCTAGAAACTCGCCTGGTTGAGTGAATCCCTGATTATAATTTTTTGAAAGGAATTCAACCAGTAACTCACCCATCGTGCAGATGTTAACTGACATAAGTGCCCCTTTATTCCCCGATCGTTTCCCGGTTGGCCCAGGTAAAACATTCGTTATTGGTGTAGCGGATGCTGAAGTCGGATTCGAATAATTGCTGCTGATAATGTTCATTCACGCCACGGTTGGTCACCAGATTATCCACCTGGCTGAGATGGCCGATAGTGCCGATAGCGCTGGCCTGGAGCGGCAAATGGGTAATGATGGCGGTTTTATTCTGTGCCTTGTCCAGACAACGTTGGTAGTGGGACGCCAGCAGTGGTTGATCGATATTCAGGATACCCGAGCTGTCTGTAATGCTGGCCTCCAGAATACAGTGGTTGATGGTGAACTGTTGGAATACGGTATCCAGCGCTTTACCGCTCAGAACGGTGTGTGAGCGGATCAACTCCCCGCCCGCGACGATAATCTCCCCATCCAGAAACTGATCGGCCAGGATCGCATGCTGCAGGTCATTGACGATCAGCCGCAGCTTTTTCAGGCCGCTGAGGAAAGGAATGATCCGGCGGCAAATGTCGCCGTGGCCGAGAAACAGCGTATCGCGATCGGCAATCATCCTGGCGCAATGGCGGGCGATTTCCAACTGATTCGCCAGCGTGAGCGGCGGCAAGGCTAGCCCTGGCTCGATCGGTACCGCCAACGGCTGCGTTGGGGTTGCAATGGCACCGCCAAAGGATCGTTTGAGGTAGCCTTGCTGTTCCAGGTAGCTGAGATCGCCACGGATCGTCACGCCGGAAACTCCCAGTTGGGCAGAAAGATCTTCGACCTTGATCTCCCCTTGCTGGCCGACGATTTCGGCAATTTTCAATCTGCGTTTCAGCAGGTTAGATGACTTTCTGGGCACATTCGCCCCCATCGTTAAACGGTGATGAGGGCTACTATATCCTTCATACTTTCTAATTGAAAGTAATACCCACGCAGGCTTTCATTATTTTGAAAGTCAGGATGAGATCGCCAATTTTACTGATATTTTTATTATTATTCATGGTGTTATTGATTATTTTGACTGTCGTTATGCCAGTGCCATCGCCAGACAAAGCGGGTTGTTGTCACTATATTGGCTTATGTTTGGTAATCTCTGCATGGTTAGTTTACGTTTTGAAAGTTATTTAATGTTCTTAGATCCCTGTCACGCTTTTTTGCCCACTTTATCTCTATATTCGGTTTCACTTGGAAAGTTTGAGTCATCAAGTTTTCATTTTGTAATCATCAGGTGTGGGATCAAGGAGAATCGATGTACATCATTTCAAGCAAAAACATGCTGCAGAAAGCGCAGCAGCAAGGGTACGCGGTGCCGGCATTCAACATTCACAATCTGGAAACCTTGCAGGTGGTGGTTGAGACCGCTGCGCAGTATCGCTCGCCGGTTATTCTGGCGGGAACCACCGGTACTTACCGTTACGGCGGGCTGGAAAATATCATCATGATCGTTAAAGCGCTGGCCCACGAGTATCAGATCCCGCTGGCACTGCATTTGGATCATCACGAAGAACCCGCCGATATCTTTCATAAGATCAACGCAGGGATCCGTTCGGTGATGATCGACGGCTCTCATTTTCCTTTTGAAGAGAACGTGGCGCTGGTCAAACAAATCGTTGAATACAGCCATCGTTACGACGCCAGCGTCGAGGCCGAGCTAGGTCGCCTGGGAGGCCAGGAAGATGACCTGATCGTGGAAGGGAAAGACGCAATCTACACCTCCCCTGAAGCGGCGGTGGAATTTGTTGCCCGCACCGGGATCGATTCGCTGGCGGTGGCGATTGGTACCGCCCACGGCCTGTATCAGTCCGAACCCAAGCTGGATTTTGCCCGTCTGGAACAGATCCGCGATCGCGTAGCAGTGCCGCTGGTGTTGCACGGCGCTTCCGGCCTGAGCGACAGCGATATCCGCCGCTGTATCAGTTTAGGCATCTGCAAGGTCAACGTCGCCACCGAGTTGAAAATCGCCTTCTCGGATGCCCTGAAAGCGTATTTCCAGCAGCATCCCGATGCCAATGACCCGCGCCATTATATGCAGCCAGCGAAAAGCGCCATGCAGCGCGTGGTGGAAAAGGTGATTGGCGTGTGTGGCTGTGAAGGCCAGTTATAAACAGTAATACCCTACAAAGCAGCAAACCAAACAAGCAGAAATAATAAAAACTGAGGATAGAACATGCATAAATTAAAGGTATTAGGTTCGGTGCTGGCCATCGGACTGGCAATTTTCTCGCAGGCAACGTTGGCCAAAGAGTATAAAATTGGCGCATCGCTGCTAACGCAACAACACCCATTCTATATTGAACTGGCCGACGCCATGAAAACGGAAGCCAAGAAAGACGATGTGGTGTTGAATATTTCGATCGCCAATCAGGATCTGAATAAGCAGTTGTCCGATGTGGAAGACTTTATTACCAAGAAGGTCGACGCGATTATTATTTCCCCGGTGGATTCCAAAGGGGTGCAGGCGGCGATTATCAAAGCGGAAAAAGCGGGTATTCCGGTTATTACCGTCGACGTGGCCGCCGAGGGTGTGCCAGTGGTCACTCACGTGGCTACCGACAACTACGCCGGTGGGGTCGAAGCGGGCAAGCTGATGGGCAAACTGCTCAATGGTAAAGGCAAGGTGGCGATCATCGATTACCCGGCGCTGCAATCGGTAGTGGCCCGTGTGGAAGGCTTCAAGAAAGGGCTGGCCGATACGCCAGACGTGAAGGTTGTGGCGATCCAAACCGGCATTACCCGGGCGGAAGCGTTGACCGTCGCTCAAAATATGATGCAGGCGCATCCGGATCTGAACGGCCTGTTTGGTTTTGGTGATGATGCCGCGCTGGCTGCGGTGATCGCCGCCAAATCGGCACGCAACGACAATATCAAAATCATTGGTTTCGACGGTATGAAAGAAGCTCGTGACGCCGTCGACAGCGGTAAAACCTTCGTGGCCGTTATCCGCCAATACCCTGATCAGATGGGAGCCAAGGCCATTGATGCTGCCGTTGACCATCTGAATGGTAAACCGGTGGCGAAAACCATCCCGGTCGCACCTGGCGTTTATACCGGCAAATAAGTCCCTCACCCCAACCCTCTCCCACAGGGAGAGGGCGCTGTCCGGAGTGCGCAGTTAGCCCGTGTAACTTCGGAAAGCGGGAGTCAGAGAGGCAGGGTATTACCCAGAGAAACCAACGAACTCGATCGGTCCCCGCCCTGTGGGAGAGTGTTAGAGTGAGGGGTAACCGTGAGCGGAGGAAATAATGACGGATACGGTGCTGGCGGTAACGGAAATAGCCAAAAGTTTCGGCCACGTTAACGCGCTAAAGAATGTCAGCCTGAAAATACGCAAAGGTAAAGTCCATACGTTGTTGGGCGAAAATGGTGCCGGTAAATCCACGTTGATGAAAATTCTGGCCGGTATTTATCCGCCGAGCAAAGGGGAGATCGTCCTTAAAGGACAGCACATTACCATCAATAATCCACAGCATTCCAGAAGCCTGGGTATCGCCATTATTTTTCAGGAACTCAGCCTGAGCAATAATATGAGCGTAGCGGAAAATATTTACGCCAATAATGAACCTACCCGCTTTGGTTTTATTAACGATAGTCAGATGGTGAATGATTGCCAACGCTTGCTGGCAGATTTGGCCATTCCGCTCGATCCACAGCAGATTGTCGGCACTATGTCGATGGCGCAGCGCCAACTGGTGGAGATTGCCAAAGCGCTGAGCTACCCGGCGGACGTGGTGATCATGGACGAGCCAACGTCTTCACTGAGTGATAATGAAGCCGACATCCTGTTTGGCATTATCGACAAGCTGAAACAGCGCGGCTGCGCGGTGATTTATATCTCGCACCGGATGGACGAAATCATGCGGGTATCTGACGATATCTCGGTGCTGCGCGACGGCGAGTTCATCGCTACCCATGACAAACACCAAACCGATATTCACCGGCTGATTGCCCAGATGGTTGGCCGTGAAATGACCAATATCTACCCACCACGCATCGGTGAACCTCCGTCGGCAGATCAGGTGCCGGTGTTGGAAGTCCGGCAATTGTCGCAGGACAAACTATTTCACGATATCCACTTCTCGCTGCGTGCTGGCGAAGTGTTGGGCTTTTTTGGGCTGGTGGGGTCGGGGCGTTCAGACGTGATGAAGGCCATTTTTGGCCTGACCGGCTATCAGGGGGAAGTCCGCATCGACGAGGCAGTCGTCACCATTCGCAACCCAAAACAGGCGATCGAGCATGGCATTGCCTTCGTGACGGAAAACCGCAAGGAAGAGGGATTGGTGCTGATGCATGACGTGAGCATGAACACCCATCACGTGGCCTTTCAGTATGCGGGTTCCAGCCTGATCAACCATAAGCAGGAAGAGGCGAAAACCCAGCAGGCGATCCGGCGGATGAACATCAAGGTCAGCTCGCCACATCAGCTGGTCAGCACCTTGAGCGGGGGCAATCAGCAAAAGATCGTGCTGTCGAAATGGTTGGAAAAGGTGCCGCGCATCTTAATCCTCGACGAGCCAACGCGCGGCGTGGATGTCGGTGCCAAGTTCGAGATCTACAACGTCATACGCCAACTGGCCGCCCAGGGAACCGCCATCATCCTGATTTCTTCCGAACTGCCGGAAGTGATGGCGCTCAGCGATCGGCTGGTGGTGATGCGCGCCAAGCAGATTGCCGAAATCTTTGCCACCGATGGACTTACGCAAACCCAGGTTATGACCGCAGCAACAGGAGTTAACTAATGAGCGACAAAGTGCTGGCCGCCGAGAATCATTCGGCGTTCAACGGGCCAGGGAAACTGGCAAAGGCCGCCAAGCAGTACGGCGGCATACTGGCGGGCCTGGTGGCCTTGGTGATCCTGTTCAGCGTGATCAACGACAGCTTCCTGAGCGTGAATAATATTACCAATATTATTTTGCAGGTCTCGATCATTGCCATTACCGCCTATGGCATGACCTATGTGCTGCTGCTGGGGGATATCGATCTTTCGGTGGGCTCCACCATTGCCTTGGTGGGAACCTTTGCGGCGCTCGGCCTGTCGTTTGGTATCCCATTTATTCTGGTGGTTCCGTTGTCGATTATGGCTGCGATGGTGCTGGGGTTGGTCAATGGTAGCCTGACCGCGCTGGCCGGTATTCCGTCGTTTATTGTTACCGTCGCGACGATGGGGATCTTCCGGGGTATTGCCTATATCGTCACCGACGGCACGCCGGTCATGATCCAAAGCGAGGCGTTTCTGGCGCTGGGCAACGGCGAGTTCCTCTATATCCCCATCCCAATCTGGATCCTGTTGGTATTGCTGATCGTCAACCACTTCATCCTGTCGAAAACTACCTTTGGCCGCAAAATTTATATCACCGGCGGCAACAAAGAAGCGGCTGTTTATTCAGGCATCAACGTTTCCGCATTGAAAATAAAGGTCTTTATGATCACCGCCGTGATGGCGGGCATCAGCGGCATGATCCTGGCCTCACGCCTGTATTCCGGCCAGCCTAACGCGGCGCTGAGCTATGAGCTGGATGCGATTGCCGCCGCGGTGCTGGGGGGCACCAGCCTCAATGGCGGCTATGGCACGGTGATTGGCACTATGATTGGTGCGCTGACCATCGGGGTAATCAATAACGGTATGAACTTAATGAACGTGCCTTACTTCTATCAGATGGTGGTAAAGGGATTGGTGATCCTGATCGCGGTGTATGTCGACGTCAGAAACAAGAAGAAACGTGGCTAACGATCACAAAAGGAACAAGATGATGAGAAAAATTTATACCATCGGCGAGATCCTGGTTGAGATCATGGCCGATCAGGTTGGCCAATCCTTTACCCATCCGGGCTTATGGAATGGTCCTTTCCCCAGCGGTGCTCCGGCGATCTTCATTGACCAGGTGACCAAACTGGGCGGGCAGTGCGGCATTATCAGCTGCGTGGGTAATGACGGTTTTGGGATGTTGAATATTGAGCGCTTAAAGGCCGATGGGGTGGATACGCGTGGTATTCGCGTACTGCCGCATGAGACGACCGGCAGTGCCTTTGTCACGTACCACTCTAACGGCGAACGTGATTTTATCTTCAATATCAAGAACGCGGCCTGCGGAAAATTATCGGCGGAGCATGTAAACGCCGAGCTGCTACAGGACTGCCAGCATTTCCACATTATGGGTTCGTCGCTGTTTTCCTTCCATATGGTGGATGCGGTGAAGAAGGCGGCGGGCATTGTCAAAGCCAACGGCGGCACCTTGTCTTTCGACCCGAATATCCGCAAGGAAATGCTCAATATCCCCGAGATGCGCGATGCGCTGCACTATGTGCTGGAACTGACCGATATCTTTATGCCGAGCGAAGGCGAAGTGATGCTGCTGTCTTCACAAACCACGTTGGATGAGGCGATTGCCCGTTACCTGAAAGACGGTATTAAAGAAGTGGTGGTGAAACGCGGCAGCCAAGGGGCGAGCTATTACTCGGCGGATGAAACCCTGCATATCGACAGCTATGCCGTAGACGAGGTCGATCCTACCGGTGCGGGCGACTGCTTTGGTGGTGCTTACATTGCCTGCCGGTTGCAGGGGCACAGCGTTGCCCAGGCGCTGCGCTATGCCAATGCCTGCGGCGCGCTGGCGGTGACCCGGCGTGGGCCGATGGAAGGCACCTCCACCTTTGCCGAGATCGACGCATTCTTGCAGCAACAAGCCACTTTGGTCAGTGCGCTGTAAATATCATTTTCGCCGTCTTGAGAGGCTATTTGCATGAAATCTATTATTAAGCAGCATAAAAGCGGCAAGCCTATTGGCATCTGTTCAGTTTGCTCGGCACATCCATTAGTGATCGAGGCCACGCTGCGTTTTGACCTGGCTAGCCAGCGTAAGGTATTGATTGAGGCCACCTCCAATCAGGTGAACCAGTTTGGCGGCTACACCGGGATGAAACCGGCAGATTTCCGCGAGTTTGTGTATGCCATTGCCGCCAAGGTTGGCTTCCCACAGTCACGGCTGATATTAGGGGGCGACCACCTTGGACCGAACTGCTGGCAGAATGAACCCGCAGAGCAGGCAATGGAGAAAGCTGAACGCCTGATTGCCGACTACGTTCAGGCCGGGTTCAGTAAAATTCATCTGGATGCGTCCATGTCCTGTGCAGATGATCCGGTTCCTTTGCCGCCAACGGTCGTGGCCGAGCGTGCGGCGCGGCTGTGTGCTGTGGCAGAGGCAGCAGCCACCCCAGAGCAACGGCAGGCATTGAGCTATGTGATAGGGACCGAGGTGCCTGTACCAGGCGGGGAAAGCCACGCTATCGCTCAGGTACACGTCACGCGGCCACAGGACGCTGCAGAAACTATCGAGACCCATCGGCAGGCATTTGCCCGGCTTGGCCTGGAACAGGCGATGGAGCGGGTGGTTGGGCTGGTGGTACAGCCGGGGGTAGAATTCGACCATTCTACGGTGTTCCATTATCAGCCGGAGCAGGCGCGCGAGCTTTCCAGCATGATTGAGTCGACGCCGTTGGTGTTTGAGGCTCATTCGACGGATTATCAAACCCCGAAAGCGTTCCGCCAACTGGTGCGCGATCACTTTGCGATCCTGAAAGTCGGGCCTGCACTGACCTTCGCCCTGCGTGAGGCGATCTTCAGCCTGGCGTTGATCGAGAAGGAACTGATCGCCGCAGAGCACCAGAGCCATGTACTGGCGGTGATCGACAGTGTGATGCAGGACGACCCCAAGTATTGGAAGAAGTATTACGATCCGCGTCATTCGAAGGCGATGATCGATCTGCACTACAGCCTGTCCGATCGGATCCGCTATTACTGGCCCGAACCACGTATCAGCGCGGCTATCGACAAACTGGTGGCAAACCTGGGCGGGGCCGTTATTCCCCTTGGTATGCTCAGCCAATATTTCCCACAGCAATTCCCACGCCTGATGGCTGGTGAATGTGGTGCCGATCCGCACAGCCTGATTATCGACAAGATCCAGGAAGTGCTACGGGCCTATGCCTATGGATGCGATACCCCTCACTCCAACTTAGGCACAAAAGTCACTACGTAGGGGCGCTGCATGCTGCGCCCGAGATGCAGAAGTCAGGTACGGAAATCAATCTGTAACAGGGTTTGATGTCGAGGTGGCATAGCGTAATTAAATGGTAGTACGGACGGTCCCCTCGCCCTTTGGGAGAGGGTTAGGGTGAGGGGAAACTTCCTCTCCAATACCCAAAAAAAACACCGCAGAAGCATTCATGCGGTGTTTTTTATTAACCCATCATCGTGAACCGATAATCAGGTTTCTTGCAGACCCAGCTTCTTCTCCAGATAGTGGATATTGGTGCCACCATGCTGGAAGTTTTCGTCGGTCATGATCTTCTGCTGCAGTTCAACGTTGGTTTTGATGCCATCGATGATCAGCTCAGCCAAGGCGTTCTTCATGCGTGCAATCGCCACGTCACGGTTTTCACCGTAGGTGATCAGTTTGCCGATCATGGAATCGTAGTACGGTGGCACGGTATAGCCAGCGTAGATATGCGATTCCCAACGCACGCCGAAACCACCAGGAGCGTGGAAGCGGGTGATCTTGCCTGGGCTTGGCAGGAAGGTGTTCGGGTCTTCGGCGTTGATACGGCATTCCACCGCATGGCCTTGTACCTTCACTTCGTCCTGTTTGATCGACAGTGGCTGACCGGCAGCGATACGCAGCTGCTCTTTGATCAGATCCACGCCGGTGATCATTTCGGTAACCGGGTGTTCTACCTGGATACGGGTGTTCATTTCAATGAAATAGAACTCGCCGTTCTCATACAGGAACTCAAAGGTACCCGCACCGCGGTAGCCGATTTCCACACAGGCTTTTGAACAGCGTTCGCCGATGTAGCGGCGCAGCTCAGGGGTGATCCCCGGTGCTGGTGCCTCTTCGACCACTTTCTGGTGGCGGCGCTGCATGGAGCAGTCACGTTCAGCCAGATAGATGGCGTTGCCCTGGCCGTCTGCCAACACCTGAATTTCGATGTGGCGTGGGTTTTCCAGGTACTTCTCCATGTAGACCATGTCGTTATTGAAAGCCGCTTTGGCTTCCGCTTTGGTCATGGAGATGGACTGTTCGAGATCTTTGTCGCCGCGCACAACGCGCATGCCGCGACCGCCGCCGCCGCCGGAGGCCTTGATGATCACCGGATAACCGATGCGCTTGGCGAAGGCACGGTTTTTGTCCATGTCATCGGTCAGCGGGCCGTCGGAGCCTGGTACGCAAGGTACGCCAGCTTTTTTCATCGCGCTGATGGCAGAAACCTTGTCGCCCATCAGGCGAATAGTTTCGGCACGTGGGCCGATGAAGATAAAGCCTGAACGCTCTACCTGCTCGGCGAAATCGGCGTTTTCTGACAGGAAGCCATAGCCCGGGTGGATCGCCACGGCGCCGGTAATTTCGGCGGCGGAGATAATCGCCGGGATGTTCAGATAGCTTTTAACCGAAGGTGCAGGACCGATACAAACGGTCTCGTCCGCCAGCAGAACGTGTTTCAGATCGCGGTCGGCGCTTGAGTGAACGGCAACGGTTTTGATGCCCAGTTCTTTACAAGCGCGCAGGATACGCAATGCGATCTCGCCACGGTTGGCGATAACAATTTTATCAAGCATGGTGCGCCTCGTTATTCGATGACGACCAATGGCTCGTCAAATTCAACCGGTTGGCCGTTTTCTACCAGGATTGCTTTAACCACACCGGATTTGTCCGCTTCGATCTGGTTCATCATTTTCATTGCTTCAACGATGCACAGAGTATCACCCGCGTTCACTTTCTGGCCCACTTCAACGAAGGATTTCGCGTCTGGGCTAGGCGTGCGGTAGAAGGTCCCTACCATTGGTGAACGAACGATATGGCCACTCATGGCCGCTGGTGCTGCTGGAGTTTCTGCGGCAGCAGGGGCAACGGCGGCGGCCAGAGCAGGCTGCTGCTGGGCTGGCATTGCGTACTGTTGCATCATTGGGTAAGCCTGCACCGGTGCGGCACGGCTGATGCGAACCGACTCTTCGCCTTCAGAGATTTCCAGTTCAGAAATGCCTGATTCTTCAACCAGTTCGATCAGTTTCTTGATTTTACGAATATCCATGAGTGTGATTCCGTACTCTTTTTGTGTAGCAATTAGTGGGTTTTTGACAAACGGCGAACCGCTGCCTGTAAAGCAAATGTGTAGCCATCCGCGCCGAGACCACAGATCACACCTACCGCGATATCAGCCAGGTAGGAGTGATGGCGGAAAGGCTCACGAGCATACACGTTGGACAGGTGGATCTCGATAAACGGGATCTGCACTGCCAACAGTGCATCGCGCAGCGCCACGCTGGTGTGCGTGAACGCGGCGGCGTTAATCAGGATAAAATCCGTCTTGCCGCGTGCCTGATGGATGCGATCGATTAGCGCATGCTCGGCGTTGGACTGCAGATGGCTCAGGGTGACATCTAGCGCGAGCGCCTGGTTTTCCAATCCGTTAACAATCTCTGCCAACGTGGCGCTGCCGTACTTTTCCGGCTCACGCGTCCCCAGCAGATTCAGATTGGGGCCGTTCAGAAGCAAAATGTGAAACTTATCCGCCATTGTGCTGGTATCTCCGGCAATAAAACCATCATCGTAGAAAATAACCCGATGTCACCGATTTGTCACCTGTTACGCGCAGATTTTGCCGCAGTGACAGGGACAAGGTCGGGCATTATAACGATATCGTGGCAATTCGCAGCTAAATACTGGTCTTATCAGCGAAGATATTCAACCCTAAATCAGCAAACACCAAGTGCCGCTATTGGATTATGAGGGGTAGAACACAGAAAAGTTCCGCGCCACCGTGGAGGTTTTTTACCGTCAATCATGCCGGTTTTAGCGCGGTTTACGCCACCACGAGCGGAATTTCTTGTAACGCAGTGCTAACAACAGCAACGCCAACGACGCGTAAATAAAAGGCTGTGGCGAATACGTTTTAACCGACCACAGATAGTGGATCGGTGCCAGGATCGCCACCAGATAGACGAAGTTATGCAACTTCTGCCAGTTGGCCCCCAATTTGCGCTGTGCCCACAGTGTTGAGGTAGCCGCCAAAGCCAGCAGGATCAGCCAACTGAGGATACCCAGGGTCAGATAAGGGCGGGTTATCAACTCACGCCCCAACAGGCCTATGTTGCTCAGCCCCAGTTCCAGCGTCGAGTAGCTTACCAGATGCAGGGTTCCCCAGGCAAAACACCACAAACCCAGCAGGCGACGGCAACGGATCAGTAACGGTTGGCGAGTGTAGCGGGCCAATGGCGTGACGAGCAGGGTGGCCAGCAGCAATTTTAGCGTCATCCTGCCGGTAAAATGCTGGATATCCTTGGCCGGATCGGCGCTGAACCAGCCTTGATCAACCGCCAGTACCAACCACAAAAAGGGCAGGAACGCCGCCAGGTAGATAGCTACTTTTAGCCAGGTGATCTGCTTGGGGGTTACGCGCACTCAGAAGTTCTCCCGCAAATCGAGGCCGTGATACAGCGAGGCCACCTGCTCGGCATAACCGTTGAACAATAGCGTCGGCTGGCGCTTCACATCCAGAATGCCGCCGGAACCGATAAAGCGTTCGCTCGCCTGCGACCAGCGCGGATGATCGACATGAGGATTCACGTTGGCATAAAAACCGTATTCGTTGGGAGCGGACAGGTTCCAGGTGGTGGGGGGCTGTTCACGGGTCAGGGTGATTTGCACGATGGACTTGATGCCCTTGAAACCGTACTTCCACGGGGTGATCAGGCGGATCGGAGCACCGTTTTGCGCAGGCAGCATTTTGCCATATACCCCAACGGTCAACAGGGCCAACGGATGCATGGCCTCATCCAGGCGCAAACCTTCAACATAGGGATATTGCAGGCCACCGCCGATAAAGCGATCTTTCTGGCCGGGCATCTGTTCGGGATCGTACAGCGTTTTAAACGCCACATAACGCGCGTTGCTGTTGGGTTCGGCCAGTTTCAGCAGCTTGCCCAGTTCAAAGCCGATCCACGGCACCGCCATCGACCAGGCTTCAACGCAGCGCATGCGATATATGCGTTGCTCCAGCGGGAATCGTTTGAGCAAGTCGTCGATATCCAGCGTCATCGGTTTGCCGACTTCGCCGTCGATTTTCACCTGCCAACCTTCGGTCTTCAGATCGCCCGCGTTGGCCGCCGGATCGGCTTTATCCAGGCCAAATTCGTAGAAATTATTGTACCCCATGACTTTTTCTGCGGGGGTCAGCTCCAGCTTGGCTTGCCAGATTTCGGGCTTGCTGAAATCCAGCGGTTTGCCTGCGGGGGCAGGGGGCCGATCGTTACCTTTGAACCAGGACAGTAAATCGGCCTGTGCCTGGGTGGGCAAAGCCAGCGAGGCGGCGGTGATCCCTAGCGCCTGGAGCACCTTACGCCGCTGGTAGAACACGCTTTCCGGCGTGACATCGGCTTCGGTCAGTTTTCGCTGTTGTTTCATTTTTTGGTTCTCCGCAAGTCATGTTCTAAGCATGGCGTGAAAGCCAACTTTCTGCGAGAGGATGGATGTAAAGAGAGGTAAACAAGAGGGTATTTGCTGTGGGGCGCAGCCAGCGCCCCACAGCAAATGATTAACGGACTTTCACCAAGGTACGGCCCGTGATTTGATTGTTCATCAGCGCGGTGGCCGCAGCAGGGACGTCTTCCAGTGGAATTTCCCGTGTGGCTTGCTCGTAGAAGCTTTCAGGCAGTATACCCACCAGACGCTCCCAGGCGGTCTGGCGACGGTGCAGCGGTGTCAGCACCGAATCAACGCCTTGCAGACGCACGTTACGCAAAATAAACGGCATTACGGTCGTCGGTAACTGGTAGCCTCCCGCCAGGCCGCAGGCGGCAACGGTGCCGTTGTAATTCATCTGCGCCAGTACCCGAGCCAGCAGCTTGTCGCCGACGGTGTCGATGGCACCAGCCCACTGCTGCTTCTCCAGTGGACGTGGGGTTTCAATGTAATCACTACGAGGCAGGACGGTTTTGGCACCCAGGGATTTCAGATAGTCGGTATTGCTGTCGCGCCCGCTGATTGCGGTGACGCTATAGCCCAGCGCGGATAATAGGGCGACCGCCGTGCTGCCCACGCCACCGCTGGCTCCGGTGACCAGAACGTCGCCGTCTTCCGGTTTTACACCGCCTTCTTCCAGCGCCATCACGCAGAGCATGGCGGTAAAACCGGCGGTGCCGAGGATCATCGCTTTGCGTTCACACAGCCCTTTTGGCAACGGCACCAGCCATTCGCCGCTGACGCGAGCCTGTTCGCCCAATCCGCCCCAGTGATTTTCACCGACGCCCCAGCCGGTGAGCACCACGCTCTGGCCTGGTTTAAAACGCGGATCTTTGCTGCTGTGGACCTGGCCGGCAAAATCGATACCAGGCACCATCGGGAAATGACGGATGATTTTCCCCGTGCCGGTGATCGCCAGGGCATCCTTATAGTTAAGGCTGGACCAGTTGACGTCGACCGTCACATCCCCTTCTGGCAGCTGGTCGCTATCAATATCCTTGACTTGTGCCAGGGTTTGATCGCCAACTTGTTCCAACAATAATACACGCATGTCATTGCTCCCCTGTTTTTCATATATTATATGAATGTATGGTTCGGTATTGCCTGACTATATGCATAATAAAAAAGCCTGTCCTGATAAAGGACAAAAAAATAGTGCTTAATGGTTTTCTTCGTCGACGAGGCTTGATAGCTTGTTAATGCTAACCTGATGCCGGGCAAAGAAATTGAAATCGTTTCATCATTTTTAATATCAGGGTATTGCGTTGTTTTCAATCGAGCAGGAACGGGGCCTTTGCACATCAAAAGGTGACTCTTCATTTTATCATCGCGCAGAAGGCACAGGGATGAGATTTACCACCAAACTCTCTGCTCTAATCACCCTGCTCGTCGCATTGGCTATGTTCTTGATGCTGATGGGGTGTTCATACAGTTTCTTTTACGTGACACAGGAGCGCCTGGAGCGCCGTTTTGAAGCGCTGGCCACCTCCATCGATCAGGCGATGTTGCTTGAACCGCTACAGGCTCAGGATAACTGGTTACCGCTGGTGATGCGGCCGCTAGGCATCGTTGCCATTCACGTAGATACCGAAACCAGCAACCTTTTCTCCTACAGCCTGCCGACTCTCAAGACCCCCTGGGCATCATTGACCGGCTACCGACAAACTTCGTTGACCATGATGCATCACCCCGGTACCCGGGTTAATGTCACCTACCTTGATCCCTTCGCCAGTGACGTGCGTTCATTACAGTCCACGGCGGCGGTAACGGTATCGATCGTCATCATGGTGGTGATCCTGCTGTTCAGCTTACGCTGGCTTCGCGAGCAGGCTGTAGGTGAAGATCGCCTGGAGCGCCGGGCAAGGCGCATTCTCAACGGTGAGCGCGAACAGGTGCTGAAGGGCGATGTCCGTGAATGGCCCGCCAGCGTCAGCGGTGCACTAGACCGCCTGTTGGCCGATCTGGCCGAAGCGCGTGAGGAGCGCAGCAGGGTGGATACCCTGATCCGTGCCTTTGCCGCTCAGGATGCCAAAACCGGCCTCAATAACCGCCTGTTCTTTGATAACCAGCTCACCACTCAGTTGGAGGATCAAGGCTCACACGGCATCGTCATGATGGTGCGCCTGCCGGACTTCGATACCTTGCGTGACGTTCATGGTAACGCGGCGGTGCAGGAGCTGATGTATTCGCTGGTCAACCTGCTGTCCACCTTTGTCATGCGTTACCCTGCCGCCTTACTGGCCCGCTATTTCCACAGCGATTTTACCGTTCTGCTACCGCACCGCACGCTGAAAGAGGCGGACGGCATTGCGGCACAGCTGGTCAACGCGATCGATTCATTACCCTCAACGGCGCTGATCGACCGTGAGGCGTTCCTGCATATCGGCATTGTTGCCTACCGCAGCGGCCAGACCACGGAAGAAATTATCGATTACGCCGAACAGGCAACCCGCCATGCCGTGCTGCAAGGCGAAAACGGCTGGTACGTCTATGATAGCGATGTGCCGGAGAAAGGGCGCGGCAGTGTCAAATGGCGTACGCTGCTTGAGCAGGTGCTGGCGCGGGGTGGCCCTCGCCTGTACCAAAAACCGGCGGTGACGGTAGAGGGAGATGTGCATCACCGCGAAATCATGAGCCGGATTTATGACGGCGCGCAGGAACTGCTGCCTGCCGAGTATATGCCACTGATCAATCAGCTTGGGTTGGCGGAAAGTTATGACCGCCAGCAGATGAATCGGATTATTCCTTTATTGGCGCTGTGGCCGGAAGAGACGCTGGCGTTTCCGCTATGCGTTGATTCATTATTGCAGCGCAGTTTCCAACGTTGGCTGCGCGATACCCTGTTACAGTGTGAAAAAAGTCACCGTCGGCGAATTCTGATTGAACTTGCAGAGGCAGATGTGTGTCAACATATCGACCGTTTGCGTCCGGTGCTGCGATTGCTGACCGGAGTAGGCTGTCGTCTGGCGGTTTCTCAGGCCGGATTGACCGTGGTCAGTACCTCTTATATCAAGTCGTTACCGGTGGAGATCGTCAAGCTTCACCCAGGCCTGGTGCGGAGTATTGACCGGCGGGATGAGAATCAGCTGTTCGTTCAGAGCCTGACCGGTGCCTGTGAAGGCACTCATGCGAAGGTTTTTGCCGCCAGCGTGCGTACGCGCAACGAATGGCAGACGCTGAAAGAGCGCGGGATCCTCGGTGGGCAGGGTGACTTTTTTGCCTCGCCAGAGCCGATCGACATGGGTCGCAAAAAATATTCGCGTCGATATCGTGTTTAACCTGATGACCGGGCAAAAATTAACGTAGAATGGCCCGTCTTTTCCTGTGGGCGTCAGTAGGTGCTTACCACCGGTGACAATCAGGAAAAATGTTAGATTTTATGAGCTGTGTTACGCCGTATGGTACGTTGATTTGGTGGCTAGCTGAGCCTTTGTTGAGGGATATCAGGCCCCATTCGCCTTCCGTGCATTCGGTCACAAACAACGCAGACTATTTTTCACCGAAGTAGGACGTTTTTGCGCCTTGTCGCTGCTTCGTGTGGTTGGTAAAGTAGGCGGATTTTATTTTTCGCCCCCAGCTTGCAGGATTATCCTTTCGTTATGTTTAAGAAATTTCGTGGCATGTTTTCTAATGACTTGTCCATCGACTTGGGTACCGCCAATACCCTGATTTATGTTAAAGGACAAGGCATTGTACTGAATGAACCGTCGGTGGTTGCCATTCGCCAGGATCGTGCCGGTTCACCTAAGAGCGTTGCGGCCGTGGGCCATGACGCCAAACAGATGCTGGGGCGTACGCCTGGCAATATCGCGGCTATTCGTCCAATGAAAGACGGCGTGATCGCCGACTTCTTTGTCACCGAAAAGATGCTGCAGCATTTCATCAAGCAGGTTCACAGCAACAGCTTTATGCGCCCAAGCCCGCGCGTACTGGTTTGCGTCCCTGTTGGTGCTACCCAGGTTGAACGCCGTGCGATCCGTGAGTCCGCTCAGGGTGCTGGTGCGCGTGAAGTCTTCCTGATTGAAGAGCCTATGGCGGCGGCGATCGGTGCGGGTCTGCCTGTATCGGAAGCGACCGGCTCCATGGTGGTTGATATCGGTGGTGGTACCACTGAAGTGGCGGTGATCTCGCTCAACGGCGTGGTGTACTCCTCTTCCGTGCGCATCGGCGGCGACCGTTTTGACGAAGCCATCATTAATTATGTGCGTCGTAACTACGGTTCACTGATCGGTGAAGCGACCGCAGAACGTATCAAGCACGGCATCGGCTCGGCTTACCCGGATGACGAAGTGCGTGAAATTGAAGTGCGTGGCCGTAACCTGGCTGAAGGCGTGCCGCGTGGTTTCACCATGAACTCCAATGAAATTCTCGAAGCTTTGCAAGAACCTCTGACCGGTATCGTCAGCGCGGTGATGGTTGCGCTGGAACAGTGCCCGCCGGAACTGGCTTCCGACATCTCCGAACGCGGCATGGTACTGACCGGTGGTGGCGCATTGCTGCGTAACCTCGATCGCCTGCTGATGGAAGAGACCGGTATCCCGGTCGTGGTGGCAGAAGATCCGCTTACCTGCGTGGCTCGCGGTGGTGGCAAGGCGTTGGAAATGATCGACATGCATGGCGGCGATTTGTTCAGCGAAGAATAGTGAGCAGCCCCAGAACGGTGGGATCGTAGCGGATGACGGCATTAGCCTGCCATCTGGTGCGTTCCCCTTTCTGTTGTCGAGGAACGTGCATAATTTATGAAGCCGATTTTTAGCAGGGGGCCTTCCCTGCAACTACGACTTTTCCTGGCAGTGATCGTGGCCATTGTGCTGATCGTTGCCGACAGCCGGCTCGGTACGTTCGTTAAAATACGAAACTACATGGATACCGCCGTCAGCCCTTTTTACTTTCTGGCTAACGGGCCGCGCAAAGTTTTGGACAGCGTTTCGGAAACGCTGGCTACCCGCCAACAGTTGGAGCTGGAAAATCGAGCTCTGCGGCAGGAACTGTTACTCAAAAACAGCGATATTCTTCTTCTTGGCCAATTCAAACAGGAAAATGCCCGTTTGCGTGAGCTGCTAGGCTCGCCGTTGCGCCAGGACGAACACAAGATGGTCACTCAGGTGATCTCGACCGGTTCAGATCCGTATAGCGATCAGGTAGTGATTGATAAAGGGTCGGACAACGGGGTATATGAAGGCCAGCCGGTGATCAGTGATAAAGGCGTGGTCGGGCAGGTGGTGGCGGTGGCTAAAATGACCAGCCGCGTACTGCTGATCTGTGATGCTTCTCATGCGCTGCCGATCCAGGTATTGCGCAATGATATTCGGGTGATTGCCGCAGGCAGTGGCTGCACGGACGACCTGCAATTGGAACATCTGCCGGGTAATACCGATATTCGCGTCGGGGATGTGCTGGTCACCTCCGGTTTGGGCGGGCGCTTCCCGGAAGGCTATCCGGTCGGTGTGGTGTCCTCGGTCAAAGTGGATAACCAACGTGCCTATACGGTGATCCAGGCTCGCCCTACGGCTGGCTTGCAACGCCTGCGTTACCTGCTGTTACTGTGGGGCGCCGATCGCAACGGCACTATGCCGCTGCCGCCGGAAGAAGTTCACCGTGTCGCCAATGAACGCCTGATGCAGATGATGCCGCAGGTATTGCCACCGGCCGATGCCATGGGGCCACCGGCTCCGCTGCCAGCGCCGGCTACCGGCACCGTTCAGCCAGCGGCGGGGACAGCGCGATGAACCGCTATCGCAGCAACGGGCGCTGGATCATCTGGCTATCATTCCTGGTAGCCTTGGTGCTGCAAATTATGCCGTGGCCGGAACAAATCTATATGTTCCGGCCATCCTGGCTGCTGCTGATCCTCACTTACTGGGTGATGGCGTTGCCCCATCGGGTTAACGTCGGCACCGGGTTTATCCTGGGGCTGATCATGGATCTGATCCTGGGTTCCACGCTTGGTGTGCGTGCGCTGGCCATGGGCATCATCGCCTATCTCGTCGCGTTTAAATTCCAATTATTCCGCAATATGGCCCTGTGGCAGCAGGCGCTGATCGTCGTGCTGCTATCATTGGCTATGGACGTGGTGGTGTTCTGGGCGGAGTTTTTAGTCATTAACGTTTCTTTCCGCCCTGAAGTGTTCTGGAGTAGTGTGATCAACGGCGTGCTCTGGCCGTGGTTATTCCTGCTGATGCGTAAGATCCGCCGCCAGTTTGCCGTACAATGAGGTCATAACGATGTTTTCGCTCTATCTTGCTTCCGGTTCTCCCCGTCGTCATGAACTGCTGACTCTGCTCGGCGTACCGTTTGAAGTCATTCTGACGCATACTGAAGAGCAGCGACAGGAAGGGGAAGCGGCGGAGAATTATGTTCGTCGGCTGGCGCAGGATAAAGCCAGAGCGGGCGTGCAACTGGCGCAAAAAGACTGGCCCGTGCTGGGCGCAGATACTATCGTAGTGCTGAACGGTCAGGTGTTGGAAAAACCACAGGATGAAGAGCATGCGGCGCAGATGCTGGCAGCCTTGTCCGGGAAACAGCATCAGGTGATGACCGCCGTGGCGATCGCCGATAAACAGGGCGTGTTATGCCAGTTGGTTGTCACCGACGTGACGTTCCGCAATCTGTCAGCGCAGGATATCTGCGACTATATCGCCACGGGCGAGCCGATGGATAAAGCGGGCGCCTACGGAATTCAAGGCAAGGGTGGTTGTTTCGTCAGAACGATAACCGGAAGTTATCACGCGGTGATGGGGTTGCCGCTGGTCGAAACACATGAGCTGCTCAGTCATTTTGTCGCATTACGAGAGGTTAGAACCGGTTGAGGTCGCCATTAGATTTCCTGTCGTGAGTACAGGAAGGATAAGGGGCAGGCGCTATACCGGCTCTGAGGAGAAAGTATGACAGCTGAGCTACTGGTAAATATCACGCCGTCTGAAACGCGGGTTGCCTATATTGACGGCGGCATTCTGCAAGAGATCCATATCGAACGCGAAGCCAAGCGTGGCATCGTGGGCAATATCTACAAAGGGCGTGTCAGCCGCGTGTTACCCGGCATGCAGGCGGCCTTTGTCGATATTGGCCTGGATAAAGCGGCCTTCCTGCACGCCTCCGATATCATGCCGCACACCGAATGTGTTGCCGGCGATGAACAAAAGAATTTTTCCGTGCGCGATATCGCCGAGCTGGTACGCCAGGGGCAGGACCTGATGGTTCAGGTGGTGAAAGATCCGCTTGGCACCAAGGGCGCACGCCTCACCACCGATATTACGTTGCCTTCGCGCTACCTGGTGTTTATGCCGGGCGCTTCGCACGTGGGGGTTTCCCAACGTATTGAAAGTGAAGCCGAACGCGAGCGTCTCAAACGCGCCGTGGCGGCCTATTGCGACGATCTGGGAGGCTTTATCATCCGTACCGCGGCGGAAGGGATCGGCGAAGAAGAGCTGGCACAGGATGCCGCCTTCCTCAAACGTTTGTGGACCAAGGTCATGGAGCGCAAAAAGCGTAACCAGACCAAGTACAAGCTGTATGGCGAGCTGGCGTTGGCGCACCGTATTCTGCGTGACTTTGCCGGTGCGGCGCTGGATCGTATCCGCGTCGACTCGCGCCTGACGCACGACCAGCTGGTGGAGTTTACCGGCGAATATATCCCGGATATCACCAATAAGCTGGAACTGTATACCGGCAGCCAGCCGATCTTCGATCTGTATGACGTCGAGAACGAGATCCAGCGTGCGCTGGAGCGCAAGGTGGAGCTGAAATCCGGCGGCTACCTGATCATCGATCAAACCGAAGCCATGACCACCGTGGATATCAACACCGGTGCCTTCGTCGGCCACCGCAATCTTGATGAAACCATCTTCAATACCAATATCGAAGCGACGCAGGCCATCGCCCGCCAGCTGCGGCTGCGCAACCTGGGCGGCATCATCATCATTGATTTCATCGATATGAACAATGACGAGCACCGTCGCCGGGTATTGCACTCGTTGGAGCTGGCGCTGAGTAAAGATCGGGTAAAAACCACAATCAACGGTTTCTCTCAACTAGGATTAGTGGAGATGACGCGTAAACGCACGCGTGAGAGCATTGAGCATGTGCTGTGTAACGACTGCCCAACCTGTCAGGGCCGCGGGACGGTGAAAACGGTGGAAACGGTCTGCTATGAGATTATGCGTGAGATCGTGCGCGTACATCATGCTTACGATTCTGACCGCTTCCTGGTCTATGCTTCTGCTGCCGTGGGTGAGGCGCTGAAGGGTGAAGAGTCACACGCGCTGGCAGAAGTGGAGATCTTCGTTGGCAAACAGGTCAAGGTGCAGATCGAACCTTTATACAGCCAGGAACAGTTTGACGTGGTGATGATGTAATCCTGAGGAGTACCAGCGTTAGGCTATATTTTTGGATATTAAGGAGAAATGCGTGAGGCGACTGCCCAGGATCCTGTTAGCCACAGGCGCCATTTTAATCGTTGTTGTGGCGTTGCTGATCAGCGGGTTGCGTCTGGTACTGCCTGAGCTTAACCACTATCGTCCACTGTTGCTGGAGAAGGTACAGGCGATCGCCGGGGTACCCGTCGAGGCCGATTTTATCCAGGGCAGTTGGGAAACCTTTGGCCCGACGCTGGAAGCCCGCAACATCCATGTGGCCCTGCCAAACAGTACTATCCAGATCGAGCGGGTCACGCTGGCGCTGGATGTGTGGCAATCCCTGCTGCATTGGCGCTGGCAGTTTCGCGATCTCACCTTCTATCAATTGCAGTTCGATCTTGACGCGACGCTCGGTGGTGAAGGTAGTAATGGCAATGGCCTTACCCCAAACAGCGTCAGCGATCTGTTCTTATATCAGTTGGATCACTTTGATCTGCGTAACAGCCGTCTCTCTTTCCTGACCCCTTCAGGCTCACGCGCTGAATTCCATATCCCGCAAATGACCTGGCTCAATAGCCATAACCGCCATCGTGCGGAAGGCCAGATCAGCCTGACCAGTCTGAACGGCCAGCATGGTGCGCTACAGTTACGCCTGGATCTGCGGGATGAGCAGGGGTTACTGAATACCGGCACCATCTATATGCAGGCCGATGAGATCGACATGAAGCCCTGGTTCAGCCGCTGGCTGCAAACCAACACCGGCCTGGAAAGCGCCGACTTCAGTCTGGCGGCCTGGCTCAATATCAAGAACGGCGCCATCTATAGCGGTAATGCCCTGATCAATAAAGGCACCGCCAGTTGGTCGGTGGGCAACGATCAGCATCGGTTGGACGTGGATAACCTGGCGATGGCGCTAAGCCGCGAGGGAAACGGCTGGCAGGTGCATGTACCTGCACTGAACCTGAAAACCGATGGCCAGGCTTGGGCTCCGGGGACACTGACCGGCCTATGGTTGCCGGAAAATAACCAATTTATCGGGCCAAACCACAGCGAAGAGCTACGTATTCGTGCCACCGGCATTCAGTTGGAACGGTTGGGAGCGTTGCTGCCCACCTTCTCGTTCCTCAGCCCCGAAGTGCTGGAGCATTGGAAAGACTTGCAGCCGCGCGGCGATCTCAGGGCGCTGGCGTTGGATATCCCACTGAAGCAGCCGGAAAAGACCCGTTTTCAGGCGTGGTGGCAGGATCTGAGTTGGCAACACTGGAAAATGTTGCCGGGCGTCGATCACTTTTCCGGCGCGTTAACCGGTGGGGTGGAAAATGGCCGCCTGACGCTGGGGCTGAACAACAGCACGCTGCCTTATGGCGATATGTTCCGGGCACCGTTGGAAATCAGCCGCGCCAGCGGGGCATTAACCTGGCAAAACAACGATCAAGGCTGGCAATTGGCAAGTAAGGGTCTGGATGTCCAGGCCAAATCCCTGTGGGTTAACGGTGATTTCCGCTATCAGCAACCGGCCAAGGGCGAACCTTGGCTGGATATTCTGGCCGGTATTCGTCTGTACGATGGCGCTGATGCCTGGCGTTACTTCCCAGAGCCGCTGATGGGTAAGCATTTGGTGGATTATCTCAGCGGGGCGATCCAGGGCGGGCAGGTTGATAATGCTTCCCTGATCTATGCCGGCGATCCGCAACACTTCCCGTACGAGAAGAACGAAGGGCAGTTTCAGGTGTTTGTCCCATTACGCCACGCTACCTTCCAGTTCCAGCCGGAATGGCCAGCGCTGAACGATCTGGCGATTGACCTCGATTTCGCCAATAGCGGCCTGTGGATGAATGCGCCACAAACCCGGTTGGGCAATGCGGTGGGCAGGAACATTACCGCCGTCATTCCAGACTATCGCAAAGAACGCCTGCTGATTGATTCACAGGTATCGGGCGACGGGCAAGCTATTCATGACTATTTCATGCAGACCCCACTCGATGATTCGGTTGGGGCGGCGCTGGATGAGTTGCAGGTCGGTGGCAATGTAAGTGGGCGCTTACACCTAAATATCCCGTTGGATGGCGAACTGGTTAACGCCAGCGGTGAGGTTACGCTGAACAACAACTCGCTGCTGATCAAACCGCTGGAAAGCCAGTTGGAGAGAGTCAGCGGCAAATTCCGTTTCAACAACGGCAACCTGCAAAGTGACACCCTGACGGCTAACTGGTTTGGACAGCCGCTGGCGGTCAACTTCGATACGCTGGAAGGCAAACAGGATTATAAGGTTAACGTTGGGCTGAAAGGTGATTGGCAACCGGCGAAGGTGGAAGGCTTGCCGCCAGAGTTTGCCAAAATGCTGGCAGGCAGCGCCGCCTGGCTGGGTAAGGTGGCGATCAACCTACCGCATAAAGGCGAGCCGAGTTATGAAATAGGTGTCAATGCGGACCTGAAAAAAGTGAGCAGTCACTTACCTTCTCCCCTCACTAAATCCGCGGGGGAAGCGCTGCCGGTCAGCGTAAAAGTGCACGGTGGCCTGCATGGATTTATGCTCAATGGCAGTGCGGGCAAGCAGAACCACTTCAACAGCGAATGGCTGCTGGCCAAACAGCAGGTGATACTGGCACGTGCCGCCTGGAAGACGGGTGGCTCCGCTACTCCGCCGTTACCCAAAGATAAATCCCTGCTGCTCAATCTGCCCGCGCTGGATGGTGAACAATGGCTGGGGCTATTGGCTCCGGCGATGAAGCAGAGCAGCGGCGCAGGCAAGGTGGGCAATTTCGTCTTCCCAACCAGCGTCACGCTAGAAACCCCACAGTTAACGCTGGGCGGACAGGCGTGGCATAACCTACAGCTTGCAGTAGAGCAGCAACTGGCTGGCACCAAGGTGATCGCCAAGGGCAAAGAGATCGATGGCAGCCTGACTATGCCGGATAACGGCATGTGGCGCGCCGATCTCGGCTATCTTTATTACAACCCGCAGTTTGCCAAAGGCGATGGCAGCGGTGAAAGCACTAACCCGCTGGATGCGGCTGAGCGTATTTCCTTCCGGGACTGGCCTTCACTGATGTTGCGCTGTAAATCCTGTTGGATGATGGGGCAGAACCTTGGCACGGTAGAGGCCGATATTAAGCACGACGGTGATTCGCTGGTGCTTAGCCACGGTCTGGTGGATACCGGCTATGGCCGTATGAGCGCGACTGGCCTGTGGAAACAGAACGCTCAGGAAGAGCGCAGTGCGTTAAAGGGCAAACTGCTGGGCAGCAAAATCGATCGCACTGCCAGCTTCTTTGGCGTGATCATCCCGTTAAAAGACTCACCTTTCGATATCGATTTTGATCTGCACTGGCATGGGCAACCGTGGACACCGCAGATCAACACGCTGAACGGCACCATGAAGGTCGATCTTGGCAAAGGCGAGATCGACAACGTTGGCGGTGGCCGGGCCGGGCAACTGTTACGGCTGGTCAGCTTTGATGCCTTGCTGCGTAAATTGCAGTTCGATTTCCGCGATACCTTCGGTAATGGATTTTACTTTGACTCCATACGCGGCACTATCTGGGCGAAAGATGGCATAATGCATACAGATAACTTATTGGTGGACGGGCTGGCGGCGGATATCGCCATGAGCGGCCAGATCGACCTGGTAAAACGCCAGATTGATATGCAGGCCGTGATCGCGCCAGAGATTTCGGCGACGGTAGGTGTGGCGACCGCGTTTGTGATTAACCCGATTGTGGGGGCCGCGGTGTTTGCAGCTTCCAAGGCACTGGCTCCGTTGTGGAACAAGATCTCGCTGATCCGCTACAACATTACCGGCAGCCTGGACCACCCGAGTATTAATGAGGTATTGCGTAAGCCAAAAGAGGATAAGTCACCATGAAAAATGCTAACGTTGCGTTATTACAGCTGTGTAGCGGTGAGCAGGTACGGGACAACCTGGCCCAGATTGAGCAGCAGATCAAGCAGCTCAATCCCGGGATAAAGCTGGTGATGACTCCGGAAAACGCCTTACTGTTTGCCAACTCGGCCGCCTACCGCGAACATGCGGAATCAGAAGGCAATGGCCCATTGCAGCAGGCGGTGCGTGAGATGGCTCGCCGTTATGGCGTATGGTTGCTGGTTGGCTCGATGCCCTTGATCAGCCGCGAAGATCCAACACGTATCACCACCAGCAGCCTGCTGTTTGACGATCAGGGCGAAATCCGTGGCCGTTACGACAAACTGCACATGTTCGACGTGGATATCAATGATATGCACGCCCATTACCGCGAGTCGGATACCTATCAGCATGGCCAGCAACTCACGGTGGTCGATACGCCGGTGGGCCGCCTGGGGATGACGATTTGTTACGACCTGCGCTTCCCTGGTCTGTTTCAGGCGTTGCGTGCGCAAGGTGCGGAACTGATCTCGGTACCCGCCGCCTTTACCCGCGTGACCGGTGAAGCCCACTGGGAGATTTTGCTGCGCGCCCGCGCGATAGAGAACCAGTGTGTGATCCTGGCTCCCGCGCAGGTTGGCCGCCACGGAGCCACCCGCCGTACCTGGGGGCATTCCATGGTGGTAGACAGTTGGGGCAATGTGCTGGCAGAAAACCCCGATGCGGTCTCCGCGCTGAAAGTGCGCGTGGATACCGGCAAGCTGCATACCGTACGCAAGCAGATGCCGGTGATGCAGCACAACCGATTCCAGCCGACGCTGATTGCGCCGGTTGAAAACTCCGCCAATAAAGAGTGAAAAAATTATGAGCCTGTCGTTTGTCAGTGAGCAGTTACTCGCTGTGAATAAGCTGAGTCATCAAGACCTGTTCTCCGTATTGGGTCAACTGGCCGAACGCCGCCTCGATTACGCCGACCTCTATTTTCAGTCCAGCTACCACGAAGCCTGGGTGCTTGAAGACGGCATCATCAAGGATGGCTCGTACAATATCGATCAGGGCGTTGGCGTGCGTGCGGTCAGCGGTGAAAAGACCGGCTTTGCCTATGCGGACCAAATCACCCTGAACGCCCTGAACCAAAGTGCCCAGGCCGCTCGCAACATTGTGCGTGACAGCGGCAATGGCAAAGTCCATACGCTGGGTGAGATCGGCTATCAGGCGCTGTATCCGCTGCTCGATCCGCTGCAAAGCCTGCCGCGGGAAGAGAAGATTGCGCTGTTGCACCGGGTAGACAAGATTGCACGTGCCGAAGACAAGCGCGTACAGGAAGTCACCGCCAGCATCACCGGCGTGTACGAGCAGATACTGGTCGCGGCAACGGATGGCACTCTGGCGGCAGACGTTCGCCCGCTGGTGCGTTTCTCCGTCAGCGTGCTGGTGGAAGAAGATGGCAAACGTGAGCGCGGAGCCAGCGGTGGCGGTGGCCGTTGCGGCTATGACTACTTCCTGGAAATCGTGGACGGCGAAGTGCGTGCCGATGCTTTTGCCAAGGAAGCGGTGCGTATGGCGCTGGTTAACCTCTCTGCCGTAGCAGCCCCAGCCGGAACCATGCCTGTGGTTCTTGGCGCGGGTTGGCCGGGTGTGTTGCTGCATGAAGCGGTCGGCCACGGTTTAGAAGGTGACTTCAACCGCCGTGGCACTTCGGTGTTCAGCGGCCAGATGGGCAAGCTGGTGGCTTCCGAGCTGTGCACCGTAGTGGATGACGGCACCATTCAAGGTCGCCGTGGTTCACTGGCTATCGATGACGAAGGCGTACCAGGCCAGTACAACGTGCTGATCGAGAACGGCATTCTGAAAGGTTACATGCAGGATAAACTCAACGCACGGCTGATGGGCGTTGCGCCTACCGGTAACGGCCGCCGCGAGTCTTATGCGCACCTGCCGATGCCGCGTATGACCAACACCTACATGCTGGCGGGCAAGTCGACGCCAGAAGATATTATCGCCAGCGTGGAGTATGGCCTGTATGCGCCGAACTTTGGCGGTGGTCAGGTTGATATCACCTCCGGGAAGTTTGTGTTCTCCACTTCCGAGGCCTATCTGATCGAAAATGGCCGCGTCACCAAACCGGTGAAGGGCGCTACGCTGATTGGTTCAGGTATTGAGGCGATGCAGCAGATCTCGATGGTCGGTAACGATCTGGTGCTGGATAAGGGCGTGGGCGTTTGCGGTAAGGAAGGGCAGAGTCTGCCGGTGGGCGTTGGCCAACCGACGTTGAAACTGGACTCGCTTACCGTGGGCGGCACGGCTTAAAGACTTAATCTATCCGACCCTGACGCTCATTGGTCAGGGTCAACATTGGGATCATCAAGCTGGCCTCGCGGCAAGCAGGTTAATATTCTTGGTTTTCGCCTGCCGCAGGGGGTTGCTGTATTCCCTGATGATAGTAAAGCGAAATCATCAATTGGCTGAGATCCTTAAAATTGAACGGATCTAACGAGGTCGCTTCCTTGATCTGGTTAAGCCGGTAGGTAAGTGTGTTGCGATGCACCCCAAGCTCCCGCGCAGCGTTAGCCAGCTCGGCATTGTGTGCGATATAGGTACTCAAGGTGTTGAGCAACATTTGGCCAGTGCTCAGCATCAGTAATTTATCGATCCTCTGTTTGAAATACAGGGTAAATGAGCTGCTTCTGGCTTCATGCAACAGCCCGCTGAATGCAAATTGCTGGCCGTTAATCACCCGTGGTTGCGTTAAAGACTCCCGGCCATGTTGTATCATCTCTTTGATCATAAATACCGATTGGCGGAAAATCGCGGCAGATCCAGACTCCACGCCTATGCCGATGGTGTAATGACTCAGCTGCGTTTCCATAAATTGATTAATATCTTTAACCGTTGTTTCGGTCCGTTCGATCTCGGTAATAATTAACAGAATCTCATCATTGCTGAGTAATATTACCCGTTGGGATTTTAAAATATGTGAGAGTTTATTCAGGATATGATCGATGGTTTGTCCTAATAAATGCCCCCCGGTTTCAATATTAATCAATACCGGCAACAGGGGGTGTGACAGGTCGATCTCTTGCTGTACCAATTGGTGAAGTATTTCTTTACCCTTCTCGGTATCGCCAACTTCCAGATACTGTTTTAGTAACAGATCTCGGATACGGTATTGCCAGTTCATTTCCCGGATAGCTAAAGACTGCTTAATCAATAACTCTGCTGCCAGAATGGCCAGCTCGGCGTAGCGTGCAATCGCGGCGGGATTACCACTGATGCCTATCACCATAACTACCTGATCGTCCACGATAATTGGATGATTAATGCCGGGTTGAACATTTTTATACTGGGCAGCCTGCTGAGCATTTTCTATTGTCATCCGCTGGCGGTTCTTTATCACCTCAAATGCCACCTCATGCCGTTCACCGACCCGATGAGGTTCGCCGGAAGCAATAATTACCCCCTGATGGTCAATAACATTAACGTTATAGTGGATAATACTCATCGCTCGTTTCACAATGGTATTCGCCAGCTCTAAGGTGATCAGCATACTCATACCTTTATGATATAAACCTCTATTATAGTGAGGGCGATTAAATATGATAGCGGATGTTGCTTGCCAATTTCACGTTAACCTGATGGGCCAATAAAGCAGAGCTGCTTATTAAAGCTAAAACAGTTGATATCACTCAATATATAAGCCTCTTGCCCCTCTCCCTGATAGAGGGGCAAGTAGTCAGGTTACCTTTCCCGTTCAAACAGCATAGAAATCCCTTGCCCACCACCGATACACATAGTGGCTAAACCGGTATTGACGCCACGGCGCTCCATCTCATACATCAGTTTTACCGCGATGATGGCCCCACTGGCGCCAACCGGATGCCCCAGCGCTATTGCCCCTCCATTGACGTTCACCTTGGCCGGATCAAGCTCCAGATCGTTAATCACCGCCAATGATTGGGCGGCAAAGGCCTCATTAAGCTCGATAAGATCGATGTCATGCACTGACATGTTCAGTTTTTGCATGAGCTTACGAGTCGCCGGAGCTGGGCCGAAGCCCATGATTTCTGCCTCGCAACCCGCCACCGCCCAGCCCCGGATCACCATCCTGATAGGTAAATCCAGCTTTTCAGCGTTGGTTCGCGTGGTGATGACCAGCGCGGCGGCCCCATCATTGATACCGGATGACGTCGCCGCCGTGACGGTGCCGTCCTTTTTAAACGCCGGTTTCAACTGCGCATATTTCTCTTTCGGTGTATCTCTTGGGTGTTCATCAATGGCAAACAGGCGGCTGTTCTTGCCTTCACGAACCTCCAGCGGCAGGATTTGCGAGGTAAAATGCCCCTCTTTGATGGCTGCCAAGGCCTTTTGCTGGCTGCCCCAGGCAAACTCGTCCATCGCCTCACGGCTGATGTTAAAACGCTCCGCAACGAACTCGGCAGTCATACCGTTGTGATAAGGGCCTTCCGGCCAGGTTAAAATGGAGACGATGCCGTCTTCCAGCTCTCCGTGGCCAAGGCGATAACCATAGCGAGCCTTGCGAATATAGTGGGGCAGTTGGGTCATATTCTCCGTCCCACAGGCGACGGTGATCTCGGCATTACCGGTTTGCAGTTCCAGCATGCAATCGACAATCGCTTGCAGACCCGAGCCGCATTGACGGTTCACCGAATAGGATGTCGTTTCGTTCGGTAACCCGGCGCGCAGTTGGCAAATGCGGGCGATAAAACCGCTCTCCGCGATTTGCCCTACGTTGCCTACCACCACCTCATCAATCTGTGCAGGTTGCAGCCCAGCACGGGCCACCGCTTCACGGATCACCGCAGCGCCCAAATCATGTTGATGTGTATCTTTAAAACTACCGCCCATGGTTCCAATCGCCGTGCGTACACCGCTGACGACCACAATGTCATTTGCATTTTTCATTCGGTTCTCCTTACAGCACCATGCCGCCGCCAACGTTGATCACTTCGCCATTGATATAGCGTGCCTCGTCGGAGGCCAGGAAGGCGACGCAGTGGCCGACATCAACCGGATCGCCAGCGAAGCCAGCGGGAATTTTGCCGATCATGATGTCCCATACTTTTTCCGGTACCCCGCGAGTCATATCGGTTTCGATAAATCCTGGGCAGATGGCGTTAACGGTCACTCCTTTTTTTGCCAGCTCGCGGCAGGCCGTTTTGGTCAGGCCGATCACCCCGGCTTTTGAAGCGGCATAGTTGGCTTGCCCTACATTGCCCAACCAACTGGCCGATGAGATATTGATGATCCGCCCGCTGGCACGCTCACGCATCCGCACGGCGGCTTCCTGCATGCAATGGAAAGTTCCTTTCAGGTTGATATCCATTACCAGATCCCAGTTCTCTTCGGTTAGTTTGTGCAACATGGCATCACGGTTAATTCCTGCATTATTGACCAGAATATCTACCGGCCCCAGTTGCTGCTCGGTCGCGATAAATAACCGGTTTACCTCTTCGCGGTTGGCGATATTACAGGGGATGAAAATGGCTTTATGGCCCGCGTTCACCAGTTCGGTGGCGGTTTTATTGCCACCTTCCTGATCGACATCGCAAATCACTATGGCGGCCCCTTTTTCAGCTAATACCTGGGCAATGCCTCGCCCAAGGCCACGGCTGGCCCCGGTGACGATAGCCACTTTATTCGTTAAAGACATAGGGTACTCCTTATCATGATAAATTCTGACCACGCCGAGTTAGCGCAGAGATAGCAAATACGTTGCCTCGCACATTTTTATGCTCTGGCCAGCATTTCCTTCAGGCCAAAAGGGGCATCACAAAATAGTGCCGCATCCATCTGTGTTAATGTGGGGGAAATAAGCGGCATGAATTCCATTTGCTGAAGGATGTCCCGATCAAGATCGATGCCAGGGGCGATTTCTATCAACATTGGACCCTGAGCCGTCAATTCAAATACCGCGCGCTCGGTCACCAAGTGCATTTTTTGTTTTTTCTGGCGGGCTATTTCACCGTTATAGGAAATCTGGTTGATCGACTTCACCAGTTTTTTAACCGTGCCTTCCTGCAGAATATTTAATTGCCCATGCTGGAATGCCACTTCCAGCCCTTTGGCGGTAAAGGTGGAGCAAAAGACGACATGGTGGGCGTTTTGGGTAATATCGATAAATCCGCCAGCCCCGGTACAACGGTCTCCCATACGGGTGGCATTGATATGTCCGTTGGCGTCCATCTCGCCCGCGCCCATATAGGTAATATCGACACCGGCCCCGTTGTAATACAGCATCTGCTCCTGATGGTTAATCATGGCGGTCAGATTCTTGCCAATGCCAAAATCAATCCCACCGGCCTGCACGCCGCCGTAGATCCCCGACTCAACCGTGATGGTGACTTCTTCACTCACTCCTTCTTCATGAATGATGGTGCCAATAACATCGTTGGGAATGCCGGTACCCAGATTGATCACACAGTCGGGGGAGAGGAATTGGCAAGCACGGCGGCCAATCACCTTGCGGATGTTGAGCGGCAGCGTTTCCACTTCACTGACGGGGGCAATCAGGTTGCCGCAATAGGCCGGATCATAGAACCAGGAGGAGGTCTGGCGATGGTCTTGCTCGGGGTTGTCACACACCACGATGGCATCAATAAAATTCCCCGGCACCACGATCTGCTTCGGATGCAGGCTGCCCCTCTCCGCCAGGTTTTTAACCTGGGCGATCACCTTGCCGCCAAAGCGTTTCGCCGCCAGCACCGCTTGCAGGATCTCCAGCTTCATGGCTTCTTCCTCACAGGTGAGGTTGCCAGCGGTATCCGCCGTGGTGCCACGAATGATCACCGTGTCCAGCGGCAGCGCCGGATAGAACAGATATTCCTCCCCGCGCAGGCTGACCACTTCCACCAGATCTGGCAGGGAGCGGGTCAACGTATTCATTTTGCCGCCTTCCAGGCGGGGGTCGATAAAGGTCCCCAAGCCGACTTTGGACACATATCCGGCCTGACCGGCTGCCATGGCCGTATACAGGTGGACAATTTGCCCTTGCGGTAAACAAAAGGCTTCGACCTCGTTAGCGGCAATCTTTTCCATCCACTTGGGGGCCAGCCCCCAGTGCGAGCCGATAATGCGTTTTACCATCCCTGAAGGAGTAAAATGCTGATTGCCTAGCTCACGATTTGACTGCCCCGCAGAGTGAATATAGGTCAGCCCATGCGGTGCTCCGGTTGCCAGAAAGCGCTGTTCCAGCGCCTTCAAGATCGACTCCGCAGCCCCGATCAGCGTCATGCCGATGGTGCACAGCGTCGAACCGCTATTGACTAACTCTGCGGCTTGCTGGGCCGAAATCACTTTATTTCTCATCGTTTCCTACCTTACTTCTGTGCGGCGGTGCACATGGCACCGCGTTTAGGCTCTATTTCTCAATCACGCTATTCATGGCTGCTGACGGGCCTGGATTGGCTGATTTATCTTTGCTGCCTGCCGGTTGTTTCACCAGCGCGGCCCCGATGATGGCAAGCGCTTGCAACGTGATGGCAAACCACAGCCCTGCGCTAGGTGACCCTGTTCTATCCTCCAGCAGACCGAACACGTAAGGCCCGAAGAACCCACCGGTAATGCCCAGGCAAGCCAATAATCCGAGCCCGCCAGCCAGCATGGGGCCGCTCATCAGCGTTGCCGGGTAGGTAAAGATGATGGACTGCACGACGAAGAACATCGAAGCACCGATACAAAAGCCGATCAGCCCCAATACCGGGCCACCCATGGCCCCAATCAGGAAGCCGATGGCCATCGACGCAAAGCCGGATACCAGCATGATGCGCGAGCGAGAGGCGGTATTGGCGTATTTGGGCAGGAAGAAGCCGCCCAGAGCGGCTGCAATCCACGGGATGGCGGTTAACAGGCCGAGCGTCAGGGTGCTCATTTTGCCGTAGCTGTTGATAATGCTTGGCAGGAAATAGGTCAGGCTGTAGACCGAAATCTGATGGGTGAAATAGATCGCCACGATCAGCATGAAGGTTTTGTTGGTAAATGCCGTTTTAAAGGAAAACTTCTGGTTCTTATCCACCCCGACCGGTTGCTCGGCGGCCAGCTTGTTTTCAATATACTCAATGTCGGTTTTGGTCAGCCATTTGGCGTCGCGTGGTTTATTGGGCAGCACGGCATACACATAAAACGCCAGCAACACCGCTGGTAGCCCCTCGACGATAAACATCCATTGCCAGCCGTGCAGTCCGCCTAACCCATCTAACATGAGCAATGCGCCGCCTACCGGTGCCCCGATAATGTTGGCGATACAGACACCGAGCAGAAACATGCCGACGGCTCTGGCGCGATCTTCACGACCAAACCAATAGGTAAGGTACAGGATGATACCCGGGTACAACCCCGCTTCTGCCGCGCCTAACAGCAGGCGCATGACATAGAAAGAGGTAGGGCCGGTGACGAAGGCCATACCGGCAGAAATCACCCCCCAGGTGAACATGATACGGGTGATCCAGAACCGGGCCCCGACTCGCGCCATAATCAGGTTGCTGGGGATCTCCATGGTGGAATAGGTCAGGAAGAACAGACCGGCTCCCAACCCGTAGGCGGTGGCGGAAAGCCCAAGATCGATAGACATCGAGGCGCGGGCAATGCCGATATTGGTTCTGTCGATAAAGCTGATGATATAAACAACGATCAGTAACGGCATCAGGTGTTTATATATTTTTGCATTCGTTATAGCCGCCTGGCTTTTCGATGCAATATCTAACGGCCGATTTGACATGATAAGGCTCCTCCTCGTAATGAGGCGATTAAACGGAGTAGAGCTTTCTGTATTATTATTAGAGGTACAGGTGCTCTATTGTTTTAATGGTTGCGCTTCACGTTTCCTGATGTTGGCGCACTTATTGGACACGGCTTGCTATATTGGCGGTGTCAATTTTTTTCGTAATGCCAACTTGTCGGTTTTACCATTGGCATTCTTGGGTAATTCTGCGGTAAAGACGATTTTTGACGGTATTTTAAATTTGGCGATCTTATTCGAGAGCCAGTGGATAATATTGTCGCTCACTAAAGGTTTGTTCCGATGTGCCACGATAAAAGCCACGGCTTCTTCACCGTAGATTTCACTGCTGCTGGGAACAATGGCAATTTCCTTGACGCCAGGGTAATTCGAAATCAGGTTTTCCACTTCTATGCAGTATATTTTTTCGCCGCCACGGTTAATCATGTCCTTGCTGCGATCTTTGATATACAGATAGTTATCCTGATCGAGGCAGGCAATATCGCCGGTGTAAAACCAGCCATCGTGGAAATACTGCTGATTTGCCTGCGGGTTCTTCCAATATTGGCTGACGACCACCGGGCCTTTCAGCCACAGATGGCCAATTTCACCGGCGGCAAGCACCCGTTGATGATCGTCACGGATTTGACAGCTCAGGCCTGGGATAGGCAAACCAGAACTGCCTATCTTGTCACTGCTGCGAACATCGGTTGGGAAGATGCTGGCCGGTGAGGACGTTTCCGTCAGTCCATAGATCGGCCTGATTTCCGTCGCCGGGAACAGTTGCGCCAACCTTTCGATAATCCCTACGTTCAAATGCCCGGCACCACAGGCGATCATCCGAAGGCTGCTGTAATCTCCCACCTGCGGATGCTTTTCCGCTTCTTGCAGCAGCAGAATAAACACCGTAGGCGAACCATGCAGGAAGGTAATGTGATGGCTGCTGACGGTTTTCAGGATCTCTTCCGCACTGAATCTTTGCTGCAAATGCAGCGTGCCGCCAAGATGAATAAACAGGCAGAGCAGGGCGGACAGGCCGGTAATATGGCAAATAGGGATAGGGAGAATGGCACTGTCCTGCTCGGTGAGCTGAAGAGCCTGTTGGTAGGCCGTGATAGCCGCAATAAAGTTGCCATGGGTGAGCGCCGCCCCTTTGGGGGAACCCGTGGTACCGGAGGTATAAATAATCGCGGCAATATCATTCGCTTCGATTGCCGCTGGCTTCACCGGTGGGATGGTCTTTTGGTCATCTGCATTACTGAGCATCAGCTGCCATTCGGCCAACGATACCAGATGGCTGTGCTGTCCGGTTTCCAGCTTAGGCATCCATGGCTGGCTATTGGGATCGTAGAACACCGCTTTGGCGTTCACGCTGGCCAGGATGATCTGGCTGTCTTGCGATTTTAACTTGGTGCTTAATGGCACCACGATAATCCCCAGCGCCATCGCGGCATAAAACAGCGAGCAGAATTCTGGTCGGTTACCCAGCGCCAGAACGATCACATCACCTTTAGCGAGATTAAAGCTTTCTTTCAGGCAGGCGGCGCTTAAATTAACATTGTGATCCAACTGGTTATAGCTGTATTTATGGCCTTCAAAGAACAGGGCGGTATGGTCAGCCCGGCGGTTAACGCTCAGCTGTAAACTCTGATAGAGGTGTGTGATTTTGACCTGCTGCATAGCTTGCCTCTGCACCGACATTTACTGATGTTGGTGAGTATAGGGAAAGGCAACGGGGCAAGAATGCGCAAAATTTCACATCTTGCTACGGCAAACGGGGCTGGCGCTTTGTGTAAAACGCCAACCCGGAGGCGGCAAAAAAATCGATGTTATGACGTGCTGGTTAGTAAATGTTATCAAAAATGATAAAAATTATGATGAGAAAGGTGATTTGTGGCTTTTGCTTTTATGCAGATGCCTAAAAGAAGGAGATTGGGGGTAGCGCTAAAGCTAACTGGTGCCCTCGGTCGAACAGCCAGATTCGTCAGTCGGCGGAAAATTCGTTATTATCCGCCCTCACTCCCCATTCGGCAGCCCGATGTCTACGATCCTTGATACCTTTATTGCCCCGCTGTGCCATGACGAGATAGAGCTCCTCTATCAGGACGATCATCTGGTGCTGATCAACAAACCTGCCGGACTGCTCAGCCTCTCGGGGAAGAATCCGCAAAATCTCGATTCGGTGCATCATCGGCTGGTGAAGCTATTCCCCGGCTGTACTCTGGTCCATCGCCTTGATTTTGGTACTTCCGGGCTGATGGTGGTTGCCCGCAATAAGGCGATCAATGCCGCTCTCTGCCAGCAGTTCAGCCAGCGCACGGTGAACAAGGTCTACAGCGCTCTGCTTTGCGGACATTTGGACGAGGACGAAGGGGTGATAGATGCGGCGATTGCCAAAGACCCGGCGCTATTCCCGCTGATGTCGATTTGCTCAATCCACGGCAAGCCCGCCCGTTCCCGCTATCAGGCCGTTGAGCGCTTTTATCGCGAGTTGGAAGACGGGACGTTACTGCCGTTAACGCGGGTACAGTTAACCCCGGAAACCGGGCGCACCCATCAACTACGCATTCACTGCCAGCAGTTGGGGCATCCTATTTTGGGTTGTGACCTGTATGGTGGTCTCCTACTGCCAGGGACCGAACGGACTCCGCGACTGATGCTGCATGCCAGTGAGTTGGATTTTGTTCATCCTGTTAGTGGTGAGTTGATCGAAGCTCGTAGTACGTGCTCGTTTTGAAAGTAGAAGCATCTAAAGATGCTGTGATCTGCTCATCGGTGATTAGTACATTGTGGAGTTAACAGTGCTCGTTTCATGTATATGAGTGCTCAGATAACTTCTAATTATTTATAAAGTGAAAAATGATAATTTTTTAACTTTCGCTTCAGGATTGGCCTGTTTTACTGCGGCCAAAAAACCGGCAAAGTCATAATTAAAAAAAGTTAAATTATGAAAGAACTATACTTGTCTCTTCTGGCCATTTTTACGATATGTCACAGACCAGTTTCGCCTGTTGTTTATTTTTGTATAGCTAGGTCTAATCTCAATTATTTCCGATAAGTGAATTTTGTTAGTGATATTATCTTTGATTTGATATAGGTGGCAGCCATCGTAATAATACTCTTGATAAGAGGACCTGCTAAGAATTGAGGGGTTACATGATATTTTTTTCATTCCACCCTTTTCTGAAATGGTGAGTTTAGGGTGGCGAAGCGTGTTGAAGAACAACTTCATCAGAATGAAAAACAGAATAATGGGTAAGGACCCTAATAAAGCATAATAGATTTCCCGCATATCCTGTCCTTGATTTTAGCTAGTTATTTTTAGATGAGAATTTAAAGCGATCAACCATAACATTCGGGCGAGAACCCGCTTTATCTCTATCATTTTAGCTCGATCAGTGCCAACCGAAGATGATGCTCAATGAAGCCCGCCTTAAAGGCTCTATAGCGATGAATATCGTTTTCACTTGCTAGCACCGCAGCACGTTTTATCTCGGCATACTGTTCTGCTGCTTTCTTATTCTTTATCAAATAATCACGGAATGCCAGATGTTTTACGATTTGCGCATCGCCTACGGTGAAAGCATGAACTTGGTGACTACGTTGGTCCCCGCCCTTGGTGAAATACCTGCGATTTGAAATACCATTCTCTCCACGCGCGGTATATCCGGCATGTTCCATTGCTACGTTTAAGTTGTCCAACTCATTCAAATCAACAACCTCTAACAATATGTCAATGACAGGTTTTGCTGCCAAACCTGGTACCGATGTGCTACCAACGTGGTGAATCTGTGAGATTACCTTGCCAAGTGTTAACTGCAACAGCCAGCTTTCAGCTTTAAATAGACTAGGCCACTGCTCGTCATAGGCAACAATAGTCACTTTTCGCATATTCGTTCTCACCATTTTCTCTGCGGACTTAACATAACATCAGTTGCACTTACCGTCTTTCCGACAGTCAGGTTTTGTGTCTGATATTGGCCACGAGTAGCCTGTCAGAACCCCCCTCACACCTCAACCTCCCCAATCCGTTCCAGCGCATCCACAATCAAATCCCAAAAAGCCTTTTCATCAAGCTTCACCGCCACCTGAGTATGGCAATCCGCCGTAGCAGGGAAGCGGAAGTCCGCGACCGTCATGCCAAGCGTCAGAGTACCTGTCAGCTCTATATCAATCGGCACCTTACGCACCGTCATCACGTTGGGATTGATCACATAGGCGACCGCACAAGGATCGTGCACCGGCGGTGAAGTGAACCCTTGTGCTTGCTTATACATATGGCCAAAGAACTCGAGCAACTCGACCACAAACTTGGCCGGTCCGGTACCGATGGCAGCGATGCGTGCGCTCACTTCTGGCGTAGCCAATGCCTGATGCGTCAGATCCAGTCCAACCATGGTTAACGGCCAAGGTTCGTTGAACACGATATGCGCGGCTTCGGGGTCGATTTTGATATTGAATTCAGCCACCGCGCTCCAGTTACCCACGTGGTAACCGCCGCCCATCAACACCACTTCTTTCACGCGTGCGGCGATGCGTGGCTCTTTGCGTACCGCCATGGCGATGTTGGTCAGGCCAGCGGTGGGCACCAGCGTTACGGTGCCTGGCGGGTGCGCCATGATGGTATCAATGATCAGATCGACGGCGTGGATATCGGCCAGTTGCAGAGTGGGCTCTGGTAAGACTGGGCCATCGAGTCCCGATTCGCCGTGAATGTCTGGGGCGACTTCAATCTGACGTACCAAAGGGCGCGAGCAGCCAGCGGCAAAAGGTACGCCAGTGATGTTGGCGATGCGCGCGACGGCTAGCGCATTGCGTGTGACCTTCTCCAGCGTTTGGTTGCCGACAACGGTGGTTACGGCCAGCAGCTCAATCTCCGGGTTGCCCCAGGCCAGCAGCAGCGCGATCGCATCGTCATGCCCCGGGTCGCAATCCAGTATGATTTTTTTCATTAGTTTTCCTGATGCGTGGGAGTTTTTTCGAGCATAACTTAGCGGCGGGGGGAGGGATATGATTGGTGGGTCGTTTTGTTAACATCATCAAAGTATTGGGGAAATCAGGCCCCTCACCCTGATCCTCTCCCACAGGTAGAGGGGACCAAATGTGCTACATATTGAGTAACGTATCTGACATTGGCACCGTCTAAATGTGCCACCAGTTGATTGCCGAACCCGACATCGGCTGCGGACTCGCTCCCTCTCCCCCAAACAAGTGTTTATGTTGCCCCCGCCCGTACATTGGGAGAGGGCAGGGGTGAGGGGCGTCAATAGCTTATGGGTCTAGTCTTCCAGCTTCAGCACCGGCTCTCTCTTCAGCACTACGCGCAGTACAAAGTAATACACGATGCCCACCGCCAGCCAGCTAAGGCCGAGGATCTTGGCTTCGATATCCATTTCGTACAGCACAAAAGCGATGATCGCCAGGCCGACCAGCGGGAACAGCAGATGTTGCACCCAGGCCTTGGATTTCTGGCGGATGATGTAGTGGTTAATCACCGACAGATGCAGGATCAAAAAGCCCATCAGCGCCCCGAAGTTGACCAACCGGCTCAGGTTGTCGATGCTGCCGTTGAAGTACAGCCCGGAACCGAGGGAGATCACCGCCACCAGCAGGGTGCTGACGTAAGGGGTTTTAAAGCGTGGATGCACTTTGGCCAGGATCTTCGGCAGCTGGCGGTCACGCCCCATCGCAAACAGAATACGCGAGATGGCGGCCTGTGCGACTAACGCATTGGCAATCCCCCAGGAGAGTGCCGTCGCCCAGATGGTGGCCTGTTTTAGCCAGGAGCCGCCCGCCAGATTGGCGGTGTCATAGAACGCGGTATCCAGGTTGGTGAAGTTATGGCCTGCAGCCAAATCAGCAGCGATCCAGGTTTGCAGAATAAACAGCGTTCCCACCAGCAACAGCGCATACAGCGAGGCTTTCCCCACGGCATCGGCGCCGCCTTTACTCTCTTCGGACAGCGTCGAAATACCGTCAAAACCCAGGAACGACAGCACCGCGATCGAGACTGCGCCCATCACCAGCGGCAGGCTGAATTTCTCGGCATTGTAGAGTGGATTCAGCGTCAGGCCACCGGCTCCTTCGCCGGAATAAAGCGCCGTCAGGCCCATCACAACGAAGATGGTCAGGATCACGATCTCCGCCACCAGAATGTAGCGGTTGGCCTTGGCGGTAAACTGGATCCCCACCAGGTTGATCGCACTGTTAATTACAATAAAGGTGACGATCCACAGCCAGGCCGGAACCTCGGGCAGGATCGGGCCGAGCGCCGCTGCGCTGACAATATACAGCAGCGAAGGCACCAGAATGTAATCGAGCAGGATCAGCCAGCCGGCAAAAAAGCCGACGGTTTCGTGGATACCACGCTGGGCGTAAGCGTAGACCGAACCGGAAACCGGGAAAGCGCGAGACATCGACCAGTAACTCATGGCGGTAAAGAACATCGCCACCATACCGATCAGATAGGCCAGCGCCACCATGCCCTGCGCGCCTTCCCAGACGTAGCCAAACACGCCAAAGGGCGCGATCGGCACCATAAAGATCATGCCGTAAATCACCAGATCTTTCAGGGTAAGGGTTCGGTGCAGCTCTTGTTTATAACCAAATTGTTCAACAGACATGGTGTGGCCCTTAATCCAGCTGGATGTTTAACTGCTTGGCAACGCTGCGTGGCAGCGCGAAGCGGCAGGTTTTCAGCGGATCGACCACCTGGCAGATTTGCAGATCGCCGGTGATGCTCAGCAGGTTGATGGCGTCGGCCAGCGAGACGGTGCTGTAATCGGCCACGAAGTGCGCCATGTTGCGTGTTGCCAGCTCGGCCGCTTCGTCCAGCGTCTTGGCCGAGGCCAGGGTGTACAGCGCATCGGCGGTGCTCATCATCGGGGTTGGCAGCGCGCGGTTTTTTACCACGGTCAGGTTGACCACCACTTCGCCAGGGATCTCCAGCCCGCAAACGGAGACTTCACCATCGCCCATGGCGGCGTGCAGATCGCCAAGCGCAAACAGCGCGCCGGGAACGTTAACCGGCAGCCACAGCGTACAGCCTTCGGTGATGATTTTGCAGTCCATGTTGCCGCCGTGGGCATCTGGAGTGCCACAGGAGATCGGATCTTCGGCCGGGGCGACGCCAATCACGCCAATCATCGGCTTTAACGGCCAACGTACGCCGCCCGGCAGCAGCGCGAAACCGTCTTCCAGCGGCACGGTACGGATCTGCGGCTGTTGTAGTTCATCGCCGATCACACCCAGGCCCGGTGCGGTGACCATGACGGCCTGATGGCTGGTTGGGGTAATGCGTTTAATCTCGACCCGTAATACGTCGCCGGGGATCGCGTCCTGCACGTAAACCGGCCCGGTAGCCGGGTTGATGCGGCTCCAATCCAGTTCGGTGAAGGCAGCCTGTTCGGAGGCGATTTGGTCTTCGAAGCAGTCGCAGGTTTCAAAACAAACGTCGCTGCCGCTGGCAACGGTGGCCACAGGGGCGTTATCGCGCGACATGGCATATACCACGTGCTTGCGTGAGATCTTTTCCATGGTGATTCCTATAATGAATTATGAAGCCGTGTTTTTATTATGTATGGCGGTTATTTCAATTTGGCGCTCCGGCGCCAATCATCAATAAATCACACCCGTCGGGGCGGAAGCAAGCATGCGAACGTGGTCGCAGAATGGGCATTTCTACCCTATTGGCAGGATATGCTTAAAATAATTATCGCGGCGGTTTAATCCCTTTATCTATGGCGGATATTTCCGCACAACCGATCGGAAAGTGAGAAAAAATACAGCAGAGTCACCAGCAGAGAATTATAATCATTCGAAAGTAAATGCTTTCGATAATTGGTGTAAAGTTGCTGAGCAATCGGTTTGATAGATTGAAATGCACTATTTGCATAGTGAGGAATAATCACGCTGAGTAATTAAATGTAAACTCTCTGGTTGGCGCTTTACCTTGGAGTTTACTCCAAGGTTTATAGTATCTCTCAGGCATTTAGCATGAGGATATAAAGATGGGTATATTTAACAAGTTATTGGGGAATGCCAACTTCGGTAGTTCCCATGGGGATCGGGGTGGCCATCGTGGCGGACATGACCGGGGGCAGCGTGGTGGTCATGATGATCGAGGGCCACAGAATGGGGGCGGTATTGTTTGCCCGCAATGTCGTGAAATAAACCTGCCCGGAACACGTTTTTGCCAGAGTTGTGGTCAGTCTTTAGTGATACAGATATCACAGTGTAGCCAATGCGCCACGCCGCTGTCGGCAGGTAGCCGATTCTGCTCACAATGTGGCAAGGCAGCGGCAGACTGAGTCTCAGCGGTAGCCCTGATACACTTGCGCCACGCGTTTAAAGTATTCCGTCAGATAATTGATACACACCTGCACCTTGAGGGGCAGCTTGTCCTTCTCGGTGTACAGTGCGTAAACCGGGCGGGGTTCCGAGTGGTAGCGCTTGAACAGGATCTCAATCTCACCGCGTTTAATCTCTTCGATTACCCACATCAGCGGCGCATAGGCAATCCCGGCACCCGCTTTTAGCCAGCGGATCATGGTTTGTGAATCGTTGGTCACGAAGCGCCCCTGCGGGGAAATGCGCGTACTGATGCCTTCGGGGGCCATCAGTTCAAACTCACTGTCGGGCCGCACGCTGTACTCCAGCCAGGAAAAATTCACCATGTCTGACGGTTTTTGCGGTGTACCGTGTTGCGCCAGGTAGCTTTTGGCAGCGCAGACCACCATCGGCATCGAGCCCAGGCGTTTGGAAAACAGGCTGGAATCCTGTAGTGCGCCGGTGCGGATCACCACGTCCAGGCCGTCGGCAATCAGGTCAGGGGCAGGTATGCCGGTCACCAGATTGACCGTTAAGCCTGGATACTCTTGCAGCATGTCGGCGGTCATGGTCGCCAGGACGTTTTGCGCCATGGTGGAAGAACTGCCGATACGCAGCGTGCCGATGGGCGTATTGTTCAGCGCATAAAGTTGCTCATGCACTTCGGCGGCCTCCTGCAGCATGCGGCGGCAGCCCTGATAGTAGATTTTACCGGCTTCGGTCAGGCCGATGCTGCGCGTGCTGCGGTTCAGCAGCTTCACCTGTAGATCATTTTCCAGTTTGGACACTGTCTGGCTGATGGATGAAACGCTCAGATCGAGCTGGCGTGCCGCGGCGGTAAATGACCCGCATTCAACAACTTTGGCAAACACGGACATCCGTTTTAGTCTTTCCATTGTTCACTCTGGCTTAAAAGTGATTTAGATCACAGATTGTAGATTAGTTGATAGTAAGCAGGCTAATATAACGCGTCGGGTGTAAAGATCTTCTGAACGCTTGAGCGTGGTCCGCTATGCCGCGGTATACTGCCGTGGCCGCACGATCCCTCCGGTCATCCCTACATTCCCTCTCGCGGAAGCCTGCTCTTAGCTTAACCCTTTTTTCAGGTTTGTGACCTGGCCAACTGCCAGATCATAACGTTTGGTGTCCGTGCGCTAGAATGTAAATGATATGTGAAATCAGGAGTGAAAGTCCCGGTGTAGTAAACAATTAAGGAAAAAGTGATGAGTTTGCTTCCGGTTATGGTTGTTTTTGGACTGTCGTTCCCACCGGTATTTTTTGAGCTGTTAGCGTCGTTGGCCCTGTTCTTCGTCATACGCCGCCTGTTGCAGCCGACCGGGATTTACGATTTTGTCTGGCATCCGGCGTTGTTCAATACCGCGCTGTATTGCTGTTTGTTTTATCTGATTTCGTGTCTTTTCGTTTGAGGCTGCTGTGAAAACTCTATCATTAAAAATACTTCGCATCGCGATCACCTTGCTGCTGGTCCTGTTGGCAGCCATCGCCGTGTTCAAGGCCTGGGCGTTTTACACCGAGTCACCGTGGACGCGTGATGCCAAATTCACCGCCGACGTGGTGGCAATAGCCCCGGACGTCAGCGGTTTGCTGACCGACGTACCGGTCACCGATAACCAACTGGTGAAGCAAGGCCAGATCCTGATGGTGATCGACCAGCCGCGCTACCAGCAGGCACTGGCGGAAGCCAACGCCGATGTGGCTTATTACCAGACCCTGGCGGCGGAGAAGAAGCGTGAAGCGGGCCGCCGTGTGCGCCTGGGGATCCAGGCGATGTCACAAGAAGAGATCGACCAATCCAATAACGTACTGCAAACCGTGCAACATCAGTTGGCCAAGGCTATCGCCGTGCGCGATCTGGCGCAGTTGGATCTGGAACGCACCACGGTACGTGCGCCCGCAGACGGCTGGGTCACCAACCTCAACGTCCATACGGGGGAATTTATCACCCGTGGCTCCACGGCGGTGGCGCTGGTGAAGAAAAACAGTTTCTACGTCATCGCCTATCTGGAAGAAACCAAGCTGGAAGGGCTGAACAAAGGCGACCGCGCCGAGATCACCCCGCTGGGCAGTAACCGCATCCTGCACGGCACCGTCGATAGTCTTGCTGCGGCGGTGAATAACAGCAGCAGTACCCCGAACAGCAAAGGGCTGGCGTCGATCGACAGCAATCTGGAGTGGGTGCGTCTGGCACAGCGCGTGCCGGTGAAAATCATACTGGATGAGAAAGACCAGCAACACTCTTACCCGGCAGGGACCACCGCGACTGTGGTTATTACCGGCAAGAACGATCGTAACGTCGACAGCGGCTCACCCTTTATCCGGTTGATGCATCGGTTACGTGAGTTCGGCTAATGAACAGCCCAACCTTTTTGCGGCTCCGGTTTGCCTGCAAGCTCAGCTTTGCGATTGTCTTCGCGCTGTTTGTCGGCTTTCACCTTAATCTGGAAACCCCGCGCTGGTCGGTGCTGACGGCGGCCATTGTGGCTGCTGGCCCGGCCTTTGCAGCCGGGGGCGAACCTTTCTCCGGCGCCATTCGCTACCGTGGCTGGCTGCGTATTATCGGCACCTTCATCGGCTGCTTTGTCGGTTTGTTGATTATCGTCACCTGCGCGCGCGCACCGGTGGTGATGCTGATGCTTTGCTGTGTCTGGCTCGGTGTTTGTACCTGGATCTCCTCGCTGGTGAAGGTCGAAAACTCCTACGCCTGGGGGTTGGCTGGCTACACGGCGCTGATTATCATCGTCACCTCGGCAACCACTACCACTTCGCTGTTGGCCGCGCCACAGTTCGCCGTAGAGCGCTGTAGCGAGATCGTGCTCGGTATTCTCAGTGCAATACTGGCCGATTTGCTGTTTTCCCCGCGTTCAATCAAGCAGGATATCGATCGCGCGGTGGATCAGTTGCTGGTGGGGCAGTACCGGCTGATGCAGATGTGTATCAGCGATGCGGGTAAAGAGGATATCGACCGCGCCTGGAGCGATCTGGTCAAAAGCACCACCGCCATCAACGGGATGCGCAGCAACCTGATGTTGGAGTCTTCACGTTGGCAGCGGGTCAATCGCCGGCTGAATGCGTTGCATACGCTTTCGCTGACGCTGATCACGCAAGCCTGTGAAACCTACCTGATATTGCTCAATCACCCGGATGCGGTGAAGGAAAACATCCGTGAACTGCTGATGGTGCCAGCGGAAACCGCGCAGGAAGTCCATAAACGCCTGAAGCTGGTGCGTCAGGTGCTGGCGACCAACCGTAGCGATGAGCATCTGCCAACGGTCACCGGCTGGGTGGGCGCGGCGACCCGCTATCTGTTAGTGGCAAAAGGCGTGCATACCAACAGCGGTATCAATACGATAGAAAACGAGATCCTGGCCGAAGAGGTGGTGGTGAAAAGGCCGTCGGCGGAGGGCCACCATGCGCTGATTAACGGGCTGCGAGCCTGGGCGGCAACCTCAATCGGCTGCCTGTTCTGGCTGTGGACCGGCTGGACCTCCGGCAGCGGCTGCATGGTGATGATCGCCGTAGTCACCGCACTGGCAATGCGTACACCAAATCCAAAAATGATGGCGCTCGATTTCCTGCTGGGGGTGCTGGTGGCGTTGCCGCTGGGGGCGCTGTTTTATATGTTTATCCTGCCGGAAACCCAGCAAAGCATGTTTTTGCTGTGCCTGAGCCTGGGCATCATGGCCTTTGTCATCGGCATCGAAGTGCAGAAGCGCCGTTTGGGATCGCTGGGTACCCTGGCGAGTACCATTAACATCATCGTGTTGAGTAACCCGATGACCTTCCATGTCTCGTCGTTTATTGATAGCGCCATCGGCCAGATTATCGGCTGTTTTGTGGCGATGATCGTGCTGTTCCTGATCCGTGATACTTCACGTGAACGCACTGGCCGGACGTTGATGAATCAACTGGTCAGCAGCGCCGTTTCAGCCTTGACCACCAAGGCGGCGCGCCGTAAGGAGAACCATCTGCCAGCGCTGTATCAGCGCCTGAACCAACTGCTGATGATGTTCCCGAACGACATTGCCAAATATCGCCTGGCGCTTAACCTGATTATTGCCCACCAGCGGATGCAGATGACCGAGATCCCGGAACGGGAAGAGCTTTCGGTGTTCCACAAGCAGATCCGCAGCACCGCCGACCACGTGGTCACCGCCAAGAACGATATTAAGCGGGCTTACTACTACGATCGGTTACTCAAAGAGATGAATGAATATCAACAAAAGCTGGTGGATAACCTCGCTCCGCTCAGCGTGACCGGGCCGGTAAAACGCCTGGCAGATATGCTGCATCGCTACCGTCACGCGCTGATTGATTGATATCTTCAGCGCCCCGCCAAGGTCTATACTGAGCATGGTTTACGCCCCCGGCCACGGGGGCTAAAATGCTCCTGGGGGCGTATCAGTGTCCCCTTTGCAAGAGAAATGGTTACATCTTGGTCATCTTTGATTCATTAATTTTTGCTATAGATGCAGGGACGGTATGAATAAACGTACGCTTATTGCGATGTTGATTGCTTTGGTGGTGGCAGGTTTCAGTGCGCTGCATGGGGAGGGCGATCGGGCGATCACCAACGTGCCTACTCCGGCGGCAGAGAGTACCAGCATTGAACAACTGACGGAGCAGAAGAGGGTGGTCAGCTACGTGCAGCAGCACCAGCGGCTCCCTGACTACTACATCACCAAAAAACAGGCACGTGAGCAGGGTTGGGATGCGAGCGACGGTAACCTGTGCAAGGTATTGCCGGGCAAGGCCATTGGCGGCGATCGTTTTTCCAACCGTGAAGGGCAATTACCAGCCGCCAACAACCGGGTATGGCGTGAAGCAGATATCAACTACCGATGTGGCCGACGCGGTGCCGATCGACTGTTGTATTCCAGTGACGGTCTGATTTACGTCACGCACGACCATTATAAGAACTTCATGCGGATGGAGTGAGCCGATGGGAAAAGTAGAGTTCGATTTTAACCAGATACCAGACATTCCCGCGTTCTATCGCCACTTTGCCGAACGGTTCGCACTGGGTGAAGAGTTTGGTGCCAACCTGGACGCGCTGTGGGACGTTGTGACCGGCGACATCAGCCTACCGGTCGAGATTGAATTTCTCAATCTCAACGTCCGCAGAAAACGCCGCTTTGGTGCCATAATTCTGCTGTTTGAAGAGGCGGAGGAAGAGCTGGAAGGCAACCTGCGGTTCAATATCCGTGAAACGAGCGGCATGGCAGCGGTTCACCCGCGCTGATGCCGCAGGCGTTTACTGTTGCGCCTCGGCCAGTTCGCGCAGGTACTGGAAGATTTGGCGGAATGATTTTGGCGGCTTGTTAGCGGCCTGCTCTTTCTGCGCGTTACGGATCAGGGCACGCAACTGTTGGCGATCGGCCTCTGGATACAGATCCAGCACGGACGGGATCGCGTCATCACCTTCTGCAACCAGACGATCGCGCAGCGCTTCCAGCTTGTGGAACAGCGAAACCTGTTGGTTATGGCGGTTCTTTAGCTTGTCGAGTGCGGTCTGGATCGGTTCGACATCACGAGCGCGCAGCATTTTGCCGATCAACTGGATCTGGCGGCGGCGGCCTTCTTTCTTGATCTTCTGCGCCAGTTCGATGGCGGCACGCAGATCTTCATCCAGCGGGATGCGTTCCAAGGCGTTTTTACCCAGTTCAACCAGTTCGGTTCCCAGGTCTTTCAGCGCTTCGGCATCACGTTTGATTTCACTTTTACTGACCCAGATAATCTCGTCATCGTCCTCGTTTTCGTTCTCCGGGACATCGTCGAGCCAGTCTTCAGGCTGTTTGTTCATGGTAGGCTCCGTTAAAAAGAGGCTAATCCTAACAGGTTGCCGGCTTTATGCGAAATTCCACGCGGTTCCTGTTAGACTCAAAAGTAGATCGGGCTGTGGCCAGCGGGTGCAGCCGAAATTATTTTGGCGCGTTATCACGCGCAAAACCATGCCGACACGGCACTTTTTTCAACGATTCTCTGATTAAGTATGGCAGATTGATGAAAGTAGTCACCCAAGTTGCAGAGCAGCGCAAAGCGCTGGAACAAGCCGTTTCACAGGCGCTGGAGCTGGCACGCGCCGGTTCCGATGCGGCAGAAGTTGCCGTGAGCAAAACCACCGGTATCAGCGTCAGCACCCGCTTCGGCGAAGTGGAGAACGTCGAGTTCAACAGCGACGGCGCGTTGGGCATTACCGTCTATTATCAAAACCGCAAAGGCAGTGCCTCTTCCACCGATCTGAATCCGGATGCCATTGCCCGCACCGTGCAGGCGGCGCTGGATATCGCTCGCTATACTTCGCCCGATCCCCACGCTGGCCCGGCAGAAAAAGATCTGCTGGCGTTTGATGCGCCGGATCTCGACCTGTTCCATCCTACCGAGCTGGATGCCGAACGCGGTATCGAATTGGCTGCCCGTGCCGAGCAGGCTTCGCTGGCGGCGGACAAGCGTATTACCAATACCGAAGGCGGCAGTTTCAACAGCCATTACGGTATCAAGGTGTTCGGCAACAGCCATGGCATGCTGCAAAGCTATTGCTCCAGCCGCCATTCGCTCTCCAGCTGTGTGATCGCCGAGCATGATGGCGATATGGAGCGGGATTACGCCTACACCATTGGCCGTGCGATGGGCGATATGGCCAGCCCTGAGTGGGTCGGCCAGGAATGTGCCCGCCGCACGCTGGCGCGTCTCTCCCCACGTAAGCTGTCGACCATGAAGGCTCCGGTGCTGTTCGCTTCGGAAGTGGCAACCGGTCTGTTTGGCCACCTGGTTGGCGCTATCAGCGGTAGCAGCGTTTATCGCAAGTCCACCTACCTGCTGGATTCGTTGGGTAAGCAGATCCTGCCGGAGTGGATGACCATTGAAGAACATCCGCACTTGCTGAAAGGGCTGGCGTCTACGCCGTTCGACAGCGAAGGCGTACGTACCCAGCGCCGCGACATCGTCAAAGACGGCGTGCTGGAAACCTGGCTGCTGACCAGCTATGCCGCGCGTAAGTTGGGGCTGCACAGTACCGGTCACGCTGGTGGCATCCACAACTGGCGCATTGCCGGCCAGGGCGATGACTTTGCCGGTATGCTCAAGCAGTTGGGCACCGGTTTGGTGGTTACCGAGCTGATGGGGCAGGGTGTCAGCGGCATTACCGGTGATTACTCACGCGGGGCTTCAGGTTTCTGGGTGGAAAACGGTGAGATCCAGTATCCGGTGAGCGAGATCACCATTGCCGGTAACCTGAAAGATATGCTGCGTAATATCGTCAGCATCGGCAGCGATATCGAACTGCGCAGCAATATCCAGTGCGGTTCCGTGCTGCTGCCGGAAATGAAGATCGCCGGGCAGTAATATCCCCCTTATCCCAACCCTCTCCCACAAGGAGAGGGAGCTGTCAGTCCGTGCTATTGTGGTCATCTCAGCAAACTTGAGCTCCTCCTCATCCAAAGTGAACCACTACACTTTCAATAAACTCGATCGGTCCCCTCACCCTTTGGGAGAGGGTCAGGGTGAGGGGCTCACTTCAACCTTCCTTACAAATATTAAGTATCGGTTTTGCCGTTCTATGCCTATGTTAATAACGAGTTAATTAAAACAATAATGGGAAGGTGAGCATGAAGAAGACATTGAAAGTGTTGGCAGCACTGACGCTGCTGGGAGCCAGTTCATGGGCGATGGCGGCCGATCTGGCCGATGACATGGATACCCTGGCCGCCAATTACAAAATCGTACTGAAAACCGACTCCACCGATACTTTCAAGCAGAGCCTGCAAAATATGCGCGCTGCAGCCACGGATGCCCAGAAAGGCACGCCGCCGAAGTTGGAAAGCAAAGCGCCAAACGGCCCGGAGATGACGGAATTTCGTCAAGGGCTGGCGACGCTGATTGGACAGATCGATCGGTCGCTGGCGTTAGCGAATCAGGGGAAATTGGAGGAAGCGCGTAAGGTCGCGCAGGACTTCAAGCAAACCCGCGATGCCAACCACAAAAAATTCCGCTAAACGTGGTTGTGGTACTTAACATAGCGTGAACAAAAAGGGCGGCTGAATGGCCGCCCGGAAACCTGGCTTAACGGTGATACTCGCCCGCTGCTTCAGGTTGATACAGCAATTCCAGCACTTCAATCCGCGCTTCTTCGCCATTGGGTAACTTCCAGCTAATCTGGTTACCCACGTGCATGCCCAGCAGTGCCGCACCCAGAGGTGCCATCACCGACAGCTGTTCAGCACTGTCTTTGAGCGAGGCAGGGTAAACCAGCGTGCGCACATGTTCTTCTGAAGTATGCAGATCGCGAAAGCGTACGCGGCTGTTCATGGTGACGACGTGTGCAGGGATCTGCGATGGCGGCACAATGTCAGCGCGATCCAGCTCGGCGTTCAGCGCGGCGGCGACGTCAGTATTGGCAAAGGCTGGCTGTGCCAGTAGCGCATCCAGGCGTTCCGCATCCAGCTCATTAATGGTAATGGTTGGTTTGGTCATTCCACTCTCCAGTCCAATCAAAGGGCGCCCTTTCTGCGCCATAAATTCGGAAAACAACACAAAAGCAACACCCCCGCACCGTTGGGAGCGGGGGTGTGAAAGAATGTCGGTTTGTCCTATTGATAGTAGGCTGTTAGGGCGGGAAAAGAAAGAGATCTCGATCACGAAGTTTTTGGCGTCGCGACGCCAACTGGCAACTTTGCGTTGCAAACTCTTTTTGTAATCTCATTGCCTTAGCGTAAAAAGCCGGGTTTTGCGAAATGGATCCCCCGGCGTCACTCAATTTCCAGTTCGAACTGGAAAAAAACGCGCTACACAAGCAATGCCCCTGGGGTTAGGGTAAAGGCATCAAAGAAAGCGGATTATACGGCGACAGATTAATGTCCGATCCAGAGGTGACTGCAAAGTGAATGACGGAACAGTTTCGGTAAGTAACATGGCACAGGCTGATATCGATGAGGCCGCAGCGATAACCACACAACTGCTGGCGGATATTACTACCATGTTGGGTGAAGAGAATATCTACACCAATGCGGTACAACAGCAAATGTTGGAGTCCCATATCCGCGCAATGGTGTTGCGCTCAATTACGGGTGAACCCTTGCCGGAAGTGGATAAATCACTGTTTGATGAAATTTCTGCCGGCTCGATGCAACTGGCAGAGCGAGTGGTAAATAAGTTTGCCACGTTACCGATTGAAGAGGCCTATCTGCTTTCGGTCCATTTTGAAGTAGCTAAAGATAACAACCAATAGCGTTAAACCCATTACAATTATTCAGGAGAAGAACCCCATGGGACAAATAACCGTAGTGATCGGCGATCGGCTGGGTAAAGGCCAGAAAGTAGGGCAAGGCATTGAGAATGCAGGTGCCAAGGCGATTGTCATCCCTGGCATGGCCGCGGATATGAAGCTGGGCGACGTGATGAAGGCAGAGAATGCACAACTGGGCATTTCCTTCTGTGGCAGCGGCGGTGCCGGTGCTATTACTGCGCAAACCAAATATGGTTATAAATCCAGATATGGTATGCGTTCTATCGAAGAAGGCGTAACGGCAATTAACGAAGGCTGCACGGTATTAGGCTTTGGCTTTATGGATAAAGAAGAATTAGGCCAGCGGCTAGTGGAAGCGTATGTCAAAAAATACGGCAATCCTTAATGAAAGAGACTTATACCACCTCGGTTAACGTGGAAGGCAAAGGCGATACTAAAGCTAAAGCCTTTGCCGGTGCATTAGCGAATGTGCAGGGCGTGATTTTAAAATCCACCAATAATGTTCTGCTGCGTATCGAACCGCAGGACGTCAAAATATTAAAGGCGGAAGAGAGAACCACCAAAGAAAAATTTCTTTTCTTCTTCCTGCCACGCGAAAGAAAAAGCTTTGCCGTTTCCTTGGAAATAACCGTGAACGTGACGATCATCAATACCGAAAAGGTGGTCTTCACCCAGAAATAAAAACGTTATATCCGTCGTGTTTCAAGCCACAGCGCTATGGCTGCGTCTTGGGATCCACTGGGCATGACATAAGAAGGATATTCTGATGTTTTTAATCATCTTATTTAAGTCGATTATTATCGGCGGGCTGGTTGGCGTCGGTGTAGGGGCTGGCGCCGCACGTATGTTCCACGCACCGACGACACAGGGCATGGGTGCGTTCCGTACCTTGGGCGAGCTGAACTCCTGCGAAGGCGATCCGGCTTCACATTTCTCATTTGGTCTGGGCTTCTTCTTCAACGCCTGGGCGTCTTCTGTGGCGGCGGGGGCCTTCACGCAGGACGTTGACCATCGCATCATCCCTAACTGGGGTGCGGCAGCCTTGATGATCAAAAACCGCAACGTCGCGGAAACGATGCACGATCCCAAAAAGATGGCCATCGCGTGCGGCATCATCGGCATTTTGGTCGTTGCCTTCCTTAACACCACCGCTTCGGCAGTGCCTGCGGCCTTGCAGGTTACGGCGATCAAAGTGCTGGTTCCAGCAGCCAACCTGTTGGTGAACACCGTGATGCCGGTGATCTTCTGGCTGGCAGCGATCGAAGCGGGTAAACGTTCTGGCTTCTGGGGCACCATCTTCGGTGGTCTGGCGCAACTGATCATGGGTAACGCCGTGCCGGGTCTGGTTCTGGGGATCCTGATTGGCAAGGGCGTTGAAGAGAGCGGCTGGAACAAAGTCACCAAGATCATGATGGTGGCGATTGTGCTGCTGTTCGTGTTGAGCGGCTTCTTCCGCGGCTTTGATATGAAAGTTCTCGAATCCTTCAGCCTGGGCGTGCCTGGCTGGCTGGATACCATTCATAACACCCTGAGCGGAAAATAAGGAGCTGAATGATGGAAGCACAAGCAGATAAAGGCTTCTGGTATGCCGACTGGTCGTTCCCGATTTTTGTTGGCCTGCTCTCATCCGGCGTGTTCGCCGGGACACACATGTATTACCTGTATGGCATTGGCGCATTTAACGAAGTCGCTTTCGTTTCCATGCTGCGTGCCGGGATGGACACCGGAGTTTACGGTGCAGTGGCGGCGTTCGGTGCCAGCTTCCTGTTCGCCCGTATTATCGAAGGTTCTCTGGTTGGGATCCTGGATATTGGCGGGGCGATCCAGACCGGGGTTGGCCTGGGTGTTCCGGCGTTGCTGCTGGGCGCGGGGATTGTTTTCCCGGTTGCCAACTTTGCCGCCTCGTTAGCCACTGGCCTGGTCATTGGTCTGGCGATTGGTTATCTGATTATTCTGGCGCGTAAATTCACCATCAACCAGAGCAACTCGACCTACGGGGCGGATGTGATGATGGGGGCGGGTAACTCCTCAGGGCGTTTCCTCGGGCCGTTGATCATCCTGTCCGCCATGGCCGCTTCGATTCCGATCGGTCTGGGTTCCCTGCTGGGTGCGCTGCTGTTCTATGTCTGGGGCAAGCCAATTACCGGTGGTGCGATCCTGGGGGCGATGATCTTGGGGGCATTCTTCCCGGTAGCCATTTCTTAATCAAGATGCCAGGCCCTGGGTTAATCATCCGGGGTTTGGCAAGGAGTAGCGAAGCATGTATGACCTAATCATCCGGCGCGCCAGACTGGTGGATGACACTCTGGCCGATGTGGCTATCGAGGCGGGCAAGATTGCCGTCGTCGGGCAGTTGGCGGCAGATGCCAGCGCCCACAAGCAACTGGATCTGGCGGGGAACTACCGCCTGAGCGCTGGCTGGATCGACTCCCACGTACACTGTTATCCCTCTTCACCGATTTATCACGACGACCCGGATCTGGTGGGTGTCAGCAGCGGCGTCACTTCGGTGGTGGATGCTGGCAGCACCGGTACCGACGATATCGATGAATTCTATGCCCTGACGCGCAGTGCCAAAACCAATGTCTTTGCCTTCCTCAATATCTCGCGCATCGGTCTGTTAAGGCAGAATGAGCTGGCCGATATGGCGGATATCAACAAGCAGCGGGTCAAGCAGGCCATCGACGGCAAACCGGGATTCATTATCGGCATCAAGGCGCGCATGAGCAGCAGCGTGGTCGGCCAGAACGGCACCAGGCCGCTGGTATTGGCTAAAGAGATCCAACAGGAAAACCAGCAGTTGCCGCTGATGGTGCACATCGGTAACAACCCGCCGGATCTGGACGAGATCGCCGATCTGCTGACCCAGGGTGACATCATTACCCACTGCTACAACGGCAAACCGAATCGTATTCTGACCCCAGCCGGTACGCTGCGCGAGTCCATCCAACGTGCGTTAAAACGCGGCGTGCTGCTCGACGTGGGCCACGGCTCGGCCAGCTTCAGCTTTGAAGTTGCCCGGCAGGCCATTGCGCTGGGGATCTTCCCGCACACCATCAGTTCCGATATCTACTGCCGCAACCGCCTGGCTGGCCCGGTGCATAGCCTGGCGACGGTGATGTCCAAATTCTTTACCGTCGGGTTGTCTCTGGCGCAGGTCATTGGCTGCGTAACGGAAAATGCCGCTGCGGCGCTGCGCCTGACCACCAAGGGGCAGTTGAAACCCGGCTTCGATGCCGACCTGACCATTTTTGATCTCCGCCAAGGGCCGCAGGTGTTTGCCGACTCCGAAGGGGAGTCCGTCAATGGCGAACAGCTGTTGGTGCCGCTGGCTGCCGTAGTAGCCGGGGAAATCCTATTAACCGATCAAGGAAAAGCCGCTCATGTCTTCGCTCTATGAAAAATATAACTTAAAGCAGGTGATCAACACTTCCGGCCGTATGACCGCCCTTGGCGTTTCTACACCGCGCCAGGAGGTGGTGGATGTGGTGAATTATGGTCTCAACCATTACTTTGAAATCAAGGATCTGGTCAACAAGACGGGAGCCTATATCGCCGATCTGCTGAATGTGGAAGACGCGGTGGTGGTTTCTTGTGCCTCCGCGGGTATTGCCCAGTCGGTGGCGGCGGTGATCGTCAAGGACAACGCCAACCTGCTGGTCAATCTGCATTCCGCTGCGGTGAATGAGCCCCGCGAGATCGTGTTGCCGCGTGGCCACAACGTCAACTTTGGCGCTCCGGTGGATACCATGGTCGCCCTCGGTGGCGGCAAAGTGGTGGAAGCAGGTTATGCCAACGAATGTTCCCCTGAGCAGCTCGAAGCCTGCATCACCCCGCAGACGGCCGCCATCCTGTACATCAAATCTCACCACTGCGTGCAGAAAAGCATTCTCTCCGTTGAGCAGGCGGTGGTGGTAGCGCGTAAGCATAACTTGCCGCTGATCGTCGATGCGGCCGCCGAAGAAGATCTGCTGTGTTACTACCAAATGGGGGCCGACGTGGTGATCTACAGCGGTGCCAAGGCCATCGAAGGGCCAACCAGCGGGCTGGTGATCGGCAAGAAGCAGTACGTGGAATGGGTGAAACTTCAGTCCTCCGGGATTGGACGGGCGATGAAGGTGGGCAAAGAGGGCATCCTCGGCCTGACGCAGGCGATTGAAAGCTACCTGACCTCAGAGAAAACCACCGGGGCGCAAATGGTAGAGCGCATGACGCCGTTTATCAGCCAACTGAATACCCTCAATGGCATCAGCGCCAAAACCGTCTGGGACAGCGCAGGGCGCGATATTGCCCGGGTTGAAATCACCTTTGATGAAGCGGTGCTGGGGATGTCGACCGTCGATATCGTGCAGCGGCTGAAAACCGGTGATATCGCCATTTACTTCCGCGGCTACAAGGCCAACGAAGGCAAGATTGAAGTGGATGTGCGCAGCGTGAATGAACAGCAACTGATGACCGTGTTTACCTGTATTAAAAATCTGTTTACGGAGACCCAAGCATGAAGCTGAAGCCTAATTACTACCAGGATCGTGTCTGCCTCAACGTGCTGGCTGGCTCAAAAGCCAACGCGCAGGAAATCTATGACGCGGCACAGGGGCACGTGCTGGTGGGGGTTCTTTCCAAAAATTACCCTGATGTGGAGAGTGCTATCACGGATATGGCGCGTTACGCGCGTCTGATCGAGAACGCGCTTTCCGTTGGTCTGGGAGCGGGCGATCCACGACAGTCGAATATGGTCAGCCTGATCTCTGAGCGCGTCCAACCGCAGCACGTGAACCAGGTGTTCACCGGCGTTGGGGCCAGCCGTGCACTGCTGAGACAAAACGAAACTGTGGTGAACGGTCTGGTATCACCCACAGGTCGCGTGGGTTGGGTGAAGATTTCCACCGGGCCGCTGAGTGCGCAGGCAGCAGACGGTATCGTGCCGGTAGAAACCGCCATTGCCTTGCTGAAAGACATGGGCGGCAGCTCGATTAAATATTTCCCGATGGGCGGCCTGAAGCATCAGGAAGAATACGAGTATGTGGCGCAAGCCTGTGCCGAGCATGACTTTATGCTGGAGCCGACCGGCGGCATCGATCTGGAGAACTTCGAGCCGATCCTGGAGATTGCCTTGAAAGCGGGTGTGAAGCAGGTGATCCCGCATATCTACAGCTCCATCATTGATTCCGCCAGCGGCAACACGCGTCCGCAAGACGTCAAAAAGCTGTTGGAGATCACCAAGCGGCTGGTGGGTTAAGTCTGGCATCCCCTCACCCCAACCCTCTCCCACAGGGAGAGGGAGCTGGTACGGAGACGTTGCCAGGTGCAGTAGACAATCTGTCTGGTATGGAGCTGTGGCTAGGTGCCAGAGTCGAGTTGTGGCACGCTCGGTCCCCTCTCCCACAGGGAAAGGCGGCTGGTACGGAGACGTTGTCAGGTGCAGTAGACAGTCTGTTTGGTATGGAGTTGTGGCTAGGTGCCAGAGTCGAGTTGTGGCACGTTCGGTCCCCTCTCCCTGTGGGAGAGGGCTAGGGTGAGGGGGATCATGTAACTCCTATCTATCGGTTAACAGGATAACTATGCGAAACTGGCAGACATCGAATTTACCCATCGTTCCGCTGTGGAGCGCGCTGTCCCTGGCGTTGTTGGCTATCGCCAGCCCGGCGTTATATGCTGAGGAAGCAATGAAACCCACGTCGTCTCATTTTGCCTATATTGGTACCTATAACCCGAACGGTGAAGGCGTTTACCGCCTGCAGGTGGATGCGAAAACGGGGGCGTTGAGCGGTAAAACGCTGGTCAGCAGCCTGCCGAATCCAGCCCAACTGGTCAGCGATGCCAAAGGGCAGACGCTCTATGTCGCCAGCGAGGTAGCCGATTTTAATGGCACCCAGCACGGCGGTATTGTCGCCTATCGCGTCAACCCGCATGACGGCAGTCTGACGGAACTTAATCGGGTGGATTCGCAAGGCGCTGGGCCGGTGTACCTGTCTCTGACGCCGGATGGTCGCCATCTGCTGGTGGCCAACTATGTCAGCGGCAGCGTTGCGGCATTCCCGGTCGACAGCGAAGGCAAGCTGGGGCCAGCCAGTTCCGTGCAGCAAGATACGGGCCCTGCGGGGGCGGCCAAACCCGCTGCAGCTGTAGAAGGCAGCTTTGCCATCAGCGATCACAATGGCCCGCATGCGCATATGATCGCCAGCGATCCGAGCGGCAAGTTTGTCTTCTCCACCGATCTGGGGTTGGATCGCATCTATCAGTGGCGGTTCGATGCCGCGAGCGGCAAGTTGACACCGAACGACCCGCCGTGGATCGCCGCCTCTTCAGCCGGTGCTGGTCCGCGCCACTTCATCTTCCATCCCAATGGAAAAATTGTCCTACTAATCAATGAAGAAGCGTCTACACTTACCAGTTACCGCTTTGATAGCCAACATGGGACACTGACACAGTTGCATGCCGTTTCAACCCTGCCTGCCGACTATAAGGGCACCAGCTTTGCCGCTGGCATGGCCCTGTCAGCGGAGGGTAACAACCTGTACGTGACCAACCGCCTGCACAACAGCATCGCGCAGTTCAGCGTTAGCGGCGAGGGCGAACTGAAACCGGTCGCGGAAACCTGGACGCGAGGCGATTACCCACGCACCATCACCCTGGATCCGAGTGGCCGCTATCTGTATGCCATGAACCAGCGCAGCGATAACGTAACGCGCTTTAGCGTAGACAAGCTCAGCGGCAAGCTCAGTTTTGTGGAAGGCTATACCCCGGTGGGCAGCCCTTCACAGATGGTGTTTTTGCCCGCAGTGAAGTAACCCGTTGCCCGCCCGGTACCTTCGGGCGAGCACGTTAATAATGGAAAGAGAATGGTGAGATTTCCCTACCCACGTTTGGCCTATCTGTTCGACGCTTTGCAGTCCGAAACGTTGCCGCAGGACGAACTGGCGAAGCGTTTTGCCGTGTCTACCCGCACGGTTCGCGCCGATATCACCGCGCTGAACGATATTCTGGAAAGCTATGGTGCGCAGTTTGTCCATAGCCGTGGGGCCGGATATCGTCTGCAGGTTGATGATGAGGCCCGCTTTAGTGCGCTGCAGCATCGGGAGCGTAAACAGCACGCTACGCCGCGCAGCGCGCAGGAGCGGGTGCATTATCTGTTGATTCGCTTTTTGACCTCAGCCTTCTCAATGAAGCTGGAAGATCTGGCCGATGAATGGTTTGTCAGCCGGGGTACGCTGCAAAACGACATGGCTGAGGTGAGGGAGCGCCTGGCGCATTACCAGTTAACCATTGAGACCAAGCCACGCTACGGGATGAAACTGTTTGGTGCGGAAATGGCGATCCGCTCCTGCCTGACCGATCTGCTGTTTCAACTGCATCTGGCGGATGCGGAAAACCCCTTGTTGAACAATGATATTCTCCATCAGCCGCAGGTGTTGACCTTTGCCGGGCTGCTGCATCCACTGCTATCGCAGTACGCCATTCGTCTGACCGATGAAGGGGAGCAATACCTGATCTTCTACTGCGCCGTGGCGCTGCGGCGTATCACCGACGGCTATCCGTTACAGGATTTTGACGTGGAAGACGGCGATGACGCAGTGCGCAAAGCCTCAACCTGGTTGGCCGGTGAACTGAGCAAGGCGACAGGTAAAGAGATTGCGGCAGCGGAAGAAGCCTATTTGCGGGTCAACATCGCTGCCAGAAGGGTGCAGGAGGTACAGCCGACCAAAATCAACGCCGATGACGAAGAGGCGCTGGTGGATTACATCCTGTCCTATATCAACTCGCACTATAACTACAATTTGCAGAACGACAAGCAGCTGCGGGCCGATCTGCTCACCCATATCAAGACCATGATCACCCGGGTGAAGTACCAGATCAATATTCCGAACCCGCTGTTGGCCAACATCAAACAGCATTATCCGATGGCCTATGATGTGACGCTGGCGGCGGTCTCAAGCTGGGGTAAACACACGCCTTATACCCTGAGTGAGAACGAAATCGGCTACCTGGTGCTGCACATCGGCGTGGGTCTGGAGCGGCACTACAACATTGGCTATGAGCGCCATCCGCAGGTGATGCTGGTGTGCGATACCGGTAATTCCACGGTGCGGATGATCCAGGCACAGATTGCGCGCAAGTATCCGCAACTGGTGGTGACGCGCATCGTTTCGCTGCGTGATTACGAAATTCTCCCCAGTATCGAAGAAGATTTTGTTATTTCCAACGCACGCATCAGCGAGAAGAACAAACCGATCGTGGTGATGTCGCCGTTCCCTACGGAGTATCAGTTGGAGCAATTGGGCAAGCTGGTGCTGGTGGACCGCACCAAGCCATACATGCTGGAAAAATTCTTCGATGCCAGCCACTTTATGATCGTCAATGAACCGCTGACGCAGGAGCAGCTGTTTCACAAAGTCTGTGTCCAACTGGAGCAGGAAGGCTATGTAGGCAGTGATTTCTACCCTTCGGTCGTTGAGCGTGAAGCTATCGTTTCTACCTTGCTGGGGGAGGGGATCGCTCTGCCGCATTCACTTGGGCTGCTGGCGAAAAAAACCGTGGTGGTGACGCTGCTGGCCCCGCAGGGTATTCCGTGGGGCGAAGGCGAGATGGCGCACGTCATTTTCCTGCTGGCGATCAGCAAAACGGATTACGAGGAAGCGATGGCGATCTACGATCTGTTCGTCACCTTTGTGCGCGAACGTTCGATGACCCGCCTGCTGGGCAGTGACAATTTCGACAGCTTTAAAGCGGTGGCACTGGACTGCCTGAGCCGCATTTAACGGTTTCCCCCTCTGCACCCAGAGGGGGATCACCGAATTATTGGTCTTTCTTCTTACCGAATATCTTCATCAATGCGCCGACGATCAGCCCCAGGGCGATGCCGCCTAAAATCCAGTCAACCAAGCTCATTGTTGTTCCCCCTCGAAGCTATAATCCTGATGATATTATCATTCAATCATGAACGCCCCATCGATCATTAATCTGCGTTGCTCGCTGGTGTAGTTGAGCCAGGCGTTCTTGCTGTTGGATTTCTCCAGCACCGTGGCCAGCTCTGCCTGGTTTAGGGAGAGTTCGTCCTGCCAGAACGGGGCGATGGCGTGGCGGGTGATAAAGTCGATCAAAAAGCGTGCTGGCGTGTCCTGCTCTTGAGGGAATAGCCGCAGGGCCAGCTCGGTCATCAGCGTACGCTGCTGCGGCTGCTCGCTTTCATCCAGCAGCTCCAGGAACGGCAGCAGCAGGCGGCCACAGACCTGGCCGTGGTGGTAATCACGTAATGCACCAACCTCACCTGCAATGCCGTGGATCACGCCCAGGCCCGCCATGCTCAACGTCAGTCCGCCCAGGTAGGAAGCCTGCATAATCGCTTCGCGGGCCTCATCGCTGTGCTTCAGTGACGGCCAGGCAGTGAGGAAGTGGTGAATGCCGGCCAACGACATTTCCCGCGACAGGCTGCTGGCGGTCTTGGAAAGATAGGCTTCAAACAGGTGAGTAAAGGCATCGATGGCGCAATAGGCCAGTACGCTATCTGGTGCTCCCTTCAGCAGCTCGGGGTCGAGGATTGCCACCTGCGGCACAAAGTTATTATGCCGCAAAGAGGCTTTCACCTTGGTGACCTGGGTATCGGTGATTACCGCATTTTGAGTTACTTCGCTGCCGGTGCCTGCGGTGGTGGGGATGGCAATCAGCGGCAGCGTTGCGCCACTGACTTTGCTGTCACCCACTTTTTCCATATAGCGCAGGGTCGGCAGCGGGTGTTCGATCAGGGCAGCAAACGCCTTGGCGGCATCCAACACGCTACCCCCGCCAATCGCCACCACTCTTTGCACCTGACCCCGCCAGTGTGCCACCCATTGGTCGATTTCCTGTGGGGAGGCTTCATGGGCGACTATTTCTCTGCCCATCAGCAACGGCGTCAGCGCCGGGGCTAGCTCAGCATAGAGGGGACCGTTAAGGAACGATCGGCAGGTGAACAGCAGCGTGGCCTGTGGCTCGGCCTGGAGCAGTGGGATCAACTGCTGGATGCTGCCCTTGCCAAACCAGGCTTGCCGGTTGGCGATCATCAGACTAGTGGTCATGCTCTCTCCTTGGCGTATCTGGTCATCGAAGCCCCAGCATAATTCAGCCTGGCTGGGCGAACCAACGCTTTTCCGTCGCTTAACCCGAAATTGTTAAGATATTAACCAGCTCAGATTGTACGGGTAATCGTTGTCAGGGCCGAAGTTGTGATTTGATTAACATGTAAACAGTTGCGCCCTTGCATTCTGGCCGATTGAGTGCTTTTTATAGCCTGTCAGCCCAAAGTGGGTCGCTGGAACGCTGGGAAAAATTAATTGTTAATTTGTTAATGATTGCGGGGGCGAAATGAATATTCAGGTCGAAAGATTATCGGCGGTGATTGACGCAGTGGCGACCCGCCAATTCTATGCCAGCCTGCTGGGCTATCTGGAGGGCTTCTTTGCCTTCGATAATGCCATCGTCTACGCCTTCGAATATGGTCAGGCACCACGCTGCCTGATGAAAACCGAGAAAGAAAACAGTGATGCGGTCAACCAGATCTACCAGCAAGGCGCGTACCTCGACGATCCCTTCTATCAGGCGCTGAACGGTGGCGGCCATGGCGATGTATTTACGCTGCGGCAACTGGCCCCCTGCGGTTTTTATCAGACGGATTACTACCGTAACTTTTACCGTAAAACCGGCTGGCACGACGAGGCTGGCGTACTTCTGCAACTGACGCCGGAGCGGGGGCTGGGCATCTTTTTTGGTTCGGCCCGGCAAACAGTGGGCGTGCGTTATCCCCAGTTGGCTGACCTGCGCGGCGCATTGACGCTGGTAAAAAGCGTGGCGCGGCTGCATGGGGAAGTGGTGGTCGCGGCTAATGTGCCAACCGCTTCGGCCCCGTTGGCCGATAGCGCCGCCCAGGCGCGCTATGCGTTAAGCCCGCGTGAACGTGAGATCGTCGATCTGATCCTGAGCGGCAACGGATCGCAGCAGATCGCCGAACGGCTGTTTATCAGCCTGGGCACGGTCAAAAATCATCGTAAGAACATTTACGGCAAGTTGAATATTGGCTCTCAGGCCGAGCTGTTCAGCCTGTTTTTAACTTCCCCCCTGCGTCGTACCGCATAATGTTAAAAAAGTGTTGCGAATATCCCTAAAGGGACATAGCCGCTCGCCCACGCTCTACTGATAATCCAGGCTAAGGCAATGGGTAAGGAGTGCGGCAATGAATAATGAAATCGAATCGTTAACCTACTACGCGGCGACCAAGAAATACGATCTGCGCTTCCCCACGCTGGAAGAGGATCTGGATGTTGATGTGGTGATCATCGGCGGTGGCTTCTCCGGCATTAACACGGCGCTGGAACTGGCGGAAAAAGGCATCACCAATATCGCTATTCTGGAAGGCCGCCATCTGGGCTACGGCGGAACGGGCCGCAACGGCGGGCAGGTGATGGCCGGGATCGGCCACGATCTGGAGAAGATCAAACGCCACGTTGGTCCGGCCGGGTTAGAAACCATCTTCAAGATCAGTAACCTTGGGGCCGGGATTATCCGCGAGCGCATTAAAAAGTACGCCATCGATGCCGATTTCTGCTTCGGCTATGGCTATCTGGGCAGCAACGCCAGGCAGGAAAAGACCCTGCGCAGCTGGCTCAAAGAATTCAAGGCGGTCTCGCCGAATGAGGAGATCGAACTCTATACCGGCTCTGAAGTGAAGCAGGTGGTGGGATCCGATGCTTATACCTGCGCACTGAAGCATATGGGCGGTGGCCACGTTCACTCGCTCAACCTGCTGTTGGGGGAGGCGCAGGCGCTGAGCGGTTACGGGGTGAAAATCTTCGAAAACAGTAACGTGCTGAATGTGGAATACGGCCAGCGCATTACCGTGCGCACCGCCATGGGATCGGTACGCGCTAATAAGATGCTGTGGGCGTGCAACGGTTTCCTCAACGGCATGGATCCCTTTATCTACAAAAAGACCATCAATACCTATGCCTTCCAACTGGCGACCGAGCCGCTGTCAGACGAACTGATCCGCCAGATCAGCCCGATCCGTGGGGCTTACAGCGATATCCGGCCGGTGATCGACTATTACCGCGTCACCAATGAAAACCGCCTGTTGTTCGGCAGTGCTACCCGGCTGATCGAATATATCCCGTCGGATCTGAAAGCCTGGAACCGCAATCTGATGCTGAAAATCTTCCCGTATCTGAAGGACGTGAAGATCGACCTGGCCTGGGGCGGGCCGCTGTGTTGCAGCGCCAACCTGTTCCCGCAGATCGGCACTTTGCCACAGCACGATAACGTGTTTTACGTGCAGGGTTATTCCGGCTTTGGCGTTACGCCGAGCCATATCGTTTGCAAGGTGCTGGCCGAGGGGATGAGTGAGGGATCCGATCGCTACGATCTGATGAGTTCGATCCCACACGTCGATATTTTCGGCAAAGACAAACTGCGCCGCGTGATGACCACGGTGGGCAAGGTCTGGCACCAGACTTCCGGCTACTGGAAGGGTCGCCGCTAGTTTACTAGAAATGTCGGTTATCTGGCCCCTCACCCCAGCCCTCTCCCAAAGGGAGAGGGAGCCAGCGCGGTGCCGTGGTCAGATGCCGGAGCTAATTTGTTGCACATTCGATCCCCTCTCCCACAAGGAGAGGGAGCCAGCGCGGTGCTGTGGTCAGATGCCGGAGCTAATTTGTTGCACATTCGGTACCCTCTCCCTTTGGGAGAGGGTTAGGGTGAGGGGAAAACCCTTATCACTACGCTAAAAGGAAAAAACCATGAAACCATTACTACTCAAGCAAGCATTACCAGAACTGCAAGACATTGGCAGCGTCAGCAACCTGGGGGCCACGGTGGTCGCCGGTGAACCCAACGTTGGCGTAGCGATGATTTTCGGCGCTCCGACGGACAACCTGAACTGCGGCGTCTTCAGCTGTACCCGTGGCACCTTTGTGATGGAATACCCGTTTGCGGAGCACGCCACGGTATGGGAAGGCACGGCGACGCTCACCAATGAGAACACCGGCGAATCGGCCCAGTATCAGGCCGGGGACTCCTGGTTTGTTGAGAAGGGCACTCCGGTGCGCTGGGAAATTACCTCCGATCGCTTCGTGAAGCACTATCTGGCGATTGTCGAAGGCTAACCCGCAAGGAGGGTGATGCGATGACGGATATTACACTGTTGCCACAGGTGACGGCCTTTCTGGAGCGCCAGCAGGGCCATTACATTAGCGGCCTGGCCGTAGCTGGGGCTGGTGAAGAACGCTTTGCAGTGGTTAACCCGGCAACCGGGCAGACCATCTCGCAGGTGAATGAAGGTGGGCAGGCAGAGGTCGATGCGGCGATGCAGGCGGCCTTTGGCGCTTTCCACGGTAGTTGGGCACAGGTTTCGCCGTTGGAGCGCGGCAACTGCCTGACGCGGCTGGCCGACTTGCTGCAAACCCATCGCGAGGAACTGGCGCAGCTCGAAAGCCTGTGTTCCGGCAAAACCATTCAACTGTCTCGCGGGCTGGAAATTGATATGGCCTCGCAGTTCCTGCGTTATTTTGCCGGTTGGTCGAGCAAAATCAGTGGGGAGACGCTGAACGTTTCATTGCCTTCCTTCCAGGGCGAGCAATACACCGCCTTCACTCGGCGCGAGCCGTTGGGCGTGGTGGTCGGCATCATTCCGTGGAACTTCTCGATCATGATCGCCATCTGGAAGCTGGCTGCGGCGCTGACCTGTGGCTGTACGGTGGTGCTCAAGCCGAGTGAATACACGCCGCTAACCATGTTGCGGGTGGCCGAACTGGCAACAGAAGCGGGCATCCCGGCTGGCGCACTTAACGTGATTAACGGTTCAGGTGCACGCCTTGGCCCGGCACTGATCGCCCATCCGCGTTGTGCCAAAGTGACCTTCACCGGCTCGGTTCCTACCGGGATCGCAGTGGGGAAAGCCGCAATGGAACAAGGGATTGTGCGCACCACGTTGGAACTGGGTGGCAAGAATGCTGCCGCGTTTCTGGCGGATGTCTCGGTCGACAAGATGGTCGACGGCATTATCGAGGCGGGCTACCTGAATCAGGGCCAGATCTGCGCCGCAGCGGAACGTTTCTACCTGCCCGCCAGTCATATCGATGAGGTACTGGTAAAGCTGACGCAGCGCCTGGCAGCCATGAAGATAGGCTCACCGCTGGATGAGAGCACGGAAGTGGGGCCATTGGCCAACGAGGCACATTACCGCAAGGTCATGGCCCTGTTCGACAAAGCGCGGGCCGAGGGTAGTCAGATTGTTTGTGGCGGTGAGGCGTTGGCCGGGCCGGGCTTCTTTGTGGTACCGACGGCGATCCGCGCCAACGGGCCGCATGATGCTTTAATGCGTGAGGAGACCTTTGGTCCGGTGGGCACTTTCCTGGCCTATGAGGATGAAGAGCAGATGATCGCCATGATCAACGATTCGCCTTACGGCCTGGCCGCCAGCCTGTGGACCAACGATCTCAGCAAAGCGATGCGCATGATCCCACGCATTGAAGTGGGAACGCTGTGGATCAATATGCACACCTTCCTCGATCCGGCGTTGCCGTTCGGTGGGGTGAAATCGTCGGGAATGGGCAGAGAGTTCGGCAGCGCGTTTATCGAGCACTATACCGAACTGAAATCGGTGATGGTCAGATACTGATTGCCATTTTTTAGGGGCGGGGATCCGCTCCCATTAATCTTCGTCGAAGCCGGAATTAAACAGTTCAATCACCGCTGCCAGCGCCTGCACTTCCTGCGGCCCGGTGGCTTCAATTTCGATCTGGCGGCCCTGGGCGGAATCCAGCATCAGCAGCGCGATCACGCTGCTGGCTTCCGCTTCGGTGCCGCTGTCATTACGCAGCAGCACTTCGGCGTCAAAACTCTGTACCAGCTCAAACAGCTTCATCGCCGGGCGTGCGTGCATGCCCAGCTTGTTCTTGATTTCAACCGTCTGCTTGACCGTCATTGTTGTTTACGCTTTTCCAGTGTGCGGTGACGTGATTGCACGTTCTTGCCGCGTGAACGGAAATAATCCGCCAACTGCTCAGCTACGTACACCGAACGGTGCTTACCGCCGGTACAGCCAATGGCAACGGTCAGATAGCTGCGGTTGTTGGTTTCCAGCATCGGCAGCCACTGTTCCAGATAGCTACGCGTCTGGTAGATGAAGTTGTGCACTTCGGTGTGACGATCGAGGAACGAGGCCACGGGCTTATCCAGACCCGTCATCGGACGCAGTTTGGGATCCCAATGCGGGTTGGGCAGGAAACGCACGTCGAACACGTAATCGGCATCGATAGGAATGCCGTGCTTGAAGCCGAAGGATTCAAACACCATCGTCAACTCGCGCTCGCGTTTACCCAGCAGGCGGGTACGCAGCATTTCTGCCAGCTCATGCACCGACATTTCCGAGGTGTCGATGATCAGATCGGCACGGGAACGCAGCGGCTCCAGCAGATCGCTTTCTTCATCGATGGCGCTTTCCAGCGACAGATTTTTAGCAGAGAGAGGATGCAGGCGACGGGTGTCGCTGTAACGACGGATCAGGGTGTTGCGATCGGCATCAAGGAACAACAGCTGCGGCGTAAAGCTCTCCGGCAACTGGGTCATTGCATATTCAAACACTTCCGGCGATTCCGGCATGTTACGGACGTCGATGCTTACCGCTGCGGAGCTATTGCGTTCGGCCAGCGTCTGGGCCAGCTGTGGCAACAACACCACCGGCAGGTTATCAACGCAGTAAAAACCCATGTCTTCCAGCGCCCGCAAGGCGACGGATTTCCCTGAACCGGAACGGCCGCTGACAATCATCAGCACCATGTGGTAACTCCCCTGGCATCTCAATGGCGCTCATCGCCACCGTTAGGATCTATTATCCGGGCCATGACCCGGATATATCATAAGTAAAACAGTAGCGTTTTCATGGCTGAAAGTCACGCCAGCCGATGTTTACTCGGTGATGATCTGGTAGAGCTCTTCGTCGCTAAGCGCTGAGCGCAGGCGGCGGCAGACGGTTTTGTCGGCCAGCCGTTTGGCGACCAGCGACAGCGTATGCAAATGAGTTTTACATTGATCGGCCGGTACCAGCAATGCGAAAAGCAGATCGACCGGTTGATTATCAATGGCATCAAAGGCGATAGGTTGCTCAAGGCGGATAAACACGCCAACGGCTCGCAAAGTGTCCTCCTCCAGTTTACCGTGTGGGATCGCGATACCGTTGCCGATACCGGTGCTGCCCATACGTTCCCGGGTGAGCACTGCGTCAAACACCACCTGCGAAGGCAGGTTAAGCTGTTTGGCCGCCAGCTCGCTGATAATTTCCAAAGCCCGTTTCTTGCTGGTGCAGTGTACCGAGCTTCTGGTGCACTCGATGTTTAACACCGAGCTTAATTGCATTATTTCGTTGTTCATCTCATCTTCACTTAAAACCGCGTCCTGTTGCTTCCCGGCCAGCTTGCGCTGAGAACCTGCAAAATACGGTTTTTCGCCTGTTTAACCCTGATGGCTGATCGGCGCATACCGATACAGGTGACGCGCCGAGGGTTGCCGTGTAGCCAAGTCGACTACGATGTGGGCCATTACATGTGGCATAACGGCCCAGAGTGTCAGTGTTGCTTTAGTTTGTCTTTATGTTTGTTCAACTGACGTGCCAGTTTGTCGATCAGGCAGTCAATTGCGGCATACATATCTTCTTTTTCCGAGGTGGCGTGCAACTCGCCGCCATTCACATGCACCGTTGCTTCCGCAATTTGCTGCACTTTTTCCACACTAAGTACGACATACACCTGGTTAATGCGGTCAAAATACTGTTCGAGCTTGGCAAACTTGGTGTTGACGAACTCACGCAATGGTTCGGTGATTTCGATGTGGTGTCCGGTAATGTTGAGCTGCATAATGTCTTCCTTCTCTATTGAGGTCAAACCAACTGTTTACGCTGGTTCGACGGCGGGATGGACAAAGACTCTCGGTACTTGGCGACGGTGCGCCGCGCCACCATGATCCCCTGATCGGAAAGCATCGTGGCCAGCTTGCTGTCGCTAAGCGGTTTGGCGGGGTTTTCCGCCGCGATCAATTTCTTCACCAAGGCCCGGATCGCCGTTGAGGAGGCTTCGCCACCGCTGTCGGTATTCACATGGCTGGAGAAGAAATACTTCAATTCGAAAATGCCACGCGGGCTGTGCAGGAACTTCTGCGTCGTCACGCGCGAGATAGTCGATTCATGCATTTCCACGGCCTGGGCGATATCCGCCAGCACCATGGGCTTCATAAATTCAGCACCCTGTTCAAAGAAGGCCTCCTGCTGTTCGACAATACAGCGGGTAACCTTGAGCAGCGTGTCGTTACGGCTTTCCAGACTCTTGATCAGCCACTTCGCTTCCTGCAAATTGCTGCGGATATACTGGCCGTCGGCATCGTTGCGCGCCGTGTTGCCGAGCGCCGCATATTGCTGGTTGATTTTCAGCCTTGGGATGCTGTCTGAGTTAAGCTCCACCACCCACTTGTCCTGCACCTTGCGCACCAGCACGTCCGGGATCACATACTCGGATTCACCGGTATTGATCGACTGTCCAGGACGCGGATCGAGCGAGTGGATCAACTGCATCGCTTCTTTCAGTGTATCTTCTTTTAAGCGAGTTGTTCGCATCAGGCTGCGAAAGTCGTGATTAGCCAGCAGATCCAGATGATCGCTGACGATCAGGCGGGCTTCAGCCAGATAGGGCGTGTCTTTGGCGTACTGGGAGAGCTGGATCAACAGGCAGTCACGCAGATCGCGCGCCGCGACGCCAACCGGATCAAAACGCTGTACGCGCTTTAATACCGCTTCGACCTCATCCATCGTCACGTTCTCGTTGCCCATACTCTCCAGAATATCTTCCAGCGGTACGGTGAGATAGCCGGTGTCATCGACGGCGTCGACGATCGAGGTGGCGATGGCGGCGTCGGTGTCAGAGAACGGCGTCAGATCCACTTGCCACATCAGGTAGTCTTGCAGCGTCTGGGTGGTTTCGCCCTGATAGACAGGCAGCTCGTCATCGCCATAGTCGGTACCGGTGCCGGAAGGTGTGCCAGCGGTGTAGATTTCATCCCAGGTGGCATCCAGAGGCAGCTCTTCGGGCATGTCCTTCTGTTCCAGCGCTTCGCGGGTATCCAGCCCTTCGGTCTCGACGCTTTCCTTGGCGTCGATCTCTTCGTGCTGGTCTTCGGTCTGTTCAAGCAGCGGGTTGCTCTCTAGCGCCAGTTGGATCTCCTGCTGGAGCTCAAGCGTGGACAGCTGCAACAGGCGGATCGCCTGCTGGAGTTGTGGGGTCATGGCCAGTTGCTGGCTGAGCCTGAGTTGCAAACCTTGCTTCATAATCTTCTGCTACTTCCGTTAACGGCGGCCAGTGGGCCTGCCGCTGGAACCTAAAGGCGGAACTCTTCGCCCAGATAAACGCGTTTCACCTGCTCATCGGCCAAGATAGCGTCCGGCGTGCCGTGGGCAATCAGCTTGCCCTGGCTGACGATATAGGCGCGCTCACATACGTCCAGTGTCTCGCGCACGTTATGATCGGTGATCAGCACGCCCAGGCCGCTGTCACGCAGGTGCTCGATGATTTTCTTGATATCGATAACGGAAATCGGGTCAACCCCGGCGAAAGGCTCATCCAGCAGGATAAATTTCGGGTTGGCGGCCAGCGCACGGGCAATTTCCACACGGCGGCGTTCACCACCGGACAGCGACTGGCCGAGGTTGTCGCGCAGGTGGCTGATATGAAACTCTTCCATCAGCTCGATGGCCCGATCGTTACGCTGCTCGCTGGTGAGATCGTTGCGGATCTCCAGCACGGCCATCAGGTTGTCGTACACGCTCAGCCGACGGAAGATCGACGCTTCCTGCGGCAGGTAGCCGATACCGCGGCGGGCACGGGCGTGCAGCGGCAGGATACTGATGTCCTCGTCATCGATCACGATGCGCCCGGCGTCGCGCTGTACGATGCCGACCACCATGTAGAACGTGGTGGTCTTGCCGGCACCGTTTGGCCCCAGCAGGCCGACGATCTCGCCAGATTTCACTTTCAGGCTCACGTCTTCAACGACTTTGCGGCCTTTATAGGCTTTCGCCAGGTTTTCTGCGATGAGTGTTGCCATAAGTAATTAGTTACTCTTCTTTTGACCGTTTTTGTCTTGCAACTGTGAAGGCACCAAAACCGTGGTCACGCGTTTGCCTTTATCGCTGAACGCCTGCATCTGCTGCTGTGGCACCAGATAGGTAATACGGTCGCCCTTCACGTTGCTGTCGAGCTGTTCCAGATAGGCATTGCCGGTAAGGGTGATCAGCTGCGTCGCTACATCGTAATGGACTTTCTGCGCGTGGCCTTTCACCGGCTTGCCGCTGTCCTGCATCTGGTAGAAGGTTACCGGATTGCCGAACGCTTCAATATAGGTTTTGTTCTGATCTCCACCCGGGCGCGTGACCACGACCTTGTCGGCCTTGATCTCGATGGTGCCCTGCTTGATCACCACGTTGTCGGTAAAGGTGCTGACGTTGCTCTGCATATCCAGCGACTGTTTCAGCGAGTCGATACTTACCGGTTGGTCAGAGTCGGATTTCAACGCCAATGCGGGAGAGCTGGCGGTCAAAACGAGGCTGACGATCAACAGATTACGGAGTTGGCTTTTGGTTCTGAATTTCATAGTTGGTCTTGACCTTATCAATCAGCTCAGCGGTTTTGTTCCGCAGATTGCCACGCATTTTCATGCCGTTAGAAGTGAAATTCGTCCCGAACAGGGTCACTTCATCATCGGAAGAGACGTCCTGGGTGACCAGATTAATCTGGGCATTATCGGTCTTGATTTTTTCCAGCTGTGAGGTGGTTGTCAAACTGTTCACCTCTACGTGGCCGTACAGATACAGCATGCGGTTCTTGGTCAGCTTGGCGCGATCGGCGCGTATCGTCCAGGTGGCCACGGCATTTTCATCAAACAGCGTCATCACCGGCTGGGTAAACCAGCTTAACTCATCGGCGGTGTAATATTTAACCTCTTCTGCCACCAGCTTGTAGCTTAGCTGCCCGGCCGGATTGTACACCACGGTCACGGTATGCTGGCTTTGATAGGTCGGGTCTTCGTTGTTGACCGGCACCGCACTGCCATCATCGCTGAAATCGGCCATGTTCCAGCCAATCAGCGCCAGCGCGAGCACGGTCAGCAAGATGGTGATCCAAAGTTTGGTTTTACTCATATTGACAGCCCTTTGGCGTCCTCCAGCTTGTTTTGCGCCAGCAGGATCAGGTCGCACAGCTCGCGTACCGCACCACGGCCACCGTTGATACGGGTGACATAGTGGGCGCGAGGTAACAATATCGGATGTGCATCGGCTACCGCTACGGCCAGACCCACTTCGGCCATGACCGGCCAGTCGATCAGATCGTCACCGATGTAGGCGATTTCATCTGGCATCAGTGACAGTTTATCCAACAGTTCACGGAAGGCCAAAAGCTTATCGGACTGACCCTGATACAGGTGGGTGATATCCAGGGTTTTTGCCCGGTCTTCCAACAGTTTGGCCGAACGTCCGGTAATGATCGCCACCTCGATACCCGAGGTTTTCAGGCAGCGGATGCCGTAGCCATCACGGACGTTGAAGGCTTTCAGCTCTTCGCCATTGTTGCCCATGTAGATCAGGCCGTCTGACAGCACGCCGTCGACATCACAAATCAGCAGGCGGATTTTCCCGGCTCGGGCGATTACGTCTTCAGCTACCGGCCCGTAACAGGTTTCAACCAGACTCATGCAGTGGGTTTCCTTTCATTAAACGACGCCAGCGCGCAGCATGTCATGCATATGTACCACACCCAGCAATTGGTCGCCATCGGCAACCAGCACGGCGGTGATATGCCGTTGCTGCATCAGATTGAGCGCATCGACCGCCAGCAGGTTCGGGCGCACCCGGATACCGCCCAGCGTCATGACGTCGGTGATTTTGGCATGATTGAGATCGATGCCCATATCGAACACCCGGCGTAAGTCACCGTCGGTAAAAATACCGGCGATTTTCATCAGATCGTCGCAGATCACCGTCATGCCCAGGTTCTTGCGGGTGATCTCCAGCAGCGCGTCGCGCAGCGAGGCATCGGCGCTGACGTGGGGAATTTCGTCGCCGCTGTGCATGATATCGCTAACGCGCAGCAACAGGCGACGGCCCAATGCCCCACCGGGGTGAGACAGGGCGAAATCTTCCGGGGTAAAGCCCCGGGCCTTCAGCAGCGCGACGGCTAACGCATCGCCCATCACCAGGGTGGCGGTGGTGCTGGTGGTCGGGGCCAGCCCCAGCGGGCAGGCTTCCTGCGGCACCTTGATGCAAAGATGCACCTCTGCCGCCTTGCCCATCGAGCTTTCCGGGTTGTTGGTCATGCAAATCAGCGGGATTTGCTGGCGCTTCAATACCGGGATCAGTGCCAGAATTTCGTTCGACTCGCCGGAGTTGGAGATTGCCAGCACGATATCTTGCTTAGACACCATGCCCAGATCGCCGTGGCTGGCCTCTGCCGGGTGTACGAAGAACGCCGGGGTGCCGGTACTGGCCAGCGTGGCGGCAATTTTGCAGCCGATATGACCGGATTTGCCCATGCCCATGACCACCACTTTACCGCAGCATTCTTTGATCGCTTCACAAGCTCGGACGAAATCGGCGTTGATGTACTGATCGAGCTGGGCCAGGCCATCACGCTCAATCTGTAGCACTTCTTTGCCTGCCTGCTGATAGTCAAAAATAGACGACATACACATTCCCAACGGTTAGCCGAACGTACTGAAAGGGTTAAAGAACAACACTGCAAGATACGCAATAAAGCCACATAATAACAGAGCTCCCGCCAGATGACCGATACGATGTTTGCGGCCAATGCACAGGGCGGCAAGCAGGATACTGGCCGCCAGCATCACCCAGTAATCGCGCTGGAAGGCGGCAGGATCGATACTGCCCGGTGAGAGCAGGGCGGGGATGCCCAGTACGATCACCGTGTTAAAAATCGTCGAGCCGATGATATTCCCTACCGCCATATCATCTTCGCCTTTTAGTGCTCCGGCGATCGAGGTGGCCAGTTCGGGCAGGCTGGTACCGATGGCGATAATCGTCAGGCCAACCACCAGTTCGCTCAGGCCAAAGTAGTGGGCAATCACCGACGCGTTATCGATGATCATCTTTGATGACAGCGGCAGAATAATGAAGGCCAGCACCAGCCACAGAATGGCCACGGTGTTGCTGCTGTCCTGCGGCAGCTCGGCGAGTTGCTCCACCGTCAGACTGTCGTTGCCTTCGCGTTGTGCCAGCCTGGCAATTTTCAGCATCAGCAGGATAAATCCGGTGGCGGCCAGCAGGAGCAGCATGCCGTCGAACCGGCTCAGGGTGTTGTCCATCAACACATAACCGCATAACAGAGTGACCCCCAACATCAGCGGTAGTTCACGCCGTAACACCTCGGAACGTACCGACAGCGGATGGATCAGCGCTGCCACCCCCAGGATCAGTAAAATATTGGTGATGTTGGAGCCAATCACGTTGCCCACCGCCAGGTTGGTCTGCCCATTGAGGGCGGCGGTGACCGACACGATCAACTCTGGCAACGACGTGCCGATCCCGACTATCGTCATGCCGATAATCAACGGGGGAACCCCCAGCGAACGGCTAATCACCGCCGCGCCATAAACCAGTCTGTCAGCCCCATACACCAGTAAAAATAAACCAACGATCAACAGCATTATTGCGAGAAACATTCAGGGTCCTATTTTTGGGTATAATCCCGGTTCGTTGGTCAAACGCCGTTATCGGCCAGCTTGCTTACCCCACGTTGCATCAGTGATGTCACTGCAACGAATTTTCCCGGTCAAAAGTGGAACATCTTTATTTTTTTGCGTTATTTCCTAATTTTGACCGTCTGGAGCCTAAAAGTAAAACCTATGGCATCATTGGTAACGAATTGACGGTAATCTTCGGTAAAAATAGGACGTATTGCCCCTATTGCTTTACCATCACGGATGATTTGGCACAAAAACAGCCTGTACAGGATCAATAAACATGCACCAGAAGGCAGATAATCTGGTCGAAGTGCGCGGCATGAACTTTTCTCGCGGCGATCGGCTGATATTCGAAGACATCAACCTGACGGTTCCCCGTGGCAAGGTAACGGCGATCATGGGGCCGTCCGGCATTGGTAAAACCACGCTGTTGCGCCTGATTGGTGGCCAGTTGAGCCCGGACTGCGGTGAGATTTGGTTTGATGGCGACAACATTCCGGCGTTGTCGCGTCATCAGCTGTATGAGTCACGTAAGAAGATGAGCATGCTGTTTCAGTCGGGGGCACTGTTCACCGATCTGACGGTATTTGAGAACGTGGCCTACCCGCTGCGAGAACACAGCCGCCTGCCGGAAGAGATCCTGCGCAGTACGGTGCTGATGAAGCTGGAAGCCGTAGGATTGCGGGGCGCGGCAGATCTGATGCCGAACGAACTGTCTGGCGGTATGGCCCGGCGTGCAGCTTTGGCGCGTGCCATTGCGCTGGATCCGACGCTGATCATGTTCGACGAACCCTTCGTCGGCCAGGATCCGATCACCATGGGCGTACTGGTCAAGCTGATCGATGAGCTGAACCACGCGCTCGGGATCACCTGCATCGTGGTTTCTCATGATGTGCCAGAGGTCTTGAGTATCGCGGATTACGCCTATATTGTGGCGGATCACCATGTCATTGCCGAAGGCTCGGCCATGCAGTTACAGAACAATCCTGATGCGCGAGTGCGTCAATTTCTGGATGGTATTGCCGATGGGCCGGTACCGTTCCGTTACCCTGCTGGTGATTATCAGACAGAGCTTTTAGGGGAAGGGAGTAAATAACCTCATGTTTTTAAAGGCGTTAGCGTCGTTAGGACGCCGTGGCATCAACACCAGCGCAGCCTTTGGACGCGCCGGGCTGATGCTGTTCCACGCGCTGATCGGGCGCCCGGAACCGCGCAAACAGTGGCCGCTGTTGTTAAAGCAGCTGCACAGCGTGGGCGTGCAGTCGCTGTTGATCATCATGGTGTCCGGCTTGTTTATCGGCATGGTGTTGGGGCTACAAGGTTACATCGTCCTTACCACCTACAGCGCCGAGGCCAGCCTGGGCATGATGGTGGCATTGTCATTACTGCGGGAGTTGGGGCCGGTAGTGACCGCTCTGCTGTTCGCTGGCCGTGCCGGTTCGGCGCTGACCGCTGAAATCGGTCTGATGAAGGCCACCGAGCAAATCTCCAGCCTGGAAATGATGGCGATCGATCCGCTGCGGCGTATCGTGGCCCCCCGTTTCTGGGCAGGCCTGATCAGCATGCCGTTGCTGACGATTATTTTCGTCGCTATCGGTATCTGGGGCGGTGCGATTGTTGGCGTGGACTGGAAAGGGATCGACAGCGGTTTCTTCTGGTCGGCGATGCAAGGGGCCGTAGAATGGCGTCAGGATTTACTGAACTGCCTGATCAAGAGCGTGGTTTTTGCCATTACCGTTAGCTGGATTGCGATCTTCAATGGTTACGATGCCGTACCAACCTCTGAAGGGATTAGTCAGGCAACGACAAGGACCGTGGTACATTCGTCACTGGCGGTGTTGGGATTGGATTTCGTGCTGACTGCACTGATGTTTGGGAATTGATTCGATGCAAACGAAGAAAAGTGAAATCTGGGTTGGGGCGTTTATGCTGATTGCGCTGTGCGCCATCATCTTCCTCTGCCTCCAGGTGGCCAATATTAAATCGATCGGTAACGAGCCGACTTACCGTATCTATGCCACCTTCGATAATATCGGTGGTTTGAAAGCGCGCTCACCGGTGAAAATCGGCGGGGTGATGATTGGCCGTGTTGCGGCTATCTCGCTCGATCCGAAGACCTACACGCCACGCGTAGCGCTGGATATTCAGCAACAGTACAACCAACTGCCAGACACCAGTTCGCTGGCAATTCGCACCTCCGGCCTGCTGGGGGAGCAATACCTGGCATTGAACGTCGGTTTTGAAGATCCCGAGATGGGCACTGCTATCCTTAAGGATGGCGGTACCATTCAGGACACCAAGTCTGCCATGGTGCTGGAAGATTTGATCGGCCAGTTCCTGTACAAGAGTGGGGGGCAGGATAGCTCTAACTCACCAGACGCTGCCGCAGCACCTGCACCGGATGCCGCTGCGCATTCCGCTACAAGTCATTAATCGAGGAAACCTGCATGTTGAAACGTTTTTTAATGGTTGCCCTGCTGGTGGTTGCGCCGCTAGCTAATGCGGTGGATCAGACTAACCCCTACAGCCTGATGCAAGACGCTGCGCAGAAAACCTTTACCCGCCTGAAAAGCGAGCAGCCGAAAATCAAGCAGGATCCCAACTACCTGCGCACCATCGTGCATGAAGAACTGATGCCGTTCGTGCAGGTGAAATATGCCGGGGCACTGGTGCTGGGCCGTTACTACAAAGATGCCACGCCAGCACAGCGTGAAGCCTACTTTGCTGCGTTCCAGTCCTATCTGGAGCAGGCGTATGGTCAGGCGTTGGCAATGTACCAGGGCCAGACCTATCAGATCGAACCGGAACAGCCGCTGGGTACTGCCGATATCGTGGCGATCCGTGTGACCATAGTGGATAAAGGTGGCCGCCCGCCGGTGCGTCTGGACTTCCAATGGCGCAAGAACAGCAAAACCGGCAACTGGCAGGCGTATGACATGATCGCCGAGGGCGTCAGCATGATCACCACCAAGCAGAACGAGTGGGCCTCCACCCTGCGTCTTAAAGGCGTTGAAGGTTTGACCCAGCAGCTGCAAGCGGCCGCCAAACAGCCGATCACTCTGGATCAGAAAAACTGATGGCCGCAGCGCTGAGCTGGGTATCACAACAGCAAACGCTGGTGCTGAGCGGCGAGCTGGACCGTGAGACGTTATTGCCGCTCTGGCAGCAACGTGAGATGTTGTTGGCGGATAAAACCGTGATCGATGTTGCTCAACTGCAGCGCGTGGACTCCGCCGGGTTGGCACTGCTGCTGCATTTACGTGAGCAACGGCGTCAGCAGGGAATTGAGATAAAAATTTCCGGCATCACCGAACGGTTGCAAACGCTGATCACGCTCTACAATTTGTCAGCAATAATGCCTGTCGAAACCGCAAGTTAGCCACATATTTGGCGGCTTGACCGGGAAAAATCAGCTAAAGGCCCCTGTTGCTCAGGGGCTTTTTCTTTGGTTTAAGAAAGCGGCGGATTCTACTAAGATAGGCGCCAAGCAGTCGCCCCGAGTGACTATGATCCTTCGATGCAGAACTGGATACTATGGAAAATAGCGAAATTAAAGACGTGCTGATGAAAGCGTTGGCACTGGAAGAAGCGCACGTGACCGGCGATGGCAGCCATTTTCAGGTGATCGCCGTGGGTGAACTGTTCGCCACTATGAGCCGTGTCAAGAAACAGCAAGCCGTCTATGCGCCGCTGATGGAATACATCGCGGACAACCGTATTCATGCTTTGTCGATCAAGGCATATACCCCAGAAGAGTGGCAGCGGGATCGCAAACTCAACGGATTTTAAGGCTGTTTGCCCGGCGGGCAGGCAGCTCAGAACAGATAACAGAGAGTAGTCAAATGGATAAATTTCGTGTGCAGGGCCGGACCCGTCTGAGCGGTGAAGTGACCATTTCCGGGGCGAAAAACGCCGCCCTGCCGATCCTGTTTGCCGCCTTGCTGGCGGAAGAGCCTGTCGAACTGCAAAACGTCCCTAAGCTGAAGGACATTGATACCACCATCAAGCTGCTCAACCAGTTGGGCACCAAGATCGAGCGTAATGGCTCGGTATTTGTTGATGCCAGCGGTGTGAACGAGTTTTGCGCTCCCTACGATCTGGTGAAAACCATGCGTGCCTCCATCTGGGCATTGGGGCCGTTGGTGGCTCGTTTTGGCCGTGGCCAGGTATCGCTGCCAGGCGGCTGTGCCATTGGTGCGCGTCCGGTTGATTTGCACATTACCGGCCTGGAACAACTGGGTGCAGAAATCAAACTGGAAGAGGGTTACGTCAAGGCTTCCGTGGAAGGGCGCTTGAAGGGCGCGCATATCGTGATGGACAAGGTTAGCGTGGGCGCGACCGTGACCATCATGAGTGCCGCAACGCTGGCTACGGGCACCACCATCATCGAGAACGCGGCGCGTGAGCCGGAAATCGTCGATACCGCCAACTTCCTCAATACGCTGGGTGCCAAAATCAGCGGCGCGGGCACGGACAAGATCACCATCGAAGGCGTTGAGCGTCTGGGTGGCGGGGTTTACCGTGTGCTGCCAGACCGTATCGAAACCGGTACCTTCCTGGTTGCCGCTGCCGTTTCCGGTGGCAAAGTGATGTGCCGCAATACCCGTCCGGATACGCTGGACGCGGTGTTGGCCAAACTGCGTGAAGCCGGTGCCGATGTTGAAGTCGGTGAAGACTGGATCAGCCTGGACATGCATGGCAAACGCCCGAAAGCGGTTAGCCTGCGCACGGCGCCACATCCTGGTTTCCCAACCGATATGCAGGCGCAGTTCAGCCTGTTGAACCTGGTAGCGGAAGGCACCGGCGTGATCACCGAAACAATCTTCGAAAACCGCTTCATGCACGTGCCTGAGTTGGTCCGTATGGGCGCACACGCGGAAATTGAGAGCAACACCTTGATTTGCCACGGCGTAGAGCAGCTTTCTGGTGCACAGGTGATGGCGACCGATTTGCGTGCCTCTGCCAGCCTGGTATTGGCGGGTTGTATTGCCGATGGCGTCACGGTGGTGGATCGTATTTATCACATCGACCGTGGCTACGAGCGCATTGAAGACAAACTGCGCGCGCTGGGTGCCAATATCGAACGTGTGAAAGGCGAGTAATCGCAACAGTTAATAACCTATGCCCCTGCTGCGGGGCGTAGGTACTTCAATATCGTGGTTCCTCTCCCCAATCCTTCCTTGATTACCCGACCCAAATTATTGGTTAGATTAATAATCATAAGATTATTGATCACCTTTACAGTGAGCAGGGACCGTCGCTGTGGCTTGACCGTTCACACCACAATAAATTTGCATTGCGGCGACAGCCACAACCCCATGAGGCGATATCCAAACCGTATTTGGGGCATAGATTTGTCTCTGGCGCGTTGTTTGACGGGCGTGGGTTACGCCAGCAGACAGTGACCGATCTCTATTTACGAATGCCTGGGGAGCTGCGTTCAACAGCAGTCACAGGGATGCTTACAGCGTAGCTTTATCACAATGAGTGAAATCGACAACGCCTCTGCATTTGCTGGTGAATGCTGATAATTGGATTTACGAACGGGTATCAGGATTGATTTTTCACGGCCAGAAACACCGGCGAACAATGCCATGATGGGGCCTTTTAACGGCAGGAGTACTTGAACAAGCACGCGTTCATGCCTCCGGAAGATGTCCGGTACAAAATCGAGGCTTAGCATATGCACTATAATCAGCGTTGTTCTCATTGTGCGCTGGGCTGGATGATCCCTTCGAACTCACCGATAAATCTGCTGGTTGCCAGTATATGTAACCAACCTGGCGCCGATTATTTCTGATTATGACCGGATTATATTAGGGGTAGGGCCAACAGTTCTCTCACATGGTCGCAAGTAAAAAGTCCATTGTGTTATCGAATCTTAATTTGCTAAAAATACGCTTTCTTTGTGTATAAAGCGTCTTTACTGAACGCATTTTCTTCAGGGCAAGGATTGGAAGCGGTGTTCCGCTTAACATATCAAAGAGTAATTCCTTTTCCTTTAATGATAATGATAGTCCATGATCATGACTTTTTCCCTCCCAAAGGATATCCATGATGGTTGACTCCTTAAGTTTAGATGCTGAAATTAACCGTATCTTATTTATGGAATTATGGAGGTGGCGCCCTAGAGGGGAAAGGTGGCGGTCAGCAACCAATAAGTACATATCGTAATCTCTAAAACCATCCTTTTTAAGGTAACTATTAAAGAGATAAAGGTGTGATATAGTGAAATTCACTATAAGGATCCTTTTACAAAACTGTTTGCTATTCTGCATCTTTCCTTCATTTAGTAATAATGGCTCATTACCAAGTAACGCCTCCATGCCTCTAAAAAAGAAATAGGATTTTGGTGACCAAACGTCGATTACATTATGCATTACGAATAAGTACCTCGCGAGGCTATAACATTGCTCTCGCATTAAGAAGTAATTGATGGGGCTAATGTAGCGCATTCGGTTTTTTTTTCAACATGGTTTCGATATTGGATGTTTTTAATAAATACAGCTAATTCTTATTAAAGATAGGATAGTTCCTATGCGTGATTGCCCATCAGGAAAACGAGCGAGACTAGAGAATATAAACTATCTTCATACTGTATTTAAGAAATTATCTCATACCCCAGATAGCCATAAGTAAATGAAAAATTGATGTAGATCAATTTTTCATTTGGCGACTGATACTGTAATATGCGTGTTAATTTTTGAAGATAAATCTCATAAGGGCCAAAGGTGACAGGAATGTATGTCAATAGCATAACTAATTGTAGTTTATTGTTTGTTTGTAATGCCTAAACAATCTAAGAAATTCTACATTAGGATTTTTTATGATTATGTTAATGCTACTGCCGAATCTTGCAAAGGAAAATAGGTAGTTGGTCGGTAACAAAAAGATAATCCCCTGAGGGTTGTTTGATTATTTCTAATTTATAACTACGATCACGGAAAAGGTAAAAGTCCGGAATAACAGGCCTTAAAACCTTGATAACTTCAGCATAATCAATGGATTGCTGTGAAATCAAAATGTATTGATTCTGATTTTTTATATAAGTAAAAGGAAATTCACGATTTATCTTTAACTTGAGATGACCATTTTCAAATAATTCCCCGTTTGCTTCGACGAACCCTTTGGTATCATTAAAAGTATAAGAAATATTTAAGGTAAGTTGACTGTTATCTTTATTGACAATCAAATCAGCCTCACAGCTGAAGTCATTGTTGTGGACGCGGTTAAATGTTATGTAAATCAATAGAATAGATGTACATAGCATAGCAATGATAACAACGTTCTTGATATGTTTATTCTTGATTATCATATTTAACTTCATAAGTTGAAACACAATGATGGTTGAGGTGATTGACTGAGGGATAGCAAGCTATGTCTGAAACCATAAAACCAGACCTGGATATGCTCAGGTAGTGTACCTGTTCCTCTTGGCATTTGGAGGTTGCTCTCGCAATGTAGGCATCGTATCTACTTTGGTAACCAATTGAATTATCTGCATAATATTTGCACTTATTTTTCTCGGAGATTAGGCTGTAATTGGCGAAATAATCCTTTGGTGGTAATTCAGATAGCCAAAGCAAGCCGCAAATTAATATGATTGGAAATGATGTATAGATGGCTATGCTGCGGATGGAACGTGGCTCTCGACACTTTGCGTTGGTAACGCTTGCTGAGCTTCCCTTAATACCATTATCAATGATGGATTCTTGTATTAAAGGGGGTTGAGTTTTGGTTTCCAATGGCTCATCGTTGTAACTATCTGATTTTAAAATTACATTTAATGCTCTCCCGAGCCTTATACCTTTTCCCGGTACCGTTTCCACCCAACCTGGCTCGAGTCCTACGGCTTTAAAACCCTTTCTAATCAATGAGATGTTTTGATAGAAGGTATTTGCCGTAACATAATTTCCTTTTTCGTGCCAAACGGTCTTATAAAACTCTTCCTTTCCAACGATTTCCCCCCTTCTTTGAAGGAGTAAGACTAGGCACGCTGCAGCCGGGGTATTCAGAACAAAATCTGTTTCCTGTTTGCCTTGGATGGAAAGCGTACAGGTTTCAGGGGTAAACCGTGCCGTGCGATTTATGAGATACCACTCCATGCAGAATGCTCCAACAATCGATGCTCTACATGATTATAAATGATTTTAAAACACTTACTCATCTTTCTTAATAAGGAGGGAATGTTGAAAAAGCATGATTTAAGAAGTTAAGATCCTAGCTATCAACACATTGATTTTTAAGGTAAATAAGGGTAACTTACAATAATTAAGATCCATATTCAGCAATAGAAATAGAAAGTGGGTTAACTTGCCTGCAAAACGCACCACAAGAGTCGTCCACAGAGGAACAATCAGCCGTGGTATCTGGTGATGCAGCTGATGAACAACAAGCTACCGTTTGATTTTAGGTGTTGGTAGGTGGCCCGCATTGCAGGATATCGCTCTTTTCATTCCTATATGCAAGATAATTACCGGGTAAAAAGTCATTACCTTGCAACTTGATTTGAAATTTGATGTGGCGATCATTGATATGAGAAAGTTAAGCTGGCTATTGCATTTGCACTACCTGGCGTAATCTCTCCTGTTTGGACATATTTGGCGGTCAGTGGGAGGGTGATGATAGAATTATTTTGTTGCGTTGTACTTAGTTGGATTTGACCAGTAGTTCCCTTTAACGAACTATCCGGTCCTAAAGACATCAACTGTTGACCGTGAGCAAAAAACTGAACGCCGACTCCACGGGCCTCCGAAGCAGGTGTTAGCCCAATAGTGCTACTGGTATTTGATGTATCTGACTGATCGGTGAGTACCACCGCAACGGTGACGTTAGCATCGCAGTGCAAACTAGCCGTAGCGGTCACGCCTTCAGACAGACTACCAACGCCATTAAATACTTTTTCACTAATTTCCCCCATCGGAAAGTTCAGTGCTGACTGGTCGACAGTGCAACCATTGACAAAGGTAGTGACCGTCATTGGGTTGATAATTATCTGAGATTGAGCCTGCGCCCCCCAAGTATCATAGCCTGTTAATATTGCTGCGGTTATTTGTGGTGTAGTAATGCTCCCCGTAACCAGGCGATTGCCTGTCTTGATGAAATGTACTTGCGTGTCAAACCCCATTTGAGGAGCTGAACCTCTCCATGTTTCGTTTTCTGCATCTGTCAATGGAATGTACGTTGAGGCATTGTGATCCTTGACGCCAATAATAAAACCTATGCCTGGCACACCGGTTTCATAAACACCATACGTGATCCCCGCTACAGTCGCAGTTATCCCTGAAGGAACTATGCTGCTATCAAGCCGGACTGTAGCTCTATTACAGTTAGAAAAAATCGTGCATCCAAACACAAGCGAAGTTCTGGTTGTGGTCGGCCCCGACATTGGCTCACCAAAGACGACAGAATCGGCATTTCCGGTAAATGAAATATTTGCAGGGGAAAGAATAAGCTTAGAAGTTGAGCTATTGATAGCCATTGCCGGTAAACTAATAATAAAACCTAACGCCATTGCTAAAGGAACAGTATGTATTTTGATCATTACAAAAACTCCATTATCTTCTCATGTATCGGACAGCTATCCTTCAGACACATGTCGCATACTAGTAAAAAAGCATTAAGGAAAAGAAACAGTATATGTTGCGATTGCATTTGCTTCACCAACTGTAATTGGCTCCCCTGTCGCAACATATTGTGCATAAAAATCCAACTCTATAGCATTAGCACCGTTGATGACGTAACTCTTGGAAGCTTCATTCATCGGTATGAGATTTTTATCTTCATCCAGTATTTTTATCGCTATGCCATTAGTTCCGCCAGAGTTCAGGGCCAATAGCTGTGTATTTTCCGAATCAACCGCACCCGAGAAACTGACCGTTGCCCCTGTCACTGAAGCTGCGCAATCCAACAGCTTTATTTTAAAAGGGATCTCAGGCAGTTGGCTGCCAACAACATTAAATTGCCTTCTATTAATCTCTTTCATATCAACGACAAGAGATTCAGACTCATTTTCCAAGGTGCAACCAGTGGCAATAATAGTCCCCGAAACATTGAGCAATATATCATAGCTCCAGGAATAGTTGCATTCACCAATGATAAGAAAAAATAACAATGCCTTTATGCTATTCATTATTTGCACCTAATCGATGTAGTATGGATCCCCGTAATTTCATTACGCTTTACGTTGCTTATGTCATAATTGGCTATACAGCTTTGATTGGCTAATTTCCCCCATTGAACCTTTAACTGACCAGAGAGGGAGAGACCACTCAAATAAACGATGCCATTATCACCAACGATACCGCTGCTAATGCTTTCTTCATCCGTATTGACTATTGAACCGAAAGGTAGCGGTTGACCGTCATACGTAATATTAAACATTGCTTTGTAACCTACGTGGGTATTGAATGTAGCCCTAACAAGCGCTCCTTCAGTCGGTATTACCGTTTTTATAGCCTCATCCAACTCAACATCTTGCCCTAAAGTTTCCACATCCAACTGTACTCTATTTTCACGATATGCGGTGGCGTAAGGGATGATAGCGTAACCGCGACTGTCAGTTTTAATACCTGTATTGTTTGCGATGGTGATATCAGGTGCTCCTTCCGCTTTCACTAATATGTTGGTATTGCTCAATTGCTGTCCTAATGTGATACCACCTTCATGTAACACTACGCCACCACTTATACCGTACTTAGCAAACTGACTATCACTGGTATAGCTATAACCTAAATCTGCAATGCCATAACGGCCTTTATAATTCAATGATGCATTACCACCGTTGGCCGCATTGTTACGATAATGCTGATAAACACTGTAATTTAGTTTGTTGTCTTGCAGCGCACTACCACTCAAACCCACACTTTGCATGCTGGTGCCATTGTTTTCATGCATCGTTGAAACATTTAGCCTGGCCGAGTTAGATGTATTTAGACGAGATCCTGGTAACAGGTCTGCTAACGGCAGAGACAATGCAAAATTGGCTATTTTATCTGTTTCACCTGTCCATGGCGTTCTGTTCTGTGAATATGATAAGGTGTAAGAGATACTACCGACATTCCCGGAATATCCTATTTGTGTGTTTGAAGAGGCTTTTTCTGTATTCCAGTAATTTTGGCGGTTAAATGAAAAATACATTGAACCATAATCTTTCAAACTTTGCGAAACTAAAATCTGCGACATAGCTTTTTTTGCATAGCGCAAATTATAGGTATTTATCGTGTTTTGAATTATCCTTCCATTTTCATCTGTTATGTCTTCCTTCTGTTCTCCACTCATACTCTGGTAGGTTGTATCACTTAAGGAGTAAAAGCTATCCGTTGAATAACGATAGGCTGCGAAGTTCAGGTTGGTACCGAAGTCAGTAATAGATTTGGCATAGCGAAGTAACAAAGAGTTTCCGTGGTATTGCTTTCCATCAGCCAATTCACTTTGGGCATGGGTAATGTCAGCAGATAATGCTCCCCAGCCTCCCATATTTCGAGCAACACCTATTGCTGCGGAACGATATTTCTGTGAAATTTGTGTGCCACCATACAAAGTCCAGCCATCACTGACCCCAAAAAATAGAGAGCCTTGAAAAAACAGAGGATTATTTTGCATTGCATTATAGCCAGAACGGTACTCGCCCACACTGGCGGCATACTTTACCCTACCTTCTCTGAGCAGATTTTGTACGCTGGAATAAGGCATTGAATAACGTGTGATTTGACCATTTTCCTCTTCAATCTCTACCTGCAGATTGCCACTGGTGGGAGTTGCATAAAGGTCATCAATCAAAAAGGCACCAGGCGCGACAAATGTTTGATAAATCACATTACCGTTTTGTCGGATAGAAACCCTAGCATTGCTTTTGGCAATCCCACGGACAACCGGGGCAAAACCTTGCAGACTATCAGGTAACATTGAATCCTTGGATTCAATCTGTATTCCACGGAGACCGATAGAATCAAAAATATTAAGTGATGTGTTGGTATCACCTAGCGTTAACTGACTTTTTAAGAAACGAATCTCTCGCTGCAGGTAACTTTTTATGTGGCTCCACTCGCCACCACTTGGGCTACTATAGTTCCAGTTCTGCTGACTTCTTAAGCGCCATTCCCCAATATTCATCCCTCCGTTCAAACTAAGGAAATAGCTTTGACGATCGGACGAATTTTCACCATGGTATCGATAGTCTGCACCTGAAAATGTATAGTTGATCATGGCCGTTGGTAAGCCACTATCCCACCTTTCGGAGGGAATATATCCTCTGGCATTTTTATCCAGTAAAGTCTGTGGGATGGAAAAATAAACTTTTAATGCTTGCTGATCAAACTCAACGTTAAAGTCTGGCAGGCTTTTTAGAAGATCGATACACTCATTGTTGATTGAGGGGTTTAACGAATCAAAAACTGACCTTTTAACTCCGAGAGTTAATAGTTCAGGGCCTGAAATACAGGGAGTTAAAATCGAATTAGTTTTGTTTTTTTTAATTTCAAATGTCAAATTATCTGTGCGAAGATATTCTTTGTTTACATAAATATCAACATTGTGAGTTCCTGGTTGTAACTCCAAGCCTTGCTCAAACGATGACAAGTCTGCAACGGTTAGGTTGCTATCATTAATAAATTCAGGGTTGAACTTGTAAGTTGAAGCCTCACTTTTATTGATGATAAAAATGATTAGCAACGTCATTTTAGTTAAACAAAAAATTGATTTGCATGATTTTCTAGAAAAACGCTCAACTTCCATATCGATTTATTCCCAATATTATTCCCCATCTAATAATTCCATGGGAATTAATAGCTTAATGTCATTTCCTTAGTTTTCGCACCATAATCGTTGATGGTCTTGAATTTAAGGACGCCATGGCCTGGTTTGTTTAATTTTAAAGTGGTGCTGTTTTTAGGTGGCACCATGACTGCGTCAAAATATTGGCCATTGGCATTTAAATTAACCATGGTGACATGATATTCTGATGCATTTGACAATACTATATTCTGCTCCTGGATTTTTGCCGTCAATAATTCCGGAGCATCCTGAGGGGGAGTTGTTAAGCTTGTTGGGCGGTAAAAGATCTTTATTCTATTCGCTGATGCTAATTGTAGTACATTCTTATTGTTAGCTGTCTCATGTTGTGGAGGAACAGCTTTAACTGTTAACCAAAAAAGTGTTTCTTTATCTTGCGCTAATGATGGGCCAGTATAAACTATACGCAATAGGTTCTCTTGCTTAGGTTTAAGTACCGACAATGGAGGCGTCACCAGGAAGTCATTGCTTTTTTCTCCATTTTTATCCTCAATCCAAGGTTGAATTAAAAATGCTTGGTTTTCATCTGTATTTCGTACAGAAATAGATATTTGCTTTGTATCCGAAGGATAGATTAAGCGAGTGGCACCTAGACCGACTCCGCCAGCGTTTGCTGTGCCGACCATAGTCATACCAAAAAATAAATAAGCAGCGGTGGTTTTAATCCATTGGTTAAACATTGGTTGCTTCCTGGAGTTAAAGCTATTAATACCTGAAGGGTTCATAACTGATATAATCATAAGGGCATGAATATGCCCTTGGTTATAGGTTTACATGGCTCGTTAAGTCGTATTAAAAAGCCCTATACTACAAATGTGATTATGGGTAAACCATGGTGAATGTGCTGGTTGCACTCGCATCACCTGCGGTTGCTGCTCCGAGAGCGTAATATTTGGCAAAGAAGTGCAAGGTATTATCACCATTAGCCAGATCTACCGCAGACGAAGCTACACCCAAATCGATTTCTGCATTCTGGTTGTCGTAAAATTTAATGCCTACATTCTGTGCTGCAGCGCTACCACGACCGGCAGCCAGAACGGTAGTATCACCTGCAGGAGAAGTACCACTGAAAATCACCGCGGCTGTTGCTGCTACCGTTGTGTCACAATCCTCTAAAGCGATAGTTACATCTGTGGCGTTAGAGGTATCACCCAAAGCTGCTAAAGCAGTCGTACGCACTTGCCCCATTTCAATACTCTGGTCAATACTCCCTGCGGCAACGGCACAACCAGCATCAACAACTTTACCCGTAAAGTTGATAGTGCCACTGGCAACTAAAGTTTCAGCGGAAGAAACTGATGCGCCAACCAACAGAGAAGATACCATCAACACTTGGAGAACTGATTTTTTAAACATACAGATAATTCCTTTTTAGAACAATATTAATATTTCCATACTGTTTTATTGTCCGCCATCGCTTAATCATGCACTATTTGCGTTGGGCAAACTCCATCAAAACAGTTCTTTTTTATAGAGGAGAAATACTCCTGCTATAAATATGATGCTCTGCTGCTAGAACATACAGATAACATTGGGTATAATTAATGAATTTAACTTATAGCTTTATTTCTGCATATTACTCAGAAGATAAATAACATTAAATCTAATTAACTGTAATTTTGTTTGAGATGGTAAGTACCTCGAGGTCATTGTTAAAACCATGCAATACATATTACTTTTCGACAATACCCTCTCTGTATGTTGAGTTCATAGTATATTGGATATTCAGTAATTAAAATGAGAGAAATAGACAAAATAATAAAATTATAGGGAATAATCCTAGCTTATTAATCAAAAAGCATTGAAAAACTTTGATTTTTGCATAAAAAACCATGTTAAAAGATATTGCAGGGTTTTAAACTATCTGAAAAATAGACAATAATCGAATAAAGTCTATTGTTCAAGGTTCATTGCTGTAGTCGTTCCATTCTTTCACTTAACTCATTATATGGAGTGGGCTGGGACCCCGGCAAATCACCGTTCGCGCTGTTTCCAGGTTAAGCATAGAACGGGACCAGTGATCCCAAAACAAAGAACACGGCTTTGTTAATTACGCAGCTACTCCATGATCTGCTCTTTTAGCGCATCGGTGACTTTGGATATCAGCGTTGACGTCACATTGGCGTCGTAAATTTCTTTAAACTTGGCGACGGCGTCTCGTGTGGTCATCCATCTCTTTGGCGTACGGGGATAAAATCTGGCTATTCATCTGTGTAATACGAGTTTGATTTTTCTTGATTAACTGCGGTTCAAAGGTATTTTTGCGGGGGAGGGGGACTCAGCCTAATCTCACAATGAGTGCTATACCAACGGTAAGCTTGATCAGCATACGGGAAAACTGGTTGAGATTGGCTTCAGCTTTAAGGCCATTGGCCCGTTCAGTCGCAAGGGCCTTGAGATTCTTTTCGTCCATAATCTGCCTGTCTCCATCCTCAGGAAGAAGATATTAAAAACAGGTGGCTACACAATTTTGCTAGCTGCTTAACTATTATCCTCCGGGAACTCACCCACCGCCATATGCAGCGTAATGCGTTGCCCATCGCGCAGCACCACCACCGGGATCTTCGTGCCAGGGCGGATCTCCGCCACCTGATCCATCGTTTCCAATACCGATATCGCCGGTTTGTTATCAACGTTAATGATGATGTCATTAATACGGAACCCTGCATTGGCGGCCGGGCCGTTCGGCGTGATCTCGGTAACGATGATCCCTTGCAGACGGTCGATGCCGGTTGCGGAGGTGCGCATCGGGATAATCTCTTTACCCTGGATGCCAAAGTAACCGCGGATAACCCGGCCATCACGGATCAGCTTATCCATGATCTTGGTCGCCAACTCTACCGGGATGGCAAAGCCTAACCCCTCTGGCGTTTCCCCATCGGTGATCTTGTCGTAGGTCAGCGTGTTGATGCCCATCAGTTCACCCAGGGAGTTGATCAGAGCACCGCCGGAGTTACCACGGTTGATCGAGGCATCGGTTTGCAGGAAGGTTTGCCGCCCGGTGGTGCTCAGGCTGATACGCCCGGTGGCACTGATAATGCCTTGGGTCACGGTCTGCCCAAGGTTGTACGGGTTGCCGATCGCCAGCGCCACATCACCGATGCGGGCAGGGCGTGCGGTATTGATTGGGATCACCGGTAGATTGCCCGGATCGATTTTCAGCACGGCCAGGTCGGTCAGGCTATCGGAGCCGACCAGTAACGCCTCATAGCGGCGGCCATCTTGCAGTACGGCGGTGATTTGCTGGGCGTCTTTGATTACGTGGCGGTTGGTAATGATGTAGCCGCGATCGTTCATGATCACCCCGGAACCCAGAGAGAGCACGTTGGTCGCGCCGCTGATGTTGCGGTTGTAGATGTTGACTACGGCAGGAGCAGCCCGGCGTACGCCGGTATTGTAACTGAGCGGGGTTTCGCCGCTGGTATTCTCGGATTTGCTGGCGAATATGTTATTGGCGGAACGCAACATGGGCAGGGCGGCCAGCAGTATACCGGCGACCACCAAACCAATAACAATAGAACGCAAGAGCTTAGCAAACATGGAGTTTTAGTTAGTGTTGGAAAAGATTGATGGAGGATAGCACGAGTTAACCGGGCGCAGTATGCTGGCGCGCCCGGTTTCGCAACAAATTAACGCAGTAACAGATAAATGTTTTCGTCGCCGCGTACGATGTTCAGCGCCATCACCGGAGGTTTTGCCTCTAGCAGTTTGCGCAGTGCGGTGATGTTCTCAACGCGCTGACGGTTGACGCCGATAATCACATCCCCTTTCTGCAGGCCAAACTGCGCCGCCGGGGTACCTTTATCCACCTTGTCGATCTTAACGCCTTTATCGCCGTTTGGCAGTGCACCGTTGGTGAGGGCAGCACCTTGCAGCGCAGGCGACAGGGTTTCGGCGTTGGTAGAGACGCTTTCGCTGTTATCCAGAGTGACGGCAACATCCATTGGTTTGCCTTCACGCAGCAGGCCCACTTTAACGGTGGTACCCGGTGCGGTGGTGCCTACTTTGGCACGCAGTTCGGCAAAGCTGCTGATCGGCTTACCGTCCAGTGAGACCAGAATGTCACCGGCTTTGATGCCAGCTTTGGCGGCGGCCGATTTTGGCATTACTTCACTGACGAAGGCCCCGCGTTGGGCATCCGTATTGAAGGCTTTCGCCATATCGGCGGTCATTTCACTGCCTTTGATGCCCAGCAGGCCGCGCTTCACTTCACCAAACTCAATTAACTGCTTGCTCAGGCTTTGTGCCATGTTGCTTGGGATGGCAAAGCCGATACCGATGTTGCCGCCGCCCGGAGCCAGGATCGCGGTGTTGATACCGATCAGCTCACCGTTCAGGTTCACCAGTGCGCCGCCGGAGTTGCCACGGTTGATGGAGGCATCGGTCTGGATGAAGTTTTCCAGCCCTTCCAGGCTCAGGCCACTACGGCCCAGTGCGGAGATGATACCGGATGTCGCCGTTTGGCCAAGGCCGAACGGGTTACCAACGGCCACGGCGAAATCACCCACGCGCAGTTTGTCAGAGTCCGCGATTTTTACCGCCGTCAGGTTTTTGACATCAGTGACCTGGAGCAGAGCAATGTCGGACTGCTCGTCGCGGCCAATCAGCTTGGCGTCATACTCGCGGCCATCATTGAGCTGCACGCTGATCTTGTCGGCGTTATTGATGACGTGGTTGTTGGTAAGAATGTAACCCTTCTCCGCGTCGATAATCACACCGGAACCCAACCCTTCAAACGGGCGTGAGCTTTCTTTCGGTGCAGGCATATTCGGGCCAAAGAAGAATTTAAACTGCTCCGGCAGCTGCGGCTGGCGCTGTACCTGGGTGCCTTCAACACGCACGCTTACCACGGCGGGCAGCACTTTTTCCAGCATCGGTGCCAGGCTTGGCAAGGTCTGGCCCGCGACTGCGGCAGGCATGGCTGCATTTGCAGCCGGAACGGAGGCGAACGCCAGGCTAATACTCATTGCTAATGCATTAAGAATCAAAGTTCTTTTCTTCATTGGTTATAGCTCTCTCAAAACCTGTCGGTGAAATTTTTTACGATACTGCCGTGGCAATATCCTTGTGAAGTCTAGGACAATGAATTTACGCGAAAAGTTCACTTGATCGCCAGGGTTAAGCACAGTGCAGGGCGGGGAACGGGGGCGAACGAAGTGAACAACCCGTGGGAGAGCCCCACGGGTCAGTATAGCGGGGAATTAATTACTGCGTGGTGCGCCGCGCAGCAGGCCAGATGCCCCTTCGGAATAGTCACGAGGCATTTCCACTGGAGCCTGATCGTTATCCGCTTCCGATTCGGACAGACGGTAGCGGAACGGGTTGTCCTGCATCGGTAGATCCGGCAGCAGGTTATTGGAGCTTTTCGCCATATGTTGATACAGCTGGCGATAGTCGCGCGCCATGTTATCTAACAGCTCGGCACTGCGGGCGAAATGGCCCACCAGCTCCTGACGATATTCTTCAAGTTCGGTTTTGCTCTTATCCAGTTCGTTTTGCAGCGCCTGTTGCTGACGCAGTTTACTGTTACCAAAACGCATCGCTACCGCACCGATTACGATACCGACCACCAAACCAATCAGCGCATACTCCCAGGTCATGATGACTCCTATTGTGACTTCGTTGTTCCGCAGGGATTTTTCACTTAATAATATCCACTATAACCGTTAACCTTGTCCGAGTGGAATCCTGATAAGCCAATACCCGCCATTTTCAGAGGGTTTATTGGGGCGCGACGCCGATAAATGTGGCGATCAGGGTGCGAAGCGGCTGCCATCCGCCGCGAAAAGTGGATAAATAAATTCTCAGCGTTGTTAGGGATTGCGAATACATGCAGGCACAGTCACCGTTATCACGCTACCAGCAGGCGCTGGATGCGGGGGAATATCAGGCCGATGCGGTTCAGCGCCAGGCTGTCACGCAGTTGGATCATATCTATCAGGCGTTGCAGCAGCTCCCGGCTCCGGCCGCCGCTAATGCTGGCAAGCGCCGTAATCTGCTTAGCCGCTGGTTAGGCAAGAATGAGGAAACCACCACGCAGCGGCCGGTGCAGGGGCTGTATATGTGGGGCGGCGTTGGCCGGGGCAAGACCTGGCTGATGGATCTGTTTTTCCACAGTCTGCCGGGCGATCGCAAACTGCGGCTGCACTTTCACCGCTTTATGCTGCGGGTGCATGAAGAGCTGACGGAGTTACAAGGGCAGGAAAACCCGCTGGAGATCGTCGCCGACGGTTTCAAGGCGCAAACGGACGTACTGTGCTTTGACGAGTTCTTTGTCTCCGATATCACCGATGCCATGTTGCTGGCAACGCTGTTGCAGGCGTTGTTCGCTCGCGGTATTACGTTGGTGGCCACCTCCAATATCATACCGGACAACCTGTATCGCAACGGGCTGCAACGCGCACGTTTCTTACCGGCGATCGATCTGATCAACGAGTATTGCGACGTGATGAACGTGGATGCGGGCATCGATTACCGGTTGCGCACCCTGACGCAGGCCCATCTGTATCTGACCCCGCTCAATCAGCAGACGCAGGACACGATGGATCACATCTTCCTCAAGCTGGCGGGTCACGCCGGAGAAGAGGCTCCGGTGCTGCAAATCAATCATCGGCCAATGCCCACCTTGCGCGCCGTGGAAGGGGTATTGGCGATCGATTTTCATACCCTGTGCGAAGAACCGCGCAGCCAACTGGACTACATCGCCCTGTCACGCCTTTATCACAGCGTAATGCTGTATAACGTGCACGTCATGGGGCCGCTGACGGAAAACACCGCCCGGCGTTTCCTGGCGCTGGTGGACGAATTCTACGAGCGCCACGTCAAGCTGGTGATCGCCGCCGAAGCCTCGATGTTCGAGATCTACCAGGGCGAACAACTGAAGTTCGAGTTTCAGCGCTGCCTGTCTCGCCTGCAAGAGATGCAGAGCGAGGAGTATCTGAAGCTGCCTCATCTGCCATAAACGGCGTTCGGGCCTGGCTTCCAGGCCCATTTCCATCCCCGGTTACCGCCGCCAAACCGTCCCTCTGCGCTAAATACTTTTTACAGGCAAAAACAGGTCGACCTTTGTGAGCGACTTCTCTATAATCTTGCGACCCCACGTTACAACAGAGTTTTTTTCCCAAAACTTTGTATAGTGCCGGCAATGGCTATTCGAAGGGGTAGGTTTGCTGGACTTGTATGGTCGTGTGAGCCTCAACTGTTTTCGAGCGTTGGGTGAACACCTACGTGTAACTAAATTATTGGGTAAGCTTTCTAATGAAAACTTTTACAGCTAAACCAGAAACCGTAAAACGTGACTGGTACGTTGTTGATGCAGACGGTAAAACTTTAGGCCGTCTCGCTACTGAACTGGCTCGTCGTCTGCGCGGCAAGCATAAAGCGGAATACACCCCGCACGTTGATACCGGTGACTACATCATCGTTCTGAACGCAGAAAAAGTTGCTGTAACCGGCAACAAGCGTACTGACAAAGTGTATTACCACCACACCGGCCACATCGGTGGTATCAAGCAAGCGACCTTTGAAGAGATGATTGCCCGCCGTCCTGAGCGCGTGATTGAAATCGCGGTTAAAGGCATGCTGCCAAAGGGTCCGTTGGGTCGTGCAATGTTCCGTAAACTGAAAGTTTACGCGGGCACCGAGCACACTCATGCGGCACAGCAACCGCAAGTTCTTGACATCTAATCGGGATTATAGGCAATGGCTGAAAATCAATACTACGGCACTGGTCGCCGCAAAAGCTCCGCCGCTCGCGTTTTTATCAAGCCGGGCAGTGGTAACATCGTTATTAACCAGCGCACCCTGGAACAGTACTTCGGTCGCGAAACTGCCCGCATGGTAGTTCGTCAACCGCTGGAACTGGTCGACATGGTGGGTAAACTGGATCTGTACATCACCGTTAAAGGTGGTGGCATCTCTGGTCAAGCTGGCGCTATCCGTCACGGTATCACCCGTGCACTGATGGAGTACGACGAGACTCTGCGTGCTGAACTGCGTAAAGCTGGCTTCGTCACTCGTGACGCGCGTAAAGTTGAGCGTAAGAAAGTCGGTCTGCGTAAAGCACGTCGCCGTCCGCAGTTCTCCAAGCGTTAATTTCTACTGCCTCGGCAGTGCGATTTACGCGAAAAACCCGCCTCTTCGGCGGGTTTTTTTATGTCTGTAATCAGCTTAAACTTCATTAAAATCCGTGGCCTAAGTGATAAATCCACGCATAGCCCCCACAAAACAGTCAAAATCTGGTAAACTATCACCCACTTTTGCGCCTGTTCGCCGTGCAGTGCTGTCAGTCTACCTCCGAGGCCGTTTTCCAGACCTAAGGTTTATCTGTGAGCTGCGGGCTTGCGGTCACGATTATTCAGGATAGCAGCCTGATTTACCCAATCATTTCACGTCGCAGCCAGGTGGCAACAACGCAATGGCTCGCGTAGTGATGGGTATTTTGGCTATTCGCCGTATTTTCTAGATAACTTGGAGGTTTTCATGGCTGTCGCTGCCAACAAACGTTCGGTAATGACGCTGTTCTCTGGCCCGACCGACATCTTTAGCCATCAAGTACGTATCGTACTGGCGGAAAAAGGCGTCAGCGTCGAGATCGAGCAGGTAGAACCCGATAATCTGCCGCAGGATCTGATCGACCTCAACCCATACCAAACAGTACCGACGCTGGTCGATCGCGAGCTGACGCTGTATGAATCCCGTATCATCATGGAATACCTTGATGAGCGTTTCCCTCACCCGCCATTAATGCCGGTGTACCCGGTGGCACGTGGTGAAAGCCGTCTGATGATGCTGCGTATCGAGAGAAACTGGTACACGCTGATGTACAAAATCGAGCAGAGCAACGGCCAGGAAGCTGAATCAGCACGCCGTCAACTGCGCGAAGAGCTGCTGGCGATTGCGCCAATCTTCGGCCAGACCCCGTATTTCATGAGCGAAGAATTCAGCCTGGTAGACTGCTACCTGGCCCCGCTGCTGTGGCGTTTGCCGCAACTGGGTATCGAACTGAGCGGTGCCGGCTCCAAAGAGCTGAAAGGCTACATGACCCGCGTATTTGAGCGTGATGCATTCCTGGCCTCTTTAACCGAAGCCGAGCGCGAAATGCGCCTGCAGACTCGGGGCTAAGCATCATGGATATGTCTCAGATGACCCCGCGCCGTCCTTATCTGTTGCGGGCATTCTATGACTGGCTGTTGGATAACCAACTGACCCCGCATCTGGTCGTGGACGTTATGCGCCCGGATGTGCAGGTGCCGATGGAGTTTGCACGCGATGGTCAGATTGTGCTGAACATTGCTCCGCGCGCCGTCGGTAATCTGCAGTTGGGTGACGACGAAGTGACCTTCAACGCACGCTTTGGTGGCGTACCTCGTCAGGTGCTGGTGCCAATGGCGGCCGTACTGGCGATTTATGCGCGGGAAAATGGGGCAGGTACCCTGTTTGAACCGGAAGCCAAGTACGAAGACGAGGGGGCCTTCGAAGGCTTGGACGACGTGTCCAGCCCAACAGGGAGCCTGATGTCAGTGGTTGATAGCGATCCTCAGGATAGCGTTGAAGACGATAACGGCCCCGATGATGAACCGCCACAGCCGCCACGCGGTGGTGGCCGCCCGGCGTTGCGTGTCGTGAAGTAAGCGACGGCAGGCAGGATCAAGAAAGGTACAACCTCGGTTGTGCCTTTTTTATTGTCTGTCGAACGTGGGGGGAGTTGCTGTTTCCCCTCACCCCAACCCTCCCAAAGGGCGAGGGAGCTGTCCGGAGCGCTTGGTTGGCCCGTGAGGCTTCGGTAAGTGTGGAGGGTATTACGCAGAAAGATCAGCGAACTCGATCGGTCCCCTCTCCCTGTTGGAGAGGGTTAGGGTGAGGGGCATCATTGGAGCATGACGCCACCTCTTGCCCTCAACCGAACGGTGTCAGTTGTAAATCATACTTCCAGATAGCTCATGATGCCTTCGGCAGCCTTGCGCCCTTCGGCAATCGCGGTTACCACCAGATCGGAACCACGAACCGCATCGCCACCGGCGAAGATTTTCGGGTTGCTGGTCTGGAAAGCGTTATCGACCGCTTCAGGTGCCAGGATGCGCCCCTGCTTGTCCAACTGTACGTCGTGCGCGGCCAGCCAGTCCATCTGGTGCGGGCGGAAGCCAAAGGCCATCACCACCGCATCGGCGTCGATCACGTGCTCGGAACCTGGTACCTGCTCGGCAACTTGGCGGCCGTTGGCATCCGGGGCACCCAACTGAGTGCGCACCATCTTGACGCCAGCAACGCGCCCCGCGCCGTTAAGCTCAATGCTCAGCGGTTGCAGGTTGAACTGGAACTCGACCCCTTCCTCACGTGCGTTCTTCACTTCGCGTTTGGAGCCCGGCATGTTCGCTTCATCCCGGCGATAGGCACAGATGACCTGAGTCGCACCCTGACGAACGGAGGTACGTACACAGTCCATTGCGGTGTCACCACCGCCCAGCACCACCACACGCTTGCCTTCCATACTGACATACGGCTCGTGCTGTTCCGGCTGGTAGCCCATCAGCTGTTTGGTGTTGGCGATCAGGAACGGCAGCGCATCGTACACGCCTGGCGCCTCTTCGTTATCCAACCCGCCACGCATCGACTGATAGGTGCCAACGCCAAGGAACACCGCATCGTATTCGCTCAACAGCGCATCCATGGTGATGTCTTTACCGACTTCGGTATTGAGTTGGAACTCGATACCCATCTCGCTAAAGATGCCACGGCGCTTGATCATCACCTCTTTTTCCAGCTTAAAGGCCGGAATGCCGAAGGTCAGCAGGCCGCCGATCTCTGGATGGCGATCGTAAACCACCGCCTTGACGCCGTTACGGGTCAATACGTCGGCACAGGCCAAACCTGCCGGGCCAGCGCCAATCACGGCCACCCGCTTACCGGTAGGATGGACGTGCGACATATCCGGTTTCCAACCCATCTCGATGGCTTTATCGCTGATATAGCGCTCGATATTGCCGATGGTCACTGCACCAAACTCGTCGTTCAGGGTGCAGGAACCTTCGCACAGGCGATCCTGCGGACAAACGCGGCCACACACTTCCGGCAGGCTGTTGGTCTGGTGTGCCAGATCCGCCGCCTCCATGATACGTCCTTCGTTCGCCAGCTTCAGCCAGTTCGGAATATAGTTGTGAACCGGACATTTCCATTCACAATAGGGGTTGCCGCAGGACAGGCAACGGTCTGCCTGTGATTTCGCCTGGGTTTCCGAAAAGGGCTCATAGATCTCTACAAACTCGATTTTGCGGATCTTCAGCGGTTTCTTTGGCGGATCAACGCGCTGCAGGTCGATAAATTGATAAACGTTCTGACTCATTCAATGACCCCTTACTGCGCCTGAACCCGCAGCTCGGCGGCGCTTCGACTACGGTGACCCAACAATGCTTTGACATCACTGGACTTCGGCTTGACCAGCGCAAACTTCGGCGCCCATAGCGGCCAGTTAGCCAAGATCTCTTCTGCCCGTGATGAACCGGTCAACTGCACATGCTCGGTGATCAGACCGCGCAGATGCTCTTCATGGATCGCCAGTTGATCGACCTCCAGCACTTCCACCAGTTCCGGGTTAACGCGTTTGCGGAACTCGCCGTCTTCGTCCAGTACATAGGCGAAGCCGCCGGTCATGCCCGCTCCAAAGTTGATACCGGTTTTACCCAGGACGCACACGATGCCACCGGTCATGTACTCACAACCGTTATCACCAATACCTTCAACGACGGTGATAGCCCCGGAGTTACGCACGGCGAAACGCTCACCGGCACGGCCCGCGGCGAACAGCTTGCCACCGGTTGCGCCGTACAGGCAGGTGTTGCCGATGATGCTGGCTTCATGGCTACGGAAGGCAGAGCCTACCGGAGGGCGCACGGCGATACGGCCACCGGCCATCCCTTTACCCACGTAGTCGTTGGCATCGCCGGTCAGGGTCAGCTCAACGCCACCGGCATTCCACACGCCGAAGCTCTGGCCTGCGGTACCGGAGAAGTGTGCCTTGATCGGATCGGCAGCCATCCCTTGGTCGCCATGCAGCGTAGCAATGGCCCCGGACAGGGTCGCGCCAACGGAGCGATCGGTGTTACGGATATCGAAGTAGAAGGTCTTGCTGTGCTTCGCTTCGATATGAGGCTGTGCCTGTGCCATCAGTTCCTTGTTCAGCACGCCCTGATCGAACGGCGGGTTGCTGCTTTCGGTGCAGTGCAGAGCTTTGCCCACGTGTGGCGTAGCTGTTTTCAGCAACGGTGACAGATCCAGCTTGTTCTGCTTGGCGGAGATCCCGTCCAGTTCGGTCAGGAACTCGGTGCGGCCAATCAGATCGACCAACTGGCTGACGCCCAACGAAGCCATGATCTCGCGAGTTTCCCGAGCGATAAACTGGAAGTAGTTAGTCACGCGCTCTGGCAGGCCGTGGTAGTGATCGCGGCGCAGTTTTTCATCTTGGGTTGCCACACCGGTCGCGCAGTTGTTCAAGTGGCAGATACGCAGGTATTTACAACCCAGTGCCACCATTGGGCCGGTACCGAAACCGAAGCTTTCAGCGCCCAGAATGGCTGCTTTAACAATATCGACGCCGGTTTTCAGGCCGCCATCCACCTGGAGGCGGATTTTGTGGCGCAGGCCGTTGGCAACCAGCGCTTGCTGAGTTTCCACCAGGCCCAGTTCCCACGGGCAGCCAGCATATTTAACTGAAGATAGCGGGCTGGCACCGGTGCCGCCGTCGTAACCAGCAATGGTGATCAGATCGGCATAGGCTTTCGCCACGCCGGTGGCAATGGTGCCCACGCCCGGCTCGGAAACCAGCTTCACCGAAATCATCGCCTTCGGGTTCACCTGCTTCAGGTCGAAAATCAGCTGTGCCAAATCTTCAATCGAATAAATGTCGTGATGCGGCGGAGGCGAGATCAGGGTAACGCCCGGTACCGAATAACGCAGCTTGGCGATATACGGCGTCACCTTATCTCCTGGCAATTGGCCGCCTTCACCTGGCTTGGCACCCTGCGCGACCTTAATCTGGATCACGTCGGCGTTAACCAGATAGGCTGGCGTCACGCCAAAGCGGCCAGAGGCCACCTGCTTGATACGGGAAACCTTGTTGCTGCCGTAGCGTGCGGGATCTTCACCCCCTTCACCGGAGTTGGAGAAACCGCCCAGGCTGTTCATGGCAATCGCCAGCGACTCATGAGCCTCTGGGCTGAGTGCCCCGATGGACATGGCAGCGGTATCGAAGCGTTTGAACAGCGACTCGGCGGGTTCAACCTGATCGACCGGGATCGGCGTGCCTTGCGGGGTGATGGCCAGCAAATCGCGCAGTGTCGCAATCGGGCGCTCGTTCACCAGCTTGGCATAAGTCTGGTAATCGCTGTATTCGCCGCTGTGCACCGCTTTTTGCAGTGAATTCACCACGTCCGGGTTGTACGCATGGTACTCACCGTTATGAACGAATTTCAGCAGGCCGCCCTGATCCAAAGGCTTGCGTTTCAGCCAGGCGCGTTTGGACAGGTTTTGCAGATCTTGCTGGAAGTCGCTGAAGCTGGCACCGCCGATACGGCTGACCACGCCCTGGAAGCACAGATTGGACAGGTCACGGTGCAGGCCGACGGCTTCAAACAGTTTGGAGCAGCGGTAAGAGGCAATAGTCGAGATGCCCATTTTGGACATGATCTTGTACAGCCCTTTATTGATGCCGTTACGGTAGTTCAGCATCACGTCGCGGTATTTCTTGTCAATGGCCTGGCTGTCGACCAGCTTGGCCAGCGTTTCGTAGGCCAGGTACGGGTAGACGGCGGTGGCACCAAAGCCCAGCAGCACGGCGAAGTGGTGGGGATCGCGGGCGCTGGCGGTTTCGACGATGATGTTGGCATCGCAGCGCAGGTTTTTGTCTACCAGGCGGGTCTGGATTGCCCCAACTGCCATCGGAGCCGGTACGGGGAGGCGCTGGTTGCTGATGGCACGGTCAGACAGCACCAGCAGCACCGCGCCGTCACGGACTTTACGTTCCGCTTCGTCGCACAGGGCATGGATGGTCTGTTCCAGATCCTGCACGGCGGGATCGAAGGTCAGATCGAGCGTGTCGGCGCGATAATATTCACCTTCCAGCGTGGTGAGCTGTTTGAAATCCGAATACAGCAGGATCGGCGATTTGAAGCTCAGGCGGTGGGCCTGGCCTTCGGCTTCGCAGAAGACGTTCATCTCGCGGCCGATGCTGGTGGCCAGCGACATCACGTGGGCTTCACGCAGCGGATCGATCGGCGGGTTGGTAACCTGCGCGAACTGCTGACGGAAGTAGTCATAAATGATGCGTGGGCGGCTGGAAAGCACGGCGAACGGGGTATCATCACCCATCGAGCCGGTGGCCTCCTGGCCGATCTCGCCCAGTACGCGGATCACCTGATCTAATTCTTCGCTGCTGTAGCCGAACTGCTTCTGGTAGGTTTCCAGCGTCGCGTCATCCAGCTCGCGGCTGCCCACCTGATCTTCTGGCAGGTCTTCAAACGGCACCAGACGCTTAACGTTCTTCTCCATCCATTCTTTATACGGATGGCGGCTTTTCAGGTCGTTGTCGGTTTCGGCGGAGTGCAGGATCTTGCCGCTGCGGGTGTCGATCACCATCAGCTCGCCTGGCCCAACGCGGCCTTTTTCGATCACTTCATCCGGCTGGTAATCCCAGATGCCGACTTCTGACGCGCAGGTGATCAGCTTGTCTTTGGTGATGACGTAGCGCGCCGGACGCAGACCGTTACGGTCCAGGTTACAGGCTGCGTAGCGGCCATCGGACATCACGATGCCTGCCGGGCCGTCCCACGGCTCCATGTGCATCGAGTTGAAGTCGAAGAAGGCGCGCAGGTCGGTATCCATATCCGGGTTGTTCTGCCAGGCCGGTGGCACCAGCAAACGCATGGCACGGATCAGATCCATCCCGCCTGCCAGCAACAGCTCCAGCATATTGTCCAGCGAGCTGGAGTCGGAACCGGTTTCGTTGACGAACGGCGCAGCGGATTGCAAATCCGGGATCAGCGGAGTCTGGAACTTGTAGGTACGTGCACGTGCCCACTGGCGGTTACCGGTGATGGTGTTGATCTCACCGTTGTGTGCCAGATAGCGGAACGGCTGTGCCAATGGCCAGCGCGGCACGGTATTGGTCGAGAAGCGCTGGTGGAACAGGCAGATGGCCGATTCCAGCCGCAGGTCTGCCAGATCCAGATAGAAACGTGGCAGGTCGGCTGGCATGCACAGACCTTTGTAGATGGTCACCAGGTTGGAGAAGCTGCACACATAGAAGCTGTCGTCCTGGACGCGCTTCTCGATACGGCGGCGTGCCACAAACAGGCGGCGCTCCATATCACGTGGACGCCAGCCCGCAGGGGCATTCACGAAAATCTGTTCGATACGTGGCAGAGAAGAGAGGGCAATTTCACCCAATACGTCCGGGTTGGTAGGAACTTCGCGCCAGCCGACGATCGACAGCGTTTCATTCTGCAGCTCTTCTTCAACAATGCGGCGGCTGGCACGGGCTTCCTCTTCGTTCTGGCTGAGGAACATCATGCCAACGGCGTAGTTCTTGGCTAAACGCCAGCCGCGCTCTTGCGCTACCATGCGGAAAAAGCGATCGGGCTTTTGCAATAACAGGCCGCAACCGTCGCCAGTCTTGCCATCAGCAAGAATTGCACCACGGTGTTGCATGCGGGCCAGTGCGTGAATAGCGGTCCTCACCACTTTGTGGCTAGGTTCGCCTTCTATATGGGCGATCAGGCCGAAACCACAGTTGTCCCTCTCATGGGATTTATCGTACAACATATCAGTGAACCTCCCCAGGCTCTGCGTGACTCTTACAACCCACTGCGAGGGGCCTGCTCAATTTCAGGCAGAAGTCCAATCAGCAAGGTTAATATCGCCAATCTGCTTTTCCGCCCTCCATCAATGGCCTCTCGTGACGGTTCTCACAAGTGGTAAATGACTTGTTTTAAGAGGGAGTCTTAAATTACTGCATAATTATGACGAGCAGTTTGCTCGTCCAGAAAGCTTCCAGCGGACATCCAACTTAGCGAGAAAGAATACGCAGGTCAAATATGGGCCTAACAGGGATTTTGATGGCTCTGACAAGGTTTATGATGATGAAAAATAAGTTTTTTCAGACCTTTTAAGCGCGATGGATAGCTGAGGGAAGGGCCGTAAAAATGTGAGCTGTCTCACTATAGTGCAATGCCTGAATCTCTGCACCATGCTAGTGCTGGCGGCAATGCCAGAGTTTTATCCTGGTAAATATCTATTTGTTGTTGTTTATAACTATTTTTCATCGCCTTGTCATAAAGCGGTTAACGGTGCGCTGAAGATTAGAAATTTTCATCGAGATAAAAATGATTTTATTTGCACTAATAATGAATAGTTATGCCTAGAGCGGCCTTTGGGGAAAAGCGTTGATCCCTGTCATCGCGGGAAAAGCCTTTTAATTATACCCTATGGAGTTCAAGTTGCAGCTAGGCGGCAAGCTTGCTCATCCCCAGGAGCTTACTTTTGGGTAAGTGACTGGGGTGTGCAAGTGCAGTCAACAACGCTGCAGCTTGAAATACGACGGGTATACATAACGGACTTTGGACACAGAGAGATTCCAAGATTATGCAGTTGCCGCAATTAGTCAATATGTTTGGTAGCGATCTTCAGCGCCGTTATGGGGAGAAGATCCACAAACTCACGCTGCACGGTGGGTTTAGCTGCCCAAACCGCGACGGCACGCTGGGGCGCGGCGGCTGCACTTTCTGCAACGTGGCTTCTTTTGCCGATGAGCAGATGCAGCAGCAAAGCATAGCGCAACAGCTGGCTATTCAGGCGCAGAAGGTTAACCGGGCCAAGCGCTATCTGGCCTATTTCCAGGCCTATACCAGCACCTATGCCGAAGTGGAACTGCTGGCCAACATGTACCAACAGGCGCTGACGCAGGCCGAGATGGTGGGCATCTGTGTTGGTACCCGGCCAGACTGCGTGCCGGAAGCGGCACTCGATCTGTTGGCTGGCTACCGCGAACAGGGCTTTGAGGTGTGGCTGGAGCTGGGGCTGCAAACCGCACACGATAAAACGCTCAAGCGCATCAACCGGGGTCACGACTTTTCCTGTTACCAGCAGACCAGCCGCCTGGCTCGTGAGCGCGGCCTGAAGGTGTGCAGCCACCTGATCGTTGGCCTGCCGGGGGAAACCCATCAACACCATCTGGCCACGTTACAAGCAGTGGCAGACAGCGGTGTTGACGGCATCAAACTGCACCCGCTGCATATCGTCACCGGGAGCACCATGGCACGGGCCTGGCAGGCGGGGCGTTTGCCTGAGCTGTCGTTGGCGGATTACGCCTTCAGCGCCGGGGAAATGATCCGCCATACGCCGAAAGCGATTATCTACCACCGCATTTCGGCCAGCGCCCGGCGGCCAACTCTGCTTGCCCCTTTATGGTGCGAAAACCGCTGGAACGGTATGCAGGCCGTTGGCGGCTATCTTCAGCAGCATGGCGGCCAGGGTTCGGCTTTGGCGGCAGACCAGCATTACCATCCTTAAAATCCCCCGTTTTTAACTGGCGATTTGCAATCCTTCCCACAGTTCACAGTAAGGTTTCTTATCTCTGCGCCTTTTTACGGTATGATTTGAGAGATTATGTCTGTAGGGAATAGCTCATGAAGCAAATCCGGGTGTTAGCCCAGTACTACGTTGATTTGATGGTAAAACTGGGGCTGGTGCGCTTTTCACTGTTGCTCGCTTCAGCGCTGGTGATACTGGCGATGGTGGTGCAGATGGCGGTCACCATGCTGCTGCGTGGTGAAGTGGAAAGCATCGATGTGGTGCGCTCCATCTTCTTCGGTTTACTGATCACCCCGTGGGCGGTTTACTTCCTTTCGGTGGTGGTAGAGCAACTGGAAGAGTCGCGCCAGCGCCTGGCCCGGCTGGTGGATAAGCTTGAGGAGATGCGTAATCGCGATCTCGCGCTGAACCAGCAGATGCAGGAGAATATCAGCCAGCTCAATCAGGAAATTGCCGACCGTATCAAGGCGGAACAAGAGCGCCAACAGGTCATGGATAAACTGACCGAAGAGATGGAGCAGCGCGAACTGGCGCAGGTGGAACTGGGCCAACAGTCGGCGTTACTGCGCTCCTTCCTCGATGCCTCCCCCGATTTGGTTTACTACCGCAACGAAGAAAAAGAGTTCTCCGGCTGCAACCGGGCGATGGAACTGCTGACTGGCAAGAGCGAAAAACAGCTGATCGGCCTGACCCCCTTTGATGTCTACAGCCAAGACATCGCCGAAAAAGTCATCGAAACCGATGAGAAAGTGTTCCGCCACAACGTCTCCCTGACCTATGAACAATGGCTGGTGTACCCGGATGGGCGCAAAGCCTGTTTTGAGCTGCGCAAGGTGCCGTTTTACGACCGCGTGGGTAAACGTCACGGGCTGATGGGTTTTGGCCGCGATATAACCGAGCGTAAGCGCTACCAGGACGCGCTGGAGAACGCCAGCAGGGACAAGACCACCTTTATCTCAACGATCAGCCACGAGCTTCGTACGCCGCTTAATGGCATTGTCGGCCTGAGCCGCATTCTGCTCGATACCGAACTGAACGACGAACAACTGAAGTATTTGAAAACCATCCACGTCAGCGCCATCACGCTGGGTAATATTTTCAACGACATCATCGAGATGGATAAACTCGAACGGCGCAAGGTCCAGTTGGACAATCAGCCGGTCGACTTTACCGGCTTCCTGGCGGATCTGGAAAACCTCTCCGGCCTGCTGGTGCAGCCGAAAGGGTTACAGTTCGTAATGGAGCCCGAGCTACCGCTGCCGCAGAAAATCATCACGGACGGGACGCGGCTGCGCCAGATCCTGTGGAACCTGATCGGCAACGCGGTGAAATTCACCCAGCAAGGCCAGATTGTGGTGCGAGTCAGGCGAGAAGGGCAGGACCAGATCGTGTTTGAGGTGGAAGACTCAGGCATGGGGATCCCGCAGGATGAGCAAGACAAGATTTTTGCCATGTATTATCAGGTCAAGGACCAGAACGGCGGGCGTCCGGCGACCGGCACCGGCATCGGTCTGGCGGTTTCCAAACGTTTGGCGCAGAGCATGGGGGGAGATATCGCTGTAAACAGCGCACAAGGGCACGGTTCTTGCTTCACTTTAACCATCAAGGCTCCGGCAGTGGAGGAAGTGGTGGATGAGGTTGAAACGGTGGAAGAAATGCCGCTACCTGCGCTGCATATCCTGCTGGTGGAAGATATCGAACTGAACGTGATTGTGGCCCGTTCGGTGCTGGAGAAGCTGGGCAACAGCGTTGCGGTGGCAATGAATGGCCGTGATGCGCTAGACATGTTCGACCCGGATGAATTCGATCTGGCCCTGTTGGACATCCAACTGCCGGATATGAGCGGGCTGGATATCGCCCGTGAACTGCGCGAGCGTTATGCTGGCCGCTCACTGCCGCCATTGATTGCGCTGACGGCTAATGTCCTGAAGGACAAGAAAGAGTACCTTGAAGCAGGCATGGACGATGTACTGAGCAAGCCGCTGTCGGTACCGGCCTTGACCAATATGATCAAACATTACTGGGATCACCAACCCCAACATACCACAAAGAAAACGGAGCAAAAGTCGATGCAGATTAATGAATCGTTGTTGGATACCGCAATGCTGGAGCAGTACATGGATCTGGTGGGGCCGCAGTTGATCCATCAGAGCCTGGCGATGTTTGAACAGGTGATGCCGGGCTATCTGGCGGTGCTGGATTCCAACATGACGGCGAAGGACGAGAAAGGGATCACCGAAGAAGGGCACAAAATCAAAGGTGCTGCTGGTTCTGTAGGGTTAAAACATCTGCAACAACTGGCTCAGCAAATCCAGACGCCAACGTTACCGGCCTGGCAAGACAACGTACAAGAGTGGGTTGATGAGTTGAAACAAGAGTGGCGCAATGATGTGGCCGTGCTGCGTGCCTGGGTTGAGAACGCTGAAAAAAAATGACCCCAGCCGAGGCCGGGGTGCGCGAATATTGCGCCAACACCAGGGAAATCATTAACCTGCGTATTGGTTTTTAGCGTTCTGGTAGAGCAGGTGTTACTAAATTCGTATACATCATACAGCGAACAACATACCAAATGTAAGCGCTCTTGTTAGAAGAATCATTAAAATATGTGATGTAGTTAGTATTTGTCGCCTCTGGGCCTGCCTTTGCTGGCGGTCCTGGCCGGGAGAATAACGATGAAACAGGTAGCTGTAGTGCTGAGTGGTTGTGGTGTTTATGACGGTGCAGAAATCCATGAGGCGGTTCTCACCTTGCTGGCTCTGGACCGTGCCGGTGCGCAAGCGGTGTGTTTTGCGCCGGATAAGTCACAACTGCATGTAATTAATCACTTATCTGGCGAAGAAATGCCAGAAAGCCGTAACATTTTGCTGGAGTCGGCCCGTATCACTCGTGGCAACATTCGGCCGCTTTCGCAGGCCGATGCCGGGCAACTCGATGCCCTGATTGTGCCAGGTGGATTTGGCGCTGCGAAGAATCTGAGCAGTTTTGCCACGCAAGGTGCTGAATGTTCAGTCGATCCAGAGCTGTCTAAGCTTATTCGAGAAATGCATAAGCTAAACAAACCAATAGGGTTTATGTGCATTGCTCCCGCCCTGTTGCCGAAAGTGATCGATCAACCGTTGCGTTTGACCATTGGTAACGATCCCGATCTGGGTGAAGTGATCGATGCCATGGGCGGTGAGCCGGTGATTTGCCCGGTGGATGACATCGTGGTGGATATTGAAAACAAGGTCGTCACGACCCCGGCCTACATGTTGGCCCAGTCGATCGGCGAGGCGGCGCGGGGCATTGATAAGCTGGTTTCACGGGTGCTGGATTTGGTGGAATGATAAGGTTTTCACGTAAATCGTGGATGGGTCGCCTGTGGTGCTGGTTTAAACGTGGCGTGATTGCGGTTGTTGGCTTGTGGCTGATGGGCATCATCCTGTTCGCTTTTCTGCCGGTGCCGTTTTCTGCCGTGATGGTAGAGCGGCAAATCGGTGCCTGGCTGAGCGGTGATTTCGGCTACGTGGCGCATTCCGACTGGGTGGCGATGGATGATATAGCCCCTTCGATGGCCCTGGCGGTGATGGCGGCAGAAGATCAGAAATTTCCCGATCACTGGGGATTCGATATTGCGGCCATTGAAAAGGCGCTCAGCCATAATGAAAAGCGGCCAACGCGCATTCGCGGTGCTTCTACGCTTTCCCAGCAAACGGCCAAGAATCTGTTTTTGTGGGATGGGCGCAGTTGGCTGCGTAAAGGATTTGAAGCCGGGCTGACGGCGGGGATTGAGCTGGTGTGGACCAAACGGCGGATTTTGACGGTGTACCTGAATATCGTCGAATTCGGTGACGGTATCTTCGGCGTGGAAGCGGCTGCCCAACATTTTTTCCACAAGCCGGCAAGCCGCCTGACGGCGTCTGAAGCGGCCCTGCTGGCGGCGGTGCTGCCTAATCCACATCGTTACAAGGCCGGTGCCCCTTCGGGATACGTGGTTCAACGCCAACAATGGATTATGCGCCAGATGCGCCAGTTGGGTGGGGACGGTTTTCTTAAGGCTAATGGGTTGGATTGATGGTTTTCCTCTCCCACAGGGCGAGGGAGCTGAACTGCTAGCAAATCTGTGCAACTTCGGAAGTTAGGAAATAGCGCAGAACAATCAATGAACTCGATCGTTCCCCTCTCCAACAGGGCGAGGGAGCTGAACTGCTAGCAGATCTGTGCGACTTCGGAAGTTAGGAAATAACGCAGAACAATCAACGAACTCGATCGGTCCCCTCTCCCTGTGGGAGAGGGTTAGGGTGAGGGCACCAGACAGCGCCGATCCCACCCATACTTCAGAGATTATTTAACGTAGGTAAACGCCGTCGTCACGTGCTTCACGCCGCTAACCTGGCTGGCGATCTGCGCCGCAGACTGGCCTTCCTGCTGAGTCACCAGACCTAACAAGAACACCTCGCCATTTTCGGTCGTCACTTTTACGTTGGAAGATTTGACCGTATCGCTGGTCAGGATCTGTGAACGTACCTTGGTGGTGATCCAGGTATCGGAAGAAGCCGTACCCAGGCTAACCGGCGTGCCTTGGCGGATCTCGTTATACACCTCAACGGCCCCATCGACGCCAAGCGCGATCTGTTTCGCCCGGCTGGCGAGTTCGGTGCTAGGCGCCTGGCCGGTCAGCAGCACTTTGCCCTGATAGGCCGTTGCCACAACACGGGCTTCTTTCTTCAATTGCTGATCTTTGCCAATGGCATTTTCAACCCGGGCTTCCAGGGTGCCGTCGTCGACCTGTGTTCCTACGGTACGTGGATCGGTCGCCGTCTTGGTGGCAACGGCGGCGCTGCCAACGACAACGCCCGCGACGCAGCCTTGTAACAGTAGGGCGCTGAACAGCACTGCAAATGTGGCTCTTAGCTTCATCTCAGTTCCTTTAATCATCCTGGTGGGGGAACAATGTGTTATCAATCAGGTCGCATAGGCAATTGACGGTAAGCATATGCATCTCCTGAATGCGTGCACTGCGGTGAGAGGGAATACGTATCTCCACATCCTGCTGGCCGAGTAAACCCGCCAGCTCTCCGCCATCGTAGCCGGTAAGCGCAACAATGGTCATATCACGCGTTACCGCAGCTTCGACCGCTTTCACAATATCACGGCTATTGCCGCGGGTGGAAATTGCCAGCAGCACGTCACCGGCATGGCCGAGCGCCCGCACCTGTTTGGCATACATTTCATCATGCAGGCGATCGTTGCCGATGGCGGTCAGTACCACGTTATCGGCGTTCAGCGCGATCGCGGGCAGGCTGGGGCGTTCGGTTTCAAAACGGTTGATCATACAGGCGGCAAAATGCTGGGCATTGGCCGCCGAGGTGCCGTTACCACAGCAGAGGATCTTGTTGCCGTTCAATAACGATTGAACCAGGGTCATCGCGGCACGGGATATCGCGTCAGGTAAGGCTTCCGCCGCCGCAATCTGGGTTTGGATACTCTCGGTAAAACAGACTTTGATTCTATCCAGCACGTTGTTTTAATCCACTAGGTCAAAGGGCCGGTATAGACCGGTAAACAGGGTTTAATCCGCATTGAAGGCATTGGGTATCCATTCTAACTGGCTACCGGTAATGGCTAAAACATCAAAACGGCAAGATGATGTGTCAAAACTGGCTCCTCGCCCCGCCAGCCAAACGGCGGCGGCATGCAGCAATCGCCGTTGCTTGCGGTAAGTTACACTGGCCGCTGCGTCACCAAAGGTGGCATTGCGGCGGTAACGGACCTCGACGAACACCCAGGTTTGACCATCACGCATGATGAGATCGAGCTCACCTCCACGTACCGCCACGTTGGCGGCGGTGAAGGTAAGCCCGGCGCGCTCGAGGTATTGGCGGGCCAGGTTCTCATAGCCCGCTCCCTTGGCGCGTTGGCTCAGGAGACCGGAACGACCGAGCCCTGGCGGTATTGCAGCCAAGTCAGTTTCCTGGTGATCACACAGTTAGGTGATGATGTCAGCAAGCCGGTGGTTCCTGAAACCTGGAATCCTGGCAACTGGCGCATTTGAGCAAAGTGATTGGCCAATGTCCAGGCATCCATCCCCATGGCGTAGAGACGCACCAGGGAATAGTCGTTGCGGAATTTGGCGGTGGCTTGCTGTTGCAACTGTGGATTGGCCCCTGCCAGCAGAGGAATATCGCTGAATTGCAGGCCTTCCATTTCCAGACGGAAGTCCGGGCCGGCACCGGCCTGATAGCTGCGTGAGCTGGCAAACATGGCGGGTTTGCTACGAGAACTGGTGGTCATGTCGATCATCGGCTTGATTAGCGTCAGTTGGGCCTGCGTGGCGACGATATACACCGAGTCCACACTGCCACCGGTAGCCGCTGGAATATCGCTTGGTGGCGCAGGGATCGTCAAACCCGCAATAGTCACCGACTGTTGCGCTGGAGCCTGTGAGGCCACCGGAGTGCCGCTCATGCGGATCCCACCGCTGTTGACCATCTGGCGTAATTCACCGGCAGAACCAATACCTTGTTGCAATACGGTCTGGCCACCCAGTTTCTGCCACTCTTCGGTGAAGGCTTTGGCAATGCGATCGCCAAACGCGCCGCGTGGCAGCAGCAGTAACGGCTGGCGCTTTTGCTGTTCCCAGATATGGCGGGCGGCATCGCGGGCTTCGTCTTCTGGCGACAGGGCGAAGTAACAGATATTCGGGCTGTCCTTCGGCTGCTCAGGCTGGTTGAGTGCCAGCACGTTCAGCGTGGTGGACGTGCTGGCCAGTTGATCGACTTCGGCCTTCAAGAGCGGGCCGACGATCAGGGTTGCGCCATCCTGCTGGGCCTGAGCCAACAGCGCTGGCAGAGGTTGGCTGGTGGTATCGTACACTTTCACTTGCCCACCGGTTGCCGGGGCTGGAGTCACCGGCGCTGGAGCCGCTGGCTGCACCGCGACGGCCTCAGTCGCATCCGCCACAGGTGCCGAAGTGCTGACGGCGCCGTTAGCATTGTCTGGCGATGCCGCAATACTCTGGTCTGGATTACTGACGGGTTGCTGTGCCGGAACCGGCGCGGCGATGGCTATGCCACTCTGTGCCGCGTTAAAGCCCTGCTGGATCGCATCGGCAAACACCTTGGCCTGGCCGTTCAGCGGCAGCAACAGGGCGATATGCGAGGTCGACGCCTGGGTGAAGTTCAGCACCTGATTCAACTGGGTTGGCAGGCTTTTTGCCGCCGGATTCTGCGGATAGCGGTTCTGCCAGTCTTTGATCCCGGCTTTCAGCAGCTCGGGATCCTGACGGTTGTCCTGATAGACACGGAGCAGATCCAGCCAGCCTTGCAACACGTTTTCGTTGGCGTTAATCACCAGGCTGTTCATGTCGGCCGGTTTCAGGCCAAGCAGCGTCTGCCAGGTTTTGTCCAGGTTATCCTGATGAGCCTGGGCGCTAAGCAACGGCTCCTGGGCGATATAGGCACGGATCAGTGGCAGAGAGGCTTGGCCCTGGTTAGCCGCGATCTGTGCCTGATACAGGCGAACCAGCTGATTAGGTGACAGCGCGCCGCTGTCTATTTTGTTCAGCGCATCACGGGCTGCGCCTAAATTCTTGTTGGCCACCTGCAGTTCAGCGCTCAATAGTTGGCGCTCTTGCTGTTGTGTCCCCGTCAGGTCTTGCGGCAGCGAACTCAGTTGCTCGGCGGCCTGCGGCAGCTTGCCTTCGCGAGTTAATGCGCGAATAGCAAGTAATTGCCAGTCAGCCTTGTTATTATCGCTGCTTTGCTGCAACTGCTGCAGATAGTAATCAGAGTTGGCACTGGCTTCGTCCTGGATATTTGAGGGCGGAGTCTGCGTAACCTGACTTGGACAACCAGCTAACAACAGGGCTGCCAGTACAACAGGCACTAATCGCCCTGCTTTGGTACGAAGGAATGTTGAGGAAAGCATACTGTATCCAGTGATGTTTTTTTCAAGATGCTCAATATTAAATCGGCAATCCGGATGAAACAATGAATCAACACCAACAATCAGTTATTTCTGCATCAACGCTGTACGTGGTGCCCACCCCCATCGGCAACCTGGGGGACATGACGCATCGGGCAATAGAGGTACTGAAGAGCGTGGATCTGATTGCGGCGGAAGATACGCGCCATACCGGGTTGCTGCTGCAACACTTTGCTATTAGCGCGCGGTTGTTTGCGCTGCACGACCATAACGAACAGCAGAAGGCGGACCAACTGCTGGCAAAACTGCAGGAAGGCCAGAGCATAGCATTGGTCAGTGACGCAGGCACGCCACTGATTAACGATCCGGGTTACCACCTGGTGCGCCGTTGCCGTGAAGCGGGGATCCGCGTCGTGCCGCTGCCGGGCGCCTGTGCTGCCACCACCGCGCTGTGTGCCGCCGGTGTGGCTTCCGACCGTTTTTGCTACGAAGGCTTCCTGCCAGCAAAAACCAAAGGCCGTAAGGATACCCTGCTGGCGCTGGCAGAGGAACCGCGAACGCTGATTTTCTATGAATCTACCCACCGTTTGTTGGAAAGTTTGCAGGACATGGTCACCGTATGGGGGCCGCAGCGCTATGTGGTGCTGGCGCGTGAGCTGACCAAAACCTGGGAATCGATTCACGGTGCCCCGGTCGGAGAACTGCTGGCATGGGTACTGGAGGATGAAATGCGCCGCAGGGGGGAGATGGTGCTGATTGTGGAAGGGCACAAGGCGCAGGAAGACGATTTACCGCTCGAAGCGTTGCGCACCCTGGCCCTGCTGCAAAAAGAGCTGCCGCTGAAAAAGGCGGCGGCGTTAACCGCAGAGATCCACGGCGTAAAGAAAAATGCACTGTATAAACATGCGCTGGAGCAGCAGGAGTTGGCAGACTGAACCCCAGCGCGATGGCTTAACCATAGCGAATGATGTTGAAGCCTTCCTGAGCGGTCGGTTTGACAAAATGTTGGGTGATGAGATCAAACTGCGCATCGGTCGCGGCAAAGTCATGAGTGCCCGACTGGTTGCGGGCATGTAGCCTGGCCTTGCAGACCTCGTCGGGCACGTCGAGATAATGCAGTTGGTGCTGGGTTCCCGACTCGCGGATGATGTCCATCATCCATGCACGGTTGGCTACGGTGTTAGCCGGGAAATCCAGGATCAGAGTCACTCCGGCTTTAAGCAGCGCGACCACATGGGGCTGGATGGCATTTTTCAGCTTGGCAGAGCAACGAACGTAGTCGGCAACCGACTGCATCTCGTTGGCGTAGAGCCGAGCAAGCCACTGGTCTTCCGCGATGGCTACACTGCCTGGTTGGTTTGCCAGCTTGGCTGAAAGGGTCGATTTTCCTGACGCGATCTTTCCGCATAACAGATGCAGGGTGGGTTTTGCTGTTTCATGGGGCGAACTGGACATGATTAACCTCACTGGAGTGATACCGGTAAGGCCCGCCTTACCGGCGGGAACAAACTGACGAGCGTCATCCCACCTGGGTTGGCAAGCGGTAAATAATAATCTCGTCGCAAATCAGAGCTAAAGGTCCTGGAGTCATGTAGCCAAGCTAGCATATCTGTTGGCCGCCCCCATAGATCTGTTTTCCATTCCCCCTAAAACGGTTGACCTACTGCAACCACAACGCTACTATCCGCGCCGGAGTTGACCAGACAGTCGCCGCTTCATTGCCGTCCTCTTCGGGGGAGACAGATGGAGGGGAGGAAAGTCCGGGCTCCATAGGGCAGGGTGCCAGGTAACGCCTGGGAGGCGCAAGCCTACGACTAGTGCAACAGAGAGCAAACCGCCGATGGCCCGCGCAAGCGGGATCAGGTAAGGGTGAAAGGGTGCGGTAAGAGCGCACCGCGCGACTGGCAACAGTTCGTGGCACGGTAAACTCCACCCGGAGCAAGGCCAAATAGGGGTTCGCATGGTACGGCCCGTACTGAACCCGGGTAGGCTGCTTGAGCCAGTGAGCGATTGCTGGCCTAGAGGAATGACTGTCCACGACAGAACCCGGCTTACCGGTCAGCTCCCTCTATACAGATAACCCCGCGTGACGAGAGTCGCGCGGGGTTTTTCTTTTTTGTCAGATCGGCAAATCAATCAGCAATGCACGTAACGGCGCTTTGGCCTGGATGGTGAGGCGGTTTTCTTCGCGGATAAACGCACCGTCACCACAGGTCAGGCGTTGGCTGTCATTATGTTCGCCATTCACTTCGACGGTGCCGTGGATCGATTGCAGGTAGGCGCGTGGCCCGTGCAGGTTCAGCGTCTGCTGTGCACCTGCAGGCAAGTTCAAATGATGGATCCAGACCTGCTGGCGCAGTTGCAGGCTGCCCTGGCTACCATCTGGCGAAGCCAGCAGCGTATAGGGCTGTTCTGCCAGGCTCAGGCGCTGCACGCGCTCGTTACTGCGCTCTGGGCAGGCATCCAGCCACAGCTGCATCCGTGTTAGTGGCGTGGTGCTGCTGACGTTCTGTTCGCTATAGCTTAGCCCCGTCTGCGTAGCCAGCAACAGCGCTTCCCCAGCCGCTGCGCGCACGGTGTTGCCGTCGCTGTCCCGGTATTCGGCTTCGCCCTGCAAGATCAGATTCAGGATATCCACGTTGGGATAGGCGCGTGGCTGGAAGGCGGCACCCGGTGCCAATACCTCCTGATTGAGCACCCGCAACGAGGCGTAGCCCATCAGCTTGGGATCAAAATAGTGGCCAAAGGAAAAGGTATAACGAGCCTGTAGCCAACCAAAGTCAGCTTGCCCGCATTGTTGTGCTGTTCTGCATGTGATCATGGCAATCGGCTCTCAAAATTCATTATCCTGATGGTAAGCATCTGGACGCCGGATTGTTAGCCAGTTAATCTGGTCGGAATATTCAAATTTCCTGAAAGAGAGTTTCGATGGCCAGAGATCGGGCGTTAACGCTTGAAGCGCTTAGGGTAATGGATGCGATCGACCGCCGTGGCAGCTTTGCCGCCGCCGCCGATGAGCTGGGGCGAGTGCCTTCGGCGCTCAGCTACACCATGCAAAAATTGGAAGAAGAACTGGATGTGGTGTTGTTTGACCGCTCCGGGCATCGCACCAAATTCACCAACGTGGGACGCATGCTGCTTGAGCGTGGCCGCGTACTGCTCGAGGCAGCGGACAAGCTGACGACCGATGCAGAGGCATTGGCGCGGGGATGGGAAACCCATCTCACCATCGTCAGCGAAGCGCTATCCCCTGCCTACAAGCTGTTTCCGCTGGTCGATAAACTGGCGTTGAAGGCCAATACCCAGGTGTCGATCTTTACCGAGGTGTTGGCCGGGGCGTGGGAGCGCCTGGAGCAGGGCCGGGCCGACATCGTGATTGCGCCGGATATGCACTTTCGTGCCTCTTCTGAAATCAATACCCGTAAGCTGTACAAGGTGATGAGCGTGTACGTTGCCGCGCCGGAGCATCCGATCCATCTGGAACCGGAGCCGCTGTCTGAACTGACCCGGGTTAAATACCGTGGGATTGCGGTGGCGGACACCGCGCGTGAGCGGCCGGTGTTGACGGTACAACTGCTGGATAAACAGCAACGTCTGACGGTGAGTACCATTGAGGACAAGCGCCGTGCTTTGCTGGCCGGGCTAGGGGTGGCCACCATGCCTTATCAGATGGTGGAGAAGGATATCGAGCAGGGGCGTTTGCGCGTAGTGGGGCCGGAATACAGCCGTGAGGCGGACATTATCATGGCCTGGCGGCGCGACAGCATGGGCGAGGCCAAGTCCTGGTTCCTGCGCGAGATCCCGCGTCTGTTTGCACGCCAGGAAAATCAGTAACTGCCCCCTAACCCTCTCCCACAGGGAGAGGAGACCGATCGAGTTCGCTATTGATTGCTGAAGTTTGCCTGTGCACAGTGCCATTTTGTTGTCGATTACGGCACCGTTGCAGCTCCTTCACCTTTTGGGAGAAGGTTGGGATGAGGGGAAACAGCGATTGCAGCCCTTCAGACGTACTACAAAATCGTAAGCGTTCGATGATCTCATCTTGTTAGCGAAACATTGCTATTGCATGCTGACCTCAGTCAATACAACCAATGAGGTGAAATATGGCAACGCCATCTCGACGCCTGGCAACAGAGCGGATTAATTAAAAAGTGCTATTGTCAGCAACACGATTTAAACCCGGCCACCTGCACCAAACTTGGCAGGGGGGAAGCCGCTTTTGTCTTCTGCAACAAGGCATGCTCGCGCATCAAACTCCTGCGCTGGGACAAGCACGGCGTTTGGCTGTGTCTTCGTCGTCTTCATCAGGGCCACTTTATCTGGCCCAGGCAAGGTGATGTCGCCTAGCTTTATCAGCAGTCCGAGCTGCTTTTAAGAATATTCTTTATTTTTTTGCTTAACTATCCAGTCACAAGAGTCCGTTTTTTGACCTTTCCAATTTTATAATGTTCTTATCGTTCTCCTGCTTAAATTCTTTTATTTTTTAATTGAATAGTGATTTTATCATGTAGTGGTTCCGTCTGCGCTGGTTTAAATTTCTTGAGATTCTTCTTATTGATAATGAACAGTAATCCCATTAAATAAACTTACTCATTATTTATATCCTGTTGACAATAATTTTGGCCTTTAATAAATTCGATGCGAAATGGGTATTGGTCATTTTTTTTAGCGTGAAGTGAAGGGGGGCTGGATGTGATTAATTATTTTTGTAAAGAGTTTGTTGTTATCCGAACCGTTGCAGATGCGGAGGTTTAATTATTGAGAAGCATTCTGTGAGTAGGGGGGAAGGTAAAATATAACTTTGATTGCAAAGTAAATTTAGTTCGCGGATTTGTTTAGAACTTTCACCTGTAAAGATAAAGAAACATTACGGTGATAGGACGAGTGGTAGCTTATATAAACTTCAACTAAAGGATTAGTGTATGATTTTATCGAAAACGAAACAATTAACTATATTAATCATATTCTTATTTGTTGCGTGCTCAGTACTTTTAGGCTTTTTCCCTGTATACGCTAATGGAACAAAAACGACGTGGATCATGGATGTCCCGGCTACTCAAAATCAATGGGAGCCAGAGAGCGCGAGCGCGCGCGTAGTGGTTTTTCGCCTGCAAAGAGAAAATGATAAAACTCAGCCGATAAATATATTTGTGAATAAACAATACCATGCGAGTTTGCTTTCGGAGCACCAAGCCGCCGGATTTTCTGTTTGTCCTGGTAACATTTCGTTACTCGCCCTTCTAGGTGACCAGAAAAATTTTGCAGTTGCCTATGAACGGAATGACATAATCAATTCTCCTGATTTGCAGGCAGGGAATGTCTATTTTTACCAGGTAGTGATTGACGATGATAATCAAGTCTTGGGGCGTTGGGTTGATGCTGAACAAGCAATGAAATATGTAAAAAATATTAAGGTTCAGTATCACACGGTTTCTCGTTTAACAAGCAAGATGAATTGTCCTTCGAGTGTTTATAATATTAGTGCCTCTACGCTATTTAAACTTGACCGTTCTGATGAAAAAGGATTACTACCTGGCGCTGCCGCTAACCTGAAATCTCTGGCTACGCAAATCTCATTTGATTTTGAAACCATTAACGAAATTGTTGTGAATGGTTACGCGGATCCAATGGGTAACGCGAGTCATAACATGATGTTATCTGAACAAAGGGCCAGCACCGTTGTTAATCAACTGCTCTCAACTGGGTTACCGGTAGACACCATTCGTTTCCAGGGGCTTGGGAGCTCAAAACCAGTGGTTGCTGATTGTAAAGGAAAATTCAGCAACCGTGCAGACATTATTGAGTGTAATCAGCCAAATAGACGCGTTGAGGTAGAAGTCTATGGAATTAAAAGAAGTCATAAAGGGAAGTAACAAAGGTTAATTAAATAGCCGTCACTGGTTAATAAGCTGTTTACACATAATAATGTTGTGAGTACGTAAGGAACAAAAAATGGAAACCATAGTAAAAGTAAATGTTAGAGGGGTGAAGGGAATTCTATCTTCTCATGAGGTAGATACGGCTAATGCCGTCACCACGATAAAAGTTCCTTCGAATGGTGAGTTTAATATTGAGTTATTAGATATAAATACCGGTCGCGCACCGCAAGTGGTGATGACCAAAAGAGTTGGTAAGAACTTGGTTCTTATCTTCGATGAGGATGAAAATAAGTCTGCGGACATCATCCTTGAGGGTTATTATGAAAATGAAGACGTTCATTTAATCGGCCTGGCTGAAAATGGGCAATATTTTGAATATGTTCCCACCACGGGTGATGTGAACGATTATACGCCTCTTCTTGCTGACGGTAACGTCAGCGAAGTTGTTTTAGGGGGAGAGGGGTCAGCAATTGCTGATCCAGTCGCTAACAGCAATAATTTTGCCTGGTTGCCCTTCTTGTTATTTGGGGCGGGTGCTGTTGGCGTCGCTGGCGCTGCTTATGCTTTAAGCAATGAAAATGAAGACAGTCGATCTCCAGATCCTGCATTGAAAGTAGTGATCCATCCTGTCATGGATGCTGATAAAGATGGGCGCCCGGAAATTTCAGGTACTTCATCCAGCCCTGATTCAAAAGTGCTTATCACTTTGCCTGATGGTTCAACTATTATTACCCAGACTGATGCGAATGGTAATTGGTCTATTGAAGCACCATCCTCACAACCAAACGGAACGATTACCGTTACGGTGACGGATCCCAATGGTAATTCTGGTACTGCAGTAGAGAATTTTAAAGATTCCACGGCACCAGATGCGCCAAGCGTGACGGTGAATGATGATAATCGTCTGGCTGGTAGCGCTGAACCCGGCTCAACGATCAGCGTTACCGATCCCAAAACGGGAGATACAACGACTGTTATCACAGATAACAACGGTAACTGGAGCATCGAACCAAACCCTGTAGAAGAAGGGGGTAACGATGTTTCCATTGTTGCAAAAGATCCTGCGGGCAATGTTTCTCCCCCAACCTACATTAATCGTCCTGATACTACCGCACCTGATAACTCTGCATCAGGCGTTATTGCTGGTTCTATCTCCTTGACTGACGATGTTGAGCCAGGCACTGGGATCATTAAAGATGGCAGTATCACTAACGATACACGTCCTACCTATGCTGGCAAGGCCACAGCGGATATCGATCATGTCAATATCTACGATAATGGGGTTCTGATTGGTCGCGCCCCGGTAAACGGTGATGGCACTTGGAGCTACACGCCAACAACCAGCTTTAACGAAGGCTCCAGCCATCAGTACACGGTGGCAGCGGTAGACAAAGCCGGTAACGAAGGTCCGCAGATAAGTGGCACGGATGATGCCGGTTGGAATTTTACAGTTGACAGTACTGCTCCTGATAATAAAACCTCCGGCATTGTGAGTGACAGTATCAGCCTGACCGACGATCTCGCCCCGGTAACTGGCATGATCCCCGATAATGGGACAACGGATGATGCCCGTCCCACCTATGCAGGCCGGGCCACAGCGGATATCGATCATGTGAATATCTACGATAACGGGGTTCAGATCGCTAGCGCTCTGGTAAACGGTGATGGCACTTGGAGCTACACGCCAACAACCAGCTTTAATGAAGGCTCCAGCCATCAGTACACGGTGGCAGCGGTAGACAAAGCCGGTAACGAAGGTCCGCAGATAAGTGGTACGGATGATGCCGGTTGGAATTTTACGATTGATGCTACCGTTCCAGACAACCTCACCTCCGGTATCGTGGGCGGCAGCCTCAGCCTGATGGACGATGTCGGCCCGGTCACCGGGCTGATCGGTGACGGCAGCAGCACCAATGACAGCCGGCCCACCTATGCCGGCCAGGCCACGGCAGATATCGCCTACGTCAACATCTACGACAACGGCACGCTGGTCGGCAGTGCCGCCGTGGCGGCCGATGGCCGCTGGTCCTACACCCCGGACAGCGAGCTGGCAGAAGGCTCAAGCCACGAATACAGCGTGGCGGCGGTGGACGGCGCCGGTAACGAAGGGCCGCAGGTGAGCGGGACCGCCGATGCGGGCTGGAGCTTCACCGTGGACAGCACTGCCCCGGGCACGGCAGTGTTTGAACCGGGCAGCATCACGCTGATCGACGATATCGGGCCGGTTCAGGGCGCGATCGCCGACGGCGGTATCACAGACGACGCGCAGCCGACGTATACCGGGCGGATCAACGCTGACGGCCTGGCCGAGGGGGTGGTCAGCGTCAACGTCTACAACAACGGCACCCTGATGGGCAGTACTGCGGTGGATCA
>NZ_JBOFZA010000029.1:0-3847 GCF_051654945.1 Serratia sp. (in: enterobacteria)
GCGGAAAATAATAGCGCTCCTCGATGTGAACTGCACCTGACAACCGGTGTGGTAAAGCTCTTTGACCCGTTGACACCTGAAATACTGCGGGTTCTCATCCATGAAATGAAAGGCGGTGCTCGATGATAACGCCGCCAACTGGTACCAGAATCTGGATCATCGCTGGTATTACGGATATGCGATGTGGGTTCAACGGCCTCGCCTCAAAGATCCAGAACACGCTGAAAGATGACCCGTTCTCCGGGCATATCTTCGTGTTCCGTGGCCGCAGCGGCAGAATGGTGAAAATCCTGTGGGCCGACCGCGACGGGCTATGTCTCTTCGCCAACGATCTGCGTTCATACTGCATCTGTTTCCTTTATATCGGTGTATTTATCGCGGGACGGCTCCTGAGAGACCAAAGTGCGTCTGTTTTCAAGAGGATCCCATCGGCTACAGTGTTTTTTCGGCAGACGATCTGGAGCCGGGAGCTCATAAAGCCTACACTGTTTATTGTACGCGTGATTTTGAATCAGGCCATATTTAGCCCATCTGACCACCGTTTGTTCGTGAATATTCAGATGACGGGCAACCTCTTTTTTTGTCAGCATTCCGCGGTCTCTCAGACGATCATAGCGAGAGCGAAGTTTGTAGCGGTTTGTCAGATAGGCAACGCGCAAGGGGGTGAAACGAAAATCACCGTTCCCCTTACAGGCTGCTGAACCCGGATGGTACCCTCGCTGGTTAAGGATATCGGCAATCTCCGGGTAGAGGTGATTATTCAGAAGTTTGTCAATCAGCTTGATAACATCCTGTTGGGTTTTGATTTTTTTCGCATGTGATTTGGGATTAAAAGTGTCCAGCGTCTTCACTTTTCCGCCTTTAAACCGGACATGGATCCTGGTGATACCTTCTGCCACCAGTTTAACGAGTGTGACATCTTCGATAATGAGTGCCAGCAGTCTTTTTCGCTCACGATGTGGAATTTCGCTGCCACGCCAGAGCCGCCCAAAATCTTCAGTCATGGCAATCAGACGGTCGTGGATCGCATTGTCCAGAATCAATTTATCATGCCTGCTGGCACGCTCTCGCTCTTCTCGTACACTTGCCAGAATGCGCAGCTTTTCGTTCCATTCACTTTCCAGCGTATCGGCGACGAGTCGGTTATCAGGATCCACCTGCATAAAACGTCGCTGGGCAAGATCGGCTTCCGTTCGTGCGCGCTCGATTGCACAACAACGCAGTTTGTCTGCTTCCTCATAGCGCTTTTCTATCTCCCTGCGAATGGCGAGGGTCAGTTCTACTGATACAGGTGTCATCTGTTCAGCAATCAGCATACTGATGGCCTCATCAACCGGCCGACCGGCAATGGACTGGCAGTGGGGGCTGGCCTGATATTGCTGTGCACGGTCGCAGACATACCATATCTCCTGACGACCGCGCCGGGCAGCATAACGAACCCGTAAATGTCGACCACAATGTCCACATACCACCCGCCCCTGCAATAATGCCGCCCCTTCCCGGGGAAGGGATGCCCGGGCGGCCTGGTACCCGTGACTGTTCTCCCTGAGTATACCCAGATTATCCTGATGTGTTTTCCAGCTTATGTAACCGGGGTGAGCATCAGGAATGCACGCCAGCCAGTCATTCATCGCCCGGTTATGGATGACGGTTCTACCCTCATAGTTACGCCGGTACTGGCGGCGACCATAAGCATAAGCTCCGGCATAACGCGGGTTGGTCAGCGTTCTCTGCGCCGTTGATACCGTCAGCGGCCTGAAAAGGGTCTCGCTGTTGTGTAACCGTGAAGGAAACAGGAGCCCTTCTTTATTAAAAACTTTAACCGTCTGAGAAACGGATCCCACCCGGGTGAATGTATCGAAGAAATGATGCAGGGTTTCTCTGACCTGGATGTCGGGATCGAGCACAACATTACCGCTGGCGTCATAAACGAAACCGGTTGGCAACGCACAACGAAACTCACCCCGTCGGGCCTTCGTCAGGATACCACCACGCAGTCTGGCTTTGATCATATGCAGTTCAGCTTCGCTCATTGTCCCTTTTAAGCCGAGAAGGAGCCTGTCGTTAAAGCTGGCTGGATCATAAATACCATCTTCATCCAGGATAAGCGTATCGGCCAGCGCGCAGATCTCCAGCAACCGTTGCCAGTCGGCATTGTTTCGTGCAAGGCGGGAAACTTCCAGCCCCATGACAATACCGGCTCGCCCCAGCCCCACATCACTCACCAGTCGCTGAAACCCTTCGCGCCAGACTGCAGATGCACCAGACTCTCCCTGGTCATTATCAATGACAATAATCTGATCCTCACGCCATCCCAGAGCAACGGCACGTCCACGTAAGGCATACTGCCGCCTGGTGCTTTCACCATTCTCAATAATCTGTCGCATTGATGACTGCCTTATATAGAGGTAAGCCCCCCGAGTGAGATGATGAGCCTGGACTTTACTGTATGTATTCATTGCGATCTCCTTTAGTGAAACCCGGTTGCAATCGTTGCGAGTACATAAATGATGTCTGAAGCCTTGTGGGGGGAGTATGTTGTCAATAATGAAGGACGGTGTTGTTCACCGGGTAGAGGTATTATGGGGTCTGGGATACTGGCCCAACTCCACATACCTCGTTGCAAAAAAAGCATCAGGCTGCGACGCGCCATCAATGGCAGTGTTGTCCCCAGGACAGCACTGCGCAGCACTTCGTAACGCTCAACGACATCCGTTGGTAACCCTGCCTGCATGACAGGCGTTGTTATCTTTTGGTCTTTTTTAACGCACGCTCGATGGTTCGGGGATGAATCTCGATACCAAATTCGGTCTGGACCAGCGTGACCAGCGCTCTGGCGCGTACCGGTTCGCCAGGGATCAGCTGAGCCTGCAGAAATTCCATCAGCCTGCTGTCGAGTTTGTGGGGACCATGTGGCCCGGGACGGTCTGGAACAAGGCCTGCGATCCCTTTTATGGCGAAATTCTCCCGTGCCAGGTAGTACGTTGGTCGGGAAATACCATACTCGCTGGCCGCTTCTGTCACTGACAAACCGTCGATAGAAACCCGCCGAAGCATTTCGTACCTGACCTGAACAATATCGTGTGGATCGAAGAAGTCGCTGGTACGAAACTTCTGATCCTTCACGTTGCCGGAAGCAGGGTTGAACGTGCCTTCTTTCTGGAGGAGTTCGGTCTTCGATAGCCTGTGGTTGCATTTTGTCGACATTATGGTTTCCTGACGTACATAGCAATTCATATGTAAAATCATTTAAATCGGAATGGTAAGCTAAATCAGGATAAAAATTAGCATGAATACCTATCTTATGACGTTTAATTTGACAAAACCTATTCATGATAGTTCCTTTGCGGCATAATTTCCTTTACTTTTGCGGCGTAATTATCTTTACATGACCGCCGAGACAATGAGCCATTTCCTCCAGAAGACAGTTGTTCAACAAGCTCACTCAGGGTGAGCAGGTCATCAAAGAGAAGAAGGGCTTCCCCCTGACCCATCATAATTTCCGGGTGGGGTGCAACCAGAGCCGTCCAGTCGGGAGTAAGTGACCAGATAATCGAATTGTCAGTCTGCAGTAACAGTCGCTCGCCATACCGGTTATATCGTCTGCCCACACAGGGTAAACGACGGAGAAACAGGGGATGAAATGGGTGAGTGACCAGAACTAACTGCTCATCTTCAGTGATATAGGCTGCATTTTGGGGTGAGGTACAAACGGCTGGAAGAAGGCCAGTTCATCTGGCCTGCTGTACGCGATGGTAAAATCGCCATCACCCGCTCACAACTCGCCATGCTCCTCGATAAGCTGGACTGGCGACAGCCCAAAAAAGCTCGCCTTAACTCTCTGACA
>NZ_JBOFZA010000030.1:0-3162 GCF_051654945.1 Serratia sp. (in: enterobacteria)
CGTTGTTAGTAATCGATGGCATCGCGGATAATCGGGCAGGTCATACAGTGGCCGCCGCCACGGCCACGGCCCAGTTCACTCCCCACAATCTCGATCACCTCCACGCCTTCCTTACGCAGTTGGGTATTGGTTTTGGTATTACGATCGTAAGCCAGCACCACTCCAGGAGAAAGCGCCACCATATTGTTGCCGCTATCCCACTGTTGGCGTTCGGTATCGTAGTCGTTACCTTCGGTCTCCACCACCCGCAGTTTTTTCAGGTTCAACGCCCCGGCAATGGCCTCAACAAAGGTACCATTATCGCGGCTCAGCTTCATGCCGGTTGGGCCATCATCCGGGCGCAGTGAGAAGGTTTTGATCTGATTGACGATCGCCGGATAAAGCGTGACGACATCGCGATCGCAGAAGGTAAATACCGTATCCAGGTGCATGGCGGCGCGCAGTTTTGGCATGGCTGCAATCATTACCCGCTCAACGCCGGAATGCTTGTTGGCGAACAGCGAAGCGGCCAACTGGGTGATCGCCTGATGCGAAGTACGTTCACTCATGCCAATCAGCACCGTTTTGTTACCGATCGGCATTACGTCTCCACCTTCTAACGTGGCGGTACCGTGGTGTACTGTTGGGTCCCCCCACCAGACGTTAACGTTGGCTTCGCCAAAATCCGGGTGGAACTTATAGATCGCCGTAGTCAGAATGGTTTCTTCGTGACGAGCAGGCCAATACAGTGGGTTCAAGGTCACGCCGCCGTAGATCCAACAGGTGGTATCACGGGTATACAGGGTATTCGGCAGCGGTGGCAGCAGGTATTCGGTGATGCCTACCGCTTCACGGATCAGCTTCAACTCTTCATGGTCGGCATAACCTTCTTTGGCCAGCTCGGTAGTGGAGAGGCCGCCGATCAGTACCTCCGCCAATGCTCGTGGTGCCAGACCATCCAGGAAGCTGCGGGTTTCTTTCAGGATCCCCAGCGATACCTCATTGGGCACAATCTGCTGATCCAGTATCCACTTTCTGGCTTCAGGCAGCGCCAACGTTTCGGCCAGCAGGTTGTGCATCTCAACCACGTCCACGCCGTGTTCGCGCATCTTGGTCATAAAGTCAAAATGGTCACGTTTGGCGCGCTCAACCCACAGTACATCATCGAATAACAGTTCATCACAGTTACTTGGCGTCAGTCGGTTATGCGCCTTCCCGGGGGCGCAGACCATGACCTTATGCAATTTCCCTACTTCTGAATGAACACCAAACTTGGACTGCGTCTTTTTCTTAGTCGTCATAATGACTTGCCTCGATCAGATTGTGATAACGCCAGTGGCAATGTTGTAGATTGCGACAATGGCGGCGACCATAACGATGATAAAAAGTCCCATTTCGGCTGGAGTGAACAGTTTTGCCTGTTGTTCACGTTTGGCCATAATGTACAGCAGCGTGCCTGGGCCATAGATGATGGCGGAGAGCAGCAGATATTTCATACCACCGGCGTACAGCATCAGCAGTGCGTAGAAGGTGGCAATCAGCGCGAAGATCAGATCCTTTTTGTGATCGCGTTTATCGGTTTCATAGGTTTCACCGGTCAGAGCCAACTTCAGCCCATAGGCCCCCACTAACAGGTATGGGATCAGCGTCAGGGAACTGGTCAGTTCGAGCGCCAGTTGGAAGGCGTAATCGCTAAACAGCGTCAGGATCAAAAATACCTGAATGGTGATGTTGGTCAGCCAGACGGCGGAAGAGGGCACCGCATTACGGTTTTCGGTGGCAAACACCTTCGGCATACTCTTGCTTTTCGCGGCGGAAAATAGCACTTCTGCCGCCAGCAAAGACCAGGAGAGGTAAGCACCCAGCACCGAGACAATCAGACCCACGCTGATGAAGATAGCCCCCCAGCGTCCGACAATAGCCTCCAACACGCCCGCCATCGAAGGTTGACGCAGCGCTGCCAGATCGGGACGGAGCAGCACGCCATAAGACAGCATGGTGATCAGCACCAACAGGCACAGCACGCCGATGAACCCCAGCACGGTGGCTATCCCCACGTGGCTGCGTTCTTTGGCATAGCGGGAATAGACGCTGGCACCTTCAATCCCCAGAAAGACGAATACCGTCACCAGCATGGTGCTACGCACCTGGCTGAATAGGGATTCGGGTTCTGCGGCAGGGACGATGGCGGCGGCGGCATGGCCTACATAGCCGTAGTCGTTAAGATGAGATAAATCCCCCACGCTAGCCAAAGAGGTTGCGGTCTCTGGTGTTCCCCAAAAGTTGAGTGCAAACACGTCACTTTTGAAGGCAAAGATCAGCACAATGACAAAGATGAGGATCGGCAGGATTTTGGCGATGGTAGCAATGGTGTTGATCGCCGCGGCGCTTTTCACCCCGCGCAGCACCAGAATGTGGAACGCCCAAAGAATGAGTGAGGCAAACAGCACTGCTGGAATGGTATTACCGTCGCCAAATATCGGGAAGAAAGCACCCAGCGTCGACTTAATCAGCACAAAATAAGAGACGTTACCAATACAGGTCCCGGCCCAGAAGCCGAGTGCAGAGGCAAATCCCAGATAGTCACCGAACCCGGCTTTGGCATAGATAAAAACACCGGAATCAAGATCGGGTTTTCGTTGCGCCAGCGTTTGGAAGACAAAAGCCAGCATTAACATCCCACCGCCCGCAATACACCAGGCGATGATGGCACCAAACCCCCCCGTTGCACGCCCAAAGGTGGCCGGTAAAGAAAATATCCCGGCCCCTATCATGGACCCCACCACCAACGCGGTGAGTGACCATAGGGACAGTTTATTCGTTGATGAGGTCGTCATGGTTTTCCTTACTGATACCGAGTCAATTAAGTTATGTGTTATTAGTCAAGGCTGACATGCTGGTGTTCATCAGTTTCAATATCTTTTTTCACAACTGCTGAGTATGGTAATCCGACAGCGCTGACATTAATGCAGACCACTGGCGTGGGTCGTAACGCTAATCTCGTGTTGATGTATTCTTTGCCTTCTGAGTGTACCGATGGCAAAAATTGATGTGATCTGTCCCCGTTGCTGTGAAACCAGCGGTGTTATCCTGAATTCCGCCGTCGAAATTCAGCTTTATCGCTGTAAACACGGCTTGAAAACTTTTCAACTCAAAAATATGGATATCACCATAGAGTCCAGC
>NZ_JBOFZA010000031.1:0-1274 GCF_051654945.1 Serratia sp. (in: enterobacteria)
TTGTTGGTGTTTTTTGCATTACAGTTTGAGAAATGTCTTAGGCTTTGTCATTTTCTGGCAGTTTTATTGACCAAAAAAAAGGGTTTCACTTTATTTTGATGGTCCCTTTCATAATAATTTAGAAATGATAAATTGATCATTAACAAAGTATGAAAATACAATTATTAAACATTATATATATATATGCTCAAGAACAAAACATTTATAGCTGTATTTATAAACTGCTTACTAATGCCTATTAATGCTGGAACAATTCTTTATAAAAGTTGAATTGACTATTTACTAATGCTTAACTAATGATTCATAGTGTGCAGTTATTACAAAGTGTTACCCATAATTTTATATAATTATGTTAATTAGAACATAAAAAAGATCTAAAGATACATAAATGTGGACTTATACATTTTTGTGCAGCAAATAATAATTTGACACTCATTTGATACTGACCTATGGCATCCTGTGACATGATATTCATCTGAATTTACATGTAACAGTAAAACAGTTCAGCTCACAGATGAAGACTAGGCTGTAATGTAGGCCAAAATATTTCACAAATATTATAGATCAATAAAATAGTTCAAAAACGCTTATAAATCATTAAAGGTTTTGGTAACACTTTAAAATAAAGTCTCATTTGTTACCATTAGTAAATGCATTAACTAAAATGAACTAACAATGAACAATATATTTTCACAGCATTTATTAATGTTTGTTGATGTTAGTTAATCAAAATGTTCATGTTAATTCACAGTGCTTAACTAATGTTAACAGATAAACCTTTACATTTTATTAAGTCAAGTCATTCTGAGGAAACCTGCTTAGTTTCAAAAATGTATCATGCTCAGGGGTCACAAAACAATTAAAACTATCACTGAAATTGGTTTAAACTTGAAGAGTGTAATACCAAGGATGAACACTAGATGGAGGCATAACCTTAATTTTCATGAGCTAACTGATCTGCCTGTCTGTGAATCAGAATGAAAAATAATGCATAGAATCAGCTGAAGTGTTCTGTACTGTCAGTATTCTTTTACACACACACACACACACACACACACACACACACACACACACACACACACACACACACACACACGTATACCGGTATATATATATATATATATATATATATATATATTAATAGTTATAGAATATTAAAAGTATTGGTAACAATTTACATTAAGGTCTCTTTGGTTAACATAAGTTATTGCATTAATTAACATGAACTAAAAAGGAACAATATATTTTAAAATCATTTATTAATCTTATTTAAT
>NZ_JBOFZA010000032.1:0-8444 GCF_051654945.1 Serratia sp. (in: enterobacteria)
TGAATGTGGAGGCCGGGGAACTGCTGCTGGCAGGCGGGACTGTCCAGGTGAACGGGGGTCAGGCCACGGTGACGTTGCCGGGGTACCGGTACACCCCCACACCGGCAACGGACAACAGCTATCGCGTCGCGGTGACAGCAGCGGACGTGAAGGATAACCACAGCAATCGCGAACTGACCACGGTCGTAGTGCAGGCGCCGCAGGTGCAAGTGACTGAATCGTCAATCACTGGTGTCATTATCAACAGACGTACCTTTGCGGCAAGTGCCGGATTACCGAATATAGGATTTAAGGGAGCACATTTTCAGTTGCTGATAGATGACACTGTCCCGGCAGCCGATGACTGGGCGTTCAGCAGTGATGCCAGTTGGGCGAGCGTCAACAACACCGGGGAGGTGTCGCTGGGCGATGGTGGAATAATGCGCGCGACAATAAAGGTCATCCGGAAATCTGACGGACTGACGCTGACCTACAGTTTCGGGATATATTCGTGGTTGGTAAACAACGGCAGTACCCCGATGCCATTTGAACAAGCAAGAGGATACTGCCGTTCCATTAGTTCGTATTATTGGCTTCCTGTTGATGGTGATCTTCAACGTCTGGTAGACCAGTGGGGGGATATGAGCAAATATCCTACGTGGTTTGGCGGGGCTTACTGGTCAAGTACTGCTAACGACACTCAGGCTGTTGTGGTGATCTTGAAAAATGGGAAAACGGAGCTTATCAGTAAAAGCATGCATGTAGGCGTGGTGTGTGTGAGACAGGGCGCAAGCCTGTAAAGGGGGGCCATTAAGTTATCAAGCATATTTATGACGCCGTCGGAGTATAAAAAGTCCCGTCGCGCATCATGGCGAACAGGACGTCACCGCGCCGCCTTGCCAGGGCGATAAGTGCCTGATTGTGTCGTTTCCCCTGGCTCATCAGAATGTCGCCTTCAGGCTGGGGAGGAAAGGAGGCGGTTTTCCGACTAACGCTGAGCGCCGCGAAGGCCGACAGGAACAGTGCCCGTTTGAGCGTTTTATTGCCCCTCTGTGACGGATGTTCGCCGCGTATCGACGAACCGGAGCGTCGGGTTAACTGAGATGGATGACAACACATACGTATCCCGCCGGGGAAAAAGAGCGTGACGGGGTCAGTTACAGCGGTGTGCTGCTGAGCGGTGTCGGTATTCACAGATGCTGTCGAAACACAGACAGGAATAACCCCGGTGCTTTTGCACGCTGTTCCGCCTTTGCAACATCCTGCAGCCACTGCCGCAGTGATTTGAAAGGAATATCGTAAAGGTCGCAATATTGTTCACGGGTGAGGCTACTGGCCCGCCATGCGGCGACGTGATGCTTCTTCTGGTCAAGAGTCCATCGAATTTTTGGCATTGTTCGATCTCCATGGGAGTTGTACGAATGCCGGTAATGCTAACTGCCTGAAAATTCCTGTGAAGATGAGTTCACCGTATGGTTACAGCTCGGGCGAATATGCGTCCTTTAAAATAATGACCTTGTCAACGAGTAGGCGGAGGATGTCAAAGGCCAAAATTAAAAAAACCATGAGATCTTCATGGGCCATAATTTTTAACAATTACATAAGCAATTGAAAAGGGTGGACCTCATGGTACCCGAGAGAGATACACTTCTCTTTCAATTCAACAATAGATGAAACGCCAAAAGTGATTTTTATGTTCCTGATATAGCTATCATAAGTAGACGTGCTGACATTCAATAATGTTGAAATGGTGCCTCGACTAAAGCCTTGAAGAAAAAAATACAGTAACTTCATCTCCATGGGGGCCAACTTATAATGTCCATAATTCATGATGCGCTTGATGCGGGAGGCGGAAACAAGAGTGTTGAACTCAACGGCAACATCCAAAAGTAACGCCATGGCAAACGTTCCGGCTGGGCGACCCGTACTATCATAGATGATCTTCTTGGCGGTATGGATAAGCGATTTTGAATGACCGAGCAACGGTTCAATGACTTTATATGTTTCTCCAGATAAAATCGCCTTCTCATGAGAAATATAGATATCCCTCTGTTCTGCCCAGGGCATGTCGTCGTCACGCAACCCCTGTAGTTTTTGGGGGCTGACACCCGAGAATTGACTGAAAATGCCGTTTGAGGCGACAAATCGATGTTCCAGATCCTTGACTAAAGCAATCCCAGCACACATGGGGATCACCGGGTTGTCAATATAGTATTCGATCGTTGGCTCCAACCCTTGTTGCTCTGGTAGAGACAGCCCCTCCTTTTTCGTGGTCATAAAGGTGTTCTCACTAAGGATTTTGGTGTTCAGTCATCAAAGAGAGGGGCTTGCCGCTGTGTGGGGGCGTTAATGCTATCGCGTCTCTTTTCTCCCCGCCCGCAAAAATCGCTATTAAGGCGATGTGAACGTGCTGGGTTCATGCTCAGGATGGCGTCAAGGTTCAATGACTCTGACTTCGGAAACCTGCATGTCGTTCGGTAAGGGTTCCCACGGGCGAGCATACTGTAAGAGCAGCTTACCTTTCCCCGCCGTGATGGCTTTCAAGTGCAGTAGGGTCGTTCCACCACAACCCACCTTCCCTTTTTTACACTCCGGCGATGACACATATTCCATGCCCGTGAGCGCCACCTGGGGAGGGAGGGCGCGAATGAGCCAGGTGTACCCCGTGGCAGGCGTGGTGGGTAGCACCATCTTAAATAGGTCGCCCACTTTCACGGTTTGACTGACGGGAACAATATCGCAGTTTGATGTACTGGCTGTCGATGTTTCCCTCTGTGCCGGCGTTTTTCCCGGGACCTGCGCGGCGCTGACCATGTGGAATAATGGAATAGTCAGGCACAGCCCGATAATGGCATGAGAAAACCCCACGCGGACAGACGACAGACAGGGGATCTTGGCGGTGATCTGCATCATAGTTTCTCCAGTGTTGTTGTCGTCACAGAATAATTTTCCTCGGCGATCATGGGTATCAATATTCGCCTTTTCGTCGTCGTAAGTTGGCAGAACGTAGAACACGTACTCATAGCTTAACGGTACAACTGTACAGCTGTTATTTTATGCCGTCATTGTCGGATAAGTGCAGCCTGTTACCAGACCTGGCTCACCTAAGAACGGAGCGTACAACTTTCACTGCTACAGGGCCGACACGCCAAGGCGTTCTGAAACGTCGACAACGGAATAGCCCCGCTCGGTGATCTGGCGGACAGCTTCTTCCTTAAATTCAAGGGTAAATCGTGGTGTGCCCATAGACTCCTCCTATGCTCAAAATAAAATATAGGCCAGATTTGTCTACGGGTTCGAGGTCACTCCACATGAGGTACAGAACCGTCCCGGAAACTCGGGTCTATTTACCAAAGACATTCTGCCAGTACTGGGTAACACATCTTTATCGAGTATATCACGCGCTGATTGTTCCTCCGTGGACGATGGCACTGACATTACCGGCTGAAATAATCAAGAAAATATGAGCTCACAGGACGTTCACGATAAAGCCGTTTTTTTTGCATTTCCTGCGAAATCATCGGAAAGAAACCATCCATGCCATCGGGTGATCTGTTTTTCAACGCTATCCAGTTGCGTAGTTAATATCATAAATGCGCCATGAGAAATAAATTTCATTCCCCAACCTAATGTCAGCATACCTCTGATTACAACTAACGATGCTCTAACTTCACTTAGCATGCCAGCGGCTTGTTTTCTGTCTGCATGCTCATTTTTATTTACTTGATTTGCGAGTATAATCTTTCGTACACACTCTGTAATTTCTGTCAAAACAGCTTCTCCTGTTGTCAATTTATAGGGCCGCGGAAGATGCCGATGTGTTTCCCAGTACATCCGATAAAATTGCAGCAAATCATCATAAACTCGAGGATGCTTAAACGTGGATTTCATCACTACCTCACAACGAATAAATTATGAACTTTTACATTGTGTTACTCTCACAAGCCGTAGCATTCAAAAGTCGCTACATATGGAAAATATCTCTCGTCTTTGTAACGGTTTGGCAACGGATTTAAATGAGTTGACCTATACTCCAGGGGCTTATACCCGATTTGCCATCACCGACCCCAAATTACGGGAGATTTATGCGCCTTCGTATCGTGACCGATTAGCACAAAATTGGCTTGTTATGCATTTTGGCCCAATAACCGAGCGCGTTCTAATAGAAGACACTTTTGCTAATCGCATAGGAAAGGGGACGTTGGCTGCCATCCGTCGAGTACAACATTTCATGCGTCAACCTGGGCATAGTCATTATCTTCAACTGGATATTTACAACTTTTTTGGTAGCATTTATTTACCTCGACTTCTGGCTCAATGTGAAACTATATTTGAACGGTATTTTGAAAACCACCCTCTCAGGGACGCTCTTCATCATCTTTTAAAGCAGAGCATTATCTGGCCTGTCGCTCAACACACGCATACTGTCAGTGGAGATCGGGAGCTCTTGGCCACTATCCCACAACACCGAACGCTTGCTTTCGGTGGCCCGGGCCGAGGGTTACCCCTTGGCTCCGCCGCAAGCCAGATGTTCGCCAACCTTTATTTAAGCCCCTTGGACCATTTTATTAAACACAAGCTCAAAGTGAAAGGTTACACCCGGTATATGGATGATTTATTTCTGCTCAGTGACTCACCTTCCCAACTCTCCCTCTGGCGAGAGGAAATACGTCAGTTCACAGAGGATGAACTTTATCTTCGGATCCACCCAAGCAAACAGGTCATTCAATCCTGTCATCAAGGGGCAGACTATCTCGGTTATTATACCTACCCCCACTATCTTCATTTAAGGCGTCGCAATATATCAAGCCTGTTTCACTGGCTTCATTTTTTTAACTCAATGCTGTCTGGTAATCAATGCACTCCTGACTGGGGCAGAAAAAAAGCAGACTGGAGTGACTTCTTTGATACCTCCTCCGTACAACTGAGTCTCCCGTTACTGCATCGCATACAAGCTATTATCAACAGTTATCTTGGGCTCATGAAGCATGCGCGCCACTACCGACTCCGTAAAAAAATTTATCGTCGTCGCCTTGGCCGACTGCAATCATACTTTCTGCCTGTTGATAATAATTATAACGCCGTGCGCATCCGCAAGCGTTTTTTACAAGGTGAGAGAGCGCAGTAGCACAGTCCAGTGAGAACACCCCGCCGACACGCAACCCCACGTGGGTTGCCGTCGTTGTTCGCATTCAAGTTGCCATTGTTCAGGTTCACGACGTAGTGGTTATCTGCATTGTACTTCTCAGACGACCAATAGTTGTTACCTTGCCACCCGGGACAATAAACAAACCTCACTCATTTGCCTGTTCTCTCGTACTGCCGGGCTTCCACCTTTCGGCGTCACCCTTCTTATAACGCCCTCCGGAACATTCTCCGAAAGTCGTGAAACAGGCCGGTCTTCTCTCAGGGCGCTTTTCTGAACTGCCATAACAGAACAGACCCCCGCGCACCGGTGTGCTACTGCGTTATCTCATCTCAATTATTTATTTTTCCCCTTCCCACATAAAAGTTGCTTCAGGCCCTGAATAAATCCCGTATCTACTGATTGAGGGTATAACCCGGGATGCCAGTTCATCAAAAAATTTACAACATCTTCACTCATGTACACTCTCTCATCACCTGTTTTATTCGTTACTCCACTGCCTTTTGATGTTACCTTTTCTTCGTCATTCAATTTATCAGGAGCAAGCTTATCCGTTACAGATGCAATCCATATATCATACTCCTCCGCCAGGATTTCTTCACATGCGACCTCAAACCCCCAGTCAGTCCTTATCGCTCCGGTGACAAACTTGTCAATATGACTCTCTGGAAACCCACCATAAAATACCGGTGTGTTACTTAATTTTTTTACGCGTCTCCCAAGCACCTTGAGCGAGGGAGTAACGCGCAACAAAGAGAGAAGCGACTCCTGATAACAACGGAGAAAGATACCTTCTCTTATAAGACTTATTTTGCCCGGTCGACGACTGAGACTTATTTTACTCTCGATATCCATATTTAGCTACCCCCCTCATTTCGAATAGTACACCGTTGTTTGCATCATCTACTCCGTTAACCTGCGGAAAACAACTACCCCTTCACTCAAAACCTACTTCATATACGAACAGAAAACTAAAATCTCAGGGTGCCAAAGCACCCTGAGAACGGCATAAACAACAAAACCAAATTTAAACATTAAAATCTAAATATTAAAGACCCCGCCGACACGCAACCCCACGTGGGAGGACGTCGTTGAGCGCAGTCAAGCCGCCATTGTTCAGGCGCACGACGTAGTGGTAATCTGCAACGTACTTCTCAGACGACCAATAGCTGATACCTTGCCACCCGGGATATTGACTCATATCCCCCCACTCACTGTATAAATTACCGATATCGCGAGAGCCCCAAGAACCGATGCTTGTTGCATTCGTCATTTGGTTATAAAGTGGCAGGGTAGAATCTTTAGCTTCACAGTAAGCGCTTGCCTCAGACCACGGCATATCACTACTACTGCTCTCAAACCACTGGCTCAGTGTGAATTCATAAGTGAGTGGTAGACCATGACCACGGGTTGGCGTTGCGGTGATAGTAACCGTGGAGTCAAGCACACCATCAGCACCAAACGTCACCGCCCCTGTGTTTGTGACCGTGACCCATGATGCACTGGAGGAAAACACCCACTTGTCGGTGGCAGGTGTAGCATTGTTAATCTGTATCCAGAATGTGGCATTGTTGAAGCCAGTGGTCGGGAAGCCCTCGCCTGCCGCAAATGTGTGATCATTGACGAAGACACTGGTGATTACGGGCACTGCCTCCAGAGTCAACTGCGCTGGCTCCTTCGCCGCATCGCTGCCGTTCACCTGCGGCATCAGGGCGGCGGTACCACCTGTCGTGGTGCCCGCCGTCAGGGTGCCGGTATAGATACCGGTACTGGTCTCGGTGAAATCATCGAAGGTGGTACCGGTCTCGCTGCCGGTCAGCGTGTAATCAGGTGTCAACCCGCTCACCGCATTCCCGTACGCATCCTGCGCCGTGTAGGTCACCGTGGTGGTGGACGCACCATCCGCTGGCAGGGTGGTGTCTTCCAGTGTCACAGTAGAGTTGGCCGGCACCATCTCACCCGCCGTGATACTGTAGTCGTTCTCGGCGCTCACGCTGCCGCTCCAGTCGCTCAGCTGCAGCGTCGCCACCAGGTTGGTGCCGGCGGTGATGGCGGTGTAGGTCGCGGTATACGTCCCCACCGTGCTGCTTTCCGCCCACGCCCCGGTAAAGGTGGTGTGCGGCACCGTCACCGTGTCCGGCGTCAGGCGGCCAGACTGCTCGGTGACCGGGTTGCCGTTGGCGTCCTTCAGTTCCACCGTCACCACGATATCGCCGCCAGCGACGTAGCTGGTCTGGTCGGTGCCGATGCTGGAGTTAAGCTCAGCAGGCACATCCGCCGTGATGCTGTAGGCCGCGGCGCTCACGCTGCCGCTCCAGTCGCTCAGCTGCAGCGTCGCCACCAGGTTGGTGCCGGCGGTGGTGGCGGTGTAGGTCGCGGTATACGTCCCCACCGTGCTGCTTTCCGCCCACGACCCGGTAAAGGTCGCGTTCGGTACGGTCACGGCACCCGTCACCTCCAGCGCGGCGGTCTGCCCGGTGACCGGGTTGCCGTTGGCATCCTTCAGTTCCACCGTCACCACGATATCGCCGCCAGCGACGTAGCTGGTCAGGTCGGTGTCGATGGTTGAGGTGGTCTGTGCAGGCACATCCGCCGTGATGCTGTAGGCCGCGGCGCTCACGCTGCCGCTCCAGTCGCTCAGCTGCAGCGTCGCCACCAGGTTGGTGCCGGCGGTAATGGCGGTGTAGGTCGCGGTATACGTCCCCACCGTGCTGCTTTCCGCCCACGACCCGGTAAAGGTCGCGTTCGGTACGGTCACGGCACCCGTCACCTCCAGCGCGGCGGTCTGCTCGCTGACCGGGTTGCCGTTGGCGTCCTTCAGTTCCACCGTCACCACGATATCGCCGCCAGCCACGTAGCTGGTGCGGTCGGTGTCGATGCTGGAGTTAACCTCGGCAGGCGCGGCAGCGATGATGCTGTAGGCCGCGGCGCTCACGCTGCCGCTCCAGTCGCTCAGCTGCAGCGTCGCCACCAGGTTGGTGCCGGCGGTGATGGCGGTGTAGGTCGCGGTATACGTCCCCACTGTGCTGCTTTCCGCCCACGACCCGGTAAAGGTCGCGTTCGGTACGGTCACGGCACCCGTCACCTCCAGCGCGGCGGTCTGCTCGCTGACCGGGTTGCCGTTGGCGTCCTTCAGTTCCACCGTCACCACGATATCGCCCCCGGCGACGTAGCTGGTGCCGTCGGTGTCGATGGTTGAGGTGCTCTCGGCAGGCGCGGCAGCGATGATGCTGTAGGCCGCGGCGCTCACGCTGCCGCTCCAGTCGCTCAGCTGCAGCGTCGCCACCAGGTTGGTGCCGGCGGTGATGGCGGTGTAGGT
>NZ_JBOFZA010000033.1:0-13840 GCF_051654945.1 Serratia sp. (in: enterobacteria)
TGTTCCCATCCCGAACACAGAAGTTAAGCACTTTAGCGGCGACGATAGCTGGGCCTGGCCCCAGTGAAAATAGCACGTTGCCAGGTAAAAGACTCACGATAGTGAGTTTTTTTTATTTCACAAGAGATTTTAATTTGTGATATAATACGGTAAGAAACAGGGGAAATTGCGATGAATTTGGTAATTAATGAGATTTCAAAGGACTTTGGACAAAAGCAGGTTTTAAAGCAAGCTAGTTTCCGATTTGAAAAAGGCAAGATTTACGGTTTGCTAGGACGAAATGGAGCTGGAAAAACAACGCTATTTAATTGCATCAATGAAGATATCCAATTGGATGGTGGAAGTATTTATATAGAAACAGCAAACGAGCGTATTGCTTGCAATGCAGATCGTGTTGGCTATGTATTATCGACACCAGTCGTACCTGATTTTTTAACAGCACGTGAATTTATAAAATTTTATTTGGATGTACACCAAGATCAGTTGAAAGATGTGCAATCCGTTGAAACGTATTTATCGTGGGTAAACATTTTACCTGAGGACCAAGATCGTCTGTTGAAAGATTTTTCTCATGGGATGAAAAATAAAATTCAAATGTTAATCTATTTTATTTCGAAACCGGACGTATTGTTATTGGATGAACCGTTGACGAGCTTTGATGTAGTCGTTGCGGAGGAAATGAAACGCCTATTACGAGCGATGAAGCAAGATCGAATTATTATTTTTTCTACACATATCATGGAACTTGCATTAGATTTATGCGATGAAATCGTTTTGCTTACAGATGGGAGTTTACAACCGGTAGCCTACCAAGATATGCAATCACAAAAAGATTATATTATCTCATTGCTAAGTCATGAAGGTGTTTAAGATGAAGGAATATTTCAAATATTTTTCGATAACCTATCAACTACGGAACACCTATCGTACCAATGGATTTGTTTCTAACCTCATGTCATTACCGTGGATTGGAAGCCTGATTCCGGATACTATTTTTTCAAAGGACTGGCTGAAAATTATTGTGCTTTTTTATGGTTTCATGTTTGAAGTTATTTCTACATTCTTAGGCAAACTTCTCTACGTATTCATCATCCTTTTTTTACCACTTCGTAGTATGGATATGGGAGTGAATCGAATCTATTTATACTTTCTTGCTTTGTGTATTTGTGGTGCTATCTTTAATACAAACCTATTCAATCCGACGAAAGATAAATACTATGCTATTATATTGTTACGGATGCAGGCTAAGAAAGTCGCTTTATCAAACTATTGCTATTTTTTAATGAAAGAGTGGATTGGTTTTTTTGTATGTTGTCTAGGACTATGCTTTTTCCTTCAATTATCCCTATGGGACGCACTTATTATGGCAAGTTTTGTAGTTTCGATAAAAACCTGTGTGGCCGCTATCAGCTTGTCAGTAAGTCACAAACATTTCGATTTATTAAATGAAAATAAATTGCATAAAGGTAGAGTAATGTTAGCTGTAACAGCATTGGTTGTTGCAGTACTTGCACTTTTTGGTGTTGTTGTAGTATCGCGTGTTTGGTTTTACTGTTTGTTTGTAATTACCTTTTTCGCTGGGATTGCTGCCTGGCGATATTTGCTTGCTTATTCCAACTATCAATATGTGTATAAACGCTTGTTGCAACCGGAAGCTATCGTGTTTAATCTAAAATCTAAAGTTGCCGAGCAAAATAAGAAAACATATGAAAATATGTTGGATGAATCAGCTCATACCAATATAAATTTACAAGGTTATGCCTACTTCCATACATTATTTGTACGACGTCATCGTAAAATAATGTTGCGTTCTATCCAAACGATTTCTTTACTCCTTGCTATTGCTGTGCTGGTGTTAATTGTTGTTGTAGTGTTGTTTCCTATCTTTCATGAGCCATTGAATGCCTACATTACAACTACGTTACCAAGTTTTGTCTTGATTATGTATTATATCAATCGTGGACAACAAGTAACACAGGCTATGTTTATAAACTGCGATCAAAGTATGTTGCAATATCGCTTCTTTAAACAACCAAAAGCAATCCTACAATTATTTGTTTTACGTTTAAAAACTATGGTTTTGCTAAACGCAATTCCGGCATCGATTTTAGCTTTTGGATTTGTTGTGTTGCTCTTTTTGACTGGTGGTAGTACAAATCCTCTGGATTATCTGTGGATTGCACTTAGTATTTTATTTCTATCTATCTTTTTCTCTGTACATCATCTTTGTATGTACTACTTGTTTCAACCCTACAAACAGAATTTAGAAATTAAGAGTCTTGTCTTTCAAATAATTAGTGCTATTACCTATATCCTTTGCTTTTTCTTTTTTGGAATGGAAATTGAACCGGTTTTGTTTGCTGTTGTTTCCTTATGTTTTACGATACTCTACATTACCATCGCTTTGTTATTGACAGCTCGTCTTGCAACGAGGACGTTTCGCTTAAAATACTAGTAGTCTAAAAAAACCTACATCATTGTAGGTTTTTATTTTGGTAAATTGGAATATCCCATTAAGTATTGATCAATTTCATGAGCAGCTTGTCGCCCCTCTTTGATTGCCCATACTACAAGGGAAGGACCACGCTTCATATCTCCAGCCATGAAGATTTTTGCGTATTCCCGTTGCTCACTTGGATGCTGTTCTATATCAAAAATATCATAAAGATAAGGGTCTGCACCAGTGAATCCGGCAGCTAGAATGACCAAATCCACATCTTTAGTAATTGAAGAGGAATTACCATCTTCACCTTGGGTTTCAATCATCGCTTGTTTGACGACATCGTCTGTTCCAAGGAAAGCTAAAACACGGGATTGATATAGGCGTGGATCCTTGTTGAATTGAAACAACGCCTCTTCTTGTCCATAGTCGAGTTTCCAAACGCGAGGCCATAATGGCCATGGTTGATTGCTTGGACGTGTTTTTGGAAGTCTTGGCATAATTTCTAATTGCGTGATTTCCTTGCATCCTTGACGCAATGCAATACCAACACAATCATTGCCTGTATCCCCTCCGCCAATGACAAGCACTCGTTTGTCTTTCGCATCAATTAACGACTTACGGTTTTTACGTATCGCTTTTGTTGCTGCTTCCAAATAAGCAAGTGCACTATGAATCCCTTGTAAAGATTCCCCTTCTACACCTAAAGTTCTAGGTTGTCTTGCACCACAAGCAAGCAATACAGCATCATAACTTTTCCTTAGATTATCGGCAGCTTCTTTGGTGTGGATTGGATGGGATGTATGAAAGTGGACACCTTGCGCTCGCATCACTGCGATTCTTCGATCGATGATACTTTTATCAAGTTTCATTGTTGGAATTCCATATTGCAACAAACCACCCAAGGCATCTGCTGCTTCAAAGACATGAACAAGATGTCCTCGTTGGTTTAAACTATCGGCAGCTGCTAAGCCCGCTGGACCAGACCCGACGATAGCAATACGCTGAAGGGAACGCGTTGTCGGTGGAGTTTGATCTACCCAACTGTTTGCGAATGCGCGCTCGATTAAGTAACATTCAATATCGTGTGCCGTAACTGGTTCACTAACAAGGTTGCAAGTACAAGCAGCTTCGCAAGGAGCAGGACAAACGCGACCAGTAAATTCAGGGAAATTATTGGTTTGTTGGAGGCGTTCATAAGCCAACTGTTCTTGGTTGTTTGCAAGTGCTGTATGATATTCGGGAATCAAATTTTGAAGTGGGCATCCTGAGATTCCTTGTGGCATTTCACAACCACTTTGACAAAAGGGAATTCCACAATCCATACAACGATAACTTTGTTCTAGTGCTACTTCCGTTGCGATTGTTTGTTTGAATTCATTGTAGTGTTGTAAACGTAGCTCACAGCTTTCACTAGTTGCTTGTTGTCGTTTGGTTTCTATAAATGCTAATGTAGTTGCCATAGGACCTCCTTACCCTTGCAACGCGACAAAGGCTTCCCATGCTGCTTGTTGTTGGGATAATCCTTTTGCTTGTTGCCGTTGAACTTCCGTCTTCATTGCTTGATATGCATGCGGAATAATTTTTTTAAACTTACATTTCTCTGTTTCGAAATTCGCAAGAATACGCGATGCGTTCTTGGATTTTGTAGTTTGAACATGTTCTTCTAACAAAGTGTAAAGTGTATCTTCATCTTGTGGTTGGAGCGATTCCATCCCCACCAGTTCTTTGTTTACATTTCGATAGAGTTTGTTTTGGGCGTCTAAAACATAAGCAACCCCACCACTCATTCCGGCAGCAAAGTTATTTCCAACCCCACCTAATACGACAACGGTACCACCAGTCATATACTCACAACCATGGTCACCTACACCTTCCACTACTGCGCTCGCACCGGAGTTACGAACGGCGAAACGTTCTCCTGCAATGCCATTGATAAAGACACGCCCACTTGTTGCACCGTATAGAATTACATTACCGACAATGATATTTTCTTCCGCCTGTATGTGTGCGCGTTTGGGTGGTGTTACGATGATGATACCTCCAGATAACCCTTTCCCTAAATAGTCACTTGCATCGCCTTCTAAGTACAATGTTAAACCTTTTGGAATAAAGGCACCAAAACTTTGTCCAGCGCCCCCAAAACAGGAAACGGTATACATATGATCCGTTGCGTTTGGATGTTGTTGGTAAATCTTGACACCTAGTTGAGTTCCAATACATCGCGTTGTTGCATTAACGCATATCGAATGTGAATAAGGCGTTTTCTTTTTGATATAGGGTGAAAAGTTTGGAATGAGCGTTGTATAATCTAGACAATTCGTTAGGTTGTTGTCAGTAATACGCTTGGTAGCGAAGATGTTAGCAGGTTGTTTTGGTAGTAGAGCATCAAGTGTAATACCATATTGCTTAGACAACGTCTCATCTTGGCTTAATAGGTCTGTGCGACCAATCAAATCATCAACACGTGCGATTCCAAGTGTTGCCATAATTACGCGCAAATCCTGAGCAATTAAACGCATAAAGTTTTCAACATATTCGGGTTTTCCTTTGAAGTTAGCTCGTAGTTTTGGATTTTGTGTTGCAATGCCTACGGGACAGGTATCGTTGTTACAAACGCGCATCATGACACAGCCAAGTGCGATGAGTGGTGTGGTCGCAAAACCAAATTCTTCCGCTCCCAGTAGCGCTGCTATGGCGATATCACGGCCAGTTAAAAGTTTACCATCAACTTCCAAGCGCACGCGATCGCGAAGTTGATTGCGAACTAAGGTTTGATGCGTTTCCGCAAGTCCGAGTTCCCAAGGCATTCCTGCATTTTGAATCGAAGAGCGATGAGCAGCACCGCTACCACCATCATAACCAGATACAAGAACGACGTGCGCTCCCGCTTTCACAACACCAGCAGCAATCGTACCAACGCCTGCCTCCGAAACGAGTTTTACACTAATACTTGAGGCTTGGTTTACATTTTTTAAGTCGAAGATGAGTTGTGCTAAATCCTCGATGGAATAAATATCATGGTGTGGTGGTGGAGAAATAAGTGATACTCCAGCGGTGGAGTGTCTCGTATTTGCAATCCAAGGATAAACTTTTTTACCGGGCAAATGGCCACCTTCTCCAGGTTTTGCACCTTGTGCCATCTTTATTTGTAGTTCACTAGCGTGAAGCAGGTAAGGTAATGTTACTCCAAAGCGTCCACTCGCAATTTGTTTGATGGAAGAACACGTGCTATCTTGTTGGTGATAGGTAGCAAGACGTTCTGAATCTTCTCCACCTTCCCCAGAATTTGATTTCCCTTGCAATCGATTCATAGCGATTGCTAAGGTACTGTGTGCTTCCTTTGAAATTGAACCATAACTCATGGCTCCAGTTTTAAATCGTTTCACGATACACTCGACAGGCTCGACACATTCCAAAGGAATTGGTGTGGTCTTTTTGAAGGTAAAAAGCTGACGAATAGAACGTGTTTGCGTATCAACTTCGTTTGCAAATTGCGAAAACAGGGCAGTATCATTGGTTCGGACGGCTTGTTGGAGCAGTAAGATTGTTTTCGGGTTGTAGAGATGTTGTTCCCCTTGACCCCTTGCTTTATGATACCCCACACTAGGAAGTGAAATCTGTGTTGCCAGTTGTAAGGGGTCGTATGCCTGTTCGTGGAGATCACGACGCAGCTGCGTTAGTTTTTCAATGGAAAGTCCACCGATTCGAGATACCGTACCACTGAAATACCGATCGACTAGTTGTTGATCTAGTCCAATTGCCTCAAAGTTTTGGCTTCCTTGATAAGATTGAATCGTAGAAATCCCCATTTTCGATGCAATGGTGATAATCCCTTTTCGAATGGCTTTGGAGTAACTATCGATTGCGACATAGGCATCCTTTTGCAAACTACCGTTATCGATGCATTCTTGAATTGCTTCAAAAGCAAGATATGGATTAATAGCACTAGCCCCATATCCTAATAAGGTAGCAAAATCATGGACATCACAAGGTTCTCCACTTTCTAAAATCAAGGAGAGAGCGGTTCTTTTTTTTGTTTTTACACAATGTTTGGCCACACTACTTACCGCAAGTAAACTAGGTATTGCTAAATGTGTGGTATCGACACCACGATCGGATAGAATTAACATATTTGCACCATGGTGGTAACAGCGATCTACTTCAACAAGCAGTGCTTCTATCGCTTGTTGTAAACTCTGATGTTTAAAGTAGAGCAAGGAAATTGTAGCAACGTTAAATCCTGTTTGTTTCATTTCTCTGATCTTTAAAAGATCTGTATTTGTTAGAATAGGATTGTTGATTTTCAATACATTACAATTACGTTTATCTTCGCAGAGCAGGTTCCCATCACTTCCTAAATACACTGACGTGGAAGTGACACATTGCTCTCTAATCGCATCAATCGGTGGATTGGTTACTTGAGCAAAGCGTTGTTTGAAATAACTAAACAATGGGCGATAGACACTTGATAATACAGCAAGAGGTGTATCGATTCCCATCGATACACTTCCTTCTTGTCCATTTAGTGCCATCGGTACGATGATATCTTGTAAATGTTCATACGTATAACCAAAACTTTGCATCAATTGGAGTCGTTGTGCTCTATTGTATTGAGGAATACTTTGATTTGGGATTGGTAAATCTTTTAAATGCAAGAGTTGTTGATCAATCCATTCGCCATAACTATGTTGATTTGCAAAGTGTGCTTTCAAATCATCGTCTTCAATGATTGTTTGTTTTACTGTGTCAACGAGCAACATCTTACCTGGACGCAATCGTTCTTTTTTAATGACTTCCTCAGGATCTAGTTCTAATACTCCAACTTCACTTGCTAAGATGAGGCGGCTATCTTTGGTAATATAATATCGAGAGGGACGCAAACCATTACGATCTAGAATCGCACCAAACAAGGTACCATCAGAAAACAAGATACTAGCAGGACCATCCCATGGTTCCATCATCGTTGCATAGTACTCATAAAAGTCTTTGAGTTCGCTAGAAATATTCTTTTGTTGTTGCCACGGTTGAGGAATCGTAATCATTGCTGCTTTTTCTAGGGGCATTCCTTGCATTGTAAAAAATTCAAGTGTATTATCCAGCATTGCAGAATCACTTCCGCTACGCTCTACAATTGGGTATATCGTAGCGAGTTGTGCCTTCGTGTATACCTTGGAATGCATCGTTTCTTCCCTTGCTAGCATACGATCGGCATTTCCTTGAATGGTATTGATTTCTCCATTATGAACACTAAAACGATTGGGATGCGCACGTTCCCAACTAGGGAAGGTATTGGTAGAAAAGCGAGAATGCACCAAAGCGATGGCTGATGTGAAAAGCGGGTGTTGTAAATCAAGGTAAAAGGAGCGCAATTGATCTACTAAAAACATTCCTTTGTAAACAATCGTTTTACTTGAAAGAGAACAAACATAAGTATCATTTTGATTGTGTTCAAAAAGACGTCGTAAATGATAGAGTTTTTGTTCAAAGGCTTTGCCACTAGAAACATGGGATGGACGCGCGATAAAGACCTGTTGAATCAATGGCATTTTAGCTTTTGCCTGGCTGCCAAGAACGCTACTATTACTAGGAACATCTCGCCAACCAAGCAGCGTGAGCTGACAAGATTTAACATTCGCTTCGAAAATGAATTTGGCAGCTTGTGCTTTGGTCGAATCTTGAGGCAAAAATAACATCCCCACAGCATAATCATCGGCAGCGGGTAGCTGAAATGAGAGTAGATGTAAACTAGTAAAGTAGGCATGTGGAATTTGAGTTAAGATACCAACACCATCACCACTCTGCTCATCGGCATCACTTCCAGCACGATGTTGCATGCGTTCTACGATTTGTAATGCATCGTGAACACATTGGTGAGTTTTGGTTCCATCTATCTGAACAACGGCACCAATACCGCAGTTATCGTGTTCAAATCGAGAATTGTAAAGTGGGGTGTCATATGTATTCATAGGCTTCTCCTTTATGTATATAATTTAAGTATACCAAAGCAAAGGAAACTTTGAAACACGAATGTAAAAATATTGAAAACTTTGTGTAAATAGATTGAAAACGAATTGAAACAAAGGAGGAGAAAACGTTTCGAAAAAAAGCGTTTTTTTTTGTTGACTTGTTGGGCTAGAATTGGTATTATATACAAGCGCTAAGGAAACAAAGCGTAACAGTTGTTCTTTGAAAACTAAATAGGAAACATCAATTCAGTAATGAATTGAAACTTTCGAATTATAAACTTACTCGCGAATAATCGCGAAACAAACATAAATGAGCAAGTCAAATGGAGAGTTTGATCCTGGCTCAGGATGAACGCTGGCGGCATGCCTAATACATGCAAGTCGAACGAAGTGAAGGTAGCTTGCTACTCGATCTTAGTGGCGAACGGGTGAGTAACACGTAGGTAACCTGCCTATATGACTGGGATAACTATTGGAAACGATAGCTAATACCGGATAGGTAAAGAGAAGGCATCTTCTCTTTATTAAAGTTGGGATACAACACATATGGATGGACCTGCGGCGCATTAGCTAGTTGGTGAGGTAACGGCTCACCAAGGCGATGATGCGTAGCCGACCTGAGAGGGTGAACGGCCACACTGGGACTGAGACACGGCCCAGACTCCTACGGGAGGCAGCAGTAGGGAATTTTCGGCAATGGGGGAAACCCTGACCGAGCAATGCCGCGTGAGTGATGAAGGCCTTCGGGTTGTAAAGCTCTGTTGTAAGGGAAGAATGCTGGTGATAGGGAATGATCACCAGGTGACGGTACCTTACCAGAAAGCCACGGCTAACTACGTGCCAGCAGCCGCGGTAATACGTAGGTGGCAAGCGTTATCCGGAATTATTGGGCGTAAAGGGTGCGCAGGCGGCCCGGTAAGTCTAAGGTTAAAGCCCGTAGCTCAACTACGGCCCGCCTTAGAAACTGTCGGGCTAGAGTGCAGGAGAGGACATTGGAATTCCATGTGTAGCGGTAAAATGCGTAGATATATGGAGGAACACCAGTGGCGAAGGCGGATGTCTGGCCTGTAACTGACGCTCAAGCACGAAAGCGTGGGGAGCAAATAGGATTAGATACCCTAGTAGTCCACGCCGTAAACGATGAGAACTAAGTGTTGGAGAAATTCAGTGCTGCAGTTAACGCAATAAGTTCTCCGCCTGGGGAGTATGCACGCAAGTGTGAAACTCAAAGGAATTGACGGGGGCCCGCACAAGCGGTGGAGTATGTGGTTTAATTCGAAGCAACGCGAAGAACCTTACCAGGTCTTGACATACCACTAAAAGCTCTAGAGATAGAGAAATAGTTATAGTGGATACAGGTGGTGCATGGTTGTCGTCAGCTCGTGTCGTGAGATGTTGGGTTAAGTCCCGCAACGAGCGCAACCCTTGTCTTTAGTTACCATCATTCAGTTGGGGACTCTAAAGAGACTGCCGGTGATAAACCGGAGGAAGGTGGGGATGACGTCAAATCATCATGCCCCTTATGGCCTGGGCTACACACGTACTACAATGGCGACTACAAAGAGCAGCAAGCTGGTGACAGCAAGCGAATCTCATAAAGGTCGTCTCAGTTCGGATTGAAGTCTGCAACTCGACTTCATGAAGTCGGAATCGCTAGTAATCGCGGATCAGAATGCCGCGGTGAATACGTTCTCGGGCCTTGTACACACCGCCCGTCAAACCACGGGAGTTGGTAATACCCGAAGCCGGTGGCCTAACCAGTAATGGAGGGAGCCGTCGAAGGTAGGATCGATGACTGGGGTTAAGTCGTAACAAGGTATCCCTACGGGAACGTGGGGATGGATCACCTCCTTTCTAAGGAGAAAGTACACAAACAAACGAAAGAGTTTCCTATTTAGTTTTGAGAGTGACAACTCTCAGGATAGTTCTTTGAAAACCGAATAACAGAAAAGACATAAAAGATAGAGATATTGAGGTCTTTTCGAATAGTTGATTATAGATAAATCGAGAAAAAAATTGTTTAAACAAACAGTAACTCAGCAAAAAAATATATCGAAAGCAAAAACACATAGAAATAAGTGATTAAGTTAATAAGGGCATACGGTGAATGCCTTGGCACTAGGAGCTGAAGAAGGACGCATCAAACGGCGAAACGCCTCGGGGAGTGGTAAGAACACAACGATCCGGGGATATCCGAATGGAGGAATCCAATAGCGGTAATGCGCTATTATCCTAAAGTGAATACATAGCTTTAGAGAGAGCAACCCAGGGAATTGAAACATCTTAGTACCTGGAGGAAAAGAAAACAAAACAGTGATTCCCTAAGTAGCGGCGAGCGAAAGGGGAACAGCCCAAACCAACTCTTGAGTTGGGGTAGTAGGACCACGACGTGATATTGTGCGAGGTTAGTTGAATGGCATTGAAAGGCCAACCGAAGAAGGTGCAAGTCCTGTAAACGAAAACGTCAAACAGTCTAGTGGAATCCTGAGTACGGCGAGGCACGTGAAACCTTGTCGGAATCAGCCGGGACCATCCGGTAAGGCTAAATACTACCTAGTGACCGATAGTGAACCAGTACCGTGAGGGAAAGGTGAAAAGAACCCCGGGAGGGGAGTGAAATAGATCCTGAAACCGTATGCTTACAAGAAGTCAGAGCCCGTTAAAGGGTGATGGCGTGCCTTTTGTAGAATGAACCGGCGAGTTACCATATCGTGCGAGGTTAAGTAGAAGATACGGAGCCGAAGCGAAAGCGAGTCTTAATAGGGCGCGAGTACGATGCGGTAGACCCGAAACCAGGTGATCTAGCCATGACCAGGTTGAAGTTTAGGTGATACTAAATGGAGGACCGAACCGACTACCGTTGAAAAGTTAGCGGATGAGTTGTGGCTAGGGGAGAAATTCCAATCGAACCTGGATATAGCTGGTTCTCCCCGAAATAGCTTTAGGGCTAGCGTCGGAATTAGTTACTTGGAGGTAGAGCACTGAATGTACGATGGCCCCATCTCGGGGTACTGAGTATAATCAAACTCCGAATGCCAAGCTAATATGTCCGGCAGTCAGACTGTGGGTGATAAGGTCCATGGTCAAAAGGGAAACAGCCCAGACCGCCAGTTAAGGTCCCAAAATTTATGCTAAGTGGAAAAGGATGTGGGGATGCACAGACAACTAGGAGGTTGGCTCAGAAGCAGCCATCCTTTAAAGAGTGCGTAACAGCTCACTAGTCGAGTGACCCTGCGCCGAAAATTTACCGGGGCTAAGCATAATACCGAAACTGCGGATTGACAGTAATGTCAGTGGTAGGGGAGCGTTCCATACAGCGTTGAAGCCATATCGTAAGAAGTGGTGGAGCGTATGGAAGTGAGAATGCCGGTGTGAGTAGCGAGATGTAGGTGAGAATCCTACACACCGATAGCCCAAGGTTTTCAGGGGAAGGTTCGTCCGCCCTGAGTAAGTCGGGACCTAAGGCGAGGCCGAAAGGCGTAGTCGATGGACAGCAGGTTGATATTCCTGCACCCGCTTGAGAATGATGGAGTGACGGAGAAGGTTAGTGATTGCCTCTTAATGGATTGAGGTCTAAGCGTAACAGCAGGTATGTAGGCAAATCCGCATACAGATGTAAGACGTGATGGGTAAGTGAGCAGCAATGTGAGCGAAGAACATGATACCAGCTTCCAAGAAAAGCTTCTAGTGTTAATCTCAACGCGGCCCGTACCAAAACCGACACAGGTGGGCAAGGAGAGAATCCTGAGGTGAGCGAGAGAACTGTTGCCAAGGAACTCGGCAAAATGACCCCGTAAGTTAGCGAGAAGGGGTGCTCGAAAGAGCCGCAGTGAAGAGGCCCAAGCGACTGTTTAACTAAAACACAGCTCTCTGCAAAGTCGCAAGACGACGTATAGGGGGTGACTCCTGCCCGGTGCCGGAAGGTTAAGAGGATGGGTTAGCCGCAAGGCGAAGCTTTGAATTGAAGCCCCGGTGAACGGCGGCCGTAACTATAACGGTCCTAAGGTAGCGAAATTCCTTGTCAGGTAAGTTCTGACCCGCACGAAAGGAGTAACGATTTGGGCGCTGTCTCGGCAGCAGACTCGGTGAAATCTTAGTACCTGTGAAGATGCAGGTTACCCGCAACTAGACGGAAAGACCCCATGGAGCTTTACTGTAGCTTGATATTGAGTTTTGATCAAACATGTACAGGATAGGTGGGAGGCAGCGAGACGTGAACGCCAGTTTACGAGGAGCCAACGTTGGGATACCACCCTTGTTTGATTGAAATTCTAACCTGTCACCATAAGCTGGTGAAGGGACCGTGTCAGGTGGGCAGTTTGACTGGGGCGGTCGCCTCCTAAAAGGTAACGGAGGCGCTCAAAGGTACCCTCAGATTGGTTGGAAATCAATCATAGAGTGCAAATGCAGAAGGGTGCTTGACTGCGAGACTTACAAGTCGAGCAGGGACGAAAGTCGGAATTAGTGATCCGGCGGTGCTGTATGGAAAGGCCGTCGCTCAACGGATAAAAGCTACCCTGGGGATAACAGGCTGATCTCGCCCAAGAGTTCACATCGACGGCGAGGTTTGGCACCTCGATGTCGGCTCATCGCATCCTGGAGCTGAATTCGGTTCCAAGGGTTGGGCTGTCCGCCCATTAAAGCGGTACGCGAGCTGGGTTCAGAACGTCGTGAGACAGTTCGGTCCCTATCTGTTGTGGGCGTAGGAAATTTGAGGAGAGCTGTCCTTAGTACGAGAGGACCGGGATGGACCTACCGCTGGTGCACCAGTTGTATCGCCAGATGCATAGCTGGGTAGCTAAGTAGGGATCGGATAAGCGCTGAAGGCATCTAAGCGCGAAACCGACTCCAAGATGAGATTTCCCATTCGAAAGAAGTAAGACCCCTTGAAGACGACGAGGTTGATAGGTCAGATATGGAAGCACAGTGATGTGTGGAGTTGACTGATACTAATAGGTCGAGGACTTAATCACAAGAGATTATTCGAGAAGACGCAAAGGAATTGAAAAAAAGTTGGATCTGTTATTTGGTTTTGAGGGAATTACCCTTGATCTGGTGATGATGGCGAAGTGGACACACCTGTTCCCATCCCGAACACAGAAGTTAAGCACTTTAGCGGCGACGATAGCTGGGCCTGGCCCCAGTGAAAATAGCACGTTGCCAGGTAAACGAACCCATTTGGGTTCTTTTTTTGTTCGCCGGGCATGGCATACAACTTGGTGGTGTAAGTCCACTATGGGGGTGTAATCGCCAACCATTAGCCAACACCAAGGGTGTCCTCCGTGAGGGGGAATCTGAAGGAAGGTCGAGGCAAACTCTTGGTCCGAGGAACACGAATCACATCAGGCGGGGATTGTGGACAAGGTGGCAAAACACACTGAAGTCCAAAGGATTACGTATTAAACAATCAATGTAAATGTGGCGGATAGAT
>NZ_JBOFZA010000034.1:0-8431 GCF_051654945.1 Serratia sp. (in: enterobacteria)
TATCGCTGCTCGCTCCCCACCTTCGTCTGAGCCTGCGAACAACCAGTTTTTCCGGCCCAGAGCCACACCGCGCAGGGCGTTTTCCGCGATGTTGTTGTCGATCTCCGCCCAGCCGTTACTGCAGTACAGATTCAGCGCATCCCACTGTTTTAGCAGGTACGCGAACGCTTTTGCCGTATCTGAGTGCCGTGACAGTACCTTCATCTGCCCCTGTATCCAGTCATACAACGATTGCATCCGCGGGAGGGCTCTGGCTTTTCTGGCCGCCAGCCTTTCGTCTGCCGGGCTGCCGCGTATCTCCGCTTCGATGGCGTACAGTTCACCGATCCGCTTCAGTGCTTCGGTTGTGGTGTCTGTCGGGATGCGGACGTGGACGTCGTGGATTTTTCGACGGGCGTGAGCCATACATGCCGCTTCGGTGATGCATCCGTCTTCGTACAGCGCATTGTAACCCCCATACGCATCGGCCTGCAGGATACCGCTGTACTCGGCAAGATGTTGTTGTGGATGAACACCCTTGCGGTCCGGTGAGTACGCGAACCACACGGCCGGTGGCATCGGCGAACCTGCGTTGCGATCATCCCGCACGTACACCCACAACCGGGCGGTCCGCGTTTTACCGCTCCCCGGCTCCTGTACCGGCACCGGGATGTCGTCGGTATGCACCTTTCCCGGCATCAGCACATACTGGCGCTGCAGATCCCAGAGCGGCTCCAACAGTTCGCTCACCGCACCGGACCAACGCCCCAGCGTGGCACGGCTCAGCTCTACACCCTGACGACGGTATATCTCCGACTGGCGATAGTGAGGCGTATGTTCTGCGAACTTCGCCGTGACGATGCGCGCCAGCAGACCGGGGCCAGCGTAGCTGCGTTCAATGGGTTTTGACGGCATGGAAGCCTGAACGATGTGGTCACACAAGCAGCAGGCCAGTTTTGGCCGCTGTGTTTCGATGACCTTAAAAGCGCTGCTGATGAGCTCCAACTGTTCCGAGACATCGCAGCCGAGCGGACTCAGGCCACCACCACACGCCGGACAGGTGATTTCCGCTGGCGGCAGCGTGCGGGATTCACGCTGGAGTGATGCCGGCAACGGTTTGCGGGCCGAAGACTGGCGCAGCGGCTGTGGCATAACCGGGTCATGCTGTTCGCCCAGCACTTCCGCCATCTCTTCCTGCAGAGCGTTGATACGCTCCTGCGCCTCACACACCTGGCGTTCCGTTTTCTGGCGCCGCTTTTCAGAGCTTTTGCCGAACTGCATACGCTGCAGTTTGACGACCAGGGCTTTCAGCCGGTTGATTTCGCTGGCGTAAGCCGCCACCCGCTGTGAGAGCAGCCGGTTATACTCCGCCATCTGGCGAAGGCTTTGCTGCTGAGCGTCCAGCAGCGCCCTAAGTCGGGCATTTTCGTCGACGAGTGAACGAGCCATATTCCTACTTTACAGCAGGTTATATCCGTAGGCCAGGCCGTTCCATCCGCTGCGGGTGTTTCCAGTTTATGCCTTCCAGCAGCATGGATAACTGGGCGGGTGTCAGATAAACTTTTCCATCACGGGTCACTGGCCAGACGAAGCGCCCACGCTCCAGCCGTTTGATGAACAGGCACAGGCCGTCAGCATCAGCCCACAAGACTTTAATCATGTCACCCCGGCGGCCGCGGAAGATAAAAACCTGCCCGGAGAACGGGTTATCTTTTAGCATATTCTGTACTTTAGATGCCAGACCGTTGAACCCGTTGCGCATATCGGTGACCCCGGCCACGATCCAGATACGTGTTCCCACTGGCAACATGCTCATTGTGCACCGGCCTTCATTTCACTGATCAACATGTGCAGAAGCTCTGGGGTCAGACTCCCGCGGATACGCAGTATTCCAGAGGGAAGATCCAACTCGCAGCAGGGTTCTCCGACTGAAGGTGGTGCTATAGCCGGGGGCGGTTGTTCAACTGCCGTAGTGGGTTCAGTCAGTGTGACGGGCAGGAGTAATGGGCCATCACCCTGTGGGCGCAGAAGCCCACGTCTGTAAAGGTTACGCCAGTTGAACAACAGGTTGTCGTTGATATCGTGTTCACGCGCCAGTTGCGCCACATTGGTGCCAGGCTGAAGCGACTTTTCTGCCAGGGTGATCTTAAAATCACGTGGAAAGTTTGGCCTGCGAGGCCGTTTACGTACAGCGGGCTTTTCCAGCGAAACAGGCTCAGGGGAGGTAGATGCCTCAGGCCTGACCGTTGTGGTCCGCGCAGGATAAAGTAGGGCTTCGAGCTTTGCGAAGGTGATGCCATCAGGCAACGGCCAGCTAATCCCCTGTTTTCTGAAGCGAACAAAGAGATCGTAGAGGGTGCTTTTGGGGATGCCAAGCCGACGGCCGACTTCGGCTCTGGGTATGTGCACATCAAGATGTAAGTGCAGTGCATCAAGGAGTAAGGTCCGGTATTTCACAGGTATAATGTCCATTATTGAATGATGGACATTATTTTCCCTGAACCGGAGAGATATCGACAGACGGTCTAAATGAGCCGCTTACGTATGACGAATAGGTCCACAGTGCATAAATATGATGGGGTGCAAACCATCCCCTCGAACCGGTGTTGCGGTCAGACCAAGCACATATCTGGCATTTGCCTCTTTCAGTATCGCATTGAAAGAAACCGCGCCAATATGATGACACTCATCAACGATGATTTGCCCATAATTCCTGACCAGCGGGTCCACCTCTCCATGCCTGGATATTGACTGCAGCTTCCTGATCTGGCCTCAGTTTTCCCAGGAAGGTCACATCACATGCTGTACCTGCAAATCGTTCATCGATTATCTCACTGGCAATGCCGTTGTCGTTCAGTAAAGACAACGCGCTATCCAGACACCCGCGGGGCAAAGCAATGTGCTGAGGATAATTCTCAGCACAGCCTATCACACGGGGCTTATCCCAGACCGACATACGCATGGCCTGGGCTTTATAAAATTCAGGGGTCTGAAATGCTGCCAGCCGGATCAGTCGGTTGGCCAGCGCTTGAGGTAATTGTACTTTTTCGAAGTAGATCAGGTTTGCAAGCGTGATCTTCAGAGGATCCGGCAAAGAAATGTTCAGTCCGGTACCTGATGATTTTTCAGGTTTCCATGGTGTGGCCAAATCTTCTTCGTTGATAAAGGTCACATCCAGAGGGTGAGTATTTCCGGTAGCCCGTAATATCGTCGGTTCAATATCATGCGCGTTCATCGGTATCACCGATGCCAGGAAAGCCCACTGGTCAGTATAAGGCCGGAGGGCGGCATCAACAAAAATACTCCCACCCGACTCTCGCGGCCCTTTTTGCAGGGGCAGAGCAATCAGGTTACCGAATCCACCTTTTGGCATAATATCCTGATTAGGAAACAACCGATCATAAGAGCCCAGCTGGAACTGTCGGGTCCGGCTACAGGTATGACTGATAATAGCCGTCCCCAGACGGCGGGCATCCCGGGCTAGAACGCGGGACGCAAAAAATACCCAGATATGAGCGCCCTGACGTGACCTTGATACCTCCAGTGCTGCTGGCACACCAAGTTCATCGCAGGATTGCATGAACGCTAACGCATCGGCCTGCCATTCAGCTTCGTCAAAATCAACGGCCAGAAAATAACAGAAGTCGTCTTCCAGCAAAGGATATACACCAATGGTATGTTCACCTGCCAGATGCCGGTAGATAACGGGATCCGATACAGGAATAAGCTGGCGGTGAGCGCAGTCTCCACATTTTATCCGGGGTTTACCGCATATACCCGACTGGCACTCGTTGGCGCAGGCGGGAGAATAGCCCGATTTACCGCTGGTTTTACTTTTCCATCGCAGGGCCCATACATCGTCCCGCCCCTGAAACAGTCGCCGAAACAGCACAACCTTATCGTCAATGGATAAGGTTGATAATTTTTGCACCGGAACCTGCTGCTTAAGTTGCCACTCAATCCCATTGGCTTCAAGTAGCGAAATCAACCGGGCATTTTCTGCCCGCAGTGCCGATAATTCATCGCTGTCAGATTTGTGAACCATGCTCTGCTGTAAATCTCCGCATAGATTACGTCTGTCTGATCTCTGTCATCCGGTGTCTGGGCTGGGTGCAACCACCTCCGGCCTTTAATAAAAGAGATAATTAGTTACAACATCCATATGCTATTTTCACCCACTCACACCTAACCTTTGGTGTCTCCATTATTTTCTATAAGAGTAGAGTGGACAAACCTCGAAAAGAAGAGTTTTTACGCTGGAATCGCCAGAAATTGTGTCACTTGGTTGGTGGCCATTACTGTGCTACATGGAGGACACACAACACTATTACCGTGCTGCGATCTCAACCTTGGCTTTGAAAACCTCATCCAGTTCAAGTGCCACACGGGGGGTGTCTTGCGCAATGTAATCAAAGATGTTTTCCTTGTCAGCTTCGGCCAGCCCCTCCGGCGCTCCTGGTATTTCAGGTTCGCACTCTTCCTCTGACGGGCCACCCGACCGTTTTCCCTGTTCAGGAGTTCGTCATCTGCCAGCTGCATCAGACGTTCCTCGAACGACAACTCGCCGTAGGTCTGCGGTATTTCTCGCTGGCGGATTAGGCTCCCGGCCATGGCCGGGAGCTTCAGTTGGGTCAACTTCTTTAACAAGTTATCGCTCATGCCGTTCGTTCCTCTGTTTGCCAGTTAGTGGTAGTAGCCTGGACCGCGCAGGTTTTCATGCTCCAGCGAGGTCGGAGAGTGTTGTTCGCTCTGACGCGATAACGGGAGCTCCTGGTTCTCGCGATTGTGGCGCAGCAGGTTATCGATGAAGCGTCTGGCGACACCCATCAAATACGCTGTTGTCACCTCCATGGGTATCCGCATAACGGGGAAGAGTGACAATCTGCCCTCATCTAATCAAATTTATTAGCCAAAGACCTGTGACAAATAGCCCTTCGCCGTATGTTGCAGCTCGATAACTGTGACAACTAGCCCTCAGAGCGAGGAGCAAAGCCTGGGAACTGTGACAATGCGCCCTCTCAAGAGAGGGGCGGGTTAGAATAAGGGGGTTCCAGAGGGCAATTTGTCACTATTATGAAGTCTAGAACCGTCACTGAGGGCTAGTTGTCACGGTTATGGAAATAGTGAGGGTGCATTGTCACGGATAAACCGTAGTATCGAGGGCGACTTGTCACACTTCAACAAAAGAGAAAACAATATGTGTTGTAGCTCTGCCTGACTTTTTCTCAATATAATCAATGCTCATTGGCGTTCTTGCATTGATTTCATCTACAATAGGATTTAAGAATCGGCGGCGAAAATCAGGCATGCGAGTATAACTTTGCGGCAGTTGATAGCGCTCAATCATCCAGCCAATTCCTAGAATTGCTGTGCCGGTGCCGTCAGCACGCCGATATTGGCAGAGTGATTCGTAGAGTCGCATTGCATAAGGGCTTGTAATTTCTTTCGTTTCCCCCAGACGGAATTGAGTAAAACGATTCTGCAGACCAATAAAGAATGGGATAAGGTAAGGATTCAAATGAACGCTATAGAGGCCTCTCGCAGGACTCTGAGAACGTTTAATGAACCAAGGGTAAGAGTCGTTGGCCTTCTCATCACCTAAGTCATCCTCGGGGCGGTAGAAAACAACCTCTTTACCCACAAAGTTCTTCAGAGCGTTACGAATATCTTTGCTCGCTTCGGCAGACGTTAAACCGTAAATTTTTGCATAATCCGATACCGATATTTCACATATGCCGTTGTGTTGCTCTATGTTATTGAAAGCATCGTGTTTACGGATCTGGTCGACAAACAAATAGAGCATTCGTTTTTGGTCGCGAGACAAGCTATACGCGGCTTCAGTCAACTCATTAGATTGAACGATACGCTGTCCAACTTTACGGGGTTTTGCCTTCATTCCGGATAAGATGTTCATCGCGCCCTCGACTATGAACAGTGACAGTTAATGATGTTGTCACGGATGTGGGGGAGCTGTCAATAACACTGTGATTTAAGAGATAATTCGAGGGCAATTTGTCACAGCCTTGAGGGTAATTTGTCACGGTATAAACGTATTTTGAGGGTGATTTGTCACCCCGTCAGGGCAGTTTGTCACATTGTAGGCGCTGAGAGCCCCTTCCTTCAAGGCCTAGCGACCTTCTAAAAAGGTTTTAAAAAAAGATCTAAAAAGATCTTTAAAAATAAAGCTTGTATATGTGGATAACTCTGCATTTCAATTCAACGCATTTACAATCGCTAGCCAGCACAGCCGACTGCTCCTCAATACCAGGCTTCGCCTGAACGCTAAGTAGCGCCCACCGATACCGGAGGGCAATATGGTCAACCACTTCAAACACATAGTCCAGGGGCCTATGTAGCTCTTTTGTCTGTACTAAATACATCGCTCAATAAAACATCAAGTATGATCTCTCAATAAAAAATCACTTCTGATTTAGGCATACAGCCCCCTAAGCGCTGTCAGCAAGCTGCCAGCACTAAGTCCCCGATACATCGCGGCTATGCCGCGCTAACGGGGTTAAAAGGGCTTAAATCAGCATTTTCATCGCTGTTAATCTGCATAGCTTTCCAGCGCAGGGGGGGATCAAGATCTTTAATGATCCTCCACCGGCTTACGCCGGGCCTCGGCGGTTTAACTACAGAGTCATATAAAACAACATCATACCGCCTTACATGCGCTACGCGCATCTAAAGACAAGTATTCGAGGGTCGAAGGACAGTCATGTAAAAAACCACAATAATAATTTAACTCATTGTTGTAATTTAAATAAGTCAGGTAATCCCGGTTCTTCCCGAGAATTACCTGACTTATTTAAATTACAGCCTTCTACGCACGCAATCTGATCAACTCAGCTATTTTACTGGCAATTTCATCTATCGACTTGGATTGCGGTACTTCGTACCACCTTGTCTGCAAAGGACTGGCTGAAGTCTACAGCCTGCTGTTTTGTGATGTAATGCGATTTACAAATTGTAATCAATCCTCCTATATAGGGTTCCGCGCACATTTCCCCGGAAATGTCCCACATCATGTCTAAAAATCATTTATTATCATAAGGTTAAACTTTAAAATTATTCGTCCTATTTATCACTAGATGGATCTACGTTTTCCAAGATACCAACTAGATCAGTGATTACCGCTTGCTTCTCAAAGGAATAATTTCCACCTAACAGAATATGTCCCAAGACTACAGGAGCTAAATTAGCTAACATATCAATAGCCTCTTTATTATCCGTCTATTCAAATTTTTCCACTAATCCTGATAAAATTGCAGCATTGTAGTAAATAATGCAGTTCGCAATCAGCCTAGCACAATCATTCCACTGATCTATTTGATAATCGCTGCCGCCACGGAATTGATTACTGTATCACTGATACTATAGCCCTTCTCAGTTGGTGATAAGCTTCTCCTCTGTTTAATAGCGGAGTTTGCGGTGCTGATGACAGGCTTCCTAGGCACCGACCCGTACCAGTGCATTCTGTGTGGCGATCGGTTGTATTTTACCGGCGCTCAGCAGGCGAACACACCACCAAACTGTTGTCTGACAGATTTCATCGACTGGCTAAAAAGCGATGGCTTCAGATGCCGGGGTTAGATTAGTGCGCCTGAAAGATGTTTTTAGATTAAAAACACATTAAAACTGGTATTTTTATACATAATATATCGTTGGTCTGCACTATCAGCGGATCTGTCACGCTACGGTTTATGGTTAAGAAGCCCCAAAAAGTGCGTTTTAGATTCTTAACCATCAAGCAGGCTAAAACCACCTAAAACAAAATAGGTAAGAGATATTTCAACCTATCCCTATCCATGCACCTTAGACTCAATCAATGAGTCTAAGGTAGCCCAGTTTACTTAAGGTAACTGATGGAACCATTCATAATGTTGATACGACCATTCGAACAACGCGTCCTTATTTTTCATTTCGTACTTATCAAAAAAAGCGGAGAATTTTGATTTATCAAAATGATCGGCTGCAATCAACAGGTGATATTCCTGCCTGGCGGGGTAAGGAAGGGTAGACAGAAATCCGCCTGAGCGAGCCCCCTGCATCGGGCAATCATAAGACTGACAACATCTCGGGCCAGATCCCCAGCCTTGCTGTCCTCCGTATGGTTTTCCAGGTACAGCAAAAGAACTCGCGGTAAATAACAGTGTCGTTGATATAATTAACATTGAAGTTATTTTTCGCATAATTTCCTCCTTTACGTTCATTCCGCATGTATTATTTTACATTAGAAATAGTTCCTACATTAAATCAATGATACAATTTATTGATCAGTGTCATTTAAATAGCGAGGAACCGTAAATTATTGTTCATGGTTAGGAGATTGAATCGACCATTTTTGAGATCCCTAACCATAGATCGTAGCGTGTCATACTCCCAGAGGGCGGGGAGTGCCGAGCGATTACGCGTAAAAATGCCAACTTTGCTGAGTTTTTAAACTAAAACC
>NZ_JBOFZA010000035.1:0-14466 GCF_051654945.1 Serratia sp. (in: enterobacteria)
CCCAAAAATTCAACCAGGCGATGCCAATATGACAAAGCGCCCCGAAGGGCGCAGTTGGCGCGTGAGCTTGCGAACGGTACGCCGTCCGGCTGAAAGGCGGGCGGGGCGCTGTACTGCGAGTTCGAGCAACGCGAGTTACAGCGCGGGTGCGTCTGGTTTGCCGACGACTTCAGTTTTTTCCCGCAGCTTGTCCAGCTTTTTTCTGGAATATTCCCGCTCCTTTTCGGTTATTTCACCGGCAGGCAGTCCGTGCAGGTCGAAGCGAGTAGTTCCTTCTGAAATCGCAGTCAGATAGGTCGGACGTTTGGCATAGACCGATAAGGCGTCTTTTGCCAATTTCTGGCTAAGTTCAAGCCCTCGCTCTGCTGTGTAGGGGTAGTGACCGGGTAGCTGCGATAACTGCCAACTTTCTTTATTTCACCACAACGCATAAACGAACGTTTGTGCAACGCGGTTACGCCTCAAAAAGTCGATTCAGAGGGGGGCCAGGGTGAGTAGACCTACCCAGTCACCCAGGTAGGCCCCTCCTCAGAACCGGACTTGCGGAACTACCGCATCCGGCTCCCGATAGACCCGTGTCCCCACACAATTTCAGCAAGAATCGAACATTGAGCGGGTTTTCCATTTCGCTGGATAACCCAGCATTTTCAGGATCAGACCCAGCTTTTCCCACGTCAGTCGGCGACGCCCACCTTTACGGTTGAACCATCTGTAGATGATCCGACGACTCTGGTGAATAAATTGTCCAACCCGTCTCTGGTTGTCTGAGATACCGTGATAATTTATCCACCCTCTGACCACCTTGATAACGGTATTCAGGGTTTGCCGCTTGTTGGTGTTCAGGTTCTTCCACAGAAAGTCCCTTAACCCCTTCAGCTTGGCCGCAAAACGGTCTTTTCGACTGGTAAATTTTAGTCGCCAGTATCCTTTTCGCGTTTTCCCCCAGTAACAGGTAAACCCCAGAAAGTTAAACGTTTGCAGACGTTCTCCTGACTGATTGGCTCTCATTGCCGCTACATGACCTGCGGATAGTAATTGCGATTTGTCACTGTGCAGCTCCAGACCGTATTTATTCAGCCGTTTAGGCAACACTTTATAAAAGCGTTTTGCCTCACTTGGGTATTGGAAGGTAAATACCATATCGTCGGCATATCTCACCATCTCCGCACGTCCGTGGATCACTGCGTGGCTGATTTCATCGAACCACTCATCAATCACATGATGCAGGTAAATATTGGCAAGTATCGGCGACAGGATTGAACCTTATGAACAGCGCTGGATTATGCACTGTACCCGGTTGCAGGGCAGTTTTTGCTGGGGTCCTGCACGTAAACACTGCGCATAATCAATGATTATAAAGATGTCAGCCAGGCAAGCAGTTCCGCATCTTGACTCCACTCCGGCATTTCGTTGGAGATGACGTCGACATATGCGGCCTCCAGAGCCTTGCGTTTGGCTTCGGTGGAAGCCCGTGCGTAGATCTCCGTGGTCGACAGATCCACATGGCCCAGAATATCCCGGATGTAGGGCAGCGGGATACCAGCCTCATATAGATGCATGGCCTTGCTATGCCTCAGAATATGAGGGCTTATTCTGGCTCGGGCAAGCCCGTGTGCGTCCGTGAGCGCTCGGTACTTGTCGATGATCCAGGCAACTCCGCCACGACTGAGCTTCGCGTGTCGTTGGTTGAAGAATACCGGATAGCTATCGCGACCAGGCATATCGAGGCGAAACTCAGTCAGGTAGTTGGCCAGGAGCGCTGCCGTATTGGTGCCAAGAGGGACATGACGAGTCTTGCGACCCTTTCCCGTCAACGTGATAACCGCGGGCTTTTGCAGACGGACGTCCCCAACGGTCAGGTCAACCAGTTCCTGGACTCTGGCACCGGTGTCGTAAAGAGTGGCCAGCATTGTCGCATCGCGTCTGCCATTGCGCGTGGTGCGATCCGGCGCGTTTAGCAAGCATCGCGTCTGTTCAACTGTCAGGTGGTGCACGCAGGATTGAGCTCCCTTTTTTACCGGGATTGCCATGATGTCCTGGCAACGCGCCATCAGTGCGGGCTCCTGCGATTGCATCCAGGTGTAGAACGAGCTGATCGCCGCCAGGCGCTGGTTCCGTGTTGAGACACTGTTCTGGCGGCTGCTCTCAAGCCAGTTCAGGAACCCTGTAATCGTCCCAACGTCGATATGGTTGAGGGTGAGCTTCTCTGTCGGGAGCGCTTTCTGGTCACGCAAATAGATGATCAGAAGCTTGAACGTGTCGCGATAGGAGGCGACCGTGTTGGGCGAAGCGCCACGCAGCCCTGCCAGGTGGCTTGTAAGGAACCGCTACAATAGCAGCGCAAAATCAGTTGCCATGGTGCAGACCTCCCTTCAGAGAGGGGACAACGTGCCCGATCGTCTCATCCAGTCGCGAGACAATGTGCGGATACGACTCGGCGGTCAGCCTCAAATAATAGGCGGTGTCTGCGATGGTGTAATGCCCCATATAGGTCTGCAGGATCGGCAACATCGCGCCGACATCCTTGCCGGTAGCAAACCACTTCCGCAGGTTATGAACCGCAAATGAATGTCTAAAATCGTGGACGCGCGGTCCGTGGCCACGACCACCGTGACTGATGCGTGCCTGCCATAGAAACCGACGGAAATTATTGTAAACGTTCAAAAGCCTCAGGGGGAGAGCGCGTCTTCCAGGGAAGAACCACTCATGCCCCATCCAGTCAAACTGGGCATGATAGTGCGCCAACCGAATACGTAGTGGTTCGGACACGGGGATCTGACGGTCTTTGCCGCCCTTGGCGTCGCGGATCAGCAAGACCCCTGTTGCCAGATCAACATCCTCAACGCGCAACAGACGTGCTTCCGAGCAGCGCAGACCGCAGGCATAGATAGTCCTGAACAGGACCGGCATTACCAGGTGTCGTAGGGGCACATCGCTGCAGTAATGGCAGTGATCCGTCTGGGTGAAGAAGGCTGCCAGTTCCGCGTCAGAATAAATGTGCGGAATGTAGGCAGCCGGCCGACGCAACACGCCTGTCGGTAACACATAGGCCGCAACGTCGTGGAGTATCAGCCACTGAGCCAGATGCTTCACCGGCGAAGTCAGACCCAGCAGGGTTGACGGCGTGACCGCTCGCTTTTGAGCCGCCTCGATCCACGCATTGGCAGAAGCTTCGGTGATGGTCTCCAGTCCGGGAAATTGGCTGCGTGTGAATGCAACAAACCGGTAGAGGATCGCTTCCTCAGCTTCATATTTATAACTGACCATACGCTGCTGGGCGACCATCGCATGGACGGTATCGATCAATGTCAGAGGCTCGTTCATCACAGGACCTCCCCGGATGTGGCATCAGGGTTGAGCGCACACTGACGCAGCAGCCCCAGAGACGTCTTCAAATACACGCCTGTCGTGCTTACCGACTGATGCCCAAGAATGTCAGCGATCTGTTCGAGCGGTGTCCCATCTTCCATCAATCGGGTCGCCAGCGTATGCCGTAGCGAATGCATGCCGTGACGACGCTGGTCGCTCAGTGCAACATGGGCCATTCGTGCGTACTTGCACAGGATCTGGTGCAGATGATCCTGGTCAGAAAACGGCCCAACCGGGGTGGTATGGCGCAGGAACACTTGCCGATAATCGGTGGACGGTCGCCCATGACGGATGTAGTCGATTATCGCCCAGCCAACGTCTTTCAATAGCGGCAGTTGTATTCGGTGCCCGGTCTTGGCTTGCCTCACCCAGAGCCGATTGCCCGGCCAGTCGAAATCATCCAGTTCCAGACGCTTGACGTCGATGCTACGCAGACCGAGCCGTGTGACCAGTATAATGATCGCGTAGTCCCTTTTGCCACAGGGATTACCCCGGTCGATAGCTTCCAGAATCCTGGCCACATCGGCGGCGTCCCACACCGATGGAACTCTGGCGTGCTTGCTGGACTTCACCGGCGGGACAGCCTTCAATACATCGGCACTGACTTGTCCCTGGCAACCTGCGTATCTGAGAAAAGAGCGGACCGCGCACAGTTTTTGTTCGACCGTCTTTGCCTGGTATCCGGACAAGGTAGCGACAAATGCCTCGACTGTTCTGGCATCACATTCAGCAAGCCGGCCGCGCGCGTCTACAAACGAAAGAAACTCTCCGGCCAGCGTTCCGTACGTGCGCACCGTCGAAACTGCACAACCCTCGGCACGTAGCCCGGCCTGGAATTTACCGATCAGTTCGGCCTGATTGGCTGTGAGCTTATCGGCCCGGCGATCATAGCGACGCAACACAGCACCGTGAGCCACAAAGTCTCCGAGCATCTGGGCGACCCGAAACAAATAGACGTCAGTCTGTTTGAGCGTGCTGGTCTGTTCCTTCGCGAAAAAATCACAGGCGGTGTCAACCCACGCCATTGCGATCTCCAGGTTGAACTCCTCAACGCCCCGATCCGAAAAATATCCCTCCAGGCGACGCCAACACTGGCGATACCAGGTCATCGTCGACTCTTTATACCCCAGACGCAGCAACTCGCGATCCAGGTCAGAAATTAATGCAGATAAAGTTACCATCACCGCTATCTCCAATCACAGGCCCCACGTTATGCCGGGCCAGGTGATCAGCATCATCGGTGATTATGTGCCGCGATTTTATGCATCCCCCTGCAAAATCGCCACCTACAGGCAAGCACTGTGCATAATCCAGCGCTGTTCATAAGGAGGCTTATGTTCAGCTGAACATAAGCCTCCTTGTGGGCACCCTCGCTCATTGCTGAATGTTTGTTTACCGATTATTACTGGTGCCGTTATCAGTACCTCGATCAGTCTGAGAAAACGACGGTCTGATATTTTCTTCCGAAGTAATTCCATCAGTTCCCGGTGTGGGATCATATTGAAATACTTACGGATATCGATTTCTACAACGGCACCATTCCAGTTGCGAAACGTCTGCTGTTGCAGAGCCTTCAATGCTGCATGACAATTTAAACCCGGTCGAAAACCGTATGAGCAGGGCATAAACAGCGGTTCGTAGATCCTGCTAAGAATATCGCTGACAGCAAGCTGTACCAGCTTATCTTCCAGACAAGAAATGGCTAACGGCCGTTTGCTGCCATCCTCTTTCGGTATTTCCGTTATTCTGGCGGCCTTGGGGTGATATGTTCCCCGGCGGATACGCAAGATAAGACTATTGATATTCTCGTCAATCTGCTCTCCGTAGGCGGCCTTTGTCACGCGATCAATACCAACGGCTTTACTCCCATCCAGCCGCTGGAATTGCCCTTTCAGCATGTCACTACTGAGCAAATGACCTAAATTGTTGAACAATTGCTGTTTGTTACATGCCGATTTCTCGCCTATGCGCTCAAGTTTTGTTAACCATGCTATTCCGTCGTTGCTGAGTACGGTCATTGTTTCCCTCTCACGCTCGATCTATCTGCCAGTCCTTCGCTCCACGGTCATTACTCGTTTCTACGCTACTATGACTGACTCCGACTTCCTGGTACTCATTTATCAGGCCTTGTGTTTGGCACTTGTGCCTAACATACTCATTCCATTGAGAAGTATCAGGATCTCCTGGGTTCCGCACTGTTCTCTACAAGCTCGCCGACGCCCGCGGCTCCGGTGTGTGCTTCTGAATGGATATTTGCCAGTATGACCATTCCGAAGCTGTTGCCTGCTGGTTTTCCAAGACCATCGGCACATCACTATCAGAGGGATTTCGGAGCTATCACGTTCACCATTTGGTTTCGGCTCGAATGTTTCGCTGTCTACGCTTCGTCTCCTTTGTTACCGCCGGAAACGCAAGACTCGCTACGTAGTGGTCTGGCTTGTCCTTTCTACGGCAGGACTTTCACCTACAAGATCAGTGCAGCTTTGCCCAGCGCACTGGAAGAACCCCCGAAAATGACGAGTACGGGTTCACTTATCGTGCCAAAAATGTTGTTTCACGTGTGCCTCCAGTATCAACGATATGGCGTCAACATCAAGTTCCCCGTTACTTTTCCTGAAGTTGTAGCGACCAGTAAGCAGCATGTGGCTCCAGGCTATTGGTGATATTCGCGTAAACTCATTAATAATCTCCTGAGATACACCACTGGCTACCATTCGTTCATATACCGAATTCAGGATCATACCATTGTAAGCAATAATACAATTTGCAATTAACCTTGCTGCATGGGCACTTATGCGATTTTCAACGATCCTTTTTCCCTGGAATACGCCGTGATACGTTTTTCTTATATTACTCTGAAGCTGGTGATAAGCCTCGGTACGGTTTCTGGCGCTTCGTATGGCTTTCCTGAGTTGCATATTATCAATCAGGTTAAGGACATGCTTGCTTTTAAAAATAGCATTGTATTCAAATAATGCTGATTTTAACCTGGCATAGCGAGTATGGGAATTAAGTTTACGAATGATATTGCTTTGCGTGTTTTCCTGCATGATGAGTGAAAGCAGTACCCGTATCACACCCCGACGTTGAGAACGTATGCGCTCAGCATTGATAACCTTCTGGGGTTTTATTAAACCTGTGTAGTTCTCCAGTGGCTGGGTAGCATATAAATTGTCTGCCGCGCTCCTTACATTTTTTATGCTGGGTACATACTCCACATCTATTGAATCGAGGGTGACAAAAAGCAGCACATCCTGCCCGACAGCGACTGGCAACACATCACCTTCACTATGCCGCATCTGCTGTGGCCGTTCTTCAACAACAACTGGCCCCTGCTCAACGACCTGTTCCGCTGTGCCACCCGCGCCATGCTCCGCTGGGCACGCCAACAGGGTATCGAAGTGGGGATCTTCTGTGCGCTCCACACCTACGGCCGGCAGCTCAATCAGCATCCGCATATCCACGTCTCCGTTACCCGCGGCGGCCTCGACATAAAACACAGCACCTGGCGGCAGCTGTTCTTTAAAAAGAAAGAGGTAGAGCAAATCTGGCACAACGCCGTGGTTTACCTGCTGCGCGACAACTACGCGCAAATCAACCCCGGCGGCCTGCCGGGCCTCGGTCATATCCGTAACGAAGACCGGTGGCACCGTTATCTGCATGCCCAATATCGCCGCGCCTGGAAAGTGCATTTTGCCAAAAAGACTCGCGGCGCCTGGCGCAGCGTGAAATACCTCGGCCGTTATCTGAAGCGCCCGCCGGTGGCCGCTTCTCAGCTGCGCCACTATCGCGGCGGTGCCGTGGTGCATCAGTATTACGACCACCGCACACAGCAACACAAACGCCAGAAAATCAGCCAGGGGGAGATGTTGCAGCGGTACGTCAGCCATATTCCGGCGCGGCATTTTAAAATGGTGCGGTATTACGGTTTTTTGGCCAACCGCAAGCGCGGCGCGCTGCTGCCGAAGGTTTACGATGCGCTGGAAATGACCGTACGGGAGAAACCAAAACGGCCCGGTTTCGCGGTACTGATGAAGGGCTTCTTGGGCACCGCCCCTTACCAATGCATCTAGTGCAAAGGTCGACTGCGTTTTGCCGGTGCCATAGCGGGTGAACACGCGACAAAAATGCTCTCCAACAGACTGCATCAGATGGCGAAAAAACGATGGCTTCAGGCACCGACTCTGGATCAGTGTGCCTGAAAAACAGGTTTTAGATTAAAAATCCACCGTAATGGTTATTTTCATCTATCAATATGCGCTGCCCCGCGTCATCAGGGGCTGTTGTACGCCGATGTTCATGGTCAGTCGCTCCGAAAAAACGCGATCCAGATTCCTAACCATCAAGCATCATTTTCATTTTATGGCTCACCGGTCATTTTTCCTTAAATTGAATTTTCGCATGCGAAACTTTACGTTCGGCGATACAGGCTCAAAATTACTGATGTCAGCTGATAGTACGGTGTCGACCACCGGCCATTCGATATCGTCGAGTATGTAAGGTGTTCTGCCCTTTTATCACAATACAGGATTTCAATCACACCTGACTCAGCGAAACGTCGGGCAACGGCGGCAACGTTGGTATTCGTGATACCGATGATTGATGCCACCTTCTCTTTTCCCAAGAGCGTTTCCCCGCTATCGAAAGCATCCAACAAACAGGCCAGCATCGACGCCGCATAGCCATTCCTGCCGGTATCTTTCAAAATACGATCCAGCTCTAAGAATGTCATGTTGAGACCCTCTTTTTACGCGCACGATAGTGGGCGTCATTTTCCAGGGCTGCGCAAAGCCAGCCTGCCGCAACATCGCGATCGAAACCAGCTGGCAACAAACTCAACAACAAATCACAGTCGTTTGTTTTAATTGATAACGTGAAGATTGAAGCGAACCCGGCCCATTCCGCATGTGCTTTAGGTACCCACCCGTTTTCCAGCAGCATAGACAATGCAGCCTGCATCGCCCAACGGGGTACGCTTTTGCGAATCCCCCATTCATTGATTGCCGATCCTGTCAGGGGCTTTTCACGGTCACGCAGAAAGCCGTTTTTTATGGCTGTATTGACCAGAACGTCTGCAGCTTGTGCAGACGTCAGTTCTGTGGTCATCACCCATGTTTTCACAATGCTTGGCAAGAATGCGTCTGCCAGTTGCGCGAAGAGTGTCGTAATCATTTAGACCTCTTTAATCCCCAGGACCGTCACATCTTTCGCCTCGATACAAACCTCTCCGATTTTGAATTTGATCCAGACCAAACCAAATTCGTCCGGCGTTTTATCCGTGACCAGATACCCCTCTTCCCCGTCAACCATGACCACGATGCGTCGGGTCGTTACTGCAGGCGTTACTGTCGGCGCAGCAGCAAGAGCAGCTGCTTGCCGAGGAACTATTTGTTCCTCTCCTGTAGGGTCATCACGTTTGACGCTTTCGGGTTGTTGTTCATCCCCATCTGCGTTACCGGTAGCTGGCCTGCTCGACACAACGGGTTCCCCAGCTGTGCCAGGCAGATCATCCTTTTCAGGTGCATTGCTCTCGGCCGTCTCTGGTTGGTTATCGTTCGTTCCTGGATTATCGATAGCAGCCTTTGCTGGCTCAGATGTACCCGCTGGAACCCCGACAGTCTCTCCCGAATCTTGGTCGTTCTGCTCTGTAGATTTTGGCGGAACAGCCGGTTTTCCTTTCAGCAAGTTCAGCTCTTTAATGGCACTCCCGCGAGTCAACTTTCCATCGCGTAGTAGCTCAACCATTTTTTCAGCCCTGTCCGGGTTGATATCGCTGATTTGGCTGAGGGTATAAACCATATCGAGATCTTTGGTGACCTTATCTTTCAATAAGGACTTCACCACTTCCGGCGCATCCAGCAAGCGCATGTGCTTGCTGACATATGTCTGCGGCTTGCCAAGCACCTTGGCGATTTCTGCCTGTGACATGTTCCAGGTCGTTTTCAGCTCAAGCATGTTGTTCGCTGTCGCTAAAGGCTTAAGCCCGGACTGGTGAATATTTTCACTCAATTGAGAGATGATCCGTTCTCGGTCATCTTTCGGCGGGGGGCCGACATAAATATCGATATACTTCTCGCCCCGTTGTTTTTCAGACCGCCATCGAGTTTCCCCAAATAAAATCCGATAACCTCGCTTGTCACGGGGATAACAACGTGGGGGTGAAAGGATCCCGACTTCGTCGAAACTACTGGCCATGCCTTCTATCGTAGCCGCTTCAAAGTCTTCCTCCGGACGGACCTGTTTAACCGCGTAAACTTCATTGATCGGCACACGAATGATCTGGCCATTCGGTTCTAACTCAGCACGCGACACATCTTGCAGCACCCGGTGGTTCAACTGCTCCGTTGGCAACATCACCTCACGTTCTTGCAAACCGGATGCTGGCGCCGCCTCCGGCATGGAGGCGGCCTGCTGCCGTTGATCCTTTTGCTTCTGCAACTGATTTCTAAATCCCTTGGCCATGTTTAGCCTCCAGTCCGTGCAATGATGGTATCAACCAGGCGATCATAACTGGTCACGAGTGGACTCTTAGGGTCATGCTCTTTTATCGTGGTATTAAGCTCGATCGCTTCACGTACTTTGGTTGCGACAAACGGCATCACTTCCAATAAATGCTCTTTGCTAAACCCCTGCTCTTCAAGTATCTCCATCAGCATTTCGAGGTTGGCGGTATCAACCTGCGCATAGCGCCCTTCAAGCATCGGCTTTTTATAGTTAGCCACAGTTGCCTGAGTGACAAACACCCCAAGAAGCTTCAAGCCCGGGTTGTAACGCTCTTTGATTTTCTTGAACGAATTAATGTGTTTTTCAACGCCAAGCCGAGAACTTTTCTCCAGCACAGTGGGGATCAGCAGGAAGTCAGCGACAATATGATTGGCCAACAACAAGTTTGACCATACCGGTGATGAATCGATGATGATGTAATCGTAAGCTTCCTTCAGCACCTCAAATCGCTCTTTGAAGTCAAATGCACAGTCTGCATGGCGGTTATTCACGTCATTGAGATCATCAGTTGCCCCCATAAATCCCCGCCCGTCCGGCAATGTGAGAGGGGTAAATGGCGTATCTGGACCTGCGTACATACGTGAAACGTGTGCTTCCCCTGGCGTGAATGTACGGCCTTGCGGATTTTTATCAATCTCTGGCGGCAAACCGTCAGGAAACTGGCGTGACGTTAACGCACTCATCCAGTCGCCATCTATCGCGCATGTACGCTTATTGCGAGCCTGCAGCTCAGAGGAAATTTCGGTAGTGGAAAATGTTTTTCCGATCCCGCCCTTTTGTGAACAAATTACAATTACTTTTGCAGCCATCTTTGCGTCCTCTTCAAAAACATTTCGCATGCGAAAACAGATAAAATCGTTACTGGTGCGGAGCCTGATTGTTATTTAGCTCTCTTCGTTTCTTACCAGGCGCGATGTATTCAGCATTGATGGCCACGAAAGAATAGCCATGTATGTCTGTGCCGTCTTTCTCGTACTTTGAGTTCTTGATAATAAAATCAACCGACATTGTGTCACCTACCAGGTACCGATCCGCGATGCGTTCAGCAACATTGTCATAAGCAATGAATTCCAACTTCGTTTGCTGGTCACCACGATTGCGCAGCTCTGCGACAGTAAACAAGCTGTATTGGGTATCATCACGTTGGATCAGTTGCGGTTGTGTCAGTAAACGGCCAACTATGGCATTGTGTTGCATGTTCAATCTCCTATGAGCCAGGCTTTACGCCGAAGTATCAGGTGGCCTCCCACCTGACACTTACCAATCTATCAGGACGCTCTATTAATATCAATAAAGATATTCAAAAAAACATCCTCTTTCTCACCGATTTCCGACAGCATAATTTCGCATGCGAAAGTCAGTCGTTGCTGTCAGTTTCTGCAGGATCGCTTGCCACATCGTTAGGCGTCAACCGGCGCATCCACACCTTTGTAGCCTTCTTATCCCAAAGGAATTTGAGTTCACTGCTACTCATGTCAGCAACCGTTTTTAAATCGTCGATCAAGTCGGCACGGGTGCATTTCAAAATGATCTCACTTTCCAAAGTGCTCAACGTGCTGGCCACGGATCGAATACCAATGTTAGTGATGAACTCCTTTTTTAACTGAGGTGCAAGATGCTCATTCAGCAACGTCAGCCAGCCATCAGTATCGAGGGGTGGCTCCAACCTTTTATCCTCATCAAAGGCATAGGCTTCTGGCTTCTCACTGGTTCTCAGCGTGGCAGGATCAATACCAAACGTATCTGCTTCAAGCTGTTTGAGGTCATCGGGAAAAACCACATTGAGCATCTGTAGAAGCAAACTGGCACTCAGCTTTATCGCGCGGGCATCGCACTTAATTTTCCAGGTATCTACCTCGACACACCGCCGTTCCCAGTCTTCAAAGCCAAACTGCTTTTCGTAATGGAACTCAGCTTCCGTTATCACCGCCACCGCTTCTTCGACTGAACGGGTATCCAGTAAGTACCGAGTTGCCACCCCGATCGCTACGACCATGACGGCATGCGTGCCCAGGTATTTCTGTCGATAGGCAGGGGCATTTGATGACGTCCATCCCCCGATAATTGACCAGTGCATTTTTTTACTCCAGGCCGACATCAAGAGCACGGCATCACTTTTCATCTGCTCTGTGATCTCGCTTTTTTCATTGAGTTTGAACATTTTTACCAGGCAATCATAGAGCGTCTTAAAGCTGAAAATGTTGGGGTTTGAACCTGTAACGACATTTTTTTCATAGTCGAGGCAGCTTTTGAATGGATAACAATCAGCGGCAACATACGCGGCTAGCGTGTTCCTGGCATCACGCTTGTCATAGGCTTTGTTTTGGGCTGCAGACGGCTTAACGGCGTTATAGTTGATATCGGAAAAGAACTGTTGTCGTGTAAGCAGATCGATGTTGTCGGTCAACAGCTGGGTGATGGTATCGTTGAACGATTTTAATGTGCTCGCTACACGCTGGATACTTGTTGCCCGGTGTTGCCCATCAAAGAACTTGATATCGGCTCCACGATAAATGCGTAACATTCCCACACTGGTATGCCCTTCGAACTGCGTAAAGGCCACTTCACCTTCGAGATTACCCGACAGGGTCGGCAGTATGTAGGGTGTTTTGTCGTCGACGTTATCGTACACATAATCGAAAATGCGGGATGTACGCGCATGATTCACTGGGCGCTGTGATCGCTCCATAGTATTGCCAGAATCGTCTATCGCGATAATATGTTCCAGAACCCGCATCGGGAGGGTCACTGAAAACTGGCGGATGCCGCCTTGGGTACCAACGGTTGCCGGAATATCAAAATACTTTTTCATGGTTGCTCCTGTGAGCTGGTTTTGAAATGACTACCGGCCTTCCAGCAGTCATGGAATTTCGCATGCGAAATTACGCGATGTAGGCGACAACGCTTTCCGTTTTAGAGTCACATGCACTGATCAGGGCATAGCCTTGCTCGGCGAGCTCCATTGTCAGCCTCTCGATTTCCTGCCCCAGATATTCGTACCCACGATGGGAGAAGTGGGCTGGTTTACCGTACGTCTCGATAAAATGGGCGATGCTATCCGCCTTCACCTGCACTTTACGGTAGCTTTCTAGCAGGGATATACGGGTAATTTTGACCATTCGGCAACAGAGGTCGCCGTGACTGATAATGTCAGTTTTGTAAGGGGTGACATCCTTGACGTTGTAACGCAGGGGAAGCAACGCTTCAATTTCGGAAATTTGATCGGGATACAGTCTGCCGTCGACAAGGGTAAAACCTCGCGTTAACAACTCGACGATCTTGATATCGGACTTTACTGTGGGCAGCCATCCTTTGGTGCCCTGGGAGATATGAAACAACTTTTGATTCAACATTACGCTGCTACTCCTGTGAGACTGGCTTTACGCCAACGTACTGGGGATGGCCTTCCATCCCCAACACACACATTATCCCTCAAGCACATTTCAATATCATTATTGATATTAAAATGTTTCGCATGCGAAATTTTGCATCTGCAGATCAGCTACTTTAAATTGCGAAGTTGGTCCCGTTCCGCATCGAGCGACATTATCGGTGAGCTCCCCCGCGTCAGCATATGGGTTTCGTGCATGATCCTGGATCTGATGTCGGCGGCCGCCCAGCGCGTCAGTTGGCCATCAATCATTGCTTTTGAAACCACATCTTTGGTCTGGGTTGAAAGGTGTGGCCAGGCCATCACAATCTCCCGGTACCCACCGGCATCAATTTCACCACGCATGTACAACGCAGTGCCAACGCCGGTGAGGAGTGGCATTACGAGCACCACCGCCAGGTAGCCTTTAAAAAACGCTAACACCCTTTTCATTTGGTCTGGTCCTTCAGTTCAGGTGACGGTTGATTAACGATGATCGTGGTACCCGTTAGCCAGTCGCTCCCACAACGGATAACTGTCTTGCCAGATTTTTCAAACCAATCCCCCCCGCCTTTTGCACAATCGGGAATTGCCTCATAAGTGGGAATATCAAACTTCTGGTAGACCGTTCCCATGAAGGTCGGGTAGCTATCGCCGTTGATCAGCCACAGTCTTTCAGCCGCTAACACAGCCGCACAAGCGAAGATCGCCGCATATACCCATAGCATTGATTTGCCAATGAGCCGGCTTAAGCGGTGACGCGAACCGCTCATATAACTCACCAGGTACAAGACAGTAATAAACAGAGCAACCCAAAAGAAGCCCCAAAAGGTCGACCAGTTGCGTTGTAGCAGGCCAAAGCCCACCCCGAGAGATAAGAACAGACCTATATTAAGTTGTGTGATTCATAGACATCGTTTCAATTTTCTCAGTTCAAGCTCAAGCTTGTAATTCTGTTCCTGTATATGCTCTTCATTGGGCTGATAGTTTGCGTGAACGACATCAGTGTATGGCGTTTTGCTCAGCAAGTTCAAAGTAGCGCTCCATCGGGGTTTTACCGTTGTGAGCGCTATGAGGACGCTCCCAGTTATAGTAATGCTGCCATTCTGACAGCAGATCCTTCAGGTCATCAGTTGAGAGGTCTACAGTAGCGTAAAACTCAGCTTTGTCTGTCTTTTGGGAACGTTCAACTTTGCCATTGAGATGAGGCGAAGCGGGTTTAT
>NZ_JBOFZA010000036.1:0-1721 GCF_051654945.1 Serratia sp. (in: enterobacteria)
CATCAATCCAGTTCTGGCCAACCCTGAAGAATTCAGAGCAAGCCTCAAACGCTAACGCCCTTCTCTTTTTAAATCTGCAGCAAAAGGTGACATTTTAAAATTGGAAACCAGGGTGACATTTCAACATCGGGTAGACAAAAAAAAAGGACAAAGACAAGACATTACAGGTGCTGATTTCTATTTTCCCGCAATGACGTCATTTATTGACGTCATTGCGTGTAAGGTATAAAATAACGTCATGCATTGACGTCAACGGGATGAATGATGATTAAGGTTAAGGAACTGAGTTCCAGGCACTGTAAAACCTTGGCCGATGTACTGACCACGCCGCCAAAGTCCGGGATACAGTGGAATGATGTGGTCAGCCTGATAAACAAGCTGGGGGGAAAGGTCAGGAACGGCAGCGGATCGCGTCGCAAATTTGTACTCATGGGGTCAGTCTATCAAACACATCAGCCCCATCCAGGTAACGTGATGGACAAAGGCGCAGTAAACAGCCTGCGTGAATGGTTCGAAGATGTAATAGGGGTGGAACATGATTAAGGGCAATAACATTATGACGATTGACGGCCATCCGGCCTCGGTTACCTACGAAGCCGAAATTAAAGCCTTTCGCGGTAAGTTTCTGGACGTGACCGGCTATTGCGACTTCGTATCAGACAGCATTGAGGGACTGGAAAAAGAAGGGGTTATTTCGTTAGCTGAATACGTGGAAACCTGCGGAGAAGAAGGGATTAAACCTTTCAAAGACAACGACCGGGTAAAATCATTTACGCTACGTTACCCTGGCTGGCTGGAAGCCCGTTTAAATGCAGCGACAACCGCGCACTCTGTGTCAAAAAACCAGTACATAGTCGAGCTACTGGAGCGGGAGCTGATCGCCCGCTGATTCAGGAACCCCGGGCAGTAACAAAACTGGCTTTTGTGGCTACCCGGGGTTGACCAACGAGCACCGCGAGGCAGATAAGCTCACCTTAACCCCGGTGTGTAAGGCACTCCCCTTTAATTTACGATTATATTCCGCTTCCTCGCTCATTCGCTCACTGACGTTCGGTCATGAGACTGCGGCGAGCGGTGCGGGCACAGAATCACGATCCTTTAGGTAAGGGGCCAGGGGTTTTACGGGCCCGAAGCCGCCATCAGAGTGGCGGTGGTGAACCGTCTTCTGTCGGTGGCACGGCCGTATTCTGTCCGTAAGCAGGCGAAAACTGCCTGAAATTCATCGGGTAAGGGATACTGTAACCTTCAGCCATCCATGCATCAACGCTGTGCTACGTCCGGGCGGGCTAGCCGTCATTTTGCAGATGGTTATATTTTGATAGTCTCAGATACGGCATTAAGTGTATATGATCAGACAGAATCTGCATGGAGGTAATCAATGACAACATCAATCAGCCCAAATAATATACATAATATTGCCGTTAACACGGGAACACTGCGTGAGACCCTTAAAAAGGATTTCATTGAAGAGATACGTTGTGGGGGATGTATGGTGAGGCGGTTTCTGGAATATTAAATCAGGCACGAATTGACATCCTCCCCCGCCTAAAGGCGGAGGATTCCTACTACGCTCAGACTAACGCCTGAATCATTTCGGTGGGTTCCTGCTTCATCGAGTGGCCTGACTGCGCCATTTCTCCACAGGCTAACGCGGCGTGCCCCGCCGCTAAAATATTTCGTGCGCCGTTTATGTCGGCATTCGCGGTATATCCGCAAGCCTG
>NZ_JBOFZA010000037.1:0-222517 GCF_051654945.1 Serratia sp. (in: enterobacteria)
CGCAAAGTCATCAAGATGATTTTGCCAGCATCGAAAGATGCGACGTAGAAGAACCGGTGGAGCGGTAGTTCAGTTGGTTAGAATACCTGCCTGTCACGCAGGGGGTCGCGGGTTCGAGCCCCGTCCGTTCCGCCACTTATTTAAATTATGCCTGCTAATCTTAGCAGGCATAATGTTAAGCGTCATTTAGGGGCGTAGCTCAGTTGGTAGAGCACCGGTCTCCAAAACCGGGTGTCGCGAGTTCGAGTCTCTCCGCCCCTGCCATATTAGAAACCCTTTGCGAAAGCGAAGGGTTTTTTTTGCTTTCTACTTTCTGCATATCACCCTCTCTCAAGTTGGTCTGTACAAAATTCCCGCCGAAATCGTTCCCAAATTAGGCTTTTCCAGCTGTATCTATGTACAAAATGGTTGTAATCCCGCGCTGTGATATCGCTCATCATTCTTCCCTGCATTTGAACTACACCTTATAAGCCCTATGAGGTTTTTTTGGGCAAACTCCATTACAGCGAATATACCCACAGCCATCTCTGTCTGAGCGGATCGGGCAGGGCGAGGAGAAAAACATGGTTAAGCGTTTACTGTTAGCGGCCGCCGTAAGCGGCGTGTTGATGGGAGCGGTGCAGGCTGCCCCCTTGGTTGTCGGCTTCTCTCAGATTGGTTCTGAATCAGGGTGGCGCTCGGCAGAAACCAAAGTGGCGAAGCAGGAGGCGGAAAAACGCGGTATTACGCTGAAAATCGCCGATGCGCAGCAAAAACAGGAGAATCAGATCAAGGCGGTGAGATCCTTTATTGCCCAGGGCGTTGATGCCATTTTCATTGCGCCAGTGGTCGCAACCGGTTGGACCCCGGTATTACAGGAAGCGAAAGAGGCTAAAATCCCGGTATTTCTGCTGGATCGCATGATCGAAGTAAACGATCCCTCGCTGTATACCGCAGCCGTTGCTTCTGACAGCGTTCACGAAGGGAAGGTTGCAGGGGAATGGTTGGTGAAAGAAGTCGCAGGCAAGCCCTGCAACGTGGTTGAACTGCAAGGCACCGTCGGATCCAGCGTGGCGATTAACCGTAAGAAAGGCTTTGCGGATGGTATTTCCTCTGCCGATAACGTCAAAATCATCCGTTCGCAGTCCGGCGACTTTACTCGCAGCAAGGGTAAAGAAGTGATGGAAAGCTTTATCAAGGCCGAGCAGAACGGTAAAAACATCTGTGCCGTGTATGCACATAACGATGATATGGCCATTGGCGCCATTCAGGCGATTAAAGAAGCTGGCCTCAAACCGGGCTCGCAGATCAAGATAGTCTCCATCGACGGCGTGCCGGATATCTTTAAAGCCATGATGAACGGTGAAGCCAACGCCACGGTTGAACTGACGCCAAACATGGCAGGCCCCGCATTTGATGCCCTGATTGCCTTGAAAAAAGACGGCACTCAGCCACAGAAATTTATTCAGACCGAGTCGAAACTGCTACAGCCCGATACCGCAAAGCAGGAGTTTGAGATGAAGAAAAGTATGGGCTATTGATCGTTAACGGGCGGAGCAGATGATGGCCACACCTCAGACAGCATTGTTGGCGATAAGCGGGTTATCCGTTGAGTTTCCAGGTGTAAAAGCGCTGGAGCAGGTTGATTTCACACTACAGCGCGGTGAGGTGGTGGCGCTTCTCGGGGAAAATGGCGCGGGCAAGTCCACGCTGATCAAGGCATTGACCGGCGTTTATCAGCGGTCCGCTGGTGAGATTTGGTTAGAAGGCACCGCGATTGCGCCGCAGAATACGGCCCAGGCGCAATCGCTGGGTATTGGTACCGTCTATCAGGAAGTTAACCTGCTGCCTAATATCTCGGTGGCTGCCAATCTGTTTATCGGTCGCGAGCCGACACGCTTTGGTCTTATCGATCAAAAAACCATGTTGCATAATGCCCGTAAGTTGCTGGAAGGCTATGGTTTACCGCTGGATGTCAGCCAGCCGCTGGGCAATTACTCGATCGCCATCCAGCAAATTGTCGCGATTGCTCGCGCCGTCGATCTCTCCGCCAAGGTGCTGATCCTGGATGAACCTACCGCCAGCCTGGATGCCAAGGAAGTCACCATGCTGCTGGATATTCTCAGCCAATTGCGATCGCAGGGCATGGGGATGATTTTTGTCACCCACTTTCTTGAGCAGGTTTACCGCATCAGCGATCGTATTACCGTGCTGCGCAATGGCAAGCTGGTTGGGACTCGGGTCACTGCCGAACTGCCGCGTCTGGAGTTGGTGCAGATGATGCTTGGCCACAGCTTTGATGAAACGCTGCTCAAGCGTAGCGAACATCAGGCCGTACAGGCTCCGCCATTGGTGGAGTTTAGCGGTTATGGCCGACGCGGTATGGTTGAGCCCTTTGATCTGGCGCTGCGGCCTGGGGAAATTGTCGGTCTGGCCGGTTTATTAGGTTCGGGGCGTACCGAGACTGCGCAGCTGATCTTCGGCATCAAGGCTCACGATAAAGGCACCGCCAAGGTTGAGGGCAAAGCGGTGGCGATCCCAACCCCCCGTAAAGCGGCCAGCTTGGGGTTTGGCTATTGCCCGGAAGATCGCAAAACCGACGGTATCGTCGGCGCGGCCACGGTAAGGGAAAACATCATTCTGGCATTGCAGGCACAGCGCGGTTGGTTGCGGCCAATCCCGCTGCGTGAGCAAACCCGCATTGCCGAAGAGTTTATCAAACTGCTGGGGATCCGCACGCCAGGGCCAGAGCAGCAAATCCAGTATCTGTCTGGCGGCAATCAACAGAAGGTGCTGCTTTCGCGTTGGCTGGCGACCAAACCCCGCTTCCTGATCCTGGATGAGCCAACCCGCGGCATTGACATGGGCGCCCATGCGGAGATTATCCGTTTGATTGAACGACTCTGTGATGAAGGATTGGCACTGCTGGTGATCTCCTCCGAACTGGAAGAACTGGCAGGCTATGCCGATCGTATCGTGGTATTACGCGATAGAAAACACGTGGCGCAGCTTGAACATGATGCCATTACGGTTCCCGCCATCATGCAGGCCATTGCCGTGCAGCAGGGGGCAGCATGAACCACAGGAGTTTTTCCATGACCGGTGGACCACGAAAAGTCAGGTGGGTAATGCCCGCCGGGGCGACACAGCTGGGGGCGCTGGCGGTTATTTTGCTTATCGATAGCCTGGTCGCTCCCCATTTCTTCTCCATCCATATTCAGGATGGCCGACTGTTCGGCAGCGTGATTGATATTTTTAACCGTGGTGCTCCCGTCGCATTGCTTGCTTTGGGTATGACGCTCGTTATCGCCACCGGTGGGATCGATCTCTCAGTCGGTGCGGTGATGGCGATTGCCGGGGCGACCGCCGCCACTATGACCAGCGCAGGCTACCCATTGGTTTACATATTGGGAGCTGCGTTAGCCGTGGGGGCATTGTGTGGCCTGTGGAACGGTTTCCTGGTCGCGGTGCTACAAATCCAACCTATCGTTGCCACCCTGATGTTGATGGTGGCCGGGCGGGGTATTGCGCAATTGATTACCGAGGGGCAAATCGTCACCTTTGAGAATGAAGGGCTAGCCAAGCTCGGCAGCGGCGCGCTGATGTATCTGCCGATGCCGGTGATCATTGCCGCCATCATGCTGCTGCTGATTTGGTTACTGACGCGCAAAACCGCATTGGGGCTGTTTATTGAAGCGGTCGGCATCAATTTGCGTTCGGCACGTAATGCCGGCGTCAGCACGCGCTGGGTGATCATTGCGGTGTATATCATTTGCGGCCTGTGCGCAGCGGTGGCAGGGGTTATTGTCACGGCGGATATCCGCGGTGCCGATGCCAACAATGCGGGCCTGTGGCTCGAACTGGATGCGATCCTGGCCGTGGTGATTGGCGGAGGGTCACTGCTAGGCGGGCGTTTTAATCTGCTGCTCTCCGTCGTTGGTGCGTTAATTATTCAGGGAATGAATACTGGGATCTTGCTCTCGGGCTATAAACCGGAATTTAACCTGGTACTGAAAGCGGTGGTGGTATTAGCCGTGTTGCTGGTGCAATCCCCGAGTGTTTCGATACACCGGCTGTGGCGGAGGCGCAAACCATGATGAAACGTAACCTGCCCTTGTTGATCACTATCGCGGTTTTCCTGCTGGGCTATGCCTTTTGCCTTAGCCAATTTCCCAGCTTTGCTTCTACCCGCGTCTGGTGCGATCTGCTGACCGACAACGCCTTTCTCGGTATTGTGGCGGTGGGCATGACTTTTGTGATCCTCTCCGGAGGAATCGATCTTTCTGTCGGGTCGGTGATCGCCTTTACCGGCGTACTGTTGGCCAAGCTGATTGGCACTTATGGTATTGCTCCTGGTTATGCATTTGTCATTGCCTTGTTGATGGGGGCCTCGTTTGGCGCGCTGATGGGGTGGATCATTGATGTGCTGAAATTGCCCGCATTTATCATCACTCTGGCGGGGATGTTCTTCGTGCGTGGCATGAGCTTTATCGTGTCAGAAGAGTCGCTGCCGATCGACCACCCGCTGTATGCCACGCTGGCAAACTATGCCTGGAAAGTCCCGGGTGGCGGGCGCTTTACTTTGCTGGCATTGGTGATGCTGTTGGTCGTAGCGATAGGTATGATCCTGGCGCACCGAACCCGTTTTGGCCATAACGTCTATGCCATCGGCGGCAATCCGGTCTCCGCTGCGTTGATGGGCGTGCCGGTGCGGCGCACCACCATCCAGATTTACATGCTTTCCAGCACGCTGGCGGCCCTCTCCGGTATTATTTTCTCCCTCTACACTTCCGCCGGTTACGCGCTGGCTGCCAGCGGTGTCGAACTGGATGCCATTGCGGCGGTGGTCATTGGGGGAACCTTGCTGACCGGCGGTGTCGGCACCATCTTGGGGACTCTGTTTGGCGTGCTGATCCAGGGCTTAATCCAGAGTTACATCACTTTTGATGGTTCCCTCAGCTCCTGGTGGACCAAAATCGTCATCGGCATCCTGCTGTTCTGCTTTATCGGCCTCCAGAAGGCGATGAGCGCCTTTTGGCAGACCAGACGGGACAAACCCCGCCATCCACGCCTGAAGCCGTCATAGCGGCTCAGGTTGCGGTATTTAAAGGTATTTTCAGCAGTTGGCGAATTAGCGGCTGCTGGTCGCTGTTTTGCAGCCAGACGGCGTAAAGCGGGCGAATAATCGGCTGGATGTCTGCAACGGCGATCAACTGAGGGAACTCTTTCTCCCACTGGCTTGGGAGAAAGGCACAGCCTCCGGTCGTTTCGAGCAATTGGCGAGTCAGATGGGCCGACGTAGTGGTCAGCACGGGCATGCTGTCGCCCTCGAGCATACGGGCTTCCTGTTGGTGAAAATCCGCCCCCCATTCCAGTTTGATGTAAGGCATTGGGGCTGGTTTGTCGCGTGATGCTGAGGAAAACAGGCGTAGCGAGAAGTTACCCAACAGCTGGCTGGCCAGCTCATCCATCTTTGGCGGTTCGGTGGTGATTAGCAAATCGAGCTGTCTTTCATGTAGCTGTTTCACCAACGAATGACGCAGTGCTACCCGGGCTTCGAGCTGCAATGCTTCCCGCTGTTGGTAGAGCGATTGCAGCCAGGGCGTCAGGTAAGCCTCCCACAACGAGGCGGTAGCACCGATGGAAAGTTCGCTGTGCTGTAGCGATCTCACCACCTCTTTTTTTGCCAGTTGCCAGGTGTTCATCAGGCTTTCGGCATAGGGCAGCAGCCGCTCTCCTGCGGGAGTCAGGCGGATGTTGTTGCGGTGGCGGGTGAATAAATTCGCCCCTAATTGGGTTTCCAGCTGGCGGATGCGAAAACTCACCGCAGACTGCGTTAAGTACAGGGATTCCGCTGCGCGGCCAAAGTGTCGCGTTCTACTGACCTCCAAAAAGGTTTTCAGTAATTCGGTGTCCACACCTATCTCCAAAATTTTTTATCGTTAAGATTTAAATGTTTTGTTTTACACGATGTCAAGCCTATCTAATACTCCGCGCCATAAACAGCACGGCCATGAGAGAATTAGGAGCGTGTCAGATGGCGGATAGCTTCACCACCAATAGTCGTTTTTTTGATAATAAAAACTATCCTCGCGGGTTCTCCCGTCACGGCGATTTCACCATTAAAGAAGCGCAATTGCTAGAGCGTTTCGGCTATGCCTTCAACGAGTTGGATGCCGGCAAACGCCAGCCAGCCACTGAAGAAGAACAGCTGTTCGTTGCAGTGTGCCGCGGTGAACGTGAACCGGTGACCGAGCAAGAAAAAGTATGGTCTAAATATCTGGCGCGCACCCGCCGCCCGAAAAAATTCCATACGCTGTCAGGCGGCAAGCCGCAGGCTGATGCGGTAGAAGACTACACTGAAAGCGACGATTGATCATCATGGGGCCGTTCGGCCCCATTTAGATTGCTGACAAAGTCCGCTGTGGTTAAAAGTCCCTTTTTCAGGGCTACGAAATACCAGGGATCCTGTCTTTTGGACTTACCCAAACACCCGAAAACCACGTTTTTCGGGTGTTTGTCACCGGTCTAATGGGGCCGTCCGGCCCCATTTTCTATTCCAGGCTGCGGTGTAACTGTAGCAGTAAGCGATCCATACTGCGGTAGCTGAGCGCTTCGCTGAGATGGTGTTTCCCGATCTGTTCTTCCCCTGCCAAATCGGCCAGCGTGCGTGCCACTTTCAGGATGCGATGCCAGGCTCGAACCGATAATCCCAGCTTACTCAGCGTTTTTTCCAAAAAATCCGCCTCTGCCGCAGGCAAGTGACAATCCCGATCGACTTCACGGTTACTCAACAACGCATTCACCTTGCCTGCCCGCGCTAGCTGCCGTTCACGCGCCTCCAGCACCCGTTGCCGTACCTGTTGGCTGCTTTCCCCTGCATGGTGCTGCTTGGCCAGCACGCCCGGTGGCAACAGCGGCACCTCAATCGACAAATCAAATCGATCGAGAAACGGACCGGAGAGTCTGCCGAGGTAGCGCAAGATTTGCTGAGGTGGCGTGCGGTTGTGTATTCCCTGATAGTGCCCGGTCGGGCTGGGGTTCATCGCCGCAATCAGTTGCACCCGGGCAGGAAAGCGCACCTTGGCGCTGGCGCGTGAGATGACGATTTCCCCAGACTCCAGTGGCTCACGCAGCGCATCCAACACTCGCCGTTCAAATTCGGGTAACTCATCAAGAAACAGCACACCGTTGTGCGCCATGGAGATTTCCCCTGGCCGTGGCAAGGAACCACCCCCGACCAGGGCGGCCATCGAAGCGCTGTGGTGCGGGGCGCGAAAGGGCCGCTGCCGCCAGGGCAGGGTCTCATCAGGGTGATGCAGTAAGCTGGCAACGGCGACGCTTTCCAACGCTTCTTGATCGCTCAACGGCGGCAACAAGCCATTGAGGCGGCTGGCCAGCATGGTTTTACCGGTTCCCGGCGGGCCAAGCAGCAGCAGGTTATGGCCCCCGGCTGCGGCGATCTCCAACGCGCGTTTTGCCTGCTCCTGGCCGATAACTTCCTGCAGATCGGCGGTTTCCGTTGCAGCGCCAGCAGCGGGTGGTGCTACAGCGATCGACAGCTCCCCTTTGCCCTGCAAAAAGGCACAAACCTCCAGCAAATGTTCCGCGACCCGGGTTGTGCTGTGGGGCAGCAGCCCCGCTTCCTTACCATTGGCCGCCGCCAGGATCAGCTCACGCTTGGCCTCGGCTGCCGCGATTGCCGCCGGAATGGCACCATGTACCGCTCTTAACGTGCCGGAAAGCGCCAGCTCGCCAAGAAACTCATAGTGAGCCAGCTTATCTGCGGGCAGTTGTTCCGAGGCTGCCAGAATGGCCAGTGCGATGGGTAAATCGTAGCGCCCTCCTTCTTTAGGCAGGTCGGCCGGGGCCAGATTAACGGTGATACGTTTGGCCGGAAAAGTGAAGCCGTTGTTGATCAGTGCGCTGCGTACCCGGTCACGGGCTTCTTTCACCGTCGTTTCAGGCAGGCCGACCAGCGTAAGGCCGGGTAATCCGTTGCTGATATGGACTTCAACCATGACCGAGGGTGCCTGCACGCCGATTGTGGCACGGGTATAGATTACCGCCAGTGACATATTGCTCTCCTTGCTGAAGGCCACATGATGCGGGATGTGCCTGATAACTGCGCTCGCCAGCCGCTTAACTTGCGTAGTGCTATGAAATTAAAATTAATCTATTTCATAAGGTTAAGTTCACTTTTCGAGCTGGCGCGCAATTTGTTGCAATACTCATTAACAATTACGGCAAGGTTGAAACAAATTAGCAAGCTAAGTAATTTGCATGCGCAGGGCTAATGGGTGTATTTAACAATTGTTTAAAATAAAAAATCACTTCCTTAACAAAGCCCCGACCGCTACCGCACCCGCTGCGGCCGCCGCTAAATCTTATGACCTTATACTCTACGGTAGGGATGACACTATGTTTGGTTGGACTCCGCTGCAACGCAATGCGGCAATTGCCAGTTTTTCAAGCTGGACGCTCGACGCTTTTGATTTCTTTGTGCTGGTCTTCCTGCTCAGCGATATTGCTCAGGCTTTTCAGGTGGGGATGGAAGAAGTCACCCTGGCGATCCTGCTGACTCTGGCGGTTCGCCCGATTGGCGCGCTGATCTTTGGCCGGGCGGCGGAAAAATATGGCCGTAAGCCGATCCTGATGTTGAATATCGTGTTTTTCTCGGTCTTTGAGCTGTTGTCTGCGGCGGCCCCTTCCTTGACGGTATTCCTGCTGTTGCGAGTGCTTTATGGCGTGGCGATGGGGGGCATCTGGGGCGTGGCTTCATCGCTGGCGATGGAGAGCATCCCGGACCGTTCGCGCGGTCTGATGTCCGGGATCTTCCAGGCGGGATATCCGTTTGGCTATCTGTTGGCGGCGGTGGCTTATGGCCTGCTGTTCGAAGTGGTCGGCTGGCGCGGCATGTTTGTCATCGGGGCAGCGCCGATCCTGTTACTGCCCTTTATCTACTTCTGCGTGGAAGAGTCGCCGGTGTGGCTGGCGGCGCGGGCACGTAAAGAAAGCTCGGCGCTACTGCCGGTGCTGAAGAGCCACTGGAAGCTGTGCCTCTATCTGGTGCTGCTGATGGCGGCGTTTAATTTCTTCTCCCACGGTACGCAGGATATGTACCCGGCCTTCCTGAAGATCCAGCATGGTTTCGATCCTAAAACCGTCAGTATCATCGCCATTAGCTACAATATCGCGTCCATTATCGGCGGTATCTTCTTTGGTGCTCTGTCGGAAAAAATTGGCCGCAAGAAAGCCATTATCATTGCGGCGCTGCTGGCATTGCCGGTGATCCCGCTGTGGGCCTTCGCCAGCGGCTCGCTGATGCTGGGGTTGGGGGCGTTCATGATGCAATTCATGGTGCAGGGTGCTTGGGGGGTGATCCCGACCTATCTCAACGAACTGGTGCCAGCCAATACGCGTGCAGTGTTGCCGGGGTTTGTTTATCAGTTGGGTAACCTGATTGCGTCGGTGAATGCCACTTTGCAGGCCACGATTGCTGAACATCATGGGCAAAACTACGGCCTGGCAATGGCGATTATCGCCGGGACGGTGGCGATAGTGATCGCGGTGCTGGTGTATTTTGGCAAGGATACGCGCGGTAAAACGATTGCGGTGGCAAGCAAAGCACCCAGTGCTCACGTTAATGTTTGAATTTAGTGCGATTTGTTGCAGGTATGACCAGCTGGTGACGAATAATAACGCAAAAAAAGTGTTGTCATGTCACCGGCTGCTATGGTAACTCTGTAGGCATTAGTTCGAAACGAGCACAGTGAACAACCCTATTATGAAAGCCCTAGCCCAAGTGATTAGCCTAGTCGTGATTAGCGTGGTGGTGATTATTATCCCACCGTGCGGGGCTGCACTTGGACGAAGAAAGGCTTAGAAAACAAGCCGGAATCGCAAGATAACCCCCGCACCCAAAAGGTCCGGGGGTTTTTTTATGCCAAGAAAAAGTGAACAAGGAGCAGAGAATGACCAACAGAATAAAATCCTGCACTTCCCGCAGCAAGGCGGGGAAATAAACCATGAATGGTGCTCAATGGGTGGTTCAAGCGTTACGTGCGCAGGGGGTAGATACGGTATTCGGCTATCCCGGTGGCGCGATCATGCCGGTTTACGATGCGCTGTATGACGGTGGGGTAGAACATCTGCTGTGCCGTCATGAGCAGGGTGCGGCAATTGCGGCCATTGGCTATGCCCGTTCCAGCGGCAAGGTTGGCGTCTGTATCGCCACTTCTGGCCCTGGCGCGACCAACCTGATCACCGGGTTGGCGGATGCGTTGCTGGACTCGGTGCCGGTGGTCGCGATCACCGGTCAGGTAGGCTCTGCGCTTATCGGTACCGATGCTTTTCAGGAGATCGATGTTCTGGGCCTGTCTCTGGCCTGTACCAAACACAGTTTCCTGGTGGAGTCGCTGGAAGCGCTGCCAGGGATCATGGCCGAGGCTTTTGCCATCGCCACCAGCGGCCGCCCAGGCCCGGTACTGATTGATATCCCGAAAGACATCCAACTGGCGCAAGGCGATCTACCCCCTCATCTGATGCCGGTAGAAGACCAGTTTGAACATCCTACCGCAGAGTTGGCGATGGCAGCGCAGCTGCTGGCGCAAGCGAAAAAGCCGATGCTGTACGTCGGTGGTGGCGTGGGGATGGCGCAGGCAGTCCCGGCATTACGGGAATTTGTCGAAGTGACGCAGATCCCAACCGTAGCGACCTTGAAGGGATTGGGCGCACCGGATGCCGAGCATCTGTATTATCTCGGCATGCTGGGTATGCACGGCACCAAAGCCGCCAATTACGCGGTGCAGGAGTGCGATTTGCTGATCGCCGTGGGCGCGCGTTTTGACGACCGGGTAACCGGCAAGCTGAACGCTTTTGCGCCGCAGGCCAAGGTGATCCACATGGATATCGATCCTGCGGAAATGAACAAGCTGCGTCAGACGCACGTTGCCCTGCAAGGCGATCTGAAAACGTTGCTGCCAGCGCTGCAACAGCCGATGCAGATCGCCCCTTGGCTGCAACGGGTGGCAGAGCTGAAGGAAACTCACCCTTGGCGTTACGACCATCCAGGCCAACCGATCTATGCGCCGCTGTTGCTCAAGCAACTGTCGGAACGCAAGCCGGCCAATACCGTAGTCACCACCGACGTGGGCCAGCACCAGATGTGGACCGCGCAGCACATGAGCTTTGAACGTCCGGAGAACTTCATCACCTCCAGCGGGCTGGGGACGATGGGTTTTGGTGTTCCCGCCGCGGTAGGGGCACAGATGGCGCGTCCGGAGGACATGGTGATCTGCGTATCCGGGGATGGTTCCTTCATGATGAACGTGCAGGAACTGGGCACCATCAAACGTAAACAGTTACCGCTGAAGATCGTCTTACTGGATAACCAGCGTTTAGGGATGGTTCGCCAGTGGCAACAACTGTTCTTTGACGGTCGTTACAGCGAAACCAACCTCTCCGATAACCCCGATTTCCTGATATTGGCCAGCGCCTTCGGCATCCCCGGCCAACGTATTACCCGCAAAGACCAGGTTGCAGACGCGCTCGATACCTTGCTCAACAGCGAAGGGCCTTATCTGCTGCAGGTTTCCATTGATGAACTCGAGAACGTCTGGCCGCTGGTGCCGCCGGGCGCAGGCAACGAAACCATGTTGGAGAAAGTATCATGATGCAGCATCAACTCTCGATCCAGGCCCGCTTCCGCCCTGAAATGTTAGAGCGCGTATTGCGCGTTGTCCGCCACCGTGGCTTCCAGGTCTGTGCTATGAATATGGCTTCGGGCAGCAATGCCGACGATATTAATATTGAATTGACCGTTGCCAGCCAGCGCCCTGTGGATTTACTGTCATCCCAGTTAAGCAAACTGATGGATGTCTCCAGCGTTGAGATCCAGCAACAATCATCACAACAAATCAGCGCCTGATGGCGCACAAGGATTAGCACAATGACGAAGAAAGCCGATTATATTTGGTTCAATGGTGAAATGGTTCCTTGGGCCGATGCCAAAGTTCACGTGATGTCGCATGCGCTGCACTACGGGACTTCGGTATTTGAGGGAGTTCGTTGCTATGACTCCCATAAAGGCCCGGTGGTCTTCCGCCACCGTGAACATATGCAGCGTCTGCATGACTCGGCCAAAATCTACCGCATGCCGGTGACGCAAAGCGTCGATGAGCTGATGGAAGCCTGCCGAGCCACGCTGCGTAAAAACAACCTGGTCAGCGCTTATATTCGTCCTCTGGTATTTGTTGGTGATGTTGGCATGGGCGTTAACCCACCGGCTGGCTATAAAACCGACGTGATTATCGCGGCGTTTCCTTGGGGCGCGTATCTCGGTGAAGAAGCGCTGGATCAAGGTATCGATGCGATGGTCTCTTCCTGGCACCGTGTGGCACCGAACACCATTCCTACCGCGGCGAAAGCCGGTGGTAACTATCTTTCCTCCCTGCTGGTGGGCAGCGAAGCACGCCGCCACGGCTACCAGGAAGGTATTGCACTGGACGTGCATGGCTATATCTCCGAAGGCGCAGGCGAGAACCTGTTTGAAGTGAAAGACGGCGTATTGTTCACCCCACCGTTCACCTCCTCCGCCCTGCCGGGCATCACGCGCGACGCGATCATCAAGCTGGCAAAAGACATGGGCTTCGAAGTGCGCGAGCAGGTGCTTTCCCGTGAATCGCTATACCTGGCGGACGAAGTGTTTATGTCCGGTACCGCGGCGGAAATCACGCCGGTGCGCAGCGTGGATGGCATTCAGGTGGGGATCGGCAAGTGCGGCCCAATCACCAAGCAGATCCAACAGGCATTCTTTGGCCTGTTCAGCGGCAAGACCGAAGACAAGTATGGGTGGCTGGATCCGGTTAATCCATAAATAACAGCGACAGACAAGACTAAACGGGCGGTTCGTTCGCCGTCCGTAATATGACAATTTTTGGAGTGAAGAGCATGCCTAAGTACCGTTCCGCTACCACCACCCACGGCCGTAACATGGCGGGTGCCCGCGCATTATGGCGCGCGACCGGGATGACCGACGACGATTTCGGCAAACCGATTATTGCGGTGGTCAACTCATTCACCCAGTTTGTGCCGGGCCATGTGCATCTGCGCGACCTGGGTAAGCTGGTTGCAGAACAGATCGAAGCCTCCGGCGGCGTAGCCAAAGAGTTCAACACCATCGCGGTGGATGACGGCATCGCCATGGGCCACGGCGGCATGCTCTATTCTCTGCCGTCGCGCGAACTGATCGCCGACTCGGTGGAATACATGGTGAATGCCCACTGCGCGGATGCGATGGTGTGTATCTCCAACTGCGACAAGATCACCCCAGGGATGCTGATGGCGTCCCTGCGGCTGAATATTCCGGTGATCTTCGTTTCCGGCGGCCCGATGGAAGCCGGTAAAACCAAGCTTTCCGACAAAATCATCAAGCTGGACCTGATCGACGCGATGATCCAGGGTGCCAACCCGAACGTCAGCGACGCCGACAGCGCGCAGATCGAACGTTCCGCCTGCCCAACCTGTGGTTCTTGTTCCGGGATGTTTACCGCCAACTCCATGAACTGTCTGACCGAAGCGTTGGGCCTGTCCCAGCCGGGCAACGGCTCGCTGCTGGCGACCCACGCCGATCGTAAAGACCTGTTCCTGAACGCCGGTAAGCGCATTGTCGAACTGACCAAACGTTACTATGAGCAGGATGATGAGAGCGCACTGCCACGCAGCATCGCCAACAAGGCGGCGTTCGAAAACGCCATGACGTTGGATATCGCGATGGGCGGCTCCACCAATACCGTACTGCACCTGTTGGCGGCAGCGCAGGAAGGCGAGATCGACTTCGCCATGGCAGATATCGATCGCCTGTCCCGCAAGGTGCCACATCTGTGCAAAGTGGCACCAAGCACCCAGAAATACCATATGGAAGACGTACACCGTGCCGGTGGCGTCCTGGCCATTCTTGGCGAGCTGGATCGCGCCGGGCTGATGAACCGCGATGTGGATAACATCCTGGGGATGAAGCTGCCAGAGACCCTGGAAAAATACGACATCATGCTGACCCAGGATGAAGCCGTGAAGAAAATGTTCCGCGCAGGCCCGGCAGGCATTCGCACCACGCAAGCCTTCTCGCAGGACTGCCGTTGGGACACGCTGGACAACGATCGCGCTGATGGCTGTATCCGCTCATTGGAAAACGCCTTCAGCCTGGAAGGTGGCCTGGCGGTGCTGTATGGCAACATGGCGGAAGACGGCAGCATCGTTAAAACCGCCGGTGTGGATAAAGACAACCTGACCTTCCGTGGGCCAGCCAAAGTTTATGAGAGCCAGGATACGGCGGTTGAAGCGATCCTGGGTGGCAAGGTAGTGGCAGGCGACGTCGTGGTGATCCGTTACGAAGGGCCAAAAGGCGGGCCGGGCATGCAGGAAATGCTCTACCCAACCACCTACCTGAAATCCATGGGGCTGGGTAAAGCCTGTGCGTTGATCACCGATGGTCGCTTCTCTGGCGGCACGTCTGGTTTGTCGATTGGTCACGTTTCTCCGGAAGCGGCCAGCGGTGGCCTGATTGCGCTGGTGGAAGAAGGGGACATGATCGATATCGATATCCCGCAACGCAGCATGGTGCTGGACGTACCGGAAAGCGTACTGGCAGCCCGCCGCGAAGCGGAACTGGCGCGCGGTGACGCAGCCTGGACACCGAAAGCGCGTGAGCGTCAGGTCTCTTATGCGTTACGTGCCTACGCCACGCTGGCCACCAGTGCCGACAAAGGCGCAGTGCGGGACAAGAGCAAGCTGGGAGGCTAACCACCATGGCAGTATCACAACCCCTACCCGACGCCCCCTGCGGCGCGGAATATTTGCGAGCGGTGCTCCGCTCGCCGGTTTACGAGGTGGCTCAGGTCACCCCGTTACAGGCCATGGACAAGATTTCTGCGCGCCTCGGCAATACCATTCTGGTGAAGCGTGAAGATCGCCAGCCGGTGCACAGCTTCAAGCTGCGTGGGGCTTACGCGATGATCGCCAGCCTGGATGAAGAACAGCGGGCGCGTGGCGTGGTGACGGCCTCTGCGGGCAACCATGCGCAGGGCGTCGCCTTCTCCGGCAACCGTTTGGGGATCAAAACCCTGATCGTGATGCCGGTGTCGACCGCGGATATCAAGGTTGATGCGGTGCGCGGCTTCGGCGGTGAAGTGTTACTGCACGGTGCCAACTTTGACGAAGCCAAGGTCAAGGCGATTGAGCTTTCGCAGCAGCAGGGCATGACCTTTGTGCCCCCGTTCGATCACCCGGCGGTGATTGCCGGGCAAGGCACTTTGGCGATGGAACTGTTGCAGCAGGACGCACACCTGGACCGGGTATTTGTCCCGGTTGGCGGCGGTGGTCTGGCTGCCGGTGTCGCGGTGCTGATCAAGCAGTTGATGCCACAAATCAAGGTGATTGGCGTGGAGGCTGAGGATTCAGCCTGCCTGCGTGCGGCGCTGGACGCTGGGCAACCGGTCGATCTGGCACGCGTCGGGCTGTTTGCCGAAGGCGTGGCGGTGAAGCGCATTGGTGATGAAACCTTCCGTCTGTGCCGTGAATATCTGGACGATGTGATCACCGTAGACAGCGATGCAATCTGCGCTGCGGTGAAAGATCTGTTCGAAGACGTGCGGGCGATCGCCGAACCTTCTGGTGCACTGGCGCTGGCGGGGCTGAAAAAATACGTGCAGCAGCACAATATTCAGGGCGAGCGACTGGCCCACGTGCTGTCCGGTGCCAACGTGAATTTCCACGGTCTGCGCTACGTTTCCGAACGCTGCGAACTGGGCGAACAACGCGAAGCGCTGCTGGCGGTGACCATTCCAGAGCAGAAGGGCAGCTTCCTGAAGTTTTGCCAACTGTTGGGTGGCCGTGCGGTCACCGAATTCAACTACCGCTATGCCGATGCCGACAACGCATGCATCTTCGTCGGTGTCCGCCTGACCCGAGGTCATGCCGAGCGGTTGGAAATCATCGATGAGCTGAACCGCGATGGCTATCAGGTGGTGGATCTGTCCGACGATGAGATGGCGAAGTTGCACGTACGCTACATGGTTGGCGGGCGGCCTTCGAAGCCGCTGCGTGAGCGTTTGTACAGCTTTGAGTTCCCAGAGTCACCGGGCGCACTGCTGAAGTTCCTGCAAACGCTGGGCACCCACTGGAATATTTCGCTGTTCCACTATCGCAGCCACGGCACTGACTTTGGTCGCGTACTGGCAGGGTTTGAGCTTTCACAAACCGAGCCAGAGTTCGAACAACACTTGCAGGCGTTGGGTTATGATTGTCATGACGAAACCGATAACCCGGCCTTCCGGTTCTTCCTGCAAGGCTAAGATCGACGACTAAGGACAGCGTATGACCCATGAGTTCACCGGATTCAGCCAGCAGGGGCTGGATTTCCTGCAACAGGTGCGGATCGAGAACGACAAAGAGTGGTTTGACGCCAATCGCGGCGTGTATGACCGTGAGCTGTTAACGCCGTTCCGTTCGCTGGTGGATGCGCTGAGTCCCGCGATGCTGATGATTGACCCGCAGTTCGAAACGCGCCCGGCCATTGGCAAAACGCTGTCGCGTATTCATCGCGACACGCGTTTTTCTCATGATAAATCCCGCTACCGTAGCCGCATGTGGCTGACCTTCAAGCGGCCAAGCAAAGACTGGAAGCTGGCACCGGTGTATTTCTTCGAACTGGGGCCGGACATGCTGCGTTATGGCCTGGGTTATTACAGCGCCGACAAAGCGACGATGGATCTGTTTCGCCATACCTTGCTGCGCAGGCCACAACCGTTTCTGGAAGTGGCCGAGTGTTGCCGTGCGCCGTTCGAGCTGGTGGGGGAAAGCTATAAGCGCCCGTTGGTGAAGGAGCAGGCGGCGGAGATTGCCACTTGGTACAACCGCAAATCCTTTGCGGTGATGGTCACGGACAATCAGGTAGAAAAGCTGTTCAGCGCCGATCTGGTCGCCACTCTGGCACAGGGTTTCCAGCAGTTGGAACCGCTGTACCAGTGGCTGATGCAGGTAGAAGCGATGAAGCAGATCGACCCCGCAGACCTATGACAGCAAGCGCCAGAACGCCTCAATCAGCGGTTCGTTGAGGCGTTTTTTCGGCACGCAGACGCCCAGCTCAAACGGTTCGACCATCGAGATATGGTCTAGCTGAGAAATACGGTTACGCACCGGCTCCGGGCTATTGTCCACCACCACGCTGGGGATCAACGCGATACCGCAGCCTAAGGCCACCATCGATACAATCGCCTCATGCCCGCCAACGGTGGCATAGATCAGCGGATTGGTGATGTGCTGGCGGCGGAACCACAGCTCGATACGTTTTCGCGACGGGCCATGTTCCGGCAGGATAAACGGCATATTGGCCCAGTCTGGCTGCTCGGCAAAGGCTTGCGTACGCACCGCACAAGGCAGAGCAGGAGCAATCAGGACCAGCGGGATTTCACCGATTTGGGTAAAAGCGACGCTGGTGGGCAGTGTTTCTGGCCGCCCGGCGATACCGAGATCGGCTTCGTTAGACTGCACCTTGTCCACCGCATCGGCGGCATCGCCGGTGGTCAGCTTGATTTCCACCAAGGGATGCTGAGCACGAAAGCGGTCGAGGATCGGCGGCAGATGGCTGTAAGCGGCGGTGACCGAACAGAACAACCGCAGTTCGCCACTCAGCGAAGGGCCGTGCTGGCCAAGCGCATGCTTCAACTGCTGGTATTGCAGCAGCGTTTGCTGGGCAAACACTTTTAGCTGCTCGCCGGCGTCGGTCAACTGTACGGTGCGGTTATCACGCAGAAACAGCGGCTGCCCAAGCGTTTCTTCCAGCCGCTGGATCTGGCGGGAAAGCGTGGAGGGGCTGACGTGCATCGCCTTGGCAGAGCGGCCAAAGTGATGGCTTTCAGCCAGGTGCAGGAACAGCTTGAGATCACGTAAATCCATATTCAGTACGCTCGCAGCGGGGTGTTGCAGAAATTGCAACGTCACGTTCGTAATATATCAATTTAAGCAATGCAATTCCTGTTATACATTGGTTTCAACGGATCCCGTACCGACAGGGCGGGGATGAAAATAATAGTGCAACACAACATCTGACTGGAGTACCACCATGGCTAACTATTTCAACACATTGAACCTGCGTCAGCAGTTGGCGCAATTGGGTAAGTGCCGTTTCATGGCGCGTGACGAATTTGCCGATGAAGCTGGCTACCTGAAAGGGAAAAAAGTGGTGATTGTCGGCTGTGGTGCTCAGGGCCTGAACCAGGGTCTGAACATGCGCGATTCCGGCCTGGACGTGGCTTATGCGCTGCGTAAAGAAGCGATTGCAGAGAAGCGTGCTTCATGGCGTAAAGCCACCGAGAACGGCTTCAAGGTAGGCACCTACGAAGATCTGATCCCACAAGCGGATCTGGTGGTTAACCTGACTCCAGACAAGCAACACACCTCCGTAGTGCGCGCAGTACAGCCGCTGATGAAAGACGGTGCAGCACTGGGCTACTCCCACGGCTTCAACATCGTTGAAGTGGGCGAGCAGGTGCGTAAAGACATCACCGTAGTCATGGTTGCACCTAAGTGCCCAGGTACCGAAGTCCGCGAAGAATACAAACGTGGTTTCGGTGTGCCAACGCTGATCGCGGTTCACCCGGAAAACGATCCAAAAGGCGAAGGCATGGCGATTGCCAAGGCATGGGCGGCAGCGACCGGCGGCCACCGTGCAGGCGTGCTGGAATCTTCCTTCGTAGCAGAAGTGAAATCCGACCTGATGGGCGAGCAGACTATCCTGTGTGGGATGTTGCAGGCGGGCTCTCTGCTGTGCTTCGACAAGCTGGTGTCTGAAGGTACCGACGCGGCTTACGCAGAAAAACTGATCCAGTTCGGCTGGGAAACCATCACCGAAGCACTGAAGCAGGGCGGCATCACCCTGATGATGGATCGTCTGTCCAACCCGGCGAAACTGCGTGCCTATGCGCTGTCTGAGCAGTTGAAAGGCATCATGGCTCCACTGTTCCAGAAACACATGGACGACATCATCTCTGGCGAATTCTCCAGCGGCATGATGGCCGACTGGGCCGCCGACGATGTGAAACTGCTGACCTGGCGTGAAGAGACCGGCAAAACCGCTTTCGAAACCGCTCCGCAGTTTGAAGGTAAAATCAGCGAGCAGGAATACTTCGACAATGGCGTACTGATGGTCGCGATGGTGAAAGCGGGCGTTGAGCTGGCCTTCGAAACCATGGTGGATTCAGGCATCATCGAAGAGTCTGCCTACTACGAATCTCTGCACGAGCTGCCACTGATCGCCAACACCATCGCCCGTAAGCGTCTGTATGAAATGAACGTGGTGATCTCGGATACGGCGGAATACGGTAACTACCTGTTCTCCTATGCGGCAGTGCCATTGCTGAAAGAGTTCATGACCACTCTGCAGGCGGGCGATTTGGGTAAATCCGTTGCTGGCACCACCGTTGATAACGCGCAGCTGCGTGACGTAAACGAAGCGGTGCGCAACCACCCGATCGAATCCGTTGGCCGCAAACTGCGTGGCTATATGACCGATATGAAACGTATCGCGGTAGCAGGCTAAATACCCATAGTCTTGAAGGGGCGCTGCACGCTGCGCCCGATCCGTACCCATTAAAAAGGCCAGCTTCGTTGCTGGCCTTTCGCATTTCTGGCGATCAGGAATTACTGTGGCATTGCCTCGCGTGGAATAATGGCCCCGCGATACTGGATTACCGTGCTGGCGGTCAGGTGACCACGCTTGGCCGCGCTAACCGCATCACCACCGGTCAGGCGCACTGCCAGATAGCCCGCACTGAAGGAATCCCCGGCGGCGGTGGTATCAATCACTTTCTCTTTTGGCAGTTTGACCGCCGGTACGTCGTGGGTTTCCCCATCGGCGCTGAACACCAGGCAGGAGTCTGCGCCACGCTTGATCACAATCTCGTTCACGCCAAAGTCACGCGTGCGGCTTACCACCTGCTCAACCGGCTGTTTACCCCACAGTAAGTCTTCATCATCCAGCGTCAGGAAGGCGATATCGGTACAGGCCAGGACCTCGCGATAGGCCTGCTGGGTTTCTTGCTGGCTTTGCCACAGCCGTGGCCGGTAGTTGTTATCGAAGATCACTTTGCCGCCGTTGGCCCGGCATTGACGCAGCAAGGCTAGCAATTTTTCGCGGCTGGCCGGATTGAGGATCGCCACGCTGATGCCGCTAAGATACAGATAATCAAACTGTGCCAACTGCACACACAGGCTTTCTGCCTGCGGGCCATCCAGCCAGTAGCGGGCTGCCGCATCGTTACGCCAGTAATAGAAGGTACGCTCGCCGCTATCGTCGGTTTCGATCACGTACAGCCCCGGCAGCTTGTTGTCCAATTGCTGGATCAGGTCGGTCTTCACCTGTTCCTGCTGCCAGGTTTGCAGCATTTCCCGGCTGAAGCTGTCGGTGCCCAGTGCGGTGACATAATGCACGTTCAGTGCCTGCTGCGGCACCTGACGGGCGATATAGACGGCGGTGTTGAGGGTGTCGCCGCCAAATCCACGGCTGAGATCTGCGCCTTTCTGCGACAGTTCGATCATGCATTCGCCGATCACGGCGAGATTTTTGCTGTTCATGAGGATCCCTGGCTTGATATTGAGTCTGGTTGCTGCGAATAGGTCCAGTCTCAACGCAAGGGCCAAGCGAGTCAATAGGAATAAAACAGCGTTTTAATTAGTTTATGATCGCGATCGGGAAACGCGAGGTTTCCCGTCGTTGAGGAAGGAAAACTACTTGGCTGCTGCGCGCAGATCGGTGACGCTTTGGCCGCCAATCCCCCAGTTGTCTGTCTCCACTTCATCGATCACCACCACGGTGGTGGCCGGATTTTTGCCGAGCGTATCGACCAACAGTTGAGTCACACCGGCGATGAGCTGTTTTTTCTGTTCAGCGGTTGCCCCCTCGCGGGTAATTTTGATATTTACATAAGGCAATTTATTTTCCTCTTGTTAAGGATCCGTTGCAGGTAGGTACGGGTTTAATGTAGAGCGCTTTGGCAAAGGCTTAAAGTTTTATTGTGCGCCGCCGATAACAAAATGGATGAATTACCGGCAACGTGATCGTTCCCATTCCCTAATGGCGAAAGTACCGATGATAATCAACATGATCTCTGGTCTACTGGCGCCATTGTTGGCCGCCTGGCAGCGTGCCAAGGTATTCCGTTACTGGCGGCAGTGTCGGCGTTTGTATACTTTCCAGCCCATTTACCGCACCAGTGGCAAACTGCTGGCGGTAGAACTGCTTACGGCGGTGCATCATCCGGCTGCACCAGGCAAGCCTGTGTCTCCAGAACACTATTTTGCCGCGCTTGGGCTACGCCAGCGCCTGGCGGTCATTCAGGAACAGCTCAATTTACTGCAACAATGGCAGGCCATGTTTACCCGCCATGCGCTGATGGTTTCCATCAATATTGACGGTAAGGCCTTACAGGCACTACAACGGAACTCGGCGATGCAGCGGCAAATCAGTATCATGCCTTACCTGCGCTTTGAGCTGGTGGAACAGGCGGACAGGGCGATGAATGGTCCGCTGCAGCAGATCTCCGGGGCGGAGCGCCTGTGGCTGGATGACTTTGGCAGCGGCCTGGCGAATTTCTCTGCGGTCAGCAGTTGGCGTTATCAGCATATCAAGGTGGCGCGCGAGCTGTTTATGCTGCTCAAGCAAAGCGACGAGGGTATCCAGCTGTTTTTCACGCTGGTGCGCCTGATGAGCCAGCACAGCGACGGGGTGATTGTCGAAGGGGTTGAAACCGAGCAGGAATGGCTGCTGGTAAAGCGCTCTGGCGCGCTGGCGGCCCAAGGGTATTACCTTAGCCGCCCTGCACATTTTGACCAGCTGAAAACGCTGCCTACGCGGTTTATTGCCCCCACAACCTGATCCATTAACCCGAAAGCGTGAACTCTGGCTTATCCTCGACTAGGCTTTTAGCAAGGCTGCTTATCAATTTGGTCAGCCAGCTATCGCTACAAGGGAGCCGTAATGACGAGAACAGGCAAAGCTTTCAGCTGGGTTGGCGGCATCGTGCTGCTCATCATCGTGGTGTTGGTGGTATTTATTACTACCTTCGATTGGAACCGTCTCAAGCCCACCATCAATAGCAAAGTCTCTGCCGAACTGCAGCGGCCTTTTGCTATTCGTGGCGATCTGGGAGTTAACTGGGAACGCCACAAAGAGGAGGGTGGCTGGCGCGCCTGGGTGCCGTGGCCGCATATCCACGCCGAAGATATCATGCTGGGCAACCCAGCCAAGATACCGGGTGACGAGATGGTCACGCTGCAACGTGTCGATGCCTCGATCGCGCCGTTGGCGCTGCTGGGCAAAGAAGTGCTGATCCCACGCATCTGGTTGAAACAGCCGAATGCTTCGCTACAGCGTCTGGCTAACGGCGACAATAACTGGACCTTCAACCTGGCCAACAGCGCCGAGAAAGACCCCAACCAACCGCAGTCAGACTGGTCGGTCAGCATTCACGATATCGTGTTTGATCGCGGTCAGATTGCTTTTAAAGACGCCACGCTCAAGGCCGATTTCCAGGCGTTGATCGACCCACTCGGCAAACCTCTGCCCTTTAGTGAAGTTGCCGGTAAGCAACCGGGGGATAAAGCGGCGACGCCGGATTATGTCTTCGGCTGGAAGGTTAAAGGAAAATACAACGGCGAAGCGCTGTCCGGCAGCGGCAAGATTGGCGGCATGCTGTCTCTGCAAAGCGCGGATATTCCGTTCCCGTTGCAGGCCGATGTGCGCTCTGGCAATACCCGAGTACAGGTGGCGGGGACGCTCTCGGATCCGCTGAACCTTGGCGGTCTGGACTTGCGGCTGAAATTCTCCGGTGACAGCTTGGGCAACCTGTATGCGCTCACCGGGGTGCTGTTACCCAACACGCCACCCTATTCCACCGATGGTCATCTTACCGCCAGACTGCATCAGGCAGGCGGTGCGGTATTCCAGTACCAGGGTTTTGACGGCAAGATCGGTGACAGCGATATTCACGGTGATTTGAAATACGTCGCGAGCCACCCTCGGCCCAAGTTGACCGGGGAAGTCCTCTCCAAACAGCTGCGCTTTGCCGATCTCGCGCCATTAATTGGCGCGGACTCCAACCAGCAGAAGGCCAATCGCGGTGAGAAAACCCGCCAGCCGAGCGAAAAAGTGTTGCCGGTTGAGAAATTTGAAACCAAAAGCTGGGGAGTCATGGATGCCGACGTCAAATTTACCGCCAAACGTATTGAGCACGGCAGTTCGCTGCCGCTGAGCGATCTGAATACCCATCTCAAGCTGGATAATGCGGTGCTGCTGATGGATCCGCTACGCTTCGGTGTAGCTGGGGGTAACCTGAATGCCACCTTACGCCTCGACGGTAGTAAGAGCCCGATGAAGGGCCGGGTGGATATGCATGCGCGCAAGTTCCAACTTAAACAACTGCTGCCCAACGTAGAGTCGATGAAGCGTAGTTTGGGCGAATTGAACGGCGATGCCAAACTGAGCGGCAGCGGTAACTCGGTGGCTGATTTGCTGGCGACCAGCAGCGGCGATCTGCGCCTGCTGATCAATGACGGTGTGATCAGCCGCAGCCTGATGGAAATCCTGGGCCTGAACGTGGGTAACTACCTGGTTGCCCAACTGTTTGGCGATGATGAGGTGGGGATCAACTGCGCGGCGGCGGATGTCGGCATTCGCAGCGGGCTGGCGACACCACGGCTGTTCGTCTTTGATACGGAAAACGCCATCATCAACATCACCGGCAACATCAATTTCGCCACCGAGCGGCTGGATCTGTCCATCGATCCGGAAAGCAAAGGGATGCGGGTGTTGACCCTGCGTTCGCCACTGTATGTCAAAGGGACGTTTAAACATCCAGATGCGGGCGTGAAAGCTGGGCCGCTGATTGCACGTGGGGTGGCGGCGGTGGCATTGGGTGTGGTCGTGGCTCCGGCAGCGGCGTTGCTGGCTCTGGTTTCACCCAGTGACGGCGGCGAAGAGAACCAATGTGGGGCGATCCTGCAACGGATGAAGAATAAGAAGTAACGGATAAATCCCCTCACCCTGTGGGTGAGGGGGCGGTTTACTGCAACACTTGGCAGCTGTGATCCTGGATCTCTTCGGCTGAGGCCAGATTCAACTGCCACACATTACGTTTCACGGCCAGCAGTAGGAAATCCTCGCCGGGCATGGCCGTCATCGCCATGCCGTAGCTACCCATATTTTCATCTGCGCCCTCAACCCCCTGGGCCAGCAAACGGAATGCCCCAAGCTGCTTGAGTTCAGTGGCGCTGGCGCGACGGACCAAATAATCATGCCCCAGCAATCCCCCTGGCAACGGCTGCCAACTTTCACTGAAGTCTCTTTGTAACTGTGCCAACCGGGCTTTTACCGCCGGTTGCAGGCAGGAGATATGAATATGCAGCTGATTTTGCGTACGGCCATATTCGGAGTTGATCGCCAGCGAGATGGCGGCATCGTCAATCGGTTTACCGAGTTTGTCCGCCATAAAATGCCGGGCCTGCCAGGCTAAGGCGAAAAAGTTGGCGGTGTCGGGTTGCAACACCTGTGGGCTTTCGATACCGGTGATTTTGGCACTTGGCATTAATAAATACTGTAGCGGCCCGTTGCGGTCTTTCAGCACCACGAACCCTGCCTGCTCATCCACCTGAGCGCAGGGAGCCGGATTATGGTTTTGCTGCTGATTAGGCAGGCATTGCTGGCTGACGATATGCCACAGCGCATCGGGATGGGCCGGTTTCAGCCAGCAATAGGCGGCAACGGCGATAATGACCAACAGCGCAACAGATAAACAGAGCCAACGGCGCAACGACATGAGCGGGTTTCCTCACTGATTGGCGGGATAGCATAGCCGGGTTTGATGACAACAAACAGACGGCCCCCATAGAGTGGGGGCCGGAAGAGGGTTACAGCGACGTGTGGCGGGTTTCTTTCATCAGCAGCAGGGCGATCAGCGTGAGGCTGGCCATGGCCGCCAGGTACATGCCCACGTAGAACAGCCCATAGTTGTTGGCCAACCAGGTTGCAATGTAAGGCGCTACCGAAGCACCCAGAATAGAAGCTACGTTGTACGAGAACGAGGCCCCGGTGTAGCGTACTTCAGTCGGGAACAGTTCTGGCAGCAGTGCGCCCATCGGGCCAAAGGTCAGGCCCATGATGCTCAGCCCCAACAGCAGGAAGGCCATCACCAACACCTGATTGCCGGAACCCAGCATGCTTGGGAACAGGAAGGCAAAGCCAATCATCAACAGGGTAATGACAATCATGGTCTTGCGGCGGCCAAAGGCATCGGCCAGCAAACCGGCGATCGGCACCATCACGCCAAAACCAATTACCGCTACCATCAGCATCCACAGGAAACTGTTGCGCGAATAGCCCAGCCCCAACGGCTCTGCGGCCGTGCCGTAGGTCATGGAGTAAACGGTCATCAGGTAGAACAGCGTATAGGTGGCCAGCATGATAAAGGTGCCCAGGATGGTGGCTTTTTTATGCTTGCTCAGCAGCGTACCGAGCGGCACCTTCACCTGTTTGCCCGCTTTAGCCACTTTGGCAAATACCGGGGTCTCATGCAGCGAAATACGCACATACAGACCCACCAGCACCAGCGCGGCAGAGAGGATAAACGGTACGCGCCAGCCCCAGGTCATGAACTGTTCATCCGTCAGCAGCCAGGAGAGCAGCAGGAAGGTGCCGTTGGCAAAGAAGAAGCCGATCGGCGCGCCCAACTGTGGGAAAGAGCCGTATAGCGCACGTTTGTTGGCAGGCGCATTCTCGGTAGCCAGCAGCGCGGCACCGCCCCATTCGCCACCCAGCCCCAGGCCTTGGCCAAAGCGCGCCAGCGCCAGCAGGATCGGTGCAAAGATGCCGATGGTGGCATAGCTTGGCAGCAGGCCGATCAGCACGGTGGAAACCCCCATGGTGAGCAGTGAGGCAACCAGGGTAACCTTACGCCCGACGCGATCGCCGAAGTGGCCGAACAGGGCAGAGCCGATTGGCCGCGCCACAAAGGCGATGGCAAAGGTGGCGAGCGATTGCAGCGTTGCGGCGGCAGGATCGCCCTGCGGGAAAAAGATATGCGGGAATACGATGACAGCAGCGGTAGCGTAAATATAGAAGTCAAAGAACTCGATGGCAGTACCGACCAGAGAGGCGACAATGACTTTTCCCCGGGAGTTAACCGGAGTGGGCGCGGGTTCGGCGTCCAGAGTGGGTGCGATGGTGGCTTGCATAGTTATTTCTTATATTTTGACTAGGGAAAAATTCATCTTAGTCATAGCAAAATGGCTTTTCAACGGGGAGTCTTTGTACTATCCGGCAAATAAACTGTTAAAAAGACTAATGTTTTAACCCATTCATGTTCTTTGGTCGTAAACGTGGTGAAGTCAGCATTATGCAGAGAAAATGACTGGAAAAGGCGTAAAGAAAAGTTATGCGAAAGATTGTTATGCTGGTTTTTGCCGGTTGGGTATGATGTTTTTAGAGTTATTAACTGCTTTTAAGCCTTGTTTTTGAAATAAAAAGCCAGTCGCAACCTTGCGACTGGCATGAATGCCATGCTTGTGGCGAAGATTCATTTGCCCTGTGGCAGGGTTTTATCTTCTTTGTACTGTGCCGTGGCGATCCAGGCGGCGCAAAACAGCGTCAGGCGGGCAAAGAAGTAGAAGAACGCCATCAGTCCGATCACCGAACCAAAGGCGGCACCGGAAGGCGATTTGGCGACCTGCGGCAGCGTCATGGTCATCACAAACTTGATCGCTTCAAAGCCAATTGCCGCGATTAGCGTGCCGCGCAGCAGTGCCTTCTTTTTCGGCTTATGGCGCGGCAACATCCAGAAGATCCACAGAAACAGCAGGTAGTTGGCAAAGATGGAAATCGACAGTGCGATCAGCGTCATCGCCGGCCGCAGCCATTCAATGTCATCCAGCCCCAGCGCATGCACGATGGCCGCCTGGGCAGACCCCGCAATCGAAGTTAACGACAGCGTGACGATCAGCGCCACCACCAGACCGGTTAATGAAATGAAATCGCGGGTGTAGCGGAAATAGATTTTCTCCTGATCCTGCGGATTGCGCTCCCAAACGTCACGGGACTGGGCGCGGATCGCTTCACGCAGGTTACCCATCCAGCTGATGCCGGAATACAGCGCCAGTGCCAGACCGGTCAGACCCACGGTAGTGCGCTGCTGGATGGCGGTATTCACCGTATTTTTCAAGGTGCTGGCCAGCGTAGGATCGCTGATGCTGTTGACGATCTTATTGATCAGTTCGGCCAGCAGATCCGGGTTGGACGCCAGCACAAAGCCCACGGCGGCAAACGACACCATCAGGATCGGGATCAATGAGAGAAACGAGAAGTAGGTAATGGCGGCGCCAAACTGGCTGCCAAGGCGGTCGTTGAAGCGTTCGGTGGCTCGCAGCAGGTGAGCGACGCTGGGCCAGGCTTTAACGCGCTCTATCAGGCGAGCGAACCCTGAAAGGCCTTCATCCAGTTTGTGGTTGCCGGTTTTGATGGCGATCGTCGGTTTCTCAATGGCCTCAGGCTGCTCTGGAGCGGCTTTGTTATGCATTACGTCACGGTATCCTTCAGATAAACAATGGGCATGTGCTTGATTATAGCCAAATATGCCTGCGATTTGGCCGTTATGGGTGAGATTGGGTTAATTCTGATGATGGCCTCTACCTCCTGCGGGCAATGCGATCGTGCGATTTTGTCCCTTTCACCACACGTCTGATTTTCAGCCGTTTCCCGCAATTTTTATCTATCTGAGCGCCAGGAAGGCTTTTACTCATCTTATGGCGCGCGCTTTTTCACCGGGCATGCGCCTACTGCAGCCGTAGGGGCTGGAACGGTTACCACCTGAATCAATAGATAAAATGGAAGGTCTTATGAAATTATTCAATCATCCCACCTGCCGCCCATTCACCGAAGCGGGCAACCTGTCGCAACTTTCCGCCTATTACGAGGAAGATCGCCACATCATGTGGATGCTGCTGCGTGCAGAGCCGCGCCCTTGTTTCAATCAGGCGCTGATCGAAGACATCATGACGCTGGCGCAGGCGGCAAAAGAGTCGACGTTACAGTTCGATTTTTGGGTTACCGGATCGCTGGTGCAAAACATGTTTAACGTCGGCGGGGATCTGAGCTTTTTTGCCGAAGCGATCAAAAACCGCAAACGTGAGGCGATGATGGCCTATGCCCGGGCCTGTATCGACTGTGTACATGCGGCGGCACGAGGTTTTGATACTGGGGCCATTAGCATCGCCATGGTGGAGGGTAGCGCGTTAGGGGGCGGTTTTGAGGCGGCATTGGCGCACCATTTTGTGTTGGCACAGAACAACGCGCGGATGGGATTCCCGGAAATTGCTTTCAACCTGTTTCCCGGTATGGGGGGTTACTCATTGGTGGCCCGCAAGGCAGGAATGCGTTTGGCAGAAGAGCTGATCTGGAGCGGAGAGTCTCACACCGCCGAATGGTTCGAAAGCTACGGGCTGGTGGATCGGCTGTTTCAACCGGGTGACGCCTATATGGCGACGCGCACCTTCATTGATACCATCAGGCCCAAACTGAACGGGATGCGTGCCATGTTGCGTGCGCGGCAGCGGGTATTGCAGTTGACCCGTTCCGAGCTGATGGATATTACCGAGGATTGGGTACACTCGGCCTTTACCATCGAGGAGAAGGATCGTCTGTATATTGAGCGGCTGGTAATGTTGCAGGATCGGCATACGGTTAACCAGCGCCGTGCCAGCTAAGCGTTAATTCCCGCCCGCATCACTGCGTGATTGCGGGCTATAGGTTTGCAGCCAGTTTTCCAACTGCTCGGGCAGCATTGGCCGGGCGAACAGGAATCCCTGTTTCTCATCGACCCCTACGCAGTCCAGGAAGCGATCCTCACTGTCCGTCTCGACCCCTTCGGCAATCACCTTGAACTGTAGCGCTGCGGCGACCGCGACGATGGCGCGTATCAGTGATTGTGAGACCGGGGCCAGATTGACGCCGCGCACAAAGCTTTGATCCAGCTTGATGGCGTCCAGCGGGATACGTGCCAGCTGCGCCAGAGAGGAGTAGCCGGTACCAAAATCATCCAGATGAACCTGGGCGCCCAAGGCCCGTAGCCGGGCGATCACCTCACGTGCGCGGTTTTCATCTTCTATCAGGCAACTCTCGGTCAGCTCAAAGTCCAGCATGCAGGGATAAAGCTGATTTTCCCGCAGCACCTCAGCCAGATCGTTAACCACGCTGTCATCAATCAACTGCCTGGCGGAAAGGTTAATCGCGACGCGTAAGTTCAGCCCCTGCCGTTGCCAAATGGCTGCCTGTTTAGCGGCGGTTTGCAGCACCCAGCGGCCAAGTGGAGCAATCAGCCCGGATTCTTCGGCATAGGAGATAAACTGTAGCGGCGGGATCAGCCCGCGCTCCGGTGAATCCCAGCGCACTAAAGCCTCTACGCTGTGGACGGCGCCGTTAAGCGCAGCTATCTTGGGTTGGTAATACACCACCAGTTGCTCCTGCTCCAGCCCCTTGCGCAGGTTGGTGTCCAGCCACATATATTCGGCAACGCGGCGGTTCATTTCCGGCGAGAAGACGATAAAGGTGCGTTTGCCATGCTCCTTGGCGACGTACATGGCGGTATCGGCGCTGCGGATCAGGCTGTCCAGATCGTGACCATGCTGCGGGCACAGCGCAATGCCGATCGAACAGCCGGTGTAGACCTCGATCAGGCCGATACGAAAGGGCGTTTGCAGGCGTTCGATAATGCGCTGCGCCAGCTCTTGCAGCATGATCCGATCGGCCTGGGTGACCAGCACCAGAAATTCATCGCCCCCCAGACGGGCTAGCTTTTCCCCGTGATCCAGACAACTGAGAATGGTGCGTGATACCTCGATCAACAAGCGATCGCCAAACATATGGCCATAGGCGTCGTTCACTTTTTTAAAGTTATCCAGATCGAGATAGACCAGTCCGACGTGGCTGTCCCCGCGTTCGCTAATCGCCCGGTTGATATCTTCCTGGATGGCATTGCGGTTGGGCAGACCGGTGATGGTATCGGTATTGGCCAGTAGCCGCAGGCGTTCCTGAGCACGCCGCTCTTCGGTGATATCCGTGCCGGAACAGATCAGAAACAACTCTTTTTTACCGCTGCCGCTGTGGACGAACTTGTTGCGGAACAGGAATAACCGCTCGCCTTTGACCGTTTTGATCCAGCGCTCGACTTCGTACGAGGCACCGTTACGAAAGAATTGGGCAATATTGCGCCGTGATGCCGCCGCCTCTTCGGGGCTCATAAACAGCTTGAAGACGTTTTTGCCAATCACGTCCTGTTCCTGCAGGCCGGTGTACTCTTCGCACAGGCGGTTAAAACGCTGGACGCGTCCGTGCTGGTCAACGATGACGATGACGGAATTGGCCTCCGACACCACCTGTTCGGCAAACGACAGGCCGTGTACCAAATCACGCGCCACGGCCTCGGTATCCGTATAGGCAGAGGCCGTGCCTGCCCACTCAAATTTATTGACCCGGCGGCCGACCAAATGCAGATGGATGGGCTGGCCGCTGAGTGGAATGGTCAGATCCAGGCTGGCGGTGACCCCGCTCAGACGACGGATTTTCGCCGCCTGCATTTCGTCCAGCGCCACGGCAAGGTGGGTTTTGCCTTTGATGGCCGTCAACTCCAGAGCGTTGCTGTCAAACGCCAGATGCCAGTAAGGGCTGCTGGTGCCAAAGTGGGTGGTAAGGAGCATTGGGCCTAGGTCTGCGAACATGATCATTCCTCAAATTAGACTGCCGGACCCTACGCTGCAGCTTGAAAGACGATGGGGATCGCGTGAACGACGTCTGTATAGAGTGTAAAAGAGAACCGCGTACTGCGCGAAAATCAGTTTTTAGCCTCGTTAAGTCATGGTTGCGGCTAGGGGGGCTAAATTATTTCACAACCGGAGCTGGACAAAAGTCACACTGATAATTACGCTTGGGCAATGTAACCTTCCAATTATCAGACGCCTTCTCCATAATTTATTCATAATTGGTGGATATTGCCATTTTTGATTTTAAAAAATTTACACTCCCTCTCATTACTATATATTCAGGCGCATACTATTATTTCCGACGACGAGATAGTGAGCCTGTTAACGTACAGCGCTCCTGATGAAGAATAACTTTTAAGGAAATGATCATGCGTAAACTGACTGCTTTATTTGTCGCTTCAACTTTAGCCCTGGGTTCTGCCTCCGCCGCTTTTGCTGCCGACGCAACCGCCACCCCGGCGACCGCATCGGCCACTACCGCAGCACCGGCGAAAATGATGCACCATAAAGGCCCAGGCAGAGAAGGCCCGTTTGCCGGACTCAACCTGACCAAAGAACAGCGCCAGCAGATGCGCGATATCATGAAAGAGTCGCATCAAAAACGCGGCCCGGGTGCCAAAGACGAGCGCCAGGCACTGCACAGCATGGTCGCTTCAGACAGCTTCGATGAGGCCAAGGCCAAAGCACAGATCGATGCGATCAGCAAAGCACAGTCCGAACATATGCTGGAACGCGCCAAAGCGGAAAACAAAATGTATAACCTGCTAACGCCAGAGCAGAAAAAACAATACAATGAGAATTATCAGAAACGCGAGCAGAAAATGATGGAGCATATGGAAAAAATGCGTAATCAACAGCCTGCTGCTGAATAATTAACATCGTTAGCATAATAAAAAATGCCGGGCTAATTGCCCGGCATTTTTATATTCTGAGACCGCTTATTTAGCCGTCGCGGCAATAGCATTAAATTGTTCGATAATAACCGCGGCGAACCGGGGATCGTTGATATGATAGGGCACTTTGAGCAGCCGGCGTTTTTCAGTCTGTATCAGCGTACGTTCCAGAGAGTGGACAAAGGCGCTCAGCGCTTGTGGATCCCAAAAGGGCTGTCCTGGCGCATCCAGGGCCGAAAAACCGCCCAGCGGTACCACAAAGCAGACCTCCCCGGCACAGGCATTCAGTTTGCCGCCAATCCAGCGCCCTAACTGGGTATTCTCCTGCGCCGTGGTGCGCATTAACGTCACCTGGCTGTTGTGGCTATAAAACTGGCGATTAGCATAGCGGGCCGGAATGGTTTTCGGGTGACCGAAGTTGATCATATCCAAACCTCCGCACGACATCACGCTTGGGATCTCGGTGCGGGCAATCGCCCCAAAGCGATCTTCGTTGCAGGCCAACACGCCATCAAACAGATAGTCACACACCTCGGTAGTGGTCAGATCCAATACGGCGTTGAGCAAACGGCTGTCAATCAGCTTTTCCATGGCCTGCCCGCCGCTGCCGGTAGCGTGAAAGACCAGGCAATCCCAGTCGGACTCAATGGCGCTGGTCACGGCCTTGATACAAGGCGTGGTAACGCCAAACATGGTCAGGCCAGTGGCGGGTTTACTGTCGGCGTCATCATCGATATGAAAGCGGATGGCCCCGGCGATCTGGTTGGCCGCGTTGCTCAACACCTTGCGTGAAATGCGGTTTAATCCGGCGATATCGGTGACGGAATAGAGCATGGCGATATCGCTCGAGCCGACATAGCCTGCAACATCACCTGCGGCCATACTTGATACCATCAGTTTCGGCAGGCCGATGGGCAACTGTTGCATGGCGGGTGTGATGATCGCGGTGCCACCAGACCCGCCTAAACCGAGCAGTGCAGCTACGTCACGGCGTGAGAGTATGAAGCGCTCAAACGCGATGGCCATGGCCGCAATCGCCTGCCCACGGTTGGCACAGAAAACGGCCTGTTCACCTTCCGGGTGGTAACCCGCGATCTCTTGCGCAGCAACGTCGGCGCGATATGTAGCAGGCTGACCGGAAGTGGAGAGATCGAGGGTGATGGCGGGTAAAGCGAGACTGACGATCAGATGACGGACATATTCCAGTTCTTGTCCTTTAGTATCTGCTGTGGTAGCAATATAGACAAAACTCGGGGTGCTGCTCATCATCTGTTCCTGGAAAAGGTTCAGACAAACGTCTGAACAAATTGATTCTAAAGCTAATTATTGTTTTAGGTTGGGAACCCTGGTGTCGGACAATCAACGACTATCGTTTATTTCTTGGCCATAATGAGACTGCCGTATCAATTTTGCAAGTATTAATTTGCTTAAAGTGAGACTTGTGTCCCGTTTTTGGCTATCTTAGCAGTGATTTTTAACGCTGCCGATGGGCCAGGATCTGTCGGTGAGGTTGGCTATCGTATTGATTCCAGGGCTGGAAGGTACGAAGAAGTTCGAGGAAAACGTGCCAATATCCGCATTTCCCGCTCCGCGGGATGAATCTTTGACACATACCCGGGCCAAGACCCGCAGCTTGCTGCTGGCTAGTGCGATGGAACTTTACGATGGCGGCATTTTCCCTTCGATTACCGAGTTGGCGGTGCATGCGCAGGTCTCCCGTGCGACCGCTTATCGCTATTTTCCTACCCAAAGTGCCCTGATTTCCGCCGTTGTGGCGCAAAGCCTGGGGCCGATCCTTGAATGGCAGCCACAGGATAACGATGCGCTTAAGCGTATTCATCAGCTGTTGGCGTTTGCCTATCCGCAGATGGAACGGCATGAAGGGGCGCTGCGTGCGGCGCTACAGCTCTCGCTCCAGCAATGGGCCAATGCGACGCCGGGCGAAAAGTTTGTGCGAGGCAACCGCAAGCGATTGTTGAAGCTGGCGGTGGAACCCTTGCAGGACAAGCTGCCTGCGCCGGCTCTGCAACGCGTGATCCACGCTTTCTCGTTGATCTATGGCTCCGAAGTCTTTCTGGTACTGAAAGACATTTGGGGCTTAGAGTTGAATGACATCCAGGATGTGACCCAGTGGATGGCCAAAGCCATTATTCGTCAGGCCGAAGAAGATGCCCGCACCGGGGAATGAGTGCCAAATAAAAAGCCGGAACCCTTACGGGCTCCGGCTTAACGAGGGGTGAAGCCATTAACTCTGCGGTTAAACTTGCTCAGCTTGCAACTACCGATGATCAGGTGTTGGGCCGGCTTAAAATTTCCCTGGTGTCGTTATGGTCATTACTGGCTTAACGTTTTACTATTATTTTTATAATTTATCACTTCTGATACCATGTTTGACTATAAAAGATGGTATGTCAAGCCAGCTATTAGGCTAAGATTGTATAGTATGCGAGATTTCGATAACGTTTTTGTACGGGGTAGGTGTCAAAGCGACTGAAAAATCAGCGAAAAATATCGAAGGATAAAATGCATAACAATCATCAAAAATTCGATTCGCAGTCGATTGCAGGCAAAGTCAGGGAACTCTTTTTGCAACATGGGATCGGCAAGCGACAACATGCCAAGGAGCTCAGCCGTATTCTGGATCTGAGTTTCTCTCATGCCCATCGCAAGCTGAAAGGCCAGAGTCCATGGACGCTGGAACAAATCAACAGCGTGGCACTGGCCTTGGGAGAAACGCCTGCGGCCATCGTCGATATTCTCCCCGACAGTGAACCGGTTAGCACCACTATGGCACAGGATGCCATCTTTTTACTGGCGGGCGTGGCGTTACCTTGTGTGGCACACATTGGCTGCGAACTGATGGGTGGCAAGCTGGTTGAGTATGTTGGCTTGCAACTGGATGGACAGTGGTCGGTTTATCGCGCCGTCGACGCCCCGCTGGGCAAGCGTTTTGCTGTCGAATTGATCGAGATCCGTCCGGGTCATATCGAAGACGACCGCCTGAGCATCGCGGTATTGGACGATGCCCACCAGGCAGCCGATGAGTTGACCAAGTATCTCAATAGCCAAGGATTTAACGCCGTGGCCTTCTATGACGTCGGTAGTTTCTGTCAGGCGCTGAGTAAGAACCCATTCGATGGCTACGTGTTGGATTGGTTGATCGGCCAGGAGACGGCGCAGAGTTGTATCGAAACCATTCGTACTTCCGATCACGCGGATGCGCCGATCCTGGTACTGACCGGCCAGTTGGGCACCGATCAGCGAGAGTCAGAGATTGCCAGAGCGATGCGTGATCATGACGTACTCGGCCCGTACGAAAAGCCAGTGCGGCTCCATGTTATCGAAGCCGCACTGCAACGGTGCTTTAATCTGTAGCGACAAACAGCGACGTCAGTGAGGTGGACAGCACCTCCATACGCACCGGTTTCATCAGATAATCGTCAAACATGGCGCGTTGCTCGCTGGGCAGCAGTTCAGGCGTGTAGGCGCTGATGCCGATAATCGGGATATTACGGTTCGGGCCGCGCTGCTCACGCAACTGTTGTGCTACCGTCACACCATCGATGCCGGGCATTTGCAGATCGAGCAGCAAGGCATCGTAAGGCCGCCGCAACAGCTTTTGTAACGCACGTTCCGACGAGTCACACAGCTCATGTTGATAGCCCAACTTGTCGAGCAGGGCAATAAAGGCCATCCCTGCGGCAGGGTTGTCGTCTACCACCAGGATTTGCTGCTCTTTTTTCAACCTTGTCGTCTCAACGCGTGGGGCTTGAGACGGCAAAGGTTCCTCACCGATCTCAACGGGAATGCTAACGATAAAGGTGCTGCCTTCCCCCACTTCGCTGTACACCGTGATGGTACCGTCGAGCAATTCAACCAGGCCGTGAACGATCGCCAACCCCATGCCAACCCCGCTGTACTGACGGGTGTTTGACTGATCGAGCTGGGTAAACGGTTCAAATATCTGCGGCAGCAGCGCATTGTCGATTCCGATACCGGTATCCGTCACCTCGATGATCAACGAGCTACCCGCCGGTTGACTGCGCAGACAACTGTGCAGCGTGATGGTACCGCTTTCGGTATATTTAAAGGCGTTGGTCAGCAGGTTAACCACGATTTGCCGTAGCCGCTGTGGGTCGGAATAGACCAGCGCATGGGTAAACTCCACTTCGCGCACCAGTTTGATCCCAGGTTTATGGGTCAGCATGGCGATTTCATCCGTGGTTTCGTCAATCACCTGCTGGGCATTAAAGGGAACGATGCGCAGCTCCATCATGCCGCTGTCCAGGCGAGCATAATCGGTAAGATCCTTCATCTGGCTTTCTATCTGCTCGGCGGCGGTTTCCAGCCGGTGGAAGGTATCTTTGTGCTCATGGGAGACGCGCGTATTGGTCAGCACATCGATGGCGGACATAATGCTTTGCAACGAGGTGCGCAGTTCATGACCAATAGCGCCAAGGAAGGCGTTTTTGGTGCGGATAGCCTTTTGTTCCGCCCGGATGGCCTTCGACTGCTGGCTGATGGTTTGGCGCTGCTGGCGAATGACAATCAGCGTGATGGCAATCAGCGCGATCACCGAGAACATGATGATCACCAGGCCATAAAAGATGATGTGCCTTTTCTCGATAAAATCTTCGTAGGCCCCGGTGCGCTGCTTCACCTCAGCGTGGTCCGCCAGGTTGGCCATCATGATGGCAGAGGGTTTGATTTGTTGCATGGCTTGCGAAATCAGCCCCAGATCCACCTGAGGGCTGTTGACCAACTGATCCAACTGGGTGATTTCAAGGCGCATCTGTTCAACCAGCTCGGGATAACCAGGTTCGTGATACAGCGGCAAGGTTGATTCTGACGGACGGGCTAGCACCGAATAGCGTGAATAGAGAATATCGAACCGCAGCCGCAGGTTATCGATATCCACCTGATTGGCACTTTTTTGCTGTTCCACCAGAGTTTCAAATTCCGCCAGCTTGATGGCGAACTTGGCGATCGACCAGGAATAGTTCTCCTGGGTACCGGCAACGGCATACAGCCCTTTTTTCGACAGGGTAGCGCTGTAATAATACAGCGTCACCGTCGAGGCGAGCAGAAACAACGCGGCAAAAATGGCTGGAATAGCCAATCTGCCGCTGTCTTTGAAGCGGACTGACTTCATTTAATTACTATCCTGTTGATCTGCCAGATAAAGCGCGAGTTATACAGCGGAGAATTGAGCTCCGCACCCCCGGCATCGCGGGGATAAATCAGAAACAGCGGCCCGAAATCGCGCACCTTTAACATCTCCCCGCCCATTTTATAGGCCAGGATCATATTGTATTTAGCCACGTCCGAGATGGGCACATCAATAGAATAATCGTTAAGCGCGTACAGCGTCATCATGGTGCCTTCGGCACCGGCTCTCGCCAGAATATCGCCCAGCAAAACGCCATCGAATTTTACCCTGGGCGTCCAGGATGTGGTGGTGGTGATGCTGTGAACCGGCATGGCAAACAATTCCTTATCGCTAAAGACGTAGGTCTTGTTCTCGGCGTCGGTGGTGTTTTTAATCTTGCCGCCGATTTCCAGGGTAAAGCTGAGTGCACTGGTTTGGGTGATCGCCAAAGCCAGCAGGGCAAAAATGGTATTTCTCATTGCGGTCAACAGCATCGGAAGTTCTCCAGACCGTGGATCACGCCCACGGCAATTCGTTTAGCTTCAGGGTAGTAAAGGCTAGTTCGACCCGTTCCAGGTCAAGTTTTCTTGCGCTGGCCTGCAGGTTATCCAGCTCGGGGATGGCAAAATACACAGACTGACATAAAGGATAGTCTCGTACCCGTAATTTGGGAGCGATCGAGGTAAAGAAGGCGGTGGTCGGGACATCGTAGCCTGCGGCAATATGCACCGCCGCGGTATCCGATGTCAGCACGTAGCGGGCATGTTTCACCCAAGCCAGGAAATCTGCGGTAGCGGTGGAAAGAGGTTGAATATCCACGTAATGCGGATGATCCACCGCGCCGAACCCCAGCACTGGGCAGCCAAACTTCTCCCACAGAGTATTCACCAGTGGCACATGAGCACCGGCCGGGATACTGCGTAACGGTGTGCTGGCGGTGGGGCAAAACAGCACGTAGGGCCTCTCCTGCCAGCGCTCAGGCAATGGCGGCAGACACAGTTTTTGCATCCAGCGGTTGGTTTTCGCCGCAGCGGGAATCGCGGCAGGCTCAACGCCCAGCGCCTGCAAGAAGAAATCAATCATTGGCAACGTGCTGAAGGCTGGCCAGAACAGCTGATTACCGGCATCGATACACAGCTCTTGCTGCGGGATATGTTCCGCTTTCCAGGGTAACCAACGCAGATCCGCCACCACGCCTGCCGCCAGATGGTAAAGCTGATCGACATAATTGGGGGCGCGCCCTGGCCGGTAAATAATACTTTTCAGGCAGGGATTAAACTCACGCAGCGCCTCGATTGCGGTCAGGCCAATAATGGAGTCGCCCAGCGTTACGCCCATGCCATTAATGATGTGCACGACCGGCTCGTGACCATAATCCACGCTGAAAGGGGAAGCGGCGGCGTTGCGAATACCTCGATGGCCCGCCAGGCTAAAATAGTTTCCGGAAAAGCTCTCCTGCTGCTCAAGATCCCATGACGCGACCATGACGCCGTCCTGAGTCAGCAAACTTCCCTGGTGATATAACACTTCATCCTTTGTTAACACTTCCATGATATGTCCTATCTGCGAAGGCGCGGCTAAGGCTCAGGGGAATAAGCAAAAGAATGGCAGAAAATGCCGCGCTTTGCAGGTGAGAATAAGTTAAATCGCATTAAAAAGACTGGAGTTTGTGCCTTGGCCGCAGAGCAACAGGAAGGCTGCTCGAATAGACAAGATGCCATCAGCGTTAATTTTCGCTAGATTGAGGTGATTTTGTCGTCAATGGATAGCGGTATCGGCAGGATAATGAGATGAAAAAAAGCGTACCGGTATTGGTTTTGGCGATGATTGCGCCCCCTGACGTTAAAGCCGAAGAGGTTGCCGGGGTTGACGAAACGCCAGCCATGTTGCGGCTTTATGGGGGGAGATCCCGGTACCTGCTGTCTGAAATCCATAAATTAGCAATCTGAAGACTGTCTGCTGCCTGCATGTGTCGCTCCTGTCATTGGTGGGATTTGTCAGCAGCGTCGTCTGGCAGGACATCCCGCTAACGTTCAACAAGGTATCAACGCCAGTACATTATTTCGCTTGTTCCTCACCAGCAGATATCTCGTTTTGCTGGTTATCGAAGTAAAGCGTGCTGCTCGGGAATGCAAAGTCCGCCCCATGCTGATGGACGATATCAATGATCTTTAGGTAAACCGCCTGCTGGACCGCCAGCCACTCACCCCAGGCGGTTGTCTTGGTAAAGCAGTAAACCATGATGTTTAACGAGGAATCACCAAATAAGTTAAAGTTGACCAACAGGGTTTTGCTCTTATCGATATTATCGTTCGACTTTAGCATCGCCAATATATCTTGGGTGATGCCAGCTATCTTGTCCGCATCTTCATAGCGCAGGCCGATAGAGGTCTCGATACGGCGATTTGTCATTCTGCTCGGGTTTTCAACGCTGATCGATGAAAATACCGAGTTTGGGACATATAATGGCCGCTGATCGAAGGTGGTTATCTTGGTCATTCGCCAACCCACCTCGACAACCGTGCCCTCGATATTTCTATCCGGTGAGCGTATCCAGTCACCGATTGAAAAGGGACGATCAAAATACAGCATGATGCCAGAGAAAAAGTTACTCAGGATGTCCTTCCCGGCCATGCCGATGGCGATACCGCCAATACCGCCGAAGGTTACCAACCCTGACACGCTCATGCCAAAATGCTCGCCATACAGCAGTATCATGATCACAACAATCGTTGCTTTTAATATGCGGGAAATGATGTGGGTAGTTGTGATATCTCGCCCTTTTTGGATCTGATTCTTTTCCAGGCGATTGATCATCAAAAACAGTTTTCTAAGCAAAATAACCGAAATAAGGGTGGTACAGAAAAAATTGATGGTACGAGATGAGATAAAGGAGATTTTATACGTCGCAACGGCAATTTCCGCGTAGCCACCGAGTATGGTAATAATACAAACCCAAATAATAAATTGAGAGATATGTACGATAACGCCAAATTTTCCTTTTTCTCTTTCCCGGTCATAGATAGTTAATCCAATAATAGCGACAATACACACGGCCAATATGCTAACGCTGGCTATATTATTAGAAACAAATTCACTATCCATATCATTACCCCTAAATTCTTTTTATATGCCAGGCTTATGTTCTCTCAATAGCTTGCCATAATTGTAGATCACTTAAAAAAACTCAATCTGGTTTGAGCGATCTGATCAACTGCTGACCCTGATTGCCGGGTTGAGCTAAGCCGATCATAGCACCGGTACTCAGAAATCAAAGATGCCAGATGCAGAAGATTGTTCAAAACACGCTGCATGGTGCATCAAACCTAGATGGCCGGGTAAGCTGACCAGGCAGACTCCTGCCCCTGATTTTTTTAACGGGCAAAAAATGAGCCTTGAATCAGCCAGCATTTGGCCTTGATGGTGGCAGCGTCGGCATTGTTTGATAGAGGGGTAAAGTAAACCAGGGGCCAGATTATGAAATCCAACTTTAAAAACGAAATACAGACGTTTGGGCGTTCCCTATTATTACCGATTGCTGTTTTAGCCCCGGTGGGGATGCTAATGGGGATCTGCAGCGCGCTGGGCCAGGCGTATATGATCGACAAGCTGCCGTTTCTGGGCAATGCCTACTGCAAGGCGATCCTGTCCTCGGTGGGATTAATCAGCAGCGTGGTGTTCCAGAATATCCCATTGCTGTTTGCCATGGGGGTCGCTTATGGGATGTCGAAGAAGGAAAAGGGGATTGCGGTTTTCGCTTCGGTGATTGCCTATCTCACCCTATTGATCTCAATGCATGTGCATCTGAAGGTGATGGATCAACTGGTGACAGAGAATATGGCGCTGGTCGGGCAGGGCATGGTGCTCGGCATCCACACGCTGAAAATCGAAGCGTTGGGAGGGATCATCGCCGGTTTGCTTGCCGCAAAAGTGACGGACAGGTTCTATCGGCTACAACTGCCGCTGGCATTTGCCTTCTTCAGCGGTAAGAAATCGGTCGCCATCCTGTCGATTGCCTTCACCATTCCGGTCGGGCTGCTTATTCCCTTCGTGTGGGATGTGTTCACCTATGGGATGAGGAGCATCTCCACCGTGATGATGGCGCCAAATATCGGTGCCGGGATTTACATGACGCTAAACCGTTTGCTGATCCCGTTTGGCTTGCACCATGTGCTGAGCTCAACGGTGCGCTTTACCGCAGCGGGCGGCACCTATCTGATTGATGGGCAGACCTACGTTGGCATTCTGCCTGCCATGAACAAGATCCTGTTTGAACTGGGGCCAAACCATCCAGCCTGGAATGAGTTCATGCCTACGCTGTCCAGTTACCTGGCGTCGTCGCAGATGCTGACCACCCTGTTCCGCGTCCCGGCTATCGGGCTGGCGATGTATCACATGGCCTATTTCAAAAACAAGAAGTTTGCCAAAGGGATGATCCTGACCGTGGTGCTGACGGCGGTCCTCGGTAATATTACGGAACCGCTCGAGTTCTCCTTCCTGTTTATTGCACCGCAGCTGTTTGTTATCTACGCGATATTGTGTGGTCTGCTGACCATTCCTCTGCAAATGCTGGAGGTTTCGATTGGCTATATTCGTGGCACGATATTTGATTTCGGCATCTTCGGGCTGATGTACGAAAACACCCACTGGGTAAACCTGTTGTTGCTGGGCGCGATTAACTTTGTGGTGTTCTATGGCGTGTTCCGCTATGCCATTGGCAAATTCGATATCAAAACCCCAGGCCGTGAAAACGAGATGGCGGACAGTGCGCTACTGAATAACAAAGAGTACGACAAGGTTGCGGAACTGGTTGTCGAGGGGCTGGGTGGCAGGCAGAACATCAAGCGGGTGGAAAACTGTGTGTCGCGGCTGCGTATCGACCTGGGCGATCAGAAATTGATGAACATGGAGTTGCTGAAAGAGGCGGGGTCGTTGGGGACGTTTATTGCCTCCAACAATCATATTCACGTTGTTTTCGGGCCACACGTCGAGTTTGTCCGTAACGCGGTAGACGACAATCTTGCTGGCATCCAGCAACGTTAACAGGAGAACGGCATGCGCGCACTTTATGATTCCAAGAGTAAAACCATCGATCATCAGGGCATGAAAGACCTGTTCACCCACGAGGCCAGAGTGCAATCGTGGCTCGATGTAGAGGGGGCTTTGGCGATGGCGCAGGCCAAGGTCGGTATGATCCCCGCTGGGGCGGCGGAAAACATCGCGGCCAACTGCCGGTTGGAGCGGATCGATCTGGCGGAGATCGATCGCTTGATGCGCCAGATTGGCCACGGGTTTGTGCCCGTGATCAAGGTGTTGGTCAAAGCTTGTGATACGGAAAGTGGCAAGTATGTGCACTACGGCGTGACCACCCAAAACATTCAGCAAACGGCCCACCTGCTGATCGTGCAGAAATTCCACCGCCATCTGATGAAGTTTGTCGATGCCACCCTGGTCAACCTGGCCCGCTTGGCCAAGACCCATAAAAATACCCTGATGGCGGGTCGTACCCACGGTAAACATGCCTTGCCCATCACCTACGGCTATAAGGTTTCCGTGTGGATTTATGAACTGCTGGCGGCGGTGGAACGTATGCAGGAGGCAGAAAAACGCGTCTTTACCGTGATGATGGGCGGTGCGGTGGGGGCATTTCACGCCACGGGGGAAGAGGGCAGAACGGTGCAGGATCTGGTCGCCGAACAGCTTGGCATGCACTCGATGCTGGTGCCTTCGCGCAGTGCCAGAGTGTTTCGCGCCGAGTACATCAGCAACCTGTGTTTGCTGGCGACCACCCTGCATAAAATTGCTGAAGAGGTCTATCAGACGTCCAGCGAGGAGTTTGGCGAGGTCTCCGAGGCCTTCACCAAAGGCACCGTGGGCAGCAGTACTATGCCGCAGAAGGTCAATCCCAAGCTGGCGAAGGGCATCATTGCCAACGCCCAGAAGCTGTATTCGGTGATGACGGCGGTGCTTTACGTGTGCCCCAGGCCGTTTGAGGCGGACAGTTCGGCCTACTTTATCTTTGATGCCAGCCTGCAGGAAAGCATTGAGCTGATGGCCGAGATCATCCTGCGTGCCGAGGAGTTGACGCGCACGCTGGTGATTAACCCTGAGCGGATGCACGACAACGTGTTGCTGACGCACGGGCTGATCAACAGCGAAAAAATCATGATGAAGCTGGTGGATAAACTGGGCAAGGATCCGGCTCATGAGCTGGTGTACAACATGGCGATGCGCAGTACTCATGAACATCTAGAATACGGTCAAATCTTAAGCCAGGATCCGGTCATCGCCGATAACTTCACGGCACAAGAGATTGCGGAGTTGCTGGATCCCGGTGCCTATACCGGCCTGTGTGCCGTATTGGCCGATGAACTGGCGGAGCGGGTATTGGAGAGGAGCCATGAATGACCAGTGCTCTGGGGTCATAAAATCCAACCGGATTGTTTTCCCCGACGGTATCAAGGCCGGTTATCTGCTGGTGCAACAAGGAAAAATCAGCGGGTTTGCCAGCCAGTTTTCCGGCAACTGTATCGACCATAGCGAGCGGATCATTATGCCCGGCTTTGTCGATATTCACGTGCATGGCTGGGGGCGTGGATCGTTCGGCTACAAGGGCAATAAGGAATCGCTAAAGTGGATGAGCCACGATTTGGTCAAGGTTGGCGTTACCTCGTATCTGCCCACCTCCGGAACCATGCCCAATGATTTCCTTGAGGCATCGTTGGTGGAGGCTGCCGAGTATATTGCCACAGCCACGCCAGCGAACGGGGCCGAAGCCATCGGTATTCATATGGAAGGCCCCTACATCAGCGAAAAACACCTCGGTATGCAGCGAGCCGATTGCCTGCAACGGCCTGGCGTTGAGGGCTTCAAGCGCTTTAATCGGCTGGCGGGTCATAACATCCGCCTGATGACGCTAGCGCCAGAGTTGGAAGGGGCGTTGGAGTTGATTCGTTATCTGCGGGCGCAGGGGATCACCGCGTCTGCGGGGCACACCGATGCCACCTTCGCAGAAGTGACAGCAGCGATAGAAGCGGGGTTAAACCACTTCACCCACGCCTATAGCGGGATGCGTGGCTTCCATCACCGTGAGCTTGGGGTGGTTGGGGCATTGATGTACTACCAGGATACTTACGCGGAGGTCGCGAAACAGAGTGGTATCACCATCAAGCCAGAGGCATTTGATCTGCTCTACCGCCTGAAACGCGATCGGCGCATGGTGTTGATGAGCGACTGTATGGGCTATGTGGATTTCCCGGAAGGGTATGAGTTTCACCATTACCTGCGCAAAGAGACCTTCCGTATCAAACAGGGGCAGTTAGAGATTACCTCTGACGGTGGCGACACGCGGCACGTTTGCCCCTGTGACTATGGCGAGGTGCAGCAGTTGGAGATGAATTTCCTCGATTCAGTGAAGAACATCGTCGATCGTCTGGATAATGGCCTGGTGTCGGTCGCCAGCATTGCTTGCGAAAATCCGGCGTTTCTGGCGGGTGCTCAAGACCGCAAAGGCTCACTGTGCCCGGGTAAAGACGCCGATATTCTGGTGCTGGATGAAGGACTGGAGCTGGTGGAAGTCTACTGCCGTGGCCTGCGTCAGCTCCAACTCAACGGTTAACCTCAAAGACGGGCGCTGCTGCGCCCGTTCGCGCCCCCGCTGTCAGATGAAATAATCCGGATATTCCCGCTCTAACAGGGCACGCAGTTGCTGGCGATCCAATCCTTCAATCTCCTGAATAAACTGCTCTGCCGGGATCTTCTTCTTCGCCCGAGACAGCCCGTGCCGGCTGAGTAGCGAGATATCATCGCGGCTGAGATAGAAATTCACCTTGATGTAATCCCACTGATAATACTTCAGGTAGCTGGAGATCTTGTTGGTGAAGGTAATCAGCAAATCAAACGGGATCTGCTCAAGCGTGTGGATCTCATTGATATTAACGTAGCCGACAATCTCAATATGGAAATGTGATTTCAGCACCTCCTTGAAATAGCCCACCTTACTTTCCGAAGAGTTGGTCACGATAATCACGCGTTTTTTCTGCTCGCTGTAGGCGCGGTTTTGCAGTTCGTATTTCTTCAGGATCAGCACCAGCGTGGACAAATGAACCGTTGAAAAAGTGGTCTGATAGTACTGCGCGATGGGCGCGGTGGCCTGGGTGACCCCCTGATAGAGCAGCGCGTGCCGCGTCTGCACCTGATGCAGCTTTTTATCGTCAAAATAGAGGTTGAACTTGTTTTGTACGATGCTCGCATAGATGAACTGGTAGATCTCGGCAAAGAAGGGCGAGCGGTTGTGTATTTTTGATCGCAGCAAGGGGGTGAGGCATTCACACAGCTGGCCAACGAGCGTGATCAATGTCGGGTCATAGATATCGAATGGCCGCCAGGTATAAGTCAGGGATGAAATCAGCAGGTCGAGAAAGCGATTCTCGTGCTCGTTTTCCAGCAAACCAAAGTCGGAGGACTGAATAAAGCTCAGGTTATCGCTGTGGGTGATCAAATGCCCGCGCCGCATGCGATGCAGCGCAATGCTCATATACACCAGAAAGTATTTTTTGCTGTTATATCCCAGTGTGATCTGGTGACTGAGCCGTTGTTGATACAGCTCGGCGGCAGCGCTGATTTCCTGCTGGCACACCGTTAAGAACTGCGTGGCAATGGAGCGATTGATCGGTTCGTTGGCTTTGTGTGGTACCAGCAGATGATCCTCGCCGATCTCAATCGTTTTCAGGATCGTCAGGCAGATAGCGATGCGCAGCAGAATTTCGTCGCCATCCAGCCGCGATCCTTGCTTGGGAATGGGGGTAACGGAGAGATGATTGGCCTGTAAGAATGCCGACAGCGCCTGGTTATCGTTTTTGAGCGTGGTCGGACTCACGTTGAACTTGCGGTAATACTCGCTTTTGTTCACCACGTTTTGCAGACACAGTGCCACGCTGAGATCTTTGACACGCTCTTCGGCGGTGGTGATGTAGCGGTTGAACGGGATCTGTTCCAGAAAGGCGATATATTCCCGGTAGCCGATCGCCGTAACGATCGCCTGTCCATCGAGGTGCAGGTGGCAGTCTGGCTCCAGGAATTCGTTGATCTCCTTCATGGAGCGCTTCAGCGTCGACATGGTTTTGCCAAACCTGGAGGTGACATCCACGATCGCGACCGGGCTGTGTTCCTGGAGATATTTTAACAATGACAGGTCAAAGCTGTTCACTAGGCGTCTCAACGTTTGGTGTGGAGTTCGTAGAGTTAACAGTATAGAAAATGGCGATTTTTGTCTGTGAGCTATGCAGCGTAGTCAGGCCCGGCACGCTGGTTATCTGCGGGGAAAGCGTGTCGACCCGCTGTCAGCAACAGTGTGCCATTGGCCGTTAATTTGCGGCACCTCACAAATATTTATCAACAGCCCTTGCAATGCTGTTTTCCTGGTTTTAGTTCGTTGACAGAAAAATAAACAGGGAGTAGCCTTGTTTTCATGGTACCGCTCCCACAGAAAATGAGAAATGCAAAAAATTAACAGTTTGTTGGCTGCTATCTATGACGACGGATTAGATGAGTCAGTGGTTAAGTCGGTTATTTCCAGGGTTGAACAGGGCAAGCAAGCCGTTACCCGGATCAGAAAACCGCAGTGGGATGAAAGCGATGTGGTATTGATTACTTATGCCGATCAATTTCATAACAACAACGAAAAAACGCTGAAAACCTTAAGCGATTTTTATAACCGCGGGTTGGCTGATACGTTTTCACATATTCATTTGTTGCCCTTTTATCCCTGGTCGTCAGATGATGGTTTCTCCGTGGTTGATTATCATCAGGTCGACCCGGTTGCCGGTGATTGGCAGGATATTTCCCGCCTTAATCAATCAGCAAAGCTGATGTTTGATTTTGTTTGCAACCATATTTCTGCCAAAAGTGATTGGTTTCAGGGATATTTAAGCGGGCAGGAGAAATATCACAACTTCTTTATTTCAGTTGATCCCGCAACCGATTTGTCTGCGGTAACGCGCCCCCGTGCTTTACCGCTGTTGTCGCCATTCACCCTGGCCGACGGCACGCAACAACACCTTTGGACCACCTTCAGCGACGACCAGATAGATCTCAACTTTGCCAATCCGCAGGTGTTGCTGGCGATGATCGACGTGCTGCTGCATTACTTGCAGCAAGGGGCCGACTATGTGCGTCTGGATGCCGTAGGCTACATGTGGAAAACGCCAGGTACCCGCTGTATTCATCTGGAAAAAACGCACCAGTTGGTGAAACTTTTCCGCGCCGTGGTAGACGAAGTTGCCCCGGGTACCGTGCTGATCACCGAGACTAACGTCCCGCACCTGGACAACATCTCCTATCTGGGTAATGGCCATGATGAAGCGCAGATGGTCTATCAGTTCCCGTTGCCACCGTTGGTGCTACACGCCATTCACAGCGGGTCGGCCAAGGTGCTGAGCCAATGGGCCAGCTCTTTGGGCGATGCTGGCAATGGCAACACTACCTGGTTCAACTTCCTTGCCTCTCACGATGGTATCGGCCTGAATCCTCTGCGCGGCATTCTGCCCGAAGAAGAAATCCTGCAGCTGGTTGCCCATCTGCAGGAAGAAGGGGCGTTGGTTAACTGGAAAAACAATCCGGACGGGACCCGCAGCCCTTACGAAATTAACGTCACCTATATGGATGCGTTAAATCAACGTGATAGCAGCGATCGGCAACGGCTGAGCCGGTTTGTGCTCGCTCATGCCATCCTGCTGGCATTTCCTGGCGTACCGGCGATTTATATTCAAAGTATTTTAGGCTCGCGTAATGACTATGCTGGCGTAGAGCGCCTGGGTTATAACCGTGCTATTAACCGCAGAAAATATGATTTGCAGGAAATTGAAAGCGAACTTGGTGATGAAAATACATTGCGTCATCAGGTATTTGAACAATTATCCCATCTTGTGGGTGTGCGTAAAAAACACCGTGTTTTCCACCCGGCCAGTTCTTTCTGTGCAGAAGAATACTGCGAGAAGATATTAGTGATTAAACGCACTTCTGCTGTTGGGGGTCATCTTCTGGCGCTGTTTAATCTGAGCGATAACGTTCAGCCATTCCCACTGCCGGATAATAATTTCCATGAGTTAATCACCGGCAGCGCGATTAAGGGAAACCAATCTTACGACATGCAGCCTTATCAGGTGTTATGGCTTAGCTATTAATAAAAGGGAATCACCATGAAAACTGCAAAACCAGTGCTGATAACAGCACTGATAGCCGCTGCTTTGCTCTCGGGCTGTAAAGAAGATGATGCGCAGCAGGTCACGATTGAATTTATGCACTCTTCCGTTGAGCAGGAACGTCAGGCGGTGATCGGCAAACTGATTGAGCGTTTCAGCCAGGAAAACCCGCAAATCATCGTCAAACAGGTGCCGGTTGAAGAGGATGCTTATAACACCAAAGTGATCACCCTGGCCCGTTCCGGCGCACTGCCTGAAGTGATCGAAGTCAGCCACGATTACGCCAAGGTGATGGATAAAGAGCAGCTTATCGATCGCGATGCGGTGAAAACGGTGATTGCGACGGTCGGGGAAAACAGCTTCTTCGACGGGGTGTTACGCGTAGTGCGCACTGAAGATGGCAGTGCCTATACCGGTGCACCGATCAGTGCGTGGCTTGGCGGGGTTTGGTATCGCAAATCGGCGCTGGAAAAGGCGGGTCTTGGCGAGCCTAAAGACTGGAGCGAACTGCTGAATGCGGCACGCATAATGACGGATAGCGCCAAGAAAAAGTACGGTATAGCGCTGCCAACCGCAGAAAGCGTCATGACCGAACAAACCTTCTCACAGTTTGCCCTTTCCAATGGCGGTAACGTGTTCAATGCGGCCGGAGAGGTGACGGTCAATTCCCCGGAGATGCTTGCTTCGCTGAACTATTACCGCGAGCTGGCGCAGTACACCATGCCTGGTTCTAATGATGTGATGGAGATAAAAGACGCCTTTATGAACGGCACCGCGCCGATGGCCGTCTACTCCACTTATATCCTGCCAGCCTTCTACAAAGACGGTTCACCTCAGGATCTTGGCTTTGTCGTGCCAACGGAAAAATCTCCGGCGGTCTACGGCATGATCACCTCGCTCACCATCACCGCAGGCCAGACCAAAGCGGAAACGGCCGCCGCCGAGAAATTTGTCACTTTCCTTGAGCAGGCACAGAACTCGGCCGACTGGGTATTGATGTCACCTGGGGCGGCTCTGCCGGTAACCAAGGCGGTGACGGAAACCGCCAGCTATCAGGATAACCCGGTGATAAAAGCCTTTGGTGCCTTACCGGCCGAGCTGATTGCCCAGTTCCCGAACGTGCAGGTCTTTGGTTCCGTCGGGGATAAAAACTTTACCCGCATGGGAGACATCACCGGCTCGGCGGTACTGAGTGAGATGGTCAATCAGGTCACGGTCGGTAAACAGGCCACTGCGCCAGCGCTTGAGCGCAGCCAGCAGCGCATTGTCGAGCTAATGAAACAACACTGAACCACAGGATAACTCACTATGAAGAAGTGGTTCTCTGGCCGCTCCGACATGCCCTTCGCCATGATGCTGCTTGCCCCCAGCCTGTTGTTGCTGGGGGGATTGGTGGCCTGGCCGATGCTGTCGAACATCGAAATCAGTTTTTTGCGTTTACCGCTCAACCCGAACATTGATGCCAAGTTTGTCGGGTTGCAAAACTACATCAATATCCTGACGGATGCCGCGTTCTGGCATTCGCTCTGGACGACCTTCTGGTACACCGCGTTGGTGGTTGTGGGCAGCACTGGCCTGGGGCTGGGAGTGGCGCTGTTTTTCAACCGTGAATTCCGGTTGCGTAAAACCGCGCGTTCCCTGGTGATCCTCTCCTATGTCACACCCTCTATTTCGCTGGTGTTCTCCTGGAAATACATGTTCAACAGCGGCTATGGCATCGTGAACTTTCTGGGGGTGGATATCCTGGGCCTGTTCGATGAGGCTCCGTTGTGGTTCGACAACCCCGGCAGCAGCTTTTTCCTGGTGGTGCTGTTCGCCATCTGGCGCTACTTCCCCTATGCGTTTATCTCGTTTTTGGCCATTTTGCAGACCATCGACAAATCGCTGTATGAGGCGGCCGAAATGGATGGAGCCAACGCCTGGCAGCGTTTCAAGATCGTGACGCTGCCGGCGATTATGCCGGTGCTGGCCACCGTCATCACGTTGCGCACCATCTGGATGTTCTACATGTTTGCCGATGTCTGGCTGTTGACCACCAAAGTGAACATTCTTGGGGTGTATCTGTATAAAACCGCCTTTGCCTTTAACGACCTGGGTAAAGCGGCTGCGATCTCGGTGGTGCTGTTTGTCATCATCTTCGCCGTTATCCTGCTAACCAGAAATCGGGTGAATCTCCATGGCAACAAATAAACGCAAACTTGCCGGTCGCGTGGGCTTTTATCTGGGGCTGGCGCTGTTTCTTGGCATTACGTTGTTCCCGTTTTTCGTGATGCTGATGACCTCGTTCAAAAGCCCGAAAGAGGCGATCTCGCTGCATCCGACCATTTTCCCGCAGGAATGGACGCTGCAGCACTATATCGACATTTTTAACCCCACCATCTTCCCGTTTTTGACCTACTTCAAAAACAGCCTGGTGGTGTCGTTGACCTCTTCGGCCATCGCGGTATTTATCGGCATTCTGGGGGCCTATGCGCTCTCCAAGCTGCGCTTTAAAGGGCGCATGACCATCAACGCCAGCTTTTACGCGGTGTATATGTTCTCCGGCATCCTGCTGGTGGTGCCGCTGTTCAAAATCATCACCGCGCTGGGGATTTACGACACCGAACTGGCGCTGATTATCACCATGGTGACGCAAACGCTGCCCACGGCGGTGTTCATGCTGAAAAGCTATTTCGACACCATCCCGGACGAAATTGAAGAGGCAGCCATGATGGATGGCCTCAACCGGTTGCAGATTATCTTTTACATCACCGTTCCGCTGGCGGTTTCCGGCCTGGTATCGGTGTTCGTCTACTGCTTTATGGTGGCGTGGAACGACTATCTGTTTGCCTCTATTTTCCTCTCCAGTTCGGCGAACTTTACGCTGCCAGTGGGGCTGAGCACGCTGTTCAGCACGCCGGATTATGTCTGGGGCAGGATGATGGCGGCCTCGTTGGTGACGGCATTGCCGGTGGTGGTGATGTACGCACTTTCCGAACGTTTTATCAAAAGTGGCCTGACTGCCGGTGGCGTCAAGGGCTAAGGCCGTTCCCTTTTTGGAGTCAATAAATGAAAAAGTTAGTGGCAAGCGCGCCGCGTGTTGCGGCATTGATTGAGTATGAAGATCGCCCGGTGTTGGCAAACGAAGTGAAAATCAAGGTGGCCTTCGGTGCACCAAAGCATGGTACCGAGGTAGTGGATTTCCGCGCGGCCAGCCCGTTTATCGATGAAGAGTTTTCCAGCGAGTGGAACCTGTTTGTGCCACGGGCCGCTGGTGCCGCTCGGGGGATCGAGTTTGGTAAATTCCAGCTCGGCAACATGGTGGTGGGGCAAGTGATCGAGCGTGGCGCTGACGTGACGGAATACCAACTTGGTGACCAGGTGTGCAGCTATGGGCCGCTGCAGGAAACCGTCATCGTCAACGCGGTCAACAACTACAAGCTGCGCAAAATGCCAGCCGGTGCCAGCTGGAAAAATGCCGTATGTTACGACCCGGCGCAGTTTGCCATGAGCGGCGTACGTGATGGCAACGTGCGGGTTGGCGATTTTGTGGTGGTAGTGGGGCTGGGTGCCATTGGCCAGATTGCTATCCAACTGGCGAAGAAGGCCGGTGCGTCAGTGGTGATCGGCGTCGATCCGATTGAGCACCGCTGTACCATTGCCAAGCGCCACGGCGCGGACTGCTGTTTCAACCCGATCGGTACCGACATCGGCCTGGAAATCAAAAAGCTGACCGGTAAACAAGGTGCAGATGTGATCATCGAAACCAGCGGTAATGATGACGCGCTGCAGGCTGCTCTGCGCGGTATTGCCTATGGCGGCACCATCTCATACGTCGCGTTTGCCAAGCCTTTCCATGAAGGTTTCAACCTGGGGCGCGAAGCTCACTTCAACAACGCCAAGATCGTTTTCTCCCGTGCCTGTAGCGAACCAAACCCGGATTACCCGCGCTGGAGCCGCAAACGCATCGAGGAAACCTGCTGGCAACTGCTCATGAACGGTTATCTCAACTGTGAAGACCTGATCGATCCGGTGGTCACCTTCCACGACAGCGCAGAGAGCTATATGAAGTATGTCGACCGGCAGCCGGAACTGAGCATCAAAATGGGCGTTACCTTCTAATTTAACACGGATTGCACAATGAAAATTGGTACTCAAAATCAGGCGTTTTTCCCTACGGATCTCGTTGAGAAATTCCAGTATGTCAAGGCGATGGGCTTCGACGGTTTCGAAATCGACGGCAAGCTGCTGGTCGACAACCTGCCCGCCGTCAAGGCGGCCATAGCGGCTACCGGGCTGCCGGTCACCACCGCCTGCGGCGGGTACGATGGCTGGATCGGTGATTTTATTGAAGAGCGCCGTTTGAACGGCCTGCAACAAATCGCCCGCATTCTGGCTGCGTTGGCCGAAGTGGGTGGCAAAGGCATCGTGGTCCCTGCGGCCTGGGGCATGTTTACCTACCGTCTGCCGCCAATGACCTCGCCACGTAGCCAGGCGGGCGATCGCAAAGCGGTGAGCGATTCTTTGCGCTTCCTGGATGAGGTAGCGGGGCGTAATGGGACCACCGTGTTCCTCGAGCCGCTGAACCGTTATCAGGATCATATGATCAATACCCTGGCAGACGCCCGTGGCTATATCGAACAAAACCAGCTCAAGCACACGCAGATCATCGGCGATTTCTATCACATGAATATTGAAGAAGATGATATCAGCGCCGCGTTTCACGCCAATCGTGATCTGCTGGGGCATGTGCACATTGCCGATAACCATCGCTATCAGCCAGGCAGCGGCAGCATCGATTTTAAACGGCATTTCGACCAGTTGCGTGCCGACGGCTATGACGGCTATATCGTCTACGAAGGCCGCGTCCGCGCCGAGGATCCGGCGGCGGCCTACCGGCAATCACTGCAATTTTTGCGTACCTGCTAAGAGGCGATGGCGAAATGAGTCGAAAACTCAGGGTGGCGATTATCGGCGGCGGCCAGGTGGCGGAAACGGTACATGCGTCGTATTACCTGACGAGAGAAGATCTTGAGCTGGTGGCGGTGGTGGACAGCCAGCCCGAGCGGGCAAAGGCGTTCGCTGAACGGTTGGGGATCCCACATGCCTTTACCGATACCGGTGAGATGTATCAGCAGTGTCAGCCGGATGTGGTGAGCGTTTGCACGCCGAACCGTTTTCATCACCAACATGTGTTGCAGGCGCTGGCACAGGGCTGCCATGTGATGTGTGAAAAACCTCCGGCGATGACACCGCAGCAGGCCGCCGAGATGCGTGATGCGGCCCGTAAGGCTGGCAAAGTGCTGGCCTATGATTTTCATCATCGTTTCGCCAGCGATACGCAGCTACTGCGTGAGCAGGTGGTTGCCGGCACGCTGGGTGAAGTTTATGTCACCACGGCAAAAGCGTTGCGCCGCTGTGGTGTCCCCGGCTGGGGCGTGTTTACCAACAAGGAGTTGCAGGGCGGCGGGCCATTGATCGATATCGGCATTCATATGTTGGATGCGGCGATGTATGTGCTTGGTTTTCCTGCCGTGCGCCGCGTGTCGGCACATTCTTTCCAAAAGCTCGGCAAGCGTAAACATAGCGGGCAGTTTGGGGAGTGGGATCCGCAGGCCTACAGCGTGGAAGATGCGCTGTTTGCCACCCTGGAGTTCCATAACGGCGGCATTCTGCGTCTGGAAACGTCATTCATCCTGAATATTTCGCAGCAGTCGGTAATGAACGTGGAATTCTGTGGGGATAATGCCGGTGCCACGCTTTTCCCTGCACATATCTACCAGGATCAGGGTGGGGAACTGGTGACGTTGATGCAGCGGGAAACGGCGGACAATAACCGTCATTGCAAAAGCATGCAGGCTTTTGTGGATCACGTACTGGGTGCGCCGGTCAGCATTGCAGATGCCGAGCAAGGCTACATCATTCAGCAGCTTGTCGCAGCTATCTACCTCGCGGCCGAACAAGGAACGAGCATCGACCTATGAGCAACCTGACGTCGTTGGTTGAGCCACAGTTCAGCCCACATACCCTGAACAAGTTTGCCACCCTGATGGCGGCTGGAAACGGCTATCTAGGCCTGAGAGCCTGCCATGAAGAGGCATACACCGAACAAACACGCGGCATGTATCTGGCCGGGTTTTACCATCGCGCTTCGGCCACGGAAACCACCGAGCTGGTTAACCTGCCGGATGTGTTGCAAATGCGTATTGAACTGGACGGGGAGATTTTCACGTTACTGTCCGGCACGATGCTTTACTACCGGCGTGAGCTGGATTTTGCCAAGGGCGAATTGCGCCGTCAGGTGACCTGGCTGGCGCCCAACGGCAAGCGCTATCAGATTGACTGCCAGCGCTTTCTCTCTGCGGCACGGCATTCGCTGCTGTGCTCGCGTATCTCAATCACGCCGTTGGATGGCGATGCGCTGGTGACGATTAGCACCGGCATCGACGCCACCCAGACCAACAGCGGCCGTCAGCACCTGGATGAAACCAGCGTCCGCGTTTTCGACCAACTTTACCTGCAAGGCTGCTACCGCACTTTGGATGGCAGTAACGAAGCGCTGATCAGCAGTTTCTGTGCGGTGCCGTCACAGGCCTGCACCAGCTTTTCCGCCAAGAACCGCCGTTTGACCCAACACTGCACGGCCAACGTTACTCAGGGATCGCCGCTGGTGCTGGTGAAAACCAACTGGATAACAAGCTCATTGGCGGCCGACTATCAGCCGGAAACCGCCGGCGAGCAGGCACTGACCAACCTGATGGCCTGTGTTGCGCAAGGTTACGACCAGTTGCTGGCCGAATCTGAGCAGGCGTGGCATAACTGGTGGCTGCGCAGCCGTATCAAGGTCGATAGCCAAAACGGGCAGGATCAGCGCACCTTGGATTTTGCGCTCTATCACCTGTTCGCCATGACCCCGACCCACAGCGAGCGTTGCAGCATTGCGGCCAAAGGACTGACCGGCGAAGGATACAAAGGCCATATTTTCTGGGATACCGAAGTGTTCCTGCTGCCGTTCCATCTGATGACTCAGCCGGAAATCGCCCGTCAGCTGTTGAGCTATCGTTGGCATAACCTGCCGGGGGCGCAGGCCAAAGCAAAGAAAAACGATTGGCAGGGCGCGCTGTTCCCCTGGGAAAGCGCCTGGTCTGGCGAGGAAGAAACGCCAGAATTTGCCGCCATCAATATCCGAACCGGGTTACGCCAGAAAGTGGCATCGGCACTGGCAGAGCATCATCTGGTGGCCGATATTGCCTGGGCGGTGGACGCATATTTCCAGGCGACCGGCGACGAAACCTTTATGCGCCAACGTGGCACCACTTTGCTGATGGAAACGGCCCGATTCTGGATCAGCCGGGCGGTGGAGGTGAATGGTCGGCTGGAACTGCATGACGTGATTGGCCCGGATGAATATACCGAACACGTCGATAATAACGCCTACACCAACTATCTGGCCTATCACAACGTGGAATGCGCGTTGCGCTATCAACAGCGGTTTGCCGTGCCAGATCGGGAGTTTGTCGAGTCTGCCAACGATTTCCTGCAACGGTTGTGGTTACCCCCGGTTAACGAACAGCAATTGATCCCACAGGACGATACCTTCTTCAGCAAGCCCAGCATCGATCTGGCCAAGTACAAGGCACAGCAGGGAACACAGGCGATTTTGCTCGACTATTCCCGCGCCGAAGTCAATGAGATGCAGATCCTGAAGCAGGCCGATGTGGTCATGCTGACCTATATGTTGCCGTGGCTGTTTACGCCAGGCCAGATTGCGGCAAATCTCGATTACTACGAGCCACGTACCATCCACGATTCTTCGCTCAGCAAGGCGATCCATGGGGTGGTCGCGGCAAGGTGTGGCCGCGTAGAGCAGGCCTATCAGTTCTGGCAGCAGGCCAGCCGTATCGATCTGGGCGACGAACCTCACAGCTGTGATGACGGCATTCATGCGGCGGCGACAGGAGCCATCTGGCTTGGCGCGGTGCAGGGATTTATCGGGCTGACGGTTGAGCAGGGCGAACTGCACCTTAATCCGCGGCTGCCCGCAGCATGGCGTTCTGTTTCATTACCGTTCAATTGGCAGGGAACCAAGGTGCAACTGACGTTGACCCCGCATCAACTGAGTATGACTACGGATACTGACCAACCGTTGACGCTGTGGCTCGGGCAAAAACGCTTATCGATCCGTCGAGCGCAAAGCCTCTCGCTGACAGATTTTTTTACCGTTGAATCTGGGAGCGGTACCATGAAGGAGGCCGAGTCATGAAACTACAGGCAGTGATTTTCGACCTGGATGGCGTGGTGACTGATACCGCCCATCTGCACTTTCTCGCCTGGCAACGTATCGCCAGCGAAATCGGCATCGTTATCGATGAGCAGATTAACGAACAGTTAAAAGGCATCAGCCGCATGGATTCCCTGGAGCGGATCCTGCGTCATGGCGGCATGGAACAGCGCATCGGCCAACAGCAGCGCCTGCAACTGGCTGCACAAAAAAATGCGTTCTACGTCGAGCTGTTGCAGCAGTTACATCCCGGCTCGGTATTGCCGGGCATTGCGCCGCTGCTGGCAGAACTGCATGCCAAACATATCCGCGTAGGATTGGCTTCGGTGTCGTTGAATGCACCGCGCATCCTGAATGCGTTGGGCTTGGCGGGGCAGTTCGATTTTTGCGCCGATGCCAATACCATCAGCCGCTCCAAACCCGACCCGGAGATCTTTCTTGCCGCCTGTGAAGGGTTGGGCTGTGCACCGGCCAACTGTATCGGTATCGAAGACGCACAGGCGGGGATTGATGCCATCAACGCCAGCCACATGCTTTCCGTGGGGATCGGCAGTCAGCTCAAACATGCCGATCTGCTGCTGGCATCCACTGCAGAGCTAAGTGAGTTGTGCCTGCAATCATTCTGGTTAACCAAACACGGCGAGCTTAGCGGCCGTGTGAAAGAAGGGAAATAGCGATGGCACAGCTTTCATTACGGCATATTGAGAAGATTTATAACAATCAGGTTCATGTGGTGAAGGATTTCAATCTGGAGATTGAAGACAAGGAGTTTATCGTCTTTGTTGGCCCTTCGGGCTGCGGCAAATCCACCACGTTGCGCATGATTGCCGGGCTGGAAGAGATCAGCGGTGGCGAACTGCTGATCGACGGCGTTTGCATGAATGACGTTCCTGCCAAGTCCCGTGGTATCGCCATGGTGTTCCAGAACTATGCGCTGTATCCCCACATGTCCGTCTACGACAACATGGCGTTCGGTTTAAAGATGCAGAAGCTGGACGCGAAAATTATCGACGAGCGGGTACAGTGGGCAGCGCAAATACTTGGCCTGAAAAGCTATCTGGATCGTCGGCCTGCTGCACTCTCTGGTGGCCAGCGTCAGCGTGTCGCTCTGGGGCGAGCCATCGTACGGGAAGCTGGGGTATTCCTGATGGATGAACCCTTGTCCAATCTGGATGCCAAGCTGCGGGTGCAGATGCGGGCGGAAATCAGCCGTCTGCATCAAAAGCTTAATACGACGATGATTTACGTCACGCACGACCAGACCGAAGCGATGACCATGGCCACGCGCATCGTGATCATGAAAGACGGCATTATCCAGCAGGTTGGCGCGCCCAAAACGGTGTATAACCAGCCAGCCAATATGTTTGTCGCCGGGTTTATTGGTTCGCCATCGATGAACTTTATTCGCGGTACGCTGGATAACGGCTGTTTTGTCACGGAAACGCTGAAATTACCGATCCCACCACAAAGACTCTCGGCGGTGGCTAGCGAGAGGTATCAGCATAAACCGGTAATATTAGGTATTCGCCCGGAAGATATTCTCCCAGCCGTGGAGGAACAGGGAATTGAAGCTCTTATTAGCGTGGCTGAATTAACCGGCGCAGAGTTTATGCTTTATTCTACCGTTGGTGGCCATGAATTTACCATGAGAGCCAACGCCGATGCGGATTATCGGGCCGGGCAGAAGATCGGTATTCAGTTTGATATGCAGAAAAGTCATTTCTTTGATCACGACACTGAACTGGCAATAAATTAATTAAATTCATATCTATTAACATGCCGGGTTTTCTCGGCATGTTTTGCTTAGCCGTTACTTTTAACAAGGATTACCCTATGAAAAAAATACTGCAAGGTTCATGCTTAATTCTGGCTGCCGGAGCAATAGGCGCACAAGCTTCTGAGGATAGTAACTGGCACTATAATATTGGCGCCATGTATGAAATAGAAAACGTAGAAGGTCAGGCTGATGATAAGGATGGGCTTTATGAACCCTCTATTTACTTTAATGCATCCAAAGGCGATTGGACTATCGCTTTGGCGATGTATCAAGAAGGGGCTGCCGACTATAGCAACTTTACCCGTGGCACCTACTTTAACCGTCCTGAGTTGGAAATCCGCTATCAGGCTATCGGTAATGATGATGTCACGCTAGGTTTTACCGGTGGTGTGCGTAATTATGGTTTCCATTTTAAAAATGATAATGGATCTAATGCCGGCACCGCCGATACTCAACGTTATAAATTCCAGCCGGACTGGAAAATAAAAATTAATGAAGACTGGAGTTTTGGCGGCTGGCTGGCGTATTATCGCTTTATCAACGATCTGGACAAAACGGGTTATTCAGATAGCCGGGTAGAAACGGAAACGGGCGTGACCTGGAAGATTGATGACACCTTCTCGTTGAGAACCAACTATTATCTGGAGCGGGGCTTCAACAGCGACAGCGATAAAAATAACGGTGAATTCTCCACCCAGGAGATGCGGATCTATTTGCCGATTTCGCTGGGGAACACCACGCTGACGCCATACACCCGCCTGGGCCTGGATCGCTGGACCAACTGGGATTGGTCAGAAGATGTTGATCGCGAGGATCACAGCTATAACCGTCTTGGGATGCTGTATGCCTATGATTTCAATAACGGTCTGTCGATGACGTTGGAATACGCCTATGAGTGGCAAAACCATCATGATGCTGCTGACGATAAATTCCACTATGCTGGTATTGGCGTGAATTACAGTTTCTGAGTTTGACCTGGAAACCAGGAGAATGGCTGTCGGGGGAGGGATTTTATCCATCCCCCAGATAAGGTTTAGTTGATGGAGCCAGTGAGTGCCAGGGTGGTCGCGACGATAGTGCGTGAGGGCACCGGCTTCCCGGCGATTTTATCGAATAACAGTGCGCTACCTGCGGTGCCAAGCTCTTGCGTCGGGACTTCAATACCACCGGGAGGCGGCGAGAGTAAGAAACTAAGCATATCGTTGCTATAGCCCACGACTGAAAGCTGCTGTGGAATAGCGATGCCTTTTTCATGGGCAATGCGATACAGGCTCATTAATTTCAGGCTATCTGTGGCAAATATCGCGGTGGGCAATTTTTTACCGCTGAGTAATTTCTCTGCGGCTTTGAGTGCCGATTCATTGGTATATCCACCGTCAACGATCCACGCTTTGGGAATGGCAATGTCGTGGCCGTTCAGGCAGTCTTTAAAACCGGCCAAACGATCAACAGAGACATGATAATCCAACGGGGCATGTAAGCAGGCGATATGGCGATGGCCGTTATTGATCAGCGTGTTTGTCAGCGCGATGCTGTCTTGATAATTATCGGTGTCCACGGAAAAAACGTGCTGAAAATCACCTTCAACCTTGCCAATGACCACCACCGGGATGGCATAGCTATCCAACTCTTTGAAGAAGGACTCATCCGTGGGTGAGCTGAGCATGATAATGCCCTTGATCATCTTTTGTTTTATTTTATTAATACATTTTTGCAGATCTTCCTGGCTGTTTTTGGATGTCTGCAAAATAACGTCAAACCCTTCATGTTCCGCTCTGGCGGTGATGGCATGCAACACTTCAGAGAAAAAGGGGTTACCCGCGGTGGTTTTAGTTGAGCGGGTAGAGATCACCATAATCGCGTCAAAGCCGGAGGAGGTGAGGGCGCGAGCTAATTTATTCGGCTGGAAATTTAATTCTGCGATCGCTTTCAAAACCCGTTCGCGTGCTTCGGGAGAGATATTGGTCTGATTATTCAACACGCGTGAGACGGTAGATTTTGAAACATTAGCCACTCTGGCTATATCATAAATCGTGGGTGACATGGCAGAACCTGTCCTGGGCCAAAATTATGAGGTTATACTACTTGAATTGGCCTCGGGCTGTCTAGGTAATCACGCCTCCTCAGTGGGACTGTCGAATATACCAATAACGCTAAAAAACTATTTCAGACATTAGTCCAGATGTTAGTCCGACCTGTTGCTGAGCAGGTGCTGGGATAGGTGGCGGTCATCGGGGTCAGCTCAACTGAACCGGTGTTGTCACCTGGCGGCTAGATGCCCTGCACGTTGGTGACCTGGAGTTTATCGACCTCAATGCAACCTTTGGCGTTGGTCTATTTTGCCTGGTACGGCTCTGATGCGAATTAAAAAGTCAGCTTTTGGCTTTTGTCGACCATTGCCAGATAAAAGCGACGAGCAGCATGCTTGCGCAACCCGTCAGCAACAAACAGGAAAGAAATGCGGGCTGACCGGTTGAGTGCAGATAAATTTCATTAATGCCTGCCGAGATCATAAAAATAGCGTAAAGCAACCCAAGTATAAAAATCATCATCATCGTCACGCGCGGTGAATACCGTCAGTTTATGGCTGTTGTTTCATCCTCCCCGCAACGATTGATGAGGTTACGGGGAGGATGATTCTAGGTGGATCTTTTTCGTTCATTAGTCATCCCAGCGGGTGCTCAAGTAGGCTGCGACCAGCCCCATTGTGCTGATGAAAAACAAAAAGCCCATAAAAACCATCATATTTCCCATAATACTATCCTCGGTTAGCTGTAATCGATAATGACCTCGGTGATTAAAATACGTTGAAAACGTAGTCCATAGTGTTGACGCACCTCCGTGGTGACGGGTCTCTGCACCAGCAGAAACCCGCCAATTGCGTTATATACCCAGCACTGCCTGAGCAATTTTGAAATAAATAATCAACCCGGTTCCGTCAATAAAGGTGGCGATAAACGGAGCGGATACCACCGCCGGATCGATCCCAGCCTTTTTCAGTAACATTGGAATAATGGAAGAGACGATAGCGCTCCACACCGTGATCGCTACCAACGACAGGCTGACCACCATGGTGACATCCATGCCGACGCCCATTATCCAGGCCCGTACCCAGGCGGCGAGCCCAATGGTGACGGCAATTAACAGTGAAGTACTCACCTCTTTACGGATCACCGAACCCAGGTTACGCAGGCTGACCTCTCCCAACGCCATCGCCCTTACCAAGGTTGATGTGATCTGCGTACCGCTGTTACCCCCGGTACCTATCAGTAGCGGAATAAAGAAGGCCAAGGCAATGGCCGCTTCCAGTTGCTCCTCAAACGCTTTCAGCACGTTGCCGGTATAGGCTTCAGCAACAAACAGCAACAACAGCCAGACCACGCGTTTACGCCATAATGCCCAGGGGCTGGTTTCCAGATAAGGCTTGTCCAGCGGCAGGCTGGCACCTTGGCGTTGCGCATCCTCGGTATTTTCGTCTTCAATCAACCGAGCGATTTCTTTTTCGCCTAGTACGCCAACCAGCGTTTTGTTGACTACCACCGGCACCACATCCAGGCCACCCTTGCCCAATAAATGCGCCACATCATTTCTGTCGTCATCCGGAGAGACGTGGAAATAGGTATGGTTCATCATCGAACCGATAGCCCTGTCACCCTCTCGGCATTGCAGCAATTTTTTTACCGACAGCATGCCCCGGAGGTGGTAATCATCCGCGGTGATAAACAGTTGTGTTGGAATTTCATCGGTTTGCAACTGCGTGAGGAAGTAATCCTTGGCTTCATCGACCGTCATGGCGCCGGAGACGGTAATAAAGTCAGCGCTCATATAGTTGACAATGGATGACTCGTCATGCACCGCTGGTGCGGCAACGGCCATCGCCGATGAGTATGGAATTGATTTAATCATGTTAGTCCCTATTGCTGTTTAAACTTCAACAGTGAATCGCATAGGGGCGTTAACCAAAGAGGGAGTGCAGGAAGCCTATCTCCGCGTCCAGGTTTTAGCACTATACAACGTATCTGAAAAAATCTTCAGAAGTTACCTTGGGCTAAACCTTAATCCGATAAAGCCTGTCTTAACCTTGGGCATCTCTCGATGTCGTCAGATCAGTAACCTGTGTTTGTATAGGAGCCTCGCCAAACGAGATACTGCAAATTACTACGCGGCGATTATAGGCCTGCTGGAACCGATGATGCTCGGCAATCTGCTGCTCGTTGAGGTTATATTTAGGAAGTTTCTTGCTTGCTGCACCGTATTTAAATGGGTGGTTTATATTAATGGGTGATAATAAAATAGCATCTCTCAGATAATATCCGTCTGTAATGCTACCTGATATGCGGGGGGAAATATAAGCCGGTTACGTCAATCGATATATATAAAACATGGCCGGAGGATTAAATGATTTATCCAGTGACATAAGTGAGAAAACCGACCTTTTACAGTCGGTTTTCCAGAGTTACAACGGCGTAGGCATACACCCTTACCGCATGGTCACGAACTCTTCCGCTGCGGTCGGGTGGATCGCCACGGTGTTGTCGAAATCTTTCTTGGTTGCGCCCATTTTAATCGCCACGGCGAAGCCTTGCAGGATCTCATCCATACCAAAACCAATCCCGTGCAGGCCAACGATCTTCTCTTCTTTACCCACGCATACCAGCTTCATGCGGCACGGCTGGCGATGTTGAGTCACGGCGCTGTACATGGCGGTAAAGGACGATTTATAGACCTTAACCTGATCCTCACCAAACTGCTCTTTCGCCTGCGGCTCGGTCAGGCCAATGGTGCCGATCGGTGGATGGCTGAACACCACGGTGGCGATGTTGCTGTAGTCCAGATGCTCGTCCGGCTTGTTGTTGAACAGGCGCTCAGACAGGCGACGGCCAGCGGCCACGGCCACCGGGGTCAGTTCAACTGCACCGGTGTTGTCACCTACCGCGTAGATGCCTTGCACGTTGGTGTTCTGGAATTTGTCGACCTCAATGTAACCTTTGGCATTGGTTTTTACGCCGGTTGCCGCCAGGTTGAGGTTGTCGGTCGCAGGCTCGCGGCCGATAGCCCAGACCAGGCTGTCGACGGTGAACTCTTTGCCATTTTCCAAGGCCAGGGTCAGGCTGCCGTCGGCGTTTTTGACGATGGATTTTGGAATCGATTCGGTGTGCAGGGTTGGCCCTTCGGTGTTCATCACCTCAACCAGCGTTTCTACAATCATCGGATCGAAGGTACGCAGCGGGGCGTGTTTACGCACGAACAGATGCGTTTCTGCACCCAGCGCGTTCATCACACCGGCAATTTCTACCGCGATATAGCCTGCACCCACCACGGCCACGCGTTTTGGCATGGCATCCAGCTCAAAGAAGCCGTCGGAGTCGATGCCGTATTCGGCACCCGGGATAGACGGATGGCTAGGGCGGCCACCGGTGGCGATCAGAATATGATCGGCGGTGATTGTCTCACCGTTGACTTCCACAGTATGCGCATCGATAAAGCGGGCAAAGCCTTTGATCACGTCGACCTTGTTTTTGCCCAGCACGTTGTCGTAAGAGGCATGGATGCGATCGATGTAAGCGGTGCGGTTGGCGATCAGGCGCTTCCAGTCAAAGGCGTTGACGGTGGTATCGAAGCCGTAATCCGGGCCGTACTGGTGGATGGCCTCGGCGATCTGTGCCGCATGCCACATGACTTTTTTCGGAACACAACCCACGTTAACGCAGGTGCCGCCAAGTTCTTTGGCTTCAATCAGTGCGCATTTCTGGCCATACATGGCTGCCCGGTTGATCGATGCGATACCGCCGCTGCCGCCGCCAATTGCTAGATAATCGTAATGTTTCGTCATCTGGGTTTTCCATGAGTTGTGTGATTCGAGAAGGGTAAGAGTTTAACGCCTGATAGGGGGTTGTCGCAAAGATTGCGTCGATGGCTGTAATAGGCAGAGGCTTGATCCTCTGCCCGGTTGATTTTACACGATAATTAATTCGGGTTTGGCCCGATCGAGCGCCTGACGATCGGTACTGCTGATGCCCGTATCGGTAATGATGATGTCAATCTGGCTCATCGGCAGCACCAGGTTGAAACCACGGCGGCCGAACTTGGTGGAATCGACCACCGCGACCACGCGCTTGGCCGCCTGAGCCATTACGCCGCTAATCGAATAACCTTCATTAAAGGTGGTGATGCCGTTGGTGGCATCCAACCCATCGGCCCCGACGAACATCACGTCACCGGCAATGCCCTGTAGGGAGAGTTCCGCGATGGAGCCGTGCATGGAACGCGTCTTGTGGCGCAATGTGCCACCACACAGCACCAGCGTGATGTCTTTATTGTCGGAAAGCGCAAAGGCGGCAGGCAGGTTATTGGTGATCACCGTGATATTGCCCATCTTGACCAGCTCTTCGGCGATCAGCATGGTGGTGCTGCCGCTGTCGAGGATCACCGTATCGCCGGGGTTGACCATCGCCGCCGCTTTTAACGCAATGCGCTTTTTCGGATCTTTGGCCAGTTGGTAGCGCTCCTCCAGGATGACCTCTCCGGTGGTTTTTGGCGCATCGACCTCCTGTTCCAACTGGCTGCCCGGCCTCGCGGCACCGCCGTGAAAGCGGATCAGCAGGCCTTTTTCTTCCAGCAGGCGCAGGTCAGCGCGGATGGTAACCTCAGAAATTCCGAAGGAGTTCGAAAGATCGCTGACCAAGATGCTGCCGTTCTGCTGAACCAAGTCGACAATTTTGTTTCGTCTTTCAAAAGAATTCATCATCCTGACCTATCGAAATGTTTTGCTTTTATTTTATGCGAAAGGGATATGAAAGGGGAGCATAAAGATCAAGGAGAGGGGAATTGAGGCAAAATACTGGCTGCACGGGGCAGCCAGTGGCTAAATATCATTATTCGCCGAGCTTGAGCATGATTTTTCCCTGCATCGGCTTCCCGGCCAGCGCGGCAACGCTTTGTGCGTATTGTTGTGGCCGATCGATGCTGGCAATCAACGGTTCCAGGGCCAGCTCCGCGGATTGGAACAGCTTCATGGCCTGCTGCCACTCTTCACCCGGCCATGGAGCCGAATAGTTCATCCAACTGCCCAGCAGCGTCAGCTCCTTGCGCAGGATCTGGCTAAAGGTGCTGTAAGACAGATGCAGATCTTTATGCAGCGTCCCCACCAGTGCGATTTGTGCACGTGGCCCGGCGATATCCAGCGCCAGCCCGACCGTTTGCGGCGTACCGGCGGTTTCCAGAATCAGCTGATCGAAGCGCCGTTCCTGCAAGCGTTCGGCTATCTCTGAGGGGCTAAGTTCCGCGCTGTTAAACGCTTCTTCAGCGCCGATCTGGCGTGCCAGTTTAAGCCGGTCGTCATTGATATCGATTGCCGTGACGCTGCGCGCGCCCATCGCTCGGGCACACTGGATCGCCAGTTGGCCGATGGTTCCGGCCCCAATAATGATCACCTCTTTATCCTGACAGCCCCCGGCCAGCTGAATGGCATGCAGGCCGACGGTGATGGGCTCAATAAACGCCCCCTGCAATAAACTGACGTTGGCAGGCAATTTCACCAGGTTGGCGCGTTTGACCACGATAAATTCCGCATTGCCGCCGTGGCTGCGTGAGCCGACGAACTGGTAATGCTTGCACAGCGAATAGTAATGGCGCTGGCATTCCGGGCAGTCAAAGCACGGTAACAAAGGGACGCAGGCCACGGCATCATGCTCACGCAGATCGGTGACCCCGTCGCCGCAGGCCACGACTCGGCCACTGAATTCATGCCCCAGGGTAATCGGGTAAAAATGCGCACCCTTGGCGAAAATGCGGGGGATATCTGAACCGCATAGCCCGGAATAGGCTACCCGAACCAACACCTCGTCGGCGGCCTCAATGGCAGGGGCGGGGCGTTCTTCAACGCGCACTTCTCCCTCCGTGTGGATCACGACTGATTGCATAACTTGAACTCCGTAGAAATAAAGAGGGGGGAGGTAATCTCCCCCGAAGGATCAGGACATGGCGTTGAGGCTTTGGGCAGCCTGCTGTTGTTTGGCGCTGGCCTCAGCCAGGGCAAATTGACGGGCACGGCGCCAGGTGAGGAACACCCCGATGGCGTAAATGACGCCGATAACCACCAGACCCACCACGTTTTGCCAGGTGAGTAGCTGGATCAGCAGATAGGTGATCGGTGAGCCACCTTGGTCCATCGAAGCCACGACGCCGCCCGCTTTCAGGGCACCGGCATTGGCAGCCAGTTGGGTATGCAGCCCGATGGTTTGGGTGGCGATCCACAGCGTGATGCTCATGATGATGAAGCCCGAGATCAGCGTGCGGAACAGGTTGCCCTGATGCACTGCGACGGCGATCGCCACAAAGAAGCCGATGGTTGCCAGATCGCCAAACGGCAGCACCTGGTTACCCGGGACGATCACGGCGATCAGAATGGTCAGCGGGATAAAGATCAGGCTGGCGGAGACCACGGCGGTATGGCCCAGCAACAGTGCCGGATCGAGGCCGATAAGAAACTCCTGGCCACCAAAACGCGCTTGCAGGCGTTTACGGGCATGCTTGGCGATTGGCGTCAGGCCATCCATGATCGGTTTGATCACCCGTGGCATCAACAGCATCACCGCCGCGGTTTTTACTGCCAGTTGCAGAATGCCCTTCAGGTCATAACCGGCCAGCGCACCGATGATCAGCCCCATCACAAAGCCGACGGTCACCGGTTCGCCGAACGGGCCAAAGCGTTTCTGGACGTCGTCGGCGCTGAAGTGAATACGGTTCAGGCCAGGGATCTTCTCGATAATGGTGTCCACCAGCACGGCGATCGGCCCCATGTAGGCGGAGGTGCCGTGCGGAATGGCAATCCCTTCCAGCCCGAAGAAGTCGCGGGTGTCTTTGGCGAACCAGTCCCCCAGTTTGTAGACGAAGGCGGCATGTACCACCACGCCCAGCATACCCAGCCAGTATGAACCGGTGGCCAGATGCACCATGGCACCGGTAAAGGTCATGTGCCAGATGTTCCAGATATCCACGTTAACTACGCGGGTCATACGCGTCAGCAGCATCACAATGTTGACCGCAATCGCCACCGGGATGGCGATCAGGGCAATCTGTGAGGCCCAGGTCATCGGTGAGGAACCCGGCCAGCCGATATCCACCACGTGCAGGTTGATCTGGAACTGCTCGGCCATCGATTTTGCCGCTGGGCCGATCGAGTCCAGCATCAGACCGATGACCAGCCCGATACCGACGAAGCCGATGCCGATATGAATGCCGGATTTAAATGAATCTCCTAATTTCATCCCTAAAATCAGCGAGAAGATGATGATCACAATGGGCAGCATCACCGTAGGGCCGAGATCGAGGATGTAACGCATGATGTCGGTAAACATGGGCCGCTACTCCGTCAGAATGGTCAGTATTTTTTGTTTCAGCGCCTCGATACCCACGCCGGAAACAAACGGCATGCCGTGGACCAATGGAATATCGCCAAACTGCCGGTCGACGCGGGCGGTGGTGCAGATCAGATCGGCATCATCCATATAAGTTTCAATCTCGGTCACGCGGCACTGCACCAAATCCAGCTCGATGTTGTGCTCCGCGCACAGCTCTTTGATCTCTTCTGCGGCCATGGTGGAGGTGGCAACGGCACCGCCGCAGGCAACGATAATTTTACGTTTCACAGTGTGGCTCCTTCATATTGTGCTTTTTGTTGTGGTCGGGAGGGCGAAGTGAAAACCCGCTGGGCAAAAATATCGCCCAATTGGTCTTCCGGGGCGGTCAGCAGCGCATTGATAAACTCGGGGTGCTGCAACTGGCCAAACAGCGTGCGCAGTAAAACCAACTGTGCCGCCGGGTCGGTAACGATCAGCGCGATAATCAGAGCCACGTCGATCGTGCCGTCATCATCCGCCTGTGCGAAGGGCACGGCCTGGTCAGGGCGGATCAGGTAAATAGCCGGAGCGCGTGCATGCTCCGCTTCACAATGGGGGATGGCAACCGCGTGCTGCTCAAGGGCGATGCCGGTGGGGTAAGCGTTCTCACGTACCAGCAACGCCTGCGGATAGCTGCTGTGAACCACTCCGGCGTTGAGCATGGTGATGCCAATGTGCTCCAGCGCCTGCTGCGCATCGGCAAAGCTGATGCCGGTGCGAACGAACAGTTGGCTGCTATGCATGGGCGCTCTCCTTGGCGTTTTTGGTTTGCTCTGCGGGGGTACAGCCGAAGCGATAAGCGCGTAACACATCCTGAATTTTGTCGATCATCAGCGCGTGGGGCTGTTTCGCCAGCTTGCGTTCCATCACGCGCTGATATTGCAGCGGGAAGTATTGGCTCAGCAGTCCAGCAGGGATCTCTTGCTGATCGAGATTATTCAGTAGCGTAGTCATACTCTGCGCGATACGCGGGTGAGGCCAGTAGTAGCGGATACGGTCCGACAGGCTGAAATGCAGGTCGATCAGCGAGCGGCTGAACGTCGGGTGGTAATACTTTTTCCAGTAATCCGGCTCATCGAGCATCACTGCGTCAATGACCGCCAGGATCTGGCTGCGTTTTTCCGGGGCGATCAGGGCCTGCTCAATGCTGGCCAGCGCAAATACCGCTTCGCGCAGGGCGAACGTCAGGGCCGGCCCCACCTTGAGAATGGCGAAGTGATCGCGCACCAGTTGCTGATAGGCTTCCCGGGTTTGGTAATCGGTAGAGTGCGCCTCATAGACCAGCGGCGTGGTGGTAATGAACTGGGAAAGCTCGCGCGCCAGTTGCGGTTGATAAGCGATCACCTGTGAGTGGTCGAACTCAACCCCTGGCTGCACCACCACGGCGATGATCCTGGGGATGGCTGCTGCCAGGCCAGCCGTGCGGAACGCCTGATAATGAGTTTCCAGCGTGTCGGCGGCATTCGTCGCGTGAGTGATATGTACGCTGCCAATGGCGGAGGATTCCCCACCAGGAACCGGCACTTCGGTGCCGATCACATAGGTCAGCTGTTGTTTTTGCTCCGGGGTGGCGACCTGTTCGGCGATTTGGCACAGACGTGCGGCGCGTTCTGCCACGACGTGAGGATCCAGCGGGATCGGATCGTCAGCACAGGACATGGAAGCATCCAGGTGGATCTTGCTGAATCCGGCTTTGACGTAATCGGCGATCAGCACTTCGGCCTTTTTCATTGCGCTGGCAGCGGGCTCGTTTTGCCAACAGTTAGGGCCTAAATGGTCGCCCCCTAACAGCAGCCGGGAGAGCGGAAAGCCGACGGTTGCCGCGATATCGCAGACAAACTGCCGAAAATCCGCCGGTTTCATACCGGTGTAACCGCCAAACTGATTAACCTGGTTGGAAGTGGCCTCGATCAGCACCTGACGATCGCTGTGCAGATCCAGGCGTAATGCGGCTTCAATCACTAATGGGTGCGCCGAACAGACAGAGCAGATCCCGATCGGCTCCCCGGCTTTGTGTCTTGCGATAATATTTTTCATGCTACCCTCCGTTTTCTTACGAATATAATCGTAATGTTTCGAAAGGTTAGCAATCCACTTTTGTATTATTCGTGATCAAGATCGAAATCTTTAGCGCTATTTTTTCGTGGCGGCACTTTCAGTGTGATGGGGAGTGATTGCGAGGGAATAAAATTTATGTGTTTAAAATCATGTTATTAGGTTTATTCAATCAAATGCGCAGAGGGCATTCGCAATAAAGTGAAAGTGTAGTTTCCCCCTCACCCCAACCCTCTCCCACAAGGTTGGGGTGAGGGGATTGTCGCAAAGCCTAAAGCCTACCCTCACAACCACAAACCTGAATCACCTTTTGCACCACCTGCTGCATCGCCAGCTTGGCGGGCTGCATATAGTGACGCGGATCGTTGGCCTGCGGATGTTCCGCCAAGTGCTGTTTCAGCGCATCGGAAAAGGCGATTTTCAGCTCCGTTGCCACGTTCACTTTGCATACTCCCAATCGAATCGCCTGCTGAATATCAGCATCCGGCAACCCCGATGCACCGTGCAATACCAGAGGGATACTGACTCGGTCGCGGATCTGCCCAAGGCGGATAAAATCCAGCTCCGGCTTGCCCTGATAGAGCCCGTGAGCCGTACCAATTGCCACCGCCAGTGAATCGATGCCGGTGGCGCGAACAAACTCCTCGGCCTGCTGCGGCGAGGTATAGCGAGCATCCCTGGCATCAACGCTGATGCCATCCTCCACTCCGCCAAGTCTCCCTAGCTCTGCCTCAACGCTGACATCATAGCGATGGCAAAACTCGGTCACCTGCCGCACCAGGGCAATATTTTCCGCAAAGGGCAGATGCGAGCCATCGATCATGGCCGAGCGGATCCCTGAATTCACCTTGGTTGCAATATCCTGCAGCGTTTCATGGTGATCCAGATGCACAGCCAGCGGGATACGGTATTCGGCGGCCAGCTGTTTGACGATGGCGACAACATTGGCCGTTCCTGCATAGAGATAGGTGCCTGGCGTGCCGGCCAGGATCACCGGCGAACGCATTTGTGCGGCGGTTTCTGCCACCACCTGCATGGTTTCCAGGTTATGGATGTTAAAGGCCGGTACGGCATAGCCCTGTTGTTGTGCCTTTTGCAGCATATTGTGGGTCGAAATGATGAACACCGGCGTCTCCTGGTTTTAGTTACGTTATCTTTCGATATTCATCATCTAATCGAAAGTTAAAATAAGCAAACAGTTATTTTTCGCCTGTGATCCCGATCGGCAAAAGATCGAAGCAAAAGGAAGGGTGAAATTGGGAGAGAATTGAGAAGGGAACAGCGGTTGGTCGCCCAGGCGGGCGACCAACAAAGAACTTATTCTGGCACGACCCAGTTCACCAGGTGGTGGCCAATGCCGCTCGGCACCAGCACCTTGTGCAGCCATGGCAGCACGTTGTTCATCTGCTGCTCCAGTTTCCAAGGTGGGTTAATCACGATCATGCCTGAGGCGGTCATTCCGCGTTGATCGCTGTCGGGCTTCACCGCCAGTTCGATTTGCAGGATACGGCGGATGCCGGTCGCTTCCAGCTCTTTGAGCATGCGTTTGATCTGCTGGCGCATCACCACCGGATACCACAGGGCATAGGTGCCGGTGGCAAACCGCTTGTAGCCTTCCTGAATCCCTTTCACCACGTCTTGGTAATCGGTTTTCATCTCATAGGGTGGGTCCATCAGGATCAGGCCACGGCGTGATGCGGGCGGCAGCTGAGATTTTAACTGCTGATAACCGTCGGCGCGCAGCACCTTGGAGCGCTCGTCTTTCTGGAATTCATTACGCAGCAGCGGGAAGTCGCTTGGATGCAGCTCGGTCAGATGGAGCTTATCCTGTGGGCGCAGCAACTGGCGGGCGATCAGCGGTGAACCAGGGTAGTAACGCAGGGTGCCAGAACGGTTGAAGTTATGGACGACGCTCATGTAGGCAGCCAGTTCTTCCGGCAGATCGTCACGTTGCCACAGCAGGCCGATACCCTCCAGGTATTCCCCGGTGCGTTCGGCGTGCTCACCGCTCAGCTGATAGCGCCCGGCACCGGAGTGGGTATCCAGATACAGCAGCGGCTTATCTTTTTCTTTCAGCGCCTCAATGATCAGGCTCTGAACGGTGTGCTTGAGCACGTCGGCGTGGTTGCCGGCGTGAAAACTGTGGCGGTAACTTAACATTTATTTTTATCCGATTGATTTTAATGCACTATTATCGAAAGCATTATTCTGGCAGGTTGAGAGTTCTCGACGTGAAAAAGCCTGGATAAACCTGGCTTAAAACTATGCGACTTCCTGAGCCTGCATTGTGGCATATTTTTGGTTTACCTGGATATCGAAGTCGGTAAACAGTGCCACAGGTCTAACACTACGCCCGTCTTTTTCCAGCCTGACAAAGCCATGTGAATTAAGCGTTTTTAGGGTAACCGACAGATTACTGATTTTTCGCCCGGAGAGATCGGCCAACTCCGTGAGTGTTGCCGGTTTTTGCTTGTCCATCAGTCGCAGCAAAGCGATATTCTCATTGCTTAGCACTTGTGCCAGAGCAATCATGGAGGTAAACCAAACCTTTGGTTCCCCTGGCTCGGGCTTGTAATCACCTTTGGCTATCGCTAGCGTTCTCTTGCGAATGAGCTCTTCAGACATGACACCGATCAGTGCTTTCATTACGCCGACCCTCTCTTTTCTCTTGCTGCGATTGCATCATCCATCTTCTCAAAGAAGTCCTGGATCAACTGGGATGCGGAGATAAACTCGTAAGGATATCCCTTATCACTGGGGGTTCTATGGATATGATCATATACCAGCCGCCCAGAGTATTTGCCTTTCTTCGGTGGTTTTATGGCGTGGACATTATTAGCCGTAAGGATAATTCATCCTGGAGATGACAGATAGGGTGCGCTTGAACACTACTCAATCTAAAACGGGCTGAATACCACGCATCACCATTGATTTTCCCACCGAATGGCACCATGTTAGAGAGAAGTTTATTTTTGTCTGGCCTGATGTACACATCGGGCCAACCACCCTAATCAGGACTTCCTCTATGACCAACCCGTTGCTGACACCGTTTGCCTTACCGCCATTCTCTGCCATTCGCCCTGAAGATATCGTCCCTGCGGTGACATCCGCCCTGGCGGATTGCCGCGCTGCGGTCGAGCGGGTGGTTGCTCAACCGGGGCCATTTACCTGGGATAATCTGTGCAAACCACTGGCTGAGTGTGACGATCGTCTGTCGCGTATCTGGTCACCTATCAACCATCTGAACTCGGTTAAAAACAGCCCGGAATTGCGTGAAGCCTACGAGCAGGCGTTGCCGCTGCTTTCTGAGTACGGTACCTGGGTGGGCCAGCACGAGGGGCTGTATCAGGCCTATCGTAGTCTGAAAGAGGGAAGCGATTTCGCCAATCTGTCCACGCCTCAGCGCAAGTCGGTAGAAAATGCCCTGCGTGACTTTGAGCTGTCAGGCATTGGCCTGCCGGTAGAAAAACAAAAGCGCTACGGCGAGATTGTTGCGCGTCTGTCCGAGCTGGGTTCGACCTATAGCAACAACGTGCTCGACGCCACCATGGGCTGGAGCAAACTGATCACCGACGTTAGCGAACTGAGCGGTCTGCCAGAAAGCGCGCTGGCCCAAGCCCAGGCGATGGCGCAGGCCAAAGAGCAGCAAGGTTGGTTGCTGACGCTGGACATGCCGAGCTACTTGCCGGTAATGACCTATGCCGATAACCAGGCGCTGCGTGAAGAGATGTATCGTGCCTTTACCACCCGCGCCTCCGATCAGGGGCCAAATGCCGGTAAATGGGATAACAGCGAAGTGATGGCGGAAACGCTGGCGCTGCGCCATGAATTGGCACAACTGCTGGGCTTTGCCAGCTATGCAGAAAAATCGCTGGCGACCAAGATGGCGGAAAGCCCGGAGCAGGTGCTCGGTTTCCTGAGCGATCTCGCCAAGCGTGCTCGCCCGCAGGCAGAGCAGGAACTGGCACAGGTACGCGCTTTCGCCAAAGAGCATTATGGGGCGGAAGTGCTGGAAGCCTGGGACATGGCTTATTACAGCGAAAAGCAGAAGCAACACCTGTTCTCCATCAGCGATGAGCAACTGCGCCCCTATTTCCCGGAACAGCGCGTGCTGGAAGGCCTGTTTGAAGTGGTTAACCGTATTTACGGCATCACTGCCAAAGAACGCCAAGGTGTCGATACCTGGCATCCAGAAGTGCGTTTCTTTGATCTGTTCGATGCCAAGGGCGAACTGCGTGGGAGTTTCTACCTGGACTTGTATGCCCGTGAGAACAAGCGCGGTGGTGCGTGGATGGATGACTGCGTGGGTAGCCTGCGCAAAGCCAATGGCGAACTGCAAAAGCCGGTGGCTTATCTGACCTGTAACTTTAACCGCCCGCTGGGTGACCAGCCGGCGCTGTTTACCCATAACGAAGTCACCACGCTGTTCCATGAGTTTGGCCACGGTCTGCACCACATGCTGACGCAGATCGATACCGCCGGGGTCTCTGGTATCAACGGTGTGCCTTGGGATGCGGTAGAGCTGCCAAGCCAGTTTATGGAAAACTGGTGCTGGGAACCGGAGGCATTGGCGTTTATTTCGGGCCACTTCCAGACCGGTGAGCCATTGCCGAAAGACTTGCTGGACAAAATGCTGGAGGCGAAAAATTATCAGGCGGCGCTGTTTATCCTGCGTCAGTTGGAGTTTGGCCTGTTCGATTTCCGTATGCATGCCGAATATAGCCCGGAGAAAGGGGCACAGATCCTGCCAACCTTGTTTGAGGTGAAGAAAATGGTGGCAGTGATACCTTCGCCAAGCTGGGGCCGTTTCCCACATGCGTTCAGCCATATCTTTGCTGGTGGTTACGCGGCGGGTTACTACAGCTACCTGTGGGCGGAAGTGTTGTCGGCTGATGCCTACTCGCGCTTTGAAGATGAAGGGATTTTTAACGCCGAAACCGGTAAATCCTTCCTCGATAACATCTTGTCACGCGGGGGTTCCGAAGAGCCGATGGAATTGTTCAAACGCTTCCGTGGCCGTGAACCGAAGCTGGATGCTATGCTGCGCCATTACGGTATTAAAGGGTAACCCGCCAAGTGAGCGTGTTTTTATTGTGTGAAGAAGGCGCCGACCCCGGCGCCTTGTCTATTCTGGCCGAGCGTTGGCAGCTGGTCTCCGATCCGGACGCATTGATGGCGCTGGCGCTAACGCCAGAACGTTTGGAACTGCGTAAGCGGGACGAGCCAAAGCTTGGCGCTATCTATGTCGATTTTATTTGCGGCCCGATGGCCCATCGGCGGCGTTTCGGCGGCGGCCGTGGCGAAGCGGTAGCCAAAGCGGTCGGGATCAAGGGCCGCTATGTGCCTAGCGTGGTAGATGCGACGGCTGGATTGGGGCGTGATGCGTTTGTGTTGGCGTCACTGGGTTGCCATGTTCGTATGCTGGAGCGCAATCCAGTGGTTGCCGCTTTGCTGGATGACGGTCTGCAACGGGGCTATCAGGACGCCGAGATTGGTCCTTGGCTGCGTGAGCGTATGACGTTACTGCATGCCTCCAGCCTGACGGCGCTGAGCGATCTCGACCCGCGTCCGGAAGTGGTGTATCTCGACCCGATGTATCCCCATAAGCAGAAAAGCGCCTTGGTGAAAAAAGAGATGCGGGTATTTCAGTCGCTGGTGGGCAGTGATGACGATGCCGATGGTTTGCTGGAGCCGGCCCGCAGGCTCGCCACCAAACGGATTGTGGTGAAACGCCCGGATTATGCTCCGCCGCTGGCTGATGTTCCTGCTCATGCCGCGACGACGACCAAGAACCACCGTTTCGATATTTATATGCCGCTGTAAAGCCCCTCACCCTAACCCTCTCCCCAAGGAGAGGGAACCGAATGAGCCGCTATTTGGCTTATTTTTTCGGCCTTTGCCACTGAAATTGCCCAACTCAATCCTATCACTGCTGCAGCTCCCTCGCCCTTTGGGAGTGGGGAATTCATTGAACTGCCTCACATTTCCCGTGTTCATTCTGTAATCTCACTGGTAACGCTGAGATGTACGTCTCATAATCCTGTTTAATTACAATCAACTATAATGAAATTTCATGATGAAAAAGACGCTGCTTTCCCTGCTGCTTTGCTTGAGTACCTCTGCCATGGCCGCTGAACCGGTAAATATCACCATTCTGGGTACCTCCGATCTGCATGGTACCTTCGTGCCTTGGGATTACTCTACCGACACCGAAAACCTGGCGGGCAGCCTGAGCCAGATTGCCACTCAGGTGCACAAAGTGCGTGCCCAACAGCCGAACGTGATCCTGGTTGACGCCGGGGACACCATTCAGGGCAACTTTGTTGAAACCTTCAAGAATGACAAAACCAGCCCGATGATCCTCGGTTTTAACGCGCTGGATTATGACGTATGGGTGATGGGCAACCACGAGTTCGATTTTGGCCTGAAGGCGCTGGCTACCCCACTCAACCAGTTCAAAGGAACGGCGCTGGCGGGCAATATCTTTTGGGACAGCGGCAAGCCTTACCTACCGGCTTATAAGATCGTTGAGCGCCAAGGGGTGAAGATTGGCATTATCGGCATGGATACGCCGATGACTGCGGAATTTGCCAAGGGCACCGATCGCATCGATGGCCTGACGTTTACCGATCCGGTACAGGCGGTGAAAACGGTGATCCAGCAGATCCACGGCCAGGTGGACGCCATCGTGCTGGTGGCCCATATGGGGATCGATAATGAGAACCAGCGGCCAGGCACCGGCGTGGGCGATATCGCGCGGGCCAACCCGGAACTGGCAGCGATCGTTGCCGGGCATATGCACGTTAAGGTGGATAAAGAGGTGATCAATGGCGTGATCGTCACTGAGCCGGACAAATATGGCCGCGCGTTGTCGCGCATCGATCTGCAATTTGAGCAGCAAAACGGCAAATATGTCCTGATCAACAAAGACAGCTACACCTATCCGATCAAAGGCGTCACCTCCGATAAAAAGCTCGAAGAGATCTATCAGCCATTCCATACCATCCTGCGTGCCAACGCCAACCGGCCGATTGCCCAACTGACCGGCCAGGATCTGGTGCCGCCAGACGCGGTGAAAGGCATCTCGCAGGTGCATATTCAGGATACCGGTATCAGCGCGCTGTACCAGGAAGCGGCTCGCCACTATGCGCCCAAAGCGCAGGTGATCGCCTTGCAGATTGATAATGATAAGCCGAAGCTGAACGTGGGCACCATTACCGCCAAGGATATCGCGTTCAACTATCAATATGCCGGTGGTGAAATCACCGTCTACCAGTTGACCGGTAAAGAGCTGAAAAAGTACATGGAGTGGTCAGCGGACTACTTCAATCAGCAGCATGATGGCGATGTTACCTACAGCTTTAACCCGCAGCGCCGGGCGTCCAAGTATTCGACCAATGACTTCTTTGATGGCGTGACCTATACCATCGATCTGCGCCAACCGGTTGGGCAGCGTATCACCGAGTTGAAGCTGAACGACGGTACGCCAGTGACCGACAGCACGCCGATCCAGTTGGGGATGAACAGCTATCGCATGGGCCACCTGACGCAGAAGGGCGGCGTACTGGAAGGTATGCAGTTCCCGGTGCTGTCAGATACCAAGGCAGAATTTGGCGAGGAAGCTGGGACGATACGTAATCTTACCATCCGTTATCTGACCGAGGTGAAGAAAGGTGAGTATCAGGGCAAAACCATGCAGCGTTGGAAGTTGGTGGGGCTGGAAGGGTACGAGCGTGAGCGCAAGATTGTGGACCAGTTGCTCAATGACGGCAAAATCAGCGTGCCGACCACCGATGACGGCCGTTATAGCAACGTGGCCTCCATCAACGTCAAAGGACTGCTGTTTAAGGATCCGCAAGCGATGAAGCAGCAGATTGCGGCGCTGCAACAACAGGCGCAGGCGGTGACCGATCCCGTCGCCAAACAGCGCTTGAACGACCAGATAGTGATTATCGAAGCGATTAACTGAAGTCACCTTGGTTAACAAGGCAAAAAAATGCCGGCGATATGCCGGCATTTTTCATGGCGTGGGGAGGTTAGAGCACGCCCTGAGCCAGCATCGCATCGGCAATCTTGACGAACCCGGCAATGTTGGCACCGTGCACGTAATGCGTTTGCTTGCCTTCACCGCCGTATTCGACGCAGGACTGATGAATATCCGCCATGATATGACGTAAACGGATATCCACTTTCTCTGCCCGCCAGTTAAGGCGCGCGGCGTTTTGTGCCATCTCCAGCCCGGAAGTGGCAACACCACCGGCGTTGGCGGCTTTGCCCGGTGCGAACAGCACACCCGCTTCCAGGAAGGCATCGGTAGCCTGGATGGTGGTTGGCATATTGGCACCTTCGGCCACGGCTTTGACGCCGTTGCGGATCAGCACCTGTGCGGCTTCCAGATCCAGTTCGTTCTGAGTAGCGCAAGGCAGGGCAATATCTACCGGCACGTTCCACGGGCTTTCACCAGCCAGGAAGGTCAGGCCACGTTCGCGGGCGTAATCGGCAACCCGGCCATAGCGCTGGTTCTTGATTTCGGCCAGATGTGCCAGTTTTTCAGTGGTGAAGCCCGCTTCATCCACCACGGTACCGCCGGAATCGGAAACGGTGATCACTCGCGCATCCAGCTCCAACGCTTTCTCAATGGTATATTGCGCCACGTTACCCGAGCCGGAAACCGCGACACGCATCCCTTCAAAGCCCAGGCCATGGCGTTGCAGCATGGAGTCGGTGAAGTAAACCAGTCCGTAACCGGTGGCTTCCGGGCGGATCAGACTGCCGCCGAACGACAGGCCTTTACCGGTAAATACGCAGCTGGTGTTGTTGGACAGCTTTTTCATCATGCCGGCCATAAAGCCAACTTCGCGGCCACCCACGCCGATATCCCCGGCTGGCACGTCGGTATCCGGACCCAGGTGGCGGTATAGTTCGGTCATCAGCGATTGGCAGAAGCGCATGACTTCGCCCTGACTTTTACCTTTTGGATCAAAGTCTGAACCACCCTTGCCGCCGCCCATAGGCAGCGTGGTCAGGGCATTTTTGAAGGTCTGTTCAAAACCGAGGAACTTCAGGATGGAGGTATTCACCGAAGGGTGGAAACGCATCCCTCCTTTGTACGGCCCAATGGCGGAGTTGAACTGGATACGGTAGGCGCGGTTGACCTGAACTTTACCCTGATCGTCGATCCAACTGACGCGAAACTGAATGATACGCTCAGGCTCTACCAGGCGTTCTAACAGCGCGTGGTCACGATAATGCGGGTTACGTTCAATGAATGGCCACAGAGAAGTAAAGACTTCGCGCACTGCCTGCAGATATTCCGGTTGGTGCGAGTTATGACGTTGTAAGGATTTTAGAAAGGATTCTAGCGATACAGCCTGTTCCATGGATAGCTCCTGTTTAGCATATTGGTTCCCCTGTTTTTATGATGTGTCTCACAGTTGGGGAGGATGTTGTGTCTACCTCGACTATATCACTGTGGGGTGGCTGATTAACAAGCAATAAATAACGGGGAATCATGAAAAACGCCCGCGCAGGGCGGGCGTTGGTCAAACAGGTTAGCGAATACTTACTTTTCTTCGTCGCGCAGCGGCACGATCAGCATATCGATGTGTACCGTGTTGATTAACTGGCGCGCAGAGGACATCAATTTGCTCCAGAAATCCTGGTGGTGTCCGCACAGCACCAGGTCCATATCGTATTTCTTGATAGCATCAACCAGCACCTGCGCCAGATCGCCGCTGCCGCTCAGGGTTTCGGTGATTGGATAGCCCGCATTCTGCGACAGTTCGGTTAACGCATGGTGGGTTTCTTCGGAAATACGTTTTTGCATATCGCCGAGATTAACGTCGATCAGGCCGGTATACAGATCGGAATAATTTACATCAACGTGGATCAGAGAGACCTTGGCATTGTACGGCCGCGCCATTGAAACCGCTTTCTCGACCAGGATTTTGCTTTCCGGTGATAGGTCAACCGCAATCAGTATGTGTTTGTAAGCCATGAGAATACTCCTTCCATATAATGCCGATTAAAGGGGGCAGGCATTCAGTGTTCCAGCTTGGCGTTTTCGCCTTACCTGCATAGTACCATCCAGATAACACAGTGATATGTTGGGGCGATCACACTGCATCGCATCAATCACCCCGGTTTATACGTTTACCCACCCGTTTTACACCGCCAGGGCAAAAATTCCTATGGTTTATACGGCTATCTGCCGTTTGAGCGCTTGAATTATAAGCATTGTTGCTCAAAGTATAGCCCATGTCTGTTATTCGAGTGCAGGGTGGGTAGATGAACAATTTAGCCCTGACTGTAAATTTTATCCGGCACCGGGATCTGTTTGCGTTTCATTATTCTACACTAGTGAATGTGGGCCCCACTTATTTCCTCTGATCGTTGCCAAGCGGCCAGAGGTTGTGGGTATCTTCGGGTCCGTAAGGTGCTAGGGGGATGGGAGCCAAGGCTCCGGCAGCATAAGGTATGAAGTAGGGCCGTTGGCCCGGCGGGTAGCCGGGATAGCAACGCCTTGAGGGGGCAATCATGATTAGTACCATCGCGCTGTTTTGGGCATTGTGTGTGGTCTGTGTGATTAACATGGCCCGGTATTTTTCTTCTCTGCGTGCGCTGCTTTTTGTTTTGCGCGGCTGCGACCCGTTACTGTATCAATACGTCGATGGCGGGGGGTTCTTTACTTCGCACGGCCAGCCGAGCAAGCAGATACGTCTGGTACGCTATATCTTCACGCAACGTTATGTTGAGCATCACGATCCGGAGTTTATCCGCCGCTGTCAGCGTGTACGCAGCCAGTTTGTGCTGACGTCTTCGCTGTGTGGCCTGGTGGTTATCAGCCTGGTGGCGTTGGCAATCTGGTATTAAGCCCAGAGTTTCCGGGCAAAAAAATGGCGGCCATTTGGCCGCCATTGTCTTGATAGGCAATCGTCAGATCAGTTTCAGCGCCAGCCAATACAGGCCGCCGGAAAGCAGGATCGAGACTGGTAGGGTCAGAACCCAGGCCAGCAGGATGTTTTTGACGGTTTTGCTCTGTACGCCACCACCGTCCACGATCATCGTCCCGGCAACCGCCGAAGAGAGTACGTGGGTCGTGGAAACTGGCATACCGGTGTAGCTGGCCACGCCAATCGACAGTGCGGCCGTCATCTGTGCCGACACCCCTTGAGCGTAGGTCATGCCTTTCTTACCGATTTTCTCACCGATAGTCGTCGCAACACGACGCCAGCCCACCATGGTACCGAGAGACAGCGCCAAGGCTACCGCTACGATAATCCAGGTTGGTGCATACTCAACGGTTTCCAGCAGGTCTGAACGCAGATTCTTCAGGAAACGTTGATCGTCTACTGAGGTTTCCGGCAGCTTGGCCACTTTATCCGCAGTTTCCGTGACGCACATCAGCAGGCGGCGCAGATGGCTGCGCTGGTCTACCGTCAGTTGATCGTAGCTTTGCAGATTGTTCAGCAGGTCCAGGGAGCGCTCTACGGCGATCAGGGCACGTGAACTGTCGCAGTGGAACTCTACCGGCTGATTAGGTGCGGCAGGCGTACTTTCAGGTGCCGGAACCAATGACGTCTGTGTGGCAACATGTGCCAGCGAATCGCCATGTTGTTGGTAGAATTGCTGCAGGTGGCTCACGGCATCACGAGTACGGGTGATGTCATAACCTGTCGCGCTCATATTGAGCACGAAGCCTGCAGGAGCAACGCCGATCAGCACCAGCATAATCAGACCGATACCCTTCTGACCATCGTTGGCACCGTGTGAGAAGCTCACGCCGATAGCCGACAGGATCAGAGCGATACGCGTCCAGAACGGTGGCTTACGTTTGCCATCGACCTTCTCACGTTCCGCCGGAGTCATATGAATGCGCTGACGTTTTTTGGTATTGCTCCAATAACGGCGCAGCACAAACACCATCAGCCCGGCAACCATCATCCCGACCAGCGGGGAGAAGATGAGCGACAGGAAAATGGTGATCATTTTTGGCACGTTCAGCGCGTCAACTACGGAGGTGTTGGTCACCAACGCATTGGTCAAGCCGACACCGATAATGGCGCCAATCAGGGTGTGGGAGCTGGAGGCCGGCAGCCCGAAATACCAGGTACCGAGGTTCCAGATAATTGCCGCCAACAACATGGAGAAGACCATGGCTAACCCGTGTGCTGAACTGACGTTCAACAACAGATCGGTTGGTAGCAGGTGTACAATGGCGTAGGCAACACTCAAACCGCCGAGCATCACGCCAAGAAAGTTGAACAGGCCTGCCATGACGACCGCAATTTGCGAGCGCATAGCACGGGTATAAATTACAGTAGCGACCGCATTGGCCGTATCATGGAAGCCGTTAATGGCCTCATAGAACAGCACGAACAACAATGCGAGAATTAACATCAGGCCGGTATGGAAATCCAGGCCAGTGAACAAATGCAGCATAAGCGTTACGCCAGGTTTGTGGACATGAACGCCGCGCATTATCGGCGACAACGGGTGTCGGGGAAAAGGAAAATATGACGTTTTTTTAATTTGCCTGTTATCAAGCTGCGCTGAGTCACGGCTGAATCGATGCAATTTCAGCATGTTACCGCCATTTACGCCCATTAACATTTTCTTACGTTGGCGTGGCCCGCCGATGCATTTACAATCCCTCACCGTGGATTTAGCGGAATACCGGCAGCGAAATGGCGTAAAGTGCGCGCTTCTTGCCGCGATTGTTGTGGTTATTGCAAAGAGAGGTCTGGGTGGAACAGTTTGATGTCGTCGTCATTGGTGCGGGTGCCGCAGGGATGTTTTGTGCTGCGCAGGCAGGGCAACTCGGTTGCCGGGTGCTGTTACTCGACAACGGTAAAAAACCGGGCCGCAAGATCCTGATGTCTGGCGGTGGGCGCTGTAACTTCACCAATATGTCTGTCGAACCGGCGGCCTACCTCTCGAATAACCCCCATTTCTGCAAATCGGCCTTGGCGCGTTATACCCAATGGGATTTTATCGAGCTGATTAATCGCTACGGCATCGCCTATCACGAAAAAACCTTGGGGCAGCTGTTCTGCGATGATTCTGCGCAACAGGTCGTCGATCTGTTGGTGCAAGAGTGCGAATTGGGTCAGGTAGTCACCCGCCTGCGCAGCGAGGTGCTGAGCGTCGAAAAAACCGACGCTGGCTTTGAGTTGGCACTCAATGGCGAGAGTGTAAGTGCTCGCTCACTTGTGGTGGCGAGCGGCGGGCTTTCCATGCCGGGCCTGGGGGCAACGCCCTTTGGGTATAAGCTGGCAGAACAGTTCGGCCTGAAAGTATTACCCACTCGGGCCGGGTTGGTGCCTTTTACGCTGCATAAGCCATTATTGGAGCAGTCGCAGGCTCTGTCTGGCGTTTCGGTCCCTGCCGTGGTTACGGCAGAGGATGGCACCAGCTTTCGCGAGAGCATCCTGTTTACTCACCGAGGGCTTTCCGGCCCGGCTATCTTGCAGATATCCAGCTACTGGCAGCCTGGTGAGTTTGTGAGCATTAACTTACTTCCTGCGCTTGACCTGGCGGGCTTCCTGAACGAACAGCGTCAGGCACATCCCAATCAGAGCCTGAAAAATACCTTGGCTTTACACCTGCCCAAGCGTCTGGTGGAATTGTTGCAGGAGTTGGGGCAGCTACCAGAGGCCACGCTCAAGCAGCTCAATCCAGCGCAGCAGGCGGCGTTGGTAGAGAGTTTGCAGGACTGGCGCGTACAGCCCAATGGCACCGAGGGCTACCGTACAGCGGAGGTGACTTTAGGCGGTGTGGATACCAAGGCGCTTTCTTCCAAAACCATGGAGGCGAACAAGGTGCCGGGCCTGTACTTTATCGGTGAAGTGGTAGACGTGACGGGCTGGCTGGGTGGCTATAACTTCCAGTGGGCCTGGAGCTCTGCTTGGGCCTGTGCCCAAGCCTTGGCTAAACCATAAAAAATTACCCAGCCATGCAATGCAGTGCCCATTTGGATAATCAATCGTTCACTTTAGGAGCATTGGCGATAGGAACAGTGCGGGCAATTAACTAATAATGGGGCCGGCTCGTGCGTTCAGACAAGCGCACTCTATTATTCAAATAATGACATGGAAAGTTCTGCTCATGAAAATCAAATGCAGTTTAGCCTTGTTGGCTTCGCTGGTGCTGGTTGCCGGCTGTAGCCAATCTCCTTCCTCCTCGCGTACGGTGGCTGAATCGGCCTCTGCACCGGCACCGGTTGCCCAGGAACACAAACTGGGAACCGCTTGGGGCGAGGACGTTACCTCCAAAGTGACAACGGTAGACGCAACGCGTCTGCGCCAGTCACCCGATAGCGTCGCCAAGGTGTTTTACAGCGCGGCCCCTGCCAGTAATGGGCAATACACCAATGAAATCGTGTTGTCCTCCGTCAGAATGCGGGTGCAGACCGAGCACAACCGTGATTTCGCGCTCAATCGTTATAAAAATGGCGAGTTTTCATTCTCAGCCAATGATGGCGAGCGCTACCAGCTGTTCTTTTATAACACCAGCCCTAACAAAACCTATGAGGTGGTCACCGCCGTTGACGGCCTCGACGTGATTTCTGGCCGTAGTGGCTCACTGCGCAATTCTGGCTATCTGGTGTCACCAAAAGGAACGCTGGTAATTGAGGGGTTCCGTAAAAGTGATTCGTCAGTGGCCGCGTTCCGTTTCGCAAAACCGGATGACTCCTACGCCGCCAGTTCACTGGCGGGTGAAATAGAAAATACCGGCGTGATTGGTGTAGCGGTTTATGAAATGGCAAAGCCAGGCTTGCCGGATTGCCAACCACAGGCGTTCCCTGGCGACTCACAATACGCCCCGGCCCCTTGTAAGAAAAAGTAATGACAGCAATGCCCGGTAGTAACCTGCCTACCGGGCTACAGACCAGACGATTTATCCCCCCTGTTTTAAGTTGGTGACACCGGATCTCCCGCGTAACGACGACTGCCATCAGTTACCAGACACGACAGCGTGATGCTGAGCCAACGCGCTGTTTTGATGCAGGGCAGATCAAGGAAGGTGGGCTAACGCTTGACAGGTTTCCAACATAATAAATGGCATACAGGAACCTTCTGGATGGGAATAATTTTATTTTTACAATTCTTGGTATTTTGCAGAATATTCCTCTCCAGCTGGCGGTGGCGTTTTCCTATTGGTTTTAAGGGGTAACCTGCGGCAAAATCTGGTTTTTTTACCCAATTTAGGTTAGGGGACGGTTAAAATGGCAGTAGGAATTTTATCTTTTTTTCAGTAAAAAAAGTGGCAACAACGCAATTCTGCGAATTGTCTTAACCATGACGGCAATATAAAATATTGGCGATCTTTATGCAATGTGACCTATATCAATAAACCATGGCTGGAAAAACCTATCTTGTATAGAGCCAGCTTGGTTAGGGGCGTTTATGTTTTGTTGTGTGTCGTTAATGTATGTTAACGTGCTGCTTATTATTCATATCTTGGCAAGGCAATGAGTCTTAGAGGAAAGTGGTTATGCCATGGAGTCATGAAATTCAACAGGCAATTACCTTGTTACAGGCATGCCAACATCGTCATCTGGACAGTCTGCCCTGTCCGGCCAGGGGGGATGAACCTGGTGCCGTAGGGACTTGTGCAGAAAAAATCATGCCGTCGATTATCCTGCTTAATGCGTTTGCCGATGTGCTACCGCAGCATCAGGAATTACATCGCCTCGGTATGGTACTGGAGGCCCAGGGCCTGATTAAAAAACTAGCCCCAGGGGAGAGTTACAGCCAAAGCGCACTAGAGTACCTGCGTGCTCAGATCGAACCCTGACAGTCCATTAGTGCCCCTTCTATTTTAGCAAGGGGTTGCTTTTTGGTTAGTATGGTACACCGCGTCATTAGCGAGCTATTTATTTTATCGTATTCTGAAGTTATGCAGTAATTCTTGTCTAGGGCTGAGGGGAAATATAGGGTGAATGGCCCGGTTATTTCATTGAAATAATTCAGCGGGTCCTGATAATTGCCGCCTGGTATAATATTAATTGGTCTCTGCACGCATACCTATTACCACGTTGTTAGGCGTTAATACTAGCCGTATATACGCAGTAATGAACTACTGGTATTGGAGGGCGTCCATTATCAAATCGACGAGCAGGTTATCCCGCATGCCGTTTCTTTCACCTTGAAACCGGGCGAATTCAAACTGATCACCGGGCCTTCGGGGTGTAGTAAAAGTACCTTGCTAAAGATCGTTTCCTCCCTGCTTCCAAACGCCGGCCCTGTTTGGTGATGCCGTCTACGATAACCTGGCGTTACCCTATCAAATTCGCCAGCTGAAACCCGATGAGAAGAACTGCGCTGATCCGTGACAGTATTCGTGCATCGCTGATCCCGACGCTAGATTCCGCTAAGACGGTTGGGCTGGTCAACCTGCCAGGAATGATGTGCGGCTTGATCTTTGCCGGCATCGATCCGGTCAAAGCCATCAAGTATCAGATTATGGTGACATTTATGCTGTTTTCTACCGCCAGCCTGTCAACCATCACCGCCTGCTATCTGGCTTTTCGGAGGTTTTACCACCAGCGTGAACAGTTGGTGGTTCGCCCACTCAAATAGGGCTACGCAGTATGTGTAAAGCGAGACTCCCTCGCGCCTACGGGGGAGCCGCGCGTTTATTCTTGCAACAATGTGATGCTCTGGCGGATCTCTCGTTCGATATCGCCCTCCGTCCAGGTGTTCAGCTGTGAAGAGAACGGCTCGAAGGCATAGATCCCCCGATAGCCCAGGCGTTCCAGGTTCTTAACCTGGGCTACGCTTGCCAACCGATCTTTCGCGCTCAGCATAATGCGTTGTTCATCGCTCAATGCCCCTTTGATCAGTGGATCCTCAACGCCAGAGAGATGCACCAAACCAATCTGTTCAACCTGAATATGGGCGTCAAACTCAGGTTGTGTCACGTCGCTCAGATAGTGGTGGAAAGTATCCAGCACTATTTTGTAGGGCGCGCCAGAGTCGCGAATGATTGCCTGAGCCAGCAGGGAAGAGCGCAGCGAACTGATACCAAAGCCTAGCGGCTCGACATAGCCTTCGACGCCATATTGCTTGAATAGCGGGGCCAGCAGTTGCAGGGCGGCCAGTGTATCTTCCCTCTTTTGTGCCTCGCTGCGCCGATCGCTGGCGCTGCAATTTGGGCACATTACCAAAGCCTTACTGTGGATCGCTTTCGCCTGAACCAGCAGCGCCTCGGCGTTTTTCAGGAGCGCAGCCTGGTCTGCTACCAGGTTGAACATCCCCAAAGCGTTAATGGTGACGATCTCGATGCCGAACTCCGCAGCTAATGCGTTCAACTGCTCGTTGCTCAGGTCATCGGTTACTTTGCCGCCTGGCATATCGTTACGTAGTTCGACCTTGCTCAGCCCACAGTTTTTCACCAACTGGAAAAAGTTCTCCAGCTTGAGGTTAGGGGCGATCTTACGGTTGATACAAAAACGTTCTAATGCAATGGCCATAGTGCATCACTCCTGGGGATATTGGGGGTAGGTTCAGGCTTTACCATCTTCTACCGGTACGATTTCAGGTAGCGGTTGGCGATAGCGTTTCGCCATCACCACGTCTTCCATTTTTTCCAGCGATACGCCTTTGGTTTCCGGGATAAAGCGGGCAATAAACCAATAGCTGAACAGGCAGCAGGCGGCAAAAACCCACATTGGGAACGCCCCATGGAAGGTTGAGAACAGATAAGGCTGGTCATTGATCATCGGGAAGCTCTGGGCGACCACGAAGTTAGCCAGCCACATACAGCCGACGGCAATGCTCATCCCTTGTGAACGCATACGGTTGGGGAAGATTTCGGAAACCAGCACCCAGGCACCCACGCCCCACGACATGGCGTAGAACACCATAAAGAACAGCATGCCAAACAGTGCGAAGTAGCCAGTGGCTTGGGTATACAGGGCATAAGAGGTGATCAGCAGGCCAACGATGGTGCCCAGTGTGCCCCAGCGCATCAATGGGATACGACCCAAGCGATCCATCAACATCGCGCCGATCACCGAACCGACCAACTGCAATACGCCGATCCAGATCGTCTGGAACAGGGCTTCCTGCGCATTCTCGGTCACGGTTTTCAGCACTACCGGGGCGTAGTACATCATCACGTTAACCCCGGTCACCTGTTGCAGCATGGCAATCATGCAGCCGACAAACAGAATGAAGCGTACGCGTACATCGCCGTAATTCAGTTTTTGTTTACGGTGCTGTTCGTCCTGGCGAACCGAGTCTTTGATTTCCTGCAGCACGCTTTGTGCGTGCTCCGCATTTGAAACGCGGGTCAGCATGGCCAACGCCTGGTCGTCGCGGCCTACCATTACGCTCCAGCGCGGTGATTCGGGAATGATAAAGACTAAAACGGTGAACAGCAGGCAGGGGATAACCTCTGAGCCAATCATCCAGCGCCAGCCCATTTCAACCAGCCAGGCTTCGCTGGCGTAGCTGGCAATCTTGAAGTTGACGTAAAAAATCACGATCTGGCCGAACACAATAGCGAACTGCTGCATGCTGAGTGCCCGGCCCCGCATATCTTTCGGCGAGACTTCCGACATGTACATGGGGGATACCGTAGCGGCGAGCCCGACGGCCAGACCCCCGATGATGCGATAGATAACAAACCAGGTGAAGGTGGTGGCCAAGGCAGCGCCGACCGCAGAAATGGTAAACAGCAAGGCGGCGATAACCAGGGCTTTTTTACGCCCATAGCGGCCAGCTAGCGGCCCGGCACCAAAGGCGCCGACCACACAACCAATCACCACGTTGGAAACGGCCCAACCGGTTTCTGCCGGGCTAAGGTCAAAGTAAGTTTTGAGGGCTTCGATAGCGCCGGAAATCACGGCGGTATCGTAACCAAACAGAATGCCACCGAGTGCTGCAATCCCGCAGATGCGCAGAATATACCCAGTATTGTGTTTACGCTGATGTGACATATGTTGCTCCGATTTTTATCCTGGCTTCTGCCTACTTGAGTGACTTGTAGGGGTCGAGGGAGGCAGAAGGGTGAACCGTGCCTGTCATCAAGGCGGTGTTTATCAGGGGGTCCTTCACCAGACAAGAACATTTATTTCATAATTAGTGAATAATGAAATATTAATTTTTAGATCCAGTTCAAAAATTTGAACGTAAATAGCGCAAATGGCTCTGCTGATCTGCATGGATCACTGGAAAACTGACCGGTCTTGGCGGAAAAACGTATCTGTATAAAAACTAGGGATTAGTGGTTAAAGCCATGCCGTTACTGGATCGCAGATAGATTTATTCGCGACCCCGCATTCGGCTGGCTGACATGGCAAATTTGCGATCGGTGGCACTAAAAACAAATTTTCTAAAATATTTTATTTGAAACTTTTTTTTCAATGAAATAGAGTTTGATTCATCTGGTCAGGATTTAATCTGCCTGTGGGCCGTACTCTTGCAGGCGGCACGATGAGCGTCACAACATGCGGCAAAGCTGCGAGCCGTGGCGATAGCGGACTTAACAGAGGGTGAAACATGAAAACCGTGGGTAACTTTATTGGTGGGCAGGTTTGCCTGAGCAGCAGTAATCAGACCGTCGACGTGCATAATCCGGCGACCGGCCAGGTTGAACGCCGTGTGACACAAAGCACCGCCGCTGAGGTGAAGCAGGCTATTGATGTCGCCCATCACGCATTTACCGGCTGGGCGCGCACTACGCCGCTACGCCGGGCGCGTATCATGTTCAATTTCAAGGCATTGCTGGAGCAGCACCGTGAAGAGCTGGCGCAACTGATCGTCAGCGAACATGGCAAAGTCTATTCCGATGCGCTGGGTGAATTGACCCGTGGCATGGAAGTGGTGGAGTTTGCCTGCGGCATTCCGCACCTGATTAAAGGGGAGTTCTCACCGGATGTGGGTACGGGTGTGGACAGTTTCTCGCTGATGCAACCGCTGGGTGTCGTCGCTGGGATCACCCCGTTTAACTTCCCGGCCATGGTGCCGATGTGGATGTTCCCAATTGCACTGGCCTGCGGCAATACCTTCGTGTTGAAGCCCCCGGCGCTGGTTCCTTCCGCTTCTGTACGATTGGCAGAACTGCTGAAAGAGGCGGGTCTGCCGGATGGGGTGTTCAACGTGGTGCATTGCGGCAATGCAGAGGCGTCACAGCTGTGTACCGATCCACGTATTCAGGCGGTAAGCTTCGTAGGCTCTTCCACCGTGGCTGAGCATATCTACACTACTGCCAGTGCCCACGGCAAGCGTGTACAAGCCTTTGGGGCCGCTAAAAATCAGGCTATCGTCATGCCGGATGCGGATCTGGATGCTACGGTCAATGCGCTGATGGGGGGGGCATTTGGCTCGGCCGGTGAGCGTTGTATGGCGCTGCCGGTGGCCGTTGTCGTTGGCGAGGGCACCGCAGATAAGCTGATTGCCAAACTCAAACCGCTGATCGCCCAGTTGCGGGTTGGACCCGGTATGCAGCAAGGCGGCGAAGAAAACGAAATGGGGCCGCTGGTTTCATCTATCCATCAGAAAAAAGTGCTGGGATATATTGATATTGGCGTTGAAGAGGGTGCAACGCTGGTGGTCGATGGCCGCAATTATCAGGTCTCCGGTCATCCAGAAGGCTACTACGTGGGTGGAACCCTTTTTGATAACGTCACACCGGATATGCGCATCTACCGCGAAGAGATCTTCGGGCCGGTGCTGGGCATTGTACGTGTGGCAGATTACCAAACGGCTATCGACACGGTGAACAGCCACGAATTTGGTAATGGTAGCGCCATTTTCACCAATAACGGCCACTATGCTCGTCAGTTTGTGCATGAAGTTCAGGCGGGGATGGTAGGAGTTAACGTGCCGGTACCGGTGCCGATGGCTTTCCACAGTTTTGGTGGCTGGAAACGCTCGGTATTCGGTGCGCTTAACGTACATGGCACGGACGGTGTGCGATTCTATACCCGCATGAAGACGGCTACCGCCCGTTGGCCAACCGGCCAGCAAACGGTCTCCGAATACAGTATGCCAACGCTTGGCTAAGCCGCAGCCAGATAAACCGAGGCCGTTATTCCACCGGGATAGCGGCCGCAGTTGCTGGTACCAATAATTGCAGCCACACATGCACGAGATTTAAGGAGAGGGTCATGTCATCACTATTATCGAAATGTCAGCAGCCGGATGCTCAGGGGTGTATTCAGTCCGTCACTCCGGAAAATGCCCATTGGCGTTTTGTCGGGTTCGAGGTCTATCGGCTAGCTGCTGGGCAGTCGTTGCAGTTGGATAGTGGCGATAAGGAGCTTTGCCTGGTGCTGGTGGCGGGTATTGCCTCTGTGGCAACCCAACGTGCGGAATATCCGCACATTGGTAAGCGGATGAGCCCGTTTGAGCGCACGCCACCTTATTCCGTATATGTTCCGCATCACGACCATGTTGAAGTGCGGGCAGAGACGGAACTGGAACTGGCGGTATGCAGTGCGCCGGGTAAAGGGCACTTACCTTCACGTTTGATCACCCCGGCCGATGTTGGTGTAGAACGGCGGGGTAAAGGCCGTAACCAACGGCTGGTGCACAATATTCTGCCAGACAGCCAACCGGCCGACAGCCTGCTGGTGGTGGAGGTCTATACCGACGAAGGCAATACCAGCTCCTACCCAAGCCATAAGCACGATCGGGAAGACTCGCCGGACGAAACCTACCTGGAAGAGACCTATTATCACCGTCTTAACCCTGAGCAGGGGTTCTGCCTGCAACGCGTCTATACCGACGATCGCTCGCTGGATGAGTGTATGCCGGTGTATAACCGCGACGTGGTGAAAGTGCCGCGCGGTTACCATCCGGTAGCCACCCTGGCCGGGTATGACAGTTACTATCTCAACGTGATGGCCGGGCCGGTTCGCATGTGGAAGTTCACCTGGGAAAAAGATCACGCCTGGATCAACAGCGAAAGCTATTGATCGCGTGGGGTAAGACGGCTGATGCAATTTAAACGGGCGCATGCCGCGCCCGCTCTGCAATTACAGTTCTTTGGCGTTATTGAGCGCCAAGGATACCGCTAATGTCTGCGCCAGGCACATAGAGGCGACCTGCGAGCGGAACCCATCTACCTGCGCTTCGCGCACCACAAAACAGACATCGCTAAAGGCAGCCAGCGGGCTGACCTGACTGTCGGTAATGGCGATCAACTGTGCGCCCTGCTTGGCTCCCAACTCGACCAGCTCTACCGCCTCTTTGGCATAAGGTGAGTAGCTGATGGCGACCACCACGTCTTTGGGTTTCACCATGCTGAGCTGTTCGGTAAACATCCCGCCTAATCCATCGATCAGGAAGGCTCGCCTTTCTAAATGGCGCAGGGCATAGGTGAGATAAGAAGCCACGCTAAATGAGCGGCGCAGGCCGATCACGTAGATATTTTCCGCGCTATTCAGCAGTTCGACTGCCCGATCCAATTGATCGGCGCTGGTTTGCATCGCCAACTGTTGCAGCGCCTGCGAGTTGACCATTGTGAACACGTTGAGAATTTCCGCCGGCTTTTCCGGGGCAACGCTGTCGTCGGTAGAGGTTTGGCGGAACAGGCGTGCGCGCTCGGTATAGTTCACCGTTTCTTCCATCAAATGCTGGCGGAAGACCTGTTTCATTTCGTTGAAGCCGCTGAAACCAAAGGCGTTGGCAAAACGGATCAGGGTAGAAGGCGGCACGCTGGCCTGTGCGGCGATGGAGGCAACGGTATCGAAAGCAATGCTGTTACTGTTATCCAGGATGTAACGTGCTACCTGTTTCAAGCGCTTACTCAGCGTTTCATAACGGCGGCGGATCTCGTCCTGTAACAGCGAAAGTTGAGTTGGGTTAGTCATCCATTCGGCTCGCAGTATTGGCTGAAGCGTATCGGTTTATACGCTGAAAATATTGTCTGGTTATTCTAACAGATGGAGTGGACATTTCATTTCTACAAAAAGCGATTTATTTCGTCGCCAGTTGCGTTGCTTCACAGAAAATAGGCAAAAAAATCCCCTTAAAGCAGCGAAAATCACTTTAAGGGGAAGATCCGTTAACAGCATCAGCTTAGCGCTGGCTGGTTTTACCCGCAGGTTGCGGGCGATATTGTCGCCAGAAACCGATCAGCGTCAGGTATTTCTGTTTCACCTGTTCGATCAGCTCGGCGTCATCAATGTCACCTTGCAGCCAAAGACGTGAGGGAGCGCCAAAAATAGTGCGCCCAACCGCGAAGCCTTTTACCCATGGCGCATCTGCGGCTGCGGCGAACCCGGCTTTCAGCGTTTCCTGTGGCGAGTCCAGCCCGAGGATCAGTACTCCGCGGCAGAACGGATCGTGAGTCTCAATCAATTCACCCACTTTTTGCCAGTTGGCGGTACTGAGTGGCGGCAGCTTCCACCAGTCTGGCTGAACGCCCAACTGGTAGAAATGCTCCATCACCTGCAAATAGTTGCGCTCGTCTTTGTCGGTATTGCTCTCAGGCAAAATGACTTCCAGCAACAGCTCATGACCGGATTTGCAGCAGCCACGATACACGTCAACGATCAGCTCGTCCTGCTCACGGCGCAGCGCCTCGGCATCCTGTGGATGATAAAATACCAGGCATTTGACCACGTGCTCTTGCGGCCAGTCGATCAGCTGCGAGCCAATATTGCCGTGCTCCAACCGCAAAGGGCGCGAGCTTGGCAATTCTACCGGGCGGCCAATCCACCAACCCTGACCGGTAATGGCGTTCAACGCCGCCTGGCCGTAAGTGGTGTCGGCAAGAATGCCGCTATTGCCGTGCAACCCTGCCTCGGAGGCCGCAGCCTGTGCGGCAGCCAATAGCAGCGTTTTTAACTGTGGGATCCGTTCCGTGCTCACGCCTGCATCATGCGCCATCTCTGCCAATTGCTTGCGGTGATCGAAGGCGAATACGCACAGCTCAGGCCACTGCTGCTTACGTGTGGTAACGCGGTGCAGATGGTTCAGGCGGGCATCCAGATCCGGACGTTTCACCTCGTGTTCACGTTGCAGGTAATCGTCCAGCTCCAGCTTGGTGGGCATTGCAGGGGCGCAGCCGTGGCGAGAAACTACCAGCGCACCGCAGGCATTGGCGTAGCGGCAGGCCTGATCCCAACCTTCATCATTAAGATAGCCGCGCAGCAGACCAGACATAAAAGCATCACCCGCGCCGAGTACGTTCAAAACCTCAACGCGGACGCCGGAATGCAATTTGACCTGCTGCCAATTGGCCGGGATGTCCCCTTCAAATACCGAGCAGCCTTGCGCCCCACGTTTGCACACCAAAGTAGCCTGGGTAACCTTACGGACGTTTTGCAGTGCGGCCAGCGTATCGGTGCTGCCCCCCGCGATATGGAACTCTTCCTCGGTTCCCACGATGAGATTGAAATGGTGCAGAACCTCCTGTAGTTCGCGGGTCACTTTCTCCGATTCGATAAAGCGAGTCTCGCCATCGCCCAATGAGGTTAACCCCCATAGCACCGGCCGATAATCGATATCCAGCGCGGTACGCAGCCCGTGGCGCTGGGCGTATTCCAACGCTTGTAGCACCGCCGCGCGCGTTTTTGGATGGGAGAGGTGGGTGCCGGTGATCGCCAAGGCCCGTGATGAGGCAATGTAGTTTTCATCAATATCATCGGGTGTCAGCGCCATATCGGCACAGTTCTCGCGGTAGAAAATCAGCGGGAAGGTTTCCTGATCCTTGATGCCCAGGATCACCAGGCCGGTCAGGCGCTGCTTATCGGTGATCAGGCTCCGCGTGTCGGCACCGACGCGCTGAAGCTCTTCACGCAGGAAACGGCCCATGTGTTCATCCCCCACACGAGCCAGCATGCCGGACTTTAACCCTTGGATCGCGGTGCCATAGGCCACGTTGCCGGAAGAACCGCCAAGATATTTGGAGAATGAACTGGCATCTTCCAGGCGTGCACCGATTTGTTGAGCATAAAAATCGACAGCGATGCGCCCGAGGCAAATGACATCAAGCTGTTTGTGTTGTGTGGCCATACCCGTTTCCTTCTGTCATTAAGCAAAACCGATTGCGACCCGGTAGAGGAGGTAAGCAGGAAGCATGGATCGAATTATGAGGAATAAAAATTTCAATTTCAATATCAAATGAAATTTACACCCCGAAAATGTGATGCATTTAAAAGCGGCTTGCAGCAGGTCGATAACCGTACGGGCATATTATTATCGATAGAACAATCCCTTGCTGAGATGAACCGCAAAAACGGGCGCTATCTTGATGTTTGCTGGTTCGAACGAAGAGCCGGCGCGTCGATCGAACGCGAGCTATGCTGATTTTTTATCTAATCACTTGAATTATAAATACAACCTTAACCTGAGCGGTTTGGCATTATGCGATCCTTATCGCAAAATGAAATGTTTTTTCTGTATTGATATTTTATGAAAAAAATATTTGTTTATAATCAAACCACGTTTCAAACTGCTTGTTGAATGAGCAGTGCGTTACAACCCAGACACGAAAAGCACTGTCTTTGTATAACAAAAGACAGTGTTACTGCCACCGGATATGCCTGCCTGTTTGCAAGCCACCGCTTGGAGCCGGAAGGGGATAACACCAAAAGAAAGGGTGAGTAAAATGGGTAAGATCAAGTTGACCATGGCACAGGCACTGGTCAGATTTCTCGACAACCAGTACCTGCTGGTAGACGGGGTAGAAACCAAATTCGTAAAGGGGATATTTGCCATTTTCGGCCACGGTAACGTACTCGGCCTGGGGCAGGCTCTGGAGCAAGACTGTGGCGATCTGGTCGTGCATCAAGGGCGTAACGAGCAGGGGATGGCGCATGCCGCTACCGGCTTTGCCAAACAGAAGCTGCGCCAACAGATTTACGCCTGTACTTCCTCCATCGGCCCCGGCGCGGCCAATATGATCACCGCTGCGGCGACTGCCACGGCGAACCGCATTCCTTTACTGCTGCTGCCAGGCGATGTGTATGCTTCCCGCCAGCCCGATCCGGTATTACAGCAAATTGAACAATCCTTTGATCTGAGCATCAGCACCAACGACGCTTTCCGCGCCGTCAGTAAATATTGGGATCGCATCGTGCGTCCAGAGCAACTGATGAGTGCCTGCATCAACGCCATGCGCGTGCTGACCGACCCGGCAGAAACCGGTGCCGTAACGCTATGTCTGCCACAGGACGTCCAGGGCGAAGCCTACGATTATCCAGACTATTTCTTCCAGAAACGGCTACATCGCCTTGAGCGTCGCCCGGCCAGCGAAACTGCGCTGGCAGATGCCCTGGCATTGCTGGTGAGCAAACGCCAACCGTTGATAATCTGCGGTGGCGGGGTGAAATACTCGCAGGCGGGGCAGGCGTTACAGCAGTTTGCCGAGCGGTTCCATATCCCGTTTGCGGAAACTCAGGCTGGCAAAGGCACAGTGCTCTCCTCACACCCATACAACGTAGGCGGCATCGGCGAAACGGGCTGTCTGGCGGCCAACACCTTGGCGAAACAGGCCGATCTGGTGATTGGTATCGGCACCCGATATAGCGACTTCACTACTTCTTCAAAATGGCTGTTCCAGAACCCGGATGTGGCTTTCCTTAATATCAACGTCAGTGCGTTTGACGCCGGCAAACTGGACGGCGTGCAACTGTTGGCAGATGCCCGTGCGGCACTGTCCTCCCTCAGCCCGCTGTTGGCGCAGGCAGATTACCGTTCAGATTGGCGGGAAAGCATCGGTGAAGCGCTTGGCGCACAGCAGAAAGAAACTGCGCGGGTCTATCAGGTGACCTATACCGGCGAAGGCTTTGTGCCGGAAATTGACGATAGCCTCGAGCGCGAGCGGGTATTTGCCGAGTTTATTGAAAAAACCGGTTCCGTATTAACCCAAAGCCGGGTGCTGGGCGTACTCAATGAGCATTTACCACAGGACGGCGTGATCGTTGCCGCAGCTGGCAGTCTGCCGGGCGATTTGCAGCGTGTCTGGCAGAATCGTGGTGAGCACGGTTATCACGTGGAATACGGTTATTCCTGTATGGGTTACGAGGTTAATGCTGCGTTAGGCGTCAAGCTCGCAGAACCGCAGCGCGAGGTTTATGCCATGGTGGGGGATGGGGCATTCATGATGCTGCATTCTGAACTGGTCACCTCGATTCAGGAAGGCTGCAAAATCAACGTGGTGCTGTTCGACAACATGACCAACGGCTGTATCAACAACCTGCAGATCGGACACGGTATGGGGAGCTATACCACCGAATTCCGCTTCCGCAATCCGCAAGGGGGCAAGCTGGATGGCAATCTGGTTCCGGTTAACTTTGCCATGTTGGCAGCTGCCTATGGTTGTAAAACCTACAGCATTACCACCGAACAACAGCTGATCGATGCGCTAGCGGATGCCCGCAAGCAGCAAGTTTCTACCCTGCTGGATATCAAAGTGCTGCCAAAAACCATGGTGCACGGCTATCTCAGTTGGTGGCGCGTGGGCGGTGCCCAGGTGGCCGAAAGTGAAAAAATTATCGCCGTCGCACGCAAGCTACAAGAGAACATCGATAAAGCCCGCGACTACTGATCACGAATTATCTTGGTAATCGTCGGTGCGGGGAATACGCCGCACCCTCATACGTTTACAGTCCACGAGGATAACGAAAATGACATTGAACATTGGGGTTATTGGTACCGGCGCCATCGGCAGGGATCATATTCGCCGTTGCAGCCAGGTGTTGCAGGGCAGCCGCGTCGTTGCGGTGAATGACATCAATCGAGACAGTGCGGCCAAGGTAGTCCGTGAGCTGAAACTGGACGCCAAGGTGTATGACAATGCCCACGATCTGATCAACTCCTCAGATGTGCAGGCGGTGCTGGTCACGTCATGGGGGCCAAGTCATGAAGAGTTTGTGCTTGCCGCTATTGCTGCGGGCAAACCGGTATTTTGCGAAAAACCGCTGGCGGTCACGGCACAGGGCTGCAAGAACATCGTAGATGCCGAGGCCAAGCACGGTAAGCGCCTGGTGCAGGTGGGCTTTATGCGCCCTTACGATCAGGGCTACCGGGCACTGAAACAGGTATTGACCAGCGGCCAAATCGGCGAGCCGCTGATGCTGCATTGCGCCCACCGCAACCCAAGGGTCGGTGAAAACTACACCACGGATATGGCGATTACCGATACGCTCATTCACGAGTTAGACGTGCTGCGTTGGCTGCTGGACGATGATTACGTCTCGGTGCAGGTGGTGTTCCCACGCAAGAGCAGCAAAGCCCTGCCACATTTGCGGGATCCGCAGATTGTGTTGATGGAAACCGCCAAGGGTACCCGTATTGACGTCGAAATCTTTGTTAACTGCCAGTACGGCTACGATATTCAGTGCGAAGTGGTGGGGGAAACCGGCATCGCCAAGCTGCCAGAACCTTCCGCGGTACAAATGCGCAGCGGTGCCAAACTGTCCACCGAGATCCTGGTGGACTGGAAAGACCGCTTTATCGGTGCCTACGATGTTGAACTGCAAGCCTTTATCAACGATGTCCTGGCCGGCAAATTAACCGGGCCTTCGGCTTGGGATGGTTTTGCAGCAGCGGTGGCGGCGGATGCCTGTATCGCCGCGCAGACCAGCGGTGAAGTGATGCCGGTGACCTTACCTACTCGCCCTGGCTTCTATGGCCAATAAGCCTGTAGTTACCGTATTCCCGTTCTAGAGGGACGACCATGAAAATCGCTTTTGATGTCGATGTGATTAAGGATTTGGGTATTACCAAGATGGTCGAGCAGGTGGCTGACTGGGGCTACAAGTACATTGAGCAGTCGCCGCATCCGCAGATCAACCCTTTCTATAAGCATCCAAAAGCCGGTCGTGACGTTCTGGCGGAATATCAGCGGGCGCTAAAGGCCACCGGGGTGGAGATATCTTCGTTTATCGTAGTATATCGCTGGTCTGGCCCGGGAGAAGACCGCCGTCGTGCGGCGGTCAAGAACTGGCGGCGGATGATCGAAATCGCGGTGGAGATGGGAGTTCAGGTGATCAACACCGAGCTGGCTGGCAATCCGAACGAACCGGAGATTTGCGAAGAGCTGTGGTACCAATCGATGGAGGAACTGCTGCCGATTATCGAACGTGAAGGTATTCGCATGGAAATCCAGTCCCATCCGTGGGACTTTTGCGAGCTAAGCAACGAAACCGCCGACATGGTGAAATCGTTGCGCAGCGACAACGTGACCTATCTCTACAGCGTTCCCCACACCTTCTATTACGACCAAGGGCGCGGCGATATCGCCAATATGCTGCGCTATGCCGGCAGCGATCTTTCCCACGTATTGATTGCCGATACCATGAACCACACCCGCCCCTGTCGGTATATCGTTAATCCGCCGGGTGTCGATGCGGTAGTACATCAGCATATGGCTATCGGCGAAGGGGAGGTGGACTTCGCGACCCTGTTCCAGACTCTGCGCGACATGGAGTTTGCTAACCGTACTTTTAAGGTTGGTGGGGAGTCGATCATCTGCACCTCGCTGTTCGGCTACCCGGAGAGAATGCCTGCCCAGGCGGTGGCGACCAGAGAGCGCATCGAAAAAGAGCTATTGGGTTAATAACTTTCTTGGCCACACCGGCGGGAAAGGTAGCCGGTAAGTGCCTACATGACTGAGGCTGAAAATGAACAAAGACAATGTAAAGCTGGCAATCGCCCCGATTGGCTGGACGAATGACGATATGCCTGAATTAGGCAACGAGAATACGTTCCAGCAGTGCGTCAGCGAAATGGCACTGGCCGGATTCACCGGTAGTGAAGTGGGCAGCAAGTACCCGCGCGACCCCAAGGTGTTGAAACCGATGCTGGATATCCGGGGTATCCAGATCTGTAATGCCTGGTTCAGCACGTTCTTTGCCGATGGGCTGAAGGAAAAGACCATCGACGAGTTCGTTAACCATATGAATTTCCTGCATGCCATGGGAGCCAAGGTGATTGGTTGCTCCGAGCAGAGCAAAAGTATCCAGGGCACCACCAAGGCGGTATTCGAAGAGAAGCCTTACTTCAGTGATGAAGAGTGGCAGCGAGTGGCTCAGGGGTATAACGAACTGGCAAAAATTGCTGCCGGTAAAGGGATGCAGGTCTGCCTGCACCATCATATGGGTACGGGCATCCAGACTACGGAAGAAATAGACCGCTATATGAGCATGGTCAACGACGATGTTTATCTGCTGTTCGATACCGGGCACGCCTATTATTCCGAGGGCAGCCAGAAAGCGATGCTGGCCATTTTGGAAAAATACCTGCCGCGTATCAACCATGTACACCTGAAAGACGTGCGTGACGAGGTGGTGGCCGAAGTTAAAGCCAAGCGCCTGAGCTTCCTGGATGGGGTGAAAAAAGGCACCTTCACCGTACCTGGGGATGGCGTGATCGATTTCCGGCCGGTGTTTAAACTGTTGGATGAGCGGGGCTATAAGGGCTGGATGGTGGTTGAAGCCGAACAGGATCCGGCGCTGGCCAATCCTTTCGAATACGCAGTGAAAGCACGCCGCTATATTCGCGAAACGGCCGGGCTTTAAATTTTTGCGGTGTCTAACCGACGGGGCGTTCATATGAGCGCCCCGTTGGCTTATGCACTTTTGAAGCGAGCCATATGATGGGCATCGACCATTTCACCGTCGCGGAAGGCGAAGCGGCGGCTGGTACCTTCGATCTCAAAGCCAAACTTGCGATACAGCGCGATGGCACCCTGATTATCGGTGAACACCGTTAGCTCGATACGCTCGATGGCGGCCCAGTTGTCACAGATATCGATCATGGCCTGCATCAGCGCACTACCCACGCCTTGGCCGTGGTAACCCGCATCTACGCTGATGCCAATGGTCGCCACATGGCGGCGGCGTACCCGCTGGTTGAGCTCCACGAACAATTGTCCCACTACGCGATCGTCAATGCAGGCCACCAGGCTATAGGTGCCGGGCTGTACATCATTGATACGTTGCTGCCACATGGCTTTTGACGGTAGCGGTAGTTGTAGCGTGTCACGGTAAACGGCTGGGTGTGAGAATAGCTGGTGGAGGGCTTCAGCATCGTTACTTTCCACGTGACGGACTACAATCTCGCTCATTTTTTCCTCTCTTTGGCGTTTACCGTTTGAATAACCTCCCAAATTATCCGTTTACTGTCACGAGTCAATATTATTTCCCATTGGTCAAAAAAACGCTTTACAGGTGCGAATGATAATGATTACTATTGTCATGCGTTCAGAGAGAGTATCAACCTTTGATACTGTTTGCTGAAGGCACGACATTGCTCACATTGCTTCCAGTGTTTACTTAGCCAGCTCGGGTGCTGGCTTTTTTTTTGCCCAAATTCAGTGGCTAACCGATCCCACCAACCTTCTGTTACTCCCTGCCAAACTCCACCTAATTTTTTGAACAGAGGGGTGAGATTTTTGCGCTTTCATATTCCTCCGTCAGGTCTAGACTGTAGAAAACGTTGAGGAGAGTTGAATATGATTTATCTACGTAAGGCACAAGATCGCGGTCATGCTAATCATGGTTGGCTGGACAGCTGGCACACCTTCTCATTTGCTGACTATTACGATCCCGATTTTATGGGGTTCTCGGCACTGCGGGTGATTAACGAAGACGTGATCGATGCGGGCCAGGGGTTCGGTACTCACCCCCATAAAGACATGGAAATCCTGACCTACGTGCTGAGCGGCACGGTGGAACATCAGGACAGCATGGGTAACAAAGAACAGATTAATGCTGGTGAGTTCCAGATAATGAGTGCGGGCACTGGTGTGCGTCACTCTGAGTACAATGCCAATAGCGATCGGCCATTACATCTGTATCAGATCTGGATTATTCCTGATCAGGTTGGTCTGGAGCCACGTTATGAGCAGCGTATGTTCGATGCGCCACAGGGCCGCCAACTGGTGCTGTCACCAGACGCTCGTGAAGGCTCGCTGAAAGTGTTCCAGGATATGACCTTGTCACGCTGGGCGCTGAAGAAAGATGAGCAGTCGGTCTATCCAATCCAGGCAGAACGCCGCATCTGGATCCAGGTAGTGCGCGGCAATGTATCGATCAATGGCAACCAAGCCGGGATTAGCGATGCGTTCGCGGTCTGGGATGAGACTGCACTGTCGATCCATGCCGATGAAGACAGCGAAATTTTACTGTTCGATCTGCCACCGGTGTGATGACAGAGTGATGATAAGGGCTCAGTTCAGTGCTGGGCCCTTTTTTTGTCTCCGCTGGTCGCAGAACCAACAATATCGGAAAGCCGTTTTATTTGCTAAAATAGCGGCCCATCCATGGTTGGCCAGCTCATTGATAATGAAGAAAAAACGCCCGGTACTTCAAGATGTCGCAGATCAGGTTGGCGTCACCAAAATGACGGTGAGCCGCTATTTGCGCAACCCCGGTCAGGTTTCCGCCGCTTTACAGCAAAAAATTGCGGTAGCGTTGGACGAGCTTGGCTACATCCCCAACCGTGCGCCGGATATCCTGTCCAATGCCACCAGCCGGGCGATTGGCGTGCTGTTACCGTCGCTGACCAACCAGGTATTTGCCGAAGTGTTGCGGGGCATTGAGAGCGTTACCGATGCGCATAACTACCAGACCATGCTGGCGCACTACGGCTATCTGCCGGAGCGTGAAGAACAGCGCCTGACGTCACTGTTTTCTTATAATATCGATGGGCTGATCCTGTCCGAACGCCACCATACCGCACGTACTCTGAAGATGATTGAAGTTGCAGGCATTCCGGTGGTGGAGTTAATGGACTGTGTTTCTCCCTGTATCGATCTGGCGGTCGGGTTCAACAACTTTGAAGCGGCCCGTCAAATGACCCAGCAAATCATCGCTCACGGCCATCGTCATGTGGTGTACTTTGGCGCGCGTCAGGATGAACGAACCATTATCAAACAGCAGGGCTACGAACAGGCGATGCGTGAATCGGGTCTTGAAACCTATAGCATCATGACCACACGCTCTTCGTCCTATTCGGCTGGGGGCGAGATGTTGCGCGAGGCGCAGCGTGATTATCCGCAGGTCGACAGTATTTTTTGTACCAACGATGACTTGGCAATCGGCGCAGCGTTTGAATGCCAGCGTCAGGGGGTGTCGATCCCGCAGGACATGGCGATTGCCGGTTTCCATGGCCACGATATCGGCCAGGTGATGGTACCAAAACTGGCCAGCGTGCTGACGCCGCGTGAGCATATGGGGCAGATCGCCGCAGAACGCCTGTTGGCGCGCCTGCGCGGGGAAGAGGTTTTCCCCCGTATGGTTGATGTCGGTTTCACCGTGGCACCCGGTGGCAGTATCTGAACCTGGGCGCAATAGTTTGCGCCCATTATGGCTAACCTACGATTTCAGCGCTGCAACACAACGGCCCACTACGCCTTCAACGTCGGTATCAATATCTACGCAAACCACATCTTTTTCGTCAGCCCCAGGCTCTTCCAAAGCATCAAACTGGCTCTTGAGCAGCTCGGTGGGCATAAAGTGTCCGGAGCGGGCTTGCAGGCGGGCCAGGATCACCTCGAAGCTGCCTTTCAGATAGATAAACACCATATTGTCATTGTCTTTGCGCAGCAGATCGCGGTAGCGGCGTTTCAGCGCCGAGCAGACAATGATGCCACTTTCGTTCTTGTGATTAAGGCTGTAGGCCGCATCGTTGAGGCGTTGCAGCCAGGGGGCGCGGTCATCGTCATTCAACGGTTGGCCGCTGGCCATCTTCTGGATATTGGCGCGCGGATGCAGATCGTCGCCATCAATAAATTTTGCCTTGATTTCCCGTGCTACCGCCGCGCCAATCGTGGATTTGCCGCTGCCGGAGACGCCCATCAGGATGATGCTTTTTCCCGCCATAAGTTTGATCTCTATCTCAGAATGCGAATTTTGCTGGGTTACCTGGTTCCGAATCTTAGCATGTTACCGGTATCATGATACGGGTAACAAATGGAGATGTGATTGTCATCACACAGCATAGAACAGGGAAATACCCGTCGTTTTCAAGCCACCATAGGGTGGGCTGTAATCTGGAACGCTGTACTCAACCGCCTACTCAGTGCACCAGGAAAGGGCCGTACAAAAAACAAGCACCTTCTTTCGCCGTTGTGGCGCAAAGAGGCCAAGTGATAAAAAGGGTTGGAGAAAAATTATGCCACTAGTGATTGTTGCCATCGGCGTAGCCATGCTACTGCTGCTGATGATCCGCTTTAAGCTCAACGGCTTTATCTCGCTGATTCTGGTCGCGCTGGCGGTCGGTATCATGCAGGGTATGCCGGTAGATAAAGTGATTGGTTCTATCAAGGCCGGCGTGGGTGGAACGCTGGGCGGTCTGGCGCTGATCATGGGCTTTGGTGCCATGCTTGGTAAGCTGCTGGCGGACTGTGGCGGTGCGCAGCGGATTGCCACCACGCTGATCGACAAGTTCGGTAAACAGCATATCCAGTGGGCTATCGTGCTGACCGGTTTTACCGTCGGCTTTGCTCTGTTCTATGAAGTGGGTTTCGTACTGTTGCTGCCTTTGGTGTTTACCATTGCCGCCTCTGCGCGTATCCCGCTGCTGTATGTCGGTGTGCCGATGGCTGCGGCGTTGTCCGTTACCCACGGTTTCCTGCCACCGCACCCAGGCCCAACGGCTATCGCCACCATTTTCCATGCGGACATGGGTAAAACCCTGCTGTATGGCACCTTGCTGGCGATCCCTACCGTGATCCTGGCAGGCCCGGTCTATGCCCGTTTCCTGAAAGGCATCGATAAGCCAGTGCCGGTGGGTTTATACAACCCGAAAACCTTTACCGAAGAAGAAATGCCTGGTTTTGGCGTCAGCGTCGCGACCGCACTGGTGCCGGTGATCCTGATGGCATTCCGTGCCGTAGCGGAAATGGCGTTGCCAAAAGGCCACGCGTTCCTGTCTTACGCCGAGTTCTTCGGTGATCCGGTAATGGCAACGCTGATTGCCGTGCTGATCGCCATCTTTACCTTCGGCCTGAACCGTGGCCGCACCATGGACGAAGTGATGGGCACCATCAGTGAATCCATCAAAATCATCGCCATGATGCTGCTGATTATCGGCGGTGGTGGGGCGTTCAAACAGGTGCTGGTGGACAGCGGCATTGAGCAATACATTGCTGGCATTATGCACGGTAGCAACGTTTCACCTATCCTGATGGCCTGGTCGATTGCCGCAGTGCTGCGTATTGCCTTGGGTTCTGCGACCGTAGCGGCAATCACCGCCGGCGGCATTGTAGCTCCGCTGATTGCCACTACCGGGGCTAGCCCGGAACTGATGGTCATTGCCGTTGGTTCAGGTAGCGTGATTTTCTCCCACGTTAACGATCCTGGCTTCTGGCTGTTCAAGGAGTATTTCAACCTGACCATCATGGAAACCATCAAATCCTGGTCGGCGTTGGAAACCATCATTTCAGTCTGTGGCCTGATTGGCTGCCTGCTGTTGGCGATGGTGGTTTAAGTCGTAAAGACGGGGCGCAGCGCTGCTGCGCCCTGGCTGCTAAAGATTCAGATAGGCACGTACCCCGTCCAGGAACATCTGGGTGGACAGCATCACCAGGATCAACCCCATCAGCCGTTCCAGCGCGCTCACCCCTTTGCTCCCCAGTAAACGCAGAAACAGATTCGACATCAGCAGGATCGCCGCAGACAAGCCCCAGGCAATCAGCAGGGCCACTACCAGATGCGAAATCTGGTTGGGGTATTGGTGTGAAAGCAGCATCAAGGTTGCCAGAATTGATGGCCCGGCTACCAAAGGAATGGCGAGCGGTACCAGGAACGGTTCCTCACCGGCGGAAAGATCGCTGCCGCTGCCTTCCTGCGAAGGGAATATCATCTTGATGGCGATCAGGAACAGGATAATCCCGCCGGAGATCGACACGGTTTCGGTACGCAGGTTGAGGAACGCCAAAATATGTTCGCCAGCGAACAGAAAAATCAGCATCAGCACCAAGGCTATCAGCAGTTCGCGGATCACCACCGCCCGGCGACGGCGAGGTTCCAGGTGTTTCAGTACCGACATGAAAATCGGCAGGTTACCCAGCGGATCCATTATTAAAAACAGCAGCACCGTTGCCGCAATCATTTCTGTCATTTATTGCCTCAAAATCAGAAAAAACGACGGGTATAAGCCGCATTGCTGAGAATTGCCCGTGTATCGAATAAATTCACTTTGCGCTCGCGCCGACATTTTGTAAGGTGGGTAGATATTGCACACAACATATAACTTAACTCTATCTCATATCCTTCCTGAAAGGGTATAGAGCATAGCCATCCTCCAAGGCAGGACAGTAAATATGAAAAACGTTGGTTTCATTGGTTGGCGTGGTATGGTCGGCTCGGTACTCATGCAGCGCATGACGCAAGAGCGCGATTTTGACGCCATTCGCCCGGTATTCTTCTCCACTTCGCAGCTCGGTGCTGCCGCCCCGGCTTTCGGCGGCCAGCAGCAAGGTACGCTGCAAGATGCGTATGATGTCGAAGCATTAAGCGCCCTCGATATTATTATTACCTGCCAGGGCGGCGATTACACCAATGAAATCTATCCAAAGCTGCGTGCCACCGGCTGGCAGGGCTATTGGATCGATGCGGCCTCTTCTCTACGTATGGAAGACGATGCGATCATCATCCTCGATCCGGTCAACCATGCGGTGATCCAGGAAGGGCTGAACAAAGGCATCAAAACCTTTGTGGGCGGTAACTGCACCGTCAGCCTGATGCTGATGTCGCTGGGCGGCCTGTTTGCCAACGATTTGGTGGAGTGGGCGTCGGTTGCCACTTATCAGGCGGCTTCTGGCGGCGGCGCGCGTCATATGCGTGAACTGTTGACCCAGATGGGTATGCTGCATGCCGATGTGGCGAAAGAGTTGCAAGATCCGGCCTCGGCCATTCTGGATATCGAACGTAAAGTCACGGAGGCAACCCGTTCTGGTAAGTTGCCTACCGATAACTTTGGCGTGCCTTTGGCGGGTAGCCTGATCCCTTGGATCGACAAGCAGCTGGATAACGGCCAAAGCCGCGAAGAGTGGAAAGGCCAGGCGGAAACCAACAAGATCCTCAGCACTTCAAGCATCATCCCGGTTGATGGTTTATGCGTGCGCGTCGGCGCTTTGCGCTGTCACAGCCAGGCATTTACCCTGAAGCTGAAGAAAGATATCCCACTGCCGGAAATCGAGCAGTTGCTGGCCACGCACAACGACTGGGTACGGGTGATCCCGAACGACCGCGAACTGACCATGCGTGAGCTGACGCCTGCTGCCGTAACCGGTACGTTGAACACGCCGGTTGGCCGTCTGCGCAAGCTGAATATGGGGCCGGAATATCTCTCCGCATTCACCGTTGGCGATCAGCTGTTGTGGGGCGCGGCCGAGCCGCTGCGCCGCATGTTGCGTATCCTGCTGTAACCCTGAACTGAACTTCCTGAGGGCTGATCTCTTTCAGCCCTCCAATGCCCTGTTTTCCCCGCTTCTGGTGTCGATTAGCGTAGCCGTAAAGACGATGTAGGGAAGGTGGCGTCATGCCTGTCGTATCTCAGACCCAGCCACTGCCGATTGCCCGCTCGGCCGGTTTTCCGGGCAAAAATTTTCCTTGGTAATGCCCCAATGTTTTGAGCAGAGATGACTATGCTTATTAGGTGGATGAAGAGTTCTCCATTAATGGTGAAAATTCGCCTGAAAAATAAGCATAAAGAGCGAAACTGCGAGCATGAAGGCGATCGATTAATCAATAACCGACTGAAATCACGCTTTAGGTAGCAAATGAATTGCATGATAGGTGCAACGGCTGCTTTTTGTTCAGTGTAGCCTTTTAAAAGTCATGCTCTTAATCAAAGGAAGAATGCTATGCCTGTACTTCCCGAACGTGACGTGATCAACCAGCTAATTTCCGGTCATTACGCTGACCCTTTTTCTCTGCTCGGCATGCATGTTACCGAGCATGGGTTACAGATTTGTGCCCTGCTGCCGGATGCAGGTACCGTCTGGTTGATAGAGAGCAAAACCGGTAACCGCCTGGTGCAGCTCAATTGCGATGACGCTCGTGGTTTTTTCAGCGCTCTCGTCCCGCGCCGTAAAACTCCTTTCCGCTACCAGCTTGAAGTCAGCTGGCGCGACCATCAACAACTTCTCGAAGACCCTTATCGTTTTGGCACTCTGTTGCAGGATATTGATAGCTGGCTGCTGGCCGAGGGGACGCATCTGCGGCCATATGAGCGGCTGGGTGCGCATCCTGGCATGCTGGATGAGGTGGAGGGCGTCAGCTTTGCCGTTTGGGCACCCAACGCTCAGCGCGTATCGGTAGTCGGTGAGTTCAACTTCTGGGATGGCCGACGCCACCCGATGCGCAAGCGCCGGGAGAATGGCATTTGGGAGCTGTTTTTACCGGGCGTGAAGGCCGGGCAGCTGTATAAATACGAGATTATCGATTGTTACGGCAATGTGCAGCTCAAGGCCGATCCTTATGCCTTCGAAGCGCAGATGCGGCCAGAGACGGCTTCGCTGATCACGCCGCTGCCAGCGGTGGTGGAAAACACGCCGGAAAGGCAGCGGGCCAATGATTTTGACCGCCCGATCTCGATCTACGAAGTGCACCTGGGCTCCTGGCGCCGCCATACGGACAATAATTTCTGGCTCAGTTACCAGGAACTGGCCGAACAGCTGATCCCTTACGTTAAGGATATGGGGTTCACCCATATTGAACTGCTGCCGATCAACGAACATCCGTTTGACGGTAGTTGGGGCTATCAGCCGTTGGGAATGTATGCACCAACCCGCCGCTTTGGTACGCCAGCGGAGTTCAAGGCTTTTGTGGCCGCGGCGCATGAAGCCGGGATCAACGTGATCCTGGACTGGGTGCCGGGGCATTTCCCCAGCGATGCCCACGGCCTGGCCAACTTCGACGGTACCGCGCTGTATGAATATGCCGATCCCCGTGAAGGCTTCCATCAGGATTGGAACACGCTGATCTACAACTATGGCCGCCACGAGGTACGTAACTATTTGGCGGGTAATGCGTTTTACTGGCTGGAGCGCTTTGGTATCGACGGTCTGCGCGTCGATGCGGTGGCGTCGATGATTTACCGTGACTATAGCCGTGCCGACGGCGAGTGGGTGCCAAACTACTACGGTGGCAATGAGAACCTGGAAGCGATCTCCTTCCTGCGTTACACCAACCAGACGCTAGGCAAAGAGCGGCCAGGAGCGGTGACGCTGGCGGAAGAATCGACCGATTATCCGGGCGTTACGCTACCGCCGGATGCCAATGGCTTAGGTTTCCACTACAAGTGGGATCTCGGCTGGATGCACGACACGTTGGACTACATGAAGTGCGATCCGGTGCACCGTAAATACCATCACAACCTGATGACCTTCGGCATGATGTATGCCTATTCCGAGAACTTCGTGCTGCCGATTTCGCACGACGAAGTGGTGCATGGCAAACGCTCCGTTCTGGACCGGATGCCGGGGGATGCCTGGCAGAAGTTTGCCAACCTGCGGGCCTATTACGGCTTTATGTGGGCGCATCCGGGCAAGAAGCTGCTGTTTATGGGCAGCGAGTTTGCCCAAGGGCGTGAGTGGAACTTCGATACCAGCCTGGATTGGCATCTGCTGGAAGGGTTGGACGGTTGGCACCACGGCGTGCAGCGGCTGGTACGCGATCTTAACCATTGCTACCAGCAGAACGCACCGCTGTACGAGCGGGATTATCGCCCGGACGGTTTTGAATGGCTGGTGGTCGACGATCACGACAACTCGGTATTTGCCTTCGCACGCTATGATTCTCAGGGCAATGAGCTGATTGCCATCAGCAACTTTACCCCGGTGCCACGCCCTCATTACCGCATTGGCATTTCACGCGCTGGCGAGTATCAGGAAATCCTCAATACCGATTCACACCATTATCACGGTAGCAACGCTGGTAATCAGGGGCGAGTGATCTCGCAGCCGATCGGCAGCCATGGCCGTGAACATTCGATCAGCGTGATGGTGCCACCACTGGCCACGGTTTATCTGCGGCGGGAGGCTTGATGGCAGAGCTGACGCCGGGTCTTGCCGCGCCTTTAGGGGCTTACTACGACGGTAATGGCATCAACTTTACCCTGTTCTCTGCACATGCCACGCAGGTCGAACTGTGTCTGTTCGATGCGCAATATCGTGAAACACGCCTGCCGTTGCCTGCCCGCAGCGGTGATATCTGGCACGGATATCTGCCGGGGGGCGAGCCGGGGCAGCGTTATGGTTTTCGGGTGCACGGCCCGTTTGAGCCGCATCTTGGGTTGCGCTTTAACGCCAACAAGTTGCTGCTCGATCCGGCGGCACGGGCGGTAGAAGGCCCGGTGGCCGACCATGTGCATTTGCACGGGGGATACGATCAACCGGATCCGCAAGACAGCGCCCCTTTGATGCCCAAATGCGTGGTGATCGATGAAAGTTACGATTGGCAGGACGATCGTCCGCCTGCCACTCCTTGGGGCAAAACGGTGATCTACGAAGCGCATGTCCGGGGGTTGACGTTAACGCACCCGGAGATCCCGGCCGTATTGCGTGGCAGTTTTGCCGCGTTGGGCCACCCGGCGATGATTGCCTACTTCAAGCGGTTGGGGATCACCGCGCTTGAGCTACTGCCGGTGCAACAGCACACCACGGAACCGCGTCTGCAACGTCTGGGATTGATCAATTACTGGGGCTACAACGTGCTGGCCCCTTTTGCGCCAGACAATCGCTATAGCAGTTTGAGCACCGGCACTACGCCGCTGCGTGAATTCCGTGATGCGGTGAAAGCGCTGCACCGGGCGGGGATCGAAGTGATCCTGGACGTGGTATTCAACCACAGTGCCGAGCTGGATATGGATGGGCCAACGCTGTCGCTGCGCGGTATCGACAACGTCAGCTACTACTGGCTAACCCCTGACGGTGACTACGATAACCTCACCGGCTGTGGCAATACGCTGCGCCTGGATCAGCCAGCGGGCGTGGCGTGGGTGATGGATTGCCTGCGCTTTTGGGTACGGGAGTGCCATGTCGATGGTTTCCGCTTCGATCTTGGCACCGTGTTAGGCCGCACACCGGCATTTGACCGCGATGCTCCGCTGTTTCAGGCGATGCTGGCGGACGATACGCTGGGGCGCTGCAAACTGATCGCCGAACCTTGGGATATTGGCCCAGGCGGATATCAGGTTGGCGAGTTCCCTGGCCGGTTTGCCGAGTGGAATGACCATTTTCGTGATGATATCCGCCGTTTCTGGCTGCGAGACGATCTGTCACTGGGCCAGTTTGCCCAGCGTTTTGCCGCATCCAGCGAGGTATTCAACCAGCGTGGGCGCGCGCCCTATGTCAGCATCAACATGCTGACCGCCCACGACGGCTTTACCTTGCAGGACGTAGTGAGTTTCAAGGAGAAGCATAACCAGCCTAACGGAGAGGGAAACCGTGACGGCAGTGACCAGAACTTTAGCTGTAACCACGGGGTTGAAGGCCTGATTGCCGACGAAACCGTCTTGCAACGCCGCCGGGCCAGCCAGCGAGCACTGCTTGCCACGCTGCTTCTGGCACAGGGTACACCGATGCTGCTGGCCGGTGATGAGCACGGAAATAGCCAGCAGGGTAACAACAATGCGTACTGTCAGGATAACGAAACCACCTGGCTCGACTGGGCCAATGCGGATGATTCACTGACCGCATACACCGCCGCGCTGATCCGCTTGCGCCAGCAAATTCCTGCCTTGCAGGCAGACCGCTGGTGGCAGGAGGGAGATGGCAGCGTGCAGTGGTTGAACGCGCAGGGGCAGCCGCTCAGTGCGCAACAGTGGGAACAGAGCGATCGCTGCATGCAGATCCGCCTGTCACAACGCTGGCTGATGGTGATCAATGCCACGCAGCAGGTCGTTGAGATGACGTTGCCCGAGGGTGATTGGCAGGTTGTCGCCCCCTTTACTCAGGAAAATTCACGGGTGGCTTTACCCGCCTGGTGCCAGGCTGCGCATTCGCTTTGCGTGCTGGTAGAGAACAATTAAAAGGAGTCAGTTATGGTTAAGCACGAAAATAAAGACCCTCTGATGTTGGCGCGCCAACTGCCGAATAAATCCGTTGCCCTGATCCTGGCGGGGGGCCGTGGTTCGCGTTTGAAAGATTTAACCTCTACCCGCGCCAAGCCTGCCGTTCACTTTGGGGGTAAGTACCGCATTATCGATTTTGCCATGTCCAACTGCCTGAACTCAGGGATCCGCCGCATGGGGGTGATCACCCAGTATCATTCCCATACGCTGGTGCAGCATATTCAGCGGGGTTGGTCGTTCCTGAACGAAGAGATGAATGAGTTTGTCGATCTGCTGCCTGCCCAGCAGCGCCTCAGCACCGAACATTGGTACAAAGGCACCGCGGATGCGGTCTATCAGAACCTCGATATCATCCGCCGCTATGAAGCGGAATACGTGGTGATCCTGGCGGGCGACCATATTTATAAAATGGACTATTCGCGCATGCTGATCGACCACGTCGAAAAAGGGGCGCAGTGTACGGTGGCCTGTATTCCGGTACCGCGCAAGGAGGCCAGCGAGTTTGGCGTGATGAAAGTGGATGATAATGACCTGATCCTCGAATTCCTGGAAAAACCTGCCAATCCACCGGCCATGCCGGGTAATCCCGAGATGTCGCTGGCCAGCATGGGCATCTATATCTTCAACGCCAGCTACCTCTACCAACTGTTGGAAGAGGATATGTCGACTCCTGGCTCTACCCATGACTTCGGCAAGGATCTGATCCCTAAAATCACCGCACAAGGGGCTGCCTGGGCGCACCCGTTTACCCTTTCCTGCGTAGGATGTGGTCCGGATCTGCCGCCGTATTGGCGTGATGTCGGTACCTTGGAAGCCTACTGGCGCGCCAACCTCGACCTGGCTTCGGTCACGCCTGAACTGGATATGTACGACCGTGGTTGGCCGATCCGCACCTATATGGAACCGTTGCCGCCAGCCAAATTTGTGCAGGACCGTTCCGGTAGCCATGGCATGACCATGAACTCGCTGGTAGCCGGTGGCTGCATTGTTTCCGGTTCGGTGGTGGTGCATTCGGTGCTGTTCTCGAAGGTGCGGGTGAACTCCTTCTGCACTATCGACTCTTCTGTATTATTGCCTGATGTGAACGTGGGCCGCTCTTGCCGCCTGCGCCGCTGCATTATCGATCGCGCCTGCCATATTCCGGAAGGCATGGTGATTGGCGAAAACGCCGAGGAAGACAGCAAGCGTTTTTACCGCTCGGAAGAGGGCATCGTGCTGGTGACGCGCGAAATGTTGGCAAAACTGTAGTCATTGTGACCAGAACCTTGGGCGTGGCTGGCCGCGCCCCTAATCTCCGTAAAGACGTTTTTACCGAATTTCAGGAGTGATAATGCAGGTTTTACACGTATGTTCCGAGATGTTCCCACTGCTTAAAACCGGCGGGCTTGCAGACGTGGTTGGCGCATTACCGACGGCGCAGATTGCCGCAGGAGCTGATGTTCGGGTGCTATTGCCGGCTTTTCCTGACGTGCGCAACGGGATCCCGGATACGGTACTGGTTGCCGAGATCGACTCCTTTGCCGGGCGCGTAGGCCTGCGTTATGGCACCTATCATGGCGTGGGCATTTACCTGGTCGATGCCCCCTGGTTGTACGACCGGCCGGGCAGTCCCTATCACGATCAGTCGATGAATGCCTATCCGGACAACCATCGCCGTTTTGCCTTATTAGGCTGGATGGCCTGTGAACTGGCGAAAGGGCTGGATCATTACTGGCGGCCAAAACTGGTGCATGCTCACGACTGGCACGCGGGATTGGCCTGCGCCTATCTGGCGGCCAACGGCCACCCGGCTCGCTCGATCTTCACCGTCCACAATCTGGCCTATCAGGGGCTGTTCTCCGCCCATCATATGTCGGAACTGTGGTTGCCATCGTCATTTATGAATATCTATGGCCTGGAGTTTTACGGCCAGATGTCTTTCCTCAAGGCAGGTCTGTACTACGCCGACCATATCACCGCCGTCAGCCCGACTTATGCACGTGAAATTACCCAACCGGAGTTCGGTTACGGTATGGAAGGGTTGCTACAGGAGCGGCAGCGGCAGGGGAGATTGAGCGGTATTCTCAACGGCGTTGATGACAAGATTTGGGATCCATCGCACGATGCGCGGCTGGCGGCCCGCTACGATGCCGACAGCCTGAAAAACAAGGCCAAGAATAAGGTTCATCTGCAAAAAGCCATGGGGCTGCAGGTCGATGAATCGTTGCCGCTGTTTGCGGTGGTCAGCCGTTTGACCAACCAGAAAGGGTTGGATCTGGTGCTGGAAGCCCTGCCAGCCTTGCTGGAACAGGGCGGCCAACTGGTAGTGCTGGGGGCGGGTGATGCGGTATTGCAGCAGGCTTTCCTGGCCGCTGCGGCCGATTACCCAGAGCAGGTTGGCGTGCAGATTGGCTACCATGAGGCGTTCTCTCACCGGATTATCGGCGGTGCGGATGTGATCCTGGTGCCCAGCCGTTTTGAGCCTTGCGGGCTAACGCAACTCTATGGCCTGAAATACGGCACGCTGCCACTGGTGCGCCGCACCGGGGGGCTGGCGGATACGGTGGTGGACTGCGCGTTGGAGTTCCTGGCAGACGGTTCCGCCAGTGGGTTTGTGTTTGATAATTGTGATGCGGGCGCTCTGAGCAATGCCATCCGGCGTGCTCTGGTGCTGTGGAGCCGGCCGAAGCATTGGCATCATGTGCAACGCCATGCCATGAGTCTGGATTTTGGCTGGCAAGTCGCGGCAAAGGAATACTTGTCGCTCTATCAACGCTTGTTGTAATCACGTACTTGGGATTGAACTACTATGACTTCACCGTTTAGTTACACCTCACCCACGGTCAGTGTTGAAGCGCTGAAACATTCCATCGCCTATAAACTGATGTTTATTGTCGGTAAGGATCCGGCAATCGCCACCCAACACGACTGGCTCAACGCCGTGTTATTTGCGGTGCGCGACAGGATGGTGGAACGTTGGTTGCGATCCAATCGCGCCCAGCTTTCGCAAGATGTCCGGCAGGTCTATTACCTGTCGATGGAATTTCTGCTTGGCCGTACGCTGTCGAATGCGCTGTTATCCATGGGGATTTACCAGGATATCGAAGACGCACTCGATGAGATGGGCCTGAACCTGAGCGAACTGCTTGAGGAAGAGAACGATCCTGGCCTGGGCAATGGCGGCCTGGGGCGGTTGGCTGCCTGCTTCCTGGATTCGTTGGCCACGTTGGCACTGCCTGGCCGGGGTTACGGCATCCGCTACGAATACGGCATGTTCAAGCAGAATATCGTCAATGGCCAGCAGATGGAGTCGCCTGATTACTGGCTGGAATACGGCAACCCGTGGGAATTCCCGCGCCACAATACCCGCTATAAAGTGCGTTTTGGCGGCCGCGTTCAGCAGGAAGGGGCGAAGGCCCGCTGGGTGGAAACCGAAGAGATTATCGCTATCGCCTACGATCAGGTGATCCCGGGCTTTGATACCGATGCGACCAACACGCTGCGTTTGTGGAGCGCGCAGGCCAGTAATGAAATCAATCTGGGCAAGTTCAACCAGGGGGATTATTTTGCCGCGGTGGAAGATAAAAACCACTCCGAGAACGTATCGCGCGTGCTCTATCCTGATGACTCCACCTATTCCGGGCGTGAACTGCGCCTGCGGCAGGAGTATTTCCTGGTTTCAGCGACCACCCAGGACATCCTCAACCGCCATTGGACGATGCACAAAACCTTCGACAATCTGGCCGACAAGATTGCCATCCACCTCAACGATACTCACCCGGTATTGTCGATCCCTGAACTGATGCACCTGCTGATTGATGAACACAAATTCAGCTGGCTGGATGCCTGGGAAGTGGTAGAAAAGGTGTTCTCTTACACCAACCATACCTTGATGAGCGAAGCGCTGGAAACCTGGCCGGTCGAGATGCTGGGCAAGATCCTGCCGCGCCACCTGCAATTGATCTTCGAAATCAACGACCATTTCCTCAAGCAGGTACAGCAGGTGGTACCGGGCGATAATCAGTTGCTGGCACGGGTTTCCATCATCGATGAAACCAACGGGCGCAGGGTGCGGATGGCGTGGTTGGCGGTGGTGGCCAGCCATAAGGTGAATGGCGTGTCGGCACTGCATTCCGAACTGATGGTACAGTCTTTGTTTGCTGATTTTGCTCGCGTATTCCCCGATCGCTTCTGCAATAAAACCAACGGTGTAACCCCGCGCCGCTGGCTGGGGCTGGCTAACCGGCCATTATCCAAGGTGCTGGATGACAGCATCGGCCATAACTGGCGTACCGATCTCAGCCAGCTTGGTGAAATCAAGGCAAACGCAGATTACCCGAGCTTTTTGCAGGCCGTACAGGCTGCCAAACGGCAGAACAAGGAACGGCTGGCGGCCTATATCGCTAAAAAGCTCAACGTGGTGGTGAACCCCGATGCGTTGTTCGACGTACAGATCAAGCGGATCCACGAATATAAGCGGCAGTTGCTGAACGTATTGCATGTGATCACGCGTTATAACCGCCTGTTGCAGGACCCTGATGTCAAACAGGTGCCGCGTGTGGTGATCTTTGCGGGTAAAGCCGCTTCGGCCTATTACGCCGCCAAGCAGATCATTCGCCTGATCAACGACGTGGCGAAGGTGATCAACAACGATCCGCGCGTGCATGATGATTTGAAGGTGGTGTTTATCCCTAACTACGGGGTGAGCCTGGCCCAGATGATCATTCCAGCGGCCGATCTCTCCGAGCAGATCTCACTGGCGGGCACCGAAGCTTCGGGCACCAGCAACATGAAGTTTGCCCTCAACGGTGCCTTGACCATCGGCACGCTGGATGGGGCCAACGTTGAAATGCTGGAGCACGTCGGCGAAGAGAACATCTTTATCTTTGGCAATACCGCCGATCAGGTGGAGGCGCTGCGCCGCGATGGGTATAACCCGCGTCAGTATTTTGAGCAGGATGAAGAGTTGCATCTGGCGTTGACGCAGATCGCGACCGGCGCGTTCAGCCCCGAAGATCCCAAGCGTTACAGCAGCCTGTTCGATTCACTGGTCAATCTTGGCGACCATTATCAGTTGCTGGCCGACTATCGCAGCTATGTGGATACGCAGGATAAGGTGGATGAGGTGTATCTCAATCAGGACGATTGGACCAAGCGCGCGATACTGAACATTGCCAATATGGGCTATTTCTCTTCCGACCGGACGATCCAGGAGTATGCGGATGAGATTTGGCATATCAAGCCGATAAAGCTGTAATAGATAAGGGCCGGATATCCGGCCCTTACTTTTAGTTCGTTGTGTAGGAGTGCTGCTGCGCTCGCTTACTCACATCCCAATCAAGAGGCCAACGACAGCGCCTTTGGTTTGGCGTTTTCTGCCAGCCAGGTTTTCACCCGTGCCTGCTGCTCTTCGCTGAGCCACATGCCCAGCTTGGTGCGGCGCCACAGGGCATCATCCAGCTCGACAACCCACTCTTTTTCTACCAGATAACGCAGTTCAGCCTCATACAGATCATGGCCGAAGTCTTCACCCAAATCGTTCAGGCTATTGGCATTGGCCAGGATAATTTCGCTGTGGCTGCCATAGGTACGGGCGTAACGACGGGCCAGGGACTCGGTCATCCAGCCGTGCTGACGACGCAGTTTGGCGGCGTAGCTGTCGCGATCGCCATCAATGTTGCCCCCTGGCAGAGAACCGTTTTTGGTCCACGCCGGGCCGCAGCCAGGGTAGTAGTGAGCCAGCTTCTCCATCGCATGTTCGGCCAGCTTGCGATAGGTCGTCAGTTTACCGCCGAACACGGAAAGCAGTGGTGCTTTACCCTGCTCGTCATGCACATCCAGCGTATAGTCGCGAGTTACGGCCTGCGGTGAGTCCGATTCATCATCACACAGTGGGCGCACGCCGGAGTAGGTCCAGACGATGTCATCACGGCCCAGCTGTTTCTTGAAGTGGTCGTTATACACCTTCAACAGATAGTCGATTTCGTTATCGTCGATCTTCACGTCTTTCGGATCGCCGTGGTACTCCACGTCGGTAGTACCGATGATGGAGAACTCGTCCAGCCACGGGATGACAAACACAATACGGTGATCTTCGTTCTGCAAGATATAAGACTGCGGCTGGTTGTGCGCCCGTGGCACCACGATATGGCTACCTTTGATCAGGCGAATACCGTAAGGGGACTTGAGCTTCAGGCCATCGTCAAAGAAGTGTTTCACCCATGGGCCGGTGGCGTTGACCAGGCCTTTGGCGCGCCAGGTAAAGGTTTTGCCGCTGTCGACATCGGTGGCTTCCACCATCCACAGGCCATTTTCACGCCAGGCGCGGGTCACTTTGGTGCGGGTGCGGACTTCGCCACCGCGTTCGGCCACGGCTTGGGCGTTTAATACCACCAGGCGCGCATCGTCGACCCAGCAGTCAGAATATTCGAAACCGCGCTTTAATTCCGGCTTCAGCACGGATTCTGGTCCAAAGCGCAAGCCTTTACTGCCCGGCAGGCTGGTGCGTTTACCCAAATGATCGTACAGGAACAGGCCGGTACGGATCATCCAGGCCGGGCGCAGATGGGGCTGGTGCGGCAGGCGGAAGCGCATTGGGAAGGCGATATGCGGGGCCAGTTTCAGCAGCACCTCACGTTCGGCCAGCGCTTCGCTGACCAGACGGAATTCGTAGTGTTCCAGGTAGCGCAGGCCACCGTGGATCAGTTTAGAACTGGCGGAAGACGTAGCGCAGGCCAAGTCTTGCGCTTCCAGTAGCAGCACGGACAGCCCTCGCCCGGCTGCATCGGCTGCGATGCCGGCTCCGTTGATGCCGCCACCGATAACGATCAAGTCTTTGGTTTCCACGTTTACTCCTCCTGGTGTTCGAAATAGCTCTTTTATGTTCGTTTTCGCTCATTATTGTAATCGGAAACCAACAAGCAAGCCAAGAGTTAACCAAACAAAAACATTCTTGCGTGATAGAGGTAACAGTTTGGTGATAGTAGTTATACAAATAGCAGGGGTATTAGGGCGTTGGTGTTGGGAAAGCCCCTCACCCCAACCCTCTCCCACGGAGGGATCGAGAACGCCATAAGCTCTTGTTAGAGGGAGAGGGAGTCAGTCCGGTGTCGTGGGTAAGCCGGTGCTGTTGCGGAAAATGTGGGGAGGTTCAGCGGACTCGATCGGTTCCCTCTCCTTTTGGGAGAGGGTTAGAGTGAGGGGCGATCAGCAGAGTTCCAGCTGCACGTCGTACTGCTCGATGATTTTCATCACGCTCGGCGGTGGAGCCTGATCGGTAAACAGATAGTCGATCAGGTTCATATTGCCCAGGTTGACCATCGCATTACGGCCAAACTTGGAGTGGTCGGTAACCAGCATCACGCAGCGCGAGTTTTCGATAATTGCGCGTTTGGTTCGCACTTCGTGATAATCGAATTCAAGCAGGGAGCCATCCATATCGATGCCGCTGATGCCGAGAATGCCGAAATCGAGGCGGAACTGGGAGATAAAGTCCAGCGTGGCTTCGCCCATGATGCCGCCATCGCGGGTACGGACTTCGCCACCGGCCAGGATCAGGCGGAAATCCTCTTTGGCGGTGAGCAGGGTGGCCACGTTCAGGTTGTTGGTGACGACCCGCAGGTTTTTATGGCCCATCAATGCATGAGCGACCGCTTCCGGTGTGGTGCCGATATCGATAAACAGCGTGGCCCCATCCGGGATCTGGCTGGCAACGCGCTGGGCGATGCGGGCTTTCTCTTCCGACCACATTACTTTGCGATCGTGATACGCGGTGTTTACCGAACTGGACGGTAACGCAGCCCCACCGTGGTGGCGCTGTATTTTGTTCTGATCGGCCAGGTCATTCAAGTCACGGCGAATGGTCTGCGGGCTGACGGCGAAATGCTCCACCAACTCTTCCGTGCTGACATATCCCTGTAGGCGCACCAATTCGATAATTGCGTCATGACGCTGTGTTTGCTTCACGATAATCCCCTAATACACCGATGTGCCTGGTTGTTATTGTTCGTTGTGCGCGCGATGCCGCGTGTCCCAGAATGCCATTAATAACCCTATCACTAAACCGGCAACGTGTGCCGCATTGGCGATCGACATTCCTAAAATATCGAAATAACCGGCCACCAACCAGAGCACGGAAAAGACCATCAAACCCCGAGGCAAATTCAAGCCGCGTTCTGGTGCACGTTCTCCACTCAGCCACACGTAGCCCATCAGAGCGTAAACTACCCCGGAAAGCCCGCCGAACAGCGCACCGCTGAACAACGATTGCGCCCAACCGCTGAAGAAGGCCGATACCACGGCGATCACAAACAGCTTACCGGTGCCGAGGCGTTTTTCCAGTGGGCCACCAAGATACCACCACCACATCAGGTTAAAGGTAATGTGCAGCAGCGAGAAGTGGAGAAATGCATGGCTGACCCAGCGCCACAGCTGGCCATATTGCGAGCTGTTTTGCGGCCAGGAGAGCCAGAACATGACGGTATCATCACCCAGCACCTGCATCAGAATGTAGACCAGAATGCAAAGGGTCATTACCGTCAGCGTCAGCGGCCCGGCCTTGCTGCGGATGATTTGCAGATAGGAAAACTGTTGGTATTGCAGACCGGCAGCGGTGCTGCCTGCCTGCCAACTGGCGGCCTGATAGCGGCGATTGAGCGGATCGAGCAGAAACTGTTGCAGCTCGTGTTGCACCTGCTCCAGATGGGCCTCGTCCGCCAGCCAGATTTCGGCGGCATCGCCTGTGGCGCGAACTTCAAGCACCACTCCCTGCGTGGCCATGTAATCGACAAAGGCCTGCGCCAGGCGAGGGTTAGATACGGCGATCACTCGAACCATAGATTTTCCGTCTAAGTAGATGACTTTGGCCACGGGCAAAACCGCCGATGGCATTGGCGGCTGATTATACCGTTGAAATCCTGAACGCAGGGAAGGGATCTGACAAAAACAGTGCAGAAGGCAGTAATTGGCCGCCCAGGCAGGCGGCCTAAAGGCGATTAGGCGGAGGTCTCAACGTCCTGTGGGAACTGACGTGCCCAGGCTTCAAAGCCACCATTAATGCTGTAAACCGCATCAAATCCCTGATGCAGCAGATACTGCGCGGCACTGCGGCTGCTGTTGCCGTGGTAACACATCACCATCACCGGGCGATCGAACTCGTTCTGCTGCATAAATGCGGACAGGGTGGCGTTGGTGAGATGAAAAGCGCCCGGCGTATGCCCGGCTTCAAAGCTTTGTGGATCGCGGATATCAACCAGCGCGGCACTGCCGTCTTTCAGACGTTGATGCGCCTGCACAACGTCGATTGTTTCAAACTGTTCCATAACTGCAAAATACCGGGTAATGGGCTAATGCCGGTATTGTATCCAACTTTTGCAGAATTAAGACCAGAGCAACGGCAGGGTTTTTATACCCGTCGTCTTTCAAGCTGCAGCGTTGTTACCTGCGCTCACTCACCCCAGTCACTTACTAAAAGTAAGCTCCTGGGGATGAGTGAGCTTGTCGCCTAGCTGCAACTCGAAATCCATAGGGTATGCCAGTATTTGAATTCGAGCCTGACAAGGGACGCCAGCAGCGAAAAGCGTTATCACCAGCGATAGCTCACACCTAAAGTGCCGCCGTAATCCTGGTAGCTGTTGGCCCCCATAGTGACGCCGCCCTCAAACCAAATCTGCATGCTGGCACTGCTCGGTGTCTGCAAGCCCAGCTTTACCTCGAACAAATTATCCAGGGAGTGGGTCTCTACTCGCGTATCATTAAAACTGACGGCGTTATTACCATTAAAATGCCACCAGTTGGTCGCTAGATAGGCGGTAGTATTATCTTCCTGATCGCTGTACCAGCGAATACCGACACGCGACGTAAAGTCTGGTACATCGGCCTGATGAATATAAACCCCGGTCGGATCCTGATAATTATCGGCATCGAAGCGGTTATAAATAATTTGTAGCTGCGGCTCGATAATCAACTCGAGTGTCGAGAAGGGCTGCAAGGCATAACCGGTTTCCACAGAGACGCTAAAGCCTGTGCTGTCATAATCCTGTTTGCCTTGGGCATAGGTTACGCTGTTGTTAAACCAGGCATATTGCAGCCAGGAATCTACATACGCCCCGGAGTGGTTTTTCTTATCCTGATACCAGGTGCTGTAAGCGCCGATTGAATAACCGTCGACCTTGCCTTCGGACGAGTTTGTGGCGTTGTTAGCACTGCTCTTGGCGTGGCCGTAGCCAGTCATCAGGCCTGCCGTCCACTCTTCCTTATTGTTCTCCAAGGCTAACAAATCTCCGCCCAGCATAAAGACCTGGCGATCGGTATCGACAGATAAGCCGTTATCGCTAATGCTCAGATCCTTACTGTGATAGCCAGAACCTCGCACCCAGAATTGGCTGTCACCTGGCGCGACCTTTCTTTGGTGCAGGGTATGAGAAAATAAGGTTGATGCGGCAACCTGATTGCCCAGATAAACCCCGGCATCGGGTCGATAACTATAATCGATTATTGGATCTGCGCTTGCCAATGTCGGGGAAAAAATCAGATAAACCCCTGTTATCATAAGTATTTTCTTACTCACCGCCACAATCCCAACTCCATATGGAAATTTGCCGCAATAGTACCCAGATGAAACGACAATGTCATGAAAAAACAGGTCGGTTTTAGATTAAAAATAAGCTATTTTGCACGACCTATTTATTTGGTGGATGTTTTAGGCCTTATATTCGCTTTAATTTATAGATATATTTAATAACAGCAAGGTTATGGGTCATCCTGGAAAAATTCCCAGGATGACAGAAATAAAAGTGAGGCCTGGCGTAAAGCTTAAACCAACTGCACATCGACCCCTTGTTGGCGTAGTTGCTCGACTATCGCCGGATTGGCATCGCGCCCGGTAATGACGATGTCGATCTGCTCGGTGCGGCTGAACAGCATTCCCGCGCGTTGGCCGACTTTGCTGCTGTCCACCAACACCACCAGCTTACCGACATAGTTCAGCATCTTCTGTTCGGCCATGGCGGTAAGCATATCGGTTTTATACAGCCCGTCGCTGGTGAGGCCGATACCGCTGGTGAACATCCAGTGCCCGGCATACAGGGTGGCATCGCCGTCCTGCGGAGCCAGGGTGATCGACTGACTTTTATTATACTGGCCGCCCATAATCACTACGCTTTCGTGTTCACGCTCGATCAGGTAATTGGCCAGCGGCAGGTAGTTGGTGATCACCTGTACCTCTTTACCGCACATCTCGCGCCCCAGCAGGAACGCGGTGGAACCACAGTTGATCACTACGCTCTCTCCCGCCTGGCAAAGCTGGGCGGCCGCTTTGGCGATGCGCATCTTCTCGTCCAGATGCTGAGTCTGATGAATATTGAGCGGTGTCCAGGTGGGGCGCGGGGTGCTGGTGGCTTCGGCACCGTTACGCACCTTGCGCAACTTACCGGTCTCATTGAGCTTGTTGATGTCGCGGCGCGCCGTTGCCGGTGAGATCTCAAAGGCGCTAATCACATCGGCCACGGAGATTTGCCCCTTACGCTGTAAGAGATCGAGAATGGCATTATGGCGCTGGGATTCGGTCATGCAGGCTCCGTCGAGAAATGAGAACGTTACCCCATCGTCAGGGGATATGACGTGATTATATGCTCACCTGCTGATGATTTGAATCATCCATGTGCAGAAGTGAGCATCTAACCGGCGTCCCGTTCTCATGTTTAACCGTTACAGGAAGGATTTAAACGGCAGATCCGGCTCAAGGGTAAAGCAATCGTCAAAGCCGCGTGGATAGTGATATTCAAAGTTGTCTTTATCCAGCGGCCAGGTGAATTTGCCTCCCACCTGCCAGATAAACGGCTTAAAGCCATATTTCAGCCGGTCCTTTTTCATTTCCCACAGTACGCGGATTTCCTGCGGATCGGCCTGGAAATTTGACCAGATATCATGATGGAACGGGATCACCACCTTGGCATTGAGCGATTCCGCCATGCGCAGAATGTCGGCGCTGGTCATTTTATCGGTAATGCCGCGTGGATTTTCGCCATAGGAGCCGAGTGCCACGTCGATCTGGTGTTCGTTGCCGTGCTTGGCGTAATAGTTGGAGTAGTGGGAATCCCCGCTGTGGTAAAGATTGCCGCCAGGGGTTTTGAACAGATAGTTGACCGCCCGCTGATCCATGCCGTCTGGCAGCATGCCCGCCGCTTTTTGCTCCACCGGCAAGGTGATCAGCGCCGTGCGGTCGAAGGCATCCAACGCATGGATTTCCACATCCTTGATTTTGATGACATCACCAGGCTTCACGACGATGCAGCGCTCCGCCGGTACGCCCCAGCCGAGCCAGATATCCACGCAGCTCTGTGGCCCAATAAAGGGCACCGTGGCGGCACAGTTTTGCATCACCGCAGCGGCGACGTTGACGTCGATATGGTCGTTATGATCGTGAGTGGCCAGTACCGCATCAATCTGTCTGATGGCAAAGGGATCGAGGACGAACGGTGTAGTGCGCAGGTTGGGTTGCAGCTTTTTCACCCCGGCCATGCGTTGCATCTGGTGGCCGGTTTTCATCAGTGGATTGCCGTGGCTCTGCTTGCCGGTACCGCACCAGAAATCGACGCACAGGTTGGCATTTTCCTCTGATTTTAACCAGATACCGGTACACCCCAGCCACCACATGGCGAAGGTGCCGGGGGCAACCTGTTCCTGTTCAATTTCTTCATTCAGCCAGGAGCCCCACTCCGGGAAGGTGTTCAGGATCCATGACTCGCGGGTAATGGTAGCAACTTTACTCATGATTTATGCCTCATTTTCAGGGGTTTCCATATCACATTTAATCAAAAGTTATCATTTAATGATTTATTGTGACTTGTTTTGCTGAATCTAGCACCGTTTATGCGTGCTGACAACCGGTGTTTAATCGTTCGAAAACCGGCTTTTTGGTGCTGTTCATCGGCTCTATGTACAGAGGCTCAATCATTAACTTGTATTTAATTCAATGGGTAATGGAATGCCCCTTAACGCAGCTCGTTGAATGTACAGATTTTTTCCATATAACTTGCGAGGTTGTTCACAAATAATCATTTATGATCTTTTGGTGATTCACTGTGATTGCTATGGTAAGCCTGTCCCTGCGTTACGGTGACGCACTGCTCTAGCGACCAGCGGCGTTCCCTACGGCGCATAAACGCTACATGGAGAGCCGTATGGAAACCCTCTACACCATCTTCACCGTATTTTTTAATCAGGTGATGACCAACGCCCCATTGCTACTGGGCCTGGTTACGCTGCTGGGCTATCTGTTGCTGCGCAAGAGCGCGGCGGTGATCATCAAAGGTACCATCAAAACCATCATCGGTTTTATGCTGTTGCAGGCCGGTTCCGGCATCCTGACCGGCACCTTCAAACCGGTGGTGGCCAAGCTTTCCGAGGTTTATGGCATCAACGGTGCCATCTCCGACACTTACGCCTCGATGATGGCGACCATTGAACGGATGGGGGATGCCTACAGCTGGGTGGGCTATGCGGTGTTGTTGGCACTGGCGCTGAATATTGTCTATGTTTTGCTGCGGCGCATCACGGGTATCCGTACCATCATGCTGACGGGCCATATCATGTTCCAGCAGGTGGGGCTGATCGCGGTGTTCTTCTACATCTCGGGCTACGACATGTGGACCACCGTATTGTGTAGCGCCCTGATCGCCTCGCTGTATTGGGGCATCACCTCCAACATGATGTTCAAACCAACCCAGTCGGTGACGGAAAACAGCGGTTTTTCCATCGGTCACCAACAGCAGTTTGCCTCCTGGGTAGCTTATAAGGTGGCACCTTATCTCGGTAAAAAAGAGGACAGCGTGGAAGACCTCAAGCTGCCCGGCTGGCTGAATATCTTCCATGACAATATCGTTTCTACCGCCATCGTGATGACGGTGTTCTTTGGCATCATCCTCTGCTCTTTTGGGCTGGATACCCTGCAACAGATGGCGGGTAAAACCCATTGGACGATCTACATCCTGCAAACCGGCCTGATGTTTGCCGTCGCTATCTTCATCATCGTGCAGGGCGTGCGGATGTTTGTTGCCGAACTGACCGAAGCCTTCAACGGTATCTCTCAACGCCTGATCCCTGGGGCCGTACTGGCCATCGACTGTGCTGCCATTTACAGCTTTGCGCCCAATGCCGTGGTGTGGGGCTTTATGTGGGGCACCGTGGGGCAACTGATCGCCGTGGGCGTACTGCTGGCAGTCGGATCCTCCATCATGATCATTCCCGGTTTTATTCCCATGTTCTTCTCCAACGCTACCATTGGCGTGTTTGCCAACCATTTCGGCGGCTGGCGTGCGGCGATGAAGATTTGCCTGGTGATGGGGATGATTGAAATCTTTGGCTGCGTGTGGGCCATCAAACTGACCGGGCTGAGTGCCTGGATGGGCATGGCGGACTGGTCAATTCTGGCACCGCCGCTGATGCAGGGCCTGAGCTTCGGCCTGTGGTTTATGGGCGTGGTGGTGATTATCGCGCTGCTGTACATGTTCTTCGCCGGGCGCACGCTGCGCGCGGAAGAAGATGCGGAAAAACAACTCACTGAATCGGCTTCAAACTAACTGGAGAGCACATCATGACGGTACGAATTCTGGCGGTATGCGGTTGTGGGCAAGGCAGTTCCATGATCATGAAAATGAAAGTCGACCAGTTCCTCACTCAGCAGGGCGTAGACCATACGGTCAACAGCTGCGCGGTGGGGGAGTACAAGTCCGAACTGAGCGGCGCCGACATCATTATTGCCTCCACCCATGTGGCGGACGAAATCACCGTCAGTGGCAACAAGTATGTGGTGGGGGTGCGCAATATGCTGTCGGCCGCAGACTTCGGCCCCAAGCTGATGGACGTGATCGGCGCTCATTTCCCCAAAGACATCAAATGAGGCAACGGCCATGAAGCTGAGTGATTCGCTGGCGCACAATCAGTCGATCTTGTTGCAGGCAGAGGCACAAGACTGGCAGCAGGCGGTGAAGATTGGTGTCGATCTGCTGGTGGAGGCTGGGGTCGTAGAGCCGCGTTATTTCAACGCCATTCTGGCCGGGGTAGAGCAGTTTGGCCCGTACTTTATCTTGGCTCCGGGGCTGGCCATGCCCCACGGCAGGCCGGAGGAAGGGGTTTTAAAAACCGGTTTTGCTCTGGTTACGCTGAAAACGCCGGTCTGTTTTGGCGATGAGGACAACGACCCGATCGATATTTTGATCACTATGGCGGCGGTGGATGCCAAAACGCATCAGGAGGTCGGCATTTTACAAGTGGTTAACCTGTTCGAGGATGAGGCCAATTTCGATCGCCTGCGGGCCTGCCGCACGCCACAGCAGGTGCTGGATTTGATTAACCAGACTTCTGCCGCTGCGGCAGAACACTAAGGAGAATAAGCAAGATGGCAAACACTTTACCGATGTTGCAGGTCGCGCTGGATAACCAGTCAATGGATGATGCCTATCGCACCACGCGCCTGATCGCCAACGAGGTCGATATTATCGAGGTTGGTACCATTCTGTGTGTGGCGGAAGGGGTGCGGGCGGTGCGCGATCTGAAGGCGCTTTATCCAGACCGTATCGTGCTGGCGGATGCCAAAATTGCCGACGCTGGCAAGATCCTCTCACGCATGTGTTTTGAGGCTAATGCAGACTGGGTCACGGTGATCTGCTGTGCCGATATCAACACCACCAAAGGGGCGTTAGAGGTAGCGAAAGAGTTTGACGGTGATGTGCAGATTGAGCTGACCGGTTTCTGGACCTGGGAACAGGCGCAGGAGTGGCGTGATGCGGGGATCCAACAGGTGGTTTACCACCGCAGCCGCGATGCGCAGGCCGCCGGGGTTGCCTGGAGCGATGCGGATATCACCGCCATCAAACGCCTGACCAGCATGGGCTTCAAGGTGACCGTGACCGGTGGTTTGGCTCTGGAAGATCTGCCACTGTTCAAGGGCATTCCAATCCATGTGTTTATTGCTGGCCGCAGCATTCGCGATGCCGCCGATCCCGTGGCTGCTGCCCGTGAGTTTAAACGTGCTATCGCCCAACTGTGGGGTTGATATTTTGCCTTCACCCCAACGCAATTAACCCGTGAAACTTCGTAAAATAGCAGATAAACAAGGTGTTACGCAAAGCTATCAATGAACTCGATCGGTTCCCTCTCCCTGTGGGAGAGGGTTAGGGTGAGGGGGAGAATTAAGCGCCATACCCCATCATTTTCAGCAACTGCTGCGCTTGCTGCACCGCTTCCTGCCGATGGGCAACCCCCAGTTTCTGATACAGATTACGGATATGGGTTTTGATGGTGGTGGCCGCCACCGCCAGTTCCCCGGCGATCTGATCGTTGCTGTAACCGGAGTAAATCAGGCCCAGCACCTGCCATTCACGTTGTGTCAGCGGGCTAGTGCGAATCAGCTCCGGCACCTGCGGGTGAGTCAGCAGCTTATCGACGAAGTTCTCATCAAAATGGGCGAACTTGTGCCGATGATGCTGGTTGATATCGCGCAGAATACGCTGAGCACGATGCTGCTCCATCTCTGGCAGCGTATTGAGCTGGATCAGCTGACGCAGTTGCTGCGCCATAGCCTCTCCCTCGATCACAAAGTGGCTGATAAATCCGGTGCGGTTGGCCAGTGAGAGTGACTCTATCAGCACGCGCTGGGCATCCACTTTACGATCCATCTGCCAGTAGAGCTGGTTGCTGAGCAGCAGGTTACGGTTAAGGTCACTGACCAACCGCAGGCGGCGAGCATTTTCGTTCAATTCATCCAGCACCACTTCGGCTTCTTCGTACTGCCCAAGCAGGATCTGTACGCGGGCGATATTACGCCATTGCCCCTGCATAAAGTGGTTATTGGCCATCCCCGGTTTTTCGGTATGACGCAGCCAGTTGGCCGCAGCGGCGGTATCACCGGTCATCTGCCAGTGGATCACCCGCGGTTTATCGGCGTTGGTCAGCCAGTCTCGGTGATACTGTGAGCCGTGCAGCAGCACTTCGCTGCGCAGCAGGTGGGCGTTGGCATTATCCAGATCGCCACGCGCCAGCGAGCATTTCGCCAACATCGCCAGGCATTGCAACTGTTGCTGCGGCTGGTAGTTAGCCAGGACCTTCAGCCCCTCACGTGCTGCCTCTTCGGCTTCGTCCAGCCGAGACCACGACCACAGTACCTGCGAGCGAATGCGCAACAGGAACTCGTGCATCGGTAACTGCTCCAGATGCTGTTCCCGCACCAGCTCAAAGGCCTTATCCTGCGTTTCGTAGGCGGCTTGCAGGAACCCTTGAGCGATCAGGATTTCACTCTGCTGCAACAGCGCCCATAGCGCGTAGTGGTAAGCCTGGTGGCGGCGTGCCATCTGTTCGGTTTGCTGCATCATGGGCAGCGCCCGCGCCAGTTCCCCTTTGCAGTGGTGAACTTCACCGGTGACCGAAGTGGCCACGATACGGCTGTAATAGCTGGAAAGCGGCAGGAACTTCAGCGCCTCGGTAGCCAGACGTTCGGCCTCTTCCGGTTTGCCTGCGTTGATTGCCACCTGCGCACGCAACGCGTCAAATTCGGCATGCAGCGTCTGGTCGATAACGATTTTTTGCTGGAGCATGGCCTGTTCGGCTCGTTCCAACTGAGTATTCACTTCGCTGTAACGGTGCTGGCTTTGTGCCAGCCAGGCTTGCAGCAGCGCCAGCTTCGGATTCTGGATCAGCCGTTCGTACGGCAGGGCATTCAGGCATTCTTCCAGCAGCGCCAATTCGCTGTGGTGGAACAACGACCAGGCATGTTGCAACAGGATATCGCGCAGCATGCTGACATCGCTGGCCGCCAAGGCATGGTGGATGGCCTCCGCCGGATAGCCGAGGGCCAGCCAACCTTCTGCGGCGGCACGATGCAGGCCGGGCAGCTCCAGCGCCAGTTCCCACTGGCAACGCTGGCGCAGGAACGAGGCGAACAGCGGGTGGAAACAGAACCACTCGCCGGTGTCGTCCATGCGGTGAATAAACAGACCTTGGCGCTCAAGCTCTTCCAGGCGCTGCTGGCCGTTGTCTTCCCCGGTCAGGCGCACGATTAACGCGTCGTTCATCGAACGCAGTACCGAGCAGCGTAGCAGGAACGCACGCGCGTCGGCATCAACGCGATCCAGCACTTCATCCACCAGATAATCGGACAGGTGGCTGGCGTTCAGCCCGGCCAGGCGTTTGGCAGATTGCTGAGCGGAAGAGGTGGATTGGCGGGCGGAGAGGGCGATCAGCTGCAAGGCGGTTGCCCATCCTTCCACTTCGTCGCACAGGCGGCTGCTGTCATTGTGTTCCAACGGGGAACTAAGACGGCAGTCAAAGAACTGTTTCGCCTCCTGATGATTAAAGGCCAGTTGCCGCGTACTCAGCTCTAATAGCTGATCGCGGACGCGAAGGTTGGCGATCCCCAGGGGCGGTAAGGTGCGCGAAAGGATCAGCAGCGTCAGATTTTCCGGCTGGTGGCGCAGGAAGAAGCGCATCGCTTCATGGATCTGGTCGTTGGTGATCAAATGGTAATCGTCGATCACCAGGTAGAGCGGTTGGTGCCATTCGGACAGCTCGATAAACAGCTGGGCAAACAGCGCCGAAAGGCTGGCGTATTGGTGTTTCTGGCTTAAGGCTTCGCTTTTTACGCAGTGGCCAGCGGTGGCCTGCTGCAGTGCGGCGATCAGATAACTGGCGAAGCGCTCCGGCTGGTTGTCGCTTTCGTCCAGGGAGTACCAGCCCAGATCCGATTTTCCTGCGGCCCACTGTGCCACCAGCGTGGTCTTACCATAGCCTGCCGGGCAATTGACCAATGTCAGGCGATAGTTTGCCGCACTGGCTAACTTCGCCAGCAGACGATCGCGAACCACGGTATTTTGCAGCCGTACCGGGCGGCTCAGTTTTGATGGGATCAGCATAATGTTCCAGATATAAAGTGCGGTTCCCGCCGCCGAAGGACTGCCCGAGAAAATTTATTTCACCGTGTTCCTGCCTCGGGACCGGGGCTAAATTAATTATTTTGTGGCTCGTAATTAATCCCCCTCCTTAAGGTCGAACATCATCAACGGTATTGCAACAAGCTTGCGCTTTGGCTTGAAGTTAAATTGCTATTGATCACACTTTTTTACGTTTGCCCGATGATCGGCATCAGTGATGCTTTATATAACGCCCGATTATCCACACTCAATGAGGTGTCTCTGTGCTATTTACAGGGAAGTACAAAACTTCATCGGTCAGAATAACTATGCTAACGTCGTGATCGTGGTTAGTCGTCTGATTTATGCTCATCGCCAGTGTCGATAAGCTGCTTTGCTGTGCGGAAAGAGGGTTGAAAAGTGCCTGAGATCACAGTTTCAGCTACGCCCCAATCCTCCTCCCCAGCTAATCCCCAGGCGGGATGATGCCATTGCTCGTTCTCCCCGGCACGATAGTGAAAAAATTGGCCCATTTACTACCCAATGAAACTCAAGTTGCCGCTTGAAAGACGACGGGTACACCGGATAGAGAGTCTTACCTATGTCACAGCCTATGCTCAAAAAGGACGTTTTTCTGGCTGCACTGACTCGTCAGTGGCAGCGCTTTGGCCTCAGCTCCGCACAGCAGATGACCCAGCATCAATGGTGGGAGGCAGTGAGTGCCGCTCTCGCCGAACAACTGGCCGCACAGCCTGCACCACGTAAAAGCAGCAAACCGTTGCGCCATGTGAACTACATCTCGATGGAATTCCTGATTGGCCGGCTGACCGCCAACAACCTGATCAACCTCGGCTGGTACGATACCGTTGAAGCCGCGTTGGCAGAACAGGACGTCAAGCTGGCGGATCTGTTGGAGCAGGAAACCGATCCGGCATTGGGCAACGGTGGCCTGGGTCGTTTGGCCGCTTGCTTCCTGGACTCGATGGCAACGGTAGAGCAACCGGCCACCGGTTATGGGCTGAACTATCAATACGGGCTGTTCCGCCAGTCGTTCAAAGAGGGCCATCAACAGGAGGCTCCGGATAACTGGCAGCGTGAGAGCTACCCATGGTTCCGCCACAATGCGGCGCTGGCCGTGGACGTTGGGATTGGTGGCAAGGTAGAGAAACTGGCCGATGGCCGCCAACTGTGGCACCCGGAGTTTACCCTGCGTGGTGAAGCCTGGGATCTGCCGGTGCTGGGCTTCCGTAACGGAGTCACCCAGCCACTGCGCCTGTGGCAGGCAACGCATGCTCATCCATTCGATCTGGGGGATTTCAACGACGGCAAATTCCTGCAGGCGGAAAAGCAGGGTGTTGAAGCCGCCAAGTTGACCAAGGTGCTCTATCCGAATGACAACCATCAGGCTGGCAAACGCCTGCGCCTGATGCAGCAGTATTTCCAGTGTGCCTGCTCGGTGGCCGATATTCTGCGTAAGCACCATCTGGCCGGGCGCAAGATTGAAGAATTGCCGAAGTACGAAGTGATCCAGCTCAACGACACCCACCCAACCATCGCGATCCCAGAGCTGCTGCGTATTTTGCTCGATGAGCACCAGTTGGATTGGGATGCTGCCTGGGCGATCACCAGCAAGACCTTTGCCTATACCAACCACACCCTGATGCCAGAAGCCCTGGAGTGCTGGGATGAGAAGCTGGTTCGCAGCCTGTTGCCGCGCCACTTCGCCATCATCAAACAGATCAACGCCAATTTTAAGCAGCTGGTGGATAAACACTGGCCGGGCGATGACGCCGTTTGGGCCAAGCTGGCGGTGCATCATAATAAGCAGGTGCGCATGGCAAACCTGTGTGTAGTCAGCGGCTTTGCGGTTAACGGTGTAGCTCAGTTGCACTCGGATCTGGTGGTCAAAGATCTGTTCCCGGAATATCACCAGCTGTGGCCGAACAAATTCCACAACGTCACCAACGGCATTACGCCGCGCCGCTGGCTCAAGCAGTGCAACCCAGCGTTGTCTGGCTTGATCGACACCACTTTGAACGTTGAATGGGCCAACGATCTCGATGCGCTGAAGGGGCTGGAAAAATATGCCGAAGATGCCGCCTTCCGCGAGAAGTATCAGCAGATCAAGCGCGATAACAAGGTGATCCTGGCTAATTACGTGCACAGCGTCATGGGGCTGACGCTCAACCCGGATGCGATCTTCGACGTGCAGATCAAACGCCTGCACGAATACAAACGTCAGCACCTGAACCTGCTGCACATCCTTTCGCTGTATCGTCAGCTGCGGGATAACCCGGATCTGGACATCGTGCCACGCGTGTTCCTGTTTGGTGCCAAAGCCGCGCCGGGCTACTACCTGGCGAAGAACATCATCTATGCGATCAATCAGGCCGCAGAGAAGATCAATAACGATCCGATCGTCAAGGATCGCCTGAAAGTGGCCTTTATCCCGGATTACCGCGTTTCCGTTGCGGAACTGATGATCCCGGCAGCGGACATTTCCGAGCAGATCTCGACGGCAGGTAAGGAGGCTTCTGGTACTGGCAACATGAAACTGGCGTTGAACGGTGCACTGACCGTTGGCACGCTGGACGGGGCCAACGTCGAGATTGCCGAGCAAGTCGGCGAGGACAACATCTTCATCTTCGGTAACACCGTGGAGCAGGTCAAGGCGCTGTTAGCCAAGGGGTATGATCCGCTGAGTTATCGCAAGAAAGACAAACACCTGAAAGCGATCCTGGACGAACTGGCCAGCGGCGCATTCAGCCACGGTGACAAGCACGCTTTTGATATGATGCTGCATAGCCTGTTGGAAGGCGGCGATCCGTATCTGGTGCTGGCGGACTTTGCTTCCTACTGCGAAGCTCAACGGCAGGTAGACCAACTGTATCGTGACCGCGACGAATGGACGCGCCGCACTATCCTTAACACCGCGCGCGTAGGCATGTTCAGCTCGGATCGTTCGATCCGTGACTATCAGCAACGCATTTGGCAAGCCAAGCGTTAAGGAGTGCGAATGAGTAAAGGTATCGATCAGGTAGCAGCCCAGGCTGGAATTGCTGCCGATTACATCAATGCCCATGGCCAGCGGCAGGCGACGCCGCTGGAAACCAAACGTAAGCTGTTGGCGGCGATGAATCCTGCATCATTGCAACCGTCAACGGCTCCCTTGCCGGCAGTGAAGGTTTTTTATCACGGCAACCCGGTGGCATTGCCGCTGGGCGGAGAAGGCGAGTTTCATTGGGTGTTGTTGCGTGAGGACGGAAGCCAGCAACAGGGCCGGGCCTGCGCACATAAAACGTTGACCCTGCCGGGCGAATTACCGCTCGGCTATCACCAGCTCACTTTGCAGCAGGGTGAGCAGCAATGGGCCTGCCGGCTGATTGTCGCGCCCAAGCGTTGCTACGAGCCGGATGCCTTGCTGACCGGCAAGAAGCTGTGGGGAGCCTGCGTACAGCTCTACACGCTGCGATCCGAGCGTAACTGGGGTATTGGGGATTTTGGCGATCTGCGGGCGATGGTTGGCGAAGTGGGGGAACGCGGTGGGGCCTTTATCGGGCTCAATCCGATCCACGCGCTGTATCCGGCCAGCCCGGAAAGCGCCAGCCCTTATAGCCCGTCGTCACGCCGCTGGTTAAACGTGGTGTATATCGACGTCAACGTGGTGGAGGATTTCCAACTTAGCCAAGCCGCGCAAAAGTGGTGGCAGAAAGCCACGACGCAAAAACGGTTGGCTAAGGCACGCAATAGCGATCTGGTGGACTACAGCACGGTAACGGAGTTGAAGCTGACGGCATTGAAGCTGGCTTTCCCGCATTTCCAGGCGCGTAAGCCGCAGGATGCGCTGAGGCAGGAGTTTGAACGCTTTGTCGGGGAGGGGGGCAGCAGCCTGTATCAGCAGGCGACGTTCGACGCGTTACATGCCCATCTCATCACTCAAGACAGCACTATGTGGGGCTGGCCAGCCTGGCCGGAGGAATATCGGCAGGGTAATAGCCCGGCGGTGGAAACCTTCTGCAAGCAGCACGAGGATGAGGTTAGCTTCTACCTGTGGCTGCAATGGTTGGCGGTCAGCCAGTTTGCCGAGTGCTTCAGCCAAAGCCAGCAGCGGCAGATGCCGATTGGCCTGTATCGCGATCTGGCGGTCGGGGTGGCAGAGGGCGGAGCGGAAACCTGGTGTGAGCGCGAGCTGTATTGCATGCAAGCCTCGGTAGGTGCTCCGCCGGATATCCTTGGGCCGCTGGGGCAAAACTGGGGTCTGCCGCCGATGGATCCGCATGTGATGGTGGCACGAGGCTATCAGCCGTTTATCGATTTGCTGCGGGCCAATATGACCAGCTGTGGCGCCTTGCGTATCGATCACGTGATGGCGATGTTGCGCTTATGGTGGATCCCTTACGGCGAAACGGCCGATCACGGTGCCTATGTGAAATACCCGGTTGACGATCTGCTGGCGCTGTTGGCCTTGGAGAGTCAGCGCCATCGTTGCATGGTGATTGGGGAAGATCTGGGGACCGTGCCGGTGGAGATTGTCGGCAAGCTGCGTGATAGTGGCGTCTATTCCTATAAGGTGCTGTATTTCGAGCACGATGCTGACAAGCAGTTCCGTGCGCCGCAGTCTTATCCGGTGCAGGCGATGGCGACCATTACCACCCACGATCTGCCAACGCTGCGCGGCTATTGGCAAAGCGGCGATCTGACGCTCGGTAACCAGCTGGGGTTATACCCGGATGCGCAAGTGCTCAAAGAGCTGTTTGCCGATCGTGAGCGGGCCAAGCAGGGGTTGCTGGATGGGCTGCATCGCTACGATTGTGTACCGCAAAAGGTGGGTAAGAAAGCCTCGTTGCTGAGTATGAGCCCGTTGCTGAATCGGGGTCTGCAACGTTATGTGGCGGATAGCGCCAGCGCGCTGTTGGGCCTGCAACCAGAAGACTGGTTAGACATGGCGGACCCGGTCAATATTCCAGGCACCAGCAATGAATATCCAAACTGGCGGCGCAAGCTGAGCCAGACGTTGGAAGCGATGTTTGCCGATCCCGAAGTGAATCGTTTATTGAAGGATTTGGATAAGCGACGCAGAAAGGTTTCGGTAGGTTAAATACACAGGGGCGGTTTGCCAGCCCCTGCGAAATGGCTAGGGGCGCTGCAGGCAGCGCCCTTTGCGAGCATCAGTAGTAGGAGTGATCGCCGCGCTGGTGTTCAGTAAGATCGCGTACGCCTTTCAGTTCCGGGAACTTTTGCAGCAGCTCTTTCTCGATCCCTTCCTTCAGCGTAACATCCACCATCGAACAACCGTTGCAACCGCCGCCGAACTGCAGGATGGCCAGTGCGTCGTCGGTGATTTCCATCAGCGTAACGCGGCCGCCGTGGCCAGCCAACTGCGGGTTGATCTGTGATTGCAGCACGTATTCTACGCGCTCCATCAGTGGCGCATCGTCGTCCACCTTACGCATTTTGGCGTTAGGCGCTTTCAGCGTCAGCTGTGAGCCGAGCTGATCGGTGACGAAGTCGATTTCGGCATCGTCCAGGTAAGGCGCGCTCAGCTCATCGACGTAAGCGGACAGCTTCTCGAACTTGAGTTCGGTGTCGGTCGCTTCCACCGCGTCTGGCGGGCAATAAGAGACACCGCATTCGGCCGTCGGCGTACCCGGATTGATCACGAATACGCGGATTTGGGTGCCTTCTTCTTGGCTTGCCAACAGTTTGGCAAAGTGTTCCTGTGCAGCATCTGTTATACGGATCATAGCATTAGCTCAATAGTTGACTTCTATAGTAGGTTATAATACGCCCATTGCCGTGGTACTACAACGTGCGGCAAACGCACCAAATCTGCAACGATGCGACGCCCTGATTCTGTAATAGTGTAGCGATTTCTGCCATGGTGCTGCCAGTGGTAACCACATCATCCAACAATGCCACATGCTTGCCAGCCAGATCCTCATCACAACGAAAAGCACCACGCAGATTACGCCGCCGCAGGCGTGCTATCAGTTGCTGTTGTGGCGCAGTCGCCCTGATCCGGCGCAATGCCGCAGGGCGATATTCACAACCCAACCAGCGGGCCAGTGGCCGTGCCAGCAGATCGCTTTGGTTATAGCCACGTCGCCAGCAGCGTTTGTCCTGTAAGGGTACCGCTAAAATCACTTCCGGTCTGTTCAGATGTTGCTCTCGGTGTGCTTGCAGCCAGTGCAGCAGGATCAAACGGGCCAGCGTGGGAGCCAGCGCCGGTGCCTGATGAAATTTGAAATTTCTGACCAGGGTGCTGATGGGCGGGCGGTAATCGGTAGCAAATACCAGCGCTTGCCAAGGGGGCGGTTTTTGCAGGCATCGTCCACAGGGCTGCAGGGCATCGCCACTGGGCAAGCCGCAAGTAGGGCAGCAACAGGGTTTTACGGGCAGCGAGCGTAGGCAGTAGCTACAAATGCCCTGTTGCATTAGCCGTAATGGCTGTCGGCATAGCCAACAGCGGCTGTGGATTGGTAGCATGGTCTCTTCCCCCGTTTTAGCAGGACAATAACTGATGAGTATGTTGTATTGGCAGACAATAGGTGAAGGCGATCGCGATCTTGTGCTGTTGCACGGATGGGGATTGAACGCCGAGGTCTGGGGTTGCACATTGGAGCGATTAGCTCCGCATTTTCGTCTGCACCTGGTGGACTTACCCGGCTATGGCCGTAGCCAGGGTTATGGGGCCGTCTCGGTAACGCAGATGGCGGAGCTATTGCTGGCCGCCGCGCCCAGGCAGGCTTACTGGTTAGGCTGGTCTCTTGGCGGGCTGGTGGCGGGGCAGATCGCACTTATGCAGCCTGAAAGGGTTACCGGGCTGATCACTGTGGCTTCTTCACCCTGCTTTACGGCACACGATCCGTGGCCGGGGATCCGCCCGGAAGTGCTTAGTGGCTTCCAACACCAGCTTAGCCATGATTTTCAGCGCACTGTGGAACGCTTCCTGGCACTGCAAACGCTGGGCACGGAAAGCGCCCGTCAGGATGCGCGCCAGTTGAAAGCCGTGGTGCTCAATCAGCCGATGCCGGGTGTTGAGGTGCTCAACGGGGGGCTGGAAATGCTGCGCACGGTGGATCAACGCCAATCACTGACGGCACTGACAATGCCAGTACTGCGGATTTATGGCTATCTCGATGGGTTAGTGCCGCGCAAAGTCGCAACCCTGCTGGACGAGTTGTGGCCAAACTCCACCTCGGTGGTAATGGCCAAAGCGGCTCATGCGCCGTTTATTTCCCATCCAGACGCATTCGCTAACATTATTAATCACTTTGCCGCAACCGAGTAAGGATGCGGTCTGGCGGGGATATCTTATTGATTACAGATTATAAAAGCACAAAACAGCGGTAAAAAATTAGCCAATAGGTGGATAAAAATCGAACCTGTTCGATACTTGAAGGGGTAAATGCGCGGCTGCAAGGTGAATATGTCCGTATCAATTTTCACTTTGGCGATTTGTTTCTGGGCAGAGAGAGCTTCGTCAGGGAAAGCAACGAAGCTGTTAGACGTCGCGGTAGCCAGGCTCGATGACGCATTTATTGTTGGTCGCTTTCATAAAAACTAATTTATCCATTGAGAGGTATTGTCATGAAATCATTGAAGATGATCGTTGCGGCGCTGATTGTAGGTTCAGTATCTTTCAGCTCGATGGCGGCAACTTTGCTAACTAAGGACGAACTGGATAAGAACCCAGGCAAGTATGAGAAAGTTGGCACCGTGTCTTCAACTGCACAGGCCACCGACCCGATGGACTTGAAAGATGAATTGTCCAAACTGGCCGATGAGAAAGGGGGCCAATACTTTGTCGTGCTGGCTGCCCGTGAGCACGGCAAGTTCAGCGCCGTAGCTGACGTGTATAAAGACAAGCAATAATCTTCAAACGAGGGGCGCAGGTAAACTGTCGCGCCCCTGTATTTAGCCCTTCAAGCGATAAATCACCGTTTTACACGCCAGTCCTTCCGGGCAACTCTTGCAACTGCCGCTCAGGCATTCGCTGTTATCAAGCTCAATACGTTCAACTTTTCCTAACGCGGTCAAACGATCCAACATGGCCTCAACCAATGGCAAAGGTGTTGCCAGTTGTTGGCTAAGCTGTTGCGCCTGAGCGCCGCCTTGCAGGGCTAGCGCATCACGCAGTTGCAGCAGGCTGGCCATTAGTGACAGTCACTCTGCGAACTTTGGCAACAGGATGCCGAGGTGGCGCTACGCAAACGGATGGTTACCCGGCTACGTGCCTTGCGCAAGCCCAATAGCACCAGCGCATTGAACAGCAGTACGATCAGGATTGCCGTTGCGCTGTACTGCGGATGTTGGCTGAAGGTCGCGACCTGATAGAACAGCGTTGCCAGTGAGTAGGCCACGTTCAGGCCCCACAGGATGGAGAAGGTCATCCAGCCACGGCTGGATTCCCGCGCAATCGCTCCCATCACCGAGACGCAGGGGACATACAGCAACACGAAGATCAGATAGCTATAGGCCGAGATTGAGGTGCCAAATTTGCTGCTCATCATGCCCATGGAACCAACGCCCATTTCACCATCACCCTTGCTGGCTTCTATGGGGTTGGAAAGTACGCTCAGGCTGAAGGTGTCCTTCAGGCCCTGCCAGGTTTCATTAACGGCAGCACCCAGCTCATCAAGCAGATTGAAATTGGCGGCATCGAAGTGCTCATTGGTGATGTTCTCTGCGGTGTACAGCGTGTTGAGCGTCCCGACCACCACTTCTTTTGCCATCGCCCCTGTCACCAGCCCGACGGTGGCTTGCCAGTTATCGTTATGCACGCCCATGGGTTGTAATAACGGCGTCAACACTTTGGAAACGGAGGCCAGTGCTGAATCATTGATGCTGTCTACCGGTTGGCCGCTGAACGAGAAGCTGTTCAGGCCGCCAATAAAGATGCTGGCAATTACAATCACTTTACCGGCGCGCAGTACGAAACCTTTCAGGCGCTGCCAGGTTTGCAGCAGCAAGCTTTTCAGATGAGGCACGTGGTAAACCGGAAGCTCCATCACGAACGGCGATGCTTCACCGCGCATGATGGTGTATTTCAGTACCAGGCCGGTGAGGATTGCCACCACGATGCCAAGCATATACAGCGAGAACACCACGCCCGCGCCATCCTGGCCGAAGAAGGCTGCGGCAAAGACGGCAAAAATGGCCAGGCGTGCGCCGCAGGACATAAACGGAGCCATCATGATGGTGATCAGGCGCTCGCGTGGGGCATCCAGGGTACGTGCACCCATAATGGATGGCACGTTACAGCCAAAGCCGACGATCAGCGGAACAAAAGATTTACCCGGCAACCCGAGCGCCTGCATCAGGCGATCCATGACAAACGCCGCACGAGCCATATAGCCGGAGTCTTCCAGGAATGACAGGAACAGGTACATCATGCCGATCTGGGGGACCAATGGCAGCACGGTATTGATACCGCCCCCTACGCCCTGAGCCAGGAAGACGGTCAGCCACTGCGGGAAATGCAGGGTATAACCGACCCATTGGATACCCTGGATAAAAATAGCCGCTGAACCGAGATCGAAGATCGGTTGCAGCGCACCGCCGATGTTGATCGCCAATACGAACATGATGTACATCACCAGCAGGAAGATTGGTACCCCCAGCCAGCGGTTGAGGATCACTCGATCCAGCACTTCCGTCAGGCGGTTGGGTAATGCCTGCTGTGAGTTGCTGACCGCATCGCAGAGGGTGGCAATCGACTGGTAGCGGGCATCGGCAATCACCAGCGCGGGATCTTCCTGTTGCAGCTGTTGCAGTGCCAGCCTGGCCTGTGGCAGTAGTGCGGTGGCTTTACCGGTCAACTGATGGCTGTAGATATCGCCTTCCAGCATTTGCAGGGCCAGCCAGCGCCGCTGTTCGGTGGGCAACTGTTGAGGCATGGCTTCAGTCAGCGTCGCAATTTCGTTGAGCAGCAGTGGCGGATAGGCCACCAGCGCTTTTAGCTGATTGAAACGATGGTTGTCGATGGTCTGCTTCAACAGGCCAACGCCGTCGGCCTTGGTGGAAACCATGGATACCACCGGGCAGCCGAGACGCTCGGCAAGGGCGGCGACATCGATCTCGATATTCTGGCTCTTGGCAATATCCTGCATGTTCAACGCCACGATGCACGGAATACCCAGTTCCAGCAGTTGCAGCGTCAGGTAGAGGTTACGCTCAAGGTTGGAGGCATCGACCACGTTGATCAGCATATCCGCATCGCCGCTCAGGATGTAGTGACAGGCGATCTGCTCATCCAGCGAGGTCTGCTCGGAGATGGTGGTGAGCGAGTAGGTGCCGGGTAAATCAACCAGCGTCACCTGCGACTGCGGCGTCGTAAATTGGCCCTCTTTACGCTCAACCGTCACCCCGGCCCAGTTTCCGACCCGCTGGCGCGCCCCGGTGAGCTGGTTGAACAGCGTTGTCTTGCCCGAGTTCGGGTTGCCGATTAAGCCAATAGTGAGTTTTTTCATAAACCAACGTGATATCAGTGAATTAATTATCGGCCGTGTTTGCACACGGCAACAGCCAGAGGCGGGGACAGCGCGTTACGGTTAGCCATCGAGCAGGATCAGATCTAAATCTTTTTTACGCAATACCAGGCTAACGCGGCGAGTTTTTATTTCTATCGGATCGCCCAGCGGTGCCACGCGTACCACGTCAAACTGCGAACCGGGTAACATGCCGAGCGACAGCAACTTCTGGCGGTACGCCGGGCTGATCTCGCTGGAGAAGCCGGTAATTTTATAGGTATGTTTAGGGAGCAGCTGCATATTGCCTTCTCAATGCGTTGGGAATTCCCACAGGAATGCCACCTTCAGAACATTTGCTGCCCAGACGACCTGTAAAAAGGTGTATGGGGCCAGAAGCGCCGAGTCATAAAGCGGAGCAATGAATACGCAGAATCATAGTGATAACCATTATCGTATTCAATACAGAATATGTGGGTAATTGTAAGCAGCGACTCATTTAAAAGAGGCGGCTCGCTTGCCTTAGTTTTAGCACTAAGCCCAACGCACTGCAAATGAGCGCAAAAGGTTAATTAAGTTGCGAATTTGTGCATATTCTTGCGGTGATGAAACAGTTGTAACCCCATTTGCGCGCTGGAGAGTTTCACCGCGCGGAGCTGGCAACATCGTTTGCTGTAAATGAGAGGGGTAAGTATTTGTGTTTACAGCACAATAGCCAGCCTGAAAACGCGGTGTTAAGAAGGGTGTTAATAAAGTGGAGTTGGAGTCGGCTTGAAGAGGAAGAGGGTAACGTAAAATCGAGAGGCAAAAAAAACGTCATTATGTTGCCGAAAGTCAAAAAAAAGCGGTTGAAGAGGGCGGAAATTATTCCGCCCTGCTCGCAGGAAGATTATTTCTTACCGAACGCAGCGGCCAACGCATCACCCATGGCGCTGTTACCCGCTGGAGTGCTGTTGCGTGGTTTAGGCTTATTGGCCGCCGGGCGTGAAGTCTTATCGCGTGCTGGAGCATTATTATTGCCCCCGCCACGGCGTGCGGAACCTTCGCCCGGTTGTTCATCCAGGCGCATGCTCAGCGCGATACGCTTACGCTGCAGATCCACCTCCATCACCTTCACCTTGACGATATCGCCGGCTTTCACCACGGTGTGCGGATCTTCAACGAACTTGTCCGCCAGTGACGAGATATGTACCAGGCCGTCCTGGTGGACACCGATATCCACAAAGGCACCAAAGTTGGTGACGTTGGTGACCGAGCCTTCCAGGATCATGCCAATCTGCAAGTCGTTAAGGGTTTCTACCCCTTCGGCGAAGGTGGCGGTTTTGAATTCCGGACGTGGGTCGCGGCCCGGTTTTTCCAGCTCTTTCAGGATGTCGGTGACCGTGGGTACGCCGAATTTCTCATCGGTAAAGTCGCTGGCTTTCAGGCTGCGCACCGCGCTTGGGTTGCCCATCAAGTCTTGCAGCGCCTGGCGAGTTGCGGCCAGGATACGTTCCACCACCGGGTAGGTTTCCGGGTGGACGGTTGAGGCATCCAGCGGGTTATCACCGTGGTTGATACGCAGGAAGCCCGCGCACTGCTCGAAGGCTTTTGGCCCCAAACGGCTCACTTTCAGCAGTTGTTCACGGTTGCTGAAGCGGCCATTCTCGTCACGCCAGGTGACGATGTTCTGCGCCATCATGCGGGTCAGGCCAGCGACGCGGGTCAGCAACGGCACGGAGGCGGTATTCAGGTCAACGCCAACGGCGTTCACACAGTCTTCCACCACCGAGTCCAGTTTCTTGGCTAACTGGCTTTGGCTGACGTCGTGCTGGTATTGGCCAACGCCGATAGATTTAGGATCGATCTTCACCAGTTCCGCCAGCGGATCTTGCAGGCGGCGGGCGATGGAAACCGCTCCACGCAGCGAAACGTCGAGGTTCGGGAATTCCAGCGCGGCCAGTTCAGAGGCGGAATACACCGAAGCGCCAGCCTCGCTGACAATCACTTTCTGGGCTTTCACATCCGGGAACTGCTGTTGCAGTTCGGCAAAGAAACGCTCGGTCTCGCGGGAGGCGGTGCCGTTACCGATGGCAACCAGCTCAACCTTGTGTTTGGTGCACAGCGCAGCCACCACCGCAGCGGCTTTGGCAGCCTGCCCGGTGTGTGGGTAAACGGTATCGGTGGCAACCAGCTTGCCGGTGGCATCAACCACCGCCACTTTAACCCCGGTACGCAGACCTGGATCCAGGCCCATGGTGGCGCGCATACCGGCCGGGGCTGCCATCAGCAGATCGTGCATGTTACGGGCAAAGACGTTGATCGCTTCGTCTTCGGCGCGCTCACGCAGGGTGCCCATCAGTTCGGTTTCCAGATGCAGCAGCACCTTGATGCGCCACGTCCAGTTAACTACGGATTTGCGCCAGGCATCTGCCGGCGCGTTGTTCAGACGCAGGTTGAGATGGTTGGTGATAATCAGCTCGCCCTGGCTTTCACGCGGGGTCTCTTCAAACTGCGGATCGGCATTCAGCGCCAGTTGCAGCACGCCTTCATTGCGGCCACGGAACATCGCCAGCGCACGATGTGAAGGCACTTGCGCGATAGGTTCGTGATGGTCGAAATAGTCGCGGAACTTCGCGCCTTCTTCTTCTTTACCCTCGACAACCTTGGACACCAGATGGGCGTTTTTCCACAGGTAGTCACGCACCTTGGCCAGCAGGGTAGCGTCTTCGGCAAAGCGTTCCATCAGGATGTAGCGCGCGCCGTCCAACGCGGCTTTGACGTCTGCCACGCCTTTCTCTGCGTCGACAAAGCTTTCGGCCAGCGGTTCTGGCTGCTGTTGCGGATCCTGCCACAGAGAGTCGGCCAGCGGTTCCAGACCGGCTTCGATAGCGATCTGCCCACGGGTGCGGCGTTTAGGTTTGTAGGGCAGGTAAAGGTCTTCGAGTTCGGTTTTGCTTTGCGTGGCGTTAATCGCCCCCGCCAACTGTTCGGTCAGCTTGCCCTGATCGTCAATGGACTTGAGGATGGTTTTGCGGCGATCTTCCAGTTCACGCAGATAGCCTAGACGAGTTTCCAACTGGCGCAGTTGGGTATCATCCAGGCCCCCGGTAACTTCCTTACGGTAGCGTGCGATAAACGGCACGGTATTGCCCTCATCCAGCAGACGGATGGCGGAGTCAACTTGCTCCGGGCGGGCCTGCAGTTCGGTGGCAATGATGCGGCTCAGTGGATCAGTCATAGGTCAGGTATCTGTTAGCAGCGATAATCAATAGGGGAACAGTTATACGTTTTACCGGGAAAAAATGCCAGTCTGGAGGGCTTAATGCTGGTCAGTTTGTCCCCTCACCCCAACCCACTCCCACAGGGAGAGGGAGCTGTGTGGCGTCGGGATCTGGAGCGGGAGTCAATCTGTAGCAGGGAGGCGCGGAGGGTGAATACTGTAGTTGAGTTGTGGCATGTTCGGTCCCCTCTCCCTATGGGAGAGGGCTAGGGTGAGGGGCAATTATTCGGCGTCTTTGACATACTCGATCTCATTGACCGTCCAGTAGGCAATGCCCGCCGGGGTTTCAACCGTCGCCGTGTCCCCCACCTCTTTTTTCAGCAAGGCGCGGGCCATTGGCGAGTCGATGGAGATGTAGTCTCTGCGGCCAAAGATTTCGTCATAGCCCACGATGCGAAAGCGCTTGGTATCGCCATCGTCATTTTCGATCTCCACCCAGGCACCAAAGAACACCTTGCCCGCCTGCTGTGGCGAATAATCGACAATTTTCAGCTGTTCGAGGCATTTGGTGAGGTAGCGCACCCGGCGATCGATCTCACGCAGCCGCTTTTTATTGTATTGGTAATCGGCGTTTTCGCTTCTGTCGCCCAGGCTGGCGGCCCAGGTGACTTTCTTGGTCACTTCCGGACGGTCTTCGCGCCACAGGAAATCCAGTTCTTTTTTGAGCTTGTTGTAACCCTCACGGGTGATCAGCAATGTTTTCATCGTTATCCATCATCAAATCACAGGAAGTGGGCGATTCTCGCATAAAGCGGTCACGATATCCGGTGGCGTTTTTTTTATAAACCTGAGGTACACTGCCAATTCGCCAGTATTGCGGTTTTCTGCCAAGAGTGTACATCATACGCAGCGGGAAGTTTTTTACCGTTCGGCGCCCCTGATTTAAGTGAAAATTGTTGATATTTGGGCAAAAGAATAAGCTTTGTAACAATTTCGTCTAGAATATATACCATTAAACGCTGTCAGTAATGATGGAGTTTTTGAACAATACAGGCTGTTGCCAAATAGCCGCCAGCGGTACCAATGCATAAGTGCGGGCCACAGTCTAGAATCAGGCAATAAAGCCTTTGGGAGTCAGACAATGCAAGAGAATCACAAGATTCTGGTCGTCGATGATGACATGCGCCTGCGTGCGCTTTTAGAGCGTTACTTAACCGAACAAGGCTTCCAGGTTCGCAGCGTGGCCAACGCTGAGCAAATGGATCGTTTGCTGACGCGTGAGTCTTTCCATCTGATGGTATTAGACCTGATGTTGCCGGGTGAAGACGGGCTGTCTATTTGCCGTCGTCTGCGCAGCCAAAGCAACCCGATGCCGATCATTATGGTGACCGCCAAGGGTGAAGAAGTAGACCGTATCGTCGGGCTGGAAATCGGTGCCGATGACTATATCCCTAAACCGTTCAACCCACGCGAGCTGCTGGCCCGTATCCGTGCGGTGTTGCGCCGTCAGGCCAACGAGCTGCCGGGTGCGCCTTCGCAAGAGGAAGCGGTGATCGCCTTCGGTAAATTCAAACTGAACCTCGGCACGCGCGAGATGTTCCGTGAAGATGAACCTATGCCATTAACCAGCGGTGAGTTCGCCGTGCTGAAAGCCTTGGTCAGCCACCCACGCGAACCGTTGTCGCGCGATAAGCTGATGAACCTGGCCCGTGGCCGCGAATACAGTGCGATGGAGCGTTCCATCGACGTGCAGATCTCGCGCCTGCGCCGCATGGTTGAAGAAGATCCGGCACATCCACGCTATATCCAGACCGTTTGGGGTCTTGGCTACGTCTTCGTCCCGGACGGCAGTAAGGCATGAGGAGATTACGCTTTTCACCGCGTAGCTCGTTTGCCCGAACTTTGCTGTTGATCGTCACCTTGCTGTTCGTCAGCCTGGTGACGACCTATCTGGTGGTGCTTAACTTCGCCATCCTGCCCAGCCTGCAGCAGTTCAATAAGGTGTTGGCATACGAAGTTCGTATGCTGATGACCGATCGGCTGCAACTGGAGGACGGCACCTTGCTTGAGGTGCCGCCAGCGTTCCGCCGCGAGATTTACCGCGAGCTGGGCATCTCTCTCTACACCAATGCGGCTGCGGAAGAGAGCGGCCTGCGCTGGGCGCAACACTACCAATTCCTCAGTCAGCAGATGGCCCAGCAACTGGGAGGCCCGACCGACGTCCGCGTCGAGGTGAACAAAAACTCCCCGGTGGTCTGGCTGAAAACCTGGTTACAGCCGGATATCTGGGTGCGCGTCCCGCTGACCGAAATCCATCAAGGCGATTTCTCGCCGCTGTTCCGCTATACCCTGGCGATTATGTTGCTGGCGATAGGCGGGGCCTGGCTGTTTATCCGCATTCAGAACCGCCCCCTGGTAGAGCTGGAGCATGCCGCCTTGCAGGTAGGCAAAGGCATTATTCCGCCGCCGCTACGCGAGTATGGTGCCTCTGAGGTGCGCTCCGTGACCCGGGCCTTCAACCAGATGGCCTCCGGGGTGAAGCTGTTGGCCGACGACCGTACATTGCTGATGGCAGGGGTCAGTCACGACTTGCGCACGCCGTTGACGCGTATCCGGCTGGCAACGGAAATGATGAGCGAGCAAGACGGCTATCTGGCGGAGTCGATCAATAAAGATATCGAAGAATGTAACGCCATCATCGAACAGTTTATTGATTACCTGCGTACCGGCCAGGAGATGCAAACCGAAATTTGCGATCTGAATTCTATTCTGGGCGAAGTGGTGGCCGCAGAAAGCGGCTACGAGCGGGTGATTGAAACCGACATCCTGCCGGGTGAGTTGATGGTGGATGTGCATCCGCTATCGATCAAACGTGCGGTAGTGAACATGGTGGTCAACGCGGCGCGCTATGGCAACGGCTGGATCAAGGTCAGCAGTGGGCGTGAACTGCAACGCGGCTGGTTCCAGGTGGAAGATGATGGCCCCGGTATCAAACCGGAGGAGCTGAAGCACCTGTTCCAACCCTTTGTGCGCGGCGACAGTGCGCGTAGCACCAGCGGTACCGGGTTAGGGCTGGCGATCGTACAGCGTATTATTGATGCTCATGCCGGTGTGCTGGATATCGGCACCAGTGAGCGCGGTGGGCTGCGTATCCGGGCTTATCTCCCATTACCGATCGAAAAGAAAGAAGCTGCCAGCGGCAATCCGCCTGCTAAAGAAAACGCTTAAACTTTTAACGGGCGCAGCATGCAGCGCCCCGACAAATCGACGCCAAGTGCAAATCAGCGACTAATCCCAATCGACCACCAATAGAAAAGGCGCGGAGTCCGCGCCTTGGCTTAGGGGGTAATTAACGTTATTACAGTTTCGGACCCGCGCTGACCAGTGCCGCGCCTGCCGGGGTATCGGTGTACTTGTCGAAGTTGGTGATAAAGCGGTTCGCCAAATCGTGCGCCTTTTCTTCCCATTGCTCCAGGTTGGCATAGGTAGCACGTGGGTCGAGGATCGCCGGATCAACGCCTGGCAGGGCGGTTGGCATCGACAGATCGAAGATTGGCAGCGTAATGGTTTCTGCCTTATCGATTTCACCGTTGAGGATGGCGTCGATAATGCCGCGGGTGTCTTTGATCGAGATACGTTTACCGGTACCGTTCCAGCCGGTATTCACCAGGTAAGCCTGCGCTCCGGCCGCCTGCATACGCTTGACCAGCACTTCTGCATACTGGGTTGGGTGCAGCGACAGGAAGGCAGCACCGAAGCAGGCAGAGAAGGTTGGCGTGGGTTCGGTAACGCCGCGCTCGGTGCCGGCCAGCTTGGCGGTGAAGCCGGACAGGAAGTGGTACTGGGTCTGGTTAGCCGTCAGGCGTGATACCGGCGGCAGTACGCCGAAGGCGTCCGCAGTCAGGAAGATCACCTTGGTGGCATGGCCCGCTTTAGACACCGGCTTGACGATGTTGTGGATGTGGTAGATCGGATAGGAAACGCGGGTGTTCTCGGTTTTCGAACCGTCGTTGAAGTCCACGGTGCCGTCGGCCAATACGGTGACGTTTTCCAGCAGCGCATCACGCTTGATGGCGTGATAGATGTCTGGCTCGGCCTCTTCCGACAGCTTGATGGTTTTGGCGTAGCAGCCGCCTTCGAAGTTGAACACGCCATCGTCGTCCCAGCCGTGCTCGTCATCGCCGATCAGCTGGCGTTTCGGATCGGTGGACAGCGTGGTTTTGCCGGTGCCGGACAGGCCGAAGAACACCGCCACGTCGCCTTTCTCGCCCACGTTGGCCGAGCAGTGCATGGAAGCGATGCCTTTGAGCGGCAACAGGTAGTTCATGATGGAGAACATACCCTTCTTCATTTCGCCGCCGTACCAGGTGCCGCCGATCAGCTGCATGCGCTCTGTCAGGTTGAATGCCACGAAGTTTTCCGAGTTCATTCCCTGCTGCTGCCAGTTCGGGTTGGTGCACTTGGCGCCGTTCATCACCACGAAGTCAGGCTCAAAACCTTGCAGTTCTTCATCGCTCGGGCGGATAAACATGTTTTTGACGAAGTGCGCCTGCCATGCCACTTCTGTGATAAAGCGGACTTTCAGGCGGGAGTCTGCGTTGGCACCGCAGAAGGTATCGACCACGAACAGGCGCTTGCCGGAGAGCTGCTCGGTGACCAGTTTTTTCAGATCTGCCCAGACTTCAGGGCTGAGGGGTTTGTTATCGTTCTTGCCTTTACCCTGATCGGCCCACCAGACGGTGTCCCGGGTAATATCGTCACGAACGATGTACTTATCTTTTGGCGAACGACCGGTAAAGATGCCGGTATCGACGGCCACGGCACCCAGATTGGTGACTACACCACGCTCAAACCCTTGCAGAGAAGGGTCCGTTTCTTCCTTAAACAGTAATTCATAACTCGGATTGTGAACGATTTCACCAACGTTATGAATTCCATAAGCGGCTAGATCCTGGTGGGTTATACCATTAACACGCATGTCACTACTCCTTGATCACAGAATTTCTGGCGACAATTGTAGGGATCCATGGCGATGTAACCGCGATAGGTATCAAATATTTAACGTATTAAACGTTTTTTAGTTACGTTATGAGATGTAGACCACGGAATAAAGCAAGCGTGCAAACGGCGGAGGCTGACGTGCGTCACAACTCGACGCACGTCACAGTGCGGTATTGATTAGTGCAGCTGGGTGTTGCCGTCGGCATTGCCGCTGTGGAGGGCGGCGATGTCCAGCGAGTCGAATACATAATGATTACCACAGTAATCACAGTGCATATCGATGTTGCCATCCTGTGCCAGCATATCGGCCACTTCTTCCGCTGGCAGCGTGATCAGGGCATCGGCACAGCGCTGGCGCGAACAGGTGCAGCGGAAAATCACATCCTGCGGCTCGTACAGCGTGACCTCTTCCTGATGGTAAAGGCGATACAGCACTTCGTTAGCCGGCAGGGTGAACAGCTCCTGATCCTTGATGGTGGCGGTCAATTGCACCAGATGATCGAAATCATCGGCGTTGCCATCCTGAGCTGGCAGCACCTGCAACAGCATGCCAGCGGCCGCTGGTTTGCCTTCGGCTTCGCCAGTTCGGATAAACAGGCGCGTTGGCAACTGTTCGGACTGACGGAAATACCCTTCCAGACACTCGGCCAGCGTTTCGCCTTCCAGACCTACCACGCCCTGATAGCGTTCACCTTCAGATGGGGTGATGGTGATCACCATAATGCCGTTACCCAGCATCTGGTGCAGAGTGCTATCGGCCGCAATTTCGCTTTCTACACGGGCTACGCCACGCATTTCCTGGCGATTGTTGCCGTTGATTACCGCCAGCTTCAGCGGGCCGTCACCTTGCACCTGAACGGTAATGTCACCGTCGAACTTCAACGTGGCGGTCAGCAGGCTGGTGGCGACCAACAGCTCGCCCAGCAGCTTTTGCACCGGGGCCGGATAGTCATGGTTGGTCAGGATGTGCTGATGAGTTTCGCTGACGGTAACCAGCTCACCGCGCACCGCGTAGTTTTCAAACAGGTAACGGTGCAATTGGTCATGGTTGGACATAGTTTTCTCTCTGTGCAGCGAGGGATTATTCCTGCTCGCCAAATTTAAATTTAATCAAATCGCGCCGCTCTTTCTTGTCCGGACGACGGTCCGGATGCGGCATGGTCAGCGCATTCATCTTGCGTGCCAACGCTACTTTCTCGCGGTTGGCAATGCTGGCCTCGGTTTCCTGATACATCAGCTGCGCCTCGTCGGCACCGCGCCGCTGGCTGTTGAGGGATAGCACGATCACCGTGCGCTCGTCATTTCCCTGCCGCAGCTTGATTTCGGCATTGATCTCAACGGCTTTGCTCGGCTTGCCGCGCTGCCCGTTGTAATGCACCTTGCCGCCGTCGATCATGTCGCGGGCCAGCGCGCGGGTTTTATAAAATCGGGCGGCCCATAGCCATTTATCCAGGCGGACGGCCTCATCCGGTGTTGCTTTGGCTTTCATTGCTCCCTCCGCTCCAACGCCGGTATCAACTGGCGGTAGTCGTTCATTGACGGATAACGCTGGAAAGTTTTACTCGCCATGCTGGAATCCGGGTTCTGGACGCCAAGGCAGTAGCGGATGCCAAACTTGCGGGCGGCATCCAGAATGGGTTCACCATCATCCACAAACAGCGTGCGCTGCGGGTCAAAACCGGTTTGCTGCTGTACGGCCTGCCACAGACGCTGATCTTCCTTCGGATAACCAAATGTGTGGGTGGAAAGTAATAAATCAAGGTGTCGATCCAAACCCGTGTGCTCAACCTTCACCGCCAGACTGTGTGGATGCGCGTTGGTCAGCAGGATGGTGCGCTGCCCGGCATCGCGTAGTGCCTGCAAAAACGGCTGGGTATCTTCACGTAGCCGGGCGCGGTTACCGACTTCGCTGGTCATCTGGTAGATATCCAGATCCAGCCGTTCGCACCAGTAATCGAAGCAGTACCAGTTCATGGTGTGCTGCACGGCCAGGTATTCGTCGTTAATGATTTTGCTGGCCACGTCGAAAGGGATCGAGCGCTGTTCACTCAGTGCCTGTGGCACCAGCTTGAGCCAAAAGTGGCTGTCGAATTCCAGATCCAGCAGGGTGCCATCCATATCCAGCAGTACGGTATCAATATCGTGCCAGTCAAACTCGGGAACCATGTAAAAACTCCATAGCTGGGGCCGTGGCAGCCCACAGATGATAAAACATACAGAGCCTAGTATAAGCGGTTGGCAGGATGGAGGCTACGCCGTCGGGCGTATGGATAGCGGAGTGAGCTGTGGATTGAAGCAGCTCTCGTAGTAGCGCTGGATGTCGGCGAGGCGATGTTGGTTTTTGCGTCTGCGTTGCACCAACTGCCAGGCGTTGTAACCCAGCACGACGACCAACACCAGCAACAGCAGGCTGGTGCCAAGATAGCGCCACAGGGTCACGATATCCGGTTCACTATGCAGGGCGATATGCCGGGTGCCGTTGGCATCGACAAAGATATTGGTGATCACCCCGTTGGCTTTGAACGGCGTATGCAGCAACAGGCTGCTAAGGCGTTGCAGCTCGTTCCATTGGTCAAGTGCGTTGTATTCGTTCAGCGATTGGCTGGGCAGGGGATAGTCCACCAACTGCTTGCCTTCGTCGCTGGTGATCAGGAAACCGCCCGGCGGTGGGCTGTTGAGGCTAGCCGCCGCTTGGCGGGTTTCCCGCATTACGAAGGCTGACGTAGCCGCGTTGCTCAGGTTTTCCAGCGATTCGGCGCTGACCGGCCGCAGCAGGACGTTAACGCCTTCCAGCGCCCCGGATTTGGCCCGTTTTACCAGGCTGGCCCAGTTTTTGACGTTACCCAGGTTGACCAACGCGTTCTTCAAGCGCACACAGTCGGCCTGCGTACCACACAGATCCTGCGTTTTCAACACGATATCTGCAAAGTCATCCAGCAGGATCATGCCTGATTTTTCAATTGCACTGGCCAACTGCGGATTTACTTTCTGCTCGGCACCGCTTGGGTGCAACTGCCGGTTAATGGTGGCCATCAGCGCGGCGGCCTTGTCGATCACTTCCGACTCGGGCTGGGGGAGCGGGGTGGCCGTATTCCAGTAGACCCCCGAACAGTCGAAAGGCATAAAACCAGGCGCGCTGGTGCTGTTATTACCCGCAGGGACGTAGCACATCCCATTGCCCTGAATTTTCAGCCTATCGCCGATATGCAGCGGGATGGCCTCCAGTGCCTGAACGCTGGTGACTTCCGTTTTCTGCGCGCCCTGCAGCCACGCTGTGCTGAGTTTAGCCGGCAGGCTGAGCGGAATGTAGATTAGCAGTAACAACAGCACCACGAGCGAGCTGGCCGCCAACACGGCGTTCTTGCCCCACTGTTGCAAGGGGAAGTTCTTCACTTCGTCATGCAGGGAAAGATAGTGCCCCTGGCGTACCACCTGCCGGTTGAGGTAGATATCCACATTGGTGGTTTTCCCCAGATCCGCGCTCAGGTAAGGCAGCCAGTGCGGGGGATAGATCAGATCGATAATCCCCAGCGAGATATTATTGATTTGCCCTTGATTGGACTCGCCGAATAGCCCCCAGCGCTTTGGCGTACCGCGCAGGCAGTGCACCTCTTTCAGCTCTTTTTCGGTCGGGCGGCGCAGCAGTTGCCAGCAACCCCAGGCAATCATCAGCACCGCCACCAGAATAATCCAGGGGATCACCACCACCGGGCTGATCAGGCTGAAGAACAGCAGCAGCAGGGCAATCGAGATGAGGGCGGCTTCTTTGACGCCGTTCGGCCGGTTGAGCGCATGTTCTTCGCGCGTTTCCTGGCGAATGTTCACCAGCTCTATATGTTCGCTTTCTTCCTTGCGGATAGAGGCGTTGCGGGTTGGGGCTGCACTAACAACCGGCGAAGGAGGGCTGTCGTGGACATGATCCAGCAGCGAATGGCCGTTGAGGGAGATCACCAACGGCAGCGTTTGGGTCTTGATCACTTCGACGTGGTTATCGGCGCTGATGTACTGTTCCCAGAACGGCGGAAGATGAACCTCCTCCGAGTCGAGATAGTAGCGCCAGTTATTGGGTTCATCGCTGGCCAGGCCATAGCGGGTGATGGCATGGGTGATCGGGTAGACGTTATCGCTTTGGGCGGTCAGCGCCAGCCTGACAGAAGGCAGCGAAGAGGAGCCTGGCAACAGCTTGTTGCCCAGACGGTTCTGTTGGTTGAGGTAATATTCAATTGCTGCCCGCTCTTGAGGGGTCAGCTTGCGGTGGGTAGGTTTAACGAACGGCAGGATACCTGCCAAGGCTGGCCGGGAGCGGAGTTTAAACCACAAATAGAGGCCAGCAGCGATCAGGCAGGCAAGCGCTAAGGCCAATATCAACGCTATTGTGCTCATGCTATTCTCATCCTACGCCCATGAAACCGCCAGTCTTAACCGCAAAGCCAAACATTATACGGAGTTAACCGCCCAGAGATAGAATGACTCGCCGTTAAATTGTTATCCGGCTCTCATTCAGGGTTATCGTCGGGCTTTCACCGTACGTTTTGTTACCTGTGTGAGCATAGCAATCCGGATCCTGGCTGGATATCGGGTTTATCCTATTTGCCGATGCGCTTTTATGCCAACGGGAGGGTGACTGGCCAGGTTTGTTAAAAAAAAGTAAATTACAGGCTAAGCTCGTTGCGGTAAGGGTTCCCATTAACGCACAATGTGATCAAGATCGAGTTTAGCCAGCGGATGATCGCCAAGCTGTCTGGCACAACGCGCATATTATTATCCTGGTTATTTGCCTGAGGACGCTGATTATTCAGTGCATTAGGTGGTTAACCTAGTTGAGGCAATCATGGATAAACACCTGCAAAAACCTAAAATTCTGAAAGTCGAAACGGTCGCGCGTTCGCGTTTATTTAACGTTGAGTCGGTCGATCTGGAGTTCAGTAACGGTGTACGGCGGGTCTATGAGCGTATGCGCCCTTCGGAACGCGAAGCGGTGATGATTGTGCCGGTGATCGGGGATGATTTGCTGTTGATCCGTGAATATGCGGTCGGTACCGAGTCCTATGAGCTGGGGTTCCCCAAAGGGCTGATCGATCCTGGTGAAGGGGTGTTGGAAGCGGCTAACCGCGAACTGATGGAAGAAGTCGGCTTCGGGGCCAGGCGTTTCGACTTTCTCAGCAAGCTGACGATGGCGCCTTCCTACTTTTCCAGCCAGATGAATATCGTGTTGGCGCACGATCTCTATGCGCAAAGCCTGGAAGGGGACGAGCCAGAACCGCTGCCACAGGTACGTTGGCCGATAGCCAACATGATGGCGCTGCTGGCGGAACCGGACTTCCGTGAGGCGCGTAACGTCAGCGCACTGTTCCTGACAGAAGCGTTTCTGCGGGGTTCACGCTAACGGCCTGGCCGTTCGAGATATAAAAATGGCCAGATTGCTCTGGCCATTGTCGTTTTTAGAACAGTTCGTGGCTTTCGCCACCCGGGTCTGTCAGGGTGGTTCCAGCATCGTGTACCGAGTATTCCGTAGGCTGAGTGCCTTCAATGAAGTACTCGGAACGGCTACCCCCGCCCCCATTGGACAGTTTGCCGGTGCTCTTGTCGATGGTGACGCTGACAATCCCCGGCGGTGGTGTGACTTTCTGCTCTGGAATGCCTTCCAATGCCACTTTCATAAAGTCATCCCAAGCCGGTTGGGCACTCTTCGCACCGCCTTCACCGCCGGAAATCTGATCCGGAATGGCACCTGAAGCGCTGGCTCGGCCAAGGTTACGGCGGTGATCGTCGAAACCGATCCACACCGATGTCACCGTCTCTGGGCCATAGCCAGAGAACCAGGCATCTTTCGAACTGTTGGTGGTGCCGGTTTTGCCACCGATATCATGGCGTTTCAGATCGCGGCCCGCTCGCCAGCCCGTCCCCATCCAACCCGGTTCGCCGAAGATATTGGAGTTCAGCGCATCGCGCATCAGGAACGACAGCGGGGTACTGATCACATGTGGCGCATATTGCTGATCGTTATCCTGCTGTACCTGCGCCGGGGTGACCTGCTCAAGCTGTGGCATTGGCACGTTGGCATTGTTGCCTTCCTGCGATACCGCCACGTTCTCAACGTTATCGTCGGAAAGCATGGCTGCGCGATGCGTATCGCCGTAGATCACCGGCAGGTTGCAGCTTTCACAGACCACTTTCGGTTTGGCTTCGAACACCGTCTGGCCGGTATAGTCTTCAATCTTGGTGATGAAGTAAGGGTCGATCAGATAGCCGCCGTTGGCCAATACCGCATAGCCTCGGGCCACCTGCATCGGGGTGAACGAAGCCGAACCCAACGCCAGCGATTCCGAATGCACAATGTTTTGTGCCGGGAAGCCAAAGCGTTGCAGATATTCGGCGGCATAGTCCACGCCCATGGCACGCATGGCACGCACCATTACCACGTTCTTCGATTGGCCAAGACCTTGGCGCAGCCGGATAGGGCCGTCATAGGTTGGCGGTGAGTTTTTTGGCCGCCAGTCGGTACCGGCACCGGCATCCCAACGGGTAATCGGCAGATCGTTGAGGATAGTGGCCAGCGTCAGGCCTTTATCCATCGCTGCGGTGTACAGGAAAGGTTTGATGTTGGAACCTGCCTGACGCAGCGCCTGGGTGGCGCGGTTGAACTTGCTCTGGTTGAAGTCGAAGCCACCGACCAACGCCTTGACGGCACCGGTGTTAGGATCGAGCGACACCAGCGCCGAGTTCACGTCCGGTACCTGTGACAGCCACCAGTTCTCGTTAACCTTGCGTACCCAAATCTGCTGGCCTGGCTGCACCACGTCGGTGACGCGCTTCGGCGTGGAGCCTTGCAGCGTATCGCTCTTGAACGGGCGTGCCCAGCGCATACCGGACATAGGTAGCGCAATACGGCTGCCATCGGACAGCATGGCGGTAGCCTGTTCGGCATCCGCCTGGAGGATCACCGCAGGCGACAGCGGGCCATAGGTCGGCAGGTTCTTCAGGGAATCGACGATCTGCTTCTGATCCCAGGCTGGTTCACCCACTTTCCACAGCACGTTTGACGGGCCACGATAGCCGTGGCGCATGTCGTAGTTGAGAATGTTGTTACGTACCGCCTCCTGCGCACCCTGTTGCAGCCGCTTGGTGATGGTGGTGTAGACCTTGTAACCGTCGGTATAGGCGTTTTCACCGTACTGCTTGATCATCTCCTGACGCGCCAGCTCTGAAAGATAAGGAGCGGAGAAGCTGATTTCCGGTGCATGGTAATTGGCGACCAGAGGCTCACTGCGGGCCTGATCGTACTGCGCCTGGGTGATGTAGCGCTCATCCAGCATCCGCGATAGCACCACATTACGACGCGCTACGGAGCGATCGTGGGAGTACAGCGGGTTAAAGGTGGATGGAGCCTTGGGTAACCCGGCAATGGTCGCCATCTCACTCAGCGTCAGTTGGCTGACCTCTTTGCCAAAATAGACGTGCGCGGCGGCACCCACGCCATAAGCGCGGTAACCCAGATAGATTTTGTTCAGATACAGCTCAAGAATTTCGTCTTTGGTCAGCATCTGTTCAATGCGGATTGCCAGGAAGACTTCCTTGATTTTGCGCATCAAGGTGCGTTCCGGGCTCAAGAAGAAGTTTCTGGCCAACTGCTGGGTAATGGTACTGGCCCCCTGCGAGGCATGGCCGGAAACCAGCGCGACCGACGCAGCACGGAAGATACCAACGGGATCGACCCCGTGATGCTCATAGAAACGGCTGTCCTCCGTGGCGATGAAGGCATGCACCATCACCGGCGGAATTTGGTCCAGCTTGAGAGGAATACGGCGTTTTTCACCATATTGGGCGATCAGTTCGCCCTCAGCGCTGTAAACCTGCATCGGGATTTGTAGCCGCACGTCTTTCAGCGTTGCGACATCGGGCAGCTGTGGCTCGACGTATTTGTACAAGCCAAAAATCGAAGCTGCTCCCAGCACGATGCAAAACACTGCAAGGATTAAAAGATACTTTACGAACTTCACCTGAGATTTCCCATTTCATGTCAATTGGGCAGTTTATAAACAACCGCGCGGTAGTATAAAGGCAAGCCTGCAACATGGATATGTTCTTTTGTTATCTGAGGGTCAGGAGGCGGGTGAAAAATGTTTTCTCAAACGTGGCAGGTGGGGTTGGATATCCAGGGTCACTGCATCAGAGCGCTGGCCGCACAGCGGCGTCGCAACGGGTGGCAATTACGCCACTGGTGGCAGCAGGCTTTGCCAGATTCGGCACTGCGTGAGGGATATCTGGAAAGTTCTGAAACGCTGGTGGCGGTGCTCAAGCAGTGGCGGAACCGGTTACCAAGACATATTTCCTTACGCATTGCTTTACCCGCGCAGCGGGTTCTACAGCAGACGTTGCCCCTGCCGGATCTCCGTTTGCAGGAACCGGTTCGTCATGACTACATCACCACTCAGGGCCTGAAACAGTTCCCGCTGGACAGCCAGACGCTGGCCATGGATTACCGTCAGGCGCAGCCCAATACCCATCAATTGCTGCTCACCGCAGCCCGCCAACAGGAACTGCAACAATGGCTGCACTGTTTGCAACTGGCGGATCTTTACCCCCAGGTGATCGACATCGCGCCCAATGCGCTCAGTATGATGGCGGCGTTTGCTGGCCTGGCGGCCGATGCCGGGCTGCTGCATCGCCTGGAGTCGGAATGGTTATGGGTAGCACCGCGAGCGATGCCCTTTACCTATGGCGTTCTGCCTGTGGGGGAGGCCGCCAGCGTCAAGCAGGCGTTGGCGGCCATGCGTTCCGCCAGCCCTCTCTTGGGGGCTAAAGAGGTGTATTACAGCAGCGTACTGGACGAAGCCTCGCCGGAAGGGACCATGCCGTGGTCCCCGTTCACGGCTTTCAGCCGCTTATACCCGCCGTTGCCCGCTCAGCCGATGGCGTTTGTGCTGGCTGGCGGGTTGGCGCTGCGCCGTGAGGATTCCTGATGTATCAAGTCAATTTGCTACCTTGGCGCCTCAGACGGCAGCGGCAACGCTACACCTTCTGGCTACGCTGCTTCGTTGCTCAGTTGCTGTTGGTACTGGCGTTACTGGTGGCAGTTTACGGTTTGCTGCGCTACCAACAGGCTCGGCAACACGCTTTACTACAGAGCCTGACGCAGCAACACAGCGAACTGGCGGGGCGCATTCAGCAGACGCAGCAACTGATGGCCGAAGTGGCGCGTTTGGCTGCAGAAGATGCTCGTTACCAGCACAATCGCACGCAGAACCTGCGTTATCTGTCGCTATTGCAGCAACTCTCGCTAACGCTGCCTGACACGTTGTGGCTCACCGGGTTTGAAGAAAACGCCAAGGGGATTTTGTTACGGGGGCAAGGTGGGCCGTATGTGGCGATTGTCACCTTTGAACGGCGGCTGGCCGCGCTGCCTTTGTTGCAGGGTTGCCATCTGGTTGAAGTCACGCAGAGCAAGGAGAACGGGCTGGCGTTCACGCTCGCGGCACGTTGGAGGCAAGATGGATAAACCTCTGGCAGATTGGCTGATACCTTGGCTCGCCAGGCCAGGCTGGCAACTGCTGGCGGCACAATGGCTGGTATTAACCGGGGTTGGGCTGTTGGCCAGCAGCGGGTTGATCGCTGGGGAATGGCAGCAGTGGGAAAGGTTGGATGAACAACGTCAGCAGTTGGAGCTCCAGATTGCAGAGCGTCAGCAGCAGTTGAGCCGGTTGCCGCCGCTGGTCGATCTGGAACAGCGTTTGGGGCAGCGGGCGTTGAACGATCTTGTGGAAACAACGGATCTCGGTAGCCATCTCTATCAACTTGGGGGGCGGCTGCTGCGTTTGCAACAGCAGGATAAGCCAGCCCGGCAAACGATCGGCTTGCAGCTGGATTTTGGCGGTTTACTGCGCTTGCTGGAGGAGTTGCCCGCCACCCGCAGGATCGGGCAAATGAAAATCGAGAGGCAGCCCGAAGGGCTAATCACCCAATTGACGCTTGTGAGCTCAGCCGAGGTGGTGGATGAGTAAGGCGTGGTGGTTTTTGCTGCTGTTTTCGGCCCCGCTGTGGGCCGGGCAGTATCGCGATCCGTTCCAGCCGCCGTTGACGGCGGTCTGCGCCGATCCTGGCGTTTCACCTGCGGGGTGGCGGCTGAAAGGGGTTATCGGTACGCCAGATTTGCGCTATGGCTGGGTGATTACTCCGCAGGGGCAGTGGTTGGGGTTGTTACCCCGGCAACGGGTGCTGGATGACGATTGGCAAGTGATGCAGATCCTGCCCCGTCAGCTCGAGCTTGCTGAGCAGGAGAGGGCAGAGGCATGCCAGCCACGTGCGCGCCATGTGGTACTGACGTTGGGTAACAAACCTAAGGAAAGGCAATGAAGGGATATCAGTGGCTGTTGGTGGGGTGGTTGGCCCTGCCTTGGACGGTGATGGCGAGCGTGCAGCAGGAAAAGCCGGTGTCGCTGGCGTTCCATGATACCCCGGTCAGCCTGATCTTACAGGCGCTGGCGGAGTATCAAGACCTGAACCTGGTTGCTGCCGAGGGCGTCGATACCAACCTGACGCTACGGCTGGACAATGTCCCCTGGCAGCAGGCGTTGGCGGTAGTGTTACGCATGGGCAAGCTGACGATGACGCTGGAGGGTAACGTGATGATGGTTTTGCCGTTGCCGGATGAGCAGGAACTGCTTCGTCGGCAGCGGGCGTTGGCGCAACAGGAGCCATTGCATAACTTGACGATCACGCTGCAAAACGCGGAGGCTAGCGAGATCGCGCAAAGCCTGGAGAGCCAACGGGGCAAATTATTGACCGAGCGTGGCAGCGTAGTGGTGGATAAGCGTACCAATGCGTTACTGCTGCGTGACACCAGGCAGGCACTGGCTCAGTTGAAAACCTGGGTAACCGAGATGGATACCCCGCTGGAACAGGTACAGTTGGCTGCCCATATTGTCACCATCAGCAGCGAGAACCTGCGGGAGCTTGGTGTGCGTTGGGGGCTGGCGGCAGAAGAACGGCCAGCCAAAACGCTGCGGATAGACAATTTCAACGTTGGCCTGCCAGTGGAGAACAGCGCCATAACGGGCGGTTTTCACCTGGCTCGTATCAGCGGGCGCATTCTGGATCTGGAGCTGTCGGCGCTGGAACAGGAAAATCAGGTGGAGATTATCGCCAGCCCACGCCTGCTGACCGCTCATCTGCAAACCGCCAGCATCAAGCAGGGCACGGAAATCCCCTACGAAGTATCGAGTGGCTCCAGCGGGGCGACCTCAATCGAGTTCAAGGACGCGGTGCTGGGCATGGAAGTGACGCCAAAGATATTGCCTAACGGCCGTATCACCCTGACGTTGCAGATCAGCCAGAATATGCCGGGGCGTTCGATCAAACAGGGCGAAGGAGAGGCGCTGGCGATCGACAAACAGGAGATTAAAACCCAGGTGACGGTGAAGGATGGGGAAACCATCGTCTTGGGGGGCATTTTTCAGCGTCAGAGCACCCAGGCGGCCGAGAAAGTCCCGGGGGTGGGCGACGTTCCCTTGCTGGGAACATTGTTCAAACGCAGCAGTAAACAGCACAAAAGGCGCGAACTGGTGATTTTCATCACCCCGACGCTGATCAAGGTTTGAATAACCCGAGGGACGACAACGTGGCTAAATGAGGAAAACCGACAAAAGTTGCAGTTAATCTGTCAGATCACGACATCCCGCCAGGTTTTCAGATAAACTCCACGCGAAGATCTCGCTGCAATGCTCGGTTCATGGGGTATCAGTGCCAAATCCTAGCCGTTGAAAACGTTTAAAAGTTGGCAAGCAAATGCACTTTTTTTCGCGTCTTACAGGCATCTGAGTTTGACGCTGCGGCAGATTTAGCTTACAAGGGTTACCGAATTGAGCACCGAGGTTTTTTTGTTAATGCGATACCCGTCGTCTTCCAGGCTGAAACCTGGGATCCACAGGGTATAAGACGCCGTTAAAAACGTATGGTTTCCCTCCTGCGGCGTGGATAGTGATTTATTCGGTTGCCAAACTACCAAGAGTGTTGAGATAATTTTTCGTCTGATCTCGCACTATCGCTCATGAGGTTTCAGTTTAGGTCCCGCCGCTAATTTGATTGGCGGGGCGGGTTATCATTAACGAATTGTCTTAGTAATACCGAAAAACATGGCAGAGAAACGCAATATCTTTCTGGTTGGGCCTATGGGTGCCGGCAAAAGCACTATTGGCCGTCAGTTAGCTCAGCAACTCAATATGGAGTTTTTCGACTCCGATCAAGAAATTGAGCGACGTACCGGAGCTGACGTGGGCTGGGTATTCGACGTGGAAGGGGAAGAAGGTTTCCGCGATCGTGAAGAAAAAGTCATTAATGAACTGACGGAAAAGCAAGGGATTGTGCTGGCTACCGGCGGGGGCTCGGTTAAGTCGCGTGAAACGCGTAACCGCCTGTCGGCGCGTGGTGTCGTGGTCTATTTGGAAACCACTATCGAGAAGCAGTTGGCCCGTACTCAGCGCGACAAGAAGCGTCCGCTGCTACAGGTAGACTCTCCTCCGCGTGAGGTGCTGGAAGCGCTGGCTCGAGAGCGTAATCCGTTGTACGAAGAAATTGCAGATGTCACTATCCGCACCGACGATCAAAGCGCTAAAGTGGTTGCCAACCAGATTATCAACATGCTGGAAAGTAACTGATAGCGGTTTCCGTGTTGGCCACGGGCAAATGCGGAAATTCTGATTGTGTTCCCCGCGTTGGCGGGGATAAACCACACCGAGAACTGAGCGCGACATGGAGAGAATTACCGTAACGCTTGGGGAGCGTAGCTACCCGATTACCATAGCCGCCGGATTGTTTGACGATCCGGCTTCTTTTATGCCGCTCAAGGCGGGTGAACAGGTGATGCTGGTCACCAACCAGACTTTGGCACCGTTGTATCTGGAGCGAATCCGAACGGTACTGGAGCAGGGCGGCGTAGTGGTGGATCAGGTGATACTTCCTGATGGCGAACAGTATAAATCTCTGGCCGTACTCGAGCAGGTGTTCTCGGCGCTGCTGGAAAAGCCACACGGTCGCGACACCACGCTCATCGCCCTCGGCGGTGGCGTGGTTGGCGATCTGACCGGCTTTGCCGCGGCGTGCTATCAACGCGGTGTGCGTTTTATCCAGGTTCCTACCACGCTGCTCTCGCAGGTGGATTCCTCCGTTGGCGGCAAAACCGCCGTCAATCATCCGCTCGGTAAAAACATGATCGGCGCCTTCTACCAACCGGCATCGGTGGTAGTAGATTTGAACTGCCTGCGTACTTTACCGGCGCGTGAACTCTCCTCTGGTCTGGCGGAAGTAATCAAGTACGGGATCATTCTCGATAGTGATTTCTTCGTCTGGCTGGAAAATAATATTGATGCGCTGGTTGCGTTGGATATGGACGCGTTAGCGTACTGCATCCGCCGCTGTTGCGAATTGAAAGCCGAGGTGGTGGCCGCCGATGAACGTGAAAACGGTCTGCGGGCGTTGCTCAATCTGGGCCATACCTACGGCCACGCCATCGAAGCCGAAATGGGCTACGGTGTCTGGCTGCATGGTGAAGCCGTAGCGGCTGGCATGGTGATGGCGGCTGAAACCGCACGTCGTCTGGGCCAGTTCTCGGCTGACGATATCGAACGGATCAAGACGCTGCTACTGCGCGCCGGGTTGCCGGTTTGCGGGCCGCAGGAGATGACGCCTGAGTCCTATCTGCCACACATGCTGCGTGATAAAAAAGTGTTGGCAGGGGCGTTGCGTTTGGTATTGCCGACGCGCATTGGTGCAGCAGAGGTTCGTGGCGGTGTTGCCCATGAGCTGGTGCTGGCATCGATCGCCGACTGTTTGCCAACACAGCGCGCGTAACTCGGTTACACTCAATAGCGTTAACGTTTCGCCTGGTCGATATGCAGCCGTTACTCTGCTGCTATCAGGGCGGTACCTTGCCCGCCGGGCAATTCCATGGACGGCGTAATTTGGCGCAGGTCGGCAGTGCTTGAGCTTGCGGGCTACAACAGTAGCCTGGCTGCTGTTAGACTCTATAAATATTGTGCGCAGAGCGAGACAGACGTCGCTTTGCCATCATCGGGTTAATAGTCTCGAACCATGCCGGGTCCTGGATGGCGAGATTTTGCCTCTAGTTGGAGGGTTTCAGATGGATGAGTTTAAACCAGAAGACGATCTCAGGCCTGACACCAGCGATCGCCGTCCTTCGCGTTCACGTCGGCCAGCCGCAACTGGGCCGCGTTTTGCCGTTTCACGGCAGCATATGATGATTGGTATTGGCATTTTGGTGCTGTTACTGCTGATCATCGGCATCGGTTCGGCGCTTAAGGCCCCAACCAAGCATGAGGTTGCGCAGCAAGGGGCAACCCGTGACATCAATCTGTCGGGTTCGTCATCGCTGACGACCAGCAACAACGGCGTTGCGGGTGGGACTACCGATGCCAACGATAACAACGGCGTTAGCACCTCTCAGCCTCAGACGGTTAACGTTCCACCTATTTCCAGTACGCCGACTGAAGCGCAACCTTTAGCGCCACAGGGTGGTGCTGGTGAGCGTGTCGATCTGCCAGGTAACATGGCCGATGCCTTGTCATCTCAGCAAGGCCAGGTCGACGCTGCGGCCACGCAAAGTATCAATGCTCCGGTATCTGCCTTGCCAACCGCTCCGGCTACCGTGATGAACGGTGCTGCCGCACGTGACGCAGCACGCTCGACGGCGCATAACACCGCGGCGCAACCGCATAAAGCCGCTGCCAGCAAGCCAGCAGCAACGACGAAACCGGCAACATCGGCCAAACCTTCAGCGACCACCACCACGGTTTACACTCCACCTGCCAGCGGCAAGAGTGGCGCGGTGACCGGCAGCGCAGGTTCACTGAAAACCGCACCGGGTAGCCATTACACGCTGCAATTGAGCAGTGCTTCACGCTCCGATACGTTGAATGCCTTTGCCAAACAACAGAATTTGCCACACTACATGGTGTACGAGACCAAGCGTGATGGTAAACCCTGGTTTGTGTTAGTGAGCGGCAATTACGCTTCTTCGGCGGAAGCCAAACGTGCCATCGCAACGCTTCCGGCGGAAGTGCAGGCGAAAAAACCATGGGTCCGTCCTGTACAGCAAGTGCAGCAAGACCTGAAAAAATAATCATTAATTTTGTGCGCTGATGTGCTGTCTGAAGCAGAGTACATATCCGCCGCTCTGAATTGTAATAAGTAGCTAACTGACGGCATGAAGAAAAACCGCGCTTTTTTAAAATGGGCTGGTGGAAAATACCCGCTGATAGACGAGATCCGTCGTCATTTACCAGAGGGTGACTGCTTAATCGAACCCTTCGTGGGCGCGGGTTCAGTCTTCCTGAACACAGAGTATGAGGCTTATATTCTCGCCGATATCAACAGCGACCTTATCAGCCTGTATAACATCGTTAAGCTGCGTACGGATGACTTCGTACGCGACGCTCGCCTGCTTTTCACCGACGAGTTCAACAACTCGGATCAGTATTACCTGCTGCGTGAAGAGTTCAACACCACCACCGATGAGTATCGGCGTGCGCTGCTGTTTCTGTATCTGAACCGTCACTGTTATAACGGTCTGTGCCGCTATAACCTGAGTGGTGAGTTCAACGTGCCGTTTGGGCGCTACAAGAAACCCTACTTCCCGGAAGAAGAGCTGTATTGGTTTGCTGAAAAATCACGCAATGCCACTTTTGTCTGCGAGCACTATCACGATACCATGGTGAAGGCGACTCAGGGGGCCGTGGTGTATTGCGACCCGCCTTATGCCCCTCTGTCAGCAACGGCGAATTTTACCGCTTATCACACCAACAGCTTTAGCCTGGCCGATCAACAAGGGCTGGCACGCATTGCGCATCGGCTGTCGGTCGAAAGTCAGGTGCCGGTGTTGATTTCCAACCATGATACCGAGCTGACGCGTGACTGGTACCAGCATGCTTCGCTGCATGTGGTGAAGGCTCGCCGCACCATCAGCCGCAATATTTTAGGCCGTAGTAAAGTGAACGAACTGCTGGCGCTGTACAAAATAAGCTGAATAACTCGAACCCTACGTTTGGAGAAGCGGATGAAAAAGTTTTTGATTGCCCCGTCCATTCTGTCTGCAGATTTTGCCCGCCTGGGTGAAGATACTGCCAAGGTGTTGGCCGACGGTGCCGATGTGGTGCATTTTGACGTGATGGATAACCACTACGTGCCTAATCTGACGATTGGGCCGATGGTGTGCGAAGCTTTGCGCAAGTACGGCATTACCGCACCGATTGACGTCCATCTGATGGTAAAACCGGTCGATCGTATCGTGCCGGACTTTGCCAAGGCTGGGGCAACCTATATCTCTTTCCATCCTGAAGCCTCCGAACACGTTGACCGTACCATCCAACTGATCAAAGAGAACGGCTGCAAGGCTGGCCTGGTGTTTAACCCAGCGACCCCGTTGAGCTATCTCGATTACGTGATGGACAAGATCGACGTGATCCTGCTGATGTCGGTCAACCCCGGTTTTGGCGGCCAATCCTTTATCCACGGCACCTTAGACAAGCTGCGTCAGGTCCGCAAACTGATCGACGAAAGCGGCCGCGATATTCGCCTGGAAGTGGACGGCGGCGTGAAGGTCGACAACATTGCCGAGATCGCCGCAGCGGGCGCGGATATGTTCGTGGCAGGCTCGGCCATCTTTGGCAAGCCGGATTACCGCGCGGTGATCGACCAAATGCGCAGTGAGCTGGCAAAGGTGAGTCATGGCTGATTTTAGCGCTATCCGCGGCCTGGCCTTCGATCTTGACGGTACGCTGGTAGACAGCGCGCCAGGGTTGGCGGCAGCAATCGATCTGGCGTTGGCGGAAATGGGTTTACCGCAGGCCGGTGAGGCTCTGGTCTGCACCTGGATTGGTAACGGTGCCGATGTGCTGGTTCAGCGAGCGCTGCGCTGGGCTGAGGTAGAAGCCACGCCTGAGCAGTGCCTGCAAATGCGTCAACGTTTCGACCATTTCTATGCGCAAACCGTAGAGAGCGGCAGCCGCCTGTTCCCACAGGTGACAGAGACGCTGAGCCAGTTGGCCAAGCTTGGCTACCCGCTGGCGCTGGTCACCAACAAGCCGACCCCCTTTGTTGCCCCTTTGCTCGTGGCGCTCGGCATTAACGACTTTTTCTCGCTGATCATCGGCGGTGACGACGTGGTGGAGAAGAAACCCCACCCAGCACCGTTGTATCTGGTGTTCGGCAAGCTGGGCCTGCGGGCCAGTGAAGTGCTGTTCGTCGGGGATTCGCGCAATGATATCCAGGCGGCGCAGGCGGCAGGTTGCCCGAGCGTCGGCCTGACTTACGGATATAACTACGGTGAAGCGATCGCCCTGAGCCACCCCGACCGCGTGTTGGAGCGCTTCGCCGATTTGTTGCCCGCACTTGGGCTGTCATCTTTAGAAGATCGGGAAATTTAACTATGAGTAAGCCCATCGTTTTCAGCGGCGCGCAGCCGTCCGGTGAACTGACTATCGGCAACTACATGGGGGCGCTGCGCCAGTGGGTGCAGTTGCAGGACGAGTTTGATTGCATCTACTGCATCGTCGATCTGCATGCCATCACCGTGCGTCAGGATGCACAACAGCTGCGTAAGGCCACGCTGGATACGCTGGCGCTGTACCTGGCCTGTGGTATCGATCCAGAGAAAAGCACCATCTTCGTGCAGTCCCACGTGCCGGAACATACTCAACTGAGCTGGGTGCTGAACTGCTACACCTACTTCGGTGAACTGAGCCGCATGACCCAGTTCAAAGACAAGTCATCACGCTATGCGGAAAACATCAATGCCGGCCTGTTCAGCTATCCGGTACTGATGGCGGCGGACATCTTGCTGTACCAGACTAATCAGGTGCCGGTCGGTGAAGATCAGAAGCAGCATCTGGAACTGAGCCGTGACGTCGGCCAGCGCTTCAACGCGCTGTACGGTGACGTGTTCAAAGTGCCGGAGCCGTTTATTCCGAAATCCGGTGCACGCGTCATGTCACTGCAAGAGCCGACTAAAAAGATGTCCAAGTCGGATGATAACCGTAACAACGTGATTGGCCTGTTGGAAGATCCGAAAGCGGTGACCAAGAAGATCAAACGCGCGATGACCGATTCCCAGGATCCACCGGTGATCCGTTACGACATTGCCAATAAAGCAGGGGTTTCCAACCTGTTGGATATCCTTTCCGGCGTGACTGGCAAGAGCATCGCTCAGCTGGAAGCCGAGTTTGAAGGCCAGATGTATGGACACCTGAAGGGTGCCGTGGCAGAGGCTGTTTCGGGCATGCTGGTTGAGCTGCAAGAGCGCTATCACCGTTTCCGTAACGATGAGGCTCTTTTACAGCAGGTGATGCGTGATGGCGCGGCGAAAGCCCGTGCTCGTGCGCAGGAAACCTTGGCGAAAGTGTATGAAGCCGTCGGTTTTGTACCGCATCCGTAACGTAATGCCCCTCACCCTCTCCCAACAGGGAGAGGGGACTGTATGTGCTACAAATGATCTCCTGCACCTGAAAGCAGTTACGAACTAGCTCCCTTTCCCCAAACAACCATTCATGAGATCTCCGGTCTATATCCTGGAAGAGGGCTGTCTTAAATAGCTGATAAAGTGGGCGAAAATTGCGCAGGTTACACAATGACGCGGCGTGCGGTGGTGTAGCGTTTCTTCCAGTAGTCATTTTGCAGACTGGAAATCTTCACGCCCTGGCTGGTTGAAGCATGCACGAACTGTGTATCGCCGATGTAAACCCCCACATGACGCTCTGCGGGCGTCATTCGAAAGAACACCAGATCGCCAGGCCGGAGTTCAGCACGGGTTGTCCTCACGCCGTGGTTAATCTGATGGGCCGTGGTTCTGGGCAGGCGCTCATTGAGCGTATCTGCAAAGGCTGCATGATAGATTTCCTGCATCAGCGACGAACAGTCGATCCCCTTTTTCGATGCGCCACCCAGCTTGTATTTCACACCTTCCCACTGGGCGAATTCGGAAAGGATCCTGTCACGCATTTCCTTTTCATCCGGGATGGACGTTTTTTGGGTTACGGTGTTCCCGCCTTTGAAGGGGGCTGAAAATGCCGGGCTAGCCAGCAGGATCGTGAGGATAAGCAGGCTGTAAGTAGCGAAAGGTTTCAATGTCATAACAATAGTCGTGATTAAATAATGAACAGAAAAGAGGGTGAAAAATAACCACCTCACTTGAACAGATCAAGATCTAAATTGCTGCCTAAATGTTATGTAATTGTCAATTTCGCGGATTTATCATTACCTGTCAGTACGTTTTGTGACCATTTATGGTTAATCTGCTGGTCATTAACGGGGTTGTTGTTTAACTGGCGTTTAACTTCATCGCGCTGGATTAGCGCCCTCTCCAGAGGGAAAGGGCGGGATGAGGGGGGATCTATGCCATTTTACTGAGGTCTGCCGGTATTTCCCGGCTGGCAAACCAGTTCAGCTTGCTGCGCAGGCTGACGACGCTGCCAACGATAATCAGGCTCGGGCTGGCGGCTTGCCTGGCTAATTCGCCCAGTTGCGCCAGTTCGCCTTCAATTACCCGCTGGCGAGTTGAGGTCCCGTTCTCGACCAAGGCTACGGGCATTGAGGTGGCCATACCATGGGCGATTAACTGTTGTTGGATTTCTGCCGCCTGGGTTAATCCCATATAGAACACCAGCGTCTGCTGCTTGGCGGCCAGTTGCGCCCAATCCAGGTCACCATCGGCCTTGGCATGCCCTGTTACCAGACGCACGCTTTGCGCATGATCGCGGTGGGTGAGGGGAATGCCGCTGTAAGCCGAACAACCTGAAGCGGCAGTGATGCCTGGTACCACCGAGAAGGGAATATCTGCTTCTGCCAGCGTTTCCAACTCCTCGCCACCCCGGCCAAAGATGAAGGGATCGCCCCCTTTCAGCCTGACGACGCGCAGACCTCGTTTGGCCTGCTCCACCAGGATCTGATTGATTTGCTCCTGGGGAACGCAGTGGTGTCCGGCACGCTTGCCGACAAAGATACGCTCGGCATCGCGGCGCACCAGGGTCATGATTTCTTCAGAGACCAACCGGTCGTAAACGACCACGTCAGCCTGTTGGATCTGTTGCAGACCTTTCAACGTCAGTAAGCCGGCATCACCTGGCCCTGCGCCCACCAGCACGACTTCGCCCTGTTCTTCAGGGCGCTCGGCAAACAGCTGCTCGATTTGTTGTTCAGCCTGTGGGGTGTCACCGTTGGCCAGAGACTGCGCCAATCTGTCGTGCACGAACAGTTTTTCCCAGAAGCGGCGGCGAGCGCCGATACTGTCAAACCGCTGCTTCACCCGTTGGCGTAGACTTCCTGCCAACTGAGCCAGTTGACCAAGATGTTGCGGTAAAATAGCTTCCAGCTTTTCCCTTAGCAGGCGTGCCAGCACCGGGGCTTTGCCCCCGGAAGAAACGGCCACCATAATCGGTGAGCGATCGATAATCGAAGGCATGATAAAGCTGGCGCGTTTCGGGTCGTCCACCACGTTGCAGAACACCCGTTGTTGGTTGGCACACTGATAGACCAGCGCATTCACTTCCAGCCGATCGGTAGCGGCAATCACCAACCATTTTTCTGCCAGCAGGTCTGCTGAAAACTCGCCTTCGGCCAACGTCACCTGGCCCTGTTCGGCCCAGATAAGAAATTGCTCGCTGAATTGGAGCGAGTTGACGGTTAACTGCGCACCCGCTGCAAGCAGCAGGCGAGCCTTGCGTTCGGCGACTTCCCCGCCGCCCACCAGCAGGCAGGCTTTGTGTTGCAGTTGGCAGAAAATGGGTAAGTAATCCATCGGCAATCCTCGGGGAAGTGGCTAACGGGGGCGAACATTCACCCCCAAATTGATTATGCGGTCTGGCGTGCGGCGGCTTTTTCCACCTGCGGGCGCTGGGCGCGCGGCGTAGCATACCAGTAACCCAGGCCCATAAAGACGGCACCAGAAACCATGTTGCCCAGCGTCACCCACAGCAGGTTATGGCCGATACCGCTCAGGGTATAGGCTTCACTGTGATGACCAAACCAGGACAGGGCAAACAACGTCATGTTGGCTACCGAGTGCTCGTAACCGGAAGCGATAAACGCCAGCAAACACCACCAGATGGCGATGAACTTGGCCGCGCCTTCAACGCGTAACGCCATCCAGATCGCCAGGCAAACCAGCCAGTTACACAGCACGCCTTTGAAGAACAGCACTTCTGCCGGTGCGGTGGTTTTTGCCAGCGCCACGGTATGCACCAGGCTGGTGTCTATCGGCAGCAGGCTACCGCCGCCGTAGTAATACATCAGCGCCACCAGGACGGAGCCCAACAGATTACCCAACCAGGTCTGTGGCAGTACGGCCCACATCTGGCTCTGCCTGATAGTACCGGCCTTGACGCCCAGCATCAGAAACATGGTGTGCCCGGTGAACAGCTCTGAACCGGCGATGATCACCAGCGTCAGTGCGATACCGAAGGTGGCACCCATCACCAACGGGCGGATGGACGGATCCACCAGGTTGCCGAGGGTAAAGATCAGAATGATGCCAAGGCCGACGTAGGCCCCGGCCATGGCGGAACTGATCCAGAAGCCGAGCGGGCTCTCTTTGGCCAGCTTGACGATGCGGGCCGCATTGGCCGCGCATTTGTTGATGGTGTCGGTGAACATAGATTTCCCTGGAAATTAAAAATAAACAGTTTGCGTGTCATTAGGGGAGGCAGTTTAGCCAAAAGAAACGCCCTCACCCTAACCCTCTCCCTCAGGAGAGGGGACCGAACGTGCCACAATTTGACTCTGTACCCTGACCTCTGCACCGTACCAGCTGGGAGAGGGGGGATGATTACTTAGCAGCTACCTGAACCAGGCCGTCGACTATCCGGCTGTCGAAGCTGGCCACGGAGCGGCTCTCATCTTCCAGGCAGAAGCCATCGCGCAGGCGGAAGTGCTGTTTCTTCAATGGGCTGGCGACCCACAGCTCACCTTGATGCTCGGCGATCAGGCCGCGAGAAAGTACGCTGGCCTGGGCAAACGGGTCGATATTGCTGATGGCAAACAGTTGCTCATCGGCATAGGGGCGGAATATTGCCACCTGCTGGTTGCCGATCAGCGCACACACGCCGGTAGCGGGCAGGATGTCGGCGATGGGGCAAACGGTGATCCACTGGCTCATGCGTTGTTCTCCTCGGTTGCCAACAAGGTGACCGGAATGCGTTCATCCGGGCGCGCTGGGCGATGTTGTTCGCGCTCGCTCACGACCTGAACGTTAGGATCGCGCTGGCTGTTGTTGATAAAGTGGGCGAAACGCACCTGAGCGGCAGGGTTTTCGACGGTGGTTTTCCATTCACAGATCACCGCTTCACGCAGGCGAGCAATTTCGGCTTCCAGCTGCGCGTTGATGCCCAGCTTGTCGTCGATAATCACCTTGCGCAGGTAATCGATGCCGCCTTCCAGACTTTCCAGCCAGACCGAAGTACGCTGCAATTTATCGCCGGTGCGGATGTAGAACATCATGAAACGGTCGAGGTAACGCATCAGCGTTTCGTTGTCGAGATCGGCTGCCAACAGGTCGGCATGACGCGGTTTCATCCCGCCGTTGCCGCAGACATACAGGTTCCAGCCGTTTTCGGTGGCAATAATGCCGACATCTTTACCCTGTGCCTCGGCACATTCGCGGGTACAGCCGGAGACGCCAAACTTCATTTTATGTGGGGTACGGATACCTTTGTAACGGTGTTCAAGCTGTACGCCAAAGCCGACGCTGTCCCCCACGCCATAGCGGCACCAGGTGCTGCCGACGCAGGTTTTTGCCATCCGCAACGCCTTGGCGTAGGCGTGACCGGTTTCGAAACCGGCGGCGATCAGCTTGCTCCAGATCGCTGGCAGGTCATCTTTCTGCGCGCCGAACATGCCGATACGCATTGAACCGGTCATCTTGGTATACAGGTTATATTCTTTGGCGATCTGGCCAACGGCGATCAGTCCTTCCGGGGTGATTTCACCACCGGCAGAGCGTGGGATCACCGAATAGGTGCCGTCTTTCTGGATATTGCCCAGGAAGTTGTCGTTGGTATCTTGCAATGGGGTGTGCTGTGGTTTGAGTACATACTCGTTCCAGCAGGAGGCCAGCAGTGAACCCACGGTGGGTTTACACACTTCACAGCCGTAACCCTTGCCATATTTCGCCAGCAGCTCGTCGAAGGTTTTGATGCCTTCAACCCGGATCAGGTGGTATAGCTCCTGGCGAGAGTAGGCAAAGTGTTCGCAAAGGTGATGATTAACTTCGATACCCTGTTTGCTCAGCTCGGCGTTCAGCACCTGGGTGATCAGCGGAATACAGCCGCCACAGCCGGTGCCGGCCTTGGTTTCGGCCTTGATCGCCGCCACGGTATGGCAACCCATATTCACCGCTTTGATGATATCGCCCTTGCTGACGTCGAAGCAGGAGCAGATCTGGGCGGTTTCCGGCAGTGAATCTACGCCGATGGCCGGTTTGCTGCCGGCATGGGCTGGCAGGATCAGGCTATCCGGGTTTTCCGGCAGTTCGATATTATTCAGAGCCAGCTGTAGCAGGTTGCCGTAGTCGCTGGTATCACCGACCAATACGGCACCGAGCAGCGTTTTGTTGTCCGCGCTGACGACCAGGCGTTTATACACCTCTTTGCTTTCATCCAGATAGACGTAGCTGCGGGCGCCTTCGGTACGCGCATGCGCATCACCAATGCCCCCAACGTCGACCCCCAGCAGCTTCAGCTTGGCGCTCATATCGGCACCCTGGAAGCTGTTTTCACGGTTCAGCAGATGGTCGGCGGTTACCTGGGCCATCTTGTAGCCCGGAGCCACCAGGCCGAAGGTGCGCTGCTGCCAGGAGGCGCATTCGCCAATGGCGTACACGTCCGGATCGGAAGTCTGGCAGTTATCGTTAATGGCAATACCGCCGCGAGGGGCAGTTGCCAGCCCGCATTGGTGAGCCAGTTTGTCCTGCGGGCGGATGCCGGTAGAGAAGACGATGAAATCAACTTCCAGCTCGCTGCCATCGGCAAAGTGCATCGTTTTACGCGCGCTTTTGCCACCGTTGACGATCTCGGTGGTGTTTTTGCCAGTGTGGACTTTGACGCCCATGCGTTCGATCTTGCGGCGCAGCTGGTCGCCACCCATCGGATCGAGCTGTTCTGCCATCAGCATCGGTGCAAACTCAATAACGTGGGTTTCCACGCCCAGGCTTTTCAGTGCGCCAGCCGCCTCCAGGCCGAGCAGGCCACCGCCCACCACCGCGCCGCGTTTACTGCGACGGGCGCAGGATTCGATGGCGTTGAGATCTTCTATGGTGCGATAAACGAAGCAGTCCTGGGTTTCTGAGCCTTTGATTGGCGGGATCCACGGATAGGACCCGGTTGCCATAATCAGCTTGTCGTAATACACCGTGCGGCCGGTATTGGAGTGGATCACTTTCTCGGCGCGGTTAATGGTGATTGCGCGTTCACCTACCAGCACTTTTACGCCCTGTTTTTCGTAGAAGCCTTCGCGAACCAGCGAAAGCTCTTCGGCAGTGTGGTGTGAGAAATAGGAGGAGAGATGCACGCGGTCATAGGCGATGCGCGGTTCTTCGCAAAAGATGGTGATCTCAAACTGATCTTTGTCTGCCTTTTCCAGCAGATCTTCGATAAAGCGGTGGCCGACCATACCATTGCCGATGACCGCGAGTTGGACTCTGCTCATTATTGCCTCAAAATTCTGATTTCCTGCCTGTACCTTATTCCTCCCGGAAGGCAGTTTATTGATACAGGTCAAGCTAGCCCCTATATACCTCTAAGGTGGTATATATATGATTTTTATCGATATTTGATAAGTTGCGGTTTTTACTCAACTTTAGCTGAATCGAGCCAGTTTTTGAAAAAAGTACGCCTTGCGGAGTAGTGAGAGGGAGGAAAGCCGAGCGGTGACTTTGTCTGCCCACCGTTGCCCAGTATGATGAACAAAATGGTGAGCCGAACAGAGGTAAAGCAATGGCGAACAATCCGGTCAAGTTTATCGATAACCTGCGCCTGAGCGGGCATGAAGGGCGATGGCAGATGGCCATTGAGCAGGGGCGGATCGCGCATCTTATTCCACAGCCGGAGGGGCTGGAGTGGCGTAGCGACGTGTTGGATGCCGAGGGGGGCCTGGCGTTGCCGCCGTTTATCGAGCCACATATCCACCTGGATACCACGCAAACCGCTGGTCAACCCGCCTGGAACCAGTCCGGTACGCTGTTTGAAGGCATTGAACGTTGGGCGGAGCGCAAGGCACTGCTCACACATGAAGACGTCAAGCAACGCGCCTGGCAGACGCTGAAATGGCAAATCGCCAACGGCGTACAGCATGTGCGCACCCACGTCGACGTGTCCGATCCCACACTGACGGCGCTGCGTGCCATGCTGGAGGTCAGGCAGGAGGTTGCTCCCTGGATCACGCTACAGATCGTGGCCTTCCCACAGGAAGGGATCATGTCGTATCCCAATGGGGAAGCCTTGCTGGAGGAGGCGTTACGGCTCGGAGCCGATGTGGTTGGTGCTATCCCGCATTTTGAATTCACCCGTGAATATGGCGTGGAATCGTTGCACAAGGCCTTCGCCTTGGCGCAGAAATATGATCGGCTGGTGGATGTTCACTGTGACGAGATTGACGATGAGCAATCCCGCTTTGTGGAAACCGTAGCCGCGTTGGCGCTGAAGCTGGAGATGGGTACCAAGGTTACCGCCAGCCACACCACCGCAATGCATTCCTACAACGGGGCTTATACTTCGCGGCTGTTCCGCCTGTTGAAAATGTCTGGTATCAACTTCGTTGCCAACCCGTTGGTGAATATTCACCTGCAAGGGCGTTTTGATACTTACCCTAAACGACGCGGAATCACCCGGGTGAAGGAGATGCTGGCGGCGGACATTAACGTCTGTTTCGGCCATGACGACGTCTTCGACCCTTGGTATCCGCTGGGCACCGCCAATATGTTGCAGGTACTGCATATGGGGCTTCACGTCTGCCAACTGATGGGGTATGGCCAGATTGATGACGGCTTGAAGCTGATCACTACCCACAGTGCACGAACCCTGGACCTGACGGATTACGGTTTACGCGCAGGTAATAGCGCCGACTTGGTTATTCTCCCGGCAGACAGCGGCTTTGATGCGGTGCGCCGTCAGACACCGGTGCGTTATTCAATCCGAGCGGGGGCGGTCATCGCCGCAACTCAACCTGCGCAAACCACGCTGTATCTGACGCAGGAAGAACAGGTCGATTTCCGGCGCTAGGTATAAAAAAAGGGTTCTGCATTGGCAGAACCCTGATGTTGCCGCTATCAGCAATTAGTGCGTAGCATGCCCGTGGCTGCGGTGCTTGGTAACAAAACCGAGCAGCAGACACATCACAAATACCGCCAGATACAGGCCGTTGGCCGTAGTCAGTGCAGCATGAACTCCGCTGTTGGCCACGATCGGGCCGGTGACCACGAAGGTCAGCATGGTACCGATGGTGCCGCAGGTCAGGATAAAGTTGACCAGTTTCGGTGAGGAAACCTTGGTCTGCTGCGAACCGAGCGTGATCAGCGTGGTGTAGATCGCGCTGGAGACAAAGCCCAGAGCCATGATGTAGTAGCTCAGCAGCGCTGGGTTGTTGGTGCTGATAAACAGATACATGGCAAGGGTTGCCAGCGCGGCCAGCACGGTGACGATGCGTTGCAGGTCAAAGAAACGCAGCACGAAGCTGAACACCCACATGCCGATCATGTATGAAGTCCAGAAATTACTGACTACGCTGCCTGCCTGGTCGATATTCATGCCGAAGGTTTTGGTGGCGTATTCCGGCACCCATTGGATAAAGCCCAACTGGCCAAGGATGTAGCACAGCGCGGCGATGGCCAGGAACAGCACGCCGATGCCCCATTTCTCTTTCACTACCGGCTCGTTGCTTTCTTTCCCTTTTTTGCCCAGTACCGGGAATTCGGAGCACAGCGTCAGCACGAAGATGGCCAGGTACAGCACCCCGATACAGGCGTAAACCCAGTACCAGCCGATGCTGCGCGCCAGCAGCATTGCGGCGACGATCGGGAAGATCATTCCGGCCATGCTAAAGAAGGAGTCGGTAAACAGCAGGCGTGAACCACGTTGGCGGCCCGCATACATATGGGTGATCAGGAAGGTACCGATCGACATGGTGATACCGCTGACCACGCCGAGCACAAACATGCACAACGAGAACAGAGTCAGGCTTTTGCCTACCATCAGCCCGGCGATCGCCAGCAGCATCAGGATAAAGCCAAAGATCAGCTGACGTTTCAGCGGAATGATTTCCATCAACCAGGCGTTGAGGAAAATTGAAATCAAAATACCCGCGTTAAGGAAGGTAAAGGTATTGCTCATACTGGAAACCGGCAGATTGAAATACTCTGCGATGTTTCCCATCACCATCCCTGTGACGATCACTAATGCACCGGTCAGCGCATAAGCGAAGAAGCTGATCCAGGTTAGCCGGATGCGGTTGCTGTCATTCATGTATAAGGCCTGATTATCGTCGTTGTGGTTTATACCCTTGGGATCCCGGCCGAAACCTGAATAGCCGTAGGGTTTAAAGTTGGCATAAGGCCGCCGATCCTTCCTGTGGTAAACATGGAAAAATCGTGTTCAGGCCACCAGGAGGCGGATCCTAGCATAGACAACGGGAGTTTTTGTGATGTATATCGACATTTTGATGCAAGGAGTGAGAGGTTGTTAGATTTTATGTGATCAGTTACCAGGTGTGGCGATCGAATCGCGTTGGACGATGGTGGGATCAAAGCTCACCGGAGCAGTAAGCGGATCGATTAGCAAACGTGCGGCATGTTGCGCCATCTCGGTAATCGGGAAATGCAAGCTGGTGAGCGCCGGGCGGACAAAAGGCGCTCGCTCGCCGCTGTCATAACAGATCAACGAAATATCCTGTGGTACGCGCAGATGGCGTTCATTAATCGCCAGCAAGGCACCTATCGCCATTTCCTCGTTGCAGCAGTAAATCGCCGTAGGCAGCGCTTTGCTGCGTAACAGCTGGTCAGCGCACTGGTAGCCGCTCTCCAGGTCATAAACTCCTTCCGGGCAGCCTACCGGTTGCAGGTTGGCGGTCTGCATGGCATTGAGGAATCCTTGTAATCGCAGTTGGCTGGAGGCACGCTGGGTTGGGCCGCTGATACAGGCAATGCGCCGATGGCCGGCATCGATCAACCGCCGGGTGGCGAGCTGGCTGGCGTAAACGTGATCGAAGGTGACGCAACGATCTTCCAGGCCGGGAACCAGGCGATCCAGCAGCACAAAGGGGCGCGGTTCGGCGGCCAACTGACGCAGACGATCGTCGCTGAGGCAGCGCACGTGCAGGATCAAACCGTCGCAACGCAGGCTGAACAGACGTTGGATGGCTAGCAGTTCGTTCTCTGCGCTGTTACGGCCTTGGGTCACCAGCAGCTGTTTACCGTTGGACTCGGCTTCGGTTTGAATGCAATCCATCAGGGCACCAAAGAAGCCGCCACGGTACGAGGTGGTGACCAGGCCCAGGGTATTGCTTTGGCTGGATGCCAATGCCCTGGCTGCCGGGTTGGGGGTGTAGCCCAGTTCGGCCACCGCCCGTTTGACCTTTTCACGGGTGGCCGCTTTGACCTTGTTGTCGCCGTTGACCACGCGTGACACAGTCGCGCGGGATACGCCCGCGATGGCCGCAACATCTTCCAGTGTCACCATTTTCCTGCTCCTTATTCCGGGCCGATCCCCAAACTTGCCCAGATTACAGGGAATAAGCGAGTCCGGCGAGCCGAACCCGGCGATCCGTGAAACTGTGGTAAATAATGCGTGATCGGCTTGGCAAAAATAAGCTCGGGGATCATACTGTCGACAGGAAAAAGTCGGGCGCAGTAAGAAACGTCCGGCAATTGAGTAAATATAGGTAAATGGCTGGCGCTACCGGGCACAGCTCTTTAGAATCAAAGCGCTTTCCGTTGTTTGTATCTCAAAGAAAGGACCCGTTCATGTTCAAACGTACTTTAGTGACCTTCGTAGCGCTGTGTTCCCTGACAGCCATGGCACCTGCTGCATTAGCCGCCGGTGAAACCCACGTCATGCTGACCACCTCGGCAGGGAATATCGAATTGGCGCTCGACAGTCAGAAGGCACCGGTCTCAACCAAGAACTTTATTGACTACGTGAACAGCGGTTACTACAACAACACCGTTTTCCACCGCGTGATCCCGGGTTTCATGGTTCAGGGCGGCGGTTTCACTGCGGATATGCAGCAGAAAACCACCAATGCACCGATCAAGAACGAAGCCGACAACGGCTTGCGTAACCTGCGTGGCACCATTTCCATGGCGCGTACCGCCGATAAAGACAGCGCCACCAGCCAGTTCTTCCTGAACGTGGCAGACAATGCTTTCCTCGATCACGGCCAACGTGATTTTGGTTACGCGGTATTTGGCAAGATCGTCAAAGGGATGGACGTGGTAGATAAAATCTCTCAGGTACCTACCGGCAACGTCGGTCCTTACCAGAATGTCCCGAGCAAGCCGATCGTGATCCTGTCAGCCAAAGTGCTGCCTTAATGCGATCGAGCCGGTCCCTGCCTGGGGGCCGGTCTGCTTTTCCCTCTCGAAGCTTTGCCTGCATCACTGTTTTTTTCGCCCCCACGTGATTTAATTGCCCGCCTATAACCAGACCGGATACCCGGCACTTTTCGATCGCCCTTGTTGTTCAGGATGAGCTGCTGTTATGTACGAATTTAACCAGGTGTTACTGCTGCTACAGCAGATGTGCGTGTATCTCGTCATTGCCTATCTGCTGAGCAAGACGCCGCTGTTTATTCCGCTGATGCAGGTGACTATTCGCCTGCCGCACAAGCTGTTGTGCTACGTCATTTTCTCGGTGTTCTGCATTATGGGCACCTACTTTGGCCTGCATATTCAAGACTCCATTGCCAATACCCGTGCTATCGGTGCCGTCTTGGGCGGGCTGCTGGGCGGGCCTTCCGTCGGTTTCCTGGTTGGCCTGACGGGAGGGCTGCATCGCTATACTCTGGGTGGCATGACCGATGTGGCCTGCGCGATTTCAACCGTGGCCGAAGGGCTGGTCGGGGGCATCGTACATAGCATTGCCATGCGGCGTGGGCGTATCGATCTGCTGTTCAACCCGCTGTTTGTTGCCGGCATTGCGCTGGTGGCCGAAGTGCTGCAAATGGCGATTATCCTGATCGTTGCGCGCCCGTTCCCTGAGGCGGTGCTGCTGGTGGAGCATATCGTCCTGCCGATGCTGATCGCCAATACCATTGGGGCCGCCATGTTTATGCAGATCCTGTTGGATCGGCGGGCAATGTTTGAGAAATACACCAGCGCCTTCTCCTCCAAGGCGCTGAAGATCGCCGAACGCACCGAAGGTATCCTGCGCCAGGGCTTTGACCAGGAAAACAGCATGAAGGTGGCGCGGGTGATCTATCAGGAACTGGGCATTGGTGCCGTGGCGATCACCGACCGCGACAAGCTACTGGCCTTTATCGGCATCGGAGACGATCACCATCTGGCGGGCACGCCGATTTCCTCAGTCCACTCCCATCGCGCCATTGACAACAACGAGGTGGTGTATGCCGATGGCAACGAACTTTCCTACTGTTGTTCCATTAATGCCAACTGCAAGCTTGGTTCCACGTTGGTGATCCCTTTGCGTGGCGAGAATCAGCGGGTGATCGGCACCATCAAGCTGTACGAACCCAAAACCAAACTGTTCAGCACCATCAACCGTACGCTGGGCGAAGGGATCGCCAGCCTGCTGTCGGCGCAAATCATGGCTGGGCAATACGAGCGCCATAAACAGTTGCTGGCACAGTCGGAAATCAAGCTGCTGCATGCCCAGGTGAATCCACATTTTCTGTTCAATGCACTGAATACGCTGGTGGCGGTGATCCGTCGCGATGGCGATCGGGCCTGCGAACTGGTGCAGTATCTATCGACCTTTTTCCGCAAAAACCTCAAGCGCTCCGACGATGAGGTGAGCTTGGCGGATGAGATCGAGCACGTGAACGCCTATCTGCAAATCGAGAAGGCCCGCTTTGCCGATCGGCTGGAGATTACGGTTTCACTGCCGGAAGAGCTGCTGTCGGTGCGTTTACCGGCTTTCTCACTACAGCCGATTGTGGAAAATGCCATTAAGCACGGTACTTCACATCTGTTGGGGATTGGCCGTGTCGATATTGGTGCGCGGCTGGAAGGCGATCATTTGCTGTTGCAGGTGACGGATAATGCCGGACTGTTTCGCCAACAGACCGGTGGCAGTGGCTTGGGGATGAACCTGGTCGATCGGCGGATCCGTGTGCGCTATGGTGAGGATTATGGCGTGCAGGTCACCTGTGAGCCTGAAGCCTATACTTGCATCACCCTTAATGTTCCTCTGGCGAGGGCTGCCTGATGTTGCGCGTACTGATTGTTGATGACGAACCCTTTGCCCGCGATAACCTGCGCCACCTGCTGGAAGAGGAACAGGGCGTCACCATTATTGGTGAATGTGCCAACGCCATTGAGGCCATCAGCCAAATCCACCGTCTGCAACCGGACGTGGTGTTTCTGGATATCCAGATGCCGCGCATCAGCGGGTTGGAGATGGTCGGTATGCTCGACCCGAACCGGATGCCCTATATCGTGTTTCTGACGGCTTATGACGAATACGCGGTGCAGGCCTTCGAACAGCATGCGTTCGATTACCTGTTGAAACCGGCAGAGCCAAACCGGCTGAATAAAACCCTGCAACGCCTGCATCAGCGCCGTGCCCCGCAGAATATTGCGGCCCTGGAAGAAAGTGCGGGTTACCTGAAATACATTCCCTGTACCGGCCATAGCCGGATTTACCTGCTGCGCTTTGATGAGGTGATCGCCATTCGCTCACGCTCAACCGGGGTATATGTCGTACGCAATAACGGCATGGAGTGCTTTACCGAGCTCACGCTGCGTACGCTGGAAAGCCGTACCCCGCTGGTGCGCTGCCATCGGCAATATCTGGTTAACCTTGAGCAGGTCAAAGAGATCCGTTTTGAGGAAAGTGGCACGGCGGAAATGATTATGTCGGTGGGCGAACCGGTGCCGGTCAGCCGCCGTTATCTGAAATCGTTGAAAGAAGAGCTGGGGTTACGCGGTTAAGGTTACGCCACAGATTGACTCCCATGTCTGATATCGGCTCCGCATCAGCTCCCTCCCCGTGGAGAGGGTTGGGGTGAAGGGGCTTTTTGTTTGTCCTTGACGGGCTTTCATGGCGCTTATAGCCTTGTTGATATCAACGGGCGCATTCGCGCCGTACAGGGTTATAGGAACTCAGATGAGCGAAGCACGGATTATTGCCAAAGCGATGAAAGACGGGAAACCGGTGCAGGATCTGGTTATTTTGCCTGCCTTGGCCAACCGCCACGGTTTGATCACCGGGGCAACCGGTACGGGTAAAACGGTTACCCTGCAAAAGATGGCCGAGCAGTTCTCGCGCATCGGCGTTCCGGTATTCCTGGCAGATGTTAAAGGCGACCTATCGGGCATTGCGACCGAAGGGATTCCTTCCGAGAAATTGCAGGCCCGGCTAGCCGCCATTGGCGTTACCGACTGGCAACCCCAGGCCTGTTCCATGATCCCCTGGGATATTTTTGGCGAAAAAGGTCATCCCATCCGCGCCACTATTTCCGATCTTGGCCCGCTGCTGCTTGGCCGCTTGCTGGATCTGAACGAGGTGCAGAGCGGTGTGCTGCAACTGGTGTTCAAAATCGCCGATGACAACGCGTTACTGCTGTTGGATATGAAAGACCTGCGGGCGATGGTGCAGTTCGTCGGGGATAACGCCAAACAGTTCCAAACCCAGTACGGCAACATCTCCTCGGCTTCGGTCGGGGCGATCCAGCGCGGCTTGCTGACGCTGGAACAGCAGGGTGCCAACCAGTTCTTTGGCGAGCCGATGCTGGATATTCATGATTTGATGAAAACCGACGCCAACGGGCATGGCATCATCAACCTGCTGGCGGCGGATAAGTTGATCAATCAGCCGAAGCTGTATGCAGTATTTTTGCTGTGGTTGCTGGCGGAGTTGTTTGAACACCTACCGGAAGTCGGTGACCCGGAACAGCCTAAGCTGGTGTTTTTCTTTGACGAGGCGCACCTGCTGTTTAACGATGCCCCACCGGCCTTGCTGACCAAAATTGAACAGGTGGTACGCCTGATCCGCTCCAAAGGGGTGGGTATCTACTTTGTTACCCAGAACCCATTGGACATTCCTGACAGTGTTCTAGGTCAGTTGGGTAACCGTGTCCAGCACGCGCTGCGGGCCTTTACGCCTCGCGATCAGAAAGCGGTGAAGGCGGCGGCACAAACCATGCGCGCCAATCCAGACTTTGATGCGGAAACGGCAATCACCGAATTAGGCGTGGGCGAGGCGCTGGTTTCCTTCCTCGATGAGAAAGGACGGCCGAACGTGGTGGAGCGTGCGATGGTGATCGCACCGGAATCGAAAATGGGTATGTTGGGGGCCGAAGGGATGAACAGCGCCATCAATAAATCCCCGCTCTATGGCCGCTACGAAGATATGGTGGATCGCGAATCTGCCTATGAAAAGCTGGCCGCAGGTGGTTTTGCTACCGTGGGGACGCCACAGCCTGGGCAACCGGCGCAGAAACCGGCCGCAGGGCAAGAGAGCGGCGGTGGTGGTTTGCTGGGCGGATTGAACGAGATCCTGTTCGGCTCTACCGGCCCGCGCGGTGGCAAGCACGACGGCATTGTACAGACCGCTGCCAAGAGCATGGCTCGCGACCTGGGCCGCCAGATCCTGCGTGGCGTGTTAGGCTCAATCATGGGTGGCCGCAAGAAGTAGGCCTGCGATTCATCATGTGGGGTTCAGTTCACGTGCAGCGCCCACTTAGCTACACCGCCAATTTCGCAGACAGTGTCTGCGAAATTGGTTTTGAACTCGTTTATTGAATGACTCTCGTGAAGCCCTCGTGCTTCACCCAGCAGCTGAATATCATGAAGTGTCGAGCAAGGCTTTCTAGCAATCGCCCCCTCACCCCAGCCCTCTCCCACTGTAACGACTGGAGTCTCATGGGCATTTGCTTGAGGGAGAGGGAGCGAGCCCAGAGGCGAAGTCGGGTGCTGGGGGGAATCTGTAGCACGGTATGCCTAGGGGTATTGCTTATTTCATCGCTTAACTCAAGATCCTGGCTCTTTATCGCTATTTTAATAATATCAATATATTAGGTTTTTCATGCTGCTGCTGATCGATAACTACGACTCTTTTACCTATAACCTCTATCAGTACTTCTGCGAACTGGGTGCCGAAGTGCTGGTGAAGCGTAACGATGAACTGCAACTGGCCGATATCGAGCGGCTGGCACCGCAACATCTGGTGATCTCCCCCGGCCCCTGCACGCCGAATGAGGCGGGTATCTCATTGGCCGCCATTCGCCATTTTGCTGGCAAGCTGCCGATCCTTGGGGTCTGCCTCGGGCATCAGGCGTTGGGTCAGGCGTTTGGTGCCGACGTGGTTCGTGCCCGCGAGGTGATGCACGGCAAAACCTCGGCCATTCGACATAACAATCTTGGCGTGTTCAATGGATTGAATAATCCGCTGACCGTCACTCGCTATCATTCCCTGATCCTGGACGCCGCTACCTTACCGGATTGCTTTGAGGTAACGGCCTGGAGCGAGCGTGACGGCCAGCGCGATGAGATCATGGGCATCCGCCACCGGACGCTGGCGCTGGAAGGCGTGCAGTTCCACCCGGAAAGCATTCTCAGCGAGCAAGGGCATCAGTTGCTGGATAATTTCCTGCGAAGTTAGCCATTAGCGGCTATTTAGGCTTGCTCTTGATTGGTTTTTTATGCATATTTTGTGATTATATTTTCACTTGATAGCTAGCCGTCTGGAGCCACTAATGACCGAAAAAACCGCAGTCACCCGCAGCACTTTTGATCAGGTTATCCTGCCTGTTTATGCACCCGCTCAGTTTGTGCCGGTGAAGGGCAAGGGGAGCCGCGTATGGGATCAGCAAGGGAAAGAATATATCGACTTCTCTGGTGGCATCGCGGTGACTGCGTTAGGGCACTGCCATCCGGCCCTGGTCGAGGCGTTAAAGCAGCAAGGTGAAACCTTATGGCATACCAGCAACGTGTTCACCAATGAGCCCGCGCTGCGTTTGGCCAGCAAACTGATCGACGCCACCTTCGCCGACCGGGTGTTTTTCGCCAACTCGGGTGCGGAGGCCAACGAAGCGGCTTTCAAGCTGGCTCGTCATTACGCCATCACCCGTCATAGCCCGTATAAAACCAAGATCATCGCGTTTAATAACGCCTTCCATGGTCGCACGTTGTTCACCGTCTCCGTGGGCGGGCAGCCAAAATACTCCGACGGTTTTGGGCCGAAACCGGCTGACATCGTACACGTCCCCTTCAACGACCTGGCCGCAGTGAAAGCAGTAATGGACGATCACACCTGTGCGGTGGTGATGGAACCTATTCAGGGTGAAGGGGGCATTACCGCCGCCGATCCTGTTTTCCTCAAGGGCGTACGTGAGCTCTGTGATCAACATCAGGCGCTGCTGGTGTTTGATGAAGTACAAAGCGGCATGGGCCGCAGCGGCAAGCTGTTTGCCTATATGCATTACGGCATTACGCCAGACATCCTCACCACTGCCAAAGCGTTGGGCGGCGGTTTCCCGGTGAGTGCCATGCTGACTACCGAAGAGATCGCTTCGGTGATGCAGGTCGGCACTCACGGCACCACTTACGGCGGCAACCCACTGGCCTGTGCGGTGGCAGAGGCGGCGTTGGACGTGATCAATACGCCGGAGGTGCTAAGCGGTATTGAGCAGCGCCGCGGGCTGTTTGTTCAGGCTTTGCAGGCAATCGCTCAGAAATACGATGTTTTCAGCGATATTCGCGGCATGGGGCTGCTGATTGGTGCGGAGCTCAAGGCTGGTTATCACGGCAAAGCGCGCGATTTCCTTACTGCCGCCGCCGCGCGCGGTTTGATGATCCTCAACGCCGGGCCGAACGTGATCCGCTTTGCCCCTTCACTGGTGGTGGAGTTGAAAGATATCGAAGAGGGGATGGCGTTGTTCGAGCTGGCCGTACAGGACGTGATTAACGGCTAATCAAGCTGGCGGGGCTGCGGCCCTGCCAAGCTTCAGCTATCCCGCAGTTTGCGCTTGAGCCAGATGCCGTGATGCGGGCGCTGGCGCCAGGCCAGTGAAGAGATGGTATGCATCACTGCCAGATGGGAAAGAATACGCCGCAGGTGGCGCTCCATCTCGGTGACCGGCATATCCGGGTGCAGATCCGGTGGCTGCATGATGCTGTTGCTGGTACTCGGGCCGTCATATTCCAACCGCTGCTGACAGCTCTGCAAGGCGATTTCACAGGTTTGCAGATACTCCTGAGCCAGCTTCGGCGTCAACATATAGTGCTCGCGGGCCAGAATAGTCATCGCGTTCAGGTGTTCAACCACAAACTGGTTGTGGGTGATCCACAGCCGCATATCCGCCAGATAATTCGATTCAAACCCCGGTTCCTGCATCGCCTGATTAAATGAGGTAAACAGGGCGTTATGCGCCTGATTGACCTGCATACGTGCGTAGGCCAGTTCACTGGGGTCCGGTTCCTGCTCTTCCAGCAATAAGCGCAAGGCCGTCTGATCGTTCTCCAGCGCCTGATGGGCGTTTTTACGTAGCAGACCGCTCTGCCACTGTGGCCATAGCCAGATCGTGCCGCCAAACACCAGTACGCAGCCAATTAGGGTATCGATCAGGCGTGGGACCAGGAAGTGGGTGCCATTCAGCGCCAGAAGTTGCAAGGTGTAGACGGCCGTCACGGTAAAGCCCATCACCGCCAGCCCGTAGTTTTTGCGCAGGATCAGATAGGCCGCCAGGGTAATCGCCAACATGATGCTCAGCGTCACGTTCTCTGGCATCTGTAGTTGCAACAGCCCGGCGGCAATCACCAATCCCGCCAGGGTGCCAAGGGCACGGTGCTGGATCCGCACCCGCGTAGCGTTATAGCCGTTCTGGCTGACCAGCATGATGGTCAGCAGGATCCAATAGGGCTTCGGCAGATTGAACAGCATCCCCAGGCTGCTGCCTGCCGCCAAAATGACGCCCAATCTGGCGGCGTTGCGCAGGGCGTTGGATTTGAACGACAGATAGCTGACCACCGCAGGCCAGAACGGCAGCCGAGACTGATTAGCCATCAGGTTGCGGCGGTACAGCGGGTGCTGGGTACGCAGCAGGCGTGCGATGCGGCTGAAGTGGTAATAACAGAATTGCCCGACCGGGTTATCGGCATGCTGGGAGGCAACTTTTTCCAGCGCCGCCAGCTCATTCTTCATGCTGAAACGCGCAGAGTGCCGGTGATAGAGAATATCGTCGGCCACCACCCGCAGTCGCGTGGCGATCACCTGAGCGTTACGGCGGATAATCGCTTCGGCCTGGCTTTGCTCCACCAGCTTCTGCACTTCTTCCGGTAAATGCAGGCTGACGGTGATGTGTTCTTGTAGGTCGAGCGCCACCTGAAATATGCGCTGCAGGCGCTTTTGCTCCAGATTATCGGCATGGGGCAGGAAATTCAGCTGTTGGTATAGCAGGCTGATCAGATCCATCACTTTTTGTTGGCGTTGCAACAGCGGCGGCAGGGCGGTTTCGGGATCGGTATGCTGGGTCAGCAAGGTATATTTGGCTTCAAAATAGTCGGCTAACTGCAGATACAGTTGGCTCAGGGATTCGCGCATCGGCTGCTCTTTCCACAGCTTGAACCAGAACCAGGTAAATAGCCCGTACCAGGCCGTGCCGACGATATACAGCAACGGGGCATGCCAAATGGGTACGGTGCCTACCATGCTGAGGGAAAAGATGGCGGCCACCAGAGCGGCTGGCAGCAGGCGCGCATGTAGCGGGCTGATCTCACCGCTAACGCCAAGCAGCAGCGCCATACCCAGCATCAGCAAGGGTAGCGGCAGATCCCACAGCAGGGCTTGTTGCAGCAGCAGGCTGCTGAGGGCAAATAAGGAACCGCCCACGACCAGGCGTTTGAAAAAGCGTTTGTGTGGCGTATCCAGCCCGGCGATGTTGCAGCAGGCAGGGACCAACGAGAACAGCATACCGAGTTGCAGGTTGCCAATCAGCAGGCCAAACGCCACCGGCAGGCACAACACCAGCGTCTGCCGCAGTGCGTAGTTGACTTCCGGGTGGTAGATCAGGCGGCGCCACATGGTTGTTGGCTGTTCAGTTGGTAAAGAAACGGCGCATGGCTGCGCCGTTTCTTAGGGGATTAACGCGTACCGTACACGACAATGGTTTTGCCGTGCGCGGAGATCAAATTCTGATCTTCGAGCATTTTCAAAATACGACCGACGGTTTCACGTGAGCAACCGACGATTTGGCCAATTTCCTGGCGGGTGATTTTGATCTGCATGCCGTCAGGGTGAGTCATGGCATCAGGCTGTTTTGCCAGGTTCAGCAAGGTCTGTGCAATGCGGCCGGTAACGTCAAGGAAGGCGAGGTTACCCACTTTCTCTGAGGTGACTTGCAGGCGGTTGGCCATCTGTGCGGACAGGCGCATCAGGATATCCGGATTAACCTGGATCAACTGGCGGAATTTCTTGTAGGAAATTTCAGCCACTTCACAGGCAGTTTTGGCCCGAACCCAGGCGCTACGCTCCTGGCCTTCTTCAAATAATCCAAGCTCGCCGATGAAATCCCCCTGGTTAAGGTAGGACAGGATCATCTCTTTGCCTTCTTCATCTTTAATCAGCACCGCGACGGAGCCTTTAACGATGTAGTAAAGCGTTTCGGCTTTTTCACCTTGGTGAATCAGCGTACTCTTCGATGGATATTTGTGGATATGGCAATGAGACAGGAACCATTCGAGAGTCGGGTCTGTTTGCGGTTTGCCGAGAACCATTCGCTATTATCCTCTGTTGTTATCGCTGCCTTGTATCACAGGGGTCAGAGTTCCCTGTAAAACGTGCTTATAGCCTGGTGTTTTAATTGTGGCTATCAACAGGTTTTGAGGCGTGTTATAGAAATACGCTTGTGCTCTAGCATATTAACTTGCGGGGAGTGCTGCAAGCTACATTCTGTTAACATACCAATATAGGGGCCTTTCCTTGGACGTATCCCTGAAATCGGTGACCTGGAAAGAGTTATTGCGGCTCTGTTTGTAGCACAGAGTGAGGCGGGTGTCTTGTGTTGTCTCGCTTCAGCATGATTAGCGTCAGGTTCCGTTGCCAGAATGTATGCGAAAGCGTACCCTGTTTTTAAGAAATTAACCGGAGTATGTAAAATGCAGGCAAGAGTTAAGTGGGTAGAAGGGCTGACTTTCCTGGGTGAGTCTGCGTCCGGCCATCAGGTGTTGATGGATGGCAATGCGGGCGATAAAGCGCCAAGCCCGATGGAAATGGTGTTGATGTCCGTCGGCGGCTGTAGTGCCATCGATGTGGTGTCGATCCTGCAAAAAGGGCGTAACGATGTGCGTGATTGCGAGGTGAAGTTAACCTCGGAGCGTCGTGAAGAAGCGCCACGTCTGTTTACCCATATCAACCTGCATTTTATCGTCACCGGTAAAGGGCTTACCGATAAGATCGTGGAACGCGCGGTCGACCTTTCTGCCGAGAAATACTGTTCCGTTTCCCTGATGCTGAGCAAGGCCGCCAGCGTCACCCACAGCTTTGAAATCCGCGAAGTCGCCTGATCCTACCAAGGGTAGCGCAGGCAGTGGGCGCGCAACAAATCAAGAAATCGCCGCGCCGTCACGGTTAGCGGCGATTTTTGTGAATACAGCACGCAATATTGCGCCTGCGGCAGCGTATCGATAGGCAAGGTCACCAGCCGATGCTGTAAATGGAATGGAGCACTCATCGCTCGTGCCACAATAGTCAGATAATCCGCCTCCAGAACCATATTCAACCCGCAGGTCACCGAATCCGAGCGAATGGGCGAACGGCTCAATTGCTGATAGAAGGTGCCTAACACCGCGCGCAGTTGCTGGTAATAACCCATATCGGTTTCCGGTAACAGCCACTTGGCCTCACGCAACTCGTCCAATGAGGTTGCCTGCGCCAAGGGATGTCCCTGACGCGCGATAATGCAAAAAGAGGCGCTGAACAGCGGCTCACGCACCAAATCCTCCAGCGGCAGCTCCGGGCTGACGGTTCCCACGGCAAAATCCAGGCGGCCTTCGCGTAAGGCTGGCAGCAGGGTAGAAAGCTGCGCTTCGCGGATCAGCAGGTTGGCCTGCGGAAACGGCTGTTTAAAGGCTTCGACCAGTTCGGGTAAGACCGTCAGTGCCAGTAACGAAGAGCAGCCGATGGCGACGTTGCCTTGCGAATGTTGATTCAACTGCTGGATCTCGTCGGCGGCACGTTGCAACTCTTCCAGGATCAACTGCATGCGCAGGGCGAAGGTACGGCCGGTTTCGGTGAGCGTCATCCCCTGGCTGCTGCGAATGATCAACTGGGTTTCCAGGATCTGCTCCAGTTCGCGGATGGTGCGGCTCACCGCTGGCTGAGACTGCTCCAGAGCGCGTGCGGCCCCACGAATACTGCCGCTGCGGATCACCTGCTGGAAGACCTTCAGCTGTTGTAACTTCGGTAAATAGCGCATCCCTACCCCTATCAGTAAAAAGTATCACCCCTTACAAAATTGTATCTTATGCCGCCCGGCAAAAGGCGATAATTTCAGCATGTTGTTATAAGTGACTGTTATTAAAACTATAAAGTGACCTGGATCACATTATTCAATTACGCCTGCCAGGTGGGTAGGCAACCTGGGTGATAACTTAAAGGAATATCGGCGATGAAAAATCGTTCACTAATGATTTTTTTGCTGTTTGTGGGTTATGTCGTGGTGTACATCGATAAAACCGTAATGGGTTTTGCACTGTTGCCGATCGAACGCGAGTTCAATCTACAGCCTGAACAACTGGGTTACATTACCGGGATGTTTTTCCTGGCGTACTCTCTGTTCCAGATCCCCGCAGGCTGGCTCAACGACCGCTTTGGGTTCAAGAAAGTCTTGTGCAGTTCGTTACTGCTGCTGGGGGGATTTGCCCTGTGCTTCGGCATTCTGGGGTTCGGCCTGGGCCTGCTGGTGACGTTCCGCTTCCTGTCCGGTATTGGTCACTCCGGCTATCCGTGTTCCTGCGCCAAGGCCGTGGTGGCGAATTTCCCTCTGGAACAACGCACCTTCGCACAGTCAATTCTGCTGTCTTCCGCCGGGTTGGCGATGACCGTCGGGCCGTTGGTCACGGTTTACTGCCTGGATCACATCGGCTGGCGCGGTTCGTTCTCTGCGCTTGGCCTGTTGGCCTTCGCCATTGCCGCCTGCATCCTGTGGCTGGTACCCAATCCGCCACAGGCGGCGCCCGCTAAAGCCGGGGCAGCAGCGGCGAACTATAAGGCTCTGCTGAAGAATCCAATCGTGCTGCTGCTGTTTGTGGCGATCTTTTGCATCAACATCCCGTCGTACGGCCTGATGGCCTGGCTGCCGAAGTTCCTGGTGCAGCAGCGGGGGATGCCGATTGACGTTTCCAGCATGGTGGTCGCCGCAGGCGGGCTAGGTATCTGGATCTCCTCACTCGGTACCGGCTGGCTGGTGGGGCGCTACCTGCAAGGGCGTGAGCCGCTGGTGATCTTTTTCAGCTCCTTGCTGAGCGCACTGTGCATCTGGTTGGTATTTACCAGCGAATCGGCGCTGGCGGCCAGCCTGTTCCTGTTCCTCGGCTACATCTTCCTGATGGCGTCGTTCGTCACGGTGTTTACCCTGCCGATGAAGCGCCTGCCTACAGAAGTGATGGGGGCAGCGATGGGGTTGATTAACACCGGCGGCACCTTGGGCGGCTTTGTGGCCCCTATCGCCATGGGGTATCTGATCACTATCAGTCACGACTATATGACGACGTTTATCTTTTTGGCACTGGCTATGGTGGTTTCCGGGCTGGTGATCCTGCCATTGGCGGCTAAAGCACGCCAACCGGCACTGAATTAAGGAGTAGGAAAATGAACATTGAACAACTGATCGCCGGTGTGGAACAGCAGGTCTTAGAGTGGCGCCGCCATCTGCATGCCAATCCAGAGTTGTCATTTCAAGAAGCGCAGACGGCAGATTACATTGCTGCACAACTGGCTAACCTTGGCCCATTAACGATTTCCCGCCCTACGCCAAATAGCGTTGTCGCCGATTTGCAGGGGGCAGCGCCAGGGCCGTGCTACGCATTGCGCGCTGATATCGACGCCTTGCCGATCCAGGAAGAAAGCGACGAGCCGTTCTGTTCGACCCGGCCAGGGGTGATGCATGCCTGCGGTCATGATGCCCACAGTGCGATGCTGTTAGGCGCGGCCAGCGTGTTGTGCCAGCTTCAGGCGCAGTTGCAGGGCTCCGTACGTTTTATCTTCCAGCATGCCGAAGAAGTGCCACCGGGCGGTGCCCAGCAGTTGGTCGATCTGGATGTTCTGAATGGCGTGAAGATGATCTTTGGCCTGCATGTCATGCCCAACTTTCCTACCGGCGAGGTAGGGATGAAGCAAGGGGTGTTCAGCGGCTCCAGCGATAACTTCGATATCGTGTTGCAAGGCAAGGGTGGGCACGGCTCGATGCCGCATTTGTGCATCGATCCCGTACCGATTGGTGCAGAGATCGTCAGTGCATTGCAGCAGGTGGTCGCGCGTAAGCTGGATCCGTTAAATGCCCCGGTACTGACGGTGGCAACTTTCCAGGCGGGCGACAGCTATAACGTCATCCCGGACAGCGCGCGGTTAGCAGGAACACTGCGCACTCATAATCAGGAAGTCCGCGAGCGGGTGCCCCTGCTGGTGGAGCAAACCGTCGCCGGCATCAGTCAGGCGCACGGGGCCAGCTACAAGGTTGACTGGACGCGTGGCTATACCATTGGCAATAACCATCCCGATGCCTGCGCCATTGCGCGCGAGGTCGTGGCCGAGGCCGTGGGGCCACAGGCACTGCGGGAGTTAACTAGCGCGATGTTTGGCAGCGAGGATTTCTCTTCCTATCAGGAGAAGGTGCCGGGGTGCTTCCTGTTTATCGGCAGCGGTAACGAGGCGATCGGTGCCACCTATGGCGTGCACAACCCCCGCTTTAAACTGGATGAGGCGGCAATGCAGATCGGGGTGAAACTGCATGTTGGTTTTATCCGCCACCTGTTGATGCGCTAACCCATACCGGGGCGCGGTTGATTGCCGCGCCCAATTGCTTTACTCGATCTTCTTGCCTTCCATCAGCCGCTGCACCAGAGGTGCCATGATCAACTCCATCGCCAGCCCCATCTTGCCGCCCGGCACTACCAGCGTATTGATATGCGAGATAAACGATCCTTGCAGCATCGCCAGCAAATAGGGGAAATCGATCTGATCCAGACCACGGAAGTGGATCACCACCAGGCTTTCGTCCAGCGAGGGGATCGCCTTGGCGGCAAACGGATTGGAAGTGTCCACCGTTGGGACGCGCTGGAAGTTGATATGGGTGCGTGAGAACTGTGGCGTGATGTAGCTGATATAGTCCTCCATCGAACGCACCACCGAGTCCATCACCGCCTCGCGGGAATGGCCACGCTCGCCGGTATCGCGAACCAGTTTCTGGATCCACTCCAGGTTGACGATCGGCACCACGCCAACCAGCAGATCGACATGTTTGGCCACATCGATCTGGTCGGCCACGACGCCACCGTGCAGCCCTTCGTAGAACAGCACGTCGGTGGGGGCGGGCAATGGTTCCCAAGGCGTGAACGTGCCAGGTACCTGGTTGTAAGGCACTGCCTCGTCGTAAGTATGCAGATATTTACGCGAGCGGCCGGTGCCATTTTTACCGTATTCGATAAAGCTTTGCTCCAGCAGGCCAAAATCGTTGGCCTCCGGGCCGAAGTAGCTGATATGGCGGCCCATATCGCGAGCCTTACGGATTGCCGCATCCATTTCCGGCCGGGTGTAACGGTGGAAGCTGTCGCCTTCCAACTGGGCCGATCGCAGGTTCAACTGCTGAAAAATCTTGCGGAATGCCAGGCTGGTGGTGGTGGTGCCGGCTCCGCTGGAACCGGTCACCGCGATAACGGGATGTTTGGCAGACATGATCGAGGGTCACTCCGTATTAAATGCGCAGACTCAGAATGTGATTTTTAGTGTGACTGATGCCCTTTCGCCCAAGGCGAAATTGTGCGCGTTGGTTTGCAATACTGCATTGTTACCTGATTTTTTCCCTCAGTCATAGCGCGAAATAACGCTAAATTTCTTCCTGCCCGGCGCGGATCTGCCCGCGTGGCATGATGTTGACGGTTTCATGTAACTCTGACCACACCAGCACCACCTCACCGCTTTTCAACTGGCGGCGCACGTCGTCGACCTTCTGTTCCAGCGAACGTTCGTGCTCGCCGTAGTCGGTGCCTTCGCGTAACACAAAGGATTCGATCAGGCTGTTGAGGGTCTCTTGTTCAATGTCTTGCCAGGGAATAATCACTTGGTGGGTTCCAAAAAAGGAGAAAGCCAGGCTGGGATACGTTGCTCCAGCCACATTTGTGGTTTTTTCAAGGTGCCGCCGACAAAGCCGACGTGGCCACCGCACTCCGTCAGCTGGTATTCGATATTTGACGGCAGGCTGCTGAGATCGGGGATCACCGCGTCGGTCATAAACGGATCGTCTTTGGCGTGAATGATCAGCAACGGCGTCGTGATCTGCGGCAACAGCGGCAGGGCACTGCAACGGCGATAATAATCGACTGCATCGCTGAAGCCGTGAATGCGCGAGGTGATCACATCATCAAACTCACGGATACGGCGCAGCTTGCTCAATTGCAACAGATCCAGCGGTAACGAGCCAGGGTAATACAGCAATTTACGAGTGGCATTTTGCTTGAGTTGGCCCAGCAGATAACGTTGATAAACGCGTGAGAATCCTTGCTCCATGCGCAGCGAGCAAGGCTCTAACATTAGCGGGGCGGAAACGACCACCGCCGCCTGTAGCAGGCTATCATTGCCCTGCTGGGCCAGATAATAGGCCAACATGTTGCCGCCAAGGGAAATGCCCACCGCTGCCGTTGGCACCTCGCCAAAGCTGTCACGCAGCCAACGCAGGAAAAAGCGGGCATCTTCCGTTTCGCCGGAGTGATAGATGCGCTGCTTGCGATTGGGCACGCCGCTGCAACCCCGGAAATGCATCACTACGCCTAACCAGCCTTGCTCGCGCCAGGCATTGAGCAACCCATGTGCATAAGGGCTGTAGAAATTGCCCTCTAACCCATGAAACAGCACTACGCGGGGTTTATCGCGCGCCAGTTGCGGATCTTCACTCCAGGCCAGATCGACAAAATCGCCGTCGGGCAACTCCAGCCGCTGCCAATGCGGTTGCAGTAGCACGCGGCGGCGTACCAGCCGAGGCAGCAAGGTTTGCAGGTGCGGATTGCTGGCCCCGGTCAGGGGGCGAAAAGATTCATACATAGTGAATAAAATTCTTGTTGGTGGCTATTGTGTGATCGGAACCGCACTGTTAGCTTCAAACTCATGTATTAGCAATCATACTGCAAAAAAGTCATTTGGGTGAGGAGCACCCGCTTCATGGAACTGAGTTTATTTCTTTCAATGCTAGGCTTCCTGTGGGTGGCCGCGATCACCCCTGGCCCCAACAATATGTTGCTCACCACTTCCGGTGCCAATTTTGGCTTTATGCGCTCGTTGTGGTTGATGATTGGCATCATGCTGGGTATGCAGAGTATTTTGGTGCTGGTGGCGTTTGGCGTTGGCGGGTTGATCCTGATTTATCCTTCCTTGCACCTGATCCTGAAAATCCTTGGTAGCCTCTATCTGCTGTGGCTGGCGTGGAAAGTGGCGACGGCCGCTTATGAAAAGCTGGAAACCGACGCAGCGCCGCCGAAGCCGGTACGCCTGCATCAAGGCTGGCTGTTGCAGTTCCTCAACCCCAAGGCCTGGCTGATGGCGCTGGGGGCCGTGGCGAGTTTTAGCCTGGCGGGGGATAAATACAACCACTCCATTCTGGCAATCGCCTTCGGTATTTTTGCCGTCAATATTGTGGCCGGGATCATCTGGCTGGGTTTTGGTACGGTGATTGGCCGCTTGCTGCGCAGCAAGCGGGCCTGGATTATCTTTAACGTATCAATGGGGCTGTTAACCGCAGCCTGTGTATTACTGATTTGGCATTAAGGGAACGCTAATGGCCGAGAACTATTTTCACGTTGATGCCTTCATTGGTGAAGGGCTACGGGGCAATCCGGCGGGAGTGTATCTGCTGAAACTGCCGTTGGAGACGGCGCAGATGCAGGCCATTGCCAACGAGCTGAACCTGCCGGAAACCAGCTTTGTCTGGCCGGATGGCGATATGTATGCGATCCGCTGGTTCACGCCTACGCGCGAAGTGGATCTCTGCGGGCATGCTACCTTGGCTGCGGCGCATGTGCTGTTAAACGTGGTGAATCCGGCCCTGAGCGATATCCGTTTTCGTTCCGCCAGCGGTGAACTGTACGTCAAACGCGATGCGGCCGATGGTGAACGGCTGATCCTGGATTTCCCTTCCCGTCCGGCGCAGAAAGTCGCTGAGCCGGCGCAGTTGGCCGCTTTGCTTGGGGTGCAACCGCTGGAAGTGTGGCAGGCCCAGTCGCTGATGGTGGTATTGGCGGATGAGGCACAGGTCAGGGCGGTACAGCCGGCGATTGCCGAGCTGATCGACCACCTCGGCTACGGCGTGATCGTCACGGCACCGGGTGATGAAGTGGATTTTGTCTCGCGCTACTTCTCACTGGATCGCAGCGAAGATCCGGTAACCGGCTCAACTCACTGCATAATGATGCCTTACTGGACGGCACGTCTTGGCCGTCAGGCGTTACATGCCAAACAGCTGTCAGCACGCGGTGGTGAGTTGTTCTGCGAGCTGCAAGGGGAACGCACGTTGCTGGGCGGCTACGCACGTATCTTCCTGCGCGGCACGCTTTCAGGTTGAGCTCCGTTCCAGCAGTTGCCAATCCAGCACGTCGTGGCAGGGGGGCAACTGCTGGCCCTGAATTTTCTCCAGCAGCAGTTGCACGCTGCGGGTGCCGAACTGATGCATCGGTTGTACGATGGTGGTCAGTGGCGGCGTGGTGATGCTGCCAAACGGCACGCCGTCAAACCCCATTACCGCGATATCTTCTGGAATGCGCAGCCCTTGCTGGTGCAAGGTGCTCATCGCGCCGCCGGCGATCACGTCCGAAATGGCAAATACCGCATCTGGCCGTGTCCCTGCTGCCAACAAATTGCTCATGGCCTGTGCGCCAGCGGCATAGTCCAGCCCTTCGACGTATTCCACCTGGCAATACACCAACCCTAAATCGGCCAGCGCCTGCCGGTAGCCCTGTTCACGTTGTTGTGAGTACAGATAACGCATGTCGCCGTTAATCAACGCGATGCGTTGGCGGCCCTTGGCGGCCAGATGATGCACCCCAGCCATGGCGGCCTGATGGTTATCGATGGTAACGGAAGAGGCGCGGAATTCGGTATCCCCCTCGCCGCATTGCACCCAGGGGAAATCACCGATCATGGCGGTCAGCCCTGGTAAGCAACTGATGGCATCCATGGTGATCACCCCATCAACCACTTTGCCACTTAACAGGCTGAGATAGGCGGATTCGCGGGTCGGGTTAGATTCCGAATTGCACAACAGAATATGGTAGCCGTGGCGTTCGGCTTCTTCTTCAATACCGCGTACCACCATGGAGCAGAAGGGGTTGGTGATATTGGATACCAGCACCAGCAACATCCCGCTGCGGGCAGTACGCAACTGGCGGGCCAGCAGGTTGGGTTGATAGTCACAGGCGCGGATCGCCGCCAGGACTTTATCGCGAGTGGCCGGTTTGACGATCTGTTGGTCATTTAATACCCGTGAGACGGTGGCCGCTGAGACGCCAGCGATCTTTGCCACCTTTGCTATCGACATGGTTTGCTTTTCCTTCTGCTCGTTTGCCTCGCCGTGGGGCGCTGCATGCTGTGCCCGTTTCACCGCATATTGTATCAACCCAGACAATCAATAGATTAGCGTAGGTTGAACATGTTTAACCCCGGCACATTTAGCATCATAACCAATTTGGCATCAATTTGATCCCGGCGGACAATTTGTGACGCCGATTACAAATTCATCTTCTGCCTGCTTTTATCTACCTTAATCCGGTTGCTGAAAAAAAGAAATCGATTACATTTTATTCATTGCTGAAATGTAATCGATTTCATTTTGCTTTTTCACGGAAATCCTCAAGTAGTGATGTGATTGGAGGTGGCAGATGGAAATACAACTTCAGGTAGCCCAGGCGCAGGATCGCAGCGAGATTGCCGCCCTGATCCATGGCTCAACCAATGCCTGGTATCGGCAGCACGGAATGGGGGACATCTTCTCCGCCGGAGCGGAAAGCTGTGGCCTGTTTGTCGATGTTTACCAGCAGTTGGATGCCGGCCACCACTGGATTGCGCGTGATGAACAAGGGGCGATCTGCGGTTCCTGCTTTTTCCACCCGCGTGAAACCCATCTGGGGCTGGGCATCATGAATGTGCATCCCGATTATTTTGGCCGGGGGATTGCCCGCCGTCTGTTGGCCAAGGCCGACGAACTGGCTGGCGATTTACCGGTTCGATTGCTGTCCAGCGCGCTGAATCTGGATTCCTATTCGCTCTACCAGCGCGGGGGATTTACCCCGTATGCCCTCTATCAGGATATGGCGATCCCGGTGCCGAGCCAGGGATTGGAATTGCCACGGCTGACGCGCGGCCAGGTGCGGGCCGCCCGGCTCGACGATCTGCCCGCCATCCTACAACTGGAACGCGAGTTGCTGGGCATCGAACGCCAACGCGATATCGCTTATTTCCTCAATGACACCAGCGGACTGTGGCGGGTGGCCGTCTGGGAGTTGGACGGTCGCATCGGCGGTTATCTGGCCTCGGTGGCACACCCGGCTTCCCGCATGTTGGGGCCGGGCTGCTGCCATGGCGAGGAGATCGCCCTCGAACTGCTCGGCTGGATGTTGGATCACCATCATCGAGGTGCCACACCAGTGGTCTTGGTGCCGACACCATGCTCCGCGCTTAGCCAGGCTGTGCTGCGGTGGGGGGGCCGAATTTGTGAATTACATATCGCGCAGGTGAAAGGCCAGGCGCAACCACCCGGCGGCGTAGTGATGCCGTCCTTTTTGCCGGAAAGCGGTTAGCACCGGCGTCGTTGCTGTATCCAACCACCAACACCGATGGGGGAGTTATGCAAACAGATAGCCTGGCCCTGGGGGCCAAAAGCACCACGTTTAAATGGGTGGTGCCGCGGCTGGCACTGATGATGTTCCTGCAATTTTTTGTCTGGGGAGCCTGGTATGTCACGCTCGGGGTGGTGATGGGTAAGTACGGGCTGAGCGCAATCATTGGCGATGCCTATTCCACCGGGCCAATCGCTTCGATCCTGTCGCCATTTGTGTTGGGGATGGTAGTCGACCGCTTCTTTGCCTCGCAGAAGGTGTTGGCCGTGCTGCACCTGGTTGGGGCCGGTCTGCTGTGGATGATGCCCGGCTTTTTTGCCGAGGGGCAGGGCAGCGGGCTGTTGTGGATCATCTTTGGCTATATGCTGTGCTACATGCCCACCATTGCCCTGAGCAACAACGTGGCATTTTACAGCCTGAGCAATAGCGAGAAAGCCTTCCCCGTCGTGCGGGCGTTCGGCACCTTTGGCTGGATTGTCGCCGGCCTGATCGTCGGCAGTAGCGGCATGTCGGACAGTACCGATATCTTCACCCTGGCGGCGGTGGCCTCGTTGGTATTGGCTATTTACAGTTTTACGCTGCCTCATACCCCGGCTCCGGAACGCGGCAAGCCAGTAAAAATGCGCGATCTACTGTGTGCCGACGCCTTCGCGATGCTCAAACAGCGGCATTTCCTGGTGTTTATCATCTGCGCAATGCTGATCTCGATCCCGCTGGCGGCTTATTACGCCTATGCCGCGCCGTTCGTTGCCGCAGCCGGTTTCACCAACGTAGGTGGCGTGATGTCGTTGGGGCAGATGTCCGAGCTGTTCTTCATGCTGTTGATCCCGTTCCTGTTTGCCCGTCTGGGTATCAAGTACATGCTGATGATCGGCATGCTTTCCTGGTTCTTGCGTTACGTGATGTTCGCGCTGGGCATTACCGAAGAAATGCGCTGGATGATCTACCTCGGCATCATCTTGCATGGCATGTGTTATGACTTCTTCTTCGTCATCGGCTTTATCTATACCGATAAGGTGGCGGGTGACAAGGTGAAGGGTCAGGCACAAAGCCTGCTGGTGCTGTTCACCTACGGCATAGGGATGCTGATCGGCTCACAAATCAGCGGTGCACTGTTTAACCAGATGGTGACAGGGGAAGGGGCTGCGGCGTTGCCGCAATGGCAGCACTTCTGGTGGTACCCGGCGTTCGGTGCATTAGCGATCGCCGCGCTGTTCTTCTTCACCTTCAACTACCGGGATACGCCAGCAGGGGAGAAACGCGATGGCTGATTTACGCGTGCTGGTGGTGGGCTGCGGCAATATGGGGGCGTCCCATGCCGAGGCTTACCACGCTATGGAAGGGGTAGAAATTTGTGGGCTGGTAGCACGGGGGGAGTCGCGTGAGGTGCTTAATCAACGCTTGGGCGGCGGTTATCCCACCTTCAGTGATTTTGAGCTGGCGCTGGCGCAAACCCGGCCAGATGCCGTTTGCCTGACCACCTATCCAGATACCCATGAAGCATACGCCTTGGCGGCTTTGGCTGCGGGATGTCACCTGTTTATCGAGAAACCGCTCGCTACCACGGTCGCCGGGGCCGTACGGGTGATCGCCGCAGCCAGGCAGGCACAGCGGCAGGTAGTGGTGGGCTATATTCTGCGCCATCACCCTTCCTGGCAGCAGTTTGTCGAACTGGCTCGGGGCCTGGGTAAACCCTTGGTGATGCGGATGAACCTCAACCAGCAAAGCCATGGGCAGATGTGGAATGTGCATCGCAACCTGATGCAGTCATTGTCACCCATCGTCGATTGCGGCGTACATTATCTGGATGTGATGTGCCAGATGGCCCAGGCCGAACCGATCAGCGTCAGCGCTATCGGCGCCCGGCTGACCGACGACTTGCCCCAGGGCATGTATAACTACGGCCAGCTACAGGTGCGCTTTGCCGATGGGTCGGTCGGTTGGTATGAAGCGGGCTGGGGGCCGATGATCAGTGAAACGGCCTACTTTGTGAAAGACGTCATCGGGCCACGCGGGGCGGTTTCGATCGTAGCCCGCCATCAGGAAAGGGCTTCCGACGATGTCGGAGGGCATACCAAAACCGAATCATTGCGCGTGCATTACGCCGATCTGGACGATGAGAACCGCTTTAGGCGGCCAGATCGCTGGATCGATTGCCAGGATGAACCGGACCATTTAGCGCTGTGCCTGAGTGAGCAGCGTTACTTTTTACAGGCCATCCGTGAAGAGTTGGACCTCCATCAGCATCTTCAGGATGCGTTGAACAGCTTGCGGGTGGTTTTGGCGGCGGACGAAGCGGTGCGCAGCCAACGCACAGTGGTATTAGGGAGAGACGAATGAAGACGATGCAGGGGCCGGGACTATTTTTAGCGCAGTTTATCGCCGAGCAGGCCCCGTTTAATACTTTGGATGATCTGGCGGAGTGGGCCGCCGGGCTGGGCTTCACCAGCGTACAGATCCCCACGCTGGCACCGGCTATCTTCGATCTGGCACTGGCAGCACGCAGTCAGGATTATTGCGATGAGATTATCGCCCGGCTTGGGCGGCACGGTATTACCCTCAGCGAGCTGTCGACGCATCTGCAAGGGCAGTTGGTCGCCGTCCATCCGGCCTACGATCTAGCCTTCGATGGGTTTGCTCCGCCAGAAGTCCGGGGCAAACCTCAGCTGCGGCAAGCCTGGGCAACGGAACAATTGTTGTTGGCGGCACAGGCTTCGCAGCACTTGGGGCTAACGGCGCATGCGACTTTCTCCGGGGCGTTGGCGTGGCCCTACTTCTACCCGTGGCCACCGCATAATGCGTTACTGCTGGAAGAGGCTTTCGAACAGTTGGCTCTGCGCTGGCTGCCGATCCTGGACGCCTTTGATCGGGCTGGCGTAGATCTGTGCTATGAACTGCATCCGGGAGAGGACCTACATGACGGCGTGACCTTTGAGCGCTTCCTGGGCAAGGTCGGCAATCATCCCCGCTGCCATATTCTCTACGATCCCAGCCATCTGCATTTGCAGCAGATGGATTATCTGGGCTTTATCGATTGCTATCACCAACGTATCCGCGCGTTTCACGTCAAGGATGCGGAGTATCGTCCCAGCGCGCGCAGCGGAGTGTATGGCGGATACCAGCCGTGGCCAGAAAGGCCGGGGCGTTTTCGTTCACTGGGGGATGGGCAAATCGACTTCCCGGCTATTTTCAGCAAGCTGACGCAGTACGGTTTCCCCGGCGTCGCCACGTTGGAATGGGAATGCTGTATCAAGTCACCGGAGGCTGGGGCACGTGAAGGGGCGGCGTTTATCGCCCGCCATATTATTCCGGTGGCGGACCGGGCCTTTGATGATTTTGCCGTCGTGGCTACCGACCGGGCGCAGGTGAGAGCGATGTTGGGCGTGGAGGACGCATTATGAGATTGAAGCTGGGAATGGTGGGCGGCGGTGAAGGCGCGTTTATCGGTGCCGTGCATCGGCTGGCGGCGCGGATGGATGATGAGTTCGAACTGGTCGCCGGCGCGTTTTCTTCCGATCGGCAAAACTGCCTACGCACCGGGGCGTTACTGCATTTGCAGCCGGAGCGTTGTTACGCCGATTTCAACCAGATGGCACTGGCTGAAGCGGCGCGTGAAGATGGAATTGATGTTGTCGCGATCGTGACCCCGAATTATTTGCATGCTCCGGTAGCCAGCGCCTTTCTCAACGCCGGGATTGATGTGATCTGCGATAAGCCGCTATGCAATTCTTATACGGAAGCGTTGCAGTTGGCCGAGACCGTGCGCCAAAGCGGCAGACAACTGATCCTGACCCATAACTACAGCGCTTACCCGTTGGTGCGTGAGGCGCGCAGCCGGGTGTTGGCGGGGGAGTTGGGCGAGGTTCGCTTCGTCGAGGTGGAGTATTTGCAGCAATGGTTGGCAAAACCCCTGGAACTGACCGACAACAAGCAGGCGGGTTGGCGTGCCCAGCCGGAAAAGGCCGGTGCAGGCTGCATCGGTGATGTGGGCACTCACGCCTGGCAACTGGCAGAGTTTGTCTGCGGCATGTTGCCTGAGGCGATCAGCGCTGAGCTGTCGTCATTTATCGCGGGGCGCAGGCTGGACGACGACGTACGGGTGCAGATGCGTTATGCCAATGGGGCCAAAGGTCGCCTCTGGGCCAGTCAGGTGGCCTGTGGGCATGAGAATGGCCTGAAACTACGGGTCTACGGCAGTGAGGGCAGCCTGGAGTTCTGCCAGGAAAACCCCAACCAGCTTTGGATACGGCCCTTCGACGCACCTGCTTATTGCATTACCCGCGCCTCGGCATTTCAGCACGTAGAAAATCGCCTGCTGGCCCGCGTGCCTGCGGGGCATCCGGAAGGTTATCTGGAAGGGTTCGGTCAGATTTACCGTGAAGCGGCCCGCTGTTTACGTGATGGCCCTGCGGCGGCACCGCTGTTACCGGGGATTGAAACCGGCGTGCAAGGGATGGCGTTTATTGATGCCGCCCAGCGCAGCAGTGCCGCAGGGGGCGAGTGGGTGGCGTTTATATCGCCATAAGTAATAAAGAAGATTTTTTTATTCTTTTATTGCCGAGCACCGCTCAGATAAAACTGTAGCTCACAGCACAGAATTTTATCAACGGAGCGGATCATGGCGAGCAAACTTTTCTCTTTACGCAGTGCAGTCTTGTTGGCTTTAGCGCTCGGTGCGGCCAGTGCCCAGGCAGTGGACGTTACCGTGGCGTACCAGACCTCCGCCGAACCGGCCAAGGTGGCGCAGGCGGAAAACAGCTTTGCCAAACAATCTGGCGCGACCGTGGACTGGCGCAAGTTTGACAGCGGTTCCAGCGTGCTACGTGCGTTGGCCTCTGGCGACGTGCAGATTGGTAATATCGGCTCCAGCCCGCTGGCCGTGGCGGCCAGTCAGAAGCTCCCTATCGAAGTATTCCTGATTGCCTCGCAGCTCGGCAGTTCCGAAGCGCTGGTGGTGAAAAAGGATATCAAGTCTCCGCAGGATCTGATCGGTAAGCGCATTGCCGTGCCGTTTATTTCCACCACTCACTACAGCCTGCTGGCCTCCCTGAAACACTGGGGCATCAAACCTGAACAGGTACAAATCCTCAACCTGCAACCGCCAGCCATTGCGGCGGCCTGGCAGCGTGGGGATATCGACGGGGCATACGTCTGGGCACCGGTGGTCAATGAGCTAGCCAAGCAAGGCAAGGTGTTGACCGACTCCGAGCAGGTTGGCCAGTGGGGTTCACCAACGCTGGACGTATGGGTCGTGCGTAAAGACTTTGCCGAGAAGCATCCAGACGTGGTCACCGCGTTTGCCGCCAGCGCCCTGAAAGCGCAGAAAGCCTATCTGGCGCAGCCGGAGCAGTGGCTGAAAGACTCAAGCAATCTCAGCACCCTGGCTCGTCTGAGTGGAGTGCCGCCGGAGCAGGTGCCGGAACTGGTGAAGGGTAACCGTTATCTGCCGGTCGCCGATCAGATCACCCAATTAGGCCAGCCGGTGGATAAAGCCATTCGCGATACCGCCGAGTTCCTTAAGCAACAAGGCAAGATCCCGCAGGTAGACAATGACTACAGCGCCTATGTGACCGACCGCTTTGTCAAACAGGTGCAGGCTGCGCCGCAGTCGTAAGGGGGCCGCAATGCTAAACGTTAACCATCTATCGGCTGAGTATCAGGGGCGTGCGGCGCTGCGCGACGTGTCGTTCCAGATCGCCAGCGGGCAATTGGTGGTGGTGCTGGGGCCTTCGGGCTGCGGCAAAACCACGCTGCTGAATCTGATCGCCGGATTTATTGAGCCAACGGCAGGCCGCATTACGCTGGATGACGTCCCCGTTAAAGGCCCGGGCGCCGAACGGGGCGTGGTGTTCCAGCACGAAGGTTTGCTGCCGTGGCGCAACGTGGTGGATAACGTGGAGTTTGGCTTGCAGCTGGCTGGGGTGGCGAAGGCGCAACGCCGCAAGGTCGCGCAGCAGATGTTGCAACGCGTTGGGCTGACCGGCTATGAGCAACATTTTATCTGGCAGCTTTCTGGCGGGATGCGTCAACGGGTGGGCATTGCTCGCGCCTTGGCTGCTGACCCTCGGTTGTTGCTGCTGGATGAGCCTTTTGGCGCACTGGACGCGTTTACTCGCGAGCAGATGCAGGAACTGCTGTTAAACATCTGGCGCGATACCGGCAAGCAGGTGTTGCTGATCACCCATGACATTGAAGAAGCGGTGTTCCTGGCCAGTGAGCTATTACTGCTTTCCCCAGGGCCAGGGCAGGTGGTAGAGCGGTTATCGCTGAACTTTGGCCAGCGTTATGCCGCCGGCGAGCCTTGCCGCTCGATCAAATCCGATCCTGAGTTTATCGCTCAGCGTGAATACGTGTTGGGCCGGGTATTCCAACAGCGCGAGGCCTTGCTATGAGCCTGCATTCCGTTCTGAAAGCCGCAGTGCCCTCCGCAGTGCGGCAGTCTCGCTTTACGTTGCCGCGTAGTCTTAAGCTGAGCGCTGCAACCTTACTGACCTTGTTGGCGATCTGGTGGGCGGTAACCGCATTAAACCTGATCAGCCCGCTGTTCTTGCCTGCACCGCAGCAGGTATTGCATCAGCTACTCGTGATTTCCAGCCCGCAAGGCTTTATGGACGCTACGTTATGGCAGCACCTGGCCGCCAGTTTGGGCCGCATTCTGGTGGCATTGCTGGCCGCGGTAGTGATTGGTGTCCCGGTAGGTATTGCGATGGGGTTGAGTGAGACGGTACGTGGCTTGCTCGATCCGCTGATTGAAATTTATCGCCCGGTGCCGCCGTTGGCCTACCTGCCGTTGATGGTGATCTGGTTTGGCATTGGTGAAACCTCGAAAATCCTGCTGATCTATCTGGCGATTTTTGCTCCGGTAACGCTTTCGACCGTAGCGGGTGTACGCAGTGTGGCGCAGGTGCGCATTCGTGCCGCACAGGCTTTGGGCGCCAACCGCTGGCAGCTGTTGCGCTTTGTGGTGTTGCCAAGCGCACTGCCGGAAATCCTGACCGGCATCCGCATTGGGCTGGGTGTCGGTTGGTCTACGCTGGTGGCCGCCGAACTGATTGCCGCTACGCGCGGTCTGGGATTTATGGTGCAGTCCGCCGGTGAGTTTTTGGCGACCGACGTGGTGATCGCCGGTATCAGCGTGATTGCGATAATCGCATTTGGTCTGGAGCTGGGGCTACGTGCCCTGCAGCGCCGGTTGACCCCTTGGCATGGAGTTCAGCAATGAACGAACGTTTAGCAATTACCCCGTTGGGGCCTTTTATCGGCGCGCTGGTGGAGAACGTCAATCTGGCGCGGCCACTGGGCGATGGCCAGTTTGAGCAGCTTTATCACGCCTTGCTCAAGCATCAGGTGCTGTTCCTGCGCGATCAGCCGATCACGCCGTTACAGCAGCGCGAGCTGGCAGGACGCTTTGGCGATCTGCATATTCACCCGGTGTATCCGCATGCTCCCGATGTGGAGGAGATCATCGTGCTGGATACCCATGACGATAATCCGCCGGATAACGATAACTGGCATACCGACGTGACCTTTATTGAAAACCCGCCGCAGGGGGCGATTTTAGCCGCCAAGCAACTGCCGACGACCGGTGGCGATACGCTGTGGGCCAGCGGGATTGCCGCTTATGAGGCGTTGTCCGACCCCTTCAAACGGCTGCTGGCCGGGTTGCAGGCGGAACATGACTTCACCAAGTCATTCCCCGAATATAAACATCGCGGTAGTGAGGAAGAGCATCAGCGCTGGCAGTTGGCCGTGCAGAAGAATCCGCCGTTGTTGCACCCGGTGATCCGCACCCATCCGGTGACCGGCAAGCAGGCGCTGTTCGTCAATGAAGGATTTACTACGCGAATTGTGGGGCTGGCAGCGAAAGAGAGCGATGCCCTGCTAGGCTTCCTGTTTGCACATATCACCAAGCCGGAGTTTCAGGTGCGCTGGCGCTGGCAGGCCAACGATATCGCCATCTGGGATAACCGCGTGACGCAGCATTACGCCAATGCGGATTACCTGCCGCAGCGGCGCATTATGCACCGTGCGACCATTCTGGGGGATAAGCCGTTTTATCGCGCCTGAGGATCACTCCACCATCAGGTTTCTGGAAAAGTTGATCATATCCACACCCGCTTTCTTGCGATACAGGCGTGCCTTGCGTGCGCCTGTTGCCACTCTCTCGCCGGTTTCTTCAAACATCTCCGAAGCGTCGAAACGCCGCATCAGGCTTTTGCGCTGCACGCTATGCGACAAGATGATCTCAATCACTTCCTGTAACTGGGAAAGTGTGAACTCCGCTGGCAGGCAATAGACCGGCAGCATGGAGTAAGCGGTTTTTTGCCGTAATCGCTGCAGCGCCGCTGCCACGATCGTTTGATGATCGAAAGCCAGCTGTTGCGTTTGCAGGCTGTCCATCGGCATCCAGGCTACGTCATTCACATCGGCGATATGCGGCTGGCAATCGGCATGGGCGATCAGGGCAAAGTAGACCGTCGTCAGGCTCCAGCCGCGCGGATCCCTTTCCGGGCCAGAAAAGCTTTCCAACTGCGCCAGATAAGGCGGCACCACGCCAGTTTTTTCCCTCAGTTTGCGTTCGGCGGTTGCTTGCGTTGAGGCATCGCGCTGCAAATCGATAAATCCGCCGGGCAATCCCCATTGATCGCGGAAAGGGTGGTTGGCGCGCTTGGCTAACAGCACGCACAGCCGCCCGTTGTGCACGGTAAACAGCACGCTGTCGACGGTGACGATCGGGGAGGGGAAGAGGCGCGGATCGTAATTTTTGAGGTACTCGGCTTGGGTGGTCATGCAGGCGCTCGGCTAAAAAGGTCTTTGAGACAATATAACAACTGACGCTAGCGAATGATAATGATTAAACGGCCCGCCGCGAAGGGGCGCTGCATGCTGCGCCCGTTCAGATAAACAAGGAGTTAAACGGTTTGTTTGCGATTGATGCATGTTTCGCTTGCTAATAAATGTCTCTTGGACAATTATACAAATGTCTTAGGGACATTAATTGATGGGGAGAGGAGTATGAGCGCACAGTTGCAGTTGTTTTTGAACGACATGGAAGTGAAGGTTGCAACCGGCAAGTTTCCTGATGGGGCGGTATATGCCCGATTTGAACAGCCTGAAACGACCGGGATATCACAGATGCGTATACGTGCCAGCGCAATGCGCAGCATGGATGACTTCATGTTACTGGCACAGCTCACGCAGGCGGTGCGTCACCAATTCCTGATCAAAGAAAGCCTGCTCGAACTGCCGTATCTGCCTTATGCCCGTCAGGATCGCCATATGGCCCCTGGTGACAGTTTCGCACTAAAAGTATTTGGTCAGTTACTCAACACGCTGGCGTTTGACCGTGTGACGGTGCTGGATCCGCACAGCGAAGTCGCGGCGGCGGTCATCAACAACATGCACATCATTACCCAGCAACAGTGCATGCAGCACAGCAGCAAATTGGCCAGTTTGTTGACCCAGCAGCAGCTATTTCTGATGGCACCAGATGCCGGAGCACTGAAAAAAATCCACGCGGTGGCGGCCCATTTTGGCATTGCACAATACGGCATCATGACCAAACACCGCGACGTGTTAAGCGGCGACCTGACAGGATTCGAGCTGCTGGCTGGCGATGTGCAGGGTAAAGATGTGCTGATTGTGGATGACCTGTGCGACGGCGGCGGCACCTTTATTGGCTCGGCTCAGGTATTGCGTCAGGCGGGGGCGCGTACGGTCAGCCTGTATGTCACCCACGGGGTGTTCTCCAAAGGGACTGCGGCCTTGCTGAACCAAGGCATCGATAACCTCTACACCACCACCTCCTATGCTACGGTGGAATTGGCTGAGCAACGTGTTGAACTGATTGATATTGAATCTATTTATACCCTATGAATTTCAAGCTGCAGCTAGGCGACAAGCTCACACATCCCCAGGAGCTTACTTTAGTAAGTGACTGGGGGGGGGTGAGTGCAGGTAACAACGCTGCAGCTTGAAAGGCGACGGGTATACGCTCATTAAGGAACCCACTATGTTGACTAACCCAATTCTGGCGATTGATGGCTACAAAGTCTCACACCGCGAGCAGTATCCGCAGGGCACCACGCGGGTTTACTCCAACTTCACACCGCGCAGCGATCGGTTCTTTGCCTCACCACTGCCGGACGGCAAACTGGTGTTCTTTGGATTGCAGGGCTTCTTGCAGTGGTTCATGGTGGATTTATTTAATCAGCAGTTCTTTGCTCAACCGGAAGAGCAGGTGGTGGGTGAGTATAAGACGCTGATGGACAGCTACATCGGTCAGGATCGGGTTTGCGTGGAGCATATTCGCGCCCTGCACCGGCTGGGGTATTTGCCACTGCATATCAAAGGGTTGGATGAAGGCAGCAAGGTGCAGATGAAGGTGCCGGTGCTGACCATCACCAATACCGTCGAGGAGTTCTTCTGGCTGGTCAACTATCTGGAAACGGTGATCTCGGCTGAACTGTGGAAGGCTTCCACCAACGCCACCATTGCCCACCATTACCGCAAGATTTGCCAGCAGTGGGCGGCGAAAACTTGTGACGATGTGGCACACCTGGATTTCCAATGCCACGACTTCTCCTTCCGTGGCCTGTCGGGCATGCATGATGTTGCGCAGTCTGGCACCGGGCATCTGCTCAGCTTCAAGGGAACCGACAATATTCCTTCCGTGCTATATGCGCAGCGGTATTACCCAACTGCCGCCGATTACTTTGTGGCTGGCAGCATCCCAGCTACCGAGCATAGCGTGATGTGCATGGGCGAGCAGGCGACGGAGATCGAAACGTTCCGCCGGCTGATTGAAGACCTCTATCCGAACGGGCTGGTGTCCATAGTGTCGGATACTTGGGATTACTGGCAGGTGCTGACGCAGTTTACTCGCGAGCTACATGACAAAATCATGGCACGTGATGGCCGAGTGGTGTTCCGCCCAGACAGTGGCGACCCGGTAGCGATCCTTTGTGGGACCGGTGACGACAGTGATAGAAGTGAACAACGCAGTGCCGAAGAGAAAGGCTCGGTGGAAGTGCTGTGGGAAATCTTTGGCGGCACGGTGAACAGTAAGGGTTACAAGGTGTTGGATCCCCATGTTGGGCTGATCTACGGCGATTCGATCACGCTGGAACGCGCGCAGGAAATCCTTCGACGGCTGGAAGCGAAAGGGTTTGCCAGCTCTAACGTGGTGTTTGGCGTCGGTTCTTTCACCTACCAATACCACACCCGCGATACCTTCGGTTTCGCGATGAAGGCCACCTATGGCGAGGTGAACGGGGTTGGGCGCACCATCTTCAAACAGCCGAAGACCGACAGCGGCCTAAAGCAGTCTGCACGGGGTTTGTTGCGGGTGATCCGCGATGGGGAAGGGGAATATCAACTGCTGGATAATCAGGATTGGCAGCAGGAACAGCAGGGTGAACTGAAAACGCGCTTTCTGGATGGCAAACTCTATCACCAGGACACACTGGAGCAAATCCGCCAGCGTCTTTCATGTGCGTAGCATTACCCTCTCCCACTCACAGGGAGAGGGGGCCGTACGGAGTCGAAATCAGGTACGGAAGCCAATTTGTAGCAGGGGGGATGTAAAGGATGAATATTGTCGTTGAGTTGTGGCACATTCGGCCCCCTCTCCTTTTGGGAGAGGGGGCATTAACTCAACTCTCTGCATCAAACGCCTGGGTCAGCGTTTCCAGCTGTTCCTGAGCGTCCAGCCAGGTCATTTCCGTCTCTTCCAGAGCGGATTTGGCCTGGCTTTGCTTTTGCAGGCAGGCGGTCAGATCGGCTTTGCGACTGTTGTCGTACAGCGCCGAGTCTGCCAACTGTTCTTCCACCGCGGCCAATTCGGCCCCCAGCTTATCCATCTGCTGTTCCAGCTTGGCGATCTGCTTACGCAGGGGCTGGGTTTGCGTACGGAATTCGGCTTCACGGCGCTTTTGGTCTTTACGGGCCTGGGCGCTGTTGCCGTTATACTGTTTCGGTGCGGCATCCTGCTGTGCCTGCTGCTTTTGCAGATCGCTCAGCCACTGCTGATAATCGTCCAGATCGCCCTCGAACTGCTCTACCTGGCCATCGTGCACCAGATACAAATCGTCGGTGGTGGAACGCAGCAGGTGACGGTCGTGCGAAACGACCACCAAGGCCCCTTCGAAGTCGATCAACGCTTCGGTCAGCGCCTGGCGCATATCCAGATCCAGGTGGTTGGTTGGTTCATCGAGCAGCAGCAGGTTAGGACGCTGCCAGACGATCAACGCCAGCACCAGCCGCGCTTTTTCACCGCCGGAGAAACGTTCGGTGATCTCGGTGACCTTGTCGCCCTGGAAACCGAAACCGCCCAGGTAATCCCGTAACTGCTGTTCCAACACGCGAGGTGCGATACGGCTCAGATGCTGAAGTGGTGACTCATCGGCCCGCAGGAACTCCAACTGATGCTGAGCGAAGTAACCCAGTTTAATGCCTTTCGCCAGCCCGATTTCCCCGCTGAGCGGTTCCAGGGTGCCGGCCAGCATTTTGATCAGCGTTGATTTACCGGCACCGTTGCGCCCCAGCAGGCCGATACGTGAACCGGGCACCAGGTTGAGCTTGATCGACTGCAAAATTACCTTGTCGCCATAGCCCGCGCTGACTTTTTCCATCCGCAACAGCGGGTTTGGCAGGCTTTCCGGTTGGCGGAAGCTGAACGTGAATGGGTTATCGACGTGCGCCGGGGCAATCAGCTCCATCCGCTCCAGCATTTTGATGCGGCTCTGCGCCTGTTTGGCCTTGGTGGCCTGGGCGCGGAAACGGTCAATGTAGCTTTGCAGGTGTGCGACTTTTTCCTGTTGGCTCTGATACAACGATTGCTGCTGTGCCAGTTTGGTCACGCGCTGGCGCTCGAAGGACGAGTAGTTGCCGGTGTATTCGTTGATGGTCTCATTTTCGATGTGCAGGATTTTATCGACGATAGGGTCGAGGAAATCGCGGTCATGCGAAATCAGTACCAGTGTGCCGGGGTAACCTTTCAGCCAGCGTTCCAGCCAGATCACCGCATCCAGATCCAGGTGGTTGGTCGGTTCATCCAGCAACAGCAGGTCGGAACGGCAAACCAAAGCCTGTGCCAGGTTGAGGCGCATGCGCCAACCGCCCGAGAAGGCACGCACCGGGCTTTGCAGCTGTTCGTTGGAAAAGCCTAAACCGTGCAACAGGCTGGCGGCCCGGGAACGAATGGTCCAGGCATCCAGAGCGTCGAGCTTACCGTGCAGCGTGGCGATGGCGTGGCCGTCATCCTTATCGTTGGCCAGCTGCAATTCGGCCTCCAACTGGCGGAATTCGCGATCTCCATCGATAACATACTCAATGGCGGGCACGTCCAGTGCCGGCGTTTCCTGATTCACCCAGGCCAGCGCCCAGTTGTTAGGGAAGGTGTAGCTGCCACCGTCTGCGGCAATCTCACCTTTCAACAGGGCCAGCAGCGTGGACTTCCCACAGCCGTTCTTACCCACCAGGCCGACCTTCTGACCTGGATTAACCGTCGCCGTGGCGTTGTCCAACAGGACGCGGGTGCCGCGTCGGATTTGTAGCGAGGAGAAAACAATCATAAAGCGCCGTTTGTTCAGAGTATGTTAAATTGAATGGAGTTTACGTTAACAGGACGCCTACGGGTCCTATTATTAGTCTTTGCGTTGCATGGTAACGGAAATCCGCCACCCTGACGACGCTTTGGAGGGGAATGATGTCACAGCCGCCGAAGGTTTTGCTGCTGTATGCCCATCCGGAATCCCAGGACTCGGTAGCAAACCGGGTTTTGTTACAACCGGCACAGCAGTTGGAAAATGTCACCGTGCACGATTTATACGCGCACTATCCGGATTTTTTTATTGATATCCATCACGAGCAACAGCTGCTGCGCGACCATCAGGTTATTGTTTTTCAACATCCCTTATACACTTATAGCTGCCCGGCCTTGCTCAAAGAGTGGTTGGACCGTGTGCTGTCCCGTGGGTTTGCCAGCGGGATGGGCGGCAATGCGTTGGCAGGCAAATACTGGCGCTCGGTGATCACCACCGGGGAGCCGGAAGGTGCCTATCGCACCGGGGGTTATAATCGCTATCCCATCGAGGATATTCTGCGCCCTTTTGAGTTGACTGCGGCCATGTGCCATATGCACTGGCTGACACCCATCCTCGTCTACTGGGCGCGCCGCCAGAAACCGGAAGTGCTGAGCAGCCATGCCAGCGCCTATGGCGATTGGTTGCGTAACCCGTTACCGCATACCGGGAGGCACTAATGGAAGGTTCCGCATTATTAACCGCCATCCTGCTGTTCCTGTTTGCCGCGGTGGTGACGGTGCCGATTGCCCGCCGTCTGGGGATTGGGGCCGTTTTAGGCTATCTGATCGCCGGGATCGCCATCGGCCCGTGGGGATTGGGATTTATCCGCGACGTGGATGAAATTCTGCACTTCTCCGAATTGGGCGTGGTATTCCTGATGTTTATCATCGGGCTGGAACTGAATCCGGCCAAACTGTGGGAGCTGCGCCGTTCAATCTTTGGCGTCGGTGCCGGGCAGGTATTGGTTACGGCGGCAGTGCTCGGCGCGTTGCTGTACTTCAGTCATTTTGCCTGGCAGGCGGCGGTGATTGGCGGCATTGGCCTGGCCATGTCATCGACGGCCATGGCGCTGCAACTGATGCGTGAAAAGGGCATGAACCGCAACGAAGGGGGCCAGCTAGGTTTCTCGGTGCTGCTGTTCCAGGATATGGCGGTGATCCCGGCGTTGGCGTTGATTCCTATTCTGGCCGGGGGCGCAGGCTCCAGTGACGATTGGGCGGAGATCGGCATGAAGGTGGCGGCCTTTGGCGGCATGCTGATCGGTGGCCGCTTTCTGTTACGCCCGCTGTTCCGCTATATCGCCTCATCGGGTGTACGCGAAATCTTTACGGCCGCTGCGCTATTGGTGGTGCTGGGGGCCGCGCTGTTTATGGATGCCCTTGGCCTGTCGATGGCGCTGGGGACCTTTATCGCCGGGGTGCTGCTGGCAGAGAGTGAATATCGCCATGAGCTGGAAATCGCCATTGAGCCTTTCAAGGGATTGCTGCTCGGGCTGTTCTTCATTTCGGTAGGCATGGCACTGAATATGGGCGTGTTGTATACCCATCTGCTGGAAGTGCTGCTCGGCGTGGTGATCCTGGTGGCGGTGAAATCCGGTGTGCTCTACTCGCTGGCGCGGATCTTTGGCCTGCGGCGTTCGGTACGCATGCAGTTTTCCGGGGTGCTGAGCCAGGGTGGGGAATTTGCCTTCGTGCTGTTCTCGGCGGCCTCTACGCAACACATAATAGATAACGATCAACTGGCTTTGCTGCTGGTGGTGGTGACGCTGTCGATGATGACCACGCCGCTGCTGATGCAAATTATCGATCGCATTCTGGTCCGGCGCTATAACGCCAAAGGTGAGGATGAAGAAGCGCCTTACGTGGAGGATGACGATCCGCAGGTGATTATCGTCGGCTTTGGTCGTTTCGGGCAGGTGATTGGCCGTTTACTGATGGCCAACAAGAAACGTATCACCGTGCTTGAGCGGGACGTGAGCGCGGTCGGCGTACTGCGTCGTTATGGTTACAAGGTTTATTATGGGGACGCCACCGAGCTGGAGTTATTGCGGGCTGCCGGGGCAGAAAAGGCCAAATCTATCGTCATTACCTGTAATGAACCGGAAGATACCATGGCCATCGTCCATTTATGCCAGCAGCATTTCCCCAACCTGTCTATCTTGGCTCGAGCGCGGGGACGTGTGGAAGCGCATGAGCTGCTACAGGCCGGGGTGAAACAGTTTAGCCGCGAAACCTTCTCCAGCGCCCTGGAGCTGGGGCGTAAGGCGTTAACGGAGTTGGGCATGCATCCGCATCAGGCTTATCGCGCTCAGCAGCATTTTCGCCGGCTGGATATGCGTATGCTGCGTGAGCTGATGCCGCCGCACCTCGGGGATGTGGCCCAGATATCCCGCGTGAAGGAAGCCCGGCGCGAGCTGGAAGAACTTTTCCACCGCGAAATGCAAAAAGAAAAACGGCAGTTTGACGGCTGGGATGAATACGAATAATGGGGAGCAAAATGATGTCTGCAACACGTAAAAGATTTATCGCCGGGGCGGTTTGTCCAGCCTGTAAGGCTATGGATACGCTGGCAGTTTGGCGTGAAGACCAGGTCGAGGTAGTGGAGTGCGTCAAGTGTGGCCACCATCAGCGCCAGACCGAGCAACAGGTAGAAAAACACGTGCGCCCGCAGGAGCAGGTGATCGGTATTTTTAATCCGGAGTAGCGTTATCTGCCGTGATTTTTTATGCTGAAGGGTACAGCGCTGGAGATTTCCGCTACAATCTCCACCGATTTAGTTTCCAACGGTAGGAGATATCATGAAAGTAACAAAAGACTTGGTAGTCAGCCTGGCATACCAAGTACGTACAGAAGACGGTGTTTTGGTTGATGAGTCTCCGGTGAGTGCACCGTTGGACTATCTGCACGGGCATGGCTCTCTGATCGCAGGTCTGGAAAAAGCACTCGAAGATCACGAAGCGGGCGATCGTTTCGATGTTCATGTAGCCGCTAACGAAGCTTACGGCAACTACGACGAAAATCTGGTGCAGCGCGTTCCTAAAGACGTCTTCATGGGCGTTGATGAACTGCAGGTCGGCATGCGCTTCCTGGCTGATACCGATCAGGGCCCGGTTCCGGTTGAAATCACCGAAGTTGATGGTGACCACGTTGTGGTTGATGGTAACCACATGCTGGCTGGCCAAGACCTGAACTTCCACGTAGAAGTTGTGGCGATCCGCGAAGCGACCGAAGAAGAACTGGCCCATGGCCACGTTCACGGCGAGCACGATCATCACCACGAACACGGTGAAGGCTGCTGCGGCGGCCATGGCCACGATCACGATCATGACCATGAACACGGCAAGAAAGGCGGCTGTGGTGGCAACGGTGGTTGCGGCTGCCACTAATCCTGGCACGGTAACTGCAACAAAAGGTCGCTTCGGCGGCCTTTTTTAATAATGGGGCGGCGGAGTCTCTTCCGACTGGGAGGCGATCATCGAAGGTTGGCTGGCGCGCAGTTTGTCGGTCAGCAGGCGCAGATGCTCCTGTATTTTCAGCATTTCGAGCTGATGCTGCACCACGGTTTGATTCAGTTCCTCAATCGTCACTTCCTGAAAGGCCTGACGGCTCTCCAACTCTTCCAACCGTTGCAACAGGTTCTCGTCGTTTTTTTCGTGCATGATGTTACCTCTGGCACTGTTAAATCCGGAATTCTGGCACTATGTTATCAGTAGCGGTCGGCTTTGTGCCTGCCAATTTCGGCGAGCGGTTTTTCAGCGCCGCAAGGCGGGCAAACCCATCCGCAAGTTCGTTTAATAAATATTTTAATTATCAATGCTATAGTTGATGCTCTTGAACTTTGCCAGCGTAAAGGGGTCACATCTTGACGTGATTGGTTACCTGTGTGACTGTTTTGTTTTGTTTCAGGCAGCTATAGTAGCCCGGTTAACTTACTTAATGATGGTTTGAGGCACCGCTTCAGACACTGGAGAAATGGATGAAATCTTTGTTTAAAGTCACGCTTCTGGCAACCACTATGGCACTTGCTCTGAATGCGACCCACGTTATGGCTGAAGATGCGGCCAAACCTGCTGATGCAGCTACCGTTACCACTACCGGCGAAGTGGCTCCAGCTGCAGCTGAAGCGGCCAAGCCTGCAGAAGCACCAAGCACCGGCAAGTTTAAAAACGACGATGAGCAGGCTGCTTACGCACTGGGCGCTTCTCTCGGCCGTTACATGGAAAACTCGCTGAAAGAACAAGAAAAGCTGGGCATCAAGCTGGATAAAGATCAGCTGATCGCCGGTGTTCAGGATGCGTTTGCCAACCAAAGCAAGCTGAATGACTCCGACATCGAAAAAACCCTGCAAGGTTTTGAAGCGCGCGTGAAGGCTTCCGCTCAGGCGAAGATGGAGCAGGACGCGAAAGAAAACGAAGCGAAAGGCGCGAAATACGCTGAAACCTTTGCCAAAGAAAAAGGCGCCAAGAAAACCGAATCTGGTCTGCTGTACAAAGTAGAGAAAGAAGGTACCGGTGAAGCACCGAAAGACAGCGATACCGTTGTGGTGAACTACAAAGGGACTCTGACCGACGGCACCGTATTCGACAACTCCTACGATCGTGGCGAGCCATTGTCATTCCGTCTGGACGGCGTGATCCCAGGCTGGACCGAAGGTCTGAAACACATCAAGAAAGGCGGCAAGATCAAGCTGGTTATCCCACCGGCACTGGCCTACGGCAAAAATGGTGTTCCAGGGATCCCTGCCAACTCCACGCTGGTGTTTGATGTTGAACTGCTGGATGTGAAACCGGCAGCCAAGGCTGACGACAAAACAGAAAAAGCGGCTGAAGAAGCTCCAGCAGACGCTAAAGCCAAATAAGTCCGAGATTTTCCCAACCGCCGCGAATGTTCTTCGCGGCGGTTGTCATTTCTGCCCGCTCAATTCTGCAAAATTTCCCGCAACTTTACTCCCTGCCTTTACTGATTGCTTGACGCCTGCCGGGCATCGGGCTTAACGTCAATATCACGCGCAAATGTAAGGACTAGGATCTGGCCGTTTTGCTAGACTCTGGGTCTGAACTTATGAATCATGCGCCTGCCCCTTAGGGCGTGTACCTAAAACTGCTCCCGGCTGCGATAGCCACCTGCATGAGCCGTTTTAGTTGCGTCCCCTGGCACAGGCGATCTATGTAGGTGGTATCTTCGATGTCGAATTCGCTTTTATCCAGCGAAGCCAGCGAACTTGATTTGCTGAATGAGCGTCCGTTTAGTCAGACGGACCATGAAATCCTGAAGTCGTATGAAGTCGTCGTCGATGGGCTGGCGATGCTGATTGGTGCGCACTGCGAAATCGTGCTGCACTCTCTGGAAGATCTGAAATGCTCCGCCGTGCGTATCGCCAATGGCGAGCACACCGGGCGGAAAATCGGTTCGCCTATCACCGATCTGGCGCTGCGGATGCTGCACGATATGGCCGGCGAGGACAGCAGCGTCTCCAAAGCCTACTTCACCCGTGCCAAAAGCGGCGTGTTGATGAAATCGGTGACGATTGCCATCCGTAACCGCGAGCAGCGGGTGATCGGCCTGTTGTGTATCAACATGAACCTCGATGTGCCGTTCTCGCAGATCATCCAGACCTTTATGCCGCCGGAAACGCAGGAGGTGGCCTCTTCGGTCAACTTTGCTTCCTCGGTTGATGACCTGGTGGCGCAGACTCTGGAGTTCACCATCGAAGAAGTGAATGCCGATCGCAACGTGTCCAATAATGCCAAAAATCGTCAGATTGTCCTTAACCTGTACGAGAAAGGCATTTTCGATATCAAGGATGCGATTAACCAGGTTGCCGACCGCCTGAATATCTCCAAACATACCGTCTACCTGTATATCCGCCAGTTCAAAAGCGGCGATCTGTTGGGTAACGAGCGCTGATGCTTAACTACTGTCTACTGGTCACTGGCCCGGCTTACGGGACTCAGCAAGCGAGCAGCGCCTGGCAGTTCGCCCAGGCGCTGCTGGCGGCAGGTCACCGCATTACCAGCGTGTTCTTCTATCGTGAAGGCGTGCTGAATGCCAACCAACTGACCTCACCGGCCAGTGATGAATTTGATCTGGTGCGGGCGTGGGTTGACTTGGCACAGCAACACAGCGTGGAACTTAATGTCTGTGTGGCCGCCGCATTACGTCGTGGCGTGACCGATGAGCAGGAAGCTGCCCAGTTGGCGTTAGCGGCAGCTAACCTGCAACCAGGGTTTACCCTCAGCGGTCTGGGCTCATTGGCGGAAGCGGCGCTGAGCAACGATCGCCTGGTGCAGTTTTAAGTGAGCAAGATGAAACGAGTTGCGTTTGTTTTTACCCAAGGGCCACATGGCAATGCGGCAGGCAGGGAAGGGCTGGATGCGGTGCTGGCGACGTCGGCACTGAGCGAAGACATCGGCGTGTTCTTTATCGGTGATGGCGTGCTGCAACTGCTAACGGGTCAACGGCCCGAAAAGATCCTGGCCCGCAATTACATTGCCACCTTTGGGGTATTGCCGCTGTATGACGTTGAAAACTGCTATCTCTGCGAAACGGCCATCCGCGAACGTGGCCTGCAACAGGTCACCGACTGGGTGCTGAAGGCCGAAGTGCTGCCGGCAGATATGCTACGCCAGAAACTGGCGGCCTATGATGTGGTCATGACTTTCTAGGATATTCTGATGTTGTATACCCTTAGCCACTCCCCAACCCGTTGCGACCTGCCTGCGCTGTTAAGGCTCACCACAGAAGGCGACGCTCTGTTGCTGCTGCAAGACGGCGTACTGGCTGGTCTGGCCGGTAGCGCCAGCCTTGATTTATTGCTTAATGCCCCCATATCCCTTTATGCGCTGCAGGACGATCTGGATGCCAGAGGCCTGTCTGGTCATTTTTCACACAAAATCACCTTGATCGGTTATACTGATTTCGTTACGTTAACCGAGAATCACCACAGTCAAATGGCATGGTAATGCGTGTGATGTTGTATATTTCTTGACACCTCTACTAGTCAGCCATAAAATTCTGCGTCCTCGTACTTTGCCAGTAGTGCATACGGGGGGATTTATCACATGTTTACGAAGCATCAAATGAAGCAAAACCCAGGAGCTTTTTGAATGGCAACGATTAACCAGCTGGTTCGCAAACCACGCTCTGTGAAGGCTGCTAAAAGCAACGTTCCAGCGCTGGAAGCTTGCCCGCAGAAACGTGGTGTATGTACCCGCGTATATACCACCACCCCTAAGAAACCAAACTCAGCACTGCGTAAAGTTTGCCGTGTGCGTTTGACCAACGGTTTCGAAGTGACTTCCTACATCGGTGGTGAAGGTCACAACCTGCAGGAACACTCCGTGATCCTGATCCGTGGCGGTCGTGTAAAAGACCTGCCAGGTGTGCGTTACCACACCGTCCGTGGTGCACTTGACTGCTCCGGCGTTAAAGACCGTAAGCAATCTCGTTCCAAGTACGGCGTGAAGAAGCCAAAGGCTTAATGGTTCTCCGTTAAGTAAGGCCAAACATTTTCACTTAAATGTCAAAATAAACTCGTAGAGTTTTGGACAACCCTGAAATTTTCAACGGAGTATTTCCATGCCACGTCGTCGCGTAATTGGCCAACGTAAAATCCTGCCAGATCCTAAGTTCGGATCCGAGCTGTTGGCTAAATTTGTAAACATTCTGATGGTAGATGGTAAGAAATCTACTGCAGAAGCAATCGTCTATACCGCGCTGGAGACCCTGGCTCAGCGTTCTGGTAAAGGTCACCTGGAAGCTTTCGAAGTCGCTCTCGACAACGTGCGCCCGACTGTAGAAGTTAAGTCTCGCCGCGTTGGTGGTTCTACTTACCAGGTACCAGTTGAAGTTCGTCCGGTTCGTCGTAATGCCCTGGCAATGCGTTGGATCGTTGATGCCGCTCGTAAACGTGGTGATAAATCCATGGCTCTGCGCCTGGCGAACGAACTCTCTGATGCAGCAGAAAACAAAGGTTCTGCTGTTAAGAAGCGTGAAGACGTTCACCGTATGGCAGAAGCCAACAAGGCGTTCGCCCACTACCGCTGGTAATCCATGCAGTAGTTATGCTAACCAAGCGGGCGCTTCAAGAAGCCAACCCGCTTGGCTTAACTAAACTTGAACGCCTAAGGCAATAGAGGAATCAAATGGCTCGTACAACACCCATTGAGCGCTACCGCAATATCGGTATCAGTGCTCACATCGACGCCGGTAAGACCACAACTACCGAACGTATCCTGTTCTACACCGGTGTAAACCACAAAATCGGTGAAGTTCATGACGGCGCCGCCACCATGGACTGGATGGAACAAGAGCAGGAGCGTGGTATTACCATTACTTCTGCAGCGACAACTGCTTTCTGGTCTGGTATGGCCAAGCAGTTTGAGCCGCACCGTGTAAACATCATCGACACCCCAGGGCACGTTGACTTCACCATCGAAGTAGAACGTTCCATGCGTGTTCTTGATGGCGCGGTAATGGTTTACTGTGCTGTTGGTGGTGTTCAGCCACAGTCTGAGACCGTATGGCGTCAGGCTAACAAATATAAAGTGCCACGCATCGCGTTCGTTAACAAAATGGACCGTATGGGTGCCAACTTCCTGAAAGTTGTTGGTCAGCTTAAATCTCGCCTGGGCGCGAATCCAGTGCCATTGCAACTGGCTATCGGCGCAGAAGAGAAATTCACCGGTGTTGTTGACCTGGTGAAAATGAAAGCGATCAACTGGAACGAAGCTGATGCAGGCGTGACCTTCGAATACGAAGAGATCCCAGCTGACATGCAGGAACTGGCTGCTGAATGGCACCAGAATCTGGTTGAGTCTGCTGCTGAAGCGTCAGATGAGCTGATGGACAAATACCTGGGCGGCGAAGAGCTGACCGAGGAAGAAATCAAGAAAGCTCTGCGTCAGCGCGTGCTGAACAACGAAGTGATCCTGGTAACCTGTGGTTCAGCCTTTAAAAACAAAGGCGTACAGGCAATGCTGGATGCGGTTGTCGAATACCTGCCGGCACCAAATGACGTTGAAGCTATCAACGGTATTCTGGACGACGGTAAAGACACCCCGGCTGTGCGTCATTCTGATGACTCTGAGCCGTTCTCGGCACTGGCGTTCAAAATCGCTACCGACCCATTCGTGGGTAACCTGACGTTCTTCCGTGTGTACTCTGGCGTGGTTAACTCCGGCGACACCGTTCTGAACTCCGTTAAGGCCGCGCGTGAGCGTCTGGGCCGTATCGTTCAGATGCACGCTAACAAGCGTGAAGAGATCAAAGAAGTTCGTGCTGGCGACATCGCTGCGGCTATCGGTCTGAAAGACGTAACTACCGGTGACACTCTGTGTGATCCTGCTAGCCCGATCATTCTGGAGCGTATGGAGTTCCCTGAGCCGGTAATCTCCGTTGCGGTAGAACCAAAAACCAAAGCTGACCAGGAAAAAATGGGTCTGGCTCTGGGCCGTCTGGCGAAGGAAGATCCATCATTCCGCGTATGGACTGACGAAGAATCAGGTCAGACCATCATCGCAGGTATGGGTGAGCTTCACCTGGATATCCTGGTTGACCGTATGCGTCGTGAATTCAACGTTGAAGCGAACGTGGGTAAACCACAGGTTGCTTACCGTGAAGCGATTCGTGCGAAAGTTACTGACATCGAAGGTAAACACGCCAAGCAGTCTGGTGGTCGTGGTCAGTATGGTCATGTTGTTATCGACATGTACCCACTGGAGCCGGGCTCAAATCCGAAAGGCTATGAGTTCATCAATGACATCAAGGGTGGTGTGATCCCAACGGAATACATCCCTGCCATTGATAAAGGTCTCCAAGAGCAGCTTAAGTCTGGTCCACTGGCCGGTTACCCGGTAGTTGATCTCGGTGTGCGTCTGCATTTCGGTTCTTTCCACGATGTTGACTCCTCCGAATTGGCGTTTAAACTGGCCGCGTCTATCGCCTTTAAAGATGGCTTTAAGAAAGCGAAACCTGTTTTGCTTGAGCCTATCATGAAGGTTGAAGTTGAAACGCCGGAAGAGAACACTGGTGACGTCATCGGTGACCTTAGCCGTCGTCGTGGTCAACTGAAAGGTCAGGAATCCAACGCTACTGGCGTTCAGATTCACGCTGAAGTTCCGTTGTCCGAGATGTTTGGATACGCAACTCAACTGCGTTCTCTGACCAAAGGCCGTGCTTCTTACTCCATGGAGTTCCTGAAGTACGATGATGCGCCGAACAACGTCGCTCAGGCCGTTATTGAAGCCCGTGGTAAATAAGCTTCGGGTTTAACACATTGATCAGTGCTCTCTCCATGAGGGGGGAGCATAAGAGTTAAGGAATATAGCCGTGTCTAAAGAAAAATTTGAACGTTCCAAACCGCACGTTAACGTTGGTACTATCGGCCACGTTGACCACGGTAAAACTACCCTGACCGCTGCAATCACTACCGTTCTGGCTAAAACCTACGGTGGTTCTGCACGTGCTTTCGACCAGATCGATAACGCGCCAGAAGAAAAAGCTCGTGGTATCACCATCAACACTTCACACGTTGAATATGACACCCCGACTCGTCACT
>NZ_JBOFZA010000038.1:0-171912 GCF_051654945.1 Serratia sp. (in: enterobacteria)
ATCCGATGGTGTGAGGCCCGAAGGTCCCCCACTTTGGTCCGAAGACGTTATGCGGTATTAGCCACCGTTTCCAGTAGTTATCCCCCTCCATCGGGCAGTTTCCCAGACATTACTCACCCGTCCGCCGCTCGTCACCCAGAGAGCAAGCTCTCTTGTGCTACCGCTCGACTTGCATGTGTTAGGCCTGCCGCCAGCGTTCAATCTGAGCCATGATCAAACTCTTCAATTAAAAGCTTGATTTGCTACAACTTGTGTAGCGATGCTCGAAAATAACTTTCGTAATAATTCATTCGCATGAATTACTGCTTGGTCACTCTTCAAGACTTGATATTTTTTTTGCTACCGAAGTAGCTGGATATCGTCTTGTGAGTGCCCACACAGATTGTCTGATAAATTGTTAAAGAGCAGTGAGTTGCGTGCTTTCGCTTGCTAACTCGAGGAGGCGTATACTACGCGATTCCTCTGAAGAGTCAACCTTTATTTCGGCGTTTTCACCGGGTTACCTCTTCCTGGCTGGGCGACTTGGTTCTCGTTAGAGGAGTCGTTGTTCCCGGTCAGTGGAGGCGCATTATAGGGAGTTCTCAGAAGGCCGCAACCCCTAATTTCACTTTTTTTACCGACCGTCGAATGTTTAAGCAAAAACCTGTTAAAGCGGCAGTTTTTTCAACGATTTAAAGCCATAACCCTGCAATACGGGCAATAAAGCATCGGTATCTTCATTCAACGCCATGCAATACGCCAGGTTCTCTTCCTGAGTCGAGACCAGATTTTCTTGATTCGCGATAAGCCAGGCAGCTCTGCGGGCAATTGCCGCACCGGAATCCACCAGACGCGTCCCTTCTGGCAGCACTTGCATCAGTTCTTCAGATAACAGAGGGAAGTGCGTACAACCTAATACGACCGTGTCCGGGGGTTCGCGCATGCTCAACCAGGGTTGCAGTATTTTCTTCAGCGTTGCCAGCGGTACAGGTTCGCCGTGCAGCTTGGCTTCTGCCAGTTCCACCAGCTCAGACGAACCCAGCAGTTCGATTTTGCAATCCGTGGCGAAACGCTCAATCAGCTCATGAGTATAAGTACGCTGAACGGTACCGCGCGTTGCCAATAGGCCGACAATGCCGTTAGCCGTAAGTTTGGCCGCAGGCTTGATTGCCGGCACCACCCCCACCACCGGGAAAGCAAAACGTTCACGCAGGGCAGGTAAGGAAACGGTGCTGGCGGTATTACAAGCGATGATGACGATGGCCAGAGGATGGCGCTGCTGAACCGCGCTGACAATTTCCAGCACGCGCTCAATAATAAATTCTTCGGATTTCTCGCCGTAGGGGAATGCCACGTTATCGAAGGCATAGATATAGTGGAGATCCGGCAGCAACTGCCGAACCTCCTGATACACTGACAACCCGCCGACGCCGGAGTCAAAAACCAGCGCCGTCGGGCGAGGTGCCGCCGTGGCGTTAGAAGGTATAGCTGCCAGTGAGGTAGTACTCTCTTCCTGGAGTAGCGTAGCCATAAGCCGTCTCATAATCTTTATCAAACAGGTTGGCAATTCTACCACGAACTGTCAGCTGAGAGGTTATTGGATATGAGGCGCTGACGTCGACCGTGCTGTAACTCGGCAATACCGTCTGCTCAGGGTTATAAGTAGAAGAGATATTATTGTAACGCTTACCGTAGTACTGATACGAGATATCCATATCCAGATTGAACATCGTCCAATCCAGCTGATACTTGGCCTGACGCTTCGAACGGCGCGCCAACACCTCATCGGTCTGGTCGTTGCGTGGATCGATATATTGCAGCGTCAACCGGTGGGTGAAGATCCAGGTATCAAAGCTGCCGGTCCATTCCACACCTTTAATCGTTGCCTTATCCACGTTGTAATACTGCCCCTGATAGGTCACCGGGTCAGAATCATAATTGATCAGGTTCTGGATTTTGTAGTGATAAGCCGACAGACGCCAATCCAGCGGCCCGGTCAACCCTTCCAGACCGATCTCCCACTGTTTGGACTCTTCCGGCTTGAGGTTGCTGTTGGAATCAATACCAAAGCGTTTTGAACCATACTGCTGGCCTAAAGACGGCGTCAGGAAGCCCGTACCATAAGACAAGGTTGCCCGGTAACCATCAACAAACTCCCAACCCGCCGCAGTCTGCCAGGTACCATGCCAGCCAAAGTCACCGGCCTTGTCTTCACGCCCAGAGGCCTCCAGCGTCACGCTGCCAAACTGCTGCTGGCCACTCAGGTACAGACCCGTGTTGTCTCTTTTATAGGTATCAGCGAAGAAATTGTCGGAAGAGGTCAGGCGCTGTTGCTGGAAATCAGCCCCGGCGGTGACGCTACCGTGCTCGAAGGCATAGGTATTGCCCCATTGCAGATTACGCTGATCCATATCATCCAGCGTGGTGCTGACACCATAACGGCCATTCTGGCTGCTGTAGTTATAATCTTTCTGCTTCTGGTAGCTGCCGATCAATTGTGAAGAGAAGGCACCGGACAGGAAGCGCAGCCCCATATCATAGGTATGGCTATACAGGCGGTCTTCATCATTACTGTACTGCGGGCTGTAAGGGACGCTGCCAACGTCATAGTCGGCGTTGTTGGTGTAACCATAGCCGCGCACAAAGCCAGAGAAGTTCTGATTGAACTGCTGCTCCAAACCACCCCAAAAGCTTTTATTACGGAATCCGTCACGGTCGCTGTCGACCGAATAAGGCGAACCTGGCTGCACATTGAAGCCATTGGTCATCTGATAGCTGCCTGCAACGGTAGCAACGGTATTGTCGAAACGCTGGCGTACGGCGCCGTCATACTGCTGGTAGCCGTTCGAACCGATACCCGCCTGGACTTTACCGCCTTCTTTGTCCGTCTGGGTAATGATGTTGATAACTCCGCCGATGGCACCAGAACCGTAAATGGCCGAGCGTGGCCCACGGATAAACTCTACACGCTGCACCAACGCCAGCGGGACCTGGTTAAAGTCGACGCCATTAGTGATCCCCAGACGAGCCAAGGGCACACCGTCGATCAGCACCAAGACATGGCGAGCTTCGGTACCGCGTACCGAGAGGGATGACCCCTGCCCCATGCCACCGTACTGCGAAATATCCACCCCAGGCAAACGGCGCATCACATCATTGAGGTTTTTGGCCTGCCAACGGTCAATATCTTCGCGGGTAACTACGTCAGCAGGGGCCAGCACGGAGGAGACCGGCTGAGGGAAGCGGTTGGCGGTGACCACCAGATCGTCGCCGTTTTTAGCCGTGGTGTTATCTTGCGCCCATCCAGAAAATGCCGTCACGGAGGAGACCACCGCCAGCAGTGTATTTTTTATCATTGTCATTATAAAAAGCATCCAAACTTCATGGGGGATGCCGCAGGGCCACGGCCGGTAGTTCGCGACGGCTATGGATATTGCGACGTACACCGGTAGGTTTTCGGGCTTGGGATTTGCCGATTGCCAATGGCAACCCGCACCGGGCGATGACTTCCCATCCTGCAGTGGACAGTGTCTGCGTCATTAAACGCTATCGCCGTGACTTCCCCATACCGCTGCGCGTCAGCTCCAGATTTGCACTGGATTCCCTTTTCACTCGCTGCTTGAGACCGGACGGCAATGCTACAATCAATGAAAATGGATGTCTAGATTGCCAACAGTGTTTCAAATTGACACCACAACAAAACTGGACTTCACGGGCTGATTCCCTACAATCCCCGCTGATCCAATTTGCCTGACGAGAGAAACCATGACGCCTGAGAATTTGCCCATTGAACGCTATGACGACCAACTGGCGGAGAAAACTGCCCGCCTGAAGACCATGATGTCACCGTTCACGGCGCCTGAGCCGCAAGTGTTTCGCTCGCCAGTCAGCCACTACCGGATGCGCGCGGAGTTTCGTATCTGGCATGATGAGGACGATATGTACCACATCATGTTCGATCAGCAGACCAAACAGCGTATCCGTGTCGATAGCTTCCCGGCGGCCAGCGAGCTGATTAACCGCCTGATGAGCGCGCTGATGACGGCCCTCAAGCCTAATCCGGTGCTGCGCCACAAGCTGTTCCAGATCGATTATCTGTCCACGCAGAGCGGTAAAATCATTGCCTCGCTGCTGTATCACCGCAAGCTGGACGAACGGTGGCAGCAAGATGCCACTGCGCTGCGTGATGCGTTGCGTGCCGATGGGTTCGATGTGCAGCTGATTGGCCGCGCCTCGAAGATGAAAATCATGCTGGATCAGGATTACGTCGACGAGGTGTTACCGGTCGCTGGCCGTGAGATGATTTATCGCCAGGTCGAAAACAGCTTCACCCAGCCCAATGCGGCCATGAACGTGCAAATGCTGGAGTGGGCGCTGGATGTCACCCAAGGTTCAAAAGGGGATTTGCTGGAGCTGTACTGCGGTAACGGTAACTTCTCGCTGGCCCTGGCCCGCAACTTCGAACGAGTGTTGGCCACAGAAATCGCCAAGCCTTCGGTAGCGGCGGCGCAGTACAACATCGCGGCCAACCATATCGACAACGTGCAGATTATCCGCATGGCGGCAGAAGATTTTACTCAGGCGATGAACGGCGCTCGCGAGTTCAACCGATTAAAAGGGATCGATCTGAGCAGCTATAACTGTGAGACGATTTTCGTCGATCCGCCACGCAGCGGGCTGGATGATGAAACGGTGAAGATGGTGCAGAGCTACCCGCGCATCCTTTATATTTCCTGTAACCCGGAAACCCTGTGCGCCAATTTAAGCACCTTGCAGGCCACGCATAGCATTACCCGCCTGGCGCTGTTCGATCAGTTCCCTTACACCCATCATATGGAGTGCGGCGTACTGCTCGAACGTCGCTGATCGCGGTGCCCCTCACCCTAACCCCAAAGGGAGAGGGGACCGAATGTGCGACAGTTGAACCCCGCACCTGACTGCGGCTCAGGACTCGCTCCCTCTCCCCCCAACAAGTGCTTATTGCCTACCCTTACCATAAATTGGGAGAGGGCTGGGGTGAGGGGAATAGCAGGATGCCTTTTTACTGCTGAACGGCCGTGGTATTGCGTTTCTTTAACTGGAAGCCAATCCAGAACACCAGCACCACGCAAACAATCGAAGGCAGGAAGTTCGAGCCGATCTGCGGATATTCCGCACGCACGATCGCACTATATCCCAGGATGCCCAACAGGAAACAGCCAGCCGCCAGTTTTGGCGTACCATCCGACATTGGCTGGTTCAGGTAACGCTGATGCAGGCAATACACCGCCAACACCAAAGCAATCAACGGGAAGGCTGAAAACGACACCACCGAGCTGAACAGCGCGGCAAAGGAACCATTTACGGACAGGCCGGCAATCAACGCCAGCAGTAAAGTACCATTTTCACGGCTTAGTTTTTCCATTACTTTCACCTTGTTATTCGTGGGTTACAGAGGCTTTTTCTTGCTCGCGGCGATACCAGTAATACGCTCCTTTGGAGATCATCCGCAGTTGCAACACTAACCTTTCTTCAAGCTGCCGCCGTTGTTCAATATCAATATCCAATGCTTCCGCACCGGCACTGAACACAATTGTCACCATAGCTTCCGCCTGCGCCTCGGTAAAACTGCGCGGCATATGGTTTTCCAGCTCCAGGTAATCTGCCAGTTCAGCGATAAAATGTTGGATTTCCCGTGCTACCGCCGCACGAAACGCGGCCGAAGTCCCGGAACGTTCCCGCAGCAATAGCCGAAAGGCGTTGGGATTATTGCCGATAAACTCCATAAAGGTCGATACCGACGTGCGGATCACGCTGCCGCCTTTGGCAATACGCTGGCGTGCCTGGCGCATCAACTGGCGCAGCATCAGGCCGCTCTCGTCAACCATCGTGAGCCCAAGCTCATCCACATCGCGGAAATGGCGATAAAACGACGTAGGCGCGATGCCCGCCTCTCGTGAGACTTCACGCAGGCTCAGGCTGGCGAAACTGCGCTCGGCACTCAGTTGGCTGAAAGCCGCCTCAATGAGGGAACGACGCGTCCGTTCTTTTTGTTGTGCTCTGACGCCCATTTGCATATCCGGATAACTTCCCTTCTTTCAGTCTAACGCCGCAGAACTGGCAATATAGCAAATTTAATGCAACAGCATTTATACAAACGCGCTTTGTCACAGTTCCGGGCCACATCGATTGTGCTTTGCCACAAAAAGGCTAATGGTAATTGGGCACGCAGCGCTATGATGTTAAGATACCGTTGTAAATTTGTATAAGAACAGGTCTCTCCTACATGCAACAACACTATCAATTTGATGCCATTATCATCGGCTCCGGCCCTGGTGGTGAAGGCGCAGCCATGGGTCTGGTGAAACAAGGTGCCCGCGTGGCCGTGATCGAACGGTACAATAACGTGGGCGGCGGATGTACTCACTGGGGAACCATCCCCTCCAAAGCCCTCCGCCACGCCGTCAGCCGCATTATCGAATTCAACCAGAACCCGCTTTACAATAACTCCCGAACCCTCAGCGCCACCTTCCCTGATATTTTACGCCACGCCGATAGCGTCATTAACCAGCAAACCCGCATGCGCCAAGGATTTTACGAGCGCAACCAGTGCAAACTGTTCGCCGGTAATGCCAAGTTTATCGACGCCAACACGGTCAGCGTAAGCTACATGGACGGCACTCAGGATACCATCCGCGCCGACCATATCGTGATCGCCTGCGGTTCACGCCCCTATCATCCGAACAACGTTGATTTCAACCATTCGCGCATTTATGACAGCGACTCGATCCTCGAGCTGAATCACGAACCGCGCCACGTGATTATCTACGGTGCTGGGGTGATTGGCTGCGAATATGCTTCGATCTTCCGTGGGCTGAACGTGAAGGTGGATTTGATCAACACCCGCGATCGGCTGCTGGCGTTCCTCGATCAGGAGATGTCAGATTCTCTGTCTTATCACCTGTGGAATAACGGTGTGGTGATCCGCCACAACGAAGAGTTCGAGCAGATAGAAGGCACCGATGACGGCGTAATTATTCATCTGAAATCCGGCAAGAAAGTGAAGGCCGATTGCCTGCTGTACGCCAATGGCCGTACCGGTAACACCGATGCGCTTGGCCTGGAAAACGTCGGTCTGGAATCAGACAGCCGTGGCCTGTTGAAGGTCAACAGCATGTATCAGACCGCTGTGTCCCATATTTATGCGGTGGGTGACGTGATCGGCTACCCGAGCCTGGCTTCAGCCGCTTACGACCAGGGCCGCATTGCCGCTCAGGCCATTTCCTCTGGGGAAGCCAGCGGGCATCTGATCGAAGATATTCCAACGGGCATTTATACCATTCCGGAAATCAGCTCCGTCGGCAAAACCGAGCAGGAACTGACGGCGATGAAGGTGCCGTACGAAGTGGGCCGCGCCCAGTTCAAGCACCTGGCTCGGGCACAGATTGCCGGGATGAACGTGGGTAGCCTGAAGATCCTGTTCCACCGTGAAACCTTGCAGATCCTGGGGATCCACTGCTTTGGTGAGCGTGCGGCAGAGATCATTCACATCGGCCAGGCGATCATGGAACAGAAAGGTGAAGGTAATACCATCGAGTATTTTGTTAATACTACCTTCAACTATCCGACCATGGCCGAAGCCTACCGCGTGGCAGCGCTAAACGGCTTAAACCGCCTGTTTTAAGTTCGCGTCCAGGTAGTTTTGCATGTGTTCGCGAATTGCCTCGGCCAACTGCTCATAGCGGCTACGCAGCGGGGAGCCGGGGCGATACACCAGAGCAATGGTGCGCTTCGGTTCCGGTTTGTAGCACTCCAGGTAGCAGACGCCGTCACGCTCACGTTCACGCGGCACCGCCAACGCAGGCAACAGCGTAATTCCACTGCCTGCAGCAACCATGTTTCGTAGCGTTTCCAGACTGGTCGCGCGGAAGTGGGTATCCTCATCCGCACCGGCCTGGAAGCAAAAGCCCAGCGCCTGATCGCGTAAACAGTGGCCATCCTCCAGCATCAGCAGTTTTTCACCCGCCAAATCGGCCATTGCCACACGTTCGCGCTGTGCCCACGGATGGTCGGAATAAACCGCCAACTGCATCGGCTCATCAAACAAAGGCACTTCGATAAAGGCTTCGGTCTCTTTCACCAGCGCCAGAATGGCGCAGTCCAGCTTGCCGCTGTCCAGCTGTGCCAGCAGTTGATGGGTTTGTGCTTCGTGCAGGTACATTTCCAACTTGGGAAAGGATTTATGCAGCGTCGGGATAATCTGCGGCAGCAGATAAGGCCCCACGGTAGGGATCAGGCCGATATGCAGCGGCCCGGACATCGCCTCACCCTGCTGGCTCGCCATCTCCTTCAGCACCTTGACTTCGCGTAGCACGGTGCGCGCCTGCTCCACCAGCAGTAAACCTGCCTGGGTGAATAACACCTTGCGACTGGTCCGTTCGAGCAGCATCACGCCTAATTCGTCTTCCAGCTTGCGGATCTGCCCACTCAACGTGGGTTGACTGACATGGCATGAGTCGGCAGCGCGCCGAAAATGGCGGTGCTCGGCCAAGGCGACCAGATACTCTAAATCACGAATATTCATTGTTGTTTCCCTCCTGGCCATGATAGCTCATGGCGATAGATAAGATAGCAACGAGTGATTAGAACTATCAAGCCCCGCAGTGAATAATGTCCCCCAACGAAGCGCAACGGCGCCAATATAAAAAATTCATTTTTCTAATTAAGGGGTTAATCCATGTTTACCAGTCAAGAAGGCAAAAAAGTCCCTCAGGTTACCTTCCATACTCGCCAGGGCGACCAATGGATTGATGTCACCACGGATGACCTGTTCAAAGATAAAACCGTGATCCTGTTCTCCTTGCCGGGCGCGTTCACCCCAACCTGCTCATCCAGCCATCTGCCGCGCTATAACGAACTGTCCAGCGTGTTTAAACAACACGGCGTTGACAGCATCCTGTGCGTCTCGGTGAACGACACTTTTGTGATGAACGCCTGGAAAGCAGACCAGCACGCAGAAAATATTACCTTCGTGCCAGACGGTAACGGTGAATTCACCAAAGGCATGAACATGCTGGTTGAGAAAGCCGACCTAGGCTTTGGCCCACGCTCATGGCGCTACTCCATGCTGGTACGTAACGGCGTGGTGGAAAAAATGTTCGTCGAGCCAAACAAACCGGGCGACCCGTTTGAAGTGTCTGACGCTGACACCATGCTGAAGTACCTGGCACCGGAATTCAAAGTGCAGGAATCGGTTTCCCTGTTCACCAAACCGGGCTGCCCGTTCTGCGCCAAAGCCAAACAAATGCTGCAGGAGCGTGGTATGCAATATGAAGAAATCGTATTGGGTCAAGACGCGACCACCGTCAGCCTGCGCGCCGTCACTGGCCGCGCCACCGTCCCTCAGGTGTTTATCGGTGGTCGCCACATCGGTGGTAGCGACGATCTGGAATACTTCCTGACAGCCTGAATGATAAAAAAACCCGATGGGCCTCGGGCGCAGTTCAACAATCTGCCGCCTGAGTCACCAAAGGGATAAAGCCAACGTGAACTTTTGGCGGGTGCTTACCCGCCTTTTTTATTCCCTCAGGAGCGGATATGAAACTGTTGAATGTCGACGTCGCCGTTATTGGCGGGGGCACTGCCGGACTGGGTGCTTATCGAGCAGCCAAACTTTCTACCCCCAGCGTAGTGATGATTGAGGGTGGGCCTTTTGGCACCACCTGTGCCCGCGTGGGCTGTATGCCTTCCAAATTGCTGATTGCTGCGGCAGAAGCGGTGCATCAGATCGAACGTGCTCCAGGCTTTGGCGTCTACCCTGCGGGGAAAACCACCGTCAATGGTCGGGAAGTGATGGATCGCGTCAAACGCGAGCGCGATCGCTTTGTCGGCTTCGTGCTGGAAGGGGTCGATAGCATCCCGGCCGCCGACAAAATCCAGGGCTATGCCCGCTTCATTGACGACAACACCTTGCAGGTGGACGAACATACACGCATCGTCGCACAACGCATCGTGATCGCTACCGGCTCGCGCCCAACCTGGCCTGCGCCGTGGAACGACCTGGGCGATCGCCTGATCGTCAATGACGATGTCTTCAACTGGGATGATTTGCCGCAGTCCGTCGCGGTGTTTGGCCCAGGGGTTATCGGGTTGGAGCTGGGCCAGGCGCTGCACCGCCTTGGCGTAAAAACCAAAGTATTCGGGGTTGGTGGCGCAGTCGGCCCACTGACCGACAGTGTAGTGCGCGACTATGCCGCTAAAACGCTGGGCGAAGAGTTCTACCTCGACCCAGATGTCAAAGTGGATATCATGCAGCGCGAAGGTGACCAAGTGTTTATCCGCTACCAGGACCTGCACGGCCAAACGCAGGAAATGATGGTGGATTACGTGCTGGCCGCTACCGGCCGCAGGCCAAACGTCGACAAGCTGGGGCTGGAAAATACCTCCCTGACGCTGGATGCCAAAGGCGTTCCACAGGCCGACCGGTTAACCATGCAAACCAGCGTACCGCATATTTTCATCGCCGGGGATGCCAGCAACCAATTGCCACTGCTGCACGAAGCAAGCGATCAGGCGCGTATTGCCGGACATAACGCGGGCAGCTTCCCAGAAGTGACGCCAGGCCTGCGCCGCAGTGCCATTTCCGTGGTGTTCTCTGACCCGCAAATCGCCATGGTGGGCTCGGCCTTCCGTGAACTGAACCAGAAATTCAGCGCCTGTGGCTGCTTTGAAGTTGGTGCAGTATCGTTTGAAAATCAGGGCCGCTCCCGGGTGATGCTACGCAATAAAGGCATTCTGCACGTCTATGGCGAGCAAGGGACTGGCCGCTTCCTGGGTGCGGAAATGATGGGCCCGGACGTGGAGCACATTGCTCACCTGCTGGCCTGGGCGCATCAACAGCAGATGACCATCGACCAAATGCTGGATATGCCGTTCTACCACCCGGTGATCGAAGAAGGCCTGCGTACCGCGCTACGCGATCTGCAAGCCAAGCTGAAGCTGGGTGAATCCGAGGCGGAACGCTGCCAGCGTTGCCCTGGCGAATAAATCTTTCACGATGCAGTCAGTCATACAACCGGGCCTTGCGCCCGGTTTTTTGCGTATGGCATTCCAGCCTTGAACCCTCCTGCTTGCCGAATTTTGCTTCCAGCTTCATTTTTATACGCCTTTAGCTTGAAATGATATCAATATTGATACTAATATAGAGGAAATTAAATGAAAGGACTCAGAGAGACCATTGACGATCTGCAACAGCGGCAAGCCAGCATCAAATTCAACGCATTGGTAAAGATCTGCACTTACTGGTTTGGCCCACCTCGCCTGAACGGTGGCAGCCACAAGGTGTACAAAATGCCCTGGCCAGGAGACCCACGGGTCAATATCCAGCGTGCAGACAGCGGCATGGCAAAGGTATATCAGGTTAAACACGTCATCTCTGCATTGATCAAACTGGAGGAAGAACATGGCAAAACATGAACACTATACCTACCGTATTACCTGGTCAGCGGAAGACGGCGAGTATGTCGGCCTCTGTACGGAGTTTCCCTCTTTGTCATGGCTGGCAGCGACCCGCACGGCTGCGCTGGACGGTATTGAAAAGTTGGTCTGCGAGGTGATTGCCGATATGCTCGCCCAAGGCGAAACACCACCAGAGGCGCTGGCAGAGAAAAACTTCAGTGGGAAACTGGTGCTGCGGATGACCCCGGAACAGCATCGCCGCCTGGCGATTAGTGCCATGGATGAAGGCGTTAGCCTGAACCGTTATCTGTGCGCACGGTTGGCTGGATAAGGGCAGCATGGCGCTGCCCTTGGAAAAAGCTTAGTACAGGCGTTTTTTCGCTTCGGCTATCGCACTGGCGACCTGCTGAGGAGAAACGCCGCCTTTGGCCGCACGCTTATCCAGGCAAGATTGCAGCGACAGGATCGGATAAACGTCATCGCCAATCACGCTGTTGAATTTCTGCAAATCGCTCAGCGGCAGGTCTTCCAACGGTTTACCCTGGCGGATCGCTTCCACCACCGCTTCACCTACAATGTGGTGCGCTTCGCGGAACGGTACGCCTTTGGCAACCAGATAGTCGGCCAGTTCGGTGGCGTTGGCATAACCTTGCTGTGCCGCTTCCTGGCAACGCGGACGTTTCACCTGAATGCCGTCCAGCACCAACGCGGCCATCTGCAAGCAATCCATCCAGGTATCGAGCGCGTCGAACAGCCCTTCCTTATCTTCCTGCATGTCTTTGTTGTAGGCCAACGGCAGGCCTTTCAACGTCATCATCATGCCGGTCAACGCCCCTTGCACACGGCCAGACTTGCCACGGATCAGCTCTAACGCATCCGGGTTTTTCTTCTGTGGCATCAGGGATGAACCGGAGGTCACGCGATCCGAAAGCTCGACAAACGCCGCTTCGCCGCTGTTGAAGAAGATCAGGTCTTCGGCAAAGCGCGACAGGTGCACCATGCTGATGGCGGCATTGGACAGCAGTTCCAGCACGTGGTCGCGGTCGGAAACGCTATCTAAGCTGTTACGCGTGGCAGAGGCAAAGCCCAACCAGCCAGCCAGTTGTTCACGGTCGATCGGATAAGCCGTGCCAGCCAAAGCGCCACTGCCCAATGGGCTGACATCCAGACGTTTCAGCGTATCTTGCAGGCGGCTTTCATCACGCGCCAGCATCTCTACATAAGCAAGGCACCAGTGGGCAAAAGTGACCGGCTGGGCACGTTGCAGGTGAGTGTAACCCGGCATCACCGCGTCCTGATTGGCTTCGGCAGTTTCTACCAGCGCCTGTTGCAGCTGTACCAACGCCTGATGCAGCTCGCTGACCTGGTGTTTGCACCACAGTTTCAGATCGGTAGCCACCTGATCGTTACGGCTGCGGCCGGTATGCAGCTTTTTGCCCAGATCGCCGACTTTGTCGATCAGCTTCTGCTCAACCCAACTGTGAATATCTTCCGCATCGCTGTTGACGATCGCCAGAGGATCGGCCTGCACTTCCTCCAGCAGTACATTCAGTGCCTGCTCGAGTTGCTGTTGCTCTGCTGACGTCAGTACGTTGACGGTCACCAGCGCTTTTGACCAGGCGACGGAGCCCACAATATCCTGTTCCGCCAGGCGATAGTCGAAACGCAGGGAGTCATTTAATTGTTTGAACCGCTGATCCGCTGCCTGACTAAACCGTCCGCCCCAAAGTGCCATAATCTTGCTCCTGAATAAGTATGCGAAAGGGCGCAGCATGCTGCGCCCCTCAAATTGACGCTAAACCAACGACGTTATTTTTTCTTCTCGTTCAACGCGCGGATACGGGAAGAGAGCGAGAACAGACGGATAAAGCCACCCGCATGGCTGTGATCGTAAACTTCGTCTTCGCCAAAGGTCGCAAATTCTTCTGAGTACAGGCTGTTGGCCGATTTCTTCTGGATCGCCGTGACCTGGCCTTTATACAGTTGCAGCACCACTTCGCCGTTAACTTCTTCTGCCAGCGCCTGCGCGGAAGCCTGAATAGAACGACGCAGCGGAGCAAACCAGCGGCCATCGTAGACCACATAGGACATTTCCAGGCCCAACTGCTCACGCCATTTAAAGCTATCACGATCCAGCACCAACTGCTCGATCCCACGCAGTGCAGCAACCATAATGGTGCCCCCTGGGGTTTCATAGCAACCACGGGATTTGATCCCCACCAGGCGGTTTTCCACGATATCGATACGGCCCACGCCATGTTTGGCACCCAGCACGTTCAGGGCTTCCAGGCATTTGTACGGGCTCATCGCTTCACCGTTAACGGCAACCACGCAGCCTTTCTCTACGGTGACGGTCAGCTGTTCCGGCTGGTCCGGCGCTTCCAATGGATCGACAGTCCAGACCCAGCAATCTTTGTTTGGCGCATTCCACGGGCTTTCCAGCACGCCGCCTTCGGTAGAGATGTGCCAGGCGTTTTCGTCACGGCTGTAGATCTTCTCCAGCGAAGCGGTCGTTGGGATATTACGTTCTTTCAGGTAATCCAGCAGGGCTTCACGGGAACGCAGGTTCCACTCACGCCACGGCGCGACTACTTTCAGATGTGGGGCCAAAGCGGTGTAGGTGGTTTCGAAACGCACCTGATCGTTACCTTTACCGGTTGCACCGTGGCACAACGCATCGGCACCGACTTTCAATGCCAGCTCAACCTGGGCTTTGGCAATGATTGGACGCGCCATGGAGGTACCCAGCAGGTAGCTGCCTTCGTACAGTGCACCGGTCTGCAGTACCGGATAAACGTAGTCACGGATAAACTCTTCACGCAGATCGACAACATGACACTCAGAGGCACCGGATTGCAGAGCTTTCTGCTCAACGCCTTCCAGATCGCTGCGCTCCTGGCCGATATCCGCCACGAAGGCTACCACTTCACAGCCGCCGTAGTTCTCTTTCAGCCATGGAATGATGGCCGAAGTATCCAGACCGCCGGAGTACGCCAGAACGATTTTCTTGATGCCTTTGTTTTGCATTGTGTTATTCCTTGTTAATTCTAAATTTAAGCGAGGATCCGGGTGCCAATCGACACACCATTAAACAGAGCAGGCAGCTTTTCGGCATTACGCCAGCTGGCGATATCCACCGGGCGGCCAAGGGTACGTGCTGCATCGAGTGCCGCATTCACCTTTACCACCATACCATCGGTAATGATGCCTTGAGCGATCAGTTGCTCGGCTTTTTGTGCTGTCATTTCCGCGATGCGCTGCCCTTTGCCGTCGAGAATACCGCTAACGTCCGACAGCAGGATTAAATCCGCCCCCAGGGTGGCGGCCAGTGCCGTCGCAGCCTGATCGGCGTTCACATTCATCAGTTGCCCTTCGGCGGTGATGCCGATCGAACTGACCACGGGCAGATAGCCAGCATTCAATAGAGTATTAAGCAGCTCTGGCGAACCCGGCAGCGCATGGCCGACATGGCCCAACGCCGGGTCCAGTTGCGTGACCGCCACGCTGCCGCCGTCTGCCAGACTCAGGCCAACCGCATTGATTTTGTGCTTCACCGCCCAGGCCAGCAGGGTTTTGTTGGCCGTGCCTGCCAGCGCGCCGGTGATGATGTCGATCTGATCGGCTGGCGTGACACGCAGGCCGTTCTTCTTCACCACCGGCAGGGAAAGCTGCTTCATCAGCTCATCCACCACGCAACCGCCACCGTGAACGATCACCAGCGGGCGCTGATGCTCCTGACGATAGACATCCAGCGCGGTAAACAAACGCTCCAGCGCTTCTTCGCTGTCCAGTAGCACGCCACCTAATTTGATAATCAATGGATTCATTGCTGTTTACTCACGCTGATTTAAAGTAATGATTGGGTTTCCGGGAAACCGAAACGAATATTCAGACACTGCACCGCCTGGGCCGCCGCGCCTTTCAACAGGTTGTCTTCTGCCGCCACGACGATCAGATGCTCACCCTGCACGGCAAAGCCGATATCGCAGAATGGCAGGCCCACCACGGACTTCAGAGCTGGCACGCCCTTGTCATACAGACGCACCAGCGGTTTATCGTCGTAAGCCGCATGGTAAGCCGCCGCCACATCCTGCGCGGTGACGCCCTTGTTCAGGCGGCAGGTGATGGTTTCCAGAATACCCCGCGGGAAGTTACCCAGGTGTGGTGTAAAGATGACAGGCACCCCGAGATGAGTAGAAATTTCTGGCTCATGGCGATGATTGAACAGGCCGTAGGGTTGCAGGCTGACCTCACAGAAACTGGTCGTAACGCTGGCCTTACGCCCTGCACCGCTGACGCCGCTGACAGCGTTGATCACCGGCCATTGATCCGGGTTCAGCAACTGCTGGTCGAGCAACGGTTTCAGCGCCAACTGCGCCGCCGTTGGGTAGCAGCCCGGTACGGCGATCAGCTGTGCCTGTTTGAGTTTCTCACTCTGCCACTCTGCCAGGCCGTACACCGCCTCTGCCAACAGGTCTGCATGCTGGTGGGTAAAGCCATAATACTTTTTATAGAATTCGACATCCTGTACGCGGAACGCACCGGAGAGGTCGAACACCACACAACCGGCGGCCAGGAAGGCTGGCGCGATGTCGTGGCTCACCTCATGGGCGGTCGCGAGGAACACGACATCGATACCTTTTGCCGCTGCGGCAACGTCAACCAGTGGCTGTAATGGCAGATCGACGATACCTTTTAATTGAGGGTGCAGCTCGGAAAGCAATTTTCCTGCATCTGCACTTTGCGCTGAAACCGCTAAAGCGGTTATGTTCATGTGTGGGTGGCGATTCAGGTAAGCCGTGAGCTCTGCTCCGGCATAACCGCTGGCACCAACAATCAGCGTATTCAACATGTGGCCTTTCACCTTCTTGGCTAGCAATCTAAGAGTCACTGGCGGGCTTGGGCGCGTTGTTGCGCGGTTCACCCACGTGGTTGAGCGTTGATGCTTTTATAAACATCCGGGTAACGGGTTCCCTTACGCTCTAGCTTACTGTATTTTTATTCAAAATAAATGCATGAATATTGATACTATCCTAACCAAAGGCTGTCAACAGTGAAGATGAAATTACCTCCATTTATTGAGCTGTACCGGGCGTTGATCGCCACTCCGTCGATCAGTGCCACCGATGGCGCCCTCGATCAGAGTAATGAAGCATTAATCAACTTGCTGGCCGGCTGGTTTAGCGATTTAGGCTTCCGGGTCGACGTACAGCCCGTGCCGGACACCCGCCACAAATTCAACCTGCTGGCCAGCCTTGGCGAAGGCAGCGGTGGCCTGCTGCTGGCGGGTCATACCGATACGGTGCCTTACGATCAGGGGCGCTGGACACGAGATCCCTTTACCCTGACCGAACACGACAACAAGCTTTACGGGTTGGGCACCGCCGACATGAAGGGCTTCTTCGCCTTTATTCTGGATGCCGTGCGCGATATCGATGCCAGCAAACTGACCAAGCCACTGTACATTCTGGCCACCGCCGATGAAGAAACGACGATGGCCGGCGCACGTTATTTCGCCGCCTCCAGCAAAATCCGCCCGGACTTTGCCATCATCGGCGAGCCAACCTCATTGCAACCGGTGCGCGCGCATAAAGGCCACATCTCCAGTGCGATCCGCATCGTCGGCCAGTCGGGCCATTCGAGCGATCCGGCCCGGGGCGTCAATGCCATCGATCTGATGCATGACTCCATCGGCCACCTGATGACATTGCGCAAAACGTTGCAAGAACGCTACAACAACCCGGCGTTCGCAGTGCCATATCCAACCATGAACTTTGGCCATATCAGCGGCGGCGATGCGGCCAACCGTATCTGTGCCTGCTGTGAACTGCATATGGATATCCGCCCACTGCCGGGCATGACGCTGGATAACATCAACGAACTCCTGCACGAAGCGCTGGCACCGGTGAGCGAACGTTGGCCGGGTCGTTTGACGATCGATGAGCTGCACCCGCCGATCCCGGGTTACGAATGCCCAACCGACCATCACATGGTGGCGGTGATTGAAAAGCTGCTGGGTTCACGCACCGAAGTGGTCAACTACTGTACCGAAGCACCGTTTGTACAGGAAGTGTGCCCAACGCTGGTACTTGGCCCAGGTTCGATCAATCAGGCACACCAACCTGATGAGTATCTGGACACCGCGTTTATCGAACCGACGCGCAAGCTGCTGGGCCAGTTGGTCGACCATTTCTGCCAGCAATAAACCTTAGAAACAACCGGGGAATGGGTTACCATTCCCTACCCCTTAAGACGTAGAAATTTAAGCCGATAAGCCAGACTGATAACCGGCGGCGCGTAATTAAATTTCAGAAAATACGCCGAATTTGATGTTTTTTTGCTAAAAATAGTGTCAATTGAAGGTTGGACAGGCACGTGATCGGATAAAACCGGCGGTCTTCGCCAGCACGTGAAATTTACTTACAAGATGAAAAATCACGTACTCGTCGTGTTCAGGTAGTGGTGAAAAATACCGCTATCGGGGGACGATAAGTATGCAAAGAACTGGGTCAGGGATTATATGAACGAACAATATTCGGCAATGCGAAGTAATGTCAGTATGCTCGGCAAACTGCTAGGCGATACCATTAAAGAAGCGCTGGGCGAGCATATTCTCGATCGCGTTGAAACTATCCGTAAGCTTTCCAAATCCTCACGTGCCGGTAACGAGGCGCATCGTCAGGAGCTGCTGTCTACGCTGCAGAACCTGTCCAACGATGAGTTGCTGCCCGTTGCCCGTGCCTTCAGCCAATTCCTCAACCTGACCAACGTTGCCGAGCAATATCATAGTATCTCGCCACACGGCGAAGCGGCCAGCAACCCGGAAGCCCTGGCGCAACTGTTCACCAGGTTGAAAGACAACAAACTCGACAACAAACAGCTGCAAAAAGCGGTGGACGAACTCTCCATCGAGCTGGTTCTGACCGCGCACCCAACGGAAATTACCCGCCGCACCCTGATCCATAAGCTGGTTGAGGTGAATACCTGCCTGAGCCAGTTGGACCATAACGATCTGGCGGACTACGAGCGCAATAAAATCATGCGCCGCCTGCGCCAACTGGTCGCGCAATCCTGGCATACCGATGAGATCCGCAAAAATCGCCCATCACCGGTCGACGAAGCCAAGTGGGGCTTTGCCGTGGTGGAAAACAGCCTGTGGGAAGGCGTACCGGCCTTCCTGCGCGAGTTCAACGAACAGTTGGAAAACTCCATCGATTACCGCCTGCCGGTGGAAGCCGTGCCAATCCGTTTTACCTCCTGGATGGGCGGCGATCGCGACGGCAACCCGAACGTCACCGCCGAAATCACCCGTCACGTACTGTTGCTGAGCCGCTGGAAAGCCTGCGACCTGTTCACCCGTGATATTCAGGTGCTGGTTTCCGAACTGTCGATGACCGAATGTACCCCGGAGCTGCGCGAACTGGCTGGCGGTGACGAAGTACAGGAACCTTATCGCGAGCTGATGAAGCAACTTCGCAGCCAACTGATGAGCTCCCAGGCCTATCTTGAAGGCCGCCTGAAAGGCGAGCGCGTGCTGCGCCCACACGACCTGCTGGAAAATAACGAGCAGCTGTGGGAACCGCTGTACGCCTGTTATCAATCTTTAGTGGCCTGTGGCATGAGCATTATCGCCAACGGCCAACTGCTGGACACCCTGCGCCGCGTACGCTGCTTTGGCGTACCGCTGGTACGCATCGACGTGCGTCAGGAAAGCACCCGCCATACCGAAGCCATTGCCGAACTGACCCGCTATCTGGGGCTGGGAGACTACGAAAGCTGGTCAGAAGCCGACAAACAGGCGTTCCTGATCCGCGAACTGAACTCCAAGCGTCCGCTGGTGCCACTGAAGTGGGAACCCAGCGCGGAAACTCAGGAAGTGCTGGAAACCTGCCAGGTCATTGCCGAAGCGCCGCAAGGTTCGATCGCCGCTTACGTCATTTCCATGGCCCGTACACCGTCCGACGTCTTGGCCGTGCACCTGCTGTTGAAAGAGACCGGTTGTCCATTCGCTCTACCGGTGGCTCCACTGTTCGAAACCCTGGACGACCTGAACAATGCCGAAGACGTGATGACCCAGTTACTGAACATCGACTGGTATCGCGGCTTTATCCAGGGCAAACAGATGGTGATGATTGGCTATTCCGACTCGGCGAAAGATGCTGGCGTAATGGCCGCCTCCTGGGCGCAATATCGTGCTCAAGATGCGCTGATCAAAACCTGTGAGAAGGCCGGGGTCGCGCTGACGCTGTTCCATGGCCGTGGCGGTTCGATTGGCCGTGGCGGCGCACCAGCACATGCAGCGCTGCTGTCACAACCACCAGGCAGCCTGAAAGGTGGTCTGCGCGTGACCGAACAGGGCGAGATGATCCGCTTCAAATTCGGCCTGCCAGAAGTCACCATCAGCAGCCTGGCGCTGTACGCCGGTGCAGTGTTGGAAGCCAACCTGCTGCCACCGCCGGAGCCGAAGCCTGAATGGCGCACGCTGATGGATGAGCTGTCCGAGACCTCGTGCAATATGTATCGCGGCTACGTGCGCGAAAACCCAGAGTTTGTGCCTTACTTCCGCGCGGCTACGCCAGAGCAGGAACTGGGTAAATTGCCATTGGGTTCACGCCCGGCCAAACGTCGCCCGAACGGTGGTGTTGAAAGCCTGCGTGCCATTCCGTGGATCTTCGCCTGGACGCAGAACCGCCTGATGCTGCCAGCCTGGCTGGGTGCCGGTGCAGGCCTGCAAGAGGCCGTGAAGGCAGGTAAACAGGATCAGTTGGAAGCCATGTGCCACAACTGGCCGTTCTTCTCTACCCGTATCGCGATGCTGGAGATGGTGTTTGCCAAAGCCGACCTGTGGCTGGCGGAATACTATGACCAGCGTCTGGTGGACAAGTCCCTGTGGCCGCTGGGCAAGCAGCTGCGTGAACAGTTGGAGAACGATATCAAAGTCGTGCTGACCATCGCCAACGACGATCACCTGATGGCAGACCTGCCGTGGATCGCCGAATCCATCGCGTTGCGCAACGTCTACACCGACCCGCTCAACGTGTTGCAGGCCGAGCTGCTGCACCGTTCGCGCCAGCAGGAACAACCCGATGCTCGAGTTGAACAAGCACTGATGGTCACCATCGCTGGTGTGGCTGCCGGGATGCGCAACACCGGTTAATATTGCCTCATCATTTGCTGCAAGCACCGATGCGATCGGCGTCGGTGCTTATTCTCTCCTCGGCTGTCCCCGTTCACAATCTGCGGATTTTTGTCCCAGCCGTCACTCTCGGCGGGCTATCAATGCTATTATTGCTGACACTCATTTGAGTCCAGGCTCCGTTTGGCCGCATCTTTTGCCTTGGTTATACCCTATGGATTTCAAGTTGCAGCTAGGCGACAAGCTTACCCATCCCCAGGAGCTTACTATTGTAAGTGACTGGGGTGGGTAAGTGCAGGTAACAACGCTGCAGCTTGAAAGACGACGGGTATACGCGTTGAATTCAGTCAGGAAGAGATTAATAGATGGGCGATAAAACCAATATCACTGAAACAGATTTCGTTGATCGTTTAATCCAGGAATGGTTAGACACGGTGCCTAGTTTAGATTTGTCTGGTCTGCCGGTGATCGCCAGGATCGTGCGCATGAGCCACTATATCTCGCAGTTTGTCGATGCCAACTTCGCACGCTATAACCTGACGATTGGTGAATTCGAAGTGCTGGCCGCCCTGGCCCGCAACCCCGACCGCCAGCTTTCCCCCAAAGATCTGCAAGAGAAAATCCTGATTTCTTCCGGTGGCTTATCCAACCGGATTAATCGCCTGGAAAAAAAACAGTATATCGTTCGCATGCCCGATCCTTCGGACCGGCGTGGCGTGATCGTCAAGATCACGCCGGCAGGCCGCAAATTAACTCTGGAAACGGTGGAAACCCACGTGGCGATCGAAAAAGCCCTGATCCAGGGGCTGGGCGAAGAAGATCAACAACAGCTGGCGCAGCTGCTGAAAAAATTGATCCTCTCGCAAAAATCGCAGCTGAACGAAAAAAGCCAATCCGCCTAACGAATCGTCCCTCTCCCAAAGGGCGAGGGAGCTAGCCGGAGCACTTGATTAGTCCGTGCAGCTTCTTAAGTCATTGAAATATCAACAAACTCGGTCGGTCCCCTCTCCTGGGGGTTAGGGTGAGGGCGTCGGCGTTTATTGTTCGGAGGCTCTCTCACCGCGTAGTACCAACCACAACCCGGCCAAAATCAGGCATAACCCGCCAAAGGCCAGCATGCTGATCGGCTCTCTGGCCACCATAATCGCCAGCGCAAAGGCCACGATCGGTTCAAATAGCCCCAAGGCAACGCAGGTAGCTGCACTCATATGTTTCAGCGCCAGGGTAAACAGCAGGTAGGCGATCCCCGTAGTACAAATCCCCAGATAGGCGACGATCAGCCAGGTTGGCAGGGTCAGAGACGGCGTCCCCGCCATCCCCCAGGCAACCGGTACGGCAATCAGCATGGCGATGGCAAAGGTGTGTTTGGTGATGGTCAACGGTGATGCAATGGCCACCAGCCGCTTGCTGAGCAAGGTATACAGCGCATAGCAAAAGCCGGCCCCCAAACAGGTCATCAATCCGACCGGATTAATGACCCACGAAGCCGATTGCGAAAGCACCATCCAAATCCCACCACTGGTGGCGCACAGCACGCCCCCCCACCATAATCCGCTCGGAGACTTTCTTAACCAGACGGCTTCCAATAAACCAGCCCAGATTGGCGCGCTGCCAATCGTCGTGGCTGTCCCTACTGCGATCCCGGTGGCTTTTACCCCGGCAAAGAAGGCCAGGTTATACAACCCCATACACACCCCTGCCCCCACCACCAATCCCCAATACAAATGGCGTTGCGTCGCGAGCTGCTGCCCTTCAGGGTTGATGGTCCCGGCATTTCTGGCCTGACGGTAAGTAAACAGCAGTTGAAAGAACAGGCAGGCCAGTACCAGCCTCAGCGCCCCGAGCCAATAAGGCGACGCCGAGCCGGGAGCCAGGCTTTGTGCCGTTCCCACCGTGCCCCACAAGAAAGCAGCAGATAATGTTAACAAAACGCCAATTAAAGAGAATTTTTTCATACTGGTGGCTTATCCGTAGGCAAAACATCCATAGAGAATTTATCTTCACGTTAAGATACTTTAATTGCATAGTAAATACCCATTTCACCACCCCGTAGGGAATTCGCAATAAATGCAATTAAGATCAAAATTACCGGCACTATTCGTTGCAGGTGATAAACAAAGATCTTACCTTCTTGAAAGTATCTTCACAGAAAGATATTTATTATGAAGATTGATGCTGACAGGGGAAGCAAATGGACATAGCACTAGTAATCAGCTTGGCAGTGCTCGTGGTGGCCGGTTACGCCATTGCCAAGAACTACGACACCAAACTGGTGTTGTTTAGCTCAGGGATCGTACTCATGTTGGCGGCAGCCACCTTGGGCTTGCCGATTTTGAGTGCCGGCGCGGGAACGGGCACCGTCTGGCTGGATCCGTTAAAACAAATCGAGTTGGATTTCGTGAAGCAGTTCAGTCGGGCAGGTATCATCATCATGGTGCTGTTCGGCTTTTCCGCTTATATGTCGCACATTGGCGCAAACGATGTCGCAGTTAAAATCATGTCTAAGCCCATCGCCAAGATCCGCTCCCCCTATATTCTGGTGCCGATCGTGTTCTGGATAGGGTCACTGCTGTCATTGATTATTCCCAGCGCGGCCTCCCTCGCCGTGATTTTAATGGCCACGCTGTATCCTATTCTGCGCGTGGCAAATATGTCCTCGCTCAGCGCCGCTGGGGTGATTGCCACCACCGCCACCATCGTACCTACGCCGCTGGGTGGTGATAACGTGGTCGCAGCCAAAATCCTCGGCTTCGAGCACGTGGTGGACTACGTCACTATGCACCATGCCGTTATCTCATTACCGGTACTGGTGATTATCGGCATCGCGCACTATTTCTGGCAAAAGTACATGGATAAGCGCCAGGGCGCGGCCGCATTTACCGACGTTGATGAAAGTAAGTTAACCACCAATAGTCAGCTCCCTCCGGCCTACTACGCCCTGTTCCCGCTGATCCCGTTATTCCTGATCGTGTTATTTGGCCTGTTCTTCCGCCAGATCAAAATCGGCCTGGTGGAAATCACCCTGTTCTCATTTGCCCTGGCCTTTATTGTGGAGCTGATCCGTAAAGGTGATCTGCGCGAGCAAATGAAAAACTCGTCGCTGTTCTTTACCGGCATGGGGCAAGGCTTTTCACAGGTAGTGGTGTTGATCGTTGCCGCCAGCACACTGGTGGCCGGCTTGACCGCCATCGGCGCCATCAGCACCGTGGCCTCGGTGGTGAAAGAGGTCAACAACGCCGGGATCGGCCTGATGTTTATCTTCTCCGGCCTGACCGCGCTGATCACGCTGATTAGCGGCAGCGGTAACGCGGTGTTCTACTCCTTTATCGAGCTTATTCCTTCGATAGCCAACCAGGCTCATGTCGACCCGGTGATGATTGCCCTGCCGATGCAGCTGACCTCGAACCTGATCCGGGCAATATCGCCAGTTTCTGCGGTGGTGATCATCGTAGCATCGGTGGTCAAAGTCAGCCCGATTGAGGTGGTCAAAAGAACATCGGTGCCGTTGTTGGTCGGGTTTGTCGCCACCCTGATTTTCACGCTGATCCGCTATTCGTTCTGAGGAGTTGAAGATGAAAACTATCGATCCCCGCACCCTGATTAACTGGCGGCGTCAATTTCACGCCTATCCTGAAACCGGCTGGACCGAATTTGCCACCACCACCCGCGTTATCCAAACGTTGGAGGCAATGGGGCATCAGGTGTTGACCGGTACCCAGGTGATCAACCCCGACTTCGTCCGTGGTTATGATCCGCAGGCGGTAAAAAAAGCGCAGGCCGCAGCCAGAACTGCGGGCATTGATGAAGCCATCCTGCAAAGATTGGGGGATTACACCGGCTGCGCCGCGATTTTCGAGACCGGCAGGCCCGGCCCGGTGGTAGCACTGCGCTTTGAGCTGGACTGCGTCAACGTGCAGGAGTCTGCCTGTGCGTCGCATACGCCACAGCAGGAAAATTTCGCCTCCAGCCAACCCGGTTTTATGCACGCCTGCGGCCACGACGGCCACATGGCTATCGGGCTTGGCGTGGCGCAATGGCTGATGGAACATCGCGACAGCCTGTGTGGCAGCGTAAAACTGCTGTTCCAACCGGCGGAAGAAGGTGTGCGTGGTGCGCGCCCAATGGCCGAAAGCGGCATTCTGGACGATGTGGACTTTTTTGCCTGTGGCCACCTGGGCTGTGATATCCCCAGCAACACCATCGTCGCCGCCCCAGAGAAATTCCTCTCGACGCTGAAGATCGACATGAGTTTTCAAGGCAAAGCCGCCCATGCCGGTATGGAGCCTCATCTGGGGAAAAATGCCCTGGCGGCGGCCTGCCACACCACGCTGCAACTCCTGAGTCTGCCGACACACGGCGAAGGCATGACGCGCGTTAACGTCGGGGTGTTACGCGGCGGCGAAGGGCGCAACGTCATCCCTAGCCACGCGCAAATGCAGGTTGAAGTGCGGGGCGAGAACGAAAAAATCAATAACTTCATGTATGAAGAAGCGATGCGCCGCGCCCAAGGGGCCGCGCTCAGCTTTGACGTCCAGCTCGACACCCAAATCATGGGGGAAGCAGTCAACTTCGTGCCCGATGATGAAATGACGGAACTGGTTATGGCTATCGCCAGGGACATCCCCTCGGTGCAGCACGTGCAGCGCAGCATGAATTTTAACGGCAGCGATGACGCCACCGTGCTCATCAAGCGGGTACAGTCTCATGGCGGCAAGGCGGCCTATTTTGTGATTGGCTCCGATCTGAAGGCAGGCCATCACCAGTCCGAGTTTGATATCGACGAAGACCAGCTGTTCACCGGCTATACCCTTTTCACCCAGTTGCTCACACGTCTGTTGCAGCCAGCCTAACCTAAGGAGAGAGAACATGAATAAATCGATACTGGCCGCCCTGCTGACCAGCGCACTGCTCTTGCCAGTGGCTGCGCAGGCTGGCAAACCTCAGGTGACCATCCTGGCAACCGGCGGCACCATTGCAGGCAGTTCGGCTTCCAAGACAGATACCACCGACTATAAAGCTGGCTCTGTCGGCATCGATACCCTGATCGCCGCCGTACCTGAAATGGCCCAGGTCGCGGAGGTTAAAGGCGAGCAAATTTCCAATACCATCAGCGGTGACGTCAACGATCAGGTGCTGCTTACCCTGAGCAAACGGGTCAATCAGCTGTTGAACCAGCAGGGACAGCAGGGCGTCGTCATCACGCATGGCACCGATACGCTGGAAGAAACTGCCTTCTTCCTGGATTTAACCGTCAACAGCAAGCAACCGGTAGTGATGGTTGGATCGATGCGCCCGGCAACGGCCATCAGCGCGGACGGCCCGATGAACCTGCTGGAAGCGGTGACGTTAGCCACGGCCAAGCAGGCAGAAAACCGGGGCACGTTGGTGGTATTAAATGACCGCATCGGCTCCGCCTTCTATACCAGCAAAACCAACTCCACCACGCTAGACACCTTTAAGGCCACGGAACCCGGCTATTTGGGGCTATTCGTCAGCGGGCAACCCAAGTTCTATTACACCGCCGCCCAGCCGATCGATAAGACATTTTTTGACGTCAGTAAACTGACCAGCCTGCCGAAGGTGGAGATACTCTATTCCTACCAGGCTCAGGACACCGCCATGCTCGACGCGGCCCTGAAGAACGGCGCCAAAGGCATTATCATCGCCGGTAACGGCAACGGTAACGTCTCCTCCACTATGGAGACCGCCATCGGCGCACTGCATAAGCAAGGTATCCCGGTAGTGATGTCCACGCGAACCGGTACCGGCTATGTCAGCACCAAATCATTCGCCATCGGCTCAGGCTTCCTGAATCCGCAGAAGTCTCGAGTTCTACTGCAATTAGCCCTGGCGAGTGGCGCAGACCTGCCGCAGATCGCCACTTACTTTGACCATCAGCGCTAACGCCTGATATGGGAGATATTATGTCCTCAAGCCATTCACCGATTGCCATGATCCTGGATACCGATCCCGGCATTGACGACGCGGTCGCGCTGGTTGCCGCGCTGTTCCATCCCAAAATCGACCTGCGCCTGGTGAGCACGGTGGCGGGTAACGTCAGCGTGGATAAAACCACCAACAACGCGCTGCGTCTGCTGCATTTCCTGGGCGCATCAACGCCCGTAGCTCGCGGGGCGGCGGCTCCGCTGGTACGTAGCCTGGAGGATGCCAGCCATATTCACGGCCACTCAGGGCTGGATGGGTACGCGTTCGAGGAGCCGACACAGCAGATCGTTGACGGCCATGCCGTTGAAGTGATCCGGGATTTGCTGCTGGCCAGCAAGGAACCGCTGGTCCTGGTGCCGATTGGCCCATTAACCAACATTGCCTTGTTGCTCACGCTCTACCCGGAATGTAAGCCGTCTATCGAGCGGATCGTCATGATGGGAGGTTCTGCCGGGCGGGGTAACCATACGCCAAACGCAGAGTTTAATATCTACGTCGATCCCGAGGCCGCCAGCGTGGTGTTTGCCAGCGGTATCCCGATTGTGATGTGTGGTCTGGACGTTACCAACCGGGCCACGCTCACCGCAGAGATGATCGCCAGTTTACCGACGCTGAACCGTACCGGGGCCATGCTGCATAGCCTGTTCCAACACTATCGGGGGGGCAGTATGAGCCGTGGGCTGAAAATGCATGATTTGTGCGCCCTGGCCTATCTGGCAAAACCGCAGTTATTTACCACTCAGGCCTGCCATGTGGCAGTAGAAACGCAAGGGGAACTGACCAGGGGAACGACCTGCGTCGATCTTGCCAATCGTCTGAAACTGCCGGCCAATGCCGAAGTCTGTCTGGAAATCGATGTCGAAGGGTTCCGGCAGTGGTTCCTGGAAATGCTGACGCACCCCGCCGTACCTTGATGATGGTGCGGTTGCCGCAACGGCAACCGCCATCTATCAGCCTGCGATCACAGCAGGGCGCACGCCCAGGGTATGGCAGATGGCGTAACTCATTTCTGCACGGTTGAGCGTATAGAAGTGGAAATCCTTGACCCCTTCGCGGCTCAGGATCTTCACCATATCCATGGCGATATTGGCACCGACCATCTTGCGGGTTTCCGCATCGTCATCCAGCCCGGCAAACATGCTGGTCATCCAGCTTGGCACCCGCACGTTGGTCATGGTGGCAAAGCGCTGGAGCTGCTTGAAGTTGGACACCGGCAGAATCCCCGGGACGATTTCTACGTCGATGCCAGCGGTCACACAGCGGTCGCGGAAACGCAGATAGCTTTCTACGTCGAAGAAGAACTGGGTGATGGCACGGTTGGCACCGGCATCGATTTTACGTTTCAGGTTGATCAGGTCTGCCTGGGCGCTTTTGGCTTCCGGATGCACTTCCGGGTAGGCCGCGACGGAAATATCAAAATCGCCGACGTCTTTAAGCAACGTGACCAGATCGGTCGCATACATATCCGGCTTGCCACCGCCTGGCGGTAAATCACCACGCAGCGCGACGATATGGCGTATGCCGCTGTTCCAGTAATCGGTCGCGATATCACGCAGCTGCGCCGGGCTGGCATCAATACAGGTCAGGTGAGGAGCCGCATCCAGGCCGGTTTTCTCTTTGATGCCCTTGATGATGCTGTGAGTGCGATCGCGCTCACCCGAGTTGGCACCATAGGTCACAGAAACAAACTTGGGTTTGAGGCTGCTCAGGCGATCGATCGACTGCCACAAGGTGTCTTCCATCTCGCTGGTACGCGGCGGGAAGAACTCGAACGACACGTTAATCTGGCCGTTTAACTCTGCCAGACTCTGATTCAGCGCTTCCCGCTGGTTTGCGTGATAAAAACTCATACCCTGTCCGCCTCTTATCGATCACTGTTGTGCTTTGTTATAATAAGCGTCTATACGTTTAGACGTCTAGATAGAAAATGCCGGATGTTGCCTGAAGAGTCAACAGGAAAGTGAGGGGGATACGATGATTAATCCTCACGCAGGATGAGAGAATTTCATGTTCATGGATTGAGCGGGGGCAGCGCAGCGCCACCCCCGTGGCTAAAGCGAGGATTTAAAGCAGTTGTGCCAAGCGGTTAAGGTCAGACTGGATGGCACCGGCAGTGACGTCGCGCCCGGCCCCTGGCCCACGGATCACCAGCGGGTTGTCACGATACCAGCGGCTTTCAATGGCAAACACGTTGTCACAAGGCAACAGCGAAGCCAGCGGATGTTCCGGCCGCACGGCCTCTACGCCAACACGCGCTTTGCCATTGGCGTCAAAACGCGCCACGTGGCGCAGCACCAGGCCCATTTCGCTGGCCGCTTCGTAACGCTGTAGCATTTGCTGGTTCAAGGCATCACCATTCTCGAAGAACTGATCGATTGAGCCCTGTTCCGCCCCCGCAGGCACCAGCGATTCGACACGTACCTGATTAGGTTCAATGTCATAACCCGCCTCACGCGCCAGGATCACCAGCTTACGCATCACGTCTTGCCCTGACAGGTCAACACGCGGATCCGGTTCCGTCAGCCCTTGTTGCCAGGCCTGATCCACCAGCTCGGTGAACGGCACCGTGCCGTCAAACTGTAGGAACAGCCAGGACAACGTGCCAGAGAAGATACCGCTGATCGCCAGGATGCTGTCCCCGCTGTCACGCAGATCGCGCACGGTATGGTTAACCGGTAACCCGGCCCCTACGGTGGCATTATACAGCCAGTGGCGGCCCGTTTTGGCAAACGCATCGCGGATCTGCCGGTAGTTGGCACTGGACGAGGCCCCCGCCAGCTTATTGGCGCTGATCACATGGAAGCCATAGCTGGCAAAGTCCAGATACTGCTCCGCCAACTCTTCACTGGCAGTGACGTCGAGCACCACCAGATCGTCGAACGGATGCGCCCGCATCCACAGGAACAGCGACTCTTCATCAAGTTCCTGCGCTTCATCTTCAAAGAACGCCAGCGCCCGGCTGGCATCCAGCCCGTCGTAATTGAGCAGGCTACGGCGGCTGTCTACCACTCCTGCCAGGCTAAACTCAAAGCCGCTACGCGCAGAGATGTTCTTCTGTTCACGAGCAAACAGCTCCAGCCAACGCGAGCCGATATTGCCTTTGCCAAACAGCACCAGCCCAATACGCTTTTCCGCGCGGAACAGAGTTTGGTGCAAGCCCTGAATCAACAGGCCGGTTGGCCCCTGACGCAGCACGGCAACCAGGCTGATGCCATCCTCGGCCTGCCAGATAAACTCGACCGGCTGATCCTGCAACTGCTGATAGAAGCGATGGCTGTGCAGCGGGTTCTTGCACACGCCAGCCCCCACCAACGCGACCAGCGCTAATCCTTCACGCAATTGCAGCTCACCAGGCAAGCTGGCCTCCTGCAAAATGCGCAGTACGCTGCCCACCACTTCCGAGGTGTAGCACAGCTGGATCAGGTTACGGTCAGGATGAATACCTACGGCCAACGGTTTGATCTGCGCGCGCTTGAGCACCAGATCCAACTCTTTTTGCGCCAGCTTGAAGTCATGTTGCGGCGCAACGCTGAGTTCGATCAGGCAGACATCATCGTGGCTGGTGACAATCTTGGCACCGGTACCGGAAGCCAACACGCGCTCAATGCGTGTAGACCCCTGCTCCGGCTGGTAGCTGCAACGCAGTTGCAGATCGATATCGCTGCCAGACACTGGCTGCAAAGTACGGGTATGCAGTACCGGGGCTGCCAAACGAGCCAGTTCGCTGGCTTCGTCCAGGCGCAGCAGCGGCAGCAGGCAGGCATCTTTCACTTTACGTGGGTCGGCACTGTAAACCCCGGCAACGTCGCTCCAGATGGTCACCCGCTCCACACCGGCCAACGCGCCAACCTGCGTGGCAGAATAGTCACTGCCGTTGCGCCCCAACAGCACGGTTTCACCGCTGTCGTTACGTGAAATAAAGCCGGTCACTACCAGGCGCTTACCCGGATGCTGTGCCAGCAGTTGCTGCAATAACGGATAGGAACGGCCTTCGTCCACCTGCGGCTGAGCCGCACGCTCGGCACGCAGGAAGTCGCGCGCGTCCAGCCATGCCGCCTGCATGTCCTGCTTGTTCAGCACCGCAGCCATCAGGCGGGCTGACCAGATCTCACCGTGCCCGACCACTTCGGCATACACCGCATCATCAACCTTGCCATCCAGCAGGATCGCCAGACGTTCAAGATCGTGGATAAATTCGGCAATCAGCGGTTCCGCCGTTTCAGCAGGCAATAACCCGCCGATCAGTTCACTGTGGTATCGGCGCAGCGTTTGCTGCACCTGATGCGCGGAAAGACGATCGCTCTGGCTGAGCTTCAGCCAGCTAATCAGTTGGTTGGTGGTGCTACCCGCCGCCGACACCACCATCATGTCACCCGGCTGGCTGTATTCGGCCATGATCCCGGCCACCCGCAGATAACACTTCACATCTGCCAGGCTGCTGCCGCCAAATTTGTGCAGTTGACGCCCGCTCACCGGCCCTGCTACCGCAATTGCATTCATGACTTACCTCGTAGCCGCCGCCTGGAAGGCTTGTTCCAGATCGGCAATCAAATCTTCGCTATCTTCAATACCCACGGAAACACGCAGCAGGCTTTCGGAAATCCCCGCTGCGGCACGCGCTTCTGGCGCCATACCGGCGTGAGTCATGGTTGCCGCATGTGAGATCAGGCTTTCTACACCGCCCAGGGATTCCGCCAGCGTAAACAGCTCCAGAGCAGACAGGAAACGGCGCAGCAGCGCTTCATCCCCGTCCAGTTCAAAGCTGAGCATGGCACCGAACCCACGTTGCTGGCGACACGCAATCTCATGGCCAGGGTTTTCTGGCAAGGAAGGATGATACAGCTTTTTGACCAAGGGTTGCTGCTGTAAATAGCCGACAATCGCCTCGGCATTATGTTGTGCAGCCTTGATACGCGGCGACAGGGTACGCATCCCTCGCAATAACAAATAGCTATCGAATGCCGCACCGGTGACGCCAATATTGTTGGCCCACCAGGCCAGTTCGACCGCCAGATCTTTATCTTTGGCGATCACCGCGCCGGCGACCACGTCGGAGTGACCGTTGAGGTATTTGGTACAGGAGTGCACCACCAGATCGGCACCCAGCTCGATCGGTTGTTGCAGCGCCGGGCTGAGGAAGGTGTTATCCACCACGGTCAACGCACCTACTTCGTGAGCCGCTTTACAGATGGCCGCAATATCCACCACGCGTAATAGCGGGTTGCTTGGGCTTTCGATCAGCACCAATTTAGGCTGTTGTGCCAATGCCTCACGCAAGGCGGTTTCATTCCCTTGATCGACAAACAGCACCCGATACGCACCACGTTTGCTCAGGCTATCGAACAGGCGGTAGCTGCCACCGTAGCAGTCATGAGGGGCTACCAGCAGATCGCCCGGCTTGAGAAATACCGTGGTCACCAGATGGATCGCCGACATCCCGCTCCCGGTCATTACCGCGCCCGCACCGCCTTCCAGCTCCGCCAACGCACGTTGCACGACATCACGCGTCGGGTTACCACGGCGTGAGTAATCATGAGCTCGCGGCTGATTGAAATCGGTAAAGTTATAGGTGCTGGAAAGGTGGATCGGCGGGACGACACAGCCGTACTGTTCGTCATCATTCAGACCGCTACGTACGGCAATGGTGGCTGGTTTACGCGTCATAGGGTGGCTCGGCTCTCGGAAGTGGGGGAATGAGGCCTAAAGATTAACCGCAGCGGATATAGACGTCAATACATCTGGACATCTAAACTTCTTTGCGTATAGATTGAGCAAAGGGACAATACCCGCTAAAATTATGGCAGTTTGTGATGACGGTGCGATGTTAACCCAAAATGCATAGGCAAAGCCTATTAAACGACCAGAATCAGTGACGCTCATCGCGCAAAACAGACATTTATTTAGTGAGCACAGCGAAGATCGGGCATAATCGGCCGGTTTTTAGAATTTTGTATTTTTTCAGATAATTTTAAGGTGTCCCATGGCTGAGTGGAACGGCGAGTATGTCAGCCCTTACGCTGAACACGGTAAAAAGAGCGAGCAAGTCAAAAAAATCACGGTATCCATTCCGCTGAAGGTGCTGAAAATCCTGACGGATGAACGCACTCGTCGCCAGGTGAACAACCTGCGCCACGCCACCAACAGCGAACTGCTGTGTGAAGCATTCCTGCACGCCTTTACCGGCCAGCCGCTGCCGAACGATGAAGACCTGCGCAAAGAACGCAGCGACGAAATCCCGGAAGCCGCGAAAGTACTGATGAGAGAATTGGGTGTCGACCCTGATACCTGGGAATATTGATCCTGCCTGCACCCGAAGGCAGAAACGAAAAAAGGCGCCCAAAGGCGCCTTTTTCATCTGACGAAAAGAAAACTTATTTCTTAACGCCTGGTACGCTGAAACGCTTGTTGAAGCGGTCAACGCGGCCACCGGTAGCAACATCACGCTGCTTGCCAGTGTAGAACGGGTGACATTCGCCACACACGTCCAGGTTCAGATCGTGACCCACGGTAGAGCGGATTTTGATCACGTTACCGCAAGAGCAGTTTGCAGTAACTTCGTCGTATTTAGGGTGAATACCTTTTTTCATGGGAAAACCTCAGTTAAGGCCGTGTCGCTATCCAGCCCTGTTCCGCCAGACACCACACGTGGTTGATAATAGGTTTTGATATGGAATTATACCAAAGGCGGCAAATTATACAGAATAAAATGTAGCACGCAATCGGATCCGTACATTTGCCAGCCTACCGTGTAAACTAGCCAACACTTTTTGCCACCTGGAAAGCCACATGCCCGTTGTACACGTTGCTCTACCGGTTCCCCTTGCCCGTACCTTCGATTATCTGCTGCCCGCAGGCCTGCAGCCGGTCATCGGCGCGCGCGTCAGTGTGCCCTGGGGAAAGCAACGGGCGATAGGTATCATCACCGGCAGCAGTGAGAGCAGTGAACTGCCGCTGGAAAGGCTCAAGCCCATCGACAGCCTGCTGGATAACGACTCGTTATTCACCCCCAGCCTGTGGCGCATCCTGCTGTGGGCCAGCGAATACTACCATTACCCGATCGGTGAAGTGCTGTTCCACGCCTTGCCTATCCTGCTACGCCAGGGCAAACCCGCAGAGGCCGCTCCTCTATGGCAATGGTTCGCGACCGAACAAGGGCGCGCGACCCCACCGGAAAGCCTCAAGCGAGCGCCAAAACAGCAACAGGCGCTGGCGGCACTGCTGCAACGCCCGGTGTATCGCCATCAGGTCAGCGAATTGGAGCTGACGGAAAGCGCGCTACAGGCGCTGCGTGCCAAAGGCTTGATCGATCTGCGCTCACAAACGGTAGCCACACAGGATTGGCGGCCGGGTTTTGCCGTACTCGGTGAACGGCTGCGCCTCAATACCGAACAGGCTACCGCCGTTGGCGCCATTCGCAGTGAAGACGACCAGTTTGCTGCCTGGCTGTTGGCCGGGGTCACCGGCTCTGGCAAAACCGAAGTTTATCTCAGCGTGCTGGAAAACATTCTGGCGAAAGGCAAGCAGGCACTGGTGCTGGTACCGGAAATCGGCCTGACTCCCCAGACCATCGCCCGCTTTCGCGAACGCTTCAACGCACCGGTAGAAGTCCTGCACTCCGGCCTGAACGACAGCGAGCGGCTGGCCGTTTGGCTGCGTGCGCGCAGTGGTGAAGCCGCCATTGTGATCGGCACCCGCTCGGCGCTGTTCACCCCCTTCTCGCGCCTTGGGGTGATCATCATCGACGAAGAACACGACAGCTCCTATAAACAGCAAGAGGGCTGGCGCTATCACGCTCGCGATCTGGCAGTGTTCCGCGCTCACGCCGAAAACATCCCGCTGGTGATGGGCTCGGCGACACCAGCGCTGGAAACGCTGCACAACGTGCAATTAGGCAAATACCGTCAGCTCAAACTGACCCAGCGGGCGGGTAACGCCAAACCGGCCAACCAGCACCTGATCGATTTGAAAGGTCTGCCACTGAAAGTCGGGCTTTCTCAGCCCCTGCTGAAAAGCATGCAGTACCATCTGAAGAACGGCAATCAGGTGATCCTGTTCCTGAACCGGCGTGGCTATGCTCCCGCGCTGTTATGCCACGAATGTGGCTGGATCGCCGAATGCCAGCGCTGCGACCATTACTATACGTTCCACCAGCATCAGCGCCAGCTACGCTGCCACCACTGCGACAGCCAACGCCCAGTGCCCCACCAGTGTCCGCAATGCGGGACGACCAACCTGGTGTCCGTCGGCGTCGGCACCGAACAGTTGGAAAACGAGCTGGCTCCCCTGTTCCCGGAAACCGCCATTACCCGTATCGATCGCGATACCACCAGCCGCAAAGGGTCACTGGAACAGCATCTGGCCGATATTCACCGTGGCGACCCCAGGATCCTGATCGGCACACAAATGCTCGCCAAAGGCCACCACTTCCCGGATGTTACCTTGGTGGCGTTGCTCGACGTGGACGGCGCACTCTTCTCTGCCGATTTCCGTTCTGCTGAGCGTTTCGCCCAGCTCTATACCCAGGTTTCTGGCCGCGCCGGGCGGGCGGGCAAGCAGGGCGAGGTGCTGCTGCAAACCCATCACCCAGAACATCCGTTACTGCAAATTCTGCTGCAACAGGGTTACGACGCCTTTGCCAAGCAAACCCTGGCCGAGCGTAACAGCGTCTTTCTGCCGCCGTATACCAGCCACATCATCGTGCGTTCGGAAGATCACGACAATCAGCAGGCACCGCTGTTCTTACAGCAATTACGCAATCTGTTGGAGGCCAGCCCGCTAAAAGATGATTCGCTGTGGGTGATGGGTCCGGTACCGGCCCTGCAACCCAAACGCGGGGGGCGTTTCCGCTGGCAACTGCTGTTGCAGCACCCGTCCAGAAAACTGTTGCAGCATCTGATAAAAAGCACGTTGCCGTTGATTGGCACCCTGCCACAATCCCGTAAAGTGAAATGGACGCTAGACGTTGATCCTATTGATAGCTGAGTAAGAAAAATCTTAATCACGCTGATAAAAGCAAACGTTTACACCACAATTTGCGATCGAACACGAAAAAGCCTTCCTACGTCACACTTTTCATGCAAATTAGGTAACAAAAGCGGCACGTAATCTGTTTAGAATGTTGGTGAAGGCATTTTTTCAGCCAGGCAATGGAATGCTTGCACGTGGATGACACTAAAAATAACACCTCCACCGCATGCCAGAATTTGTGAGCAAACTGAAGTAACCGCGTTAGCCGGGTGCTGGCGCAAGGAGAAAGGCGTTGGAACACAAGCAAGAATTACCCATGGCGACCATGAAAGACGTTGCCGAAATGGCCGGCGTTTCCACGGCAACCGTGTCGCGTGCGCTGATGAATCCGGAAAAGGTGTCAACGCCAACGCGCCAGAAAGTGGAACAGGCCGTGCTGGCCGTGGGTTACTCCCCCCATGCCTTGACACGCAATATCAAACGCAATGAGTCTCGCACCATCCTGGTGATCGTCCCGGACATCTGCGATCCGTTTTTCGCCGACGTGATCCAGGGGATCGAGCAAACGGCAGCACAGCATGGCTATCTGGTGCTGATAGGTGACTGCGCGCAGCAGCACCAACAGGAACGGACCTTCGTCAATCTGATTATCACCAAACAAATCGATGGCATGCTGCTGCTCGGCTCCAATCTGCCTTTCGATGCCAGCAAGGAAGAGCAGCGCAACCTGCCGCCGATGGTGATGGCCAACGAATTTGCACCCGAGCTGGAACTGCCAACGGTGCATATCGACAACCTGACCGCCGCGTTTGAAGCCGTGCACTATCTCCACCAACTGGGCCATAAACAGATCGCCTGTATCGCCGGGCCAGAGCAGATGCCACTGAGCCATTATCGACTACAGGGCTACATTCAGGCGCTACGCCGTAATGGCATTACCGTTGAAAGCAGCTATATTACCCGGGGTGATTTCACTTACGAAGCCGGTGCGCAGGCATTGGTCTCACTGATGGCGCTGCCGAAACCGCCAACGGCGGTCTTTTGCCACAGCGACGTCATGGCGATCGGCGTCTTGTCCCAGGCTAAAAAGATGGGCTTGCGGGTACCGCAGGATCTGTCGATTGTCGGCTTTGACGATATCAAGCTGGCACAATATTGCGATCCGCCGCTGACCACCGTGGCCCAGCCCCGCTTCGAGATTGGCCAACAGGTGATGTTACTGTTGTTGGAGCAACTGCATGGGCAGGTAGTGAACAGCGGCTCACGGCTTTTGGACACGGAATTGATCATCAGAGGCAGCACCGCGGCCCCTAAACGCTAGTCAAATATTTTTGGGTTAAGTAACATGGCTGACCCAGCGCCTGCCACACCGGCGTAATGATTATTGTTGTGGTCATTTTGCCAGAACAGTTCCCCGGAGAGTTGCCTACAGGGCATTGCACCCGGGTGGTAAGCTGACGCAGAATGGCCGATAAAATACCTAGAGGATAGGTTTAACCTCATCACGACACAGCGGAATTATAGTGGCACAGAGAGACTATGTAGGCCGCGGGCGCTCAGGAGCAGCGCGGCGCAAGACCCCCAGCCGTAAAAAACGCAATTCTCCAAAGGTATCCAAAACCGTGGTGGCGCTTGCCGTCGCCATTCTGGTTGTCTTTATCGGTGGTCTTTATTTCATTACCCACAACAAGCCGGACGAGACGCCGATCCTGCCTACGCATGGCACCCGCCCAGGCAACGGCCTGCCGCCCAAGCCGGAAGAGCGTTGGCGCTACATCAAAGAGCTGGAAAACCGCCAGATTGGCGTCAAGGCACCTACCGAGCCAACGGCCGGGGGAGAGGTCAACTCCAAAACCCAGTTGACCGACGAACAACGCCAATTGCTGGAACAGATGCAGGCCGATATGCAGCAGCGCCCAACGCAGCTGTCTGAAGTGCCTTACAACGATCCTGCACAGATGCGTAGCGGTGGACATCAGCAAGCGGTACAACCGCCGGTACAGCAGCAGATAGCGCCACCGGTTCAGCAACAGCAGGTTGCTCAGCCACGCAATCCGTTCAACAACGGTGCCGCGCCAGTGCAACAGCAACACCAGCAGCAACCGGTACAACAGCCGAAGCCGCAGGTACAGCAACCAAAGCCACAGGTCGTGACGCCACCGGCGCAGACCCGGCAGCCGGAAGTGAAACAAGAAGTAAAAACCGAAGCGGCCAAACCGGAAACCAAACCGGAATCCAAGCAGAAATGGATGGTGCAATGTGGTTCGTTCCGCGCCGCCGATCAGGCCGAATCGGTACGGGCACAGCTGGCGTTTGAAGGCGTTGAAAGCCGTGTCACCTCAGGCGGTGGCTGGAATCGCGTGATGCTCGGCCCATACAGCAGCCGCGCTGCTGCAGATAAAACCCTGTCGCGCCTGAAGGGCATTGGCATGTCAAGTTGCATTCCCCTGTCCGTTGGGGGTTGAAAAGCGTCAATCTCCCCCCATCTATACTCTCAATATGCCTCGTAGTCTCTGCAACCGCAGGGGCTGCGGGGACTTCTTTCCGTCTGCAACGAGGGTCTGCTCGTGACAACAATTGTAAGCGTACGCCGCAACGGCCAGGTAGTGATCGGTGGCGATGGCCAGGCCACACTGGGCAACACGGTAATGAAGGGCAACGTCAAAAAAGTCCGTCGCCTGTATAACGATAAAGTCATTGCCGGTTTCGCCGGGGGTACGGCTGACGCTTTCACCCTGTTCGAACTGTTCGAGCGCAAGCTGGAGATGCACCAGGGCCATCTGGTGAAAGCGGCCGTTGAGTTGGCGAAAGACTGGCGTACCGACCGCATGCTGCGCAAGCTGGAAGCCCTGCTGGCGGTAGCCGATGAGAATGCCTCGCTGATCATCACCGGTAACGGTGACGTGGTGCAGCCAGAAAATGATTTGATTGCGATCGGCTCCGGTGGCCCTTATGCCCAGTCTGCCGCCCGCGCGCTGTTGGAAAATACCGAACTGAGCGCCCGCGAAATCGTGGAGAGATCCCTGACCATCGCCGGTGACATCTGTATTTACACCAACCATTTCCACACCATTGAAGAATTGCCTTCCAAAGCGTAAGGATCGAATACCATGTCTGAAATGACCCCGCGCGAGATCGTCAGCGAACTGGACAGCTACATCATTGGCCAAAACAAAGCCAAACGTGCTGTCGCCATTGCCCTGCGCAACCGCTGGCGCCGGATGCAGCTCAACGAGATGCTGCGTCACGAAGTCACCCCGAAAAATATTCTGATGATCGGCCCGACCGGCGTCGGTAAAACCGAGATCGCCCGTCGTCTGGCGAAACTGGCCAACGCGCCGTTCATCAAGGTTGAAGCCACCAAGTTCACCGAAGTGGGCTATGTGGGTAAGGAAGTGGACTCTATCATCCGCGATCTGACCGATGCCGCCGTGAAAATGGTGCGTCTGCAATCGATCGAGAAAAACCGCACCCGTGCGGAAGAGATGGCAGAAGAACGCATTCTCGACGTGCTGATCCCACCGGCCAAAAACAACTGGGGCCAGGCGGAAGAGCAGCAAGAACCTTCGGCCGCCCGCCAGGCATTCCGCAAGAAGCTGCGTGAAGGCCAGTTGGACGATAAAGAAATCGAAATCGATCTGGCCGCGGCACCGATGGGTGTGGAAATCATGGCTCCTCCTGGCATGGAAGAGATGACCAACCAGCTGCAATCGATGTTCCAAAACCTCGGCGGGCAAAAACAGAAGCCCCGCAAGGTGAAGATCAAGGAAGCTTTCAAGCTGCTGATCGAAGAAGAAGCCGCCAAGCTGGTGAACCCAGAAGAGCTGAAAGAGCAGGCGGTGGAAGCGGTTGAGCAGCACGGTATCGTGTTTATCGATGAGATCGACAAAATCTGTAAGCGCAGCGGCCAAAGCTCCGGCCCGGACGTCTCCCGCGAGGGCGTCCAACGTGACCTGCTGCCGCTGGTGGAAGGCTGTACGGTTTCGACCAAACACGGCATGGTGAAGACCGATCACATTCTGTTTATCGCCTCCGGCGCGTTCCAGACCGCCAGCCCTTCCGACCTGATCCCGGAATTGCAAGGCCGTCTGCCAATCCGCGTTGAGTTGCAGGCGCTGACCACGGAAGATTTTGAACGTATCCTGACCGAGCCAAGCGCATCGCTGACCGAGCAGTACAAAGCATTGATGGCCACCGAAGGCGTCACCATCGATTTCACCGCTGACGGTATCCGCCGCATCGCCGAAGCCGCCTGGCAGGTTAACGAAAGCACCGAAAACATCGGGGCACGTCGTTTGCACACCGTGCTGGAGCGTCTGATGGAAGATATTTCGTACGATGCGAGTGAAATTGGCGGCCAATCCATTACAATTGACGCCGAATATGTGCGCAATCACCTGGATGAACTGGTAGCGGATGAAGATCTGAGTCGTTTTATCCTATAATCGCTCTATCACTGTCCTGTCAGTTATTTTTGTGGGAGGCATTGCCTCCCCTATTTATTTCTGGCGGATACCGCCTTTTGACTTGCTGAAGCGAAAAATGAGCTTATCAACCCCCACCACCCCGGCCAGAGCCTGGCTGGAAAGTTTACGACCACGTACACTGCCATTGGCCTTTGCCTCCATCGTTGTCGGTTCCGCGATCGCCGCCTGGCAGGGCAGCCTGAAGCCCGGCGTAGCGCTGTTGGCTCTGCTGACCGCGGGTCTGCTGCAGATCCTCTCCAACCTGGCCAACGATTACGGCGATGCGATCAAAGGCAGCGATAAAGAAGACCGTATCGGTCCGCTGCGTGGCATGCAAAAAGGCATGATCACCCAAAGCCAGATGAAACGGGCCTTGATACTGACGGTGGTGCTGATCGCCATTTCCGGCTGCTGGCTGATCGCCGTCGCCTGTGAAAAACCCAGCGACGTGGTGGGCTTCCTGGTACTGGGTGGATTAGCGATCGTCGCGGCCATTACCTACACCGTGGGCACCAAACCTTACGGCTATCTGGGGCTGGGCGATATTTCGGTATTGGTGTTTTTCGGCTGGCTCAGCGTGGCGGGCACTTACTACCTACAGACTCACTCCTTCGACAGCGTAGTGATGCTGCCAGCAACGGCCTGTGGCCTGCTCGCGGCGGCGGTGTTGAACATCAATAATCTGCGCGATATCGAAAGCGACCGTGAAAACGGCAAAAATACCCTGGCCGTGCGCCTTGGCCCACAGAATGCGCGCTATTACCACGCGGGGCTGTTGATCGCTGCCGTGCTGTGCTTTGCCCTATTTACCCTGCTTAACCTGCACAGTCTCTGGGGCTGGCTGTTTGTGCTGGCTATCCCGCTGCTCTACCGTCACGGTATGCGCGTATTACGCGACCCTACGGCCGTCGGTATGCGCCCGATGCTGGAACATATGGTCAAGGCTGCCCTGCTCGCCAACGTGTTGTTTGCCGTCGGCGTCGTACTCAGCTAAGTGCGACTCAGGTGCCAGAACACATCCTGGCACTGATGATTTTGCCAACAGGGCGAATAAAGGGATATACTGATTATTCCAGCGGCAAACAGACGTAAAATCCTATGAAATACGATACTTCCGAACTTTGCGATATCTATCAGGAAGAGGTCAACGTAGTTGAGCCTCTGTTCTCCAACTTTGGCGGGCGTACTTCATTTGGCGGGCAAATCACTACGGTGAAATGCTTCGAGGATAACGGCCTGCTGTTTGAACTGCTCGAGGAAAACGGCCTTGGTCGCGTATTGGTGATCGACGGTGGCGGCTCGGTACGCCGTGCCCTGATCAACGCGGAACTGGCCCGTCTGGCGACTCAGAACGAGTGGGAAGGCATCGTGGTATACGGTGCGGTACGCCAGGTAGACGATCTGGAAGAACTGGACATCGGCATTCAGGCGATGGCAGCGATCCCGGTCGGGGCCACCAGCGAAGCGATCGGCGAAAGTGATATTCGCGTGAATTTCGGCGGTGTGACTTTCTTCTCTGGCGATCACCTGTATGCCGACAACACCGGCATCATTCTTTCTGAAGACCCGCTCGATATCGAGTAACCGCAGAAATGACAAAGGGCGCCTGAGGCGCCCTTTTCGATGGTGCTAATGGATCAGACTTCTTCCATTTTACCCAGCAATGCGCGCAGGCGATCTTGCCACACGTGCTGCTCTTCTTTCAGTTGCTGGTTTTCACGCACCAGTGATTCCTGGTTACCCGCAGCGCTCTGAACTTCCTGAGACAGGGAATTATTCTTCTCTTTCAGCTCTTCAATTTCCATCTGCAACAGCGTGATGGTATCGATCGCCTGCTGAACTTTTGCTTCCAGTTTTTCAAATACTTCAAATGTCATTCTTCAGTCCCCTCATGATAGCAAGGCGTACATCCATAAGTAGCGCCGCAACCTCAGTTGCAGCGACTGCGAACATGCTCGCACAACCAACAGGCCCAGCGCCTGTCTCGATAAAACCTTTCCCGCATTAAAAACGATTGTAAGTAGCCTGCCCCCCAGTGTCTAGCAACATACCGACCCAACGCGCACTCTGTTGCAATTTTCCTACTGTGGCTATCGGTCAAAACCGAAAGTCAACGCAGCCAAACGGCAAGGTTGTTAACAAATGGAGACCCAATAACTGGTCAGAGCACCTTTTTATGGCGCTGAAAGAACACTAAACAACGCGAATTCGCTCAATTTTATGACGAAGTACACACATTTTGATTTCGCTATTTCTCGTTTATGCTCGTTAACGATAAATTTACATCACCTCCTCAACCGATAAGAGGACGTGAAGAAAAACTCTGTAGCCCAAGGCCGCAACGCCAACGCGCCAAGCCTAGATACCTATAACCGCCGTCTGCAGGACAAAACATTATGAGCCAAACCATCAGTCCGACCTTAAAAGGCCAGTGCATCGCTGAATTCCTCGGCACCGGTCTGTTGATCTTTTTTGGCGTAGGCTGCGTTGCAGCGCTGAAACTGGCCGGTGCCAGCTTCGGCCAGTGGGAAATCAGCATCATTTGGGGCCTGGGGGTGGCGATGGCCATCTATCTGACCGCCGCCATTTCCGGTGCTCACCTGAACCCGGCTGTCACGCTCGCGCTGTGGCTGTTCGCCTGCTTTGATGGACGCAAAGTACTTCCCTACATCGTTGCGCAGATCGCAGGGGCCTTCTGCGCGGCAGCACTGGTCTACGGGCTGTATTACAGTCTGTTCTTCGATTTTGAGGCAGCCCACCAGATGGTGCGTGGCAGCAATGAAAGCCTCGAGTTGGCCGGTATCTTCTCTACCTATCCCAATGCTCATATCTCCGTCGGCCAGGCGTTTCTGGTAGAAACCGTGATCACCGCCATTCTGATGTGCCTGATCCTGGCGCTGACCGACGACGGCAACGGCATTCCACGCGGCCCGCTGGCGCCGCTGTTGATCGGTATTCTGATTGCCGTCATCGGCGCCTCTATGGGACCATTGACCGGCTTTGCACTGAACCCGGCGCGTGACTTCGGCCCGAAACTGTTCGCCTACATGGCAGGCTGGGGCAACGTGGCCTTCACCGGCGCTCGTGATATTCCATACTTCCTGGTACCGATCTTCGGCCCAATTGTCGGTGCTGGCCTGGGAGCCTTTGGTTATCGCGCGCTGATCGGCCGCCATCTGCCTTGTGACGTTTGCGTCGAGGAACAGCAACCCGCTCCTAAATCAGAACAACGTAAAGCGTGATTGGCACAGCTTTAAACGGTTAACAACAGCAGGACTCAAACTTATGACAACCGAAAAAAAATACATTGTCGCCCTCGACCAGGGAACCACCAGTTCACGTGCCGTAGTGCTCGATCACGATGCCAATATCGTTGCGGTTTCACAGCGGGAATTCACCCAGATTTACCCGAAAGCCGGCTGGGTCGAACACGACCCGATGGAAATCTGGTCCTCACAGAGTTCCACCCTGGTTGAAGTACTGGCCAAGGCCGACATCAGCTCCGACCAAATTGCCGGGATCGGCATTACCAACCAGCGTGAAACCACCATCGTCTGGGAAAAAGAAACCGGCAAACCGATTTATAACGCCATCGTCTGGCAGTGCCGCCGCACCGCCGACATCTGTGAAAAGCTCAAGCGCGACGGCCTCGAAGAGTATATCCGCCACAACACCGGCCTGGTGGTTGACCCTTACTTCTCGGGGACCAAGGTCAAATGGATCCTCGACCACGTAGAAGGCTCTCGCGAGCGTGCGAAGCGTGGCGAACTGCTGTTCGGTACCGTAGACACCTGGCTGGTGTGGAAGATGACCCAAGGGCGGGTCCACGTGACCGACTACACCAACGCCTCGCGTACCATGATGTTCAACATCCATGAGCTGGATTGGGACGAGCGCATGCTGGAAGCGCTGGATATCCCGCGTGCCATGCTGCCAACGGTCCGTCCTTCTTCAGAAGTGTACGGCCAGACCAACATCGGGGGTAAAGGCGGTACGCGTATTCCTATCGCCGGGATCGCCGGTGACCAACAGGCGGCGCTGTATGGCCAGCTGTGCGTCCAACCGGGTATGGCGAAAAATACCTACGGCACCGGCTGCTTCCTGTTGATGAATACCGGCAAAGAGGCCGTGCGTTCCAACCACGGCCTGCTGACCACTATCGCCTGCGGCCCACGCGGTGAAGTGAACTATGCGCTGGAAGGTGCGGTGTTTATTGGCGGGGCCTCAATCCAGTGGCTGCGCGACGAACTGAAACTGATCAGCGATGCCGCTGACTCCGAATACTTCGCTACCAAGGTCAAAGACAGCAACGGCGTCTACGTGGTGCCCGCCTTTACCGGCCTGGGTGCGCCATACTGGGACCCGTATGCCCGTGGTGCCATCTTCGGCCTGACCCGTGGCGTGAACAGCAACCACATCATCCGCGCTACGCTGGAATCTATCGCCTACCAGACCCGCGACGTACTGGATGCTATGCAGGCCGATGCCAATACCCGCCTGCAAGCGCTGCGTGTAGACGGTGGTGCGGTATCCAACAACTTCCTGATGCAGTTCCAGTCCGATATCCTCGGTACCCGTGTCGAGCGTCCTGAGGTGCGTGAAGTGACGGCGCTAGGCGCGGCATTCCTGGCCGGGCTGGCGATTGGCTACTGGAACGATCTGGATGAAGTGAAGAGCAAAGCCACCATCGAACGTGAATTCCGCCCAGGTATCGAAACCACCGAGCGTAACTTCCGCTACAGCGGCTGGAAAAAGGCCGTAGCTCGTGCGCAAGCCTGGGAAGATCACGACTAAATCGCTTTACGCTGTAACAGCGCTGCCTACGGGCAGCGTTTTTTTGCCTCGCCCTGCCGCCTGCCCCCTGTGGTAAACTTTGTCGATAATTGCTTCCTTTTACTCACTGACAGGTCTGCCATGAAACGTGAATTAGCCATCGAATTTTCCCGCGTCACCGAAGCCGCTGCTCTTGCTGGTTATAAATGGTTGGGGCGTGGCGATAAAAATGCCGCCGACGGTGCCGCCGTCAATGCCATGCGCATTATGCTCAACAGGGTGGATATCGATGGCCGGATCGTGATCGGTGAAGGCGAGATTGATGAAGCGCCAATGCTGTATATCGGCGAAAACGTCGGCACCGGCCTGGGCGATGCAGTAGATATCGCGGTCGATCCGATCGAAGGCACACGCATGACTGCTATGGGGCAGTCTAATGCGCTGGCGGTACTGGCCGTTGGCGATCGCGGCACCTTCCTGCATGCCCCCGATATGTACATGGAAAAACTGGTCGTCGGCCCGCAGGCTCATGGCGCTATCGATCTCAACCTGCCACTGACTGAAAACCTGATCAACATCGCCACTCGCCTGGGTAAGCCGTTGAGCGAACTTACCGTGATTACGCTGGCCAAACCACGCCACGACGCTGTGATCGCAGAAATGCAGCACCTTGGGGTGAAGGTTTTCGCCATTCCCGATGGGGATGTCGCGGCGTCGATCCTGACCTGTATGCCGGAAAGCGAAGTGGATGTGATGTATGGCATCGGTGGTGCACCGGAAGGCGTGATCTCCGCTGCGGTCATCCGTGCGCTGGATGGCGATATGCAAGCCCGCCTGTTGGCACGTCATCAGGTCAAAGGGGACAATGAAGAAAACCGCCGCATCGGCGAGCAGGAACTGGCCCGCTGTAAAGAAATGGGGATTGAAGCCGGTAAGGTGCTGCTGCTGGATGATATGGCGCGCAACGACAACGTCATCTTTGCCGCGACGGGGATCACCAAGGGCGATCTGTTGGAAGGCATCAGCCGCAAAGGCAATATGGCCACCACCGAAACCCTGCTAATCCGCGGTAAGTCGCGCACCATCCGCCGCATCCGTTCGACCCATTATCTGGATCGCAAGGACGAGGCGTTGCACGAATTCCTGCTGTAAATCTCGATCGTACAGGAGCGCAGCATGCTGCGCCCCCCTTGTCAGGCGGTATGCCCCTGATGCTGCATACGGGTAGATAGCGGCCACCAACACAACAAAATCAGCAACGCCATGGCAAACATCAGCAACCCAAGGCTGAACTGCCCGGTTTGCGGCAGCATCGCCGACAGCCAGGTCGCCAGGCCAGACCCCATATTCTGCATGCCGCCCACCAGGGCACCGGCTGCGCCAGCCAGATAAGGAAACGGCTCCATCGCGCCAGTGGTCGCCAAGGGGAACAACATTCCGGCACCAAAGAAGAACAGCGCCGCAGGCACGATCAGCGTCCAGATGTTCATCACCCCGAACCAGCCAGGGATCCACATCATCAGCCCCGCCAACAGACAGCTGATCACTGAATGCCACATCAGGTTGTGGAAGGACTTGCCGTCACGCCCGGCATACCAGGCACCAAAGAACGCTGCCGGGATCGGCAAGATAAACAGGATACTGACGGTCAAACCACTCAGCCCCAGCACCCCGCCCATCAACACACCACAGCTGGCTTCAAATACGGCAATCCCGGCCAGGGCACCGATCAGCATCACCAGATAGCAACTGAAGGTGCCATCCGCCAGCAGTTGGCGGAAGCTGGAAAACATGCGGCGCTTTTCCGTTTGCTGTGGCCGGGTTTCAGGCAGCCAGCGGAACATGGCAAATGCCACGCCGGCGCAAAGCACCAGCAGGAAGGCATAACAGGCCCGCCAGCCGAACACCATTGCCAACGCCCCACCAATCACCGGTGCCAACAGCGGGCTGACCAGAATCCCCATATTCAACAGGCTATTGGCGTAACGCAAGGCAGTGCCTGCGTACAAATCGCGCGGCATGGTTCTGGCCATCACGCCTGCCACGCCGGTTCCCATCCCCTGAATGGCGCTGGCAGCCACCAGCATCGATAGGCTGTTGGCCAGCAAAGCGCCCAACGCACCGAGCAGGAAAATCATCATACCGGCCAGGATCACCGGGCGACGGCCAATGCGATCGGAAAGCGGCCCATAGATCAATTGCGAGAAGCCGTAGGTCAGCAGATAAGCCGCCATGACGCGCTGTACGGAGCCGGAAGGCACCGAAAGGTCATGGGCGATATCGGCGATAATCGGTACATAAATGGTTTGCGCCATCTGACCGACGGCAACCAGCAGGATCAGCATCACCAGCAGGTGGAAGTTCTCAGTTTTTCTCATTATCTTCATTAGCTTGTTCAGTCCAGCGACACTCAACCCCACCCAATAATCCAGGGGGAACCACAGAGCAGCTTCTCAGCGCCGCATAAGCTAACAAATCTGATTTTTTTAGCGAGTTTCAGGCAAATATAGATCGCCGTCACACTGGCATCTATCGCTACCAGTCTCGTAAATGAAACTGTACGTATCGGTAGGCATAACAGGAAAGAGTTAAAAATGATAAACTTGCAACAGATTAGCTTTAACACTTAATCGATAATTATTTCCATCAACTTGAAATAAGATACCGCCACAGGGATTTGGGTTTTATGAAAACGCCAGAGCTGATTTTATTGCAGTTAAAAACCTTGGGTCCTCATTCTGCCAAAATGCTGGCAGAGCGGCTGGATATCACGCCGATGGGGATCCGCCAGCATCTGCAATCCCTTGAACAACGTGAGCTGGTTTGCTACGAGGAAACGCGCGCCAAAGTAGGCCGCCCGACGCGTTACTGGTCATTGACCCAGCAGGGCCACGCCCAGTTTGCCGACGGACACGATCGGCTTTCGGCTATATTATTGGAGTCGGCACATGAACTGTTCGGTGCCGAGGGTATCGATAAGCTGATCCGCGCACGGGAGGATAAACTTTATCACCGGTACGCCAATGAGCTGGCAGAGGAAGACGATCACCTCGGCAGGCTCAATCGCCTGGTTAGCCTACGCCAGCGCGACGGCTACATGGCGGAGCTGTTGGAAAGCCCACAAGGTATGTTGCTGGTGGAAAACCACTGCCCGATCGGCGTGGCTGCCCATACTTGCAGCAACCTGTGCAACTCCGAGCTACAGCTGTTCCATCGCCTGTTTGGTAAAGGCTACCGGATAGAACGCACCGCGCATGCCATCTCCGGCTCACGACATTGTGCTTATTTGATCCGACCACGGGAGCGTTAAAAGTATGGCTGAATGGGTTAATGGCAAAGTGACACGGGTGCAACACTGGACCGATGGCTTGTTCAGCATCACCATCGATGCCCCGATCGACAGCTTCACCGCCGGGCAGTTTGCCAAGCTGTCACTGGAAATCGACGGCGAACGCGTTCAGCGCGCTTATTCTTACGTTAACGCCCCCAGCGATCCCAACCTGGAGTTTTATCTGGTCACGGTACCGGAAGGGAAACTCAGCCCAAGGCTCCATCAGTTGCAGCCCGGTGCGGAAGTATTGGTCACCAAAGAAGCCGCCGGGTTCTTCATACTCGAAGAGGTGCCAGACTGCGATACCTTATGGATGCTGGCCACCGGTACCGCCATTGGCCCTTATCTATCGATTCTGCAAGAAGGCAAAGATCTGGAGCGCTTCAACAATCTGGTACTGGTGCACGCCGCACGCTTTGCCCGCGATCTTAGCTACCTGCCGCTAATGCAGCAGCTGCAACAGCGTTTTAATGGCAAATTGCGCATTCAGACCGTGGTTAGTCGTGAAGAGGTGGCTGGCTCATTGACCGGGCGCGTTCCCGCTCTGCTGGAGGACGGGAGGCTGGAAGCGGCGGTAGGTTTAACCCTGGATGCCGAAGCCAGCCATGTGATGCTGTGCGGCAACCCGCAGATGGTGCGCGATACCCAGCAAACGCTGAAAGAGAAGTACCAGATGCGCAAACACCTGCGCCGCAAGCCGGGCCATATCACCAGCGAGCATTACTGGTAGTTCAGCGGAATTTTACCGGTTCGGCCTCTGGCCCGAATCGGTTATCCCCTGGGGTGCCAAGAAAAGCCCCCAGATCGATCGCCATCATCACCACAATCAGCGTCGGAATAAAACGCCCTACGCCCCACTGCCAGATCGGTGCCAGCATCTGCCAGTTACCGGCCGCCAATATCCACGCCAGGATCAGCAGCAAGGCCCACCAACCCTTTTTATTCCGATCGTGCAGACGCTTGACCAGCACCGCCGACGTTGGCCACAGCAGCGCCACAATACAAAAGGCGATGGTCTGGATCGCAACGACATCGTAGTTGGCCAGCGTGAAGGCCACCGCCATCAACACTACCCAGACTGCCATCCAGATCCAGAAGTCACGCCGCCCGATACGGCCATTAAATGAAAAACACCATTGCTGTAAGGTCATCGATTCATGCACTCTTGGCCTGCCCATATTCTGCGCCGCAGTGTAACATAGGCCATGCCGGGTTGAGCTAGCCCAGGTAAAGCGCAGACCATCGCACCGCCTTACGTCAGCAAACGACAATCACGCGGAATTTTTGACAATTCACCCGGGTTATCGTTTTAATCGGAGTCATCTTTGTTACCGATGCCGTATACCATGCTGAAGAAAATCATCGTTATTGCCTGTCTGTACTCTGCCATCGGCAGTGCCTGGGCCGATCCACCCGATGCGCCTACCGAAGCCCCGGCGAATGCCCCCTATCTGCTGGCCGGCGCGCCGACCTTCGATCTGACGGTGGTACAATTTCGCGAGAAGTACAACCGCGACAACCCGACGTTGCCGATTGGTGAATTTCGCGTCGTCCCGTCAAGAGAGGATGACTCGCCTTTACTGACCCGCGCAGCCAGCAAGATTAATGAAAACCTGTACGCCTCTACCGCGCTGGAAAAGGGCACCGGTAAAATCAAGACCATGCAGATCACCCATTTGCTGTTGCAAGATAGTGAAGAAAAAGCGGCCAAAGCCATCGCGGTGAACTATATGGCAGCCCTGAGCCGTCAGTTTGAACCGGCACTCACCGTGGAAGAAAGCATCATCAAGGTGAATAACCTGCTGGAAAAAGGCAAAGGCTCCTACTTCTACCAGCAACAGGTTGGGGCAATCCGCTATGTGGTGGCAGATAACGGCGATAAGGGGGTAACTTTCGCCGTTGAACCGATTAAGCTGACGTTATCTGAACCCTGATACCCCAGCAATTAATGACAAAAAGCAAAGCCTTTGCGTTGATTCATCTCTATACTGTTGGGCAGGTAAACTGCCTGTCCGGCAGTTGTCATTTAGACTCTCGCGTCCCCTTTTTGGAGGAAAACACATGCGTCATCCATTAGTAATGGGTAACTGGAAGCTTAACGGCAGCGTTCATATGGTTAACGAACTGATCGCCGCCCTGCGTAAAGAACTGAGCAGCGTTGACGGTTGCGGCGTTGCCATCGCACCTCCGGTCATGTATCTGGATCTGGCCAAGCACGAACTGGGTGGCAGCCGCATCGCTCTGGGCGCACAGAACGTCGACATCAACCTGTCTGGCGCTTTCACCGGTGAAGTTTCTGCCACCATGCTCAAAGACGTCGGTGCTGAATACATCATCATCGGCCACTCAGAGCGCCGCACCTATCACAAAGAAACCGACGCAGCCATCGCAGAGAAATTTGCCGTGCTGAAAGCCGCTGGCCTGATCCCAGTGCTGTGCATCGGTGAAACCGAAGCAGAAAACGAAGCGGGTAAAACCGAAGAAGTTTGTGCTCGTCAGATCGACGCCGTGCTGAAAACTCAGGGCGCTGAAGCGTTCAAAGGCACCGTCATCGCTTATGAGCCAGTGTGGGCTATCGGTACCGGTAAATCTGCTACCCCAGCGCAAGCTCAGGCAGTACACAAATTTATCCGTGACCATATCGCCAAGCAAGACGCTGCAGTTGCTGCCGAAGTGATCATCCAGTACGGCGGTTCCGTTAACGATAAGAACGCCGCAGAGCTGTTTGCTCAGCCAGACATCGACGGCGCGCTGGTTGGTGGTGCATCACTGAAAGCTGACGCTTTCGCCGTGATCGTCAAAGCCGCTGCCCTGGCGAAAAAAGCCTGATTTAATCCGGCCTGAAATGAAAAAACCCCGGTTTTCCGGGGTTTTTTATGGCCACAGTTTGGCGATCAGCGCTTGCTGATCTCGTCAAATATCCCGCCGGTGGCAAAGTGCACCTTCTGCGCCTCGGTCCAGCCACCAAAGGTGTCATCCACGGTGAACAACTTCAGCTTAGGGAACTGTTCGGCAAATTTGGCCGCGACGGCCGCATCACGTGGGCGATAGTAGTTGTGAGCCGCAATGGTCTGGCCTTCCGGTGAATACAGATACTTCAGGTACGCCGTGGCCACATCACGGGTCCCGCGCTTATCAACCACCTTGTCGACTACCGATACCGTCGGCTCCGCCAAAATAGATTCGCTCGGGGTGATAATTTCAAACTTGTCTTTGCCCAGCTCTTTTTCTGCCAACAAGGCTTCATTTTCCCAGGCGATCAGTACATCACCGATGCCGCGCTCAACGAAGGTATTGGTCGCGCCGCGAGCGCCGGAATCCAGCACTTCCACATTACGGTACAGCTGTTTAACGAACTCTTGGGCCTTGGCTTTATCACCACCATTCTGGTGCAAAGCGTAGCCCCAGGCAGCCAGATAGTTCCAACGGGCTCCGCCAGAGGTTTTCGGGTTCGGGGTAATAATCGACACACCGGGTTTCACCAGGTCGGCCCAATCGTGGATCTGTTTTGGGTTGCCCTTGCGTACCAGGAAAACGATGGTTGAGGTATAAGGTGCCGAGTTATCAGGCAGGCGTTTGATCCACGCTTTATCAATACGGCCACGTTCGGCAATGGCATCTACGTCGTATGCCAGCGCCAGCGTCACCACATCTGCTTCGATACCGTTAATCACCGAAGTCGCCTGCTTGCCGGAGCCACCGTGTGACTGACGCACGGTAACCTGATCGCCGGTCTGCTGCTGCCAATACTTACCAAACGCCGTGTTGTATTCCTGGTAGAACTCACGCGTTGGATCGTATGAGACGTTCAGCAGTTGAATATCTTTCGCCATGGCACCCGATGCCAGCAGCAGTAAAGTCAGACCCACACCCCATTTTTGCATTGCCGTTCCCCCAGAAAATGACGCAACCTCAAGCGGTTGATTTAGCATCAAAGCCTGCCAGAAACTTTCCTCACAATTAAAGAATAAAAAATGTTGTACTAGACCATTCTGGAATATAGCGATGACAGACAAAAAAAAGCCCCCAACCAAGGAGGCTCTTTTGCATCTGTTCAGAAACGGATTAGTACAGCTTTTTCGCCGTCTCCAACCAGTCACCCTTGAACGGACGCTTCATGTTCTCGATCGCGTCAACGATGTCGTGATGCACCATCTTCTCGTTCTGGATCCCTACGCAGCGGCCACCGTAACCTTGCAGCAGCAGGTCGATAGAGTAAGCGCCCATGCGGGAAGCCAGAATACGGTCATAAGCGACCGGTGAACCACCACGCTGAATGTGCCCCAATACGGTAGCACGGGTTTCACGCTTGGTTTCCTGCTCGATATGACGCGCCAGCTCGTCGATGTCACAGATATGCTCGGTGATCGCGACGATGGCGTGCTTTTTACCTTTGGCGATCCCGGCTTTGATTTCTTCAACCAGATCGTCACGGCTGAATTCGATTTCCGGCAGCACGATAAATTCACAACCACCGGCAATGGCTGCAGCCAGGGTCAGGTCGCCACAATAACGCCCCATCACTTCCACGATAGAGATACGTTGGTGTGATGAAGAGGTATCACGCAGGCGGTCAATCGCTTCAACCACGGTTTCCAATGCGGTGAAGTAGCCGATGGTGTAGTCGGTGCCCGCAACGTCGTTATCGATAGTGCCAGGCAGGCCGATGCAAGGGAAACCTTCTTCGGTCAGGCGCTTCGCCCCCATATAGGAACCGTCACCGCCGATAACCACCAGCGCATCAATGCCGCGGTTTTTCAGGTTTTCAATCGCCTTGGCGCGCACGCTGTCATCCCTGAACTCTGGAAAACGCGCAGAACCCAGGAAGGTGCCGCCGCGATTGATCATGTCAGACACGCTATAGCGGTCTAACTGCTCCATGCGATCTTCGTACAAACCAAGGTAGCCATCGTAAATACCAAATACTTCCAGACCTTCTGTGAGCGCAGCACGCACAACGCCACGAATGGCAGCGTTCATACCTGGGGCGTCACCGCCACTCGTCAGTACACCGATTTTCTTGATCATGACTACCTCTGAACTGTAGATGCAATTTCTTAAGAATTCTGTATTTGCCGACTCACCGGGTATCTCTCCCACGGCGGAAAACCAGCTTTACGGCTTTTATTGCTGGATATTATAACAAAAACACCCAGCTGAATTGATTCAGGTCACGCAACATCAAGGAAAAAACCTCATATGGCACCGTGAGCTAACTCAAGCGTTTCAATCCACCCAACATTGACCTATGCCAGTTGATTATAGTTCCCAATGTCCCTGTCGGCTTTGAGGAACAACTGAACAAGGATCCTGGTGAATAATCACGTCCGCCCCTGGGAAACGGTGCAACAGTGCCTGCTCCACCTGTTCCGCCAGAATATGCGCCTGCATCAACGGCAGAGAGTCTTCCATCTCCAGGTGCAGTTGGATAAACCGAGTGGGTCCAGACTGCCGCGTACGCAGATCGTGAGCACCTTTCACCCCCGGCCAAGACGATACCACATCAATAATTACCTGACGCTCTTCATCCGGCAAGGCGCGATCCAACAGGGATTGCACCGCCTCGTAACCCATACGCAGCGCGCTATAAAGAATATAAACCCCAATGCCCAGGGCAAACAGCGCGTCCGCACGATGAAAGCCGTACCAGCTTAGCCCAAGTGCCACCAGAATAGCACCATTCATCATCACATCTGACTGATAATGCAGCATATCGGCCCGCACCGCCTGGCTGCCCGTTTTTCTTACCACCCAGCGCTGATAGGTCACCAGGATCATTGTACTGATCAAGGCGATCACCGTAACGATCATCCCGGTGCCAGGGGCATTGAGGGGCTGTGGGGAATAGAGATGCTGGAAGCCAGTCAGGAACAGGAACAGAGCGGAACCGGAAATAAACATGCTTTGCGCCAGCGCCGCCAGCGACTCGGCCTTGCCATGACCAAAGGTGTGTTCTTCATCAGCGGGTTGTAGCGAGTAACGCACCACCAGCAGGTTGGTCAGCGAAGCGGCAATATCCACCAACGAGTCCACCAACGACGCCAGCAGGCTGACTGAGCCAGTAAGATACCAGGCAACGATCTTGATTATCAGCAGAACGGAGGCCATCCCGGTGGCGGCGAAAGCCGCGGACTGAACCAACCGCGCGTATTGCTGTTCCATAAAAACCTCAACCAACGTTTAAGGGCTTCAGTATAACGGAATGTCAGGTAAAAAAGCCCCGGCCTCATTGCAAGAGGCTGGTCAGGTAAACAAAAGAACCACCACATTACGTACAGAGACGCCCCTAATCCTAGCCCTTTCAACGGGAAGAGGGGACAGGCCGTGCTACAAATTACCTCCTGCGCCTGACTGCGGCTCTGGACTGGCTCTCTCTCCCCAGGCAAGTGTTCATGGGGTATCAAGATCGTACCGTGGGAGAGGGTTGGGGTGAGGGGAGATCGCGTTGTTTTGAAAATACAGAAATCTTTTGCGCTAAAATTAACTTATTGTTTTTAATTAAATTATTTTTATGGGGATCAAAAAAAACCCCCTCATCATGAGGGGGAAGACAGGGATGGTGTCTATGGCAAGGAAAAAACAGGGAATTACTCGGTCATACTCAACTTCTGGGCAGAAGTTTGCTGCAAACCAGAAATCTGTTGCTTCATCTGCTGCACACGCTGCTGATGTTTCTGGTCTAAAACACTTTTTTGCTCTGGCGTCAGCAGGTTATACATTTGGTTGCGTACCCGGGCCATTTCGACCTGGCGCTTAACCTGTTCCTGAGCCATTTTTTCCGCCTGGGCCTGCACGGCGGCTTCATCAAATTTATCTGCGGTAACCAGTTTATGCATGGTTTCCACTTCGTCTACATTAACACCAGGCAGATCGTAGCGAGCCTGGCGCATCAAATCGCGCATTTGCTGACGTTGCTGTTCGCTCAAGCGAACGCCGTCGAACATGTGATTCTGACCAAGTGCTCTCAACAGTGCATCATTAGCAGGAGGTTGGACAGTTTCCGGTGTAGTATCAGCAGCAAAGGCAGCGGTAGAACCTAATGCCAAAACTGATGCCATAACTACTGCGGCCACCTTAACCATTTTTACTCCTCGAGCTTTCTCACTTTGCGAATCAACGAGGAGCAGTGTATCGCTGCACCTGCAAACATGCGTCAGTGCATGTAAAACTACGTAAAGTCATGGAATGGCAACAGTTGATGACGTATTTTGCGTCAGGAGGTAAATCACATATGAATAAAATTCTGTTAGTTGACGACGACCGCGAGCTCACCTCGCTGCTGAAAGAACTGCTTGAAATGGAAGGCTTTAACATCGTTGTGGCCCACGACGGTGAACAGGCGTTGTCGTTACTGGACAGCTCCATCGATCTGCTATTGCTCGATATCATGATGCCGAAGAAGAACGGTATCGACACGTTGAAAGAATTGCGCCAGCACCACCAGACTCCGGTGATCATGCTGACTGCCCGTGGCAGCGAACTGGACCGGGTGCTTGGTCTGGAACTGGGTGCGGATGACTATCTGGCAAAACCCTTTAACGATCGCGAACTGGTTGCGCGCATTCGGGCCATCCTGCGTCGTTCCAACTGGAGCGAGCAGCAGCAGAACGTGGATACCAGCGCACCGACGCTGGACGTTGACGGCCTGCAATTGAACCCTGGCCGCCAGGAAGCCAGCTTCGATGGGCAGGTGCTGGATCTGACGGGTACCGAATTTACCCTGTTATATCTGCTGGCACAGCATCTGGGCCAGGTGGTTTCTCGCGAACTCCTCAGCCAGGAAGTGCTGGGCAAACGTCTGACGCCGTTTGATCGCGCCATTGATATGCATATCTCCAACCTGCGGCGCAAACTGCCGGACCGCAAAGATGGGCATCCTTGGTTCAAAACCCTGCGCGGACGGGGCTACCTGATGGTGTCTGCAACATGATCAACAGCTTGACGGCACGCATCTTCGCCATTTTCTGGTTCACATTGGCCCTGGTGCTGATGTTGGTGCTGATGGTGCCCAAACTCGACTCCCGCCAAATGACCACGCTGCTGGACAGCGAGCAGCGGCAGGGGTTGATGCTGGAACAGCACGTCGAGGCCGAACTGCAAAACGATCCGGCCAACGATCTGATGTGGTGGCGCCGCCTGTTTCGCGCCATCGAAAAATGGGCACCTCCGGGTCAGCGCCTGTTGCTGGTGACCAGTGAAGGGCGGGTGATCGGCGCACAGCGCAACGAAATGCAGATCGTGCGCAACTTTATCGGCCAATCGGACAACTCCGATCAGCCGAAAAAGAAAAAATATGGCCGCGTCGAACTGGTTGGCCCATTCTCGGTACGTGATGGCGAAGATAATTATCAGTTGTACCTGATCCGCCCGGCCAACAGCCCGCAATCCGATTTTATCAACCTGATGTTCGACCGGCCGCTGCTGCTGCTGATCGTCACCATGCTGATTAGCGCCCCGCTGCTGCTGTGGCTGGCCTGGAGCCTGGCCAAGCCGGCGCGTAAGCTGAAAAACGCCGCCGATGATGTCGCGCGAGGCAACCTCAAACAGCACCCTGAGTTGGAGGCTGGGCCGCAGGAATTCCTCGCCACCGGTGCCAGTTTCAACCAGATGGTCAGCGCACTCGAAAGGATGATGACGGCCCAGCAACGGCTGATTTCCGATATCTCCCACGAACTGCGTACTCCGTTAACGCGCCTGCAACTGGCAACCGCCCTGATGCGCCGCCGGCATGGGGAAGGCCATGAACTGGCACGTATCGAAACCGAAGCCCAACGGCTGGACTCGATGATTAACGATCTGCTGGTACTCTCCCGTGGCCAACAGCAAAGTGAACTGGTGCGCGAACTGCTGAAGGCCAACGATCTGTGGGCAGACGTGCTGAACAACGCCAGTTTCGAAGCCGAACAGATGGGCAAGCAGTTGGAGGTCACCGCACCCCCAGGCCCATGGACGATTTACGGCAACGCAGGGGCCCTGGACAGCGCGCTGGAGAACATTGTGCGTAATGCCCTACGCTACTCCAACACGCGCATCGCGGTGGCATTCAGCGCTGATAATCAGGGTATCACCATAGTCGTGGACGATGACGGCCCAGGCGTCAGCCCAGAAGATCGTGAACAGATTTTCCGGCCGTTCTATCGCACCGATGAAGCACGCGATCGCCAATCCGGTGGTACCGGGCTGGGCTTGGCCATTGTTGAATCCGCCGTCAATCAGCATCGTGGCTGGGTGAAAGCGGAAGACAGCCCGCTGGGTGGCCTGCGCCTGGTGTTGTGGTTGCCGCTGCATCAGCGTTAATCGCCAGCACCCAAAGATTTTGCTATTCTGCGCCCCTCGTCATGAGGGGCTTATTACATGTTGAATATCGTTTTATTTGAACCTGAAATTCCACCGAACACCGGCAACATCATTCGCCTGTGCGCCAATACCGGTTTCCAACTGCATCTGATCGAACCTATGGGCTTCCCGTGGGACGACAAACGCCTGCGTCGTGCCGGGTTGGACTATCATGAGTTTGCCTGCATCAAGCGCCATGCCGACTATGCCGCCTTCCTTGCCAGCGAAAATCCACAGCGGCTGTTTGCTCTCACCACCAAAGGCACGCCTGCACATAGCGCGGTCAACTATCAGGCTGGAGACTATCTGCTGTTTGGCCCAGAGACCCGTGGCCTACCCGCCAGCATTCTGGATGCGCTGCCCGCACGGCAGAAGATCCGCATTCCAATGCAAGCTCAAAGCCGCAGTATGAACCTGTCCAACGCCGTCTCGGTGGTGGTTTACGAAGCCTGGCGTCAACTGGGTTATGCGGGTGCCCTGCTCAAAGAGTAATCCCTGTTGGGCGATCAAACATCGCCCGATCGCCCCCCTGCCAAATTTGTGATCGTCAGCATCCACACCCGCTGAATTTTGCCATGCTCCCCCATCATCCGGCAGCCAACCGAAGGTTCCTTCCCCGGTGTCTCTTTAGACTCCCTGTTCATCCGTGGTCTCTGCGTTCAACCTCACCACGCCAACAACTACAAGGATAACAAGATGAACAACGCCATTCTGCTAGGGATACTCTGGCACCTGGTCGGGGCGGCCAGTGCGGCCTGCTTCTACGCACCCTTCAAGCAGGTCAAAAACTGGTCCTGGGAAACCATGTGGTCGATCGGTGGCTTCGTTTCCTGGTTGATCCTGCCTTGGGCCATCAGCTATCTGCTGTTGCCGGACTTTTGGCAGTATTACGGCTCATTCAGCGCTGCCACCCTGTTGCCGGTATTCCTGTTCGGCGCCATGTGGGGGATCGGCAATATCAACTACGGTTTGACCATGCGCTACCTCGGCATGTCGATGGGCATTGGTATCGCCATAGGTATCACGCTGATCATTGGTACCTTGATGACACCGCTGTTGCAGGGCCGCTTTGAGCTGCTGTTCGGCACCGCAGGTGGCCGCATGTCGCTGGTGGGCGTGTTTGTCGCACTGATCGGCGTGCTGATCGTCAGCTACGCAGGTTTGCTGAAAGAGCGGGCCATGGGCATCCGCGCCGAAGAGTTCAACCTCAAGAAAGGGCTGGTGTTGGCGGTGATGTGCGGCATTTTCTCCGCCGGGATGTCCTTCGCCATGGACGCGGCCAAGCCGATGCATGAAGCCGCCGGAGCTCTGGGCATCGATCCGTTGTACGTTGCCCTGCCGAGCTATGTGGTGATTATGGGCGGTGGCGCGCTGATCAACCTGGGTTACTGCATTATCCGTTTGGCCACCCTGAAGAATATCTCGGTAAAAGCCGATTTCTCCCTGCCGAAAAAACTGCTGGTCGCCAACGTCCTGTTCTCGATGCTGGCCGGGCTGATGTGGTATCTGCAATTCTTCTTCTACGCCTGGGGCCACGCCAAGATCCCGGCGCAATACGATTACATGAGCTGGATGCTGCACATGAGCTTCTACGTGCTGTGCGGCGGCATCGTCGGGCTCCTGCTGAAAGAGTGGAAATGCGGCACCAGAAAGCCGGTGGCCGTATTGTGTCTCGGTTGTCTGGTGATCATCCTGGCGGCCAACATTGTGGGTATGGGTATGGCATCTTGAGGAACGAGAATTGAACAGTTCATTGAATATCTTGCTGTTTGGTATCGGGCTTGACACTTATTGGCCACAGTTTAGCGGCCTTAAACCTCGCCTTGAGGGCTATCTCGAACAGATCGCCGAACGCCTTGCCACCGACCATCGGGTGCAACGCGGTGGGCTGGTGGATTCGGTAGCCGCCGCCGATGCGCTGCTGGCACAGACTAGCCACCAGCCGGTAGACGTGGTGGTGCTGTACATCAGCACCTACGCACTTAGCGCCACCGTATTGCCGCTGGTACAAGCCTTGGGCAAACCCGTGTTGGTATTGGCGCTGCAACCTGAAACCGGTTTGCCCTACCAGAAAATACGCACCATGACCGATCGCGGCGATCGCACTGGCGAATGGCTTGCCCACTGTCAGGCGTGCAGCGCTCCCGAATTGGCCAACGTGTTTAATCGCGCCGGGATCGATTACCAACTGCTGGTAGGGGCATTGCAGGGCGATCCGCAAGTTTGGCAGGAGCTGGATAACTGGCTGACCGCCTTTGCGCTGCGCAATGCGTTACGCACCACGCAGATCGGCCTGCTGGGTCATTATTACGACGGCATGATCGACGTTTACAGCAACCTGACCAATCTTTCAGCCCGGCTTGGCGTGCGTTTCAAACCGCTGGAAATGTGCGAACTGAACGTTCTGCGCCAGCAAAGCACTACTGCGCAAATCCAGCACAAACGAGATGAGATGCGCCACGCCTTTGTGGTGGACGAGCTTTGTTCCGAAGCGGAACTGCAACGTGCTGCCCATACCGCCTGCGCGCTGGATCAACTGGCGGAACGACATCAGCTTGGGGCACTCGCCTATTACTACGAAGGGCAAAACGGCAATGATTACGAGAATATCGTCACTTCGCTGATCGCCGGTAACACCCTGCTGACCCAAAAAGGCATTCCGGTCGCAGGGGAATACGAAGTCAAAAATGCGATCGCCATGAAGATCCTGGCTCTGCTGGGTGCCGGTGGCTCCTTCTCCGAACCTTACGGCATCGAATTCGAGGATGATGTCGTGCTGTGGGGTCACGACGGACCGGCCCATCCACTGATGGCCGAAGGCGATGTACGGCTGGTGCCGCTGCCGGTGTACCACGGCAAGCCAGGCTGCGGCGTTTCGATCCAGATGTCGGTAAAGAACGGCCCGGTCACCTTCTTGTCGGTCGTTGAGGAGCGTAACGGCGACGTGGTGTTGCAGTATGCCGAGGGGCTCTCGGTCGCTGGGGAAACGCTGGATATCGGTAATACCAACAGCCGCTATCGTTTCAGCCTGGGTGCCAGAGCCTTTACCCGCGAGTGGTCATTGGCAGGCCCGGCTCATCACTGCGCCATCGGCATTGGCCATCAGGGAGATCGGCTGGAGAAGCTCGCACAGGTATTGAATATCCGTACACAACGCATCGCCTGACCGCTAGGCGATAAACCGCTGGCGATACTCGCGCGGGGTCATTCCGGCCTCGCGCGTGAACACCACGGAGAAATAGTTACTGTCTTCAAACCCGCAGCGCGCAGCAATATCGCTGATGCGGTATTCGCTACGGCGCAATAAACTCTTGGCCTGGCATAAGCGGAGCTGGCGCAGGTAGTGATTGACGGTCATGCCGGTTTGCTGGCGGAACAGCAGCTTCAACGCCCGTTCGGTCAGCTGGTGCTGTTGGCAAAATGCCGGTAGGTCAAAATCGCCGTCGATACCGCCTTGCAATGCCGCCATCAACAAATCCAGCTGTTCCCCATCCGGCAACATGTGCACGCAGTCCACCGCATAGCGATAACGTTTGAGCACGATCGCCAGCTGTAACAGCAAGGCTTCGGTTAACTGAATCGATAACGAGTCGGTTTTGCGGCTCTCCTGTGAAAGCTGGGCGATAATCGGCCGGGCCAGCGCCATACCCTGGGTTGAGAGCCGCCAATAGCATTCGCTGGTGGCATCAAACGGCGGCAGCAGGCTTTCCCACTGGGCATTCAACCGCAGGCGCTCCGGGCAGTAGATAATATTATCCAGCACCAGATCGTTCACCGACTCATAGCTGTGGCAATCGCTGGCGCGGATATAAAAAATATCCCCGCAGGTGATCCGGTAAGGACGATCGTTGAGAACGTGCAGACCGTTACCGCGCCAAACGATAACGATCTCGCAAAACTGGTGAGTATGGGTGGCAAATCCCTCCTGGGGATAGCGCTCCGCCACGGCCACCGGCATCTGTACGGAGGGTAGATAATCGTGGCTCTCTAGCAGTAATGTTTCCCTCATCTCACACCTTTCCTGGTTGGCACGACTGGCATTATTGCCGAACCTCCGGTGAGGAAAATTGACGCAGTCGTGATTTTCACACCGCTAGCGCATGCCACGCAGCGCACGCGGCGGACAGGTAAACTCGCGCTTGAACAGCGTCGAAAAATGGTTACTGTCGCCGAAACCGCAGCGAAAAGCGATATCGGTGATACTGCTGTCGCTGTGGCACAGCATATGGCGGGCCTGTAACAAACGCAGGTGGGTCAGGTAGCGCTGCGGCGTCATGTTGGTGTGCTGTTTCAGTTGCCGATGCAGCGTGCGCAGCGGGATGGCAAAGCGATCGGCCAGTTCGGGCCATTCGATCGGCTCAGCATAATGGCCCTGTAACCAGTCCAACAGCTGATGCAAACGCCCTTCCTGATCGTCCCCCTGTCGCGCCAGGCAACCTTGCCACAGCTGCACCAGCAACTGCATAAACACGCTTTCATGCAGCGCAATCTCTTCTGGCCGATCGCCCGTCGGCGCATCCACCAGCAGCCCAATCAGCCCTTTGACCTGTTGTAACACCTGCTGGCTGATACGCCAATGGGCCGGATAGACGCCATCGTCTTCACGCGGCAGAAACTGCTCCACGCCGGAGACAAAACGGAAGGCGTCCGGCGCGCGGAACAGAATATTGGTCAGGATCAGGCCGTCGGTCTGTTCAAACAGGTGGCGATCGTGATCGCGCACAAAACAGACGCAGCCGCTGTTCAAGGTATAAGGGTTGCCATTAAACACATGCACCCCCGCCCCCTGCTCGACAATCACAATTTCGTAAAAATCATGATGATGTTCTGGAAAAGCCTGCTGCGGCTCGCGGGGTTCGATCACCACGGGCGCGCTACAGGAAGGGAAAAAGTCGCTACTGTGCAATAGATCCATCTTGCCCCCAGAGCTTTGGCGCGGCGGGATTACCGCGCAACGTCGGTTATCGATAGTAAGAGAAGCGCCCGGCAACAAACCTTAAGTTTTTGACCAAAAAGCGCGCTTAAGCTGCGCGTTTTTTAAGAAAGCGCTAGCAATGTTGAGAAATGCGTACAAGGTCACAGCCGGACGAAAAACGGCCCGAATCGCAAACTGTGAGCTACTTCACCTTTACCTTTGCCATTTTGCCAACCCCCCTCTGGCGTTGGCAGTGGTGAGAAGGCTCGGACAGCGGCAACTTTCTACACTGCTCGCCATCAAGCAATCACGGGCTTTCTCTCATGACTATTCGCAATACTGTCGCCATCGACCTTGGAGCCTCCAGTGGGCGAGTGATGCTGGCGAGCTATCAACCGGAACAGCAGCAACTTCAACTGCGTGAGGTCAGCCGCTTCACCAACCGTTTGCAGCACCAGGCCGGACAAGACTGCTGGGATCTGGATGCGCTGGAAGGCAATATCCGCCAGGCACTTGCGCAACTCGATGCAGAAGGGATTCGTCTCGACAGCATTGGCATCGATACCTGGGGCGTGGATTTCGTACTGCTGGATGCGCAAGGTGAGCGGGTCGGCCAGGCCGTTTCCTACCGTGATGCCCGCACCCAAGGATTGATGGCAAAAGCCCAGCAGGAACTGGGCCGCAGCAATATCTATCAACGTACCGGCATTCAATTCCTGCCTTTCAATACGCTGTATCAGCTGCGGGCCCTGCGTGAACAGCAGCCTGAACTGTTAGAGCGCGTGGCTCACCTGCTGCTGATCCCGGATTATCTGCACTTTCGCCTGACGGGGAAGTTGAACTGGGAATACACCAACGCCAGCACCACCCAGCTATTGAATATTGAGAGCGATCAATGGGATGAAGAACTACTGGCCTGGGCAGGCGTCCCCGCCAGTTGGTTTGGCAAACCGACGCCTCCGGGTAATCGCGTCGGCTATTGGACCAGCGCCAGTGGCCAGCAGATCCCGGTGATTGCCGTAGCCACTCACGACACCGCCAGCGCGGTACTTGCTACGCCATTACAAGATGCCAATGCCGCCTATCTCAGCTCTGGTACCTGGTCGCTGATGGGCATCGAAAGCCCCATCCCGGTGGTTCACCCAGTCTCACTGGCAGCCAATATCACCAATGAGGGCGGTGCCACTGGCTATCGGGTACTGAAGAACATTATGGGCCTGTGGCTGCTGCAGCGTACCACTCAGGAACTGAACATCAGCGATCTGCCCGCCCTGATTGCTCAGGCGGCCCAACAGCCAGCCTGTCGTTCACTGGTTAATCCCAATGACGATCGCTTTATCAACCCGGCCAGCATGTGCCAAACCATTCAGGACAGCTGCCGCGAACGCGGGATGCCGGTGCCGGAAACCGCAGCCCAACTGGTGCGCTGCATCTTCGACAGCCTCGCCATGCTCTACCGCCAGGTTGCCCAGGAGCTGGCGATGATGCATGGCCGCCCAATCAGCCATCTGCATGTCGTCGGTGGCGGCAGTCAAAACCATTTTCTCAATCAGCTGTGCGCCGATGCCTGCGGGCTGACCATCAGCGCCGGACCGATCGAAGCCTCAACTCTGGGCAACGTTGGCTGCCAGTTGATGGCTCTGGACGCGGTCACCGACATTGGCCAATTCCGCCGCATCGTGGCGCAGAACTTCCCGCTACAACACTTTACCCCTCGCGACAATCCAGACTTTGCCGCCCACTGGTCGCAATTTCAGTCGTTGAGTCAATTACCTAAGGAACTTTGCATATGAAAAGCTCTATCGATCAAGCCTGGGAACTGGCAAAACAGCGCTTTGCCGCCGTTGGTGTGGACGTTGAGGCCGCTATCAGCGCGATGGAAACCTTGCCGGTGTCAATGCACTGCTGGCAAGGGGATGACGTAGCCGGGTTCGAAAATCCGGAAGGCTCCCTGACCGGCGGCATTCAAGCGACCGGCAACTACCCGGGTAAAGCCCGCAACGCCACAGAGCTGCGGGCCGATCTGGAACAGGCGCTGGCGCTGATCCCTGGCCCGAAACGTTTGAACCTGCACGCGATCTATCTGGAATCCGATGCGCCGGTTGCCCGTAATAAAATTGAGCCGCGCCATTTTAAAAACTGGGTGGAATGGGCCAAAAAACATCGTCTGGGATTGGATTTCAACCCATCTTGCTTCTCGCACCCGCTGAGCGCCGACGGTTTTACGCTGTCTCACGCCGACCCGGAAATTCGTCAGTTCTGGATTGAACACTGCCAGGCCAGCCGCCGCGTGTCTGCCTATTTTGGCGAGCAGCTCGGTACACCTTCGGTGATGAACATCTGGATCCCGGATGGCATGAAAGATACGCCAATCGACCGCCTGGCGCCGCGCCAGCGCCTATTGAGCGCGCTGGATGAAGTGATTAGCGAAAAACTCGACCCGGCACACCATATCGACGCGGTGGAAAGCAAGCTGTTCGGCATTGGCGCAGAGAGCTACACCGTCGGCTCCAACGAGTTTTATCTTGGCTACGCCACCAGCCGCCAGACCGCACTGTGTCTGGATGCGGGCCACTTCCACCCGACCGAAGTGATCTCCGACAAGATCTCCAGCGCCATGCTGTATGTGCCGCGCCTGCTGCTGCACGTTAGCCGCCCGGTACGCTGGGACAGTGACCACGTGGTGCTGCTGGATGATGAAACGCAGGCGATTGCCGGTGAGATCGTGCGCAACAATCTGTTCAACCGCGTACATATCGGCCTGGACTTCTTCGACGCCTCCATCAACCGCATCGCCGCCTGGGTGATCGGCACCCGTAACATGAAGAAAGCCCTGCTGCGTGCGCTGCTGGAGCCGACCGAGATGCTGCGCAAGATCGAAGAAAACGGCGATTACACCGCCCGTCTGGCCCTGCTGGAAGAGCAGAAATGCCTGCCATGGCAAGCCGTGTGGGAAACCTACTGCCAGCGTAACGATGTCCCGGCGGATGCCAGCTGGCTCAACAACGTACGCAATTACGAACAACAGATCCTCAGCCAACGTTAAGGGTAGCGCAATGCAACAGATAGTTTCTTCCTGGTTCGTCCAGGGCATGATCAAGGCCACCAGCGACATGTGGCTCAAAGGCTGGGATGAGCGCAACGGCGGCAACGTCAGCCTGCGGCTTTCGGCGCAAGATGTTGAGCCTTTCCGTAGCGACTTCGTGGCCGATCCGCGCTGCGTTGAGCTGACGCAACCAGCCACCGAACTGGCCAACTGTTGGTTCCTGGTCACCGGCTCAGGCAAGTTCTTTCGCAACGTGCAGCTGGCACCGCAAGAGAATCTGGTGCTGCTGCAACTGAACCACAACGGTACCGCCTACCACATTCACTGGGGGCTTTCGCAGGGAGGATTCCCAACATCGGAACTGGCGGCGCACTTCCAGTCGCACATCGTACGTATGAACGTCAGCGGAGGCAGCGATCGCGTCATCATGCACTGCCACGCCACCAACCTGATCGCTCTGAGCTTTGTGCAGGAACTGGATAACGCCAGCTTCACCCGCCTGCTGTGGGAAGGCAGCACCGAGTGCCTGGTGGTGTTCCCGGACGGCATCGGCATTGTGCCCTGGATGGTGCCAGGGACTGACGGCATCGGTACCCAGACCGCCGAGCAGATGCAGGAACACAGCCTGGTACTGTGGCCGTTCCACGGCATTTTCGGCTCTGGCCCAACGCTGGACGATGCCTTCGGCCTGATCGACACCGCAGAAAAATCGGCAGAAATCATGGTGAAAGTGCTGTCGATGGGTGGCAAGAAGCAAACCATTTCCGGCAGTCAGTTGACCGCACTGGCCAAGCGCTTTGGCGTGACGCCACTGGCCGCCGCGCTCAAGGATTGAGAAATCGGTGCCCTGCGTCCGTTACGGCGGGCGCAACACAACGGTTTCCCCTTTCAGGAGCAATACTATGAGTTTCATGTTGGCATTACCGAAAATCAGTTTGCACGGCTGCGGCGCCATCGAAGATATGGTCAAGCTGCTGGCACAGAAGCAATGGGGTAAGGCGCTGATCGTCACCGACGGCCAGTTGGTTGAACTCGGCCTGCTGGATGGGCTATTCAGTGCTATGCAGCAGCACGCGCTGCCTTACGCCATGTTCAATGAGGTATTTCCCAACCCCACCGAGGAGCTGGTGCAACAGGGCTGGCAAGCGTTCAAACAGCAGCAATGTGACTACCTGATTGCCTTCGGCGGCGGCAGCCCAATCGATACCGCCAAGGCGATCAAAATCCTCACCGGCAACCCTGGTCCCTCTACCGCCTATTCCGGCGTTGGCAAAGTCAAACACCCTGGCGTCGCCTTGGTCGCCATCAATACCACTGCGGGTACCGCAGCCGAGATGACCAGCAATGCGGTGATCATCGACAGCCAGCGCCACGTCAAAGAAGTGATCATCGACACCAACATCATCCCTGATATTGCCGTGGACGATCCGCAGGTGATGTTGAATATTCCCGCCAGCGTCACCGCCGCCACCGGTATGGACGCGCTAACCCACGCGGTTGAAGCCTATGTTTCCGTGGGCGCCCACCCGCTGACCGATCACTCGGCGCTGGAAGCCATCCGTCTGATTAGCACCTGGCTGCCTGCCGCCGTCGAGGATGGCAAGAACCTGCAGGCGCGGGAAATGATGGCCTATGGGCAATATCTGGCGGGAATGGCGTTCAACAGCGCCGGGCTTGGCCTGGTACATGCCTTGGCTCATCAGCCTGGCGCGACCCACAATCTGCCGCACGGCGTCTGCAACGCGATCCTGCTGCCGGTGATCGAAGAGTTCAACCGGCCGAATGCCGTTGCCCGCTTTGCTCAAATTGCACAAGCTATGGGAGCGGACACGCAAGGCATGAACGAAGAGCAGGCCAGCCATCAGGCAATTGCCGCCATTCGTGCGCTGTCCTTGCGCGTAGGTATTCCGGCAGGTTTCTCGGCGCTGGGTATCAAAGAGGCCGATATCGAAGGCTGGTTGGATAAGGCTTTAGCCGACCCATGCGCCCCGTGCAACCCACGCACGGCCGATCGCGAGCAGGTACGTACGCTCTATTTGGCCGCGCTGTGACCTTCAAGGAGAACCCATGATCCGTAAAGCTTTTGTGATGCAGGTCAACCCGGACGCACACGCCGAATACCAACGGCGCCACAACCCGATTTGGCCAGAGTTGGAGCAGGTATTGAAAGAGCATGGCGCACACCACTACTCCATTTTTCTGGATGAGGCGCGCAACCTGCTGTTTGGCTATGTGGAGATCGAATCGGAAGAGCGCTGGAATGCGGTGGCTAACACCGCTGTCTGCCAGCGCTGGTGGCAGCATATGGGCGACGTGATGCCGAGCAATCCGGATCATAGCCCGGTAAGCTCACCGCTGCGTGAAGTGTTTTATCTCGATTGATCGTTAAGGCGGCGGTGAAAAACCGTCGCCTTATGATTAACGCTTGCTATAAATAATAAATGACGTTCGTTGGCCGATTTTATCGTACAGCGAACGGGCAGAGGAATTAAACTCTTGGGTCATCCAGTAAACCCGACTGCTCTCTCTTATTTCCGCCTGTTTGTAGGCTTCGTTAAATAAGCTCTCGGCAACGTTTTTTCCCCGCGCACTTTTATCAACGAACAGATCTTCAATATAGCAATAATTGGTATCGCTCCATGTCGAAGCGTGATAAACCAGATGCATAAAGCCTAAAACCTGCCCCTGATCATTAACGGCGACCAGGCCAACCAATTCTTGTTTTTGGCAGAGTTTGCTAAAGGTTTTTTCGGAGATTTCAGGGCTGACATCGGCGCGATAAAAGTGCAGATACTGCTGCCACAAATTCTCCCAGCCCGGTTTATCTGCCGCGCATATGTCCCTGATGGTAATATCATTTTTGGTGTTTAACATGTTGTTGTCCTTGCATTATCAAAGTGCCGCCAGTATAGACGACGCCATAGTGCAAGGTTAATGGACAAATCCGGGATAGACACAGGACCATTGCACAGACTAACGCTCTACCTCGTTTAGACAGAGCGTTAGCAGGCGGGAAAACTGCTCGACGTTATGGGCGATCTCAATCGGATCCAGCGCCGCAAAACCCAGCAGCCAGCCAGATAAGGGGATCTCCTCAGTACAAAACTCGCAGATGCCCTTAAGGGTTAAATGATACTGCTCAGCACGCAGGGAAACCGCCTGCTCCAACCGTTTATTCTCTACTTGGCAAAGGATCTGCAAACCGCAATTCGGCACCATTACCCGTACCTTTTCACCACAATGCCTGACTATCTCATTAATAAATAGCGCCGCGCGCGAAGAATATATCTTCTTCATGGTTCGGACATGCTCTCGGTAATGCCCTTGCATAATAAACTTGGCCAACGTGCGCTGTGTGATGCCTGAAACCTGGCTATCCGTATTCGCGCGTGCGGTGGTCATCGGTTTTACCAAGGCTTCAGGCAAGACCATATAAGCGACGTGCAGATCCGGGAATAAGGTTTTGCTGAAGGTGCCCATGTAAATGGTGCGCTGATGGGGATCTAACCCCTGCAAACAGGCCGTCGCAATGCCTTGATAGTGAAATTCGCTGTCATAGTCATCCTCGATGATCCACATGTCGCGTGATTTCGCCGCCTCAATTAATGCCAGACGCCTTGCCAGCGGAAGTGCTCGCCCGGTCGGATATTGGTTAGAAGGAGTGACATAGACAAATCTGGCGTTAACTGGTGAGCCAATGATTTCGTCGGTGCAGATCCCCTGATCATCGACGGCAACCGGAATAGGTTTAAGCTGAGCCGCCCGGAAGGCTTTAATCGCCCCGGTATAGCCTGGATTTTCGATAAAAACGGCGTCTTCAGCATCCGCCAGCACCTGCGCACATAAGGACAGTGACTGCTGGGTGCTGCTCACAATCAGAATTTGATTGGCCAGCGCTTTCACGCCCCGTTCGACCAGCAGGAAGTCGCAAATCGCCTCCCGCAGATGAATATTGCCCTGCAAGTCGCTGCCCGCCGAGATAGACAGCCCCTCTTCCTTGACGGTCTGCTGATAAAGCCTGAGCCAGGTATGGATCGGAAAGTTACGCGTTTCTGGCATACCGGGGCTAAATGCCCGACGAGGAATATGGCCGCTCAAAGCAGATTTGGCATGCTGTGACGATCTCCGGCTTAGTGTGACATGGCCAGCGGGGACGGCTGCACGCTCGCGGGTCAGGCCAAGCAAGGGTTGCTGGCGTTGTGCGACAAAACTTCCCCTGCCCACTTCTCGGCACACGTACCCCTCGGTTTCCAGCGCTGAATAACAGTTCTCAACGGTGCCTCTGGATAGCTGGAGCGATGCTGCCAACGCACGGCTGGCGGGCAAACGATGGCCAGCAATGAACTCACCCTGTTGGATCATGGTTTTGAACGCGGTGGCCAGCGCAGCGGTTAATGAAACCTCTGGGATCGTTTGCTTGGCGAGATTTTTTTGCAGCAGAAGGGCCTGGAGTTGCGATTCAGTCAAACGGTTCAAGGGGCGGCTCCACTCAGAGAAATAAATGACAAACCGCCCTGTGATAAGACTATCACACAGCGGTTTACATCCGGTTTGGAGCTACTACGGCAGGGAGTAGTTCAGATACCGTCGCCGTACTCAAACCCATGGTTGGCACCGTTGAAGTACTGGTCCATATCCATCGATGGCGTGTCGCTTTCCGGCCGGCCGACAATACGCGCAGGCACGCCTGCGGCGGTGGTATGAGGGGGTACGGGTTGCAGCACCACGGAACCTGCACCGATCTTGGCCCCTTTCCCCACTTCGATATTGCCGAGGATTTTAGCCCCCGCGCCAATCATCACGCCTTCGCGGATTTTCGGGTGGCGATCGCCGCTGGTTTTGCCTGTCCCGCCCAAGGTTACCGATTGAAGGATGGAGACGTTATTCTCCACCACGGCGGTTTCACCGATCACGATGCCAGTGGCATGGTCGAGCATAATGCCGCAACCGATGGTGGCCGCCGGGTGAATATCCACCCCAAAGGCGACCGAGATTTGATTTTGCAGGTAGATCGCCAATGCCTGGCGGCCCTGCTGCCACAGCCAATGGCCGATGCGGTACGACTGCAAGGCATGGAAACCTTTCAGGTACAGCAGCGGCGTGGAATATTTATCTACTGCGGGGTCACGCAACCGCACCGCCAGAATATCGCGGGCCGCTGAGACGATCATTTGTGCGTCGGAACGATAGGCATCTTCTACCACCTCTCGCACCGCAATCGCCGGCATGATTGGATTGGCCAGTTTGTTCGCCAGAATATAGCTGAGCGCACTGCCCAGATTTTCATGCTTGAGCAAGGTCGCATGGAAAAAGCTAGCCAGCATCGGTTCACAATCTGCCAGCGCTCGCGCCTCTGATTTAATGTTGCTCCAGACCTGTTCTAACTCTTCTGACGACATCGCTTCCTCTCTGCCAAAACGGACCACCCCGCCTTATCCCGGCAGAGCAGCCTAATCAAATTGTCGCGGCGCGATCCATTGCTGGATCGCAGCCAAGGTCAGGCACTGTGCTTTTCGTCTTTCTTGGTACGCCCAAGCAGGCTTAACGCGGCCTCGCGGGCATTTTTATCACAGTACAACACCTGATAGATCTGCTCGGTGATCGGCATTTCCACGCCAAAGCGCTGCGCCAGTGCCAATACCTCTTTGGTATTGCGATAGCCTTCAACCACTTGGCCGATGCTATCCTGCGCTTCCTGCACGCCCTTGCCTTGCCCCAGCATAATACCGAAACGACGGTTGCGCGATTGATTATCCGTGCAGGTTAACACCAGATCGCCCAAGCCAGCCATGCCCATAAAGGTGGAAGGATCGGCACCCAATGCTGAGCCGAGACGGCTCATTTCCGCCAGGCCACGAGTGATCAATGCGGTGCGCGCGTTGGCACCAAAACCGATACCGTCGGACATACCGGCACCAATGGCAATCACGTTTTTCACCGCCCCGCCCAGCTGTACCCCGATGAAATCCGGGTTGCTGTAAACGCGGAAGCTTTTGCCACAGTGCAGCAACTGCTGTAAATCTTCGGCAAATTGCTCGTCGGTAGCCGCCAAAGCGATGGCCGTTGGCAACCCGGCTGCCAGCTCTTTGGCAAACGTCGGCCCAGACACAACCGCCAGTGGGATGTCATCCCCTAGCGCTTCGCGGGCCACGTCTTGCAACAGCCGCCCCGTTTCCGCTTCCAGGCCTTTGGTGGCCCAGACAACCCGGGCATCCGGGCGCAGATGAGGTTTTAACTGACGCAATACGTCACCAAACACATGGCTAGGCACCACCACCAGCACATCACGGCTGGCCGCTAGCGCACGAGCAAGGTCGGTTTCAAGCAACAAGGTATCGGGGAATGGGACGTCGGGCAGGAATGCCTGATTGCAACGATCGCGCTGCATAATCTGGATCTGCTCGGGGTTATGCCCCCACAGCACGACCGGGTGGCCATTACGCGCCAGCGTAATGGCTAAAGCGGTGCCGTACGAGCCGGCACCGATTACAGTCATTGAAGCATTGACGGTGTTCATCAGGCATCCTGATGAGGTTCGGCAGTTTCGCCTTCGGCCTGCTGCTGCAAGTAGCTCATGAACAGCGCGTCAAAGTTGACCGGTGCCAGGTTCAGCTGCGGGAAGGTACCGCGAGAAACCAGGCTGGTGATGCACTCGCGCGCATACGGGAACAGGATGTTCGGGCAGTATGCACCCAGGCAATGTGCCAGCTGCGTGCCTTCGATACCGGAGATAGAGAAGATACCTGCCTGCTGAACTTCACACAGGAAGGCAGTTTCTTCACCCAGAGAGGCGGTGACGGTGACGCGCAGTACCACTTCATAAACGTCGTCTGCCAGGTGGCTGGAAGCCGTATCCAGATCGAGCTTAACTTCTGGCTGCCATTCCTGTTGGAATACCTGCGGAGCGTTTGGCGCTTCGAATGAGATATCCTTGGTGTAAATGCGTTGGATCTGGAAAGCCATCTCTGTGCTGTTTTGTTCTGACATGTGTGTAATACCCTTGGTTAAATATCCTTATAGACACTCAGTGGTCGCAATACCCACATCTTGGCAGTGGGACCGCGCTGGTTTACAGCAGCGGATCCAGCCCACCGCGAGCATCAAGTGCATGTAAATCATCACAGCCGCCAATATGTTGGCCATCGATGAAAATCTGAGGCACGGTGGTTCGCCCACTGCGCGCAATCATTGCTTCACGCTTGACGTTATCGCCATCGATGGCGATCTCGCTAAACGCGGCACCCTTGCTGTTCAGCAGCGCCTTGGCGCGATGGCAGAACGGGCAGGTTGCCTTGGTGTAGATCTCAATGTTAGCCATGGAAACCTCTTCAACCACAGTAAAATTTATTTGCCACGAGCCAACGGCAGGTTTTCACCACTCCAGCCGGCAATGCCGTCTTTCAGGGTATAAACCTGTTCAAACCCGGCTTTGCTCAGGTTTTCTGCGGGTTCGCGTGAAGTGGTGCCATTGGCGCAGACCACGATGACTGGCTGAGCCTTGTGCTTATCCAGCTCGCCGAAGCTGCCAGCTTTGATCTCGCTCGCCGTCAGGTTAATCGCATTGGCGATATGGCCTCGGCGGAAATCATCACGGGTACGGGTGTCGACCACTACCGCATCTTCTTTATTAATCAATCGAGTAGCTTCACCGCGGGCGATCTCTTTGACCTTGGAGAAACGGCTCTTGAAGGTCATGACGATCACGGCAGCCAGCAGACCGACCCAGGCCAGACTAAGTATGGGGTGCCGGCTAACAAATTGCATAATTTCTTGCAGCATGGGGTGTAACAACTCCCGTCAGTTAAGGGAAAAATAAGTCAAGGTTTCAGAGTATACCTGCCGAATGCGTCAAATACAGCCAATAAGCAAATGGGAATGCAGAAACTGCGGAGTGCACTGGAAAATTACCGCCCTGGGAGGGGTTGTTCACCGCATCTTTGATCTCTTTGGGCTCTTTTTAGTCGGCAACATTGTAGTATCATCGGGTTTCGGAGAGTGAATAGCCATCATTCCAGCGCCCATGGGCTGATGGCTATTCACAACTTAAAACGATCATAAAGAGGTTACTGCAATGTCGAGCACGAAAAAGCCCATGGTACTGGTGATCCTGGACGGCTACGGCCACCGGGAAGAGCAACAGGACAACGCGATCCTGAACGCCAAAACGCCGGTCATGGACCGCCTGTGGCAACAACAACCGCACACCCTGATTGCCGCTTCCGGCCTGGATGTCGGCCTGCCTGATGGCCAGATGGGTAACTCCGAAGTGGGTCACGTGAACCTGGGCGCTGGGCGCATCGTGTATCAGGATCTGACCCGTCTGGATAAAGAAATCCAGGACGGTGACTTCTTCACCAACGCCACGCTGACCAACGCCGTCGACAAGGCCGTGCTGGCAGGTAAAGCGGTACACATCATGGGCCTGATGTCCCCTGGTGGCGTGCACAGCCATGAAGAACATATCCTGGCGATGATCAAACTGGCCGCGCAGCGCGGTGCCAAAGCCGTTTACCTGCATGCCTTCCTGGATGGCCGTGACACCCCGCCGCGCAGTGCTGAAAATTCACTGAAACGTTTCAGTGATGAATTCGCCAAGCTGGGGGCCGGGCGCATCGCCACGGTGATTGGACGCTACTATGCGATGGACCGTGATAACCGTTGGGACCGCGTACAGCTGGCCTACGATCTGATGACCCAGGCCAAAGGCGAATACACCGCAGATAACGCCGTGGCCGCACTGCAAGCCGCCTATGCTCGTGACGAAAACGACGAGTTCGTGAAACCTACCGTGATCCAGGCAGCCGGCGAAGCCAGCGCCGAGATGAACGACGGTGACGCGCTAATCTTCATGAACTTCCGTGCTGACCGTGCGCGCCAGATCACCCGTGCTTTCGTCAATGCCGATTTCGATGGCTTCCCACGTAGCAAAGTGGTCAAGTTCGGTGATTTTGTGATGCTGACCGAATACGCGGCCGACATCAAAACCGCCTGCGCTTATCCACCAGCCTCTTTGGCCAACACCTTCGGTGAATGGCTGATGAAGCACGACAAAACCCAACTGCGCATCTCGGAAACCGAAAAATACGCCCACGTCACCTTCTTCTATAACGGCGGCGTTGAAGAACCCTTCAAAGGCGAAGATCGTATCCTGATCAACTCACCAAAAGTGGCCACCTACGATTTGCAGCCAGAGATGAGCTCCGCCGAGCTGACCGAAAAACTGCTGGCAGCCATCCACAGCGGTAAATATGACGCCATCATCTGTAACTACCCGAACGGCGACATGGTTGGCCACACCGGTATCTATGATGCGGCCGTCAAAGCGGTAGAAACGCTGGATAACTGTATTGCGCAGGTGGTTGAGGCGGTTAAAGCCGTTGACGGTCAGCTGCTGGTCACCGCCGACCACGGTAACGCCGAGCAAATGCGCGATCCGGCCACTGGCCAGGCGCACACTGCCCATACCAGCCTGCCGGTGCCGTTGATCTATATCGGTAAAGCAGCGAAAGCGGTAGAAGGCGGCAAACTGTCCGACATTGCTCCAACCATGCTGTCACTGATGGGAATGGAAATCCCGCAAGAGATGACTGGTAAGCCGCTGTTCATCGTGGAATAATCCTTCTCCATGAGGGAGAAGGCGAATTTTGCACTATCAAGGGTAACCCGAAGCGCAAACTCAGGCGGCCAATCGCTGCCTGAACGCTCCGCGCCAAGGAAGTTAACCACACTCTGCGCCAGCGTGTTTTTCGCTGGCGCATTGCTGTTGCCATTAACCGGCAACGCCGCGGAAGATAACAAGTCCCAACTCAAAGACATTCAACAAAGCATCGCCGAAAAAGAAAAGGCGGTGAAACAGCAGCAGCAACAGCGTAGTTCGCTGCAAGATCAGCTCAAACTCCAGGAAAAGACCATCGCGCAAGCCAGCCGTTCGCTGCGTGATACCCAGGGTACGCTCGCCACCCTCAGCAAAGACATTTCCGGGCTTAACGCTTCCATCGCCAAGCTGCAAAAGCAGCAGTCCACCCAGCAGGAAATCCTCGCCAAACAGCTCGATGCCGCCTTTCGCCAGGGGCAGCACAGCGCCTTGCAGTTGGTGCTCAGCGGTGAGGAAAGCCAGCGCAGTGAACGTATGCTGGCCTATTTCGGCTATCTGAATGAAGCCCGTCAGCAGTCCATAGAGCAGCTCAAGCAAACCCGGGCGCAGCTGGCGGAGCAGAAAGTCTCGCTGGTGGCTAAACAGGGTCAGCAGAAATCGTTGCTCGGCGAACAGCAAACCCAGCAGCAAAAGCTGGAGCAGGCGCGTAGCGCCCGTAAAAAAACCCTGACCGCGTTAGAAGCCTCACTGGAAAAAGATCAGCAGCGGCTGGTGGAACTGCGCCAGAACGAAACCCGCCTGCGCGATCAGATCGCCCGTGCCGAACGTGAAGCCCGTGCCCGCGCCGAACGCGAAGCGCGTGAAGCGGCCAAGGTACGTGAGCAGGTCAAAGTTAAAGAACAGCAGGCGAAGAAAACCGGTACCAGCTATAAACCTAGCGAAGGTGAGCGTTCACTGATGGCGCGAACCGGTGGTTTAGGCCAACCCGCGGGGCAAGCCGTATGGCCGGTGCGTGGCCGTATCGAGCATCGTTTTGGCGAACAGCTGCAAGGTGAGTTACGCTGGAAAGGTATGGTGATCTCCGCGGCCGAAGGCAGCGAAGTGAAAGCCATTGCCGATGGTCGCGTGCTGCTGGCCGACTGGCTGCAAGGCTATGGCCTGGTGGTGGTGGTCGAGCACGGCAAAGGTGACATGAGTCTTTATGGTTACAACCAGAGCGCTTTGGTTAGCGTCGGAGCGCAGGTGCGTGCCGGCCAACCTATCGCCCTGGTCGGTACCAGTGGTGGTCAGGGAACGCCATCGCTCTATTTCGAAATCCGTCGCCAGGGTCAGGCCGTTAACCCACAGCCGTGGTTGGGAAGATAGATTTGTACTACACCAAAACGCGTACTGCCCTGTTACTGAGTGCGCTGCTGTTCGCTAGCGCCGCACAGGCTGGCAAGCTTTCTATCGTGATCGATGATGTGGGCTATCGCCCACATGAAGAAAACGCCGTACTGCAAATGCCGACGGCGATCTCCGTTGCCGTACTGCCCAACGCGCCTCACGCCCATCTGATGGCCACCAAAGCTCATAGCCAGGGGCGCGAAGTGCTGATCCACATGCCCATGGCTCCGCTCAGCAAACAACCGCTGGAGCGCGATACCTTACAACCCACCATGAGCAGTGAAGAAGTGCAGCGTATTATCCGCAACGCGGTGAATAACGTGCCTTTTGCGGTGGGGATGAATAACCATATGGGCAGCGCCATGACCTCCAGCCTACCGGGCATGGAAAAGGTCATGCAGGCATTGGAAAGCTACCACCTTTACTTCCTCGACAGCATGACCATCGGTAATAGCCAGGCCACGCGTGCTGCGGCAGGCACCGGTGTGAAGGTGATCAAACGCAAGGTGTTCCTCGACGATACCGCCAACCCGGACGATATCCGCCGCCAGTTTAATCGTGCCGTCGAGCTGGCGCGCCGCAACGGTTCGGCCATCGCTATCGGCCACCCGCGCCCGGCGACGGTCAAAGTGCTGCAACAGATGCTGGCTACGTTGCCCTCGGACATCGTGCTGGTGAAACCCAGCTCGCTGCTCAACGAGCCACAGCAAAACGGAAGCGGTTATGTGCCACCTTCCAAGCCAAACAAACCGCAGCCGAAAAATCCGTTTACCGGTGCCGTCAAGCAGTGCAAGGTTAAATTGCCGAAGGAAGGCGTGAACGCCAGCCATGCGCTGGGGATCATTGCAGAAAGCGTGACACAGTCGCCGGTCGTGGTGGTGATCAAACGCCATTGGCAGCACTGGATGGGTTCAGAGCCAACCAAGCCGTAACTACTCATAATCCCCTCACCCCAACCCTCTCCCAATTTATGGGAAGGGTAGGCAATAAGCACTTGTTGGGAGAGAGGGAGCCAGTTCTGAGCTGCAGTCAGGTGCAGACGTCAATATGTGGCACGTAAAGTCCCCTCTCCCTGTGGGAGAGGGTTAGGGTGAGGGGCGAACGATCGCCTCAATCCCAGTTCAGCACCACTTTGCCCGACTGCCCGGAGCGCATGGCGTCAAAGCCCTGCTGGAACTCGTCAATCGAGAAACGGTGGGTGATGATCGGCGTCAGATCCAGACCAGACTGGATCAGGGCCGCCATCTTGTACCAGGTTTCAAACATTTCCCGGCCGTAGATCCCTTTGATAAACAGCCCCTTGAAGATCACCTGAGTCCAGTCGATAGACATATCCGAAGGTGGGATCCCCAGCATCGCGATACGGCCACCGTGGTTCATGGCATTGAGCAACGAACGAAACGCCGGTGGCGCACCGGACATTTCCAGGCCCACGTCAAACCCTTCGGTCATACCCAATTCGGCCATGACGTCCGTCAGGTTTTCCTTGCTGACGTTGACCGCACGGGTCACACCCATCTTGCGCGCCAGATCCAGACGATATTCGTTCACGTCGGTGATCACCACGTGGCGTGCGCCAACGTGTTTACATACCGCCGCCGCCATGATGCCAATTGGGCCAGCGCCAGACACCAGCACGTCTTCCCCGACCAGATCGAAGGAGAGTGCGGTGTGTACGGCGTTACCAAACGGGTCGAAGATCGAGGCCAGTTCATCCGAGATATTGTCGGGGATTTTGAAGGCGTTAAACGCCGGGATCACCAGATATTCGGCAAATGAGCCTGGGCGGTTGACGCCCACGCCAGTGGTGTTGCGGCACAAATGCGTACGGCCACCACGGCAGTTACGGCAGTGACCACAGGTGATGTGTCCTTCGCCAGAAACGCGATCGCCAATGCTGAAGCCTTTGACTTCCTGGCCGATGGCGACCACTTCACCGACATATTCGTGCCCCACCACCATCGGTACCGGAATGGTTTTCTGCGACCATTCGTCCCAGTTATAGATATGCACGTCGGTACCGCAGATCGCGGTTTTGCGGATCTTGATCATGACATCGTTGTGGCCCAGCTCAGGCTGAGGCACATCGGTCATCCAAATACCTTCTTCCGCTTTCAGTTTTGCTAATGCTTTCATTGAATTACCTTATGCAATCACGCCAAGCGTCTTACCGATGCGGATAAACGCCTCAACGGCACGTTCAATCTGCTCTGGTGAGTGATCGGCAGACATCTGGGTGCGGATACGTGCCTGACCTTTCGGCACCACCGGGTAGAAGAAACCAGTAACGTAGATGCCTTCCTTAAGCAGTGCGTTGGCGAAATCCTGCGCCAGTTTTGCTTCACCCAACATCACCGGGATGATGGCGTGATCGGCCCCGGCAAGCGTAAAGCCTGCTGCGGTCATTTTTTCGCGGAACAGGCGGGCATTGGCCCACAGACGATCGCGTAGGGCGTCCCCATCTGCGAGCAGTTCCAGCACTTTGATCGAGGCCGCGACAATCGCCGGAGCCAGCGAGTTGGAGAACAGATAAGGGCGTGAACGCTGGCGCAACCACTCCACCACCTCTTTCTTGCCTGCGGTATAGCCACCGGAAGCACCGCCAAGCGCCTTACCCAGGGTGCCGGTAATGATATCGACGCGGTCCATCACTTCGCAGTATTCATGCGTTCCGCGCCCGTTTGCGCCAACAAAACCCACAGCGTGAGAATCATCAACCATCACCAACGCATCGTATTGGTCAGCCAAATCGCACACGCCCTTCAGGTTGGCGATCACGCCATCCATAGAGAACACCCCGTCGGTGGCGATCATGATGTGCCGCGCGCCGTCCGCCTTGGCCTGCTTCAACTGCTCGGCCAACTGGTCCATGTCGTTATTGGCATAACGGTAGCGCTTGGCTTTGCACAGACGCACGCCGTCGATGATCGAAGCATGGTTCAGCGCATCGGAAATAATCGCGTCTTCCGGGCCAAGCAGGGTTTCAAACAGGCCGCCGTTGGCGTCAAAACAGGAGGAATAGAGGATCGCGTCTTCCATACCCAGGAAATCAGCCAGCTTTTGTTCCAGCACCTTATGACTATCTTGTGTACCACAGATAAAACGCACCGACGCCATACCGAAGCCATGGCTGTCCATCCCGGCCTTCGCCGCCGCAATCAGCTCTGGATGGTTCGCCAAGCCCAGGTAGTTATTGGCACAGAAGTTGATCACCTGGCAGCCATCGGCCACCGAGATATCGGCCTGCTGAGCGGAAGTGATAATGCGCTCATGTTTAAACAGCCCTTCGGCACGAGTGGTAGCAAGCTGTTGTTCCAGCTGCTGATAAAAGGACGCAGACATTCGGTCATCTCCAGGATAGGGGCATTTTCGGCATATTTTACTGCTTTGTCGGTAAACTGACGACATTCCGCCACAGAGAATCTGAAAAATGCAGCAGATATCACGGCAAACCACCGCTGAGGTCAACTGCACGGGATATTAAGAGCCGTCCCGATGTTCCCAATGGCATGAAATGCTATTATAGGCAGCATATAGGGTGGAGCATTGTGCGCCACCGGGAAGAACACAGGGGTAAACCCAATGATTATCGTCACTGGCGGCGCTGGCATGATTGGCAGCAACATCATCAAGGCACTGAATGAAAACGGATATCGCGATATCCTGGTGGTGGACAACCTGAAAGACGGCACCAAATTCGTTAACCTGGTCGACCTTGATATCGCTGACTATATCGATAAAGAAGACTTTATCGCCAGCATCATGGCCGGTGACGATCTGGGTGAAATCGACGCCATTTTCCATGAAGGTGCCTGCTCTTCCACTACCGAGTGGGACGGCAAATACATGATGGATAACAACTATCAGTATTCCAAAGACATCCTTCACTACTGCCTGGATCGCCAAATCCCGTTCCTGTATGCCTCTTCTGCCGCCACCTACGGCGGTAGCTCAGACTTTATCGAAGAGCGCCAGTTTGAAAAACCGTTGAACGTTTACGGCTACTCCAAATTCCTGTTCGACCAATACGTGCGCGAGATCCTGCCAGAAGCGGATTCGCAGGTATGTGGCTTCCGTTACTTCAACGTGTATGGCCCGCGCGAAGGCCATAAAGGCAGCATGGCCAGCGTGGCGTTCCACCTGAACAACCAGATCAACCGCGGTGAGAATCCAAAACTGTTCGCCGGTAGCGAAAACTTCAAACGCGACTTTATCTACGTCGGTGACGTGGCGGCGGTCAACCTGTGGTTCTGGCAGAACGGCGTTTCCGGCATCTTCAACTGCGGTACCGGTCGTGCTGAAACCTTCCAGGCCGTGGCCGATGCGGTGGTGGAATATCACCAGTCAGGTGCCGTGGAATACATTGAGTTCCCGGAAAAGCTGAAAGGCCGCTACCAGGCTTACACCCAAGCCGACCAAACCAAGCTGCGCGCTGCTGGCTATGACGCCCCGTTCAAAACCGTAGCCGAAGGCGTTAAAGAATATATGGCCTGGTTGAATCGTCCCGCATAAGCGCTGAAGGAACTAAATAACGGTATGAAAATACTGGTCATTGGCCCTTCGTGGGTTGGCGATATGATGATGTCGCAAAGTCTCTACCGCACCCTGAAGGCCGAGCACCCGTCGGCAGAAATCGATGTGATGGCACCAGCCTGGTGCCGTCCCCTGCTGGCGCGGATGCCTGAAGTCAACCAGGCGTTGGCGATGCCGCTGGGCCACGGTGCCCTGGCATTGGGCGAGCGCCGCCGTCTTGGCCATGCGCTGCGGGCGAATGGCTACGACCGCGCTTATGTGCTGCCCAACTCGTTCAAGTCTGCCCTGGTGCCCTTCTTCGCCAACGTGCCGCAGCGTACCGGCTGGCGCGGCGAGATGCGCTACGGCCTGCTCAACGATATCCGCGTGCTGGATAAAGCGGCATTCCCGCTGATGGTGCAACGCTACGTCGCGCTGGCCTATGACAAGCAGCGGATACAGCGTGCCGAAGATTTGCCGCAGCCGATACTCTGGCCGCAGTTGCAGGTCAGTGACGAAGAGATTGCCGAAACTACCTCGGCGTTTAATCTCACCGATCACCGGCCCATTATCGGCTTTTGCCCGGGAGCCGAATTCGGCCCGGCCAAACGCTGGCCGCATTACCACTACGCCACGCTGGCGCAGATGCTGATCGACGCAGGCTATCAAATCGCCCTGTTTGGTTCGGCTAAAGACCACGAGGCCGGTGAACAAATCCGCACCGCATTGGCGGAAAAATCACGCGACTTCTGCTTTAACCTGGCTGGGGAAACCCAGCTTGAACAGGCGGTGATCCTGTTGGCCTCCTGCCGGGCGGTGGTCAGCAACGACTCCGGCCTGATGCACGTTGCAGCGGCGTTGAACAAGCCTCTGATAGCCTTGTACGGGCCAAGCAGCCCGGATTTCACCCCGCCGTTGTCCCATCAGGCCAAGGTGATCCGCCTGATCAGTGGCTATCACAAAGTACGCAAAGGTGATGCCGATCAGGGTTATCACCAGAGCCTGATCGACATCCAGCCACAGCAGGTGTTGGACGCGCTGACGCCATTACTAGCCGCCAGCGAGGAATAATCATGCAGGTGCTGATCGTAAAGACCTCTTCGATGGGGGATGTGCTCCATACGCTGCCGGCCTTGACCGACGCGATGCAGGCCATCCCCGGTATCCGCTTCGATTGGGTGGTGGAAGAAGGGTTTAGTCAGATCCCCAGTTGGCATCCGGCAGTGGATCGCGTGATCCCGGTGGCCATTCGCCGCTGGCGTAAGAACTGGTTCGGTAGCGAAGCGCGCCAACAACGCTGCGACTTCAAGCGTCAGGTGCAGGAACGTAATTATGACATCGTGATCGATGCGCAGGGCCTGATCAAGAGCGCGGCGTTGGTAACTCGCATCGCACACGGCAGTAAACATGGCCTGGACTGCAAAAGCGTCCGTGAGCCGTTTGCCAGCTGGTTCTATAATCATCGCCATGAAATCGACAAGCAGCAGCATGCGGTGGAACGCATCCGCGAACTGTTTGCCAAAAGCCTGGGGTATGAAAAACCTCAGGGCACGGGTGACTACGCGATTGCCGCACGCTTTCTCAGCCAGCCACCCGCCGATGCCGGGCAATATCTGGTGTTTCTGCACGCCACCACGCGGGATGAAAAACACTGGCCGGAGCCAAACTGGCGCGAACTTATTGCATTGATCGCACCGAGCGGAATGAAAATCAAACTGCCCTGGGGCGCAGAGCACGAACGCCAACGCGCCTTACGGCTGGCGGAAGGATTTGCCCACGTCGAGGCGCTGCCAAAACTCAGCCTACAGCAGGTGGCGGAAGTGTTGGCCGGAGCAAAGGCCGTGGTATCGGTCGATACCGGGCTGAGTCATCTGACCGCTGCGCTGGATCGCCCTAATATCACCCTGTTCGGCCCGACCGATCCGGGGCTGATTGGTGGCTACGGACAGAATCAGCACTCCCTGATTTCGCCGGAAAAAAGCATGGCCACCCTGACCGCCGACGCCGTTTGGGCAGAACTGCAAAAGGTTATTGATTGATGAAAAAGCTGCATATTATCAATTTAGGCAAGATGGGCGGGGTTGAACGCCTGTTCCTGCAATATATCAATGATACCAGCGACGGCAGTAACCAGGTCATTTGCATCAGCGGTGAAGTGGGTGAAGAGATCCGCCAACAGATGCCGAACCAGCCAGTCACCTTTGCCAATCGGCTGTTCAATTCGCTCCCTTTGCGCTGCCCACAGTTTCTGCGCAAATACCTGCTGCAAAGAAAAATCGAACGGGCCAACGCCGACGTGATTATTGTCTGGGATCTGATCCCAGGGCTGGCGGCCAAGCCCAAGCGGGGCAAATTGGTTTATTACGATCATGGCTGCTCGTGGCGCTATGCCAAGAACCACAAGACGTTGCGCTTCTTTGCCATGCTGGACGGCGTGATTTCCGCCTCCCATGCCTCAAAACGGGTGATGGAGCTGCGTTTTAATCTGCCGTGCCCGAACCCGGTGGTAATCAACCGCATCAAAACGCCTGCGGGGATCAGTGCGGCCCCGAAGTCATTGACCCAGCCGATCAGGATTGGCACGGCCTCGCGCCTGGTAAGTCTGAAAGGCATCAGCGTTTCTCTGCTGATGATGCAGGAACTGCTGCGCCGTGGGCACGACGTTTACCTGGAAATTGCGGGCAAAGGCCCGGATCGGGAGGCGTTTGAAGCCTTGGCAGCCAGACTTCAACTTGGTGAGCGGGTGGTCTTCAGCGGCTTTCAGGATAACGTGGCGGATTTCTTCAACCGTACACAAATCTATATGAGTACGCCGATCACCGAACCGTTCGGCTTATCCTGCATGGAGTCGCTCTACTTTGGCGTGCCGGTGATTTTCCCGATGGTCGATGGCCAGCCGGAAGCGGTGAAAGACGGCTACTGCGGCATTGGCCTGACGCCGACGGTGACCATTGAAGAGCACCAGCGGTTAACCGGTATCAAGGTCGATTTTCCGCACGAGGTTTACGACCCTCTCTCCGATAGCCTGGTCACGCCGAAGCTGTTATCACACATCGACTGTGCGGATGCCGTAGAGCAACTGCTGGTGGCGGAAACCTATAATTCCATGAGCCACAATGCCCGACAGTATCCCGCTCAGCATTTCAGCTATGATGTGTTCAAAAGCGAATTCGATGACAGGCTGCAATCCTTTATTGCCTAACCGTAATGTGAGCCGGAAACCACTTTTCATGTTTAAAGAAACAGCTCCGCATCCCGTATTCAGCTATCTGATCTACCTGGGATGCGCCATTGCCTTTTGTACCATTCCGTTTGGCTCCGACACGGGGCGCAACCTGTTTTACGTTGCCAGCTACATCTCCTTTATTGCCGTTTGCCTGCACTTAAGGTACTTCCTGAAAAACAAAAGCAATCTGATCCTGCCGGTGCTGTTCTTCTGCGTGGGCATGGGGACGATTTTCTGGATGAACCATTTCAAGCAGCCTGGCGAATACATCAATATTTACCGCTCATATATGTCGACCGGTAAGCTGCAAATCGCCACGGCGTTTATTTTATTGATCGCGTTAAATGAGCGCCTTTGTATGCAGCGCGCCTTTATTGTCGTGGCCTTGGGGTGCGGTTTGGCGGTCAATGGCTATGCGCTGTATCAGGGGCTGCGGTTAGATATCCCACGCGTGGAGCTTAACTTTGACCGTGCCACCGTCGTTGCCTATCTGATGACCGCCATCAGCCTGGTGATGATGAAGGCGATACTGATGCTGCGGACCCGATATCGCATTGCTCTGTATGTTGCCGGTTTCTTGCTCACCTTCTCCACTCTTATTCTCACCGGAACGCGCGCAGCTATACTGATCTACCCCGTGGCGATCTGCCTGTCACTGTTGGCGACCAAAGATCTGGTGACTCGCAAGCATAAGATCCAGCTAGTCGCCGCAGTCCCTTTATTACTGCTGGCCTGTGGCTTCGCCTTCAAGGCACAGATAGAGCAACGGATTAACGATTTCAAAGCCAATCTGCAAATGATCGATCAGCCCGAAGTGGATAACTCGATCATTTCCCGCCTGACGATGCAGACCATCGCGATACGTACCGGATCAGAGGCCCTGTTGGGACAATCGGCAGAACAGCGTGGGAAAGAGATCCTGGCTATCGTTGCTCAAGAACCACGCCTGTACGGCGTGATGCCTTATATCAACGTGCATCTGCATAACGAACTGCTGGAAACCTATTCACTCAAAGGCATCTGGGGAACGCTGTTTTTATTGGCGCTCTACATCGGGTTGTTTATCTCCGCATTTAGGCCGTATCGAAATGCGCTGATGTTGGGGGTAACCTTCAGCCTGTTCGTCTATGGGCTAAGCGATGTCATCTTCTTCAGCACGGAAGGCACGGCGATCTTCTGCCTGGCCATTATTGCCAGCGTGCTGTCGGTGAAGAAACGTCAGGAAACGGCAATATGAGTTCATCACCGCTGCTCAGCGTTATCGTGCCGTTTTACAACAATGAAGACTTCATCATTGCTGGTCTGAGCTCGTTATTCGATCAGATTACCGATGATATCGAAGTGGTGATTATTGATGATGGTTCTAGCGATGCGTCTGCAACGTTGGTACGCCAGTTCCTGGCGGAGAAGCAACACCCGCACACCAAGTTCATTTCCCAGGCAAACGGCGGTATTGCCAACGCCCGCAACGTCGGCCTGCAAAACGTCAGCGGAAATTATGTCACTTTTCTGGATGGGGACGACTTACTGAGTAGCGATTATCTGGCGATCCTGCGCCCGCTGTTGCTCGCTGGCAAAGATGATCTGATTGATTTCAACTACCAGAAATTCTCCGTCCAGCCGCCAGCACCGTCAGCTAATAGCGAGACCCGTTACACGATTTATGATGTCGAACATCATGGTCTGGCCTGCCTGAAACCGCTATTTTCCCACTCGATGTGGCACCTGTGGAGCCGAGTTTATCGGCGTACATTGCTGGCAGGCGAAACCTTCGAAGACGGTCGCCGCTATGAAGACGTTATTTTCACGCCGTTCCAGTATTTCAAGACTCGCAAAATCGCCCATCTCGATCATCAACTCTATTTTTATCGGGATAATAGCCAGGGGATCACCCGCAATATCCAGGTTAAGGATATTGAAGACATGCGGTTTGCGATGAAGAAGATGCTGCGATTCGTGGAAATACATCACGGGGATGAGCCGCTGCGGCAGCTGGCCGCCTTGATGCTCGCCAACTGTTTTTCTGAGTTAAAAGCCATGTCGAAGGCGGTCTACGGCTATTACCACTATGAGCCAGCAACCCTGGAGACTCTCCGCCAAACAGCAACTGTATGTAGCAACAGCGACGTGCCCCGCAAGAAGATCTACCAGATGCGCTTTGCACGCGTGGATAGCTGCCTGTCCAAGATCCGTTGGTGGCTGAAGAAACGATAAAACGCACCGGGTGACCGATGCGTTTTTTCTTCAAGGGTTCAACGGTACGTGCGCCACGATTTCATCATAAACCCGCTGTGGCTGTATCACTCCCACCGGGCCTTCCGCTTCTAATGGCATGGTGTAACCCGTGCGTGACTGATGAATAATGCGGTGCAGCTCGTGATCCTGGATCGGCCCGGTTGAGCGGGGGTCGGCGGTGACAAACAGGCTGATGGTCTTGGTTTTCAGGGCCACCGCCAGATGCAGCGGCCCGGTGTCTCCGGTCACCAGCACATCGAGGCTGCTAATCAGCGTCAGCGCCCCTTGCAGCCCAGTCTTGCCAATTTGGTTATCAACGCAGGCCTGGGTGTTGGCATTGATCAGCCGCTGGAACTGCTGGGCTTTACCTTCCTCCATCGGCGCGCCAATCAATACGAAACGCATGTTGTCATAGCGAGCGACCAACATATCCGCCAGTTTGGCAAAGTGTCCTACCGGCCAGCAGCGCGACTCCGTTGAAGCGCCTAGCTGGAAACCAATGGTGCAGAAATCAGGATTTTTAACACCTGGCGTATAAGGAGCCGGTATCTCCATGGTTGGATCGTCACTGCGGCAACCCAGAATGGAAACCAGCTCCAGCTTACGGCGGATAAAGTGGCCGTAATAATGGAACACATAGTTGGTCAGCCAAGGCTCCAGCCCGCAGATGCCTGAACTGTAGTTATCCCTGATGACATATTTCGCCCCGGCCATAACGGCGCTGATAATGTCATAGGGCAGATGCGAGTGCATGATCAGCGCCAGATCGGGCTGATGTTCACGCAACGATTTCAACAGCGGCCCCAACGTCTTTATTTTGCTGTTCCAATACACCACGCGATCGTAATAGCGGCCGTTTTCTACCAGCTCCCTATTCTTTTCATGGACTACCAGCGTGATATGCGCATCCGGGTAGCGTTCACGCATCGCTCTTAACACCGGGGTATTGAACATAAAATCCCCCAGCGCCGTGGTGGAATAAATCACGATATTTTCGAACTGGAGACGGCTGTCGAAAGTCGCAGGCGGCTGGAAACGGCCGTGCTTTGCCGTGTAGCGCCGCAAGAACCAGTCAGCGGCCTTGATTTTCCATTTTTTCGACATGTTAGTTCACTTTACGTTGATAGTATTCAGCCAAGGTCATGCCAACCGTGCGCTGTTGCAACCAGGCAAACAGCTGCTCCAAATCCCGATATAACGCCTCAATATCCTGTTCGTTCTTGAACGTAGGGCTGCCTCCCGGCATAAACTCGGAAGAGTGCAGCATAAACTCGACGTAATCGTGCCCCTGCGCCAGAGAGCGCTCAACCACCAGCTTCATCTTGTCCAGATTGTTACCAGAGGGCCGCAGCCAATGCACCGACGGAGAACGCTTTTTACCCCGTAAGCGGTCATAGCCTTGCTTCAGCGTATTCATCAGCGCCGAGTGTTTATACTGAATGCTCATTGGCACTTCCAGCAGCCTGGAATGACCGGGTTGGGCGATATTGGCCGGGTCGATAAAATAGGCCTGCGAAGGAAAATGGCGATAATCGGTACCGCCGTTACCCTGCGGATTGCCTGGTGAATACTGCCAGTTAACGCGCGGGGTGACGGAACAGTCAACCTGATAGCCATACTCCAGCAGCAAGGAGGCATAAAACTCATTAAACGCCCAGCGCCCGGCACGGTGGCTGAGCATCTTGGTCTGGAAGGTATCTTCCAGCAGCTTGGTCATATGATCGACCTTGGCGCGGATCTGATCGGCCGGGTACTCGATCAGGTAGGGCTTATGCCGCCAGTCATCATCGGTAAGCGGCGTCAGCGGCGGGCTGTTCCAGGCGTGCAGGTGCATTCCCACCTCGCCGGTGCCACGTGCTATCACATCGCGGGCAAATTCGACGTACTGCGCATCCACCGCCATTTCATAGTTGGTCAGATAAACCGGCTTGCAGGCGTATTTTTCACACAGCGCCTGAAAGCGCGGCAAGAAACGCGTGTTCTCGGTCGAAATACGATCGTGGTTTTGCCACAGATTATCGCCTTCGGTATCAATAGTGATAAGAAACGCCGGTTTAGTCATACGTTAAGAGCCTGATAGCCACAGAGTTACATTATGTTACGCAGCCCCATTCCTCAGGGCAAACGACTTTATCGCCTCGTTTGGACAACATTGAGCCGTAATTGTCACCCTCTGCCATTATTTTTTTGTTCGCAGGCAAGAAAACCGAGCAACAGTAGCCACATGCGATCGGGTCATTTAGAATCAAAGATTGGTTTCCCTGAAAGCGACTGACTTTGACTGCTCCCCGCCCAAAAGGGCGAGGATTCCCACTTCACAGAGCCGAACCTAAGCCGCGTGCTGCGATTCAGGATTTACAGGCTCTCCGTGGGCTAACACTGCCAGCCCGGCAGCTTTGATATTACGCGCCGCGTTGATATCTCGATCATGGTCAGCACCGCACTTAGGGCAGTGCCAGTTACGAATATCAAGAGGCATTTTTTCCATGGTGAAGCCGCAACAGCTACAGCGTTTTGAGGACGGGAAAAACTGATCTATGGCAACGACAGAACGTCCAGACCATTTCGCCTTGTACTGTAGCTGCCGTACAAATTCACCCCATCCGGCATCGGATATCGCTTTCGATAGTTTGGGATTACGGATCATGTTTTTCACTTTCAGGGATTCAACGCAAACAACTTGGTTCTCGTTTATCAGTTTGCGGGACAACTTATGCAGGCTGTCCATTCGGCAATCAGCAATTTTAGCGTGGAGCTTTGCGACTTTTAATCTTGCTTTGGCACGGTTCCTTGAACCTTTTTTCTTCTTGCTCAATCGGCGCTGTAACAACGCTAAACGTTTCGCGTACTTCGCCGTGTGGCGGGGATTGCCGGTTTTAAATCCGCTATCAGTGACGAACAAATCTTTTAAACCTATATCAATGCCCGTTATTTTTGCGGTAACAGGCAGTGATTTTGATTCAAATTCGCACAAGCAGGACACGAAATATCGACCTGATGCGTCTTTGGAAATTGTCACGGTTGAAGGTGTCGAGGGGAGTTCACGACTCCAGCGAACAGAGAGTGGCCTTGTGCTTTTAGCCATGTACAGCTTGCCGTTACGGTATTTAAAGGCACTCGCCGTAAATTCAGCAGATTGTTTGTGGTGTTTGCTTTTGAATGTTGGGTACTTGGCACGCCCCGCAAAGAAGTTAGAAAAGGCGGTCTGTTGGTGGCGAAGAGTCTGCTGTAACGGGACGCAGGAAACATCATTCAGCCAGGTAAATTCAGGCTCTTTTTTTAGGGCAGTTAGTCGGGCATTGGCCTGAATGTAGCCGATCTTCTCCTGTCGTTCGCGGTACACATCAGTACGCCAGCGGAGAACTGAATTGTAGACAAAACGCACACAGCCGAAGGTTTGAGCTAAAAACTCAATCTGATCCTGTGTTGGATAAAACCGATATTTGTAGGCGCGTTTCATATGTACAAAATTACAGGAGTTAGGGTGAAAAGACAAAAAGAAGTTAGCTTGAAAAACGCCTCCTTTCCTCCCCGGCCTAGAGGCCGAGGTTTCCCGGAGGCAATCTGATGAACGACGCGCTAGCCCCTGTTTCTGCCACGCCAATACAGCGTATTCTGATCGTCAAGCTGCGCCATCATGGCGATATGCTGCTGACCACGCCGGTCATCAATACGCTGCGGCAGAACTACCCCGACGCCCAGATCGACATCCTGCTGTACAAAGAAACGCAGGAGATGTTGGCAAGCAACCCGGCGCTGTCGCAAATATTTGCCATCGATCGCCAGTGGAAAAAACAGGGCACCAAGGCGCATCTGGGCCATGAACTGCATCTGATCCGCCAGTTGCAAGCACAACGCTACGATCTGGTGGTCAACCTGGCCGACCAGTGGCGCAGCGCGTTGATTACCCGCCTCACCGGTGCGCGTATTCGTCTGGGGTTCGATTTCCCCAAGCGCCGTGGCTTCCTGTGGCGCCATTGCCACACTCAGTTAGTGCCAGTCGCCGGGCACGAGCATCTGCATACCGTGGAACAGAACCTGTCACTGCTGCAACCGCTGGGTTTACCTGGCCTGAGTCAGCAGGTCACCATGAGTTACAGCCCGCAAGATTGGCAGGCCAGCCACCAGCTTTTGCAACAAAATGGCGTCACCGGCAGCTATATCGTGGTACAACCCACTTCGCGCTGGTTTTTTAAATGCTGGAGCGAGGAAAAAATGGCGGCCACCCTCAGCGCATTGCAGGCCGAAGGGCACCAGTTGGTGATCACCTCGGGGCCGGATGCCAAAGAGCAGCATATGGTGGCGCAGATAGTGAAACAGTGCCCACAGCAAGGGGTAGTTTCTCTGGCCGGGCAGTTAACTTTGCGTCAGTTGGCGGCGTTGATCGACCATGCCAAACTGTTTATCGGGGTAGACTCTGTCCCCATGCATATGGCGGCGGCATTACAGACCCCCTGCGTGGCGCTGTTCGGGCCATCCAAACTGGTATTCTGGCGCCCCTGGCAGGTTCTCGGCCAGGTGATTTGGGCCGGGGACTACGGCAATCTGCCAGACCCGGATGCCATTGATACCGGCACCGATGAGCGCTACCTGGACCTTATACCTACAGACGTGGTGATTGCAGCCGCGCGGAGCACGCTTGCATGAAAGCATTTCGCCTGGCGATTGTCCGCCAAAAATACCGCCCGGACGGCGGGGCAGAACGTTTCGTTTCCCGTGCCCTGGAGGCGCTGGAGCAACAAGATCTGGATCTGAACGTCATCACCCGCGAATGGCAGGGGGACGCCAATCCTAACTGGCACATCCACCTGTGCAACCCGATGAAGTTCGGGCGCATCAGCCGCGAACGCGGCTTTGCCGAAGCGGCTCGAGCTTTGTGGCAGAAAGAGAGCTTCGACCTGGTGCAGAGCCATGAACGTATCCCCGGCTGTGATATCTATCGCGCGGGTGACGGCGTCCATCGCCGCTGGCTGCTGCAACGGGCACGCCTGCTGCCGGAGTGGCGGCGTAAATGGCTGTTCTCCAACCGCTATCACCGCTATGTGATGTGTGCCGAACGCGCCATGTATGCCGCGCCAGAGCTGAAAGCGGTGATCTGCAACGCCGAGATGATCAAACGCGAAATCATCGCCGATTTCGGCGTACCGGCCGATAAGATCACGGTGATCTACAATGCCATCGACAATCAGAAATTTTTACCGGCGAACGAGCTGCTGCGTCAGCAACTGCGGGCGCAATATCAGATCCCGCAACAGGCACACTGTCTGATCTTTGTCGGTTCAGGCTTTGAACGTAAAGGGCTGGCGGCCGCCATCCGCGCCGTAGCCGCTACCGACAGCTATCTCCTGGTGGTCGGTAAAGACAAAGCAGAAAAGCGTTACCGCTCGCTGGCACACAAACTGGGTTGTAATAACCGGGTGCGCTTCATGGGCGTACAGAAACAGACGTTGCCGTTCTACCAGGCCGCCGATGGCCTGCTGCTGCCAACGTTGTACGATCCGTTCCCCAATGTGATCCTGGAAGCCATGTCATGCGGGCTACCGGTGATCACCAGCACCACCTGCGGTGGCTCGGAGTTCATCACTCCAGGGCAAAACGGCTTCGTCTGCGACGCTCTGGACGTCAGCGCCCTCACCGACGCTATCCGGGCACTGCCACGGCAAGCCTTGGGATCGAGCATGGGAGAGGCGGCGCGGGTGCGCATCATGTCAGCTACGCCAGCACATCTCTCGGAACAGCTCATATCGCTTTATAACCGACTGCTGGACTAACTATGCGCATTCTGATGATTATCGACGGCCTTCCGGGCGGCGGAGCGGAAAAGGTGGTACTGACCCTGTGCCAGGGCATGCAGCAGTTGGGGCATGACGTCAGCCTGATCTCATTGCGGGACGTCTGCAACTACCCAATCCCCACCGGGATTGATTATCAGGTGCTCAGCGACAGTTGCCGGTCGCCCTGGCGTAAGCTGACTGAGCTTGCACGCCGCGCAGCGATGTTGGATCGCGCGGTTGTCGCCAACGAACAGCAGCATGGCCGCTACGATCTGGTGTTTTCCAATCTGCATAAGACCGATCGCATCGTCAGCCACAGCAAAGTGCTGGATAGCAGCCGCCTGTGGTTCTGCATTCACGGCATTCTGTCCACCTCCTACCTCGGCCACCGCACCGGCCTCGATCGCTGGCTGAAGCGCCGCAAGGTGGCAGGCGTCTACCAGCGGCAGAATATCGTCGCCGTCTCGCAGGCGGTAGGTAACGATCTTCAGCAAAATCTGGGCATTGCCCCCAACCGGTTGGCAGTGATCAACAACCCGTTCGACATCGCCGCCATCGAGCAGCAGGCGGCGGAGCCTTGCGAACTGGCAGGCAAAGACTATCTGGTGCACGTGGGCCGCTTTCACCCCCATAAACGCCACGATCGCCTGCTGAAAGCCTATGCACTTTCCGGTATCCAGGCCCCGTTGGCGCTGATCGGCACCGGCAATCAAGCGCACATCGATGAGGTTAAACGCCTCGCCGTTGAGTTGAACATCAACGATCGCGTACTGTTCCTCGGTTTTCAGGCCAATCCCTATCCGCTGATCAAACATGCCGCGATGCTGGTGCTCAGTTCAGACAGTGAAGGGTTCGGCAATGTGCTGGTTGAAGCTTTGCTGTGCGACACACCAGTGGTCAGCACCCGCTGCCCTGGTGGGCCTGAGGAAATTCTGGAAAAAGCCGGTATGAGCCATGCGCTGGCGGAGTTGAATGAAACGTCACTGGCGGAGAAAATGGCAGCAATTTATGCCCAACCGCCGGAGATTAACCACCAGCAACTGCTGAGCTATGGCCTGGAGCCTATTTGCCAACAGTATCTGGCGTTAAAGAAATAAGTCCAGGCAGGGGTTATCCTGCCTGGCTGTTTAATTAATTCAAGGCCTGTATTTCCTGCCAAACCTCGTCGACGGTAACATCGACGCAATCACCCGACTCGGTTTGCAGGATGCGATATTGCCCGCTCCACGGATGCCAGGACTCTTTATCCGTATCGCCAAAGAACACCACCATGCTTTTATTCAATGCGGCAGCAAGGTGCATCTGCCCGCCGTCGCTGCACAGCACCCGGTCGCAGAGATCAAAGCCCGCCAGCAACTCGCGTACCGATGCCGTTGGGTAAAGCGCAACCCGCTCGTTCTGGCACCCGGCCAACAGCTGTTCCGCCCGCTTTTGATCGCCGATATCGTCGGGTGTCAGCGTCCCCTGTGGTGACCAGAAGATCAACACACCGGTAGTGGGATCGGCTATCAGGCGGTTGATGATTTCGGCATAGCGCTCGATCGGCCAGCGCCGTTTCGGGCTGCGGCTGCTGATATGCACGGCAAACACCCGCTCCACGGAAGGGAGCAGACTATGCAAACGTTGTTGCGCCTGTTGCTTCTCTTCCTGAGTGAGGAAAACCTTCACCGGAGGAATGGCAATGGATCGATCGGTGATGGCAGACAGGTAGCTGAAGGTGTGTTCCACCTGATGCTTGCCGTTAAAGTCCGCCGCGCGGAAAGGGTGATGAATTTCACTGGTGCCAAGATCTGCACCGATGATATTTTTGACCCCGGCCATTTTTGCCAGCCGCAGACTATATTTGCATGGCACCGGATTGGCCAGAATCGCCGCATCAAACTTTATTTTTCTCAGCTGCAAAAATATCATCAGTCGTTCAAAATAGACGCCCAGGGTAGTTTCATTCTTGGCCTTGTGTTTGGCCTTCTTATAAACAAATACCTTGGCAAGATGCGGGTTGTTCTTCACCACATCCTGGCTGACTTTATTGATAAGCAGATAGAGGTTAGCGTCGGGATAAGCCGTTTTCACTCCTTCAATCAGCGGGGTGGTACAAACGAGATCGCCAATATTGTCGCGGCGGATAATTAAAATATTCTTCATTGCAAACCTATCGGCGACAGCTCTCGCCTGTTGTCCCAACCTGACCACCGAGCCACCAAGCTAGCGCCTTTCCCTTCCGGTTATGGTACTATTCTGGATAACCCATATAAATGAAATTGATAGAATGCTGCTCCGTTTATATCAGGTACTACTCTACCTTATCCAACCCCTGATCTGGCTGCGTTTACTGTTGCGCAGCCGTAAAGCACCAGCCTACCGTAAACGCTGGGCGGAACGCTATGGTTTCTGCGCCGGGAAAGTGGTGCCGGGCGGCATTATGCTGCATTCCGTTTCTGTGGGTGAAACCCTGGCGGCTATCCCGCTGGTACGCGCCCTACGCCACCGTTACCCTTATCTGCCGATTACTGTGACCACAATGACGCCAACGGGTTCCGAACGGGTGCAATCCGCTTTCGGCAAAGATGTGCATCATGTCTATCTGCCTTACGATTTGCCCGGCTCCATGCGCCGTTTCCTCGACCAGGTGGATCCCAAGCTGGTGATCATCATGGAAACCGAGCTATGGCCAAACCTGATTAACGCCCTGCATCAGCGCCAAATCCCGCTGGTGATTGCCAACGCGCGTCTTTCCGCCCGCTCGGCTGCCGGCTACAAGAAAACCGGCAATTTTATCCGTGATATCCTGCGCCGCATTACCCTGATCGCTGCGCAAAATCAGGAAGATGGCGAACGCTTTATCGAACTGGGCCTGAAGCGCTCACAGCTGACCGTTACCGGCAGCCTGAAGTTCGATATCTCGGTGACGCCAGAACTGGCTGCCAGGGCCGTAACGCTGCGCCGCCAATGGGCACCGCGCCGTCAGGTATGGATCGCCACCAGCACCCACGAAGGTGAAGAAACCATTCTGCTGGAAGCACACCGTCGGTTGTTGGAAAAACATCCCGATCTGTTGCTAATTCTGGTGCCACGCCACCCGGAACGCTTCCCAACCGCCAAAGAGCTGACGCAAAAAGCAGGCTTCAGCTACACCACCCGCAGCAGCGGTGAAATTCCTTCCGGCAGCACGCAAGTGGTGATTGGCGATACCATGGGTGAGCTGATGCTGCTGTATGGCATTGCCGATCTGGCCTTCGTCGGCGGCAGCCTGGTTGAGCGCGGTGGCCATAATCCACTGGAGGCGGCTGCTCATGCCATTCCGGTACTGATGGGGCCGCATACGTTCAACTTTAAAGATATCTGCGCCAAACTTTCCGAAGCAGGCGGGATGATCACCATCAGCGACGTCGATTCATTGGTGAAAGAGGTCGAAACGCTGCTGACCGATGAAGATTATCGCCGCTATTACGGTCGCCACGCGGTTGAGGTGCTGTATCAGAATCAGGGGGCGTTGCAACGCCTGCTGCAATTGCTGGAGCCACACCTGCCGCCACGGAGCCACTGAATGAGCCACCGTAAAAGTTTGTCGGTAGTGATGATCGCCAAAAACGAAGCCGAATTGCTGACCGAGTGCCTGCAATCGGTCGCCTGGGCCGATGAAATCATCGTGCTCGACTCCGGCAGCAGCGACGGTTCCATCGCATTGGCCGAAAGTTTGGGTGCCAAGGTCTATACCCATACCGCCTGGCAAGGCTTCGGCAAACAGCGCCAGCAAGCGCAAAGCTATGCCACTCAGGATTACGTTTTGATGATCGACGCCGACGAGCGCGTCACGCCAGAATTGCGTCATTCCATCGAGCAGGTACTAGCCAACGCCGACGACAACGTCGTCTACAGCCTGGGCCGCCGTAATCTGTTTCTAGGCCGCTTTATGCGCCACAGCGGCTGGTATCCCGATAGGGTTAACCGGCTGTATGCCAATCAGCGCTACCGCTACAACGACGATCTGGTCCATGAATCCCTCAACACTCATGGTGCCAAAGTCGTCCCGCTATCAGGCGATCTGCTACACCTGACCTGCCGTGACTTTTTTGCCTTCCAGCGCAAGCAGCTGCATTACGCCGAACAGTGGGCCATCCAACGCCATCAGGCTGGCAAGCGCAGCGGTTTTCTGTCGATCCTCACCCACACGCTGGGGGCGTTCTGCAAAACCTGGCTGCTGCGGGCCGGTTTCCTCGACGGCAAACAGGGGTTGCTGTTAGCCGTGGTCAACGCGCAATATACTTTCAATAAATATGCCGCACTGTGGGCATTCGGCCGCAACTATTCAGGGAAGTAAATCATGAGCAGCAAAGCCATCTACCCAGGCACCTTCGATCCAATGACCAACGGCCATCTGGATCTGGTCACCCGTGCCTCACTGATGTTTGATCACGTGATCCTGGCCATTGCCGCCAGCTCGAGCAAAAAGCCGCTGTTTACGCTGGAAGAACGCGTTGCCCTGGCCACGCAGGTGACCTCTCATCTGGATAACGTCGAAGTGTTGGGGTTCAGCGAATTGATGGCGCACTTTGCCGCCCATCAGAACGCCAATATTCTGATCCGCGGCCTGCGTGCGGTGTCCGACTTTGAATATGAATTGCAGCTGGCAAATATGAACCGCCATTTGATGCCAACGTTGGAAAGCGTGTTTCTGATGCCTTCCGAGCAGTGGTCATTTATCTCTTCCTCGCTGGTGAAGGAAGTGGCACGTCATGGCGGCGACATCGCTCCCTTCTTGCCGGATGTCGTCACCCAAGCGCTGATGGAAAAGCTCGCCGCGCAGTAATCAATGCTGGCAGCGGCGGCAGAAGAAGGTGCTGCGCTGCCCGTGTTTGGCACTCTCAATCGGGGTGCCACAGACGCGGCAAGGTTCACCTGCCCGGCCATACACTTGCAACTCCTGCGCAAAATACCCCGGCTTACCGTCCGACTGCAGGAAATCACGCAGCGTGGTTCCCCCTTGTTCAATAGAACGTAGCAACACCGCCTTGATGGTTTCTGCCAACAGATCCGCTTGCGCCCTGGTCAAGGATCCCGCCTGACGATCCGGCAGGATCCCGGCGGTAAACAGCGATTCGCTGGCGTAGATATTCCCCACGCCAACCACCAGCTTGTTGTCCATCAGCCAGGGCTTGATCAGCGTGCGCTTATTGCGGGACTTCTCGTACAGATAGGTGCCATTGAACTCTTCACCCAAAGGTTCTGGGCCAAGATGAGCCAACACGTTGCTGGCGGCCAGATCTTCACACCATAACCAGGCACCAAAGCGCCGAGGGTCGGTATAGCGCAGGATATAACCGTTGCTCATCACCAGATCGACATGGTCATGCTTACCCGCTTCGGTTTCCTCTGCCAGCATGCGCAAGCTGCCGGACATCCCCAGATGTACGATAATCCAGCCGCGATCCAGCTCGATCAGCAGATACTTGGCGCGGCGTTGTACGCTGCGCACCGGCCGATCGCTTAACGCCAGGATCTGCTCGGAGACCGGCCAACGCAGGCGGGCGTTACGCACCACCGCATACTGGATGTTGTGGCCAACCAGGTAAGGCTCAATACCGCGGCGGCTGGTTTCGACTTCTGGTAATTCAGGCATCTCAGGCTCCCTCTCTGCGTTATCTACGTTTTATACCTAAAAAAAAACCCGCGCGAGGCGGGTTTTTATTAATCCACTAAAATTATTTAATTTTAGCTTCTTTGTAGATCACGTGTTGACGGACAACTGGATCGAATTTCTTCAGTTCCAATTTTTCCGGCTTAGTACGCTTGTTCTTCGTGGTGGTATAGAAGTGACCAGTACCAGCAGAAGAAACCAGCTTGATCTTCTCGCGAACACCTTTAGCCATGATGCAGTTCCTTAATACTTCTCACCACGGGCACGCAGATCGGCCAAGACCGTCTCAATACCCTTCTTATCGATAACACGCATACCTTTAGCAGATACACGCAGAGTTACAAAGCGCTTCTCAGCCTCAACCCAAAAACGGTGTGAGTGCAGGTTAGGCAGAAAACGGCGTTTGGTCGCGTTCATTGCGTGGGAACGGTTGTTACCGCTCACCGGGCGCTTGCCAGTAACTTGGCAGACTCGTGACATGTCTTATTCTCCAAAAATCAAATCAGCTCGAGCTTCGTATAGGGTATGGCCGCCTCGTCAGGCTTTTAGAGCCCATCTCAGCAAACTTCATACTGAGGAGACTCTCGTCATCAGGTCAGAAACCTCACATCAGGTTGGAAACCTGCTGAGATAGGCTCTTAACGCCAAACCCAAGATTCTCAAAGGTGGCGTAGTATACGCTCTGAAGCGTAAGTGCTCAAGTCCCGAACAGCTAAAGATCCCTCAAGGATCGCGAAAAAGTTGCTTATAGCCATCCGCGCTCGGCAAAAGAGACGCATTCACCCCGGCCAATCACCAAGTGATCGAGCACTCGGATCTCCAATAATCGGCAGGCATTAACCACTTGCTCGGTTATCAAACGGTCGGCGTGACTGGGTTCAGCCTTACCCGAAGGGTGATTATGCGCCAGAATTAGGGCTGCTGCATTAGCCTTCAACGCCGCACGCACAATTTCTCTTGGGTGGACAACGACGCTGTTGATGGTACCAGCAAACATCTCCTGATGGCGAATAACCCGATGCTGATTGTCTAAAAACAGTACTAAAAACACCTCCCGCTCGTGGTGAGTCAGCAAACTGTGCAGGTAATGCTGGGTAATTTTCGGATTCAGCAGCGCGTTTTCCAGCACATAGGGGCCGGAAAACAGCCGGAAAGCCAATTCGGAAATGGCCTGCAACTGCGCATAGGTGGCAATCCCCAGCCCTTTCTGGCTGCGAAATTGTTCGTAGTCTGCCGAAACCAGGTGATACAGCGAACCAAAATGCGCCAACAGCTGTTCCGCCCGTTGTGAGACATGGACCCCGGGCAAGCCAGTGCGCAAGAAAATTGCCAACAGCTCTATATCGGAGAGGGCTGCGGCCCCATCACGCATCAATTTCTCCCTGGGTGCCAACGCCCCAGGCCATAACGACATATCCTGACTGCTCATTGCCACCTCCCTGCCAACTCAAAGCATGTCACGAGGGATTTCATCGCGCGACAGGTGATTGATAATATTGCGAAGTGTTACGAAAACCGGCATGTAACTGGCTGCATACACAGCAGAATCGCTCAACCTGGCAGCGGTTATGCTAAAATGTCCGCCTCTTTCGGTTTTCAATCGGACAATCATGATGACGGGACTTTCCGGCAAACATATTGTGCTTGGCATCAGTGGCGGCATTGCTGCTTACAAATGCCCTGAGCTGGTACGCCGCCTGCGCGACAGGGGCGCCGAGGTAAGAGTGGTTATGACCAGCGCGGCCAAAGCCTTCATTACCCCACTGACGCTGCAGGCCGTTTCTGGCTATCCGGTTTTCGACGATCTGCTGGATCCGGCGGCAGAAGCCGCCATGGGCCATATTGAATTAGGCAAATGGGCCGACTTGGTGATCCTGGCTCCGGCCACCGCCGATCTGCTGGCCCGCATTGCCGCCGGTATGGCCAACGATCTGCTGACCACGGTCTGCCTGGCCACCGCAGCCCCGATCGCGGCAGCGCCGGCCATGAACCAACAGATGTACCGCGCTGCTGCCACCCAGGCCAACCTACAGATCCTGCAAGGGCGTGGTTTGCTGCTGTGGGGGCCAGACAGCGGTAGCCAGGCCTGTGGCGATATCGGCCCGGGCCGCATGCTGGATCCGTTGGCCATCGTTGAACTGGCTAACGCCCATTTCTCCGCGCCGCAGGATCTGCAACATTTAAAGATTATGATCACCGCGGGCCCCACCCGCGAGGCGCTGGACCCGGTACGCTTCATCAGCAACCACAGCTCCGGCAAGATGGGCTTTGCTATCGCCCAGGCCGCCGCTGCTCGCGGTGCGCAAGTCACGCTGGTCGCCGGGCCGGTCAATCTGCCTACGCCAGCTTGGGTTATCCGCGTCGATGTCGTCAGCGCGCTGGAAATGGAGCAAGCGGTGCAGCAGCATGCCGCACAGCAGAACATTTTTATCGGTTGTGCTGCCGTGGCAGATTACCGGGCAGAACAGATTGCCGATGAAAAAATCAAAAAGCAGGGTGATGAAATCATCCTCAAGATGGTGAAGAATCCTGATATTGTCGCTGGCGTTGCCGCGATGAGCAAAAACCGTCCGTTTGTCGTCGGGTTTGCTGCCGAAACCCAGAATGTGGAAGAATACGCACGACAAAAACTCCTGCGTAAAAAACTGGATTTAATCTGCGCTAACGATGTATCGCTTGCAGAGCACGGTTTTAACAGTGATACCAATGCCCTGCATCTTTTTTGGCAGGATGGAGAAAAGCGCCTGCCGCATAGCGACAAGGCACTCCTTGGCCAACGTTTACTAGACGAGATAGTCAGCCGTTATGATGAAAAAAATCGACGTTAAGATCCTTGACCCACGTATCGGTCAGGATTTCCCATTGCCGACCTATGCCACCCCAGGCTCTGCCGGTCTTGATCTGCGCGCCTGTCTGGACAGCGCGGTTGAGTTGGCACCAGGCGAAACCACCCTGCTGCCTACCGGCCTGGCTATCCATATTGCCGATACCGGTCTTGCCGCAGTGATCCTGCCGCGTTCCGGTCTGGGCCATAAGCACGGCGTCGTGCTGGGCAACCTGGTTGGCCTGATCGATTCCGATTATCAGGGCCAGTTGATGGTATCCGTATGGAACCGTAGCCAGAAATCCTTCACTATCGAACCGGGTGAACGCATCGCACAGATGGTGTTTGTGCCAGTGGTGCAAGCCGAGTTTAATCTGGTGGAAGAGTTCGATAGCAGCGAACGTGGCACCGGTGGTTTTGGCCACTCTGGCCGCCAATAGGTTCAGGATGATTGGCAGGGATGGCGCCTGAAACCGTGTCGCTTGCAATACGGCACGGTTTATCTGGCAATTGAGAGTACCGCACGGAGAATAATGGTCTGTACGACCATAAACCCAAGCACTGCACAAAAAGCGATCATATAAGCCGCACAGAGTTTACTCTGCAACGGCCAGTGCGTGGGTTTTCGCAAATCTATACCCGAAGAGATTGAGGGGATAAGCCGTTTTAGCAAGGGTCTAATCAAACATGGCAGAAAAAGAAGTTACCAAAAGGAACCGGCGTGAGGAGATATTGCAGGCGTTAGCCCAGATGCTGGAATCCAGCGACGGCAGCCAGCGCATTACCACAGCCAAACTTGCCGCCAACGTTGGTGTCTCTGAGGCTGCCCTTTATCGGCACTTCCCCAGCAAGACGCGGATGTTTGACAGCCTGATCGAGTTTATTGAAGACAGCCTGATAACCCGCATCAACCTGATCTTGCAGGATGAAAAAGAGACCTTTAGCCGCCTGCGCCTGATTGTCTTGTTGATTCTAGGGTTTGCAGAACGCAACCCAGGCCTGACCAGGATCATGACCGGGCACGCGCTGATGTTTGAACAGGATCGCCTGCAAGGCAGGATCAACCAGCTGTTCGAGCGTATCGAAGCGCAACTGCGTCAGGTACTAAAAGAGCGTAAGCTGCGGGAAGGAAAAGGCTTTATCGTTGATGAAACCTTGCTGGCGAGCCAGATCCTGGCCTTCTGTGAAGGGATGCTGTCGCGCTATATTCGCTCCGAATTCCGCTACCGCCCAACGCAGGATTTCGATGCCCGTTGGCCATTGCTGGCCGCACAGCTGCAGTAACTGATAACGCCGGGCTAAACCCGGCGTTATTACTTAAACCCCGTACTGCTCGCGATATGCCCGCACGGCTACCAGGCTTTCGGCCATTTCCGGCTGCTCTTCCAGGTAAGCAATCAGCTCCTTGAGCGTAATAATCGAGATCACTTTACAGTGATAATCGCGCTCAACTTCCTGAATGGCGGAAACTTCGGCACGGCCACGCTCCTGACGATCGAGAGAAATCAGCACCCCGGCCAAGCTGGCGTTATGGGCGCTGATGATTTCCATCGATTCGCGGATGGCCGTCCCTGCGGTGATCACGTCATCCACCAGCATCACACGGCCCTGCAACGGGCTACCTACCAGCGTGCCTCCTTCGCCATGTTCCTTGGCTTCCTTACGGTTGAAGCAATAAGGCACATCGCGATTGTGATGTTCTGCCAGCGCCACTGCGGTCGTGGTCGCGATCGGGATACCTTTGTAGGCTGGGCCAAACAGCAGATCGAACTCGATGCCGGAATCCACCAATGCTTCGGCATAAAAACGCCCTAACAGCGCCAGATCACGCCCGGTATTAAACAGGCCGGCATTGAAGAAATAGGGGCTGGTACGGCCGGATTTCAGGGTGAACTCGCCGAATTTCAATACCTGCTTGCTGAGCGCAAACTCGATAAACTGGCGCTGGTAGGCTTTCATTACTGCTTCTCCTCGTCTGGGCTATAACGTTGGTTCTACTGCCGCCCGATCGCCGGGCATAAAAAAGGCGACTACGTCGCCTTTTAAAAATTAGTCTGCCAGCGCCGCTTTCTGCGCCTGGAAGATGGTTTCGATGCCCCCTCGGGCCAGCGCCAATAGCGCCAATAGCTCATCGTGGCTGAACGGCTCGCCCTCGGCGGTGCCCTGCACCTCGATCATGCGGCCATCTTCCATCATCACTACGTTCATATCGGTTTCTGCTGCGGAATCTTCCACATATTCCAGATCGCACAGCGCTTCACCGCCAACGATACCCACCGATACCGCTGCCACCAAACCTTTCATCGGGTTGGCTTTCAGTTTACCAGCGGCAACCAGCGCATTCAGCGCATCGGCCAGCGCTACGCAGGCACCGGAGATAGAAGCGGTGCGGGTACCACCGTCGGCTTGCAGCACATCGCAGTCCAGGGTGATGGTGAACTCGCCGAGTTTTTTCAGATCCACGGCGGCACGCAGTGAACGGGCGATCAGACGTTGGATCTCCAGAGTACGACCACCCTGCTTGCCTTTGGCCGCTTCGCGGGCATTACGGCTGTGGGTAGAACGCGGTAACATGCCGTATTCTGCGGTGATCCACCCTTGTCCCTGGCCCTTCAAAAAGCGCGGAACGCCCTCTTCTACCGTGGCGGTGCACAAAACTTTGGTATCGCCAAACTCAACCAGCACTGAACCTTCAGCGTGTTTCGTGTAGTGACGGGTCAGTGTCAGGGGGCGAACTTGTTGTGGTGCTCTGCCTGCAGGACGCATGGGCTCTCTCCGGCTTCTTATTAACGTTTGGCTGCGCATTATACGGGCTTCGTGACGTTATGCCTATCCTGCCCGCAGGTGCAACGCTATAATCGTTCCATCTTTTCCTCTTTACGGGTACGCACAATGATCCGCAGCATGACCGCCTACGCCCGGCGTGAAATCAAGGGTGAATGGGGCAGCGCAGCTTGGGAGCTGCGTTCCGTTAACCAACGCTACTTAGAAACCTACATCCGCCTGCCTGAGCAGTTCCGCAGCCTTGAACCGGTGATCCGCGAGCGTATCCGTGGCCGCCTGACGCGCGGCAAAGTGGAGTGCAACCTGCGCTTTGAGCTCGACCCAAGTGCGCAAAGCTCGATGATCCTGAACGAAAAACTGGCCAAACAGCTGGTTGAAGCCGCCAACTGGGTCAAAATGCAGAGCGACGAAGGTGAAATCGATCCGATCGATGTCCTGCGCTGGCCGGGCGTGATGTCCGCTCAGGAACAGGATCTGGATGTCATCAGCAACGAACTGATGCAGGCGCTGGAAGGCGCACTAGATGATTTCATCACTGCACGCGAAAGCGAAGGCACCGCACTGAAAGCCCTGATCGAGCAACGCCTTGACGGCGTGAGCGCCGAAGTGGTCAAAGTACGCGCCCAAATGCCTAATATTCTGCAATGGCAGCGCGAGCGCCTGGTCAGCAAGCTGGAAGAAGCACAGGTGCAGTTGGAAAATACTCGCCTGGAGCAGGAACTGGTGCTGATGGCACAGCGTATCGACGTCGCCGAAGAGCTGGATCGCCTGGAAGCCCACGTCAAAGAGACGCACAACATCCTGAAGAAGAAAGAAGCCGTTGGCCGTCGCCTCGACTTTATGATGCAGGAATTCAACCGCGAATCGAATACGCTGGCGTCCAAGTCGATCAATGCCGAAGTGACTACCTCAGCCATTGAGCTGAAGGTGCTGATTGAGCAGATGCGCGAGCAGATCCAGAATATCGAGTAAGAGTTACGCTCCATCAGTGAGTAGAGAGCCCGCATGGTCGCGGGCTTTTTAATCTCGCTGCCATAAACTGAGGTTTTCTTGTGTCCAAATATGCTCAAGCAGCCGTTGAAACGGTAAGAAAAAACCAAGGAAAATCATCACTCGATATGCGTCAAGAATGGGATAAAACGATGATGGAATATTACCCTACAAAAAAGCCATCCAGGGAAAAAGGATGTCCACGTAACGCATTTCTTGGTCTCAGCGAGGCAGGTTTAATTATGGGTATTCCCACTGGAGATTATGGCGTTAAGCCGGGAAATGTTAATAAACGATATGCAGTGGATGCAGTGGCACTCCTTCAAGCAGGCAGCGAACCTGATAAAAAACAGTTATGGGCCGCAGTTACCGATGCAAATAAAAAGCCTAATCATCAGATGGATATTGTCTTGGCATTGCTGCATGAAGGCATGCTCAATATCTAGCTACAATTAAACTTGCACGCTGAAGACCATTTCGTTGACGCCACCAAAAAGATCACGTCAGACATCTGGCGATCCCAATATCCGCCCCGCCTCACCATCCTCCGCAATAACCCCCTCGGCCAAACGGATCACACGTGGAAAGTGTTCTCTAACAAAATCATAATCATGGCTGATGGCCAGCACGGTGGTGCCCTGTACGCGGCAAACCGCTAACCAGCGGGTAAAGACGGCCAGCCAGTCGCTATCAAAGTCACGGCTGGGTTCGTCCAGCAACAGCAACGGTGGCGCTACGGCGGCGAGGCTGGCTACCGCGACCATACGCCGCTGCCCGGCGTGTAAATCCAGTGGATGAGCATCCGCCACATCCGTTAATTCACACAGCGCTAGCGTTTGGGCGATTCGTTGCGCCAGCATATCGCCACGCATACCCCGATGGCGTAAGCCAAAAGCGATTTCATCACGTACCCGGCTACAGAATATCTGCCGTTCCGCTTCCTGAAATAATACCCCCAGCAACGGCGCACGCTGTGCCGCTTTAAGAAAGGCTAAGTTTTGCCCCTGTAAAAGAACCTTGCCGCCAGTCGGTTTTAATAGCCCGGCCATCAGGCGTAATAGCGTAGATTTCCCTGCACCATTGTCCCCGATCAGGGCCACCCATTCACCGGCCTCGATGGTCAGATCCAAACCGTTAATGATGGGTTGGGCTACGCCTGGCCACTGATATTCCAGCGATTCAATCGTTAGCATAATGAAAGCCTGCCTTGCTCCAGCGCCCAGGTTTGCAGGCAATAAGCGGCAACCTTGGTAAGCGACCGTTCAAACAGCATAATCACGCATTGCTGCTGGTTAGCGTAGTCAGCCAACTGTTGCAGCAGCTTGGTGGTTGCATCAGGTGTCAGGCGGCTAAAGGCTTCATCGAGCAATAGCAGCCGTGGATGCATCGCCAACGCACAGGCGATCACCACCCGCTGTGCCTCTCCGCCAGAGAGCGTAGCCGGGTGACGATGGCGCAAGGCGTGACAATCGGTGAACGTCAGCGCCTGTTCGATACGCACCATGATCTCGGCTTCATCCAGGCACAAATTCTCTGGTCCGAAGGCGATCTCCTCTTCAACCGTAAAGGTACAACCGGAGAGTTGCAGTTGCGGAGCCTGCTGAATCAACTGCACCCGTTGTGCCATCTCAACCAGCGGTCGCGAACCTATTTCATCGCCGAGAACCTGCCCAACGCCCTGTAAAGTACCGGGGAGATAATCGGGGAAACAGCCAGCAAGCAGCTGCGCGAGCGTGGTTTTTCCGCTGCCATTACCGCCGCTGATGCCATATAAGCCCGGCTTCTCGCAATGCAGATCGAGATTATCCAACCGCCAGGTGCTTCCTTGAGGAGCAAAGCTCAGCGCATTCAGTACCACAACCACAGCCAGACTCCTATTTCCACCAACGCCACCAGCAGTAAGCTATAGCGCACGCTGCGTTGCAGCAGGCTGTCGCTCGGTGCCCATAGCGTGGTACGTTTGGCATGCAGCCGAAAAGCGCGCATATCCAACGCCGTGCTGCGTGCGGTGAGATCATTCAACGCGCTGTGGGTTAACGGGATGACCAGTGCCGGAATATAGCGCAAGCGTTGGTACCAATAACCATCTAGCGGTACGCCTCGCGCCAGTTGTGCCTGGTAAACTGCGGCCAGTTGCGCCCGCAGTTGCTCAACAACCAACAGTGGCCCCGCCAGCAGATAGGCCAATCCGAGCGGCAAACGGCTGGCAAACAGGGCGCGAATAATGCGCTGCGGTGGCACATATTGCAGCCAGATTTGCCCACAGCAAAGCAACGCCAACAAACGTAACCAGAGCGCGACAGCGTTCAGCAATGCGGTATCATCCCGCGCCTCACCCCGTAGCCACCACGCCAGCCAGCCGCTATGCACCAGCCATAACCCCCCCGCCATAGGCAACATGATCCACGCCACATAGCGCCAACGATGCCGGGTACTTTTCATCAAGATCAGCAGTAGCAAGCTCGCCAGGCTATAAGCTAACAGCGGATAGCCGAGCGGCATCAATAAACTGCTGGTGCCCAATACCACCCATAACGTCAGGGAGGTAAACGGATGCATTAACGCACCGCAGCCATGGCAGGGAAGTTACGCAAAGTTCGTTGCGACATATTGCGCACCAATAACCAGACGATGATAGCGACCAGCACCTTATCTATCAGGTTGATCCCCAGCACGGTCATCGCCACGGATTCAATCAGATTGCTGCCCATAGAATGAACATAAGCAACAAAGAAATCTGCGCCGCTACCCGTGACGCCGGCGAACAGATAAGTACGGATCGGCACGGCAACCACCGTTACCGCCAAAGTGATCACCACACCGCTCAAGATCACTTTCGGCAACGTGCGGAACCAGCCAATGCTTGCCAACAGGCCAGCGACCAAACCAATCACCATCGCCACCGGAGCGAATGCCGCAGCAATCGGCCCGGTGAGCAGGCCCCAGATCAGGTTGGTCAACAAACCGGTCAACATGCCGATAATCGGCCCGGCGAGGATTGCACTCAGCAAAGTGCCGATAGAATCGAGGAATATCGGCAGCTTCAACATCGATACCAACTGCCCGCCAATCATGTTGATGGCGATCGAAATCACCATCAACACCAGCGTCTGACTAGACAACCCACTACGTGCCATAACGACCTCATTTAAATAGGAGAAAAATTAACGTTGCTTGACGTCTAATTCGTCATAGCCCGAAAGCGTGCAAGGTTGTCGGCTAAATACCACGTCGTTCAATTCCCCAATCACCAATTCGAGCGTAGTGCGCACGGTGCAACCTTCCATCATATGGCCGCCGGTCATATGGCCATGCTCGTCGGCCACCGCCAGATGCAGATGTTCGCCTCCGGCCTCCAACGTGCCAATCAGCGATACCACTTCAAATTTCCCGCTCAATAACGTGGTCCCTTCGCGCCCGGCATAACGCAAAGCCACCTCACTCAAACTACCGACGCAGCCGCTGATCCAGGCGGCACGTAAACCCTGCTGCCGGATAAAATCACGCAGTGCATCCAGCGGATCTTGTTGCGGTAACAGACGCAAGGCATAAAACCGAGCCGTAGACGGCGTTAATGTCTCCACGATAGGATCCTCTTACCTCGATAGGTTAAGCGATACGGAAAACAGGGAACGAAATGGCGTCAGGAAGGTAGGATGCTGCATGAGGGATGTGACTCCAAATAACTCCGAACCTCGGACGTTATGCTGCATCATAGAGATTGATGCAACCGATGTATGTGATATAGGTCAGTAAAAGTTGCGGTGCCAGTACGCGGGCAGAAAGTTAAATTTGCATGGATTTGAGAGAATACGAATGCCAAAAATAAAAAGCCAAGAAACGCTGGTGCGCGAACGTAAGCGCTGGGTGCTGTTGGCGATACTGGTGATCATCATTGCTGGCTGTTACCAGTGGTGGAAACAAGGGACACTGCGCTACGAAGAGTGGAGCCCCAACCAGCAGTATGTGGTGCGCTATTATAAAACCTTCGAATTTATTCCACGTATGGCCATGCCGGGCGATGGCGGGCATTACTCCGGCTACCTGCGGGTTTATGACCGAAACGGCAAGCGGCTATACGAAGAGTATTCCGACCTGCTCGACTTTGTTGAAGGCCCATTCTGGACAAAAGGAGGCGTTTATTGGATGGGTAACGATAATCAGGACATCGTCCACCTGCCCACCTCGCCGGTTGATTGATGTCTTCAGAAGAGAGGCTTCGCCTTTCAGCTATAGGCGGCGGCCTGCTCTTCGGTGATCAGCGCCATCTTTTCAAGCTGCACCGCGATACCACGCAGGGAGCGCCCGAACTCCACGCTTAATGCCTCTATCGTTTTCCCTGCGCTGTAGCCTTCCTCCAATAGTTGTCTATCTTCCTCTGACCAAGGGAAATTAAAGTTGGCGGGCCTGCCCTCGGCAATATTTTTCTGCCGCCGCTCCTCGGGCGACAATTTCACCTTTTTCACCCGTTCTGGCTCGGCATAAAACTCATCTGCCAGCGCAAACAACATCCGGATCGTCTCTGGGGAATGCACCAGCGAGGTGTGATTCAAAAACTCCCCCGTTTCTGGGTTAATCCCCCTCGCCAACGCTCGCAACGTCAAGTAGGTCTGCATCATGGTTTCCGTCCTTAAAAATCTCGCTGCCATTGCCGCAGTGAGTTCCACCGTCTATTTTCGATCATAAAACGATCGATTCAACGAGTTGATCGGATCATGTAATAACTTTGCGAGGGAAATTCCAAATTAACCCCATTTATTGCAAGAAAATAATCACTTAGAGGCAATACCTATCTAAAATCAGGATATTGAATACCCACAGTAATAACCTCAATAATCGGAGAAAGGTAATATCCTCAACCTATTTTCAAGCCATGCAGGAAAAGTTTCCCTTGGTTATCAATAAGATTTTTTTACCTTTACCTGAATATCGTCTTCAGCCGATAAATTAAGGATTAATTACGGCGTCGCAGGCTACTTATTAAGGAGTATTTTTCCGCTAAATGTCCCTTATGTTGATTTCCCTCAATAACGCTTGGGTTATTGCTGTTAGTTTGCCATGACTAAAAAACCACTGATAAGCATTAGGGAAAGCAATGGACGTCAATCGCAGACAGTTTTTTAAAATCTGCGCTGGCGGGATGGCTGGGACCACGGTGGCAGCATTAGGCTTCGCGCCCAAGGCTGCGTTAGCGGAAACGCGCAACTACAAATTATTGCGCGCCAAAGAAACCCGCAACACCTGTACCTACTGTTCCGTAGGCTGCGGTTTATTGATGTATAGCCTGGGCGATGGGGCGAAAAACGCCAAATCGACCATTTTCCATATCGAAGGCGACGCGGATCACCCGGTCAACCGTGGGGCGCTATGCCCGAAAGGCGCCGGCCTGCTGGATTATATCCACAGCGATAGCCGCCTGCGTTACCCGGAATATCGCGCGCCTGGCTCAGACAAATGGCAGCGTATCAGTTGGAATGATGCCTTTGATCGCATTGCCAGACTGATGAAAGATGACCGGGATGCCAACTTCGAAGCCACCAACGCCGCTGGCGTAACGGTAAACCGTTGGCTCTCCACCGGGATGTTGTGCGCCTCTGCGGCCAGTAACGAAACCGGTATGCTGACGCAAAAGTTTGTCCGTTCGCTGGGCATGCTGGCAGTTGATAACCAAGCGCGTGTCTGACACGGACCAACGGTAGCAAGTCTTGCTCCAACATTTGGTCGCGGTGCGATGACCAACCACTGGGTTGATATCAAAAACGCCAACGTTGTGATGGTGATGGGCGGCAACGCCGCTGAAGCGCATCCGGTGGGGTTCCGCTGGGCGATGGAAGCCAAAAACAACAACGACGCCACGTTAATCGTCGTCGATCCCCGCTTTACCCGTACCGCATCGGTTGCCGATATCTATGCACCGATCCGCTCCGGCACCGACATTACCTTCCTGTCGGGCGTTTTGCTGTACCTGATTTCCAACAACAAGATCAATGCCGAATACGTGAAGCATTACACCAACGCCAACCTGTTGGTCCGGGATGACTTTACCTTTGAAGACGGGTTGTTCAGCGGTTATGACGAAGGCAAACGCCAATACGACAAAACCACCTGGAACTACCAGTTTGGCGAAGACGGCTATGCCTTGCGTGACGATACGCTCCAGCACCCGCGTTGCGTCTGGAACCTGCTGAAAACGCACGTCAGCCGCTACACCCCGGAAGTGGTGGAAAATATCTGCGGCACCCCACGGGAAGATTTCCTGAAGGTGTGCGAAGTCCTGGCTTCGACCAGTGCAGCAGACCGCACAACGACCTTCCTGTACGCCTTGGGTTGGACGCAGCACACGGTCGGCGCGCAGAACATCCGCACCATGGCGATGATCCAGTTGCTGCTAGGCAACATGGGGATGGCTGGCGGTGGCGTCAACGCCCTGCGTGGTCACTCCAACATTCAGGGGTTGACCGATATCGGCCTGCTGTCCACCAGCCTGCCGGGTTATCTGACGCTGCCTTCGGATAAACAGACCGATCTGACCACCTATCTGACCGCCAATACGCCAAAGGCCACCTTACCGGGCCAGGTTAACTATTGGAGCAACTACCCGAAATTCTTCGTCAGCCTGATGAAATCGTTCTACGGTAACGATGCACAGAAAGAGAATAACTGGGGCTTTGATTGGTTGCCGAAGTGGGATCAGTCCTACGACGTAATGAAATACTTCCAGATGATGGATCAGAATAAGGTCAACGGCTATATCTGCCAGGGCTTTAACCCGGTCGCCTCGTTCCCGGATAAAAATCAGGTGGTCGCCTCATTGGCCAAACTGAAGTATCTGGTGATCATCGATCCGCTGGTCACGGAAACCTCCAACTTCTGGCAAAACCACGGTGAGATGAACGATGTCGATACTGCGGCGATCCAGACCGAAGTATTCCGTCTGCCATCAACCTGCTTCGCCGAAGAAGACGGTTCGATCGCCAACTCCGGCCGCTGGCTGCAATGGCACTGGAAAGGCGGCGATGCCCCAGGTGAAGCGATAACCGACGGCGAGATCCTGGCGGGTCTGTACCATCGTCTGCGTCAGATGTATGGCAGCGAAGGCGGTAAAGGTGTCGAGCCGTTACTGAAGATGAGCTGGCACTATGAACGGCCAGATCACCCTGAATCCGAGGAAGTGGCGAAAGACAGCAACGGCTATGCGCTGGAAGATCTGTATGACGCCAACGGCAACCTGCAAGCGAAAAAAGGCCAGTTGCTGGACTCCTTCGCGTTGCTGCGCGATGACGGCAGCACGGCTTCGGCCTGTTGGATCTATGCCGGCAGTTGGACCAGCAAAGGCAACCAGATGGCCAACCGTGATAACAGCGATCCGTCCGGTTTGGGCAATACGCTGGGCTGGGCCTGGGCATGGCCGCTGAACCGCCGCATTATCTACAACCGCGCCTCCGCCGACCCAATGGGTAAACCTTGGGATCCGCAACGCATGCTGATTGAATGGAACGGCAGCAAGTGGGTCGGGAATGATATTCCAGACTACAACACTGCCGCACCGGGCAGCGGCGTTGGGCCGTTTATCATGCAACCGGAAGGTCTGGGCAGGCTGTTTGCCATCGACAAAATGGCCGAAGGGCCGTTCCCGGAACACTACGAGCCGTTTGAAACGCCGTTGGGCACCAACCCACTGCATCCAAACGTGATCTCCAACCCGGCGGCCCGTCTCTATCCGTCCGACGCCAAACGCATGGGTGATAAATCCGAATTCCCGTATGTCGGTACCACCTATCGTCTGACCGAGCATTTCCACACCTGGACCAAGCACGCGCGCCTTAACGCGATCATGCAGCCGGAGCAGTTTGTGGAAATCAGCGAACGTCTGGCGAAAGAGAAAGGGATTGAGCAAGGCGACACCGTCAAGGTCAGCAGCAAGCGCGGCTTTATCAAGGCGAAAGCCGTGGTGACCCGCCGTCTGCAAACCCTGAAGGTGAACGGGCAGGATGTCGACACCATCGGTATTCCACTGCACTGGGGCTTTGAAGGGGCGACGCGCAAAGGCTATCTGGCCAACACCCTGACGCCGTTTGTCGGCGATGCCAACTCGCAAACGCCGGAGTACAAAGCGTTTCTGGTTAACGTGGAAAAGGTGTAAGGAGCTGAATTTATGTCCATGCAATCACAAGACATTATCAAACGTTCGGCCACCAACACCCTGACACCACCGCCGCAGGCGCGTGATTACAAGGTTGAGGTCGCCAAGCTGATCGACGTTTCCACCTGCATCGGTTGCAAGGCCTGTCAGGTGGCCTGTTCCGAATGGAATGACATCCGCGACGAAGTGGGCCACTGCGTCGGGGTTTATGACAACCCCGCCGATCTGAGTGCCAAATCCTGGACGCTGATGCGTTTCTCGGAAGTGGAGCAGAACGGCAAGCTGGAATGGCTGATCCGCAAGGATGGCTGTATGCACTGCGCGGATCCGGGTTGCCTGAAGGCCTGCCCGTCTGCCGGGGCGATTATCCAATATGCCAACGGCATCGTGGATTTTCAGTCTGAGCACTGCATTGGTTGTGGCTACTGCATCAGCGGCTGTCCGTTCAACATCCCACGGCTCAACCCGCAAGACAACCGGGCGTACAAATGTACCCTGTGTGTGGATCGCGTCAGCGTGGGCCAGGAACCGGCCTGTGTGAAAACCTGCCCGACGGGCGCGATTCACTTTGGCACCAAAGCAGAAATGCTGGACGTGGCACAGGAGCGCGTCGAAAAGCTGAAGAAACGCGGCTTTGACCAAGCGGGCATTTACAACCCGCAAGGCGTTGGCGGCACCCACGTGATGTACGTACTGCACCATGCCGATAACCCCGAGCTGTATCACAATTTGCCAAAGGACCCGCATATCGATCTGTCGATCGGGTTGTGGAAAAGCGTGCTCAAGCCGTTATCTGTGGCAGGCTTCATCGCCACCTTTGCCGGCTTGATTTACCACTACATCGGTATCGGACCGAACAAAGAAGTCGATGATGAAGACGAGGACGACCATCATGAGCAAAAGTAAAATGATTGTTCGCACCAAGTTTATCGACCGGGCCTGTCACTGGACGGTGGTTATCTGCTTCTTCCTGGTGTCGCTGTCTGGCATTGCGTTGTTCTTCCCTACGCTGCAATGGTTGACCGAAACCTTTGGTACGCCGCAGATGGGCCGCATCCTGCATCCTTTCTTTGGCGTGCTGATCTTTGTCGCGCTGATGTTTATGTTCTTCCGTTTTGTGAAACATAACATCCCCGAGAAAGAGGACTTGCCGTGGGTCAAGGGTATCGTGGAAGTGCTGAAGGGCAATGAGCATAAGGTCGCTGACGTTGGCAAATATAATGCCGGTCAGAAGATGATGTTCTGGAGCATCATGAGCATGATTTTCGTGCTGTTGATCACCGGTATTATCATCTGGCGCCCTTATTTTGCCCATAACTTCCCGATCCCGGTGATCCGTTATGCGCTGTTGATCCATGCCGCATCGGCAATCGTGCTGATCCACGCCATCCTGATCCATATGTATATGGCATTCTGGGTGAAAGGTTCGATCAAGGGCATGATTGAAGGCAAGGTCAGCCGCCGCTGGGCGAAGAAACATCACCCACGCTGGTATCGTAAGGTCGAGGCTGAAGAGCAGAAAGACGAGCAGTAATGCCCCTCACCCTACCCCTCTCCCATAGGGAGAGGGGACCTAACGTGCTACGAATTACCTTCTGCACCTGACCGCAGCTCTGGACTAGCCCTACGCCAAATGAAGGGCTCATATTTTTCAAGCCACCACCGAGCCATCAAATATCTGCTGCATACTTTCGATCAGTTCCAACAATTCGCTATTGGCTCCGGGCTTCCATAACGCCACCATCGGATGCATCAACCCCTGCTTACCCAATTCCGTATCTTGCCGATTAACCTGCGGCAAGTGCTGCATTTGCAGATGAGTTGGCAAGAAAGCCCACCCCAGACCAGCGGTTAGCAATGCTTGCAGCAAAGCCGGTTCATTGACGACTTGAATGCGATCGGCGATTTGCAGACGTTTCGCCATCGGCTCAGGCAGGTGGCTGAAGGGAATGAGCTGAGTGCTGGATGCCAGAGACAGCAAAGTCACCGGGCTGCCAGTGGGGAAAAACCCCTCGCGAGCATAGACGGCCAGCTCGATAGCCCCCAACGCCCGCCATTTAAATTTTTCACCGATCGAGCGGTTTATCGCCTGATAAACGCCAATATCCGCCACATCGTCTGCCAACGCGAGTTCGCCTTCGCCACGCTCCATCATCAGCAAATCAAGCTGAATACCGCGCTGGCTCAGGAACACCGCCAGGTCAGTTAAAAAAGCGCGCGGGGTAAAAGGGTCATAACACAGTGTCAGTTTCTGCCGCACCTGCTGCGGAATATGCTGGGCCAGCAGGTTGAAGGCTTCTGCCTCCTGCATAAACAGCCGCGCTTGCCGGTAAAGGCGTTGACCGGCCTCGGTCAGCTGCAGCGGACGGGTACTGCGATCAAACAGCGAATAGCCAAGATCCAACTCCAGGTTTTCGATCAGCTCAGCGATCGTGGTGCGATCCTTCCCCAAGCGTTTGGCGGCCTGGGTCAGATTGCCGGTTTCACAGACACAGGCAAAAGCCTCAATCTGCGCCAATGAAAAGCGTATTTTCCCCATTTGTCCTCCCGCAGCGTTACGGGGGTTTTCCCCCCGGTCACCCACTCTACGATATTCCTTCGCAGGCTTACCATTATTTCGTTCACCTCATTCTGGTAAGGAAAAAATCATGAAGAAACTCACGCATAGCGTATCTGCCCTGCTGGTGGGTGCCGCACTCAGCGCCAGCCTGGCCACCGGGGCACAAGCCTGCACCCGCGCCTTTATGAATATGTACCCAGGCTATATGGTCAGCGCACGTAATTTGGATTTCTTCGGGCCGGTAGATCCCTCGCTGGTGATCACCCCACGGGGCATTGCACATAACGGTGGCGATGCGAAGAACGCCGCCCAGTGGCAAACCCAATATGGCAGCGTCGTGGTTTACGCCGATGGCGTGTTCCCGATGGACGGCATGAATGAAAAGGGGCTGGCGGGCCATACGCTGTTTTATATGAACGGCAGCCAGATCCAACAGGGCAATCAGGACAAACCGGTGCTCGAAAGCCGCGCCTGGTTGAGCTATATCCTGGATAACTACGCCACCGTTGATGAAGCGGTTAAAGCCATCCGCAGCGATGTACGCCTGGCCGCGGCTCATATGCCTATCGATTATGCTTCGGATACCAAACACATCGCGATCGAAGACGTTAGCGGCGATTCGGCCATCATCGAGATCGATAACGGCAAAGTGAATATCTACCACGATAAAAATTATCGGGTGATGACCAATCCCCCGGCTTACGACCAGCAACTCAAGAACCTGGCCAAGTATCAAAATGCCAAGCGCAGCGAGATCCCTGGCGGGCTGGAAGCGGATGAGCGCCTGGTGCGCGCCAGCTATGATTTGAAAAACCTGCCACAGCCGGACAATAAAAATCAGGCGCAGGGCTTTATTTTGTCGGTGATTAATAACGTGGCTTACCCCATCGGCTCACCAGCCGAGCCAAGCGAACAGAAAGTGACCGACATGTATGCCAAATACAGCAAGCGCCCGGATCAGAACAAAGGCATTGGGACTTACTGGACAGCCATTTCGGATCTGAGCCATGCGGAGTATCACTTCAAATCGGCCTTTGCGGCCTCGCAGGTTTGGGTTCCACTGCATGACATCAACTTCAGCCAAGGGCAACCGGTGCGTAAAATCGACCATCTTAACGACTATGCCCAGCAGGGTTGGGAAGGCAACGTGCTGGCTCAGGCTAAATAACGCTTAACCCACTATTTTTATAGGGATAATTTCACGATCAAACACTGCCAGCCGTCGATGGCTGGCAACAATCTGAACGCATAATTCCCGGCAAAAGTATTTTGTTCCGATTACGTACAGGGTAATGAAAGGCTCCGCGGGCTGTGGCTAAATAGCGTTTTCCTAGCCCGTATGCCGTTCGGATTGTTTATGTCGCAAATTTTGCAATTTATTTTAGCCTTGGTGGTCATTGTCGTTCTCGCCTTAGTGGTCAGCAATGACCGCAAGAAAATCCGCCCACGTTATATTATTCAGCTGCTGGTAATTGAAGCCGCACTGGCCTATTTTTTCCTTCATTCCGCCATTGGTTTAGGCGCTATCAAACACGTAGCCGATTTCTTTACTACCTTGCTAGCCTTCGCCGCACAGGGTTCCGACTTTGTGTTCGGCGGCATGAGCAGCCAGGGGCTGGCCTTTATCTTCCTCGGCGTGTTGTGCCCGATAATTTTTATCTCTGCGTTGATCGGTATTTTGCAGCATTTCCGTATTCTGCCGTGGGTGATCCGCATCGTGGGTACCTTGCTGTCTAAAGTGAACGGCATGGGCAAGCTTGAGTCTTTCAACGCCGTCAGCACGCTGGTGCTCGGCCAGTCAGAAAACTTTATTGCCTATAAGGGCATTATTGCGGATATTTCCCCACGCCGGATGTACACCATGGCAGCCACCGCGATGTCGACGGTATCAATGTCGATCGTGGGTGCCTATATGGCGATGATCGACGCTCAATACGTGGTGGCAGCCTTAATCCTCAACATGTTCAGCACCTTTATCATTCTCTCGATCATCAATCCCTATCAGGTGGACGATGAGCCGGAGCTAAAGCTGAATAAACTGCATGAACAGCAGAGCTTCTTTGAAATGTTGGGGGAATATATTCTGGCCGGCTTCAAGATTGCGATGATCATTGCCGCCATGCTAATCGGTTTTATCGCCCTGATCGCCGCCGTTAACGCCATTTTTGCCGCTATTTTTGGCATCAGTTTCCAGCAGATCCTGGGTTACGTGTTTTACCCGCTGGCCTGGCTCATCGGCATTCCGGCTCATGATGCGCTGCGGGCTGGTAGCATTATGGCCACCAAGCTGGTCGCCAATGAGTTTGTGGCGATGATTGAGCTGAAAAAAATCGCGGCAGAACTGTCCCCACGCGGTTTGGGGATCCTCTCGGTGTTCCTGGTGTCCTTCGCCAACTTTGCTTCCATTGGGATTGTTGCCGGGGCCATAAAAGGTTTGAACGAGCGCCAGGGCAATGTAGTTTCCCGCTTCGGCCTGAAGCTGGTTTATGGCTCCACGCTGGTCAGCCTGCTTTCGGCAGCGGTGGCCGGGCTGGTGCTGTAATACGACTGCCCCAGCTTGTTGCTGCTGCGGCAAGCCGGGGATCGATTAAAACGCTACGCACACCGGCGCATCGACACGCATCACCGAGTCTTGGGCAAACTGTTGCTTATAGCGGGTGCGCAGCACCTCGATATTTTGCTCACTCGCTGCGTCAGGGCCATGGATCAACATCAGCGCCTTACTGTTTTCCCGCGCCAATTTGCCATCGTTCCCCAACCATTGCCCTTTGGCATCAAACACCGATAGGCCCTCTTTAAAACGCGGGGTAACCTGTTGATCGACAAAGGCCTGCCATTCTGCCCCCGTGATCGCTGGCCCCGCCGGGCGATTCAGCCCAAAATAGAGCGTGGTTTGGGTCATCGGGTCACCGGTGCTGCACAGCGCGGCCGGTTTCTGTGGTGCAGATTTTTGAACGGGTGCCACACAACCGCTTAACATCATGGTTAAGGCGGCGGCCAATATCGGGGTGTTTTTCATCTCGCTTTTACATTCCTTAACGGGGTTGTCGGGCCAAACATTGGCGATAACCAAAACATAAAACATAATCATCAACAGAAATTAACGATAAATTTCTAATGCCTCATAAAAATCACAAGCAACACCAGAGACTATCAGTAAGCAAAAAACACCTATTTAGCATTAGGTAAAGTAATTCGAAAGCAGCACCAACAAAAAAACTCAGTGGTGAGACGCTACCAGGCTGGTTACCCTTCGGCGTTGACATTCTTGCCCCCCGACCCTGTGAACCCCCTATGTTACTGAGCATTCTTTATATCATCGGCATTACCGCAGAAGCCATGACCGGTGCGTTAGCCGCAGGCCGCCGCCAGATGGATTTGTTTGGCGTGATTTTTATCGCTTCTGCCACTGCCATTGGCGGTGGTTCCGTGCGAGATATGCTGCTTGGGCACTTCCCGCTGAGCTGGGTAAAGCATCCTGAGTATATTGTTATCATAGCCATAGCGGCAATTATCACCACCTGGATGGCCCCGCTGATGCGCCACCTGCGCCATCTGTTCCTGGTGTTGGACGCGATTGGGCTGATCGTCTTCTCGATCATTGGTGCGCAGGTGGCACTGGATATGGGCCATGCTCCACTGATTGCAGCCATTGCTGCCGTGATCACTGGCGTATTCGGCGGTGTGCTGCGCGATATGTTCTGCAATCGCATTCCACTGGTTTTCCAGAAGGAAATCTATGCAGGTATCGCCTTTGCCGCCGCCTGGCTGTATATCGGTCTGCAGCACCTTAGCTTGCCGCATAACATGGTGATCATCATCACCTTGGTTGCAGGCCTTAGTGCTCGCCTGCTCGCTCTGCGTTTTCGTCTTGGTTTGCCGGTATTTAACTATCAGCACCCCGACCATTAATCCGGTGGGGCATCTTGCTCAGGTGCCACGGCAAAGCCGCTAATATCGTGCTGCTGTAAAGTTGTGACCAACGTCAGAAAGGCGGGATGCTGCAAAAACTCCTGCACTTTTCTGGCTTTTTGCGCGCCAATGCCGGCAAGTTCCTGCCATTGCGCAGACGTCATCCGCTGTAGCTGCGGCCAATTCTTCAGCGTGGCCAACTGCAATGGCGAAATTGGTACCCCGAGAGCGATCGGCCAGCGCTCAAAAGGTTGCTGCTGCGCCAAACGAAATTGACGATAGAGGGCTTGCGCACGCCTGGCTCCCAGACTGGGCACCTCATTCAGCCGTTCAGGCGTTAACTGCAACCAATCCAGCAGGTTATTCACTAATCCCTGATCGATCAGCGCCTGCCAGCCGGCTTTATTCAACCCGGTGATGTTCAGCCCATCGCGGCTACTCAGCCATACCAGCCGCGCCAGAAACTGCTGGCGACACCCGGGCTGCAAGGTAAAACAGCTCAGTGCATGATAATCATCCTGTTTTGGCGCGATGGGTGTCGCCCTTGCAGCCGCCCACCACACCACCTGTTTCAGGTGCGGGATGCCATGCCCCATCAGGCCGATCGCAATATGATCGCCAGGCACGATATCCCATTTTTGCCATAGCGCCAGCGAACCCACGTTAACCCGCCGGATCCATTTATCGTCCATTCGCACCGGCACCAGACGCAGCACCACGGCAATTTTTCCGGTGCGGCCAATGGCAAATTCGACATCTGTGACTCTGGCAACCTGTTGAGCTGGGGGGTATTTCCAGGCCACTGCCCAGTCATTGGGTTTGGCCTGCCAATAGCGCCCTTGCGGTTCACGACCTTGGTGGATAACCACGCCATCAGTGACAAAGGGTAAAGCGCCGCTGTACCAGGCTGCCCGCCAGTGCTCCACTTCTGCCAGCGTCGTGATCGGTTTTGAATATTGCTGCGGCAGCACAAACCCCATCTGGGCAAGTTGTTGCAAACGTTCATCCATGGTGGGCGGGCCATCCGGCCACGCCCAGATGAACAGACCTAGCCGTTCAAGTTGCGCGGTGGGCGCATTACGCATCAGTATCCCGGCCACCTTGGAACGGGCGTTGATACCCCCCTGAGCTTGCTGATGATGATCGTTCACCATCAGAAACAGCTCCCCTTGTAGCACCAGATTGGCCGTGGCCCCCGGTAAAACGTTGGGAATAGCGGGGATTGCCTTGACCTTTTCCAGCCAATTTTCCCCCTTCTGCCCATCCCCCCGACTGATGGCGTTCACTAATACACCTTGCCGGTAAACCAGCGTTACCGCCACGCCATCTACCTTGGGTTGCACCCACAGATCGCTTCGGCCCTGCATCCATTGTTCGACGGCACCGCGGTTGGGCAGCTTACGTAACCCGGTTTGTGCTACTGGATGCGGAACTTTACCCGCAGGCAATGCCCGTACAGTGTCTTCCCGCACACCAACACAACGCCGCCAATCTTGCAGTTGCTGCAATAGGCCGTCGTAAACCTCATCATCGATCGGGCTGTTACCCAGGCGATAATAAGCCTCGTCCCAGCGCGCCAGCTGAGTATCCAGCGCCGTCATTTCCAACCTTAATCGCTCTGGCGACCACTCTGGACAGCCACCAGCCCATGCCGAGCTGCACAGCAATCCCACCGCCACCAGCGCCCGGTAAATACCTCGCCACATTGAGCACCTCCTTGCTATCCGGCAGTAAATACCTCATCGCCGGCTCTGGCGAGCGGCAAAAACCACAGGTGCGAAACGCCCCCCAATAAGGAATGTGTATGTGCTGAAAACGGCAAAAATTTCCGGATACTCAGCGCAAATTGACTTTTTCACGCTGTTTTTAGCAGAAAGCTGCGGCCAAAATGCGAGCTAACGCTGCATACCGCCCGTTAGCCGTGTATACTGTGCGGAGAATTTACACATCCGCTGTAACCGACTTATCAACCGCTAGCAACGAACATCATCATGGCTCAAGGCACGCTTTATATTGTCTCTGCCCCAAGTGGCGCAGGGAAATCAAGTCTGATTCAGGCTTTGTTAAAGACGCAACCGCTGTACGACACGCAGGTTTCGGTTTCACACACCACGCGCGATAGCCGCCCGGGTGAAAATCACGGCGAGCACTACTTTTTCGTCTCCAAAGACGAATTTCGCCGTATGATTGAGCAGGATGCGTTTCTTGAGCACGCAGAAGTGTTCGGCAACTATTACGGCACGTCCCGCGCGGCCATCGAGCAAGTCCTGTCGACCGGCGTTGACGTATTCCTGGATATCGACTGGCAGGGCGCACAGCAGATCCGCGCCAAAATGCCTCAGGCGCGCAGCATCTTTATTCTGCCGCCGTCGAAGGAAGAGCTTGGCCGCCGCCTGCGTGGCCGTGGGCAAGATGCGGATGACGTGATCGCCAAGCGCATGGCGCAGGCCGTCGCGGAGATGACGCATTTCGCGGAGTATGATTATTTAATCGTGAATGACGATTTTGATCTGGCGTTGTCCGATCTGAAGACCATTATTCGCGCCGAACGCTTGCGTTTGGGCCGTCAAATGCTGCGGCATGATGCTTTAATCAGCAAACTATTGGCAGACTGAAGACAGTTTCAGTATTATGCCCAGTCTTTTCGTCACCTGTGGAGTAGCACAAATATGGCACGCGTAACTGTTCAAGACGCTGTAGAGAAAATTGGTAACCGTTTTGACCTGGTGTTGGTCGCTGCTCGTCGGGCACGTCAGATCCAGACCGGTGGTAAGGATGCACTGGTACCTGAAGAGAATGATAAGTACACCGTTATCGCTCTGCGTGAAATCGAAGAAGGCCTGATCAACAGCCAGATCCTCGATGTTCGTGAGCGCCAGGAGCAGCAAGAGCAGGAAGCCGCAGAGATCCAGGCGGTTACCGCGATTGCTGAAGGTCGTCGTTAATTAGACTGTGAGTCTGCCTTGTACCTGTTTGAAAGCCTGAATCTGCTGATTCAACGTTACTTGCCTGAGGAGCAGATTAAGCGCCTCAAACAGGCATACCTCGTCGCACGTGATGCTCACGAGGGACAGACACGCTCCAGTGGTGAGCCCTACATTACTCACCCGGTTGCCGTGGCCTGTATTCTGGCGGAAATGCGTCTCGATCATGAGACGCTGATGGCAGCCCTGCTGCACGACGTCATCGAAGACACCCCGGCCACCTATCAGGATATGGAACAACTGTTTGGCAAAAGCGTTGCTGAACTGGTTGAGGGCGTATCCAAGCTAGACAAACTGAAATTCCAGGATAAGAAAGAAGCGCAGGCGGAGAACTTCCGCAAGATGATCATGGCGATGGTGCAGGATATCCGCGTCGTACTGATCAAGCTGGCCGATCGCACCCACAATATGCGAACGCTTGGCTCGTTGCGCCCGGACAAACGGCGGCGTATCGCCCGCGAAACCCTGGAAATTTATAGCCCATTGGCCCACCGCCTGGGTATTCATCACCTGAAAACCGAGCTGGAAGAGCTGGGTTTTGAAGCGCTTTACCCGAACCGCTACCGCGTAATCAAAGAAGTGGTGAAAGCCGCGCGTGGTAACCGTAAGGAGATGATCCAGAAAATCCTCTCTGAAATCGAAGGGCGCCTGACCGAAGCCGGTATCCCCTGCCGCGTCAGCGGGCGGGAAAAGCACCTCTATTCCATCTACTGCAAGATGCACCTGAAAGAACAGCGTTTCCATTCCATCATGGATATTTACGCGTTCCGGGTGATCGTTAAAGAAGTGGATACCTGCTACCGGGTACTGGGCCAGGCACATAGCCTGTACAAGCCGCGCCCGGGCCGGGTCAAAGACTATATTGCCATTCCCAAAGCCAACGGCTATCAATCTTTGCATACCTCGCTGATCGGCCCGCACGGCGTGCCGGTTGAGGTGCAGATCCGTACCGAAGATATGGATCAGATGGCCGAGATGGGGGTCGCCGCGCACTGGGCCTATAAAGAGAAGGAACAGGGCGAAACCGGCACCACCGCACAAATCCGCGCTCAGCGCTGGATGCAAAGCCTGCTGGAACTGCAACAGAGCGCCGGTAGCTCGTTTGAATTTATTGAAAGCGTCAAATCCGATCTGTTCCCAGATGAGATTTACGTGTTCACCCCGGAAGGCCGCATCGTCGAACTGCCTGCCGGTGCCACGCCGGTCGACTTTGCCTACGCCGTGCATACCGATATTGGCCACGCCTGCGTTGGCGCACGTGTCGATCGTCAGCCGCACCCGCTGTCACAAGCATTGGCCAGTGGCCAGACGGTAGAGATCATCACCGCTCCGGGCGCCCGGCCAAATGCCGCCTGGCTGAACTTCGTGGTGAGCTCCAAAGCGCGCGCCAAAATCCGCCAGATGTTGAAAAACCTCAAACGCGATGATTCCGTCAGCCTGGGCCGCCGCCTGCTCAACCATGCGCTCGGGGGCAGCCGCAAACTGTCGGAAGTGCCGCCAGAGAATATCCAGCATGAGCTGGATCGCATGAAGCTGGCCACGCTGGACGATCTGCTGGCAGAAATCGGCCTCGGTAACGCCATGAGCGTAGTGGTCGCGAAGAACCTGCAAGGCGATCAGTCCAGCCTGGGTTCCTCAAACGGCGTGCGCAACCTGGCCATCAAAGGCGCCGATGGCGTGCTGATCACCTTTGCCAAGTGCTGTCGCCCAATTCCAGGCGACCCGATTATTGCCCACGTCAGCCCGGGCAAAGGTCTGGTGGTTCACCATGAGTCCTGTCGTAATATCCGCGGTTATCAGAAAGAGCCAGAGAAATTCATGGCGGTCGAATGGGATATGGAAACCGAGCAGGAGTTCATTGCGGAAATCAAAGTGGACATGTTCAACCATCAGGGTGCGTTGGCCAACCTCACGGCAGCGATCAATGCGGCCGAATCGAATATTCAAAGCCTGAATACCGAAGAGAAAGATGGCCGGGTCTACAGCGCCTTTATTCGCCTGACCACCCGCGATCGCATCCACCTGGCAAATATTATGCGTAAGATCCGTATCATGCCGGATGTGATTAAAGTTAACCGTAACCGAAATTAGCGCCTATGAGCCCCGAACGCTATGCGCGGATTTGTGAAATGCTGGCCACCCGGCAGCCCGATCTGACAGTCTGCCTGGAACAGGTTCACAAACCGCATAACGTCTCCGCGATTATCCGTACCGCCGATGCCGTCGGCGTACATCAGGTGCATGCCGTGTGGCCAACCCCGCGGATGCGTACCCTGGTCTCCTCCGCTGCGGGCAGCAATAGCTGGGTGAGCGTCAAAACTCACCCCACCATCGCCGATGCGGTCACGCAACTGAAAGGCCAGGGAATGCAAATCCTGGCAACTCACCTTTCTGCCCGTGCCGTTGATTTTCGCGAAATCGACTACACCCGCCCCACCTGCATTCTGCTGGGGCAGGAAAAAACCGGCATCACCGAAGAGGCACTCGCCCTGGCCGATCAGGACATTATCATTCCGATGATCGGTATGGTGCAGTCGCTGAACGTGTCCGTCGCTGCGGCACTGATCCTGTATGAGGCCCAGCGCCAGCGGCAAAACGCCGGCATGTACCGCCGCGATCACAGTGCCTTGGACGCAGAGGAGCAACAACGCCTGCTGTTTGAAGGTGGCTACCCGGTATTGGCCAACGTGGCCAAACGCAAAAAGCTACCGCGCCCGCAGATTGACGAGCAGGGCCAGGTGGTTGCCGATGCCGAATGGTGGGCTGCCATGCAGGCCACGACGGTACGCCGATGAAAGGCCGCCTGCTGGATGCCGTCCCACTCACCACACTTTCCGGGGTTGGAGCCAGCCAGGCGGGGAAATTGGCCAAAATCGGCCTGAATACCATCCAGGATCTGCTGCTGCACCTCCCTCTGCGTTACGAAGATCGCACCCGCCTCTATCTCATCAACGATCTGCTGCCTGGCATTTTTGCCACGGTGGAAGGCGAAGTGCTGCGCAGCGATATCAGCTTTGGCCGCCGCCGCATGCTGACCTGCCAGATCAGCGATGGCACCGGCATCCTGACCATGCGTTTTTTCAACTTCAACGCGGCGATGAAGAACAGCCTGGCGACCGGCCGCCACGTAACGGCCTATGGCGAAGTCAAACGCGGTACCCACGGCGCGGAAATCATCCATCCAGAATACCGCGTTCAAGGGGAAAACAGCGAAGTTGAGCTACAGGAAGCCCTGACGCCGGTGTATCCCACCACCGAAGGGATCCGCCAGGCTACGCTGCGCAAGTTAACCGATCAGGCGCTGGAATTACTGGATACCTGTGCGATTGCCGAACTGCTGCCACCGGAGTTAAGCGGTGGCTTGATGAGCCTGCCGCAAGCGCTGCATTTGCTGCACCGCCCACCGCCGGATATCCAACTGGTCGATTTGGAGCAGGGTAAGCACCCGGCACAAAAACGCCTGATCCTCGAAGAATTGCTGGCGCATAACCTCAGCATGTTGGCCGTTCGGGCCGGTGCACAGAGCTATCGGGCATTATCACTAACACCTGACGATCGGCTGAAAAACCGCTTCCTGGCTCAGCTCCCATTCTCACCAACCGGTGCGCAAACCCGGGTGGTGGCAGATATTGAAGCGGATCTGCAAAAAGGTTTCCCGATGATGCGCCTGGTGCAGGGCGACGTCGGCTCAGGTAAAACCCTGGTTGCGGCCTTGGCCGCGCTACGGGTCATTGCGCACGGCAAACAGGTAGCGCTGATGGCACCTACTGAATTGCTCGCCGAACAGCACGCCAATAACTTCCGCCAGTGGTTTGAACCCCTGGGCATTGAAGTGGGTTGGTTGGCCGGCAAGCAAAAAGGCAAAGCACGCCTCGCCCAGCAAGAAGCCATTGCCAGCGGCCAGGTATCGATGGTGGTAGGAACACACGCCATTTTCCAGGAGCAGGTGCAGTTTAATGGCCTGGCGCTGGTGATCATCGATGAACAACACCGCTTTGGCGTTCACCAGCGGCTGGCGTTGTGGGAGAAAGGGGAAGAACAAGGGTTCCATGCTCATCAGTTGATCATGACCGCCACGCCAATCCCACGCACGCTGGCGATGACCGCCTACGCAGATTTAGACACCTCGGTGATCGATGAATTGCCTCCCGGCCGTACGCCGGTGACAACGGTAGCGATCCCTGATACGCGCCGGGCCGATATCATCCAGCGGGTAAAAAGCGCCTGTATCGAAGAAGGCCGTCAGGCGTATTGGGTCTGCACGTTGATCGAAGAATCTGATTTGCTGGAAGCCCAGGCAGCGGAAGCCACCTGGGAAGAACTGAAGATTTCACTGCCAGAATTGAAGGTGGCACTGGTGCATGGCCGCATGAAATCCGCCGAGAAACAGGCGGTGATGCAGGCTTTCAAACAGGGTGAGTTGCAGTTGCTGGTAGCCACCACGGTGATTGAAGTGGGCGTTGATGTGCCGAACGCCAGCCTGATGATTATCGAAAACCCTGAGCGTCTTGGTTTGGCCCAGTTGCACCAGCTGCGTGGTCGGGTTGGCCGTGGTGCGATCGCCTCGCATTGTGTATTGCTGTATAAAACCCCGCTCAGTAAAACCGCCCAAAAACGTCTGCAGGTGCTGCGTGACAGTAACGACGGTTTTGTGATTGCCCAGCAAGATCTGGAGATCCGTGGGCCGGGTGAGCTATTGGGAACCCGCCAAACCGGCAGTGCAGAGTTTAAAGTGGCGGATTTGCTGCGCGATCAGGCCATGATCCCGGAAGTTCAGCGCGTGGCTCGCCATATTCACCAGCAATATCCTCAACATGCCCATGCCTTGATTGAGCGCTGGCTGCCAGAAACCGCTCGCTACTCCAACGCCTAATCAATCTGCCCCTCTTTGCCGCAAGAGGGGCAATCTCACTTAGCCAATCGCCGGGAATATCGGCAACATCAGGTACAGCTTGATCACGATGGCGTTGGCGATATCGATAAAGAACGCGCCGACCATCGGCACCACCAGGAATGCCAGATGTGAAGGACCGAAACGATCGGTGATCGCCTGCATGTTGGCAATGGCCGTTGGCGTCGCCCCCATACCAAAACCACAATGGCCGGCCGCCAGCACCGCAGCATCGTAGTTTTTACCCATCACGCGATAAGTCACGAAGATGGCATACAGCGCCATGACCAGCGTCTGTACCGCCAGGATCGCCAACATTGGCAGAGCTAACGAAGCCAGCTCCCACAGGCGCAGGCTCATCAACGCCATCGCCAGGAACAGCGACAGGCTCACGTTGCCCAATACGGAAACCGCCCGCTCAAACACCTGATAGAAGCCCGTTGCCGATAGGGTATTACTGAGGATCACGCCGACAAACAGTACGCAGACAAAGGTCGGCAGCTCAAAGGCGGTGCCGTTCAATAACCCGGCAATAAAGTTACCGATGCTCAGGCAGATGGCAATCATGGCAATGGTTTCGATCATCACCAGTGAGGTGATTAGTCGGCCACTTTCCGGCTTCTCAAAGCCGCTCGGCTGCAAGCTGTCATCCGGTGTGCCTTCCGGCGTTGAAGAGTGTTTCACCAGATAGCGGGCTACCGGGCCACCAATCAACCCGCCCAGCACCAGACCAAAGGTGGCGCAGGCCATGGCCACTTCGGTGGCATTCTCAAAGCCATAGCGTTCGATGAACACCTTGCTCCAGGCCGCCCCGGTACCGTGTCCGCCAGATAGCGTAATAGAACCCGCAATCAGGCCCATTAACGGATCCAGCCCCAGCATTTTCGCCATGCCGATACCGATGGCATTCTGTACCAGCAGCAGACCCAGCACCACGAACAAGAATACCAGCAGCGCTTTGCCCCCGGCCCGTAGACGTGCCAGGTTGGCATTCAGGCCGATAGTGGCAAAGAAGGCCAGCATCAGCGGGTCTTTTAGCGACATATCAAAGCCGATTTCCCAGTTCACCGTCTTCTTTAATACTAATAACAGAACCGCCACCAGCAGGCCGCCAGCAACGGGAGCAGGAATGGTATATTTTCTCAGCAGAGGAATGGAGCGCACGCATTTGCCCCCGAGCAGCAGAACCAGCGTGGCGGCAACTAATGTGCCGTAAGTATCGAGATGAAACATCTAGCTACTCCGTGTAGTAATAAAATCCAATAAATTAATAAGTTATAAAATTCACTCAGTTTTTTAACTCGATGAAGGGGGGATTAAAAGTAAAAACGGCTAATAACACAAGAAAAAATGAACGAAAATGCGACATTCATAGGGCGGTTAGCGCGAAAAATATTAATGCGCAACCGTTTGCTTTTGTGAGGCAGATCATTAAAATGCCTTCTTTGCCGCCTTTGGGAATGCCACACCATGTCCAGTCAAACCGCCGAGCTTGATGCCGCGCAAAAAGCATCAGCCCCCGTTGTACACAATAGCGAACTGATTTATCGCCTGGAAGATCGCCCGCCGCTGCCGCAGACCCTGTTTGCCGCCGGCCAGCATCTGCTGGCGATGTTTGTTGCCGTGATCACCCCAGCCCTGTTGATTTGCCAGGCGCTTGGCCTGCCTGCGCAGGATACGCAACACATTATCAGCATGTCGCTGTTCGCTTCCGGCCTGGCCTCTATTCTGCAAATCAAAACCTGGGGGCCGGTGGGTTCTGGCCTGCTGTCCATTCAGGGCACCAGCTTCAACTTTGTCTCACCGCTGATCATGGGCGGGCTGGCGCTGAAAAACGGCGGCGCAGACGTGCCCACCATGATGGCCGCGCTGTTTGGCACCCTGATGGTCGCCTCCTGCACCGAAATCCTGCTGTCACGCGTGTTGCACCTGGCACGTCGCATTATTACCCCGCTGGTATCCGGCATTGTGGTGATGATTATCGGCCTGTCGTTGATTCAGGTCGGGCTGACCTCTATCGGTGGCGGCTATGCGGCGATGAACGATCACACCTTCGGCTCCCCCAAAAATCTGCTGTTGGCAGGGGCGGTGCTGGTGGTGATTATTCTGCTTAACCGCCAGCGCAACCCTTACCTGCGCGTCGCTTCGTTGGTGATCGCCATGGCCGTGGGTTATCTGCTGGCCTGGGCCATGGATATGCTGCCGGCAACCGAGCCGTCCACCCAAACCACCCTGATCAACATTCCGACACCGCTGTACTACGGCCTGGGCTTCGACTGGAACCTGCTGCTGCCGCTGATGCTGATCTTTATGGTCACTTCGCTGGAAACTATCGGTGATATCACCGCCACCTCCGACGTTTCTGAACAACCGGTCAGCGGCCCGCTGTATATGAAGCGCCTGAAAGGCGGCGTACTGGCCAACGGCCTGAACTCGATGCTGTCGGCGGTATTCAATACCTTCCCGAACTCCTGCTTTGGCCAGAACAACGGCGTGATCCAACTGACCGGCGTTGCCAGCCGCTACGTCGGCTTCGTGGTGGCGCTGATGCTGATCGTGCTGGGGCTCTTCCCGGCCGTTGCCGGTTTTGTGCAGCATATTCCTGAGCCGGTGCTGGGCGGCGCGACGCTGGTGATGTTTGGTACCATTGCGGCCTCCGGCGTGCGCATCGTTTCCCGCGAGACGTTAAACCGCCGTGCCATCATGATCATGGCGCTGTCACTGGCCGTCGGCATGGGGGTTTCCCAACAGCCGCTGATCTTGCAGTTTGCCCCGGACTGGATTAAAACCCTGCTGTCTTCCGGTATTGCAGCCGGTGGGATCACCGCTATCGTGCTGAACCTGGTGTTCCCACCAGAAAAATAAGCCTCCCGCAGCAAACCAACGGCCATTGGCAAACCGCTACTGGCCGTTTTTTTATTGTCTTTCAGGCCATTGCCCTTGAGCTGGCGGGCTAATTGCGGCATAAACAGGGTATCTTTTCTGACCGCTACGGATCCGCTGATGAAATTTATCGGAAAACTATTGCTCACGTTGCTGCTGCTGGTGGTGTTGACCATTGTGCTGCTTTACGTGGTGGGGCAAACCCGCTGGGCCGCTGGCTGGCTGAGTCAATGGGTCAGCGATCGTGGTAGTTATCAGCTGTCGGTAGGAAAAATATCGCATTCGTGGAGCAAACCAGGGCAGATCGGCCTGGAGGACGTCACGCTCGCCCGCAATAACCAGCCACAGCTGTTGGCGGCCAAGCAGGTTGATATGGCTTTCAGTCTGCGGCAAATCACCGAACCACGTCATTTTGACAGCATCACGCTGCGCGACGGCAGCCTGAACGTTCAGCCTTTGCAAGGCGCGCCGCTGCCCATACAGGCCGATGTGCTGCAACTGAGCAATATGGCGCTGCAATCCAACGATAATAGCTGGCAGCTTAACGCACAGAAGGTCAATGCAGGGATCAACCCGTGGCAGCCTACTGCTGGCCATTTGCTCGGGGATAACAATCAGTTCCAGTTCAGCGCTGGCTCAATGATTGTCAACGGTATCCCAGCTTCGCAGGTGTTGATCCAGGGTGAAATCAAACAAAACCAGCTGATCTTGAGCGACTTTGGTGCCGATCTGGCACAGGGCGATCTGACCGGGGTAGCCAGCCGCGCCGCCGATGGCAGCTGGTTGGTTGAACGCTTGCGGCTAAGCAACGTCCGCCTGCAAGTGCCCATGACGCTGGAGCAGTTCTGGAGCCGTTTTACGGCGTTGCCATCCATTACGGTGAAACGCTTCGATCTGATTAATGCTCGCCTGGAGGGTAACGCCTGGGCGGCCAACGATCTCGATCTGTCGATGCAAAATATCACCTTCCAGCAAGGGGATTGGAGCAGTCAGGAAGGCGCAATCAACTTCACCGCCGACGATCTGATCAACGGCAACTTCCATCTGATCGATCCGATAATGGATATGCAGCTCTCCCCGGCCGGGATTGCGATTAGCCAATTCACCACCCGCTGGGAAGGTGGGTTATTGCGTACCACCGGCAACTGGCTGCGCGCCAACAAGCGCCTGCAACTCGACGAGGTGGCGGTCTCCGCGCTGGAGTACACGTTGCCCATTAACTGGCGCCAACTCTGGTTACAGCCGTTGCCAAGCTGGCTGGCAGAGGTTTACGTTGGCAAGATGAGCACCAACCGTAATCTGATCATCGATATCAACCCGGATTTCCCCTTCCAGCTCACTTCGCTGGATGGCTACGGCAGCAACCTGCTGTTAGCCAGTGACCATCAGTGGGGGATTTGGTCCGGTTCGCTGAAACTCAATGCCGGGGGAGCCACCTTTAACAAAATCGACGTGCGCCGCCCTTCACTGGCGTTGGATGCCGATGCGCAGCAGATCAACGTTACCGAGCTGAGCGCCTTTATGCCCGATGGCCTGTTGGATGCCAAAGCCAACATCAGCCAACTGCCCGGTAAGCCGTTCACGCTGTCCCTTAACGGACGTTCGGTACCTGTGAATACCTTGCAGCAATGGGGTTGGCAGCATGTGCCGCTAGAGGGTGACGGTAATTTACAGCTGCAATTGAAGGGGTTACTCAACAGCGATGGACCGTTTAAGGCGTCGTTACGGGGGCAGTTGCAGGCTACCAGTAAGGATGGGCAGACGCTGGAGCAGCAGGTGCCGTGAGCTTAGAAGTCTAACTTTTACTGTATCGGCCTGCTATTTTCCGCGAAGTATGTATTACCCGCAGGATACGAACAGAGGTACTCTCAGCCACATAGACGATAATAAACGGGAAGCGGGGTACCACTAGTTTGCGCTGTTTTTCTGCGCTTCCAGCGTTGGTACCTGCCAGCGGATTTTTCCGCAGGATATCAACCATGCTGACGAACTTATCATCTGTAGCGCTAGCTACCAGAATGCCAGCAGCCTCGTACAGATAGAGGAAGATCGCTTCCCTGTCCGCTCGCGCCTGTTTTTCCCACTGAACGGCTACTATCACAGTTCGCCCCGTGCTGCCTTCGCTTTCAGTTCATCCATGTGATTTTCCATTTCATCATTGCTGATAAAGTCACTCTCACCGCTATCATAGCGGTTGAATGCAGCTATTATCTGCTGCTCCAACCAGCCTTCATGTTCACTGTTCTGATAGCGGCGTTCCTCTGCGGCCAGTTCCTCCGCCCGTTGCCGCATAACCTCTGTCAGACTCGTTTTCTGTCTTTCCGCAGCCTGCATCGCAAGACGCTTGGTTTCCTCATCGATTCTGAAGTGGATGGTGCTCATTTTCATTCCGCCTGCGTGGTGTCATTTGTGTTGTCATTATGCATGCTATATTTTGAGCTGTCATCTTCAGGCGCTAATTGTTTGCCGGATGGGCCGAGCCTACCGCTTAGAGTTAGACGACTAATTTATAATATTTATACTTAATATATTCAATTTGTTAGCTGTGGAAACCTCATTTATGCGAGGCGCGTCCAAACATCAGCAAAGAGTCCGCACACTCATTAAATTCGCTCAATAAAACACCTCACCGTGTTTTTTACTTACTTAGTAAGATGAGTTACGCAGTAACAGGGAGGTTCATCATGGCCAAGACCAACGCATAACGCCAGGCAGAGTACCGCGCACGCCGTCGCGACGAGGGAGTGAGTTCACGCCTGAACATCGAAGTCAGCCTCGTCGCCCATTTTGTGCTCGAACGACTGGCGCACCACCACGGCCTGACCCAGCGCCAGATGCTGGAACGGCTGATCACCGGCCCCCATGAGGCCCTGTGCAAGAGCCTCGAGGGCGACGACTTCCGCCGCTATATCGACAAGGGGGCAGCATGAACATCACCTTCACATCCCAACCGATCCCGGCGCTGATTATCGACGGTAGCACGCTGGCCGGGCTGGGTTTTCCCCCCGGCACGCCATTACAGCTCACGCTCCGGCCCGATGGCCTGTGGATCACCCCGTCACCGATGCGGCCACCTGGAGCGCACTGTGCGAAGCCAGCCAACAGCGGCAGGATTTGGGAGCGGACTGGGTACGGCAGAACGGCGAGCTGATCATCAGTGGGGGCTGGATCATAGCGTCCGGGATCACCGATACGGAACAACTGGAGATCACCACCGCACCCGGTGTGATCCGGTTGCAGCGGCGGGAAGATGGGGGATTTCTGGCGTAGAGGTAAAGATCTCGGCCAGTTGGCCGAGATCTTCATTCAACTAATGGTTCCAGCTTGAGAAGATGGTTTTTTGCCTTCTCAACAAGATGTAAAAACTCATCATATTTGAACTCGAGAACATCATTATCATTGGGGTAAATAATAATATTCACGGATTTCCTATCCTCGGATAATGAGATTTCCCCCCACTGAACTCTATTAAATGATAATTCAGCATATAGATCATCCCTATCCATCGAACTGCCGACACTATACTCTAACATTGGTTATCCCTCATTATTTCGTCGGTGGCTCACGGAAGCAGATCAACTTAGTACCATCAGCATTATATCTGAGAGCCCTACCATCAGGGGCTGTAACCTCCACCACAGTAATTTTTTGCTTATTTTCAAAAACGACTCTGGATTCAATTTTACTATTCGGATTCCCTAGTATTTCATTCACTATAGCTTGTCCTTCTTGGTTCAAGACTGCAGCTTTTTGACTAGAGTATGAATATGTAGAGCCTTCTCTTCCACCGTGCTTTTGCAAAGCTCTTCCGGCATCAGTTAGCCCGTTCCGATTAGGAGACGCTGCTGATTCGCTTAATTGGTTTTTAGAGGGAATATTTTGAGAAATCCCCTCTTTATTGCGCGCATTCTCTTCATCCTGAGGCTCCCAGCCACCTGGCGTTCCAGATCCTGTCCCACCCGCTTCCGCTTTATCTTCATCCGTCAGATCCTTCGCCACATTCGGCTGACGCGCGTTCTCTTCACGAGACTTACTTGGATCTGAGCCATCATCCGCATCCCAGGCTTCATTTCCGCCTGCACCATTGATGGACGTATTCGGCAGCGCTACCGGTGGAGAAACCGGCACAGGAACCGCCAAGAAGTTATTCTCCACAACAACTTTATCCAGTGCGGAGTCAACCAACCAACAGCTTGCGCGTCTGCTGCGGCATCTCGTCCAGAGTCCGCCCCAGCACCTCATGCGCCAGCCGATTGGCCAACGCGATATCCTCCCGCGCCACCTCGATATACTCGATAACGCTGACCCGGTGCTCGGCCCGTTTTACCTCCCGCTGGTACTGGTGCAGCAACGCTATCGACTGTATCAGGGTGAGGTATTTCATATGGTCGCGCCGGGTGCGGGTCTTGTCGCTCAGGAACGGGAGCCGATGTGCGAACGGGTTCACCACCTTCAGCGGCAAGATTTGGGGGCGGATTGGGTACGGGAGAACGGCGAGTTGATCATCGGCGGCGACTGGATCACCGAGTCGGGGATCACCGATGCGGAACAGTTGGAGATCACCGCCGCACCCGGTGTGATCCGGTTACAGCGGCGAGAAGAGGAAGTTCTCAGGGCATAGAAGCAAAGACCCCGGCCAAGGCCGGGGTTGCATCGATTTACGAAGATTCTTTTTCTGGATTTATATATGTATATCTACTGTCTATTTCCAAGCCAAGATCGTTGGCTATTTTAAGTACTTGTATATACTCATCTTTACTAATAACAACATCATGATCAGCGATATGGTCACATAGAGTTTCGAACGCTAATACATTCTCTGAGAACCCAATATACTCAAGAGCAAAGTCGACCAGAGAAGGATCCAACCGATCCTTTAGTCCTTCACCTAATGATCTAATTTTGTCATTAATATCCATTACATCCACTCTATTTCTTAATCTGTTTTAAGGCTGGAGGGGTAGGATTACTATCTGGGAACGCTGTTATAATTTTCCCATTAGCTGGCTCGTATACCACTCGAACTCTAACACCATCCCGCACTTCCCAAGCAGCCCATCTTGCCGGTTTCCCGGCATTCGTATACAGCCCGCCAGTCCCAGTCTGAGCGAACCATTGAGTATCAGGTGAAGTAGCTATATCACCTATCTCATGGACAACTTTGTCCGCTGACCAGTTTTGAGGGAAGACTGTTTTACCTGGATTTCCTGGATATAGATGTCCACCCTGCGTAGGGCTATCCCCGTACAAGATATGCTGTTTAGCTTCTGGTGAAAGGATATCTACATATTTCTGATTCGATGCCGATAGCCCCAGATCAGAACTTTTTGCCACGGTTAGAACGGCTTTAGCAAGCACATACTGCACCAGTTTCGCTTCACTGGTTGGTACACCGCTGGCCATGATTTCTGCGGCTTTTGCTGGCGTCATTTCTCCATTTGCCGTCAACGCACTGACCGGCACCCCGAAGAACTCGCCCCAGGCAGTCAACAGACCTTTAACCGCATCTTGGCCTTCCGGCATGTCTCCCTGAGCGTTCTTGACCAAGGCCGCTACGATTTCATCCGGTGAAGCACCACCTTGCAACATGGAGGCACCAAGCGAGGTTTGCGACATCCCTATGTCTGCCATGCCCTTACCGAAGCTACTTCCATTCAGCGCATTATTCTCCACAACAACTTTATCCTGTGCGGAGCCAGCCAACCAACAGCATTTTTCCTAGTACACTCAGCAGCTTACAACCACTTTTCCCCTGTGCATTCTGGCTCAGGCAACTTTTTTCCCAGACGCGCTTTTTCAGCCCGTTACGCCATTTTCCCCAACGCTGTTAAAGAGCAACCAACGCCCCATCATAACAGCGCTTTTCGTCTCTGCCATTACCGCTTTCGGGGTTTTGTGATAATAGTCGAGCATTAGTAAATACGTAAACTATGCTTCTCTATAGTTTTCTACCATACTCATTAAATAATCTCTCCCCATGGATTCGACTAATTCAACATCATGTGATGTCCTTTCCCCCAGCCATTCTTTAAATTTCTCGCAATCAACAAAATTCTCATAAATTAAATCATTTATGGCCTCTAGTTTTTTATTGCTATTGACCCCCAACACACCCTCTTCAACAGGGGTTTTCTGGAATATTGCCCATTGTTTTTTCTGATCTAAAATAATTAGACCTCCATAATCACCAGAGCCATTCATTTCAGTGCTTAAGGCAACTATTTTAGCGATCCAATCCTCATTCATATGTAGATTGCCTAAGTATCTAAAATCTGAACTAGAGAAAACGCTCGCAATTAAGTCATACCCAAAAGACTCACTAATGACTAGTTTAGTCACACTAATCAAATCGTCTGATGTGCAGATATCATTATCAAAAAAGAAATATCTTGCAAATTTTTTGTGAAAAACGTGAGCAGGAAGATTAGTTCCGAGCCTCACAACATTTTTAAGAAGAGTTATTGCATTATTATGTTCGATAGTCACGGCATCACTCTCCTGGGAAACGTAATTTAGAAATGATTTTACCATTTACTGATACAGAGGCAGACGGTACCCCAGATTCAGCACCAGCAATCCCACCTCCAGTTGAAGATGGATAGAATCTATATACTTTCTCGCCCTTTGTCATAACGGTAACCGAACCATCTTTCGAAACTGATTTTATATAACCATTGGCAGATAAATTTTCAATTGCCTCAGATTGATTTATATTTTTAATAACTATTTGCCCTGCACTTTTCTTAGTTTGCTTTGCCGCAAATCCAATGTCTGTCTGCTTCCCAACAGATGCTATATCCTTACTAATTTCGCTGGCAACCTTAAGATCGTTCGCGCTTACAGTTTGTCCCGGTTTCGGCAGGCTCCCCGCACCCAACGCACCATAAACCAAGTTACCTAGCCCATCGGCTCCGGTCTTCAGCAATGAAGCTTCTAACCAATCACACTTACCAGCACACTGATCAATAATATCAGCATACCATTTTGCCGAGTCTTCATAAGCACGCCCGGCCATGTTGTCCTGCTGGCGTAACTCAGTATACGCTTTCTCATCGAGTTCTATTTTCGAACGCGTATCTGCAACACAAGCGGCATCCCCGGCATCCCAGCATGATTTCAGCTTCTGGATGTTCTCCGCTGACTCCTGCGCCATATCCTTACGGACACCCTGCTCACAACCAGCATTTCCATTACATTCTTTATACTTATCAGTGTATTTCTGTGGGCTTCCCTGACTCAGGAAGTTATTCTCCACCGCATTCTTACCGGCCTGAGCGCCCGCCAGAGCATTAGCAGTGCTATCCCCCGTCACCCCACCTGCCAAACCTGCTGCAAGCGTAGAAAGCGCACTGAGATTCTGCCTTTGCTCCTCACTCAGTTTAGCAATTTTTTCCGGCGTGTCTGCGCCATATAACTTCTCTGCCAGATAACGCGCGGCCAATTCACCACCGGCGGCACCCACGGCTCCTGCTGCTGCCGAGTTGCCACTCACTTGTGCTGCTATTGCCCCCCAAACCGCATGGGCAAGCGCATTGGCAGTCTTATTATCACCCGTGTACTTTTTGATTTGCTCTGCTGCATATGGGCTTAACCCACCCGCAATCGCCTGGCCAATATCCCCACCAGCCAGGCCCTGCAGCGCCGCCGTCACGGCTTGAGCCGCTTTTTGCAAATCACTGCCCGTACCGTACTTCTGCATCTCCGTTTGATAGATGTCGGTTTTACGCAATTCATCAGCGGTCAAGGTTGGGTACTTCTCTTTCGCCTTTTTCAGCCCGTCGATATCACCCTGTGTACGGATGATATCCATCGACTGCCCGCCAATCTCCCCAATCAGCTGTGCTTCCTTGAGGCGATTCTGCTCCTTCTCCTTATCGAAGATCGGCCCGATGCTGCCGTTGGCATTGTCCGTATCCCGGCTCAGATCGGCGATATTCTGCTGCTGGTTAGCCTGGTCACGAATAACCACGCTACCGCCCGACACCGCCGCCTGGGTAGTGCCTTCTGCATGCCCTTTATTACCCAGACCAGACAGTGCGATGCCGCCCATATTGGTCAGCAGGTCTGAAGCTACCGGACCACCGGTGCTCAGACTGCCGCCTTGATGCTCGGCTTTGTAATCTGCCTGATTGTGGATATCGCTAAAGCCCAGCGTGCCAGTATCCAGCCGATTTTTATCGGCCTCTGCCGTACTGGCAATTACAGCGCCATCAAGCTGGGTATGCTCACCCACCTTAACATCGAAGCCGCCTTTGCCAGCATAGATGCCGGTTTGTTCCTGCACGCTGTCGTAGTTACTGTGCAGTTTGTCACGACTCATGCTCATATTGGCTGAGCCACCACTGCCGATAACCGCGACGCTGACGCCACCGCTGATACTGGTCTGCTTCGCGTCGTAGTTATCGCTGTCCTGCTGGCTTTGCAGCGTCAGATTACGTTCGGCATCAACCTTCACCGTTTCACCGCTGGCCTGCGCTCCGGCCAGCGTGGTATCCCGGCCACTGTGCATCGAGAGTGTGCCGCCACTGTCGACGGTGGTTTCACTCCAGAATGTGCCGTCACCGTGCTCGTTGCCCTGACTCTTGTTGCCATTGGCGAACACGCTCAAACCGCTGCTCGGCCCGCTCACACCCAGACTGACGCCAATATTGCCGCCACTGCTGCTGTTACTGCCGTCGGTTTTTTGCGTGTTGGCCGCACCGAGTAATTGCAAATCACGAGCCGCATCCAGCGTGGTATCTCCACCCGCTTTTAACTGGCTACCTGCAATCAGGATATCGCCGCTGTCGGCAGAGTGCCCCTTGCCGGTCGCGTTAACCGTCAGATTGTTACCCGCATTCAGCGTTGAACCACTGACGGTTTTTTGTTCCTGATGTTGCTGCGAAGACGATTTTTGTGAGCCTAATGAAGCACTGATACCCACCATGCTCTGCGCATCGCCACCTTGTGCCTGCACCAACTGCCCCGCCTGCACGGCCTGAGCGCCCGACAATGCCGCTTTAGTCCCCTGCAATGCGGCCAGACGACCATCGGTCTCTTTCTGGGCCTGCTGCGCTGTGGTGACCGCAGTGTTGACCGCACTGCCGACTGGGCCAGACAACGCAACAGTAAGACCACTTTGCTTCTGCTCGAAGGTTTCATCCCGGCGATAAATATCCTGCCCCGGGTCGATCTGCACGCTGTCCCCCGTCACCGACAGGTTCTTGTTCGCAATCAGATCCGCACCACCAATGTGTGCCTTGCCACCCGCAACGATATTCACATCGCCACCGGTCGAGCCAATGGTGCTGGCGCTCTGGCTCTGCGTGGTGCCGTCTTCGTTCACCCGATGGCGCGATGAAGAGGTTCCCACGGTAAAGCCCAACCCACCGCCGCTAAACACCCCACTCTTTTTCTTCTCATCCAACCGGTAGCTGGACTGCTCTTCCGTTGCAGCCACGATCTCTACGTTATTGCCCGCTTGCAGATTAACCTTGCCGTCACCGACGACTGAGGAACCTTTCACCGACAGATCGTTACCGGCAGACAGCGATACGTTATCGCCGCTCAGCAGCGTGCCTTTTTCCTGCGTGGCGTAATCTTCCCGCACCGTATGAGTGGTGGTCTTCGACAGGAAACCTTTCTTGGTTTTGGTTTCTTCGAAGAAGGAGTAATCACTTTCGGTCGCGCTGTTTAGCGTAATATCCCGCCCGGCACTGACGGCAACATCGCCGCTGGCCTGTACTTGCGCCGCGTTCAATGTGGCATCTCGTTCGGCGTGGATCGTGGTGTTACCCCCGCTGGCAATCTCCGTTCCCTGTTGGCGGATAGACTCGTCCACCTGCTGGCGTTTGCCCTCCTTGCTCTCGCGGTATTCGCTGGTCTGCTGGGTATTGAGGTTTACGTCACGCCCGGCATTCAGGCTGACGTTGTTATCCGCCACCATCGCCGCTGCCTGAGAATTCACATCCCGGCCGGCATCCAGCGTTAAATCACCGCCGCTGGTGAGGGTAGTGCGGGTGGCATCATTACTGCGCTGTTCGGTGCCGTTTTCTTTCTGCCGGGTGCTCGCTTCCTGGGTTTGCAGGTTGATGTCACGTCCAGCGGCGAGCGTCGTATCGCTCTGGCTACCGACCTGGCTGGCCTTCACGTTGACATCGCGTCCCGCATCAACTGTCAGCGGCCCACCGGCGCTGATTTCGCTACCTTGGCTACCGTAGGTTTCGCTTTCTTTTACGCTCCGCCAGCCCTGGGATTTATCGGCACTGTAGGTGGTGTTGGCCAGGACGTTGATATCCCCACCCGCAAACAGATCCATCGCACCGCCGGAGGTCAATTTGGCCCCCAGGATATCGATGTTGTTGCCAGCGCTCAGGCTTAAGCTATCCAAGGCCTGAATGCTGCCGATATTGCCAATTTCCGTGCGTGACAGTGACAGGCTTTGTGGCATCCAGCCACCGAGGAAACCCTGGGTATCCCACTGGTTAGTCAGCGTCTGGTTGATGATGCTGCCATCGAGGCTTTCCAACTGCACCGTTTTGCCACTGATGATTGAACCGATATTGTTGATATCGCCAATCGCACTCAATTGCAGATCGCCACCCGCATTGAGCAGGCCAGCATTGAGGTTGCTGATACTGTTCTGGCTATCGATCGCCAGAGTATTCTGTGCGGTCAGCGTGCTGCCACTGTTGGTGACATTACCGGCAGTGAGCGAAACATTTTTGCCGGCAATCACGCTGCCGTTATTGATCGTCACATCTTTTGGCGACAGGTAGAGCTTCGGCACCATCACCGTCTGGCCATTGATGCTGGTAGCTTCCCACCACAAGATGCTGTGATCCAAGGAGGCGATCTGCTGCGCCGTCAACGAAACCCCGAACTTCAAGCCCAGCGACTGTTGCGCCTTGGCGGCGTTGTCCATCAGGGTCTGCATCTGCTCCAGATCTGAGCCTATCCCATTAAGATAGCGGCTCCCCGTTTGATTCAGCATGGCATTGCTGACGTAACGGGTATCAAAGGCCGCATCCCCCAGGAAACGGTAGTCGTAATCTGGGTGGAGGTTCAGGCGGTCAAGGAAATAGGCAGAGCCGATAAATTTGTCCTGCACCGTGAATTGTTCGTTAGTTTCACGCGGGCTCTGGCCTGGGGTGATCCCCATTAGAGCGTAAAGATCGCCAAACAGGCTCGGATCCAGTTGTCCCAGACCATTCAGTTTCGGGTTGGTGGTGATCAGATAAGGGCTATCCGGATCGGTGGATGCAACAAAATAGCCGTTCTCGCCCGTAGGCAGCGGATACGCGCTGGTATCGACCGTTTTGCCTTGATAGTGATTTAAGCCCTTGCCATCCGTGCCAACCAGATCCTTGCCATCGGTGGTGGTGTTTTGTAATGCTGTTCCATCCCCCAGGTTGGCGCTGCCTTGGCCACCATCACCGTATTTTCCTAAACCTGAAAGTTCAGGCGTGACATTATCCAGGCCGTTGCCACCGTTAATCTGTTGCAGGGCATTCTGCAGGCTGTCTTGCCATTCAGGAGAATTGACCGCCGCCTTGTCATTGGCAGATAACGCCTGTTTCTCTACCGCACCGCCAATAGTCTGTTGGCTCAGGGTATTGAGCGTCGGGGCATTGAGGGAGTTAGTTACCCCGCCTGCGTTAGGTGCGGTGGTGGTATTACTGAGATCGTTGGCAAAGTTGGCCACAACGTTACCACCCGCCTGAATAACGGAGCGGTAGATCTCACCTTCTCCACGTTCATAGCGTACTTCGCCCGTCGCCGTGTACAGGATATAGTTGGCGGTAATTTCCCCTTTGGAAGTATTGGTTTCTGGCAGCGGAACCTGGCTAAGGCCATAACCAAATTGATACGTCTGATAGCGGGTTTCACTGCCCGAGAACCAGGATTGGTTATTCAGGTTACTCCCTGACAGATAGGCGTTATTGTTGGCTAAAATAGTGCTTGCCTGATTATCCAACTGCCCAGCATAAAGCGTAATATCACGCCCGGAAGCGATGCGCGCAGCGCCACCGTTTGCCGTTACAGTAACGGTCGAAATGCCTGATGCGAATTCTTTGATCCGTTGATTCAGATAAGGTGTTGGCGTTGAACTGTAATGCGTTGTTGGAGAAGCTCCGTGGCCAGGGCTACCACCGCCCGATTCCCAAGATTTTATGACGTAACCGTAGTCGCCTCTGTTGAAGAAACTCAGCGGTACTTTTGCCTCAAAATCTGTCACCCAGGAATACTGCGGTACGCTGCCCTCAGTGCTAGTCACAGTCAACCCATCGCGCTGGTTCAGCAAATGGGCGGTGTTAAGGGTGATATCACCATTTTGTGTCTCGATGGTACCTGAGCTGTTCACGACTTCGCTGTTGGCATTGCCCGCCATGTCGCGCTGCATCCACAGGCTATTGCCTGCCAGAATGTCACCGCGCAGGTTTTTGATGCTGTTGGCCAGCAGGTACAGATTGTTACCGGCATACAGCAAGGCAGTGTTAATCAGGCTGCCAGTGGCATTCAGCGTCATCGTGCCTAGCGTACCGGTAAATCCGTCAACGGTGATATCGCTCTGGCTGTTCAGGGTCACGTCGCCCCCTGATTGCAGCGTTCCTGCCGCATTCATGGCAATAGCGCTGCCACTGAAGGTGCTCCCCCAGCTCCCACCGGTGATTTGCCCGTTGTTGGTCAAGACGCCGTACGTCGTGAGATTGACGCTCTGCCCCTGCAAAGTGCCCTGATTGGTCAACGCTCCCTGGCTGCTGATATTCAGGCTCTGGCCTGCAGCAATCACGTTCTGGCTGGTAAAGGCATTCACCAGTTGCAGCGTCAGGTTGCCCAATGCCACAACTTGGCCCTGTTGGTCAAAGCCGCTACTGCTCAACAGTAAATCGCTTCCGCTGAACAATTTCCCCGTTGTCTGAAGCGCTACCTGGCTGGCATTGATGTAAAGCCCAGAGGTGCCAAGCAGCGTGCCGCCGTTGGTCAGTTGCTGGGTATTCAACACCAGGCTGTTTCCCTGGACGGTGCCTTGGTTGTTCAGGCTGCTTCCCGTCAACGTGCCCTGTAGTTCAGCCAGCAGGGTGCCGCTGTTGTCTACTGCATCCGCATTCAGCAACAATGTGACCGCTTGCAACCAACCGGTGTTGGTAAATTGCGTACCGTTGAGTGACAGACCGGCACCAGCAAGCATTCTGCCGTCATTGCGCCCTGACACGGCCCCCCCAATCCAGGTGTCAGCACCGCTTTGCATCAGGCCACTGTTGACCCAGTACGGCGTGGTAATGGTGAGAGCGTTCTGGCTAAGAAGGGTACCCGATGCGTTATTGGTCAACGAACCGGACAAGTTCAGCGTCAGCCCGGTTTCTCCTTGGATGCGTCCGCTGTTATCCAGCGCAGCGCTGTTAATCCACACGTCGCTACCCTGAATACGCCCCAGGTTGGAGATCGAGGCCGCATCCAGTTTCAGATCACCCGCCGTCAGCAGGGTGTTATTTTGCTGTTGGGTGAAAGCTCCGCTTAGCGCGACCGTCAACCCGTCGACACCGCTGATTTCGCCTTGATTATTCAAACTGTCAGCACGCAGGCTGAGATTTTTTGCCAGCCACTGCCCGGCGTTAGTCAGCGAAAGCGCCTGTAACGCCGCAGTGCCAATGGCGGTAATTTTGCTGCCTGCCGTCGCATTTAATGCCCCAGACAGAACCAGTTGCAGCGCATCCGCACTCTGGATAGCACCACCGTTATTCAACGTCTGAGCATTCAGCAGGATTTGTTGCCCCTGCCAGCGGCCGTCATTGGTCACCGTGCTGCCATTAACGCTCAGCGTGCCCTGAGTCAGCAGTGAGCCTTGGGCGCTGTTCACCAGCGTCAGCAGCGGGGCGGAGAACGCCTGAATACCCAACGTTAGCGACTGCAAACCGATCAGCGTGCCCGAGTTATTCACCACGGACTGCGCCAGGTTGAGGAGGTTGCCCTGCACGGCACCATGGTTGTTCAACGTTACGCCAGCCAAAGACAGGCTGCCATCACTCAGCACGGCACCGTTGTTGGTCAGCGTTTGCGCCAGGATCTCGCCGTCACCCTGGCTAAGCAGTGACCCTTCATTCACCAGTTCGTTAGTGACGTTGACTGCCAGAGAATCGCTCCCCAGCAGGCTGCCACGGTTCAACCAATCAGTGGCCGTGATATGGGCCTGCCCGCCCTGGATCGTTCCCTCAGAGGTCAGTTGCCCTGCATTCAAAGACAACGCACCGCCAGACAGCACACGGCTTGACGCCCCCAAGGTCAGCACATCACCGTGGGCATCAAGCCAGTCGCTTCCCTGCCACAATCCGCTGTTACTCAGCGTATCGGCATTCAGAGTCAAGCGGTTGGCCACCAGCTTGCCGCTGTTGATCAGGTTGCCCGCGCTGAGGTTCAACGCATTCAGGCTCGCAATCTGCCCGCTGTTTTGCAGCGTGTCGACCGCAGTGCCGGTCAGGCCCGAAGCCGCGTTGATCGATCCGATGTTATCCAGACTGTCGACGCCAAACGTCAGGTTATTTCCCTGCCAGAAACCGGCGTTGGTGACTGCGCCGCTGTTGATGGCCAACTCGCCACCACTTAGCAGCTGTGCACCGGCCAGTACGTTCAGCGCGGTGCTATTAAGCGTTAACCCGACATTACCTTGCATGATGCCGCTATGAGTCACGGTGCCGCTATCCAGCACCAGCGTATTACCCGCCAAGACCCCGGCATTGTTCACCGATTGGCTGCGGAAAGTAGCATTTTCACGAGCGACGAGTTTACCGTCTTGCTGGTTGTCAAAAGCCCCCAGCACATCCAGGTTCAGGTTGTTCGCCACAATACTGCCCTGGTTGGTAAATTGCTGACCGGTGAGAGACAAGTCATCGTTCACCTGCAATAAACCGGCGTTGTTCAGTTGATCGAGCGCCAGTTCCAAAGCACCGCCACTGACCAGCTTGCCGCTGGCAAGGTTACTGATGTTAGGGATGGTCAATTGCAGTTGGCTGTTGCCCTGTAACAGGCCGCTGTTGGTCAACTGTGGCGCGGTCAATATCACCGAATCTGCCGCCAGAGTGCCCTGATTGAGAATATCGGCCGCCGTGAGTTCAAACCGATCCTGGCTCAGCAACAGGCCGCTGTTAAGCATGTCGCCGGTAAGCTCCGCCGTCAGGCGTTGTTGCGCCTGCGCACTGCCGCTGTTCTGCCAGCTCTGGGCGTTAACCGTCAGTTGTTGCCCCTGCATCGCGCCCTGGTTGATCAACTGCTGGCCGTCGAGGCGTAAAGCTCCGTTCGATAACATCTGCCCTGTGGCAGTATTATTGAGCTGGCTGCCGGAAAGTTGCAGCGACTGGCTTCCCTGCATCAGCCCTGTGTTGATGACGTCACCCACGACGGAGAGCACAGTGGCTGCCAGCCACCCGGCGTTGTCCAATGAACTCGCCGAGACATTCATCCCTTTCTGGCCGAGGATCTTGCCCTGGTTGGTCAACGTAGTTGCGACTTTCAGGTTCGCCGTTTGCTCACTCAACACATTACCGGTGTTAAACCACTCCTGGGCCGACAGATCCAAGGTTGTACCCTGTAGCAATCCAGCATTGGTCAGTGAGTCCGCCTGTAATGCCAGTTCTCCTGCGCCAAGTAACACACCACCAAGCTGGTTATCCAGCGAGGAGGTTTTGACGTCGAGCAGGTTACTACCTTGCAGAGTGCCGGTATTGAACAGAGACGTCGTATCCAGGGTCAGAGCCGTCGCGGCCAGCAGGCCGTCATTGTTGAACTGCGGGGTGGCCAACGTCAGGGAGCCGCTCGCATTCACGGAGCCGCCTTGCTGGTTGCTGAACCGTTTGGCCAACGACAAGGCCATTATGGCCGCCTGCATGACCCCGGCGTTGGTCAAGTGATCGGCAATCAGGTTCAGCGAACCACCAGTGAGCAAACGCCCACGGTTGGTAACCTCCGCTGCCTTGATGGCAAGCTCACTATCACCCTGCAACGTACCGTTATTGATGATATTGGCGGTATTCAGTGTCAGTTGTTCTGCCGCCAGTTGCCCGCCATTGGATAACGCCATCCCGGTGAGGGACAAAGTATGCCTGGCCAACAGTAAACCGCTCTGCTGGTTATCAATACGTTGGATTTTGGCCGTCAGGTTCGCGGCATTGATTTCGCCGCTGTTGATCAATTGATCGCCACTCAGTAGCAAATCCCGATCGGTGGTGATCAGTCCGGCGTTTTTCAGCGACGGGATCGCCAGGGATAAGGCGTTGGCCGTATAAACGGTGCCGCCTTGCTGGTTGTCCATCAGGCGGGCGATAAGATCCAGGGTCTGAGTACCCTGAATCAGGCCACTGTTGGCCAGCTTCTGGCTGTTGATCGCCAAGACAGGAGCGACCAGCGTGCCTTGGTTGGTCAGGGTATCCGCATTCAGGGCCAGCGTTGCGGCATGGCTTTTACCGCTGTGTAACAGAGAGTCGGCCCCTACCGCCAACGTGCCTTTTGCCGTATGGGTGCCTGCCAGCGTGGCAAGCTGAACCTGAATGGCGAGGTTGCCCCCGCTTTGTAGCTGAGCCCCCGACAGCGTGTTCAGCGTCGTGCCCCGCCATGCCAGATCGCCCCCGGCATTCCATTCACCGCCTAATGTGGCGTTAGCAGCGTTGACCGAAATGTTGCCCTGACTGGTAGTGATGGCATCTGCCGCCGTGGTCAACGCATCGCTGCCAAGGAACAACCCAGTGGTGCCAGAAAGCAGGCCGTTCTGTTGTAGCGTTCCTGCCCACAGCGTGAGGCTGTCATCACTCAGCAACTCGGCGTAGTGGCCATTGCGTAAGGTTCCGCTGACGGTAAGATCGGCTTTGCCTTTGGCACTCAGGGTGCCGTCCTGATCCAACGTCTGGCTGGAGACGCTCAGCGCTCCACCACTCAATATCTTGCCGCTGTTGGCAAGTGACTGGCCGCTCAGCGACAGGTTGCCAAGGCTCTGAACTGTGCCGCTATTCCCCAGATTGGCCAGAGTGCTGTATATCGCACCATTGGCCGCCAACGTACCGCTGTTGACCAGGCTAGCACCGCTAAGGGTAAGGTTTTGCCCTGCGGTCACTTGCCCCTGCGTCAGGCCGCTATTGAAGAGCGTCATGTCGATATGGCGTGCCGCATCAATCTGGCTGGTACTGTCCACCAGCACGTCACGAGCCCGCAAACTGACATCGTTGCCGGCGGTCAATTTGCCGGTGTTCAGTTGCAATTTTCCGCCGCTGGCGATCGAGACATTCTGATCGCTGACCAGGGTGCCGCCCTGTTGGCTGAGGTCACCCTGGCTATTGAGCGTAATGGATTGGCTGGCCTTATGGTCACCCAGCAGGCTGATGCTCTGCCCCGTCGCCGTGAGCGCACCGCTGGCAAGACTGTTATTAATCGTTAATTTGCCGTTGGCATCCAGGGTGATATCCCCGGCGCGAGCATTGAGATTACCAAGGTTGACGCCCACGCCCTTGTCGCTGGAAACCAGATGAATACGGTTGGCATACATGCCGCCCAACGCACCGGTATCGATCGCGACTTTTGGCACATCTCCCTGACCAGCGATCGGGGTGACGTTACCTTGCGCATCCACGCGGTTGGCCCCCAGGGTAATGGTGGCATCCTGGGCATAAAGCTGGGCGTTGATCTCGGTGGCACGGGCAATCAGAGCGAATTTTTCGCTCTGGCTGGCATCCAGCCCTTTGCCCTGAATGCTGATCGCCCCTTGCGTGACTTCCAGCGCCTGCAGTTTGCCATCAGGCCCCAGTATCGGCTTGCCGGTGGTCAGCGTCGCATTCGGAGTGTTGATAAAACCGCAACCGTCGCAGGTTATGCCATAAGGGTTGGCAACCATCACGTTCGCCTGCTTGCCCGCTACCTCCATATAGCCTTGCAACTGGGAACGGTTCGGGGCAACCACCTCGTTGATAATGCCTTGGGCTTCCTGCCCGGCCTTCAGATTGGGGTTGTTCTGGATCAGGCCGCCAAGCTGGGTCTGATTAAGCCGCTCGGTGGAGTTGTTGAGGATCAGCCCTTCTTTGCCCACGTTGAAGTCGTTGTATTTATTGTGGGAAATACCGGCCTGATTAGGCGTGGCGATGTTGACCACCGGCACGCCATTGCCAGCCTGATCAACCTGGGTATTACCCGCCGCAACGTTAACACCGTTAGCCATGACGGGCAGCAACGGCTGCCCCGCCAACAGGCTGCACAGGGTATAACTCAGCCAACGCTGGCTGATATGAACGGGTTGATTATCTTTCTGCTTCATCCTTGAAACCCTTTCCTGTGAATTAAAGAACGATGTTGATGCGGTAGTAAATCGATACCCGATCCGGTTCTAACCAGCCCGGATGCGCCAGCGGCCAGCCGACGGTAAATTGACTGCTGAAATAACGATTGCGGCTGCCCAGGCCAACTGCGCCGCCCCACAAGGTGCCGGAGGCGTAGGCGTCGACTGAATCATGGCGCAGATAACCGCCATCCACGGCAGCCAAGACGGAAATATCGCCCAGATACGGCAGGCTGAACGGCGTCCAGTTAACCTCGTTACGCCAGTAACCCCCTTTGTCGCCGGAGAGATATTGTTCCTTGAAGCCACGCACCGAGCTTTCGCCGCCAAGGGTCAGGCGTTCGCTGCCGTAAAGGCGATCGGGCGTCCACTGGCCATACAGGCTGGTGAGGTAGTTCCAGTCTTGCGCCAACGGCAGGTAATAACTGCCGGAGAGGGTGTATTTATCAAACTCCGCCTTGGGGGCTTCGCTGACTTTGCCGCTGTCATCTTCCGCGCCTAACCAAGGTACGCCACGGCTATAAGAAGGATTGAGCGTGGCAAAGCCGCCCCACAGTTTTTGGCTGTGGCTGGCGCCGAACGATACGCTGGTCAGTTTGCGGCTGCTGCTGTCCAACCGGGTATCGTTGAGATAGTTGCGGTTGATGCGGTGCGTCAGGCCTAGCGCCAGTCCGGTTTTCATATCGCTGTTGCGGAACAAGACGCGTGAGACGTTGAAGCGGTGGGTTTGGCTGTCGCCGCTAGATCGCCAGTCAAAGCCCTGATTGTCGATCGTCGAGAGGTAGTCGCTGTAGGAGTAGTTGTAATCCACCAGCCAATAGCCGTAAGGCAGGCTGACACCAGCTTGCACGCTACGGGCATCATGATCGCTGGCAAAATCGCTGCTGCGCGCGCCGCTAACAAACCACTGATCTGCCAGCCCCAGCAGGTTATTACCGGTCAATGAACCGTTAATTTGCCCGGTGCCGGTGCTTTTCTGCCCGCTGTTGTCAAAACCCAACCCCAGCATCACCGGGAACTCAGGTTTGGCGGTCAGGTTGACCACCGAGTAGCCCGGCTGGCTGCCAGGCAGAATTTCAATCTGTACCGGTTGCTGGCGCAGGCGATTGATCTGCTCCATACCCTGTTCGATGTCGCGCAGGTTTAGGGTGTGCCCAACCAGGCCGGGAAACGCCATCTTCAGCATCCGGTCATCCCGTTGGTCCAGCAGGATCTTCTCAAGCTGGCCTTCCAGCACCAATAGCTTCAGTTCGCCGAGGGATAAGTCCTGCTCGGTCAGGAAGGCACGGCTGGTGATATAACCACGCTCGATATACCAATCGGAGACCTGCTGCACCAAGGTGTTGATCTGAGCCAGGTTCAGGCAGCGCTGCAGATAAGATTTTGTCAACGCCTGTCGCGCACTGGCAGGCAGAAGGTTGGCGCCTTCAAAGCGCACATTATTGATGGTGAAACACGGCCCGCCAGGGGCTACGGCGGCTGGCGTTTGCGGCAGCACCGGCGTCAGGCTGCGTTGCAGTTCCTGGCGTTGCTGTTGGTTTTGCTGCAACAGTTCACGCTGCTGCTGTTGGATAGTATCTCGATCCGCCGGGCTGAGCATATTGGCGCTCACCACCGAACTTAGGGAAAGAAACAATAGAGATACTGCCAATCGTTGAGTTACTGAGTCCATTCAGATAAACCGCTTTAATGATTTTGCGGCATTCTAACGAGTGATTTCAGCAACAGACAAGCAGGAGTTCATGAATCTGCGGTGTTCGGGGAAGGCTAAGCAGAGAGACATTTCAAAAGAAAGTGGAGTAAATATCTTTTACCTTTCTTAAACTATGCACTTCATTTGCTGTATGCATTTCAAACAGCAAATCATGCTGAATTAACTAAGAGTTTTCTTGAAAAAAAATAATTAGACCCTGGGGTAAATTTTCTACCAATGGTAACGCTAGCTATTAAATCACTCGGTTAGATGACAAGCTAACCGGGCGCAGTATACAGCGCCCGTCAGGGTAAATGTCCTATCAGCTCGCAATCGCCTCCGATCCCCCCTTCTCCAGCGGCTCCTCGGGTTCGGCAGGCAGCACCATATAAGTGCCCTCAAATATCGCGCCCTGGCCATCGTCACCAAATAATTGCACCTCTGCCTGTACGCGCGCCCGGCGGCCACGCGCCAAACGGGCCAGATCGCCACTCAGGGAACCAAGATCGGCAACTGCCCTTGGCCTGCCGGTGATCGGTTTACTGTAGCGAATATGGGCATCCGCCAGAATAATCGTGCCGCCCAGATGGCGCTCACGTAGCAGCAGCCAGATCAGGCCCCAGGCGGTCAACGTCGCCAGGGAGAACAGGCTGCCGGCAAACAGCGTGTGGTGCGGATTCTGGTTGCCAACCTCCGGCATGGTGGTGACAAAACGCTGGCCGGTATACTGGCTGATGCGCACCCCCATTTTTTCACTGAGCGGGATATGCTCATACCAGGCTTGTTGTAACTGGCCGCACCAATCGGGGCGATGCAGAATATCGTCCAGCGTGGCCACCGGTTTGATCATCAGGTAATGGCGGATCGGCGTGGTTTGCGGCGCGGTAATTTCGCCCTGGTTAATAAATCCCAGCTTGGCAAAGAAATCCACCGCATCCTCACGGGCGCTACACACCACCCGCTTCACCCCTTCCTGCCGCGCAACCGACTCCAGGGTGATCGCCACCAGCGTACCCAGGCCCTTGTCCTGCACGGTGGGATCAACCGCCAGGAAGCGGATAGCGGCTTCGTTGTCGGCATTGATATACAAGCGGCCAATCGCCACAATCCGGCCATTCTCATCCACCACCATTTGATGGTGCGCCATGGCGTCGTAGGCATCCTTTTCCGAACCCACCGGCTGGTGCAATGGCTTACGCAGCATCTCCCAGCGAAACTGGTAATACTCTTTCAGTTCTTGTTCTGTAACGGGTACTCGTAGGTGATACATAGACGCCTTCTCTCTCGTAAAACTTAAACTTGTAACCAGAACGTCACCGGGCCGTCGTTCACCAAGGCCACCTGCATATCGGCGGCAAACTCACCGGTCTGGGTTTCGATACCCCGCTGCTGGCACTGCTCAACAAAATAGCGGTATAACCGATCGGCTTCCTGTGGCACCGCACCGCGCGAGAAGCTCGGCCGCATGCCTTTCTGGGTATCAGCCACCAGGGTGAACTGCGACACCACCAGCAGGCTGCCGCCAGCCTGCTGGACGTTTAAATTCATCTTGTCATCCTCGTCGCCGAAGATGCGATACCCCAGCACCCGCTCACACAGGCGTTGGGCTTTTTGCTCGTTATCATCCTGCTCGACGCCCAATAACACTAACAAACCGGGGCCAATCTTGCCTACCGTCTGGCCTTCTACCGTAACGCTGGCAGTTAATACCCGCTGAATTAACGCAATCATAACGATCCTTCCTGCTCCTGCTTTTGCTGTTGTTCTGCTTTTTGCTGCTGGTAAAGGCGGTACTCACCCAACGTAACGGTAATTTCGGCACCCAATAACACGATACACCAGCTCCAATAGACCCATAAAAATAAAATCGGGATCACCGCCAGTACGCCGTAGATCAGCTGATAGGAGGGGAACATGGTGACATACAGCGCAAAGCCTTTCTTGCCCAGTTCGAACAGCACCCCGGCCACCAGCGCCCCGACCAGCGCATCTTTCGGCGGCACGCGCACCGTAGGCACAACGCAATATAACAGCCAGAAAGAGACCCACGACAGGATCAGCGGGAAGATACGCAGTACCTCATCCACCAGGCTGTTAACGCCGGTTTGCGCTAACCATTGTAGAGACAGCAGATAGGAGCTGATCGCCATACTGGCCCCCACCAACAGCGGACCGAGGGTCAGCACCATCCAGTAAACGGCAAAGGAAACCACCATCGGCCGTTTGTTCTTGCTGCGCCAGATGGTGTTCAACACGCTATCCACCGAGGAGATCAGCAGCAGCGCGGTGACAATCAGGCCGCAGATGCCCACGGCGGTCATCTTGTTGGAATTAGCGACGAACTGTTCCAGGTAACGTTGCAGCACGTTACCGGCAGCGGGCATAAAGTTGGAGAAAATAAAGCTTTTCAGCTGGACGCTGATGTCCGCGAACATCGGGAAAACGGCAAATAGCGCAAACACCACGGTGATCAGCGGCACCAGGGAAAGTAGCGAGACGTAGGCCAGATGGCCCGCCAACATGGTCAGGCCATCCTCATCGATACGTTTATACAGCAACCGCCCGAAGGTTATCCCGGGTTTGATTGACGATGGCAGCTTTTTGCGGCGGAAAAACGACATATCTTCATCCTAAATGTCAGTCTGGACGCCTTAAGCTTAACGTACGGTGATCATTGAGCAAAATAAGCCGGAATAACCTGGCGATCGATGACATGGACCGCCTTGATCCCCAGCGCAGCTGCTGCCGCCACGTTAGCCTCTACATCGTCAAAGAACACCGCCTGAGCCGCCGGGGTGTTTTCCGCTTTGAGGACGTGCTGATAGATGTTGGCATCGGGTTTACGCATGCCAAGGTCCTGCGACAGATACATGTGATCGGCCGCTTCAGCAACCTGTGGATAATGCTGAGGCCAGTAATTACAGTGCAGACGGTTGGTGTTCGATAACACCACCACGCGATGCCCTTCGTTGCGCAGGCGGTGCATAATCTCGATCACTTCCGGGCGCAGAGCGACAAATACCGCCTGCCAGCCGGTGGCAAACTGCTCGAAGCTGAGTGCAATCCCCATCTCCTCACACAGTTTTTGCGCGAACTCTTCGTCGCTGACCTCACCACGCTCGTGCTGTTGGAAAACCTCGCCCATGCTAAAACGTTCGGACAGCGTCGCCAGCGGTGTGCCGCTGAGGTTGCTCCACACGCCCAGTACACGTTTGAAATCGATATCGACAATCACATTACCTAAATCAAAGATATACAGCATAGTCCTCTCCCATGGGCCAGTGAGATTTCACTGTAACGGGAAAAGTTAAGGCTGAACAGGGAGCAGTGTGAAAAGCGCATGGCGCGCCGCAGAAAGGGGGAAAGGCAGAGGAAAAAACTCAGGGCGCTGTGACACGCCCTAAGTATTGCGGATTAAATCGGCGAATTAAGCTTCTTTAGGACCGCGGTTGGCACGCTTACGATCGTTTTCCGTCAGATGACGCTTACGGATACGGATCGAGATTGGCGTCACTTCTACCAGTTCGTCATCATCGATGAATTCCAGAGCTTGCTCCAGAGACATTTTGATGGCCGGCACCAGGGTAGTCGCTTCGTCAGTACCAGAAGCACGCATGTTGGTCAGTTTTTTACCGGTCAGGCAGTTCACGGTCAGGTCGTTAGAACGTGAGTGGATACCGATGATCTGGCCTTCATACACTTCAGCACCGTGGCCCAGGAACAGCTTGCCGCGATCTTGCAGACCGAACAGTGCGAACGCTACCGCTTTGCCCTGGCCGTTAGAGATCAGCACGCCGTTCTGACGCTGGCCCACTTCGCCCTGACGCACGTCGTCATAGTGGCTGAAGGTGGAGTACAGCAAGCCAGTACCGGAAGTCATGGTCATGAATTCGTTACGGAAACCGATCAAGCCACGGCTTGGGATCACGTAATCAAGACGCACACGGCCCTTACCATCTGGATCCATGTTTTTCAGGTCAGCTTTACGCTCACCCATCGCCTGCATCACAGAACCCTGGTGCTGTTCTTCGATGTCCAGCGTGACGTTCTCGAACGGCTCTTGCTTGCGGCCATCGATTTCACGGAAGATAACTTTCGGACGGGAAACCGCCAGCTCGAAACCTTCACGACGCATGTTTTCGATCAGTACCGACAGGTGAAGTTCACCACGGCCTGAAACACGGAACGCATCAGCATCGGCAGTTTCTTCAACGCGCAACGCTACGTTGTGAACCAGTTCTTTGTTCAGACGCTCAAGGATCTGGCGTGAAGTCACATACTTGCCTTCTTTACCACAGAACGGCGAGGTATTGACGTTGAAGAACATGCTTACGGTTGGTTCATCTACTGACAGTGCTGGCAACGCTTCTACCGCGTTCACATCACAAATGGTGTCGGAGATGTTCAGTTCGCCCAGACCGGTGATGGCAACGATGTCGCCCGCTTCGGCAACGGTGGCTTCGATACGTTCCAGACCCATATGGGTCAGCACTTTACCGATTTTACCGTTACGGGTTTTGCCTTCGCTGTCGATCAGAGTGATCTGTTGGTTAGGCTTGACCTTACCACGCTTGATACGGCCGATGCCGATAACGCCCACGTAGTTGTTGTAGTCCAGCTGAGAGATCTGCATCTGGAATGGGGCTTCCAGCTCAACCTGTGGCGCAGAGACGTGGTCGACAATCGCCTGGTACAGCGGAGTCATGTCTTCAGCCATATCGTTATGATCTGCACCAGCGATACCCAGCAGAGCAGAAGCATAGATGATTGGGAAGTCGAGCTGTTCGTCGGTCGCGTCCAGGTTGACGAACAGGTCGAAGACCTGATCCACAACCCAGTCAGGACGCGCACCAGGGCGGTCAACCTTGTTGATTACCACGATCGGTTTCAGACCATTAGCGAAGGCTTTTTTGGTCACAAAACGGGTTTGCGGCATTGGGCCATCCATTGCATCCACAACCAGCAGCACCGAGTCGACCATTGACATCACACGCTCAACCTCACCGCCGAAGTCGGCGTGTCCTGGGGTATCCACGATGTTGATGCGGTAGTCTTTCCAATTAATGGCGGTGTTTTTTGCGAGGATGGTAATCCCACGCTCTTTCTCCAAATCGTTGGAGTCCATTACACGTTCAGTGGCTTCCGCACGCTCTCCGAAAGTACCGGATTGTTGCAGCAGCTTGTCAACCAGGGTGGTCTTACCATGGTCAACGTGGGCAATAATGGCGATGTTACGCAAATTTTCGATCACAGCTTTGCCTCAGGCATTAGAAATAGCGCGCTATTGTACACGTATTAAGCGAGGGACTAAACAAGATCACAACACTCTCTTATAAACAACTGTGTACAGGCTAGTTTGTGATCCCTTTCACGCTGCAAAAAGCAGCAACTGATGATGTTTTGCACCATTACAGTGCCCAGCCCCGGGTAATTTGCACCATGATAGTGCATTGCATCGCTAATGGTGCATACTGGTCATGAGTAAAACCCGCACAAATAGGCGATTTTTTCGCTTTTGAAAAGTTGGCACAGTTTTCGCTTTACCATAAACAAGGCAAAAACAAGCCAGTCACACAGATTCGTTCCACGACGATGACAACGATAAAACCGGGAGAGTTAAGTATGTCCGCTGAACACGTTTTGACGATGCTGAATGAGCATGAAGTGAAATTCGTAGACCTGCGTTTCACTGACACCAAGGGTAAAGAGCAACACGTTACCATCCCTGCTCATCAGGTAAATGCCGACTTCTTCGAAGAAGGAAAAATGTTTGACGGCTCCTCAATCGGTGGTTGGAAGGGCATCAACGAATCTGACATGGTCCTGATGCCAGACGCCAGCACGGCGGTTCTGGATCCGTTCTTCGAAGAATCTACCCTGATCATTCGTTGTGACATCCTCGAGCCAGGCACCATGCAAGGCTACGATCGTGACCCACGTTCCATCTCCAAGCGCGCCGAAGACTTCCTGCGTTCTTCCGGCATCGCCGATACCGTGCTGTTCGGGCCAGAACCTGAGTTCTTCCTGTTCGACGATATTCGTTTCGGCAGCAGCATTCGTGGCTCCATGGTCGCTATCGATGATATCGAAGGCGCGTGGAACTCCAGCACTAAACTCGAAGGCGGCAACAAAGGCCACCGTCCAGCGGTAAAAGGCGGTTACTTCCCAGTACCACCGGTCGACTCTTCACAGGACATCCGCTCTACCATGTGTCTGACCATGGAAGAAATGGGCCTGGTAGTTGAAGCTCACCACCACGAAGTGGCCACCGCAGGTCAGAACGAAGTGGCAACCCGCTTCAACACCATGACCAAGAAAGCCGACGAAATCCAAATCTACAAATACGTGGTGCATAACGTGGCTCACGCATTTGGCAAAACCGCGACCTTTATGCCAAAACCGATGTTTGGCGATAACGGTTCAGGCATGCACTGCCACATGTCACTGTCCAAGAACGGCACCAACCTGTTCGCTGGCGACAAGTACGGCGGCCTGTCTGAAATGGCATTGTTCTACATTGGCGGCATCATCAAGCACGCTAAAGCGATCAACGCCCTGGCTAACCCGACCACCAACTCTTACAAGCGTCTGGTCCCAGGCTATGAAGCACCGGTCATGCTGGCTTACTCTGCCCGTAACCGTTCTGCCTCTATCCGTATCCCAGTGGTTGCCAGCCCGAAAGCGCGCCGTATCGAAGCCCGCTTCCCTGATCCAGCGGCTAACCCGTACCTGTGCTTTGCTGCACTGCTAATGGCGGGCCTTGACGGCGTGATCAACAAGATCCACCCTGGCGATGCCATGGATAAAAACCTGTATGACCTGCCGCCGGAAGAAGAAGCTGAAATTCCAAAAGTAGCGGGTTCACTGGATGAAGCGATGGCCGCACTGAACGAAGACCGTGAATTCCTGACCCGTGGTGGCGTGTTCACCGACGACGCGATCGATGCTTACATCGAACTGCGTAAAGAAGAGATGGATCGCGTGCGCATGACGCCACACCCAGTTGAGTTCGAACTGTACTACAGCGTTTAAGTCCTATACACGATGGCGCGTCCTGAATTTTAGTAGCCGTTTTTTTGTTGCCGTGGAAACTTTTAGCCCATCTTCTGATGGGCTTTTTTCTCCACCGTATATTCTGCAAAACTATTTCATACCGTGACGGTTACGGATGGAGTAGGATGGATGCACTAAAAAGGTGCAGGAGACTGCTGTATGGCAACCGGCAAGCTGCCCGATGCTGGGCAGATCCTCAATTCTCTCATCAATAGCATCTTGCTGTTGGATGACACACTGGCGATCCACTACGCCAATCCGGCGGCGCAACAGCTGCTGGCACAAAGTTCCCGTAAACTTTTCGGTACACCGCTGCCCGATTTACTCGGCTATTTTTCGCTGAATATCGATCTGATGCGTGAGAGCCTGCATGCGGGTCAGGGCTTTACCGATAACGAAGTGACCCTGGTGGTCGACAGCCGCGCCCATATCCTCTCCCTGACCGCTCAGGCACTGCCTGATGGCTTTATTCTGCTTGAGCTGGCCCCTATGGACAATCAGCGTCGCCTCAGTCAGGAGCAGTTACAGCACGCTCAGCAGGTGGCGGCACGCGATCTGGTGCGCGGTCTGGCTCATGAAATCAAGAATCCGCTCGGCGGTTTGCGGGGGGCTGCGCAGTTGCTGGCCAAAGCCCTGCCAGACCCTTCGCTGACGGAATACACCAAGGTGATCATCGAGCAGGCCGATCGGCTGCGTAATCTGGTGGATCGTCTGCTGGGGCCACAGCGCCCAGGCCAACATATTACCCAGAGTATCCATCAGGTCGCGGAACGAGTCTGCCAACTGGTGTCGCTGGAGAAACCGGATAACGTCACCCTGGTGCGCGATTACGACCCCAGCCTGCCGGAACTGGCGCACGATCCCGATCAAATCGAGCAGGTGTTGCTCAATATCACCCGCAACGCGCTACAGGCGCTGAGCGAAACCGGTGGCACCATCACGCTGCGTACGCGTACCGCGTTTCAAATCACCCTGCATGGCACCCGCTATCGGTTAGCGGCACGGATCGATGTTGAAGATGATGGCCCGGGCGTTCCTGCCCTGCTGCAAGATACCCTCTTCTACCCCATGGTCAGCGGCCGCGAAGGCGGTACCGGCCTGGGATTATCCATCGCCCGTAATCTTATCGATCAGCATTGCGGAAAAATTGAATTTAACAGTTGGCCAGGACATACCGAATTCTCGGTGTTCCTGCCCATTCGTCAGTGAGGTTTGCTATGCAACGAGGGATAGTCTGGATCGTCGATGACGATAGCTCCATCCGCTGGGTGCTCGAGCGTGCGCTCACCGGGGCCGGACTGAACAGCGTCACCTTCGACAACGGCAATGCCGTGTTGGAAGCATTGGCAACGCAAACTCCCGACGTGCTGCTGTCTGATATCCGCATGCCGGGGATGGACGGTCTGGCGCTGCTCAAGCAGATAAAACAGCGTCACCCGATGCTCCCGGTCATCATAATGACGGCACATTCGGATCTGGATGCGGCGGTCAGCGCCTATCAACAGGGCGCGTTCGATTACCTGCCAAAACCCTTTGATATTGATGAAGCCGTAGCGCTGGTAGAGCGTGCCATCAGCCATTATCAGGAACAGCAGCAACCGGCTCGCAGCCAACCTGCCAACGATCCCGTGGCCGATATTATTGGTGAAGCACCGGCCATGCAGGACGTGTTTCGCATCATCGGTCGCCTGTCGCGCTCATCGATCAGCGTGCTGATCAACGGGGAGTCGGGAACCGGGAAAGAGCTGGTAGCCCATGCGCTGCATCGCCACAGCCCACGCGCCAAATCGCCGTTTATCGCCCTGAATATGGCCGCGATCCCTAAAGACCTGATCGAGTCCGAGCTGTTTGGTCATGAGAAAGGGGCATTTACCGGAGCCAATCAGATCCGTCAGGGCCGTTTTGAGCAGGCCGATGGCGGTACGCTGTTCCTAGATGAGATCGGGGATATGCCGCTGGATGTGCAAACTCGCTTGCTGCGCGTGCTGGCTGACGGCCAGTTCTATCGCGTTGGCGGCTATGCTCCGGTGAAAGTGGACGTGCGTATCATTGCCGCTACCCACCAGAACCTGGAGTTGCGCGTCCAGGAGGGCAAATTCCGTGAGGACCTGTTCCACCGCCTGAACGTGATCCGCGTGCATCTGCCACCGCTGCGTGAACGCCGTGAGGATATTCCGCGGCTGGCGCGCTATTTCCTACAGGTAGCTGCAAAAGAGTTGGGGGTTGAAGCAAAGAATCTGCATCCGGAAACCGAAACTGCCCTCACCCGCTTGCCGTGGCCAGGCAACGTGCGCCAGTTGGAAAACACCTGCCGCTGGCTGACCGTAATGGCTGCCGGGCAAGAAGTGTTGATCCAGGATCTGCCTTCGGAGCTGTTTGAAACCGCCGCTCCTGAAACCAGCAGCCACGGCCTGCCGGACAGTTGGGCCACGTTGTTGGCACAATGGGCCGACCGTGCGTTACGTTCCGGTCATCAAAACCTGTTGTCCGAAGCTCAGCCGGAAATGGAGCGCACCTTGCTCACGACGGCGCTACGCCATACCCAAGGGCACAAACAGGAGGCCGCCCGTCTGTTGGGATGGGGCCGCAATACCTTGACGCGTAAGTTGAAAGAATTAGGGATGGAGTAAATACCCCTCACCCTAACCCTCTCCCACAGGGAGAGGGAACCGAACGTGCTACCGTTTAATTCCCGCACCTGACCGCGACTCTGGGCTGACCCCCTCTCCCCAAACCGTTTGCGGTCTATACCTTGGAAGGGAACCGAACGTGCTACCGTTTAATTCCCGCACCTGCCGCGACTCTGGGCTGGCCCCCTCTCCTCAAACCGTTTGCGGTCTATACCTTGGAAGGGAACCGAACGTGCTGCCGTTTAATTCCCGCACCTGCCGCGACTCTGGGCTGGCCCCCTCTCCCCAAACCGTTGTTCATGGGATATCCGGTCTGTACATTGGGAGAGGGTTGGGGTGAGGGGTAATTGATGATTAAAAATACAATCTAGCGCACAAAAAACCAGCAATTGAAGGCTTTTACCGGGTAGGCGGCAGCAGTATGATCGAAGCGCAAACTCAGGAGGTTTTTGATGCTGGATACATTCATCGTCTTTCTTACCCAGGGCGCAGACGTTGGCTCTGCCGTCAGCCACTCACCGCAGGCAGCCGTTGCCACAGTGTTGTGCGCCGCACTGATCAATTTCTTCAGCTAACACCACAGCCGCCCATTGCGGCCATGGTGTTGTACGTCAGATCACCCGGGAGAACTGTTGGGCGCGGGCCTGTTTACGCAGGTAGATATCGAAGCACATGCAGATATTACGGATCAGCAAACGCCCACGAGGCGTGACGCGGATGCCGTGCTCATCGCACTCCACCAGCCCATCTCGTTCAAACGGTGCCAGTAATTCCAGATCGGGCGCAAAGTAATCGGCAAACACGATGCCGTATTGCTGCTCAATTGGCTGATAGGACAGTTGGAAATTACAGATCAGCGTCTTGATCACGTCACGGCGCAGGCAGTCATCTTCCGTCATCGCCAGGCCACGCCACAGGGCATTCCCCTGCTCTTCCACGTTGGCGTAATACACCTTCAGCTCTTTCTGGTTCTGCGCGTAGCTATCCCCCAGCATGCTGATGGCGGAAACCCCCAGGCCCAGCAGATCGCTGTCCCCTTGGGTGGTATAGCCCTGGAAATTGCGGTGCAGCTTGCCTTCGCGCTGGGCAATGGCCAGCTCGTCGTTAGGCCGGGCAAAATGGTCCATGCCGATAAACTGATAGCCCGACTCCGTCAGCGAAGCGATGGTTTGCTGCAGGATATCGAGTTTTTGTTGGGCGCTAGGTAAGTCGGCGTCCTTGATTTTACGCTGAGCAGCAAACAGGTTCGGCATATGGGCGTAGTTGAATACGCTCAGGCGATCCGGGCTCAACTCCGCCACGCGTTGCAGCGTAAAGGCAAAGCTCTCTGGCGTCTGCTTCGGCAGGCCATAAATCAGATCGATATTGGTCGAGTTAAAGCCTAGCGCCTTGGCCCGGGCGATCAGGGCAAAAATGAATTCTTCATCCTGCTCGCGGTTAACCAGGCGCTGCACTTCTTTATTGAAGTCCTGCACCCCCATGCTGAGGCGATTGAAGCCTTCGGCACGCAGGTGATCCAGCACGTCCAGCTCGATTTCCCGTGGATCAACTTCGATCGACATTTCCATATCGGGCTGGAAATCAAAGTGCTGACGCAGCATGGCGACCAGGCGGCTGATTTGCTGTTTATCGAGATAGGTCGGAGTGCCGCCGCCCCAATGCAGCTGGCTGACCTTGCGGCCGGCAAACAGAGGTGCACGCGCGATGATTTCACGCTCCAGCACGGCCAGGTATTCATCGGCCTTGTGGGTCTGGCGCGTAACCAGCTTATTGCAGCCACAGAAGTAGCAGAGCTTATGGCAGAAGGGAATATGCACATACAGCGACAGCGGTCGCTCAGGATAACGCTTGGCCGCGCGTTGGAACGCGGCTTCGTCGTAGCCCTGGTTAAACTCCAGCGCCGTGGGGTATGAAGTATAACGCGGGCCTGAATAGTTATATTTTTGGATCAGGGCCAAATCCCAGACAATGGTCTGTTCTGACATGCTTGCTCACTCCTTCCGATATTTTTTCCTACCGGGCCGGGAAATGGGCAGTTGTCTACGCTGTCTGGCCGCGGAAGCGCTGCGAAAACGCGTTTTGCGCTTCGACAGCCGCCATAGTTTACCGAATAACCACAGTAGATAACATGTCAACAGTAGGGCTATTGCCGGGATCAGCCACATAACCGCTTAAAATACGTCTTTCGGGTTACCGCCTTTCAGCAGTTTCAGAATATCTTCCTGCTTTTCTTCCTGCTCTTCGTCGTCTTCATCACCCAGCTCGATGCCCAGCAGTTCCATCAGCGCATCGATACGATCCAGGGTTTGATCGACGTAAGCCTGATCTTCGGCACTCAGCGTGGCGCCGTCATCCAGGCGATCCAGCAAGGCATCCAGACGCTCATCGTTTTCCAGCTTGGCCAGTTCTTCTTCTGGCGTGAGACGCGGCGGCTTTTCTGCCTTCGGCTTTGGCTGCGGTTTATTAGCCTTCACTTTAGCATCCACCACCAGCGCAACCGGCACTTTACTGCCGATACGCGGATCCTTGGGTTCTGACCCGGTTTTATTTTTCTGGTTGGCAGAGTCATTCTGGGTGCGAGAACCGGAAGCCAGGCCACGGCGCTTTTTCAGACGCTTGCGCTCACGAGCTTCCAGATCGAGCTCCACACGACTTTTCTTTTTACTTTTTGACGTCGCCGCGCTGCTGCGTGGGCCGCGAGGTGCTTTTGATGGCTGGTTCATAGCTTAATACTCTTAGGTATGTAGATTCAGTATAGAATTGCTATACGATTGCGGCGGAATCTAGCAGAAAGCAGACAAAGAAAAAAGGCGGCAGGTTAAAACCTGCCGCCTATTTCGCACCTTCAGTCGAAGGATATTCTTGCTCCGCGCTCCATGCGCACACTCAACATCCCGGTCTTTCCATCTGCGATAACCGCGCTCCCTGCAACTACGTCCTTCATCCTGAAAGAAAAAATCATCCTTGCTGCGATCCGTTCGCTTCCACTCTTCCTGAGTGCGCTTCCCGCGTACATCCATTTGCAGTTACTACTTCATCCCTGTACTATTCGTGCGCTCCGGCACCAACAGTTTCAATTCCATCTGGCATCATCCTGGTACTCTATACACGCCCTGTGTATTCCCTGAGATTTTTCACCCTTCCCGGATGTTCCTGTTTCCTTGGCCTCCTGCCTTGCAACCTACTTTACGCTTTTATGGGGTGCGCTCAAGATACCTACAGGCGGATTACGGCAACTTTGTGCATATCGAAATTATAATTCATTGTTTTATAATTAATAAAATATTTACTGCTTTCGAATAAAGCGACATTACCCCCTATTCGAATGGTCAATGTCTCACACGGCAGGCGCCAGTTTGCCACAAGCAATTTGTGGTTAATCGCTTAAAAACCGAGAAACACACCCTTTTGCCGCTGATGCAGTTATAATCGCCCACCAGATAGCCATCCTCACGGAGACGAAAAATTTTGACCAGCAAGAACTACAATTACCATGTGACCCATTTCGTCACCAGTGCGCCCGATATTCGCCACCTTCCGGGGGATGAAGGTATTGAAGTGGCGTTTGCCGGCCGCTCCAACGCCGGTAAGTCCAGCGCGCTCAATACTCTGACCAATCAGAAAAGCCTGGCGCGTACCAGTAAAACGCCGGGGCGTACCCAGCTGATTAACCTGTTTGAAGTTGAAGAAGGCATCCGCCTGGTCGACCTGCCGGGCTATGGCTATGCCGAAGTGCCGGAAGAGATGAAGAAGAAATGGCAGCGGGCGCTGGGTGAATACCTGCAAATGCGCAACTGCCTGAAAGGCCTGGTGGTGTTGATGGATATCCGCCATCCGCTCAAAGACCTGGATCAGCAGATGATCCAGTGGGCCGTTGATGTTGGCACGCCGGTGCTGGTGCTGTTGACCAAGGCCGATAAGCTGGCTTCTGGTGCTCGCAAGGCGCAACTTAATATGGTGCGTGAAGCCGTGCAGTCTTTTATGGGCGACATTCAGGTAGAAGCCTTCTCTTCGCCGAAAAAGATCGGCGTCGATAAGCTTAGCCAGAAGTTGAATACCTGGTTTAACGAGATCCCACCGGAAGTGTTGCCGGAAGACGATCTCGGCGGGGAATAATCACCGCTGTGGGTATTTGGTAGGGGCACCGCATGCTGTGCCCACTGAGCCGATGCTTAGACATCGGCTTTTTTACGTCCGTCGTCTACCGGACCAGAGCGGATTTCGTTATCTAATTACAGATTTGACTAAAAGCCATCATAAAAACTTATGGCAAAACTCGGGCTGTGGGCGTTGAAAAGCGGCGGATTCAGAAAGGAGTGCGGCGAAAGGCAGGTGCTTAAGGATAACAAAAACCTTTGGATTGGCGTTGTTTTTACAATAAAAAACGCCCCAGTCAATACTGACTGGGGCGGCTAAATATTCAGCCAAATCCGATTACGTGAAGTAAAAGGTCTGAAAGATAGAACATCTTACCTCTGTACCCTACGTCTGTAACTCTACATCATTTTTTCGCGCTGCAAAAGAATTTTTTGTAGTTTACTTACACAATCTGGACATTAACAGCGACGATTTTGCCGAAACTATCGCCACAGGCGGTTGCTCAATTACCAAAACTGCTTAGGTTTTCGCCAGTTAGCAATAACTTGACCCTAATACTCTCCAGGGTAATTAGTGAGCTTCATCCCAGTTTTTACCCACGCCGATATCCACCCGCAGCGGAACCGCCAGTTGCATACTGTTTTCCATCAACTCATGAATGCGCAGGCTGGCCTGTTCAATAGCAGACTCATGGATTTCAAACACCAGTTCATCGTGCACCTGCATGATCATGCGCACCAGCGGCTGCTCAGGCCCTTGCAACCAGGCATCCACCTCAATCATCGCGCGTTTGATGATATCCGCAGCAGTGCCCTGCATAGGGGCGTTAATTGCCGCTCTCTCGGCCGCCTTGCGACGCATGCCGTTGCTGGAACGCACATCCGGCAGGTATAACCGACGGCCATCCAGCGTGCTGACATAGCCTTGTTCGGCAGCCTGCTGGCGGGTGCGTTCCATATACTCCAGCACGCCAGGGTAGCGTTCGAAGTACAGATCCATATAGCGCTGTGCTTCACCGCGTGGGATCCCCAACTGGCGAGCCAGGCCGAAGGCGCTCATGCCGTAGATCAAACCAAAGTTAATCGCCTTGGCACTGCGACGCTGTTCATTGGTGACCTTATCCAACGCCAGACCAAAGACTTCTGCCGCCGTTGCCCGGTGGATGTCCTTACCTTCGGCAAACGCCTTGAGCAAGCCTGCGTCCTGCGATAAATGCGCCATGATGCGCAACTCAATCTGCGAGTAGTCCGCGGCCACAATACGGTAGCCCTCTGGCGCAATAAATGCCTGACGGATACGGCGCCCTTCATCGTTACGCACCGGAATGTTTTGCAGGTTTGGATCGCTGGATGACAGACGGCCGGTAGCGGTGACAGCCTGATGATAAGAAGTATGTACCCGGCCACTTACCGGGTTGATCATCAACGGCAACTTGTCGGTGTAGGTGGTTTTCAGCTTCGCCAGACCACGATACTCCAGGATCACTTTCGGCAGTGGATAATCCAGCGCCAACTCGGCCAATACTTCCTCATTGGTAGAAGGGGCACCGCCCGGGGTCTTTTTCAGCACCGGCAGCTTTTGCTTTTCATACAAAATGGCCTGTAACTGCTTGGTCGAGGCCAGATTGAACGGCTCTTCGGCCAACTCATGAGCCTGTATCTCAAGCTCGCCCAGGCGCTTGGTCAATTCAATGGAGTGGGCTGCGAGGATATTAGGATCGATCAGCACCCCGGTGCGTTCGATATGGGAAAGCACTGGCAGCAACGGCATTTCAATCTCATTGAAGACCGTCAGCAGGCCTTCACTCTCTTTCAGCTGTGGCCACATCGCCAGATGCAGTTGTAGCGTTACGTCAGCATCTTCCGCCGCATAAGGGCCCGCCTCTTCAAGGGCAATCTGGTTGAAGGTTAGCTGCTTTTTACCTTTACCCGCGATCTCTTCGAAGGTAATGGTTTTATGGCCCAGATAACGATCGGCCAGGCTATCCATATCGTGGCGACCACTGACGCTGTCGAGTACATAGGACTCCAGCATGGTGTCGTAAGCAATACCACGCAAATCGATGTCATAGCGCGCCAGCAGGCTCTTATCGAACTTCAGGTTCTGCCCTACCTTGAACGCCTTCTCATCTTCCAGCAGCGGTTTCAGGGTGGCCAGGACGTGGTTGCGATCCAACTGTGGGGGTGCATCCAGATAATCATGGGCGACCGGCAGGTAAGCGGCTACGCCAGGCTCAATGGCGAAGGACAGCCCGATCAGATTGGCCGTCAGGGTATCCAGGCCGTCAGTTTCGGTATCGAAGGCGAAGACGTCGGCGTTTTTCAGGCGCTGCATCCATTCGGCAAAGGTTTCCTCATCCAGAATGGTGACGTAACCTTCCTGCGACAAGGTAGCTTCCGCCGCCGCTCTTGGTGCTTCCGCTATTGCGGTTGGCTTGGCAGCCGCGCTTGCCTTGCGGCCCGACCCTTTGTTTTCTAACCAGGTACCGGCTTCAACATCGGCCATCCAACGCTTAAATTCGTAGCGTTTAAACAGTTCATGCAGTTTATCGGCATCTGGTGGACTAACAGCCAATTCACCGCAGGTCAGATCCAGCTCGACGTCGGTTTTAATCGTCGCCAGTTTGTAAGAGAGGTAAGCGACCTCTTTGTTCTGCTCCAGCTTGGCGGCCATCGTTTTGGCACCACGGAAGCTCAGCGTGGCAATACTGTCCAGATTGGCATAGAGCGCATCCAGCCCCCCTAACCCTTGCAACAACGCCTGGGCCGTCTTCTCACCCACTCCAGGCACGCCAGGAATGTTGTCCGACGAATCCCCCATCAGCGCCAGGAAATCGATGATCAGCTCGGGAGGAATGCCGTATTTGTCACAGACCTCCTGCGGACCGAGGATGGTGTTGTTCATGGTATTGATCAGGGTGACATTCGGTGTCACCAACTGCGCCATATCTTTGTCACCGGTGCTGATCAAAACGGCATGACCCGCTTTTTCTGCCTGCAGCGCCAAGGTACCGATCACGTCATCGGCCTCAACCCCTGGTGTGACCAGCAGCGGCAAGCCCATGGCTTTGACCATCTGATGCAACGGTTCGATCTGCGCCCGCAGATCGTCAGGCATCGGTGGCCGGTGAGATTTATATTCGGCAAACAGCTCATCACGGAAGGTCTTCCCTTTCGCATCAAACACCACTGCCACATGGCTGGGAGTGTACTGCAGCAGCAGGCTGCGCAGCATGTTCAGCACACCGTACATCGCTCCCGTCGGCTCACCGACCGAGTTAGTCAGCGGTGGGAAGGCGTGATAGGCGCGGTAAAGGTAAGAGGAACCATCCACCAGGATTAATGGGTTTTCTGCAATCTGGGCCATAACGTTTCTTTTTCGTGAAAAGGACTGGGCTAAGCATGCCATAGCTAGCCGCTGGTGACGAATCTTAGCGTGCATTTCGGCCAAATTAGCTGGGATTATGCGAAACGATCCACAAGATCGTGCCTGTGGATAACTTTGTGCATAGTTTAGAGACTGAATTATAACGACGCTAATATCGTTATAATAGGAAATAAAATTCCTATTGAAATCACACTGTTAAAAAAGAGTGTTGGCGACTTTGCTATTTATCGTGTTTCAGACAATTTGTGGATATAACTGGGGCCGGAGTTTAATCGCACGTTTAATCAATTTTACTACCTCAATGACCATAGCATAAGATTGAAAATCTGCACGCCAACGACAAAAAACAGGCTATTTCTACCCGGTTAAAATCGCTTACTTTTAGCCACGTGTGGTTGGCCTGTATTCTGTTAAAATATTTTTTTGTTGATACGCTCCGGCGTAGCTAACGATCCTTATCAACCATCAGCACTTAACTCATGCCAAAATTGCTAGCTCCTGTTATTTTTATCTTTTCTGCGCTGCTTGCCGTTGGCGTGACGATGCTGTGCTCTATCCCCATCGTGGTGGCCGGGCTCATCAAGCTGTTGCTCCCCATGCCCGGCGTATGGCGATACATTTCCACTTTTGCCGACCTGATGATGTGGTGCTGGTGCCAATGCCTGGCGGTATTGTTACGCATTAACCCCTGGCTACAATGGGATATTCAAGGGCTGCAAGGTTTAGAAAAAAAGAATTGGTATTTGCTGATCAGCAACCACGAAAGCTGGTCGGACATTGTGGTGCTGTGTGTATTATTCCGCCACCACATCCCCATGAATAAGTATTTTCTTAAACAACAGCTGGCCTGGGTTCCCTTCGTCGGTATCGCCTGCTGGGCGCTGGATATGCCTTTTATGAAGCGCTATTCGCGGGCCTATCTGCTCAAACACCCGCAAAAGCGCGGCCAGGATATAGAAACCACACGACGTTCCTGCGAAAAGTTTCGCCTGCGCCCGACCACCATCGTCAATTTCGTTGAAGGCTCCCGTTTCACCGAGGCCAAGAAAATTAAAACTCGCTCCCCTTACCGCAATTTACTCGCCCCCAAAGCTGCCGGGATCGCCTTTACCCTGAGTGCTCTTGGTCAGCAATTTGATAAGATCCTGAACGTCACTCTGTGCTACCCAGATAACCGTGAGCATCCGTTTATGGATATGTTGTGCGGACGGTTGCAGCGCATTGTCGTCAGGATTGAATGCCTGCCGATTGATGAAACATTGCATGGGGATTACTTCAATGACAAAGGGTTTAAGCGCAAATTCCAGCTGTGGCTGAATACCTTATGGCAGGAAAAAGACAGTTTACTTGAAAGGCTCAAACGCGAATAACAAGGGTAAAAAAAACGCCGGATTAACCGGCGTTAGTGATTTGCTGCTGATTACTTCTTCTCGCTCAGGAACTTGACAACATCAGCGAATTGCTTGACGTAAACGTCCATGTTGCTGGTATCCAGGCCATCGTTTTTCACCATGTATTTGCCATTAACAAATACCGCTGGCACGCCACGCAGTTGCAAATCTTCGGCTGCTTTTTCTTGCTGAGCCACCAGAGATTTCACCACGAAGCTGTTCAAGGCCGCGTCATACTCTTCCCCAGCTACGCCAGCATTGACGAACACCTTGCGGATATCGTCTGGCGTTTGCACGGTTTGGGTTTTCTGAATCGCTTCAAACATTGGCTGAGTAATTTTGTCTTCTACACCCAGAGCCATGGCAACGGCCCAGGCCTGCGTCAGTTGTTTACCCAATGGCCCCAAGAACTCCACATGGTACTTGGTCATCTTGGTGCCTTCAGGCAGCCCTTTCTTGATCGCATCAGAGATATGGAAAGTCTCTTCAAACTGATAGCAATGCGGGCAGTAGAAAGAGAAGAACTCCAGCACCTGTGGTTCACCAGTGACCGGCTTATCCAAAGTGATGTATTGGGTCCCATCGCTAAATTGCGCAGCGGAGGCACTGAATGCCATCACCATACCAACGAGTGCCAACCAGATTTTTTTCATACAACTAAACTCTCCATTATGTTAACGCTTCAATACATTGGCATGAGCTGCAGAGGAGGCTCCTGCAACAGCTTAACCTGTTCAGTAAATGCCGCAGTCTGAGATAACCAGAAATCAGACTCCGCCATCCACGGGAAACTTTTAGGAAACGCGGGATCCTGCCAACGGCGTGCTACCCATGCCAGGTAATACACCATACGCATGGCCCGCAGAGGTTCGATCAACGCCAGTTCACGTTGATCAAATTCGGCAAATTCGCCGTAGGCTTCCAGCAGAATATCCAACTGCATCAGCCGATCGCGCCGTTCGCCGTGTAACAACATCCATAAATCCTGTATCGCCGGTCCGTTGCGTGCATCGTCAAGATCGACGAACAGCGGCCCATCACGCCACAAGATATTGCCTGGGTGGCAATCGCCATGCAAACGCAGCGGCTGCCAATCCAGCTGCCAGTGCGGTTTGATCGCGTCAATCAGCGTATCCGTAGCCCGCAGGAAAGTCTCGCGCTGGGCCTTGGGGACCAAATCACAGCTGGCCAGCACCTGCCGTGGTTCAGTGAGATACTCTTCAAGACCAATGGTCGGCCGCTCGACGAACAGGCTTTCACTGCCAACCTGGTGGATGCGGCCAAGAAATCGCCCTACCCACTCCAGCTGTTCCAGATTATCAATTTCATACTGCCGGCCACCGACGCTGGGAAATACGGTAAAGAAAAAGCCTGCATGGGTGTGCAGCGTATTTCCCTGTAAGACCAGTGGCGCAACCGCCGGGATTTCGTTGTGCGACAAATCCAGTGCGAAACGATGTTCTTCACCAATCTGCTCGGCACTCCAGCGCTCCGGGCGATAAAATTTCACCACGTAACGCTTACGGTCTTCATCCATAAACTGGTAAACGCGGTTTTCATAGCTGTTGAGCGCTGTCAGCCCAGAATCAACACGCAAACCGATCCCTTCCAGCGCATCCATAATCAGATCGGGGGAAAGGGTTTCAAAATTAAATGCCGAGTTGTTCATACCAACCGTTCAGTTCGCCAGATGACAACGGCGTGCCAAGAATAAGAAAGAGTAGCACTAATCATCGCCACTGATGACCGTACCGCATGAATGCTAATCTTTTATCACGCCACGGGCACGCAGCAACGCCGTTTTAAAATCGTCTTCGTAGTCTTTCTTCAGGCCTGGGATCTGTTCGCTGCCCGCACTGCCACGCATTTTCAGATGGTAGATCAAGATGTCATCGCTCAGTTCACCCAGTTCCCCCTGAAAACCCGCTTCCTGCGCCAGTTTTTGCAAAAACTGAATCAGGTTGAGATCGGGATCCTGTTGCCAGGCCGGGTGCAAGAGCTCAATCAGCTCGTTTACGCGATGCGTTTTCATATCAAGATATCATCCAGTGAAGTGAGTAACCCTATGGATTTCGAGCTGCAGCTTGAAAGACGACGGGTTTAAACCCACAAAGTAGCAGGCTTGACTACGTAGTGAAAGAACCAGCGTGTCAATAAAGGTAAATCATGATGTCTAAACAGGTTTAGCGCTACAATCAGGGCATTGGAGAGGGGCTGGATGATGACTATGCATGCAAATATAACCGGCGTTATTCTGGCCGGTGGACGCTCTACCCGCATGGGAGGGAAAGATAAGGGATTGGTGCAAGTGGGGGATAAAACCCTGTACCAGCACGTACTGAGCCGATTAACACCGCAAGTGAGCCAGGTGATCATCAGTGCCAACCGTAATCAGCAGAGTTATCAGCAAAGCGGTTTGCCGGTTGTCGGCGATCTGACGGCGGATTACCCAGGTCCCCTGGGCGGGATCTTGGCAGGCCTCACTTATGCCCGCACGCCATGGATTGTCTGCGCCCCTTGTGACGTACCCGACTTTCCTATCAATCTGGTAGAGCAACTGTGGCAGCATAAAGGCAACGCGCTGGCTGCCTATGCCAACGATGGTGAGCGTGATCATCCAACATTCGCCTTATTGCATACCTGCCTGGTAGATAGGCTAAGCCACTATCTGGGGCAAGGGGAACGTAAATTGATGCTGTTCATGGCAGCTATCGGTGCTCAGCCGGTGGTATTTAGTGGGCAGCAAGATGCCTTTCGTAATTTGAATACGCCAGAGGATTGCCAACAGTGGCAACAGGAAAAGGAGAGCGATCGATGACCGGCGCATTACCCCCCTTGCTGGCTATCGCCGCTTATAGCGGTACAGGTAAAACTACGCTACTTAAGCAATTGATCCCGCTATTAAAACAGCAGCAGATACGCGTTGGTCTGATCAAGCATACTCATCATGATATGGATGTGGATATGCCCGGTAAGGACAGTTATGAACTACGCAAAGCAGGTGCAGATCAAACGCTGGTTGCCAGCGATCGGCGCTGGGCATTAATGACCGAAACCCCAGAGCAAGCGCCTTTGGATCTGCAGTATCTGGCCAGCAGATTCGATCGCAGTCGGGTGGATTTGATCCTGGTGGAAGGATTCAAGCATGAGCAGATCAGCAAAATTGTTCTTTATCGCGAGGAGGTCGGTAAACCTCTTGCAGATATGCTTGATCAGCACGTTATTGCCATAGCCAGCGACAAGGAGATTGACGGTATTGTGCCGTTGTTAGATATCAATCAGCCTGAGGCAATCGCGCGGTTTATTGCTCGGTGGTTAATGCAGGTAAAGAGGTAGCCCCCTCACCCTAACCCTCTCCCCCAGGAGAGGGAACCGATCGCGTCCGTTAATAGTCCCCATTCTTTCCGCAGCCGCACAGGCTCACCCACGACGCCGGACTCCCTCCAACAGGGGCTTATGCTGCTCTCGATCCGTCTGTGGGAGAGGGTTGGGGTGAGGGGCTGCTCTGTTTTCGACCCATAGCAAAAAGCCCTGCGTTTTCACGCAGGGCTTTTTACTTTAATTGATGCCTGGCAGTGTCCTACTCTCGCATGGGGAGACCCCACACTACCATCGGCGCTACGGCGTTTCACTTCTGAGTTCGGCATGGGGTCAGGTGGGACCACCGCGCTATTGCCGCCAGGCAAATCTGTTTCATTCC
>NZ_JBOFZA010000039.1:0-1025 GCF_051654945.1 Serratia sp. (in: enterobacteria)
TAAACGAAGCATAGTGGTATCCTGAGTAGCGCGGAACACGTGAAATTCTGTGTGAATCTGCCGGGACCATCCGGTAAGGCTAAATACTCCCGAGAGACCGATAGCGAACCAGTACTGTGAAGGAAAGGTGAAAAGTACTTCGAATAGAAGAGTGAAATAGTCCCTGAAACCGTGCGCCTACAAGCGGTCGGAGCAGCTTCGTGCTGTGACGGCGTGCCTTTTGCATAATGAACCTACGAGTTACCGTTGCCAGCAAGGTTAAGGAACATGAGTTCTGCAGCCGAAGCGAAAGCGAGTCTTAATAGGGCGTTTTAGTTGGTAGTGGTAGACGCGAAACCGAGTGATCTACCCTTGGGCAGGTTGAAGGTTGGGTAACACCAACTGGAGGACCGAACCGATAAGCGTTGAAAAGCTTCCGGATGACCTGAGGGTAGGGGTGAAAGGCTAATCAAACTCGGAGATAGCTCGTACTCCCCGAAATGCATTTAGGTGCAGCCTTAATTTTTACTAATGTGAGGTAGAGCGACTGATTAGATGCGAGGGCTTCACCGCCTATCAAGTCTTGATAAACTCCGAATGCGCATTAGTTTTAGATTAGGAGTGAGGGCATGGGTGCTAAGGTCCGTGCCCGAGAGGAGAAGAATCCAGACCATCAGCTAAGGTCCCCAAATAACAGCTAAGTTAAACTAACGAAGTCAGATTGCTAAGACAGCTAGGATGTTGGCTTGGAAGCAGCCATTCATTTAAAGAGTGCGTAACAGCTCACTAGTCGAGGAATTTGGCGTGGATAATAATCGGGTATAAGCTGTTTACCGAAGCTATGGAATCTACTGATGTAGATTGGTAGGGGAGCATTCCACTCTGCGTTGAAGGCGTATCGTAAGGTACTCTGGAGCGTGTGGAAAAGCAAATGTAGGTATAAGTAACGATAAAGGGGGTGAGAAACCCCCTCGCCGAAAGACTAAGGTTTCCTGATCAACGCTAATCGGATCAGGGTTAGTCGGGTCCTAAGGCTCAGCCGAATG
>NZ_JBOFZA010000040.1:0-11589 GCF_051654945.1 Serratia sp. (in: enterobacteria)
TTTATGTTTGATGATGGGATTGTTAGTATGAAGCATGAGAGTTACCTCGTGTTTTGTATAAGGATTCGACACCCATATCAAAACCGGTAACTCTCAACCTTGCAAGGTCCAGTGTCAGATCAAGTCGCGACTAATACAAATTAAGGGACACAGCCTAGCAGGCGAATTTATCCTGCCGTTCGTTATTCAGAACAGCGGTCCGGGTCTGACACAAATAATGCGCCCCTTTTCTGCTCCACTGCATCTGTTGTTTTTTGGCCATTCGTCTGGCGATCACTTCATTTATCGTTGATTCCACAAACGCCGTTGAAACCGGCTCTCCGTACCGGTGCATTTTATTGTTCCGGATGTAGGTATACATTTCATCCAGGTGTTATGGCAGGGATTTCAGGCCTGTATAGTTGCGCTCAGGATCATCGCAATACATGACGCCATTATCGATATCTCCAGTGCGGCGACAACATTGTCATGCCAGAGGTATCGTTTTACTGCTTTCCAGAAGCGCCGAAACTTTACTGGGTCTGACACCTGCAGCCCTTTTGCATACAGCATAAGCACCGTCAGCCGCATCGTACTATGAAACCCGCCAAACACATGAATTGACTCAGGATACATGCCGAACTGCCGTTCTCTCAGGTTATCCGCATCGTCGGACAGAAAGAAAATCTGTTGGTTGGCCTGCATTCTCTGGGCAGACAGGTGTGCCATGAGCGGTACGTGTTTCCTGTGAGCAATTTCTTGTCGAATGGGCGGTGACTAGGGGCCATGTCTGAGGATGCCCCCACGATTTGCGAGTTTAAAGCGAAAAACCGAGCGCCAGATAAACCAGTAGCGCCAGTCCGCCCGTCACCAATGCGTACGGAAACTGCGTTCTTATATGCTCGATATGCTCGCAGTTGGTTGCCATAGAGGCCACAATGGCATCGCTGGATATCGGGGACGTCATGTCGCCGAAAATAGAACCGGCAATGGCCGCACCGATCATATATTCTACTGGAATACCAAGAGAGACGCCCAACTGCACGCCGATAGGGATCATGATCGCGAAAGTGCCCCACGACGTACCGGTAGCCAACGACATGACGGCGCTGATCAGGAAGATGAAACCGATGGAATAGCCGGAGGGGATCACGCCGGAGGTCACCGCAGCAATATATTGTCCGGTATTGAGTTCTGCAGAAATGTGTCCCATCAGGAAGGCCAAAATCATGATGGAGCTGATTTTCACCATGCTGGCGTAACCGATATATAACTCTTTGAAAAAGTTTTCAATATTTAAAACACCCCGCAAGGTAAACCAGATGAAGGAAACTAAGGTGCCGAACATTACGCCGGAGTAAACGGACATGGAGCCGCTGCCCCTGGAGAATTGACCGTCACCGGTCATATAGAGCGCGACAGGAACCATCAGTACGGTCGAGAGGATAGGAATGAAAAAGTTAAGCAACGAATTGCATGCCGGATGATCGATGACTTCGTCTTCCCGTTTGCTATCTTCCTCGGCGAGGAGGTCCGCATTTTCATCAAAGCGGATCTCAGCCTTTTTCATCGGCCCCCATGAAAAACCGGAAAGAATATAAAACAACACCGAGGCCAGTGAAAACCAGGCCATAATATTCCACACCATAGCGCTCGCTAAAATTTCAAACGGCTCTCCGTCAAGATAACCTTTGGCTATTTGCACCCCAATCACCCCCATCATTGCCGCACCCCAGCCGTTGATCATGACCGAAGAGCAGACGGAAACGCAGGATGTCTGGATGATGTAAGACATCTTCTCGGGTGATACCCGGTAGCGTCTGGCCAGGTCTTTGGTAGAGGCACCGGCAATCAACTGATTGATGGAGCTTTCAATAAAAATCAGTGAGGTAACGATCATCGCCAATAACTGCACGGCGCGCTTATTGGTGACATAGTCATTTTTCTCGGTTAAAAATTGTACCAGCCTTCTGACCCCGCCGGTCACCACAATGAGCCGCATAATGCCGCCGATCATGACCATAAAGATGACCGTTCTGGCATTGCCCGCAGAGGCGAAAGTATCGATGATGCCATTCAGGGTGGCGCCGACCCCGCCAAGCAGGCTGTGGTTGATCACAACAAAGCCGACAAAAATCCCGGCCAGCAACGACAAGATCACTTGCCGGGTAAAAATCGCCAGAAAAATAGTCACCAGCGGTGTGATGATGGTCCATATCCCGTAATCGTGCATTTTTAGTTTTCCTTTTTATTATCAAGAAATGCAGGAGAGAGCATGGTCAAGATCGCCGACCAGATCGCCGGCATCTTCGATGCCTATCGACAGGCGCAGCGTCGTGTCATAAATACCGATAGACTCCCTTTCTTCGCCGGTCATCGCACCATGCGACATGGAGGCGGAATGGTTCACCATGCTTTCGACACCACCGAGAGATTCGGCTAACACGAAATAATTCAACCGCGGTAAAAATGCTTTAACATTATGGATGTCGCCTTTTAAACGGACGGTGACGACAGCGGCTCCCGAACGCATCTGTTTCTGGCACAGGGCGTACTGAGGGTGCGATTTAAGTCCCGGGTAGCAGACGCTGACAATAGCGGGGTGCCCCTCAAGAAACTCGGCGATGACTTGTGCGTTTTGACACTGCCGTTGCATGCGCACGTCCAGGGTTTTCAGGCCGCGGAGTGCCAGATAAGCATCGAACGGGGAAGCAATGGCACCGACGGTAGTTTTGATAAAATTCAACTGTTCGGCCAAGTGTTGACGGTGGGTGATCACGGCACCGCCGATCAAATCGGAGTGCCCGCCAATATATTTGCTCGTGGAAAGCATCACCATATCAGCCCCCAGTTCCAGCGGCCGTTGGTTCCACGCGCTGGCGAAGGTATTGTCTACGCACGTGGTGATATTCCGTGCTTTGGCGATCCGGCAAACGTCTTGAATGTCGACCAACTCCAGCAGCGGATTCGTCGGGGTTTCGATCCAGATCAAACGGGTATTTGGCTGCACGGCGGCATTGACAGCCTGCAGATCGTTGAGATCAACGTAAGTGAATGTCATTCCAGAGGTCATTTTCCGCAGTTTTTCAAATATCCGCCAGGTGCCGCCGTAAACGCCGCACATGGCGATGACGTGTGAATCGCAAGGCAATAATTCGAGTACCAGCGATGTCGCCGCCATTCCGGATGCGGTCGCCGTGCAATAGATGCCGCCTTCAAGTTCGGCCAATGCACTTTCATAGGCGCTTCGCGTAGGATTCGCCACTCTGGAGTAACAAAAATCGCCGCCTTCACCGAGGTTGGGTTGAATAAACGAACTGGCTGTGACGATCGGGGGAAATATGGCGTTATGCCCTGGGTCGGTTTGGTTGCCGGCGTGTACGGCCAATGTCGCAATAGAGGGTACGGGTTTCATAAGGTTGCCTTTTTTGGTCTGATTATAGATAGTTGGTTTTTTAGGGTGCCTTGTCCGACATGATTTGAATAATTTGTCTGTCGGTGTGTTGCATTGCTGATGCCGCCAATTGACACAAGGCATCAATCGTCATTTCCACATCTTTATGGACGATGCCGTCGTGTTGATTCGCGACAAAATGATGTTTGGCCATCAGCACTGATCTGATGGCGCTTGCCGTGGTGCTGGACACCTTCATCGCGCAGGTGGCTGATGCGCCGTCGCAGATAATGCCGCTGATGTCGCCGATCATGTTTTTAATGGCACCGCCGATCATCGCGTAATCTTTGCTGAGCAGCCAGGCCATGCCTGCGGCGGCCCCCATCGCGGCGGTAGAAGCCGCGCACAAGGCCGACAAACGCGCGTAACGCGAATGAATGGAAATAGCGACCAGATGAGATAGCGCGACGGCGCGCACGAGCTCTTCTTCGCTGCACTGCAGATACTTAGCCAGTGTCACGACGGGCATCGTGGCGACGATGCCTTGATTCCCCGAACCGAAGTTGGTCATGGCCGGCAAGGCGGCACCGCCCATTCTGGCGTCGGAAGCGGCGACCGTATCGATAACAATCTGATCTTTAAGGCTGTGATGGAGAAAAATATCGGCGTCGGCCAAGCGCAGAGCGCCATTGACATTTAACCCATACGGCGCGCGCTTTCCTTCCTCGGACAGCGCACTATTGAGCCGTATGGCTTCTCGCATAAACGTAATGCTGTCGTAGTCGACGTTCTGAATAAAATCCACGGCGTTCTGAATTGAAAATTGATGCGGTGTCGCCGAATGGCGGTCATTGACATTGGCCTGTTGCGCCAGGTGATATGCTACGCCATCGACAGATAAATGCGTCATATTGATATGGTCATCTTCGATGACCACCCGACACTGCTTTATATCTGTAATAACGGTAAGCTCAACGTAAATAAGTACATCGCTGTCCACGGTTTGAATGCATACTTTGTTTTCACTGACTAATTTCTTGGCAAGAAAAACATGTTCTGGCTTAACGTTTCGCAATACTTCCAGCATCAGTGACGCATCACCCCCTACAGCGCCAATTGCCGCAGCAAGCTGTACACCATTACCGGATATGTTCGGCAATCTGACGCCATCGGCGTTTTTATACAGATTCCTTGATATTTTACCGAACACTTCAATGATATTTCCTTCAGCATACCGGGCCGCCGTTGCTGCGGCAAAGGCAATGGCGATAGGTTCCGTACATCCTAATGCAGGCCTGACCTCTCGCTTGAGCCAGGCAAGTAGACAGTGGGAAGTTGTTTCGTTTCCTAGCATTATCGAAACTCGTGTTAATGTTTTTTATAGACTATTACCTACTTTGGAGAAAAGCTTGTCTTTTTCAGCGTTAATTTCATTCCTAAATAGAAAATTATTCTCTTTTTGAATTTTATTAATTTAGCTAAATTTATTTATCTAATTGATTTTATTTGCTTTTAATGACACTCACTCTAAATGCCGTGATTCACATCACAAAGATATTGTGGAATTTCATACTAGAAAATGACGTTGCGGCGAAATGGATTTCTGGTTTTAATTGATGTGGGGCGGATTTTTATCAAAAAATGAACATCGTGTTTGTCGAACGTAGTGAAAACACAATTCACGCTACTCTAGCTCCGGCCATTAACCGATCGTGACGCAGATTTATTGGTAGTGATGAATAGTCAGAGACCCACCGATGATCTTATCGTGCATTTCCTCTGACGTCGAAAAAACACATTGTTCTGCGGGTCAGTCGTTTGATATGTATGCGAAGATTAAGATTATGTCGCTCTCACCGTTGGGTCTATTTCTTGCTCACCACAAAAATTTTTTAAGTGCCGCAGAACTGTATTGAGGCTGATACCCAGCACTCGAGCGGTATTCCTGTATCTGGAAGCGTTCATTGCCATATTAGCAATGGTCTGGTGTGTGTCTGGCTTGGCCCCAGAGTCGCTAACGCTGATCTGAACGCTTTTTAAGCCGTGATGCAGATGTCATGTTGGACACCGGATGCGGAATGTCCGTTACATCGAACGCCATGGGTTTCATTGCACTGAGGGCAGACGACATCAACTTTCGCCATGTATTACATCCAAAGTACAGAGCATACGCGATCAGCACGTCTGCGTCATGATCGTGACTGCTCCCCGCCGTAAACGGCGAGGCTTCCCACTTCTCAGGCCACAACCGTCTGTATGACGGATTTACGCTGGCCTCTGTGGGCAGAAACGACGAGTCCCGCTGCCTGTAATTCCAGTATGCCTTGGTGCCGGATATTGAGTGACGCATTGATATCGCGGTCATGCTCAACTCCGCATCCAGGACATTGCCAGATGCGCTTATTCAGCGGCATTTCCGGCATTTTGTGTCCGCAGCAATGACAGGTTTTTGAACTGGCGAACCATTGATCCAGTTTGACCAGATGAACGCCTTTTTCTGCTGCTTTGTATTCCAGTTTTTTGATGAACCCATTCCAGCCTGCATCACCGATAGCGCGGGCCAGATTGTGGTTTTTCATCATATTTGCTGTTTTCAGCGTCTCCACAATTACTGCTTGGGTTTCGTCAATAATTGCCCGGGAGAGTTTGTGCTGGAAGTCAGCGCGGGCATTCGCTACCCGTTCGTGTACGGCTGCAAGTTGTATACGGGCTTTGCGACGATTCGCACTGCTTTTTTTCTTTCGGGACAGGGCTTTCTGCTTCCGCCGCAGGTTACGGCTGGCATTGATAAGGTGGCGTGGATTTGCAATCTTAACGCCGTCAGATTTGATGGCGTAGTGTGCCAGCCCCATATCCAGCCCTGCGACACGCGTTATCAGGGTTGGTTTTGCTGGCGCTTCTATACCATCGTTACAGAGTATTGAGGCGTGATATTTACCTGTCGCTGAACGGCTCAGAGTAATACTTTTCACTGTACCTGTTATTTCACGATGCAGACGCGCTTCTATCGGCGCAATTTTCGGAATTTTGATTGCGCTTTCGAGCACTTTACTTTCACCCCGACACAGTGGTAGCTGGATTGTTTACCGTGTTTGCGCTTAAACGCCGGGAAATGCGCTTTCAGCTTCGGATTAAAGAAATTGGAAAAAGCGACATCGAGATTAATCACTGCCTGTTGAAGGGCGATAGAATCATATTCTTTCAGCCATGTGTACCTACGGGATTTTTTCGCGACCGCGAGTAACGGTTTCAGGTCTTTGCGCGGGCTTAAGCTCACGCCATGGCGCTTATACGCCTGTTTTTTTATATGCAGAGCCTTGTTATACGCAAAACGTACCGCACCAAATTGGGCGTTGAGATATTCCGCCTGTTCTGGTGTGGGATAGATGCGTACTTTTGTGGCTCTTAACATACTCAGCGCTCATTGATATAGTTCATTTATTTTAACAGCTTAGGTGGATATATCAATTGAGTTATCAACATGAAGCGCTGGAAGGATTTCTCCGGAAAAGGCACAGCGTGAGCAGGCTGGTTGTGCATCTGATTTTCACAACAAAGTACCGCCATAAACTCTTTGATGGTCGCATGATGGAACGACTACGGGAAGCGTTCTTATCTGCTGGCGCAAAGCTGGAATGCGAAATCATAGATAATGGACGGGGAGCCAGACCATGTACACCTTCTGGTCGCCTACCCACCCAAACTGGCGGTAAGCATGATGGTTAACAACCTGAAATCGGTATCATCGCGGTTATTACGCTAGCAAAATACACAGTTACGAATGCAGAGCAAAACAGGGCTGCTGTGGTCGAGATCATACTTTGTCTGTAGCACAGGAGGGGCAACGATTGAAACGCTCAGAGCCTACGTTCAGAGTCAGTCAACACCTGACTGATCTTTAAAGCCCTACGGGCTTTTCGCCTTATATCCCCGCCCGCACTGGGCGAGGGTTTACGGCGGATCTTGCTAAACCGGTATTATTGGCCCAGCTCATTCGGTGACCCCATTAACGATGCCGCATAAACACAACGCCAAGGGAGACTGCAACCTTACCCTATCCATGCACCAACGCCCACCAATGTCACACCCTGAGCAAAAAATGAAAGTGATGAGCAACTTTCCATGTTAAACATTTATACCTGTTATTTAAAATGAGGATTTAATATATGAGTGGATTACAAGTAAGCATGCATAATAATACATATACCCTTTCAGACTCCCGTGTTCAACGGATGTTCACCGCTGATAATAAAAAAGAGGCAACCTACATGGGGTTATGGGATAGATTTAAAGATTTATTCAGGAGCGATAAAAAATCAGAGGTGTTATCACATCTATATGACCTCCTGCATTCATGCGAACGTGAAGTTCCTGTTGGCTGTCACTTAGGTCCGCTGACTATTTTTGAGAATCTTACCTCTTGTGCAAACGAATCATACGAAGGACTATTTAAAACAGAGTGTAATACTGATACGGATACAGTGTCTTTCTTTTTGGGCCCACACGAGTTGAAAACGTTTAGTCTCTTGGATATTATTAAAAGCATTACAGTAAATGGTAATAACTTTCTTGAAAATTTTGGTCGTATAGTAATGGACCATTATCAGCAGAGTCATCAAGCTGTGTCGGGGGCTAAACATAGAAAATTGTATGGGGCCGATATGCTCCTTAAACATCGCGTTCTTGTTTATGACGCGCACCCGAAACTGAAAGCCTTTCTGACTGACCATGTCACTAGCGATAATGCTGTTTTGCTGCGTATGGTGGATTCACTGAACAGCCAGGTTCGTGGGCGCGATGCTGAAACGGCATCGCGGCGAGTGCAGAATTTTATACTTTCTACTGTTGGCCTGTCGCCAGCCCCTGTACACGATCCTGATGTGCAACCAGGGGCTGTAACACATCAGGTATAAATGCAAAAAACCGTTGGTCGCGGAGCTTTTTCACTGCTTTGTCTACGTGGTGGGTAGCTTCAGCAGCGTGGTTATCTTCTTCTTCGCTCTTCACGCACAGGGCGTGTAATTCAGCCGGAAGATGGATATGCGCGCGCATCGGGATTCGTCAAAAACTGGCGAAACGTGGCATCATGGGGGTTGGCGTGCTATGCGGTTGATAACCTGGTACGGCTCCGTGACACCTTGCGCGTCCAACTGCTGTATATGCTCCGCCATTCGGCAAAAATCGGCCATTGTCATCGGTGTTTCCTTTTGACCGGTTTGACTGGGAACAGTGCTACGTGGGTTCCAGCACGACCGTATGATGATCTCGGGTGCTGTCGACGATCCTCGCGTTCAGACCATATTCCGTCATAACATGGATAAAGGTGACAATGTCACCGATAATGCGAAAGGGTACAGGGTGCAGATGGCGTCCGTCCTGGGAAAAGGCAGCATTCAGCACTGTTTTCTCGACGTAGAAGCCGTTGTTAAGTGACGGCGTCAGAGCCACTCCGGATTTCCACTCCCGAGCATCCATCACGTCATTGTCCCAGCCCTGGTCTTTCAGTGTTTCTGAGGCGTAGGTGAGCCGAAATAGGTCTGATTGTGCGGACAGATTGCCACTGCAGGAGCGCCACAGGTAGTCCAGATGCTGACGCAGTTTTCCGGCCGGTCCGTGCTTACGCCCGCGTTCGAGTAGCCAGCTGATGTCGACGGCGACGCTTTTGGGAAATCGCTTCTGCTTTTGGGCCGTGGCCAACCAGCGAATAAGAAACAGATTTTCGGCATAGGGTGTGCCGGCTATGCCGTCCTGACGCGCCAGACCCAGTGCCGTTAGGGCGCAGAACGCGAGATGGCTGAGCGCTGAAGTGGTGTTTTCTGAGGTAATGGATCCGGTCTTGTCTAACAATGCCTACCCTGCCTGTTAAAGCGATAGATTAATGGCGGATTTGCGCCAGGTCGTCAACGGTCAACCCGGTCATTTTCATTGCCGAGTCGCGATCTGGGGTTCTAAGCGGCAAGCCGCCAAAACTTTGTCATCGCTGTTTTATCTGTCCGTAAGAGGATCGCTCAACGGACAGTCAAAAGGAATGCTTGTACTCCAGAGAAAATCACTGCTGACGTTGTCTCATATAACTGGTACGGTATCAATCTCTTTCATGGCCCCTTAAACGCACACATTCATGACTGAAATACGGATCGGCTATGCTCGGTGCTCTACCGACAAACAGGATTTAACGGCTCAGCAGGAAGCACGGGGCAAACTGAGTGTTTCCCCGGACAGAATTTACATCGATAAAAGACTGACCGATTCAAACCGGCAGAGGTCTGATCTGGATCAGGCGCTTGCTGCGGTTCGCCGTGGCGACACTCTGGTTGTACCTCAACGTGATCGTCTGGCCCGTTCGGTTCCTGACGCACGGGAGATCGCAGACGCCCTGCTGGCTAGCAGCATGAAGTGGGCACTGGGAAGCCGTATCTATGATCCGGCTGATCCGATAGGGAAAATGCTCTTTAACGTGCTGGCTACTTTTGCTGAGTTCGAAGGAGATCTGATACATCTGCGCACCCGCGAAGGCATGGCCATTGCTCGGACGAAAGGGAAGCACCGGGGAAAACAACCGGGGTTATCAGATAAACAACAAAAAGAACCGTGCCGGATGCATGAAACCGGGCAGCACTCGATCAGCGATCTAGCTGAGTCATTCGCGGTATCCCAGCCGACCGTTTACCAGACCCTTTCCCGTCATAAGCAGGTTTAGTATGCGTATACCCGAGAATGCTATTTTATCAGCCCTGCGAAACGGTGGGTGTATAAAAAGTTTTTACCGGCGATCGGTGCGAGGCGCTCAATCTGTAAAAACACCGTTGGCTGACGGCTATGTCTTGGCCTCACCGGGTGAGCACGGGGAAATCATCCTGAGCCATGCCGATTTTTTGTCAGTGAAAACGAAATTGGCAGAAGCAGAAACCTGGGAGCACGTCGTAGGTCACGTACTTTTTGGGGGCAGTACCTGGATTATTTGTCCCCCTGATATCGACGATTAAGTGACTGACGAGATAACGGACTCAATTTCCATGAAAAAACAATTAACCAGAAACGTCGCGCAGGCAATGGATCTTGTTGAACTCATTGATGATATGCCTGAGGACATGTTGATAACGGTACACAACCCTAATTGTGGATCGCCTCAACGTGTTACTGCGCCAGCGAACCAGACAAAACGTGGCGGATTTTCGGCCCGGAGAGGGGGTCAACTTCCGGTCTGACTATGGCAAACGGTAACGGGTGTTCCGGTTCGTCTGAATAAAAAAACAGTCTCTATTCAAACCGAAAGCGGTACCCGCTGGCATGTTGCACCACAACGGCTGACCCGGGTTAAACGCCCATTAGCGTCAGACACCCCAGCGGATACCGATATCGAAAAAAAGCTTCTTAACCCAATAGGGTCACCATCCAGAGTCACACATTTCAGGGGGTAAACGTGATCGATTTAACCGCAGATCAACAGCAACTGGCGAAGACAGTCCACGATTATAGCTGCCGATTTCCTACGACAGAAAATGGTGATAGCCAATTACTGCAGGGTTGCTATGACTACATGGAAGCTTTTAAGCAAGTGCTCGACAGCTCATCAAAAGTCCAAATGGACTACATCTGCCTGCAATATCCAGGATTTTTTCGCTTTGCGACACTGATGGAATTACTGGCGCAAGGTATTGCGGGTGGCGTCATCCAGGTCCCACAAGATCACACACATAATCCATAAATATTGTGTTTCAATCATCGCTCTTTCACAATATATTGGTGTCTTCCCCACGCATGTGGGGTCGACCAAAGGCATTCCCCGTGCCTCCACCCTGAGTCCCCTTCTGGCGGCCTTTCATTTGACGGAAACGGACCGGTACGTTGAACAACAGCCTCATCTGCGCTATGCCCAGTTTATGGATGATTTCCTGATTTTCGCCCGGACGCGACATCACCTGCGACGGGCCGTGAAAGCACTGAACCGGTTCCTCACGCACTACGGATTTGTGAAGCGTCATGGTGCGGTGAACTCACATTCCAATTGTTTTTCGTCTAGGTAACATGCCGTTATGTTCATCATACGGAGAAATAAAATGCCTAACCGTAAGGCTCATTTGTAAACGCCCGGTGATGGCACCTTGTGTCGTGGCGTGAGGTTGGGGTTTTCCGTAAGTTAACTGAAGTGATTGCTGGCGTACGGCAACAGCTCATCCAGCCGACGATTCGGCCACGCTGGCAACCGCCTCAAT
>NZ_JBOFZA010000041.1:0-1193 GCF_051654945.1 Serratia sp. (in: enterobacteria)
TTTCAAGCAGAATCTTATTACCGATTCGGATATCAATACTCGCAGCGTTGACATTTTCGTGGAGAGCAGTGATAACACCTTCTTCAATCAGTTGGTGGAGACGCGGTGCAGACAACAAAGACATAATTACTCCTTAACCTAAGAAACGGACACTGGCAACAAAATCATACTGAATACCGTACCACTCAAGTTCTTTTATGAACTCTTGTGCTCTGTGTGCGGCACTCATTCCATCATTTTCATACCGGAAACTAAACTTGAATACTCTGAACTTGTGGTAATCAAAACCTTCAAGTTCTTCGAAATCCTCTAAGACATAATCTCCTTTATGGAATTTGTCTTTGATTATTTCTTTAAGGCCAACACGTATCACTTTGGGGACTTTAGCTGTCCCCTCAATGTTAGACCACACACTCATTAAAATTCCTCCCAAGTGAGTTCGGAAACAGGAGGCTTGGTGGGGTCAAAATTGGCAAGGTTACACAGGTGCTCATAAAGCATCATGGTAACAACAACGTCTTGCTCACAATATTCATACATCTCTTCAGTGAAGACTTCCCAAGCATTATCTTGCTTACCGAAGTCACCCTTGTGGCAACCTAGTGCCTTACCCCAAGAGTCCAGAGAGTGGCCTTGGATTCGGTCAGGTTCCAACATACGAGATAACACTAATGTATCAAACACTGCTTTAGTGTTCAACACACTGTTCAATTTCTTCAGTGCTGGCATATCAAAGTCTACAATATTGTGGCCTACAACAACATCGGCCTCAGCGAGCTTTTGACAATACTCTTCCAATTGGTCAGGGCGGTAGCCCCAACGCTCTTTGGTCAAGTAATCAATTACCCATGCACAGTGAAAGAGAGTGATATGCTGATAGAGATTGTTACCTTCAATATCAGTCACATATATTTTCAACAGGTTTCTCTCCCATTTGGTTAACGTACTTCTGAGCCCGTGCTAGGACGTACCGGTTAAACTTGTGATGCGGATGATTCTCAGCAACAAAGAGGACCCACTTGGGGTCCATCTCTACCACAGTATTAACATACATCCCTTTGTACTTCTTACCGAAGTCAATCTGACTCTTCAATCCTAACACATAGCTCATTAACTACCTCTTAGAATGGTTTACTTGTATCCTTTTCTACAGCAGCCCCTCCTTCCTCTTCACCGGAGTGTAGACTGAAAGG